>NC_009937.1:687500-2050000 GCF_000010525.1 Azorhizobium caulinodans ORS 571 | reverse complement strand
GGGCGTCGATCTTTCCCGCCGTCACCACGTTCCCCATGCCTGACGACGGCATTGAACGCCCGGCGCGCCGGCGCCGCAAGGCGGGCGACGTCACATCCCGTCTGTGATCGGCCGTTCAGTACGCGGTGGACTGCGTCTCGGGCAGATAAAGGCCATAGCGCAGGGAGAGTTGGGCGAAGGCCTCCGCCGTCGCCGGGTCCACGGGAATGCCCATGCGCGCCCGATTGTCCGCCTCGCGCCATTCACGGTCGCCGGGAGCCAGCACCTCGCCGCCGGCGGTGGGGCGGGAGCGGCGCAGCGTGCGCAGATAGCGCGCCATGCCCTCCTCATAGACCTCCGGCTCCAGGAAGGCGCTGGGGCGCACCGCCAGCACGAAGGCTCCGATATTGCGCGGCGTCGCCATGTCCGGCCCGACCATGGGCGCGATGTCGAAGCTGAGAAGCGCGCCGGAAAGCAGCGCGCTGAATATCTCCACGAGGCCTGCGAGCCCGGCGCCCTTGAAGCCGAACGCTCCTCCAAGCGGCGCCAGCATGTCCACCGCATTCGCATCCTGCGTATCCACCCCCTCAGCGTCCGAGGCGGCGTCGCGCGGCAACGGAATGTCGAGGCTGCGGTAGAGCAGCACGCGGTTGAACGGCACGGAGCTGGTCGCCATGTCGAACAGCCACGGCCGGGCACCGCGCACGGGCGCGGCGGCGGCGATGGGATTGGTGCCGTGGAAGCGCTCGGCGCCCTCATGAAGACGCACGAAACTGTCGGAATTGCAGAAGGCGAGCCCGACGAACCCCCGCTCTGCCGCTGCCAGGGCAAAGGCCCCCGCCGGCCCGAAATGAGAGGAATTGCGGATGGCCACCGCTCCGATGCCGAAGCCGCTCGCGAGATCCATGGCCCGGTCCATTGCCGTATAGGCGGCAAGGGCCCCATGGGCGGCACCGGCATCCAGCGTCGCCACCGCACCCGTCTCGCGCACATAGGTGAGATGCGGCGCGCGGGCGACGCGCCCGCCCTCCAGCGCCGAGACATAATGGTTGAGCAGCCGCACGCCGTGGCTGTCCACGCCCAGGCGGGAGGCGTGCATCATGGCGCGCGTCGCCGCATCGACGGTCGGCGCATCGGCACCGGCAGCGCGCAACGCGGCCTCGCAGAAGGCGGACAGGTCCGCCTCGCGATAGCGGGCGGCATAGACCGGGATGGGGGAGCGCGGCTCAGCCATGGTGCCGGACCTCCCGCGTGCGATGCGCGGCACGGCATAAAGCCGTGCCCGGACGCGCCCTCAGGGCGCTGGCCGCGAGTGCTACCATGGCTCTTCTCCCAAGCCGTCGCAGGCCTCATGGGGCGGACCCGCTGACGCGGACACCAGCCTAAGGCACACGCCAAGCCGTTGCAAATGCTTCGGAACCGCACCGCGGTGCGGCAGCCCACCTTTCAAGCTTGGCAGCGGCGGGCGAACCGGTTCAGATGACGCACTCCGACGGGGCGGCAGGCCCCGCCCTTCGAGCGGCAACAGCCGAGGACGCATGATGAGCCACCATCTCCAGTTCTATATCGACGGCCAGTGGGTTGAGCCGGTGGAGCCGCGCCGGCTGGCGGTGATTGATCCCTCGACCGAGGAAGCCTTCACGGAGATCGCCATGGGCACCGCGGCGGACGTGGACAAGGCGGTCGCGGCGGCCAAGCGGGCCTTCACGTCCTTTTCGCAGACCTCCAAGGCCGAGCGCCTTGCCCTGCTGAAGCGCATCCTCGCCGCCTATAACGACCGCTTCGAGGACATCGCCCAGGCGGTGAGCCGCGAGATGGGCGCGCCGCTCGCCTTCGCCCGCAATGCGCAGGTCTCCTCCGGCCGCGCCCATATCGAGGCGACCATCACCGCCTTCGAGCAGATGGAGCTGGAACAGACGCGTGGCACCACCACCATCCTGTATGAGCCCGTGGGCGTGTGCGCCCTCATCACGCCCTGGAACTGGCCGCTCAACCAGATCACCTGCAAGGTCGCCCCGGCGATTGCCGCCGGCTGCACCATGGTGCTGAAGCCTTCCGAGATCGCACCCATCACCGGGCTTATCTTCGCCGAGGTGATGGAAGCCGCCGGCACGCCGGCCGGCGTGTTCAATCTGGTGAACGGCAACGGCCCGGACGTGGGCCAGGTGATGGCCGGCCACAAGGACGTGGACATGGTGTCCTTCACCGGCTCCACCCGTGCCGGCATCATCGTCGCCAAGACGGCGGCGGACACGGTGAAGCGGGTTTCCCAGGAACTGGGCGGCAAGTCCGCCAACATCATCCTGCGCGATGCCGCTTTCGAGAAGGCGGTGACAAAGGGCGTGCTCGGCTGCTTCGGCAATTCCGGCCAGTCCTGCAATGCGCCGACCCGCATGCTGGTGCCGGCCGAGCGGCACGAGGAAGCGCTCGCCATCGCCAAGGCCACCGCCGAGCGGGTGAAGGTGGGCGATCCGCGCGCCGAGGACACGCTACTCGGCCCGGTGGTGAGCGAAATCCAGTTCGACAAGATCCAGGCGCTGATCGAGACCGGCATCAAGGAGGGCGCGACCCTCGTCACCGGCGGCCCCGGCCGGCCAGAGGGCCTCAACCGCGGCTATTATGTGCGCCCGACCGTCTTCGGCCATGTGACGCAGGACATGACCATCGCGCGGGAGGAAATCTTCGGCCCGGTGCTCTCCATCCTCTCCTATGGCGACGAGGAAGAGGCCATCGAAATGGCCAATGACACCATCTATGGCCTCGCCGCTTACGTGCAATCGCAGGACATCGACCACGCCCGCACGGTGGCACGGCGGATGCGAGCCGGCACGGTGCAGATCAACTATCCCGCCTGGGACACATTCGCCCCCTTCGGCGGCTACAAGCAGTCCGGCAACGGCCGCGAATATGCCGACTGGGGCATTCACGATTTCCTTGAGATCAAGGGCGCCATCGGCTGGGGGTGAGGGGTTTGGAGCGGCGGGCGAAGGCCCGCCGCTTCCGTGAGGCGGAGCAGAACGGTCATCCGCGCGGGGGGATAAATCTGGACCGTCCCGCGCCGTGAAATCCTGCGGCCTGCGATCAAGGCTCAGATAAATCTCGACTTTACGACTGAAGCCACCGGCCAACCGGCCCGCCGGTACCCAAGTTATCTCCCTAGGTATTTTTTCCTACATACTGTCTCCCGTCACATCGGATTGGGAGAGAGCCGTGGCCTGGGAGCAGTTTGAAGATCGCGAACTTCACCGGGTGCGGAGCGAGATCAGCTACGCGGCGCTCCAATTGAAGCTGCTGCGCTTCGGTCTGGAGCAGCGCTATCGGGTGGATCAGCCGCGGGCGCCTGCCGGCTCGCCCTCTGGGGGACAGTGGATCGATAGCGTATCCCCCGACGGTAACGACCTTATTCCGTCGTCCTTGCATCCTGCGGAGGACAATCCGCCGTCGGCCATACAGAACGAAGATCCGTGGCGCTCCGTTGGTTCGGGCCGCGACGCCAACGGGGCCTTTTGGGAGATGGCGGCAGGTCCCAACGGCAGCCGCGTCTTCGCGCAGACTGCAACGGAGCAGAGCGGCCTGCCGTGGGATAGCCGCTACCTCGTAGAAGGCGCCGACGGAAACGTCCTGTTTGTCGAGAACAGCGGCAGCACGCAGACGATTTACGATGGTCAGGGGCAGCCGATCAGCCGAACCACCTGGAGCAAGACCGGAATCGAATCCGAACCCGTGGTGCAACCGGCTTTCCTTCCGCTCATCGTTCTCGCACCAGAAGCAGCCATCGCCACTGTAGAGCTCGGACTTATTCTCTATACTTATATGGCGACCCGCCGTGTGGAGGAATCCCGCGCACCTTATATATCTCTAAATGCGGCGGAATTTTCCGGCGATCAAAATGAAAGCATTTCACTCCGACGCGTCGGAACAGCAAGCTATCAACGAGTGAATCAGGCCTGCAAATATTTTGATGAAGTCAATAAAATAACAAACACCGCATCAGTGAATGCAGGTGATCGCGCCAATTACGTGTCAGCCGCCACTTACGGAACGGCTGTTCACGTTCGCGTCAAAGAATCCGTTGAAAAATTAGACATCCCAAATCTGGTCGCCGAACGATCATATGTAAAAGAAAAAGAAGAAATTAAGGAAGCCGGCTATGGCAGAAAAGGGAGCATACGCGTTGACGTTCTGGAAAATGCAAGCAACGACACCGTTTGCGTGTACGATATAAAGACCGGAAAAAGTTCCCTCTCGAAGGCGAGAATGCTTGAAATCGCGCAACACGCATTCCTTTTAAATAAAAATACGAAAAACATAATAATTGCGGAGGTAAGGCCAAAAAATGAAACGCCTGACTAAAATCAAACATATAACCAAGCCATTTCTGGATCGCAATCCAAATTTCGCGCTGGTCGGCCGGGTGCTCGTGCGGCTGCCCGTTGAGCACATCATTTGCGGCATTCATCTCATGAGCGCGAGCACGAAGGACGTTTTCTTCGTCCACCCGAGTGCGGCCCATATGTTTTTCCCGCGCACCATTCTCGGCTTCCATTGGTCGGAGCGCGTCCGACGCCGCGAGCCGGGACTTTGGAATTTCGAGGAACCGGGGATCGGCGAGGAGCTCGCCGACCAGATCGAAGCAAAAGCCCTGCCGCTCCTTGAGCCCATTCGCACAATCCGGGATTATATGAAACTCATGGGCATTGGAGAGCCTGCGGACGGACGCTTTGTCCGTCGTATGATCTTCGAGGCGGCTATGGGCGATCTGGACGCCGCGCGCCGCGCCTGCTGCCGCCTCTGGCACCCCGACATCATCAACCTCGACCCACCGCCACAGGACGGTGTTCTTGAAATTCCGCAGAAGCTGGGGCCACTGATCGCGCGCGACGATCGCGAGGGGATCGCCGCCGTCCTGCGCAGTTGGGAAGAGAGTTCTGCCAAGGTTTATGGCGTCGAAAAATACTGGCAGCCGACGCCCTTCCCGATCGAGGAGACCGCCTGACGCCTACGGACACCTCAGCCCGGCGCGCCGCTGCGCAGAAGCTGCCAGGTGATGGAGTCGAGCAATGCCTCGAATGAGGCGTCGATGATGTTGGGCGAGACGCCCACGGTCGTCCAGCGCGCCCCGCTCTCGTCGGTGCTCTCCACGAGCACGCGGGTCACGGCCTCGGTGCCGCCATTGAGGATGCGGACGCGATAGTCCGTCAGCCGCAGGCCGGCGATATAGGGCTGATATTTGCCGAGATCCTTGCGCAGCGCCACGTCGAGGGCGTTCACGGGGCCGTTGCCTTCGGCAGCTGAGATGAAGACCTCATCCCCCACCCGCACCTTCACGATGGCTTCGGCCACCGTCGTCATCTCGCCCTTGGCATTATAGCGGCGCTCCACCTTCACGCTGAAGCGCTCCACGGTGAAGAAGTCGGGCACGCTGTGCAGCATGCGCCGCGCCAGTAGCGCGAAGGAGGCGTCGGCCGCCTCATAGGCATAGCCGAGCGCCTCGCGCTCCTTCACCTCATCCAGAAGGCGGGCGAGACGCGGATCGGCCCGGTCCACCGGCACCCCGAGGCGCTCCAGCTCCGCCAGCACATTGGAGCGCCCGGCCTGATCGGAGACCAGCACGCGGCGCTGGTTGCCCACCGCCTCGGGCGGCACATGCTCGTAGGTCGCCGGGTCTTTCAGGATCGCCGAGGCATGGATGCCCGCCTTGGTGGCAAAGGCGCTCTCGCCCACATAAGGCGCATGACGATCCGGTGAGCGGTTGAGCATCTCATCCAGCGTGCGGGACACGACGCCGATCTCCGCCAGCGCCTCCCGGCTCACGCCGGTCTCGAAGCGCTCCGCATAGTCGCCCTTCAGCAGCAGAGTGGGGATGAGGGAGCACAGATTGGCATTGCCGCACCGCTCGCCCAGGCCGTTCAGCGTGCCCTGGATCTGCCGGGCGCCAGCCCGCACGGCGGCGAGCGAATTGGCCACCGCCTGCTCGGTGTCATTATGGGCGTGGATGCCCACGTGGCTACCCGGCACGCGCGCCGTCACGCGGGCGACGATCGCCTCCACCTCATGGGGCAGCGTGCCGCCATTGGTGTCGCACAGCACCACCCAGCGGGCACCGGCCTGATAGGCGGCCTCGGCGCAGGCGAGAGCGAAATCCGGATTTTCCTTGAAGCCGTCGAAGAAATGCTCGCAATCCACCAGCGCCTCGCGGCCGGCGGCGACCGCCGCCGCGACACTCTCGCGGATGGAGGCGAGGTTTTCCTCTTCCGTGGTCTCCAGCGCCACCCGCACCTGAAAGGCGGAAGCCTTGGCGACGAAGCAGATGGCATCCGCCTCCGCCGCCAGCAGCGCGGCCACACCCGGATCATTCGAGACCGAGCGGCCGGCCCTCTTGGTCATGCCAAAGGCCGTCACCCTGGCGGCCGAGGGTCGCTTCTGGGCGAAGAGCTGCGTGTCGGTGGGATTGGCGCCGGGATAGCCGGCCTCCACATAATCGACGCCCAGCCGGTTCAGGAGGCCGATGACGTTGAGCTTGTCCGCCAGCGTGAAATCCACGCCGTTCGTCTGCGCCCCGTCGCGCAGGGTGGTGTCGAACAGATAGAGCCGTTCGCGCGCGGCGGGGCTGGCAGCGGTCATTGCATGGCGCTCCCGGGGCCGAAGGTCTTCTCGACTGTCGTGTTGGCGAGCCACACCTCGCCCAGCGGCACGGTGTTGCGCCGCTGGGGCACGTAGCCACGCGCCTGGAAGAAGCCGAGCGCCGTGTCGCTCGCATCCGCCTTCAGGCTCTTGGCGCCACGGGCTTCCGCCAGCTTCTCGGCGGCATCGCACAGAAGTGTGCCGACGCCCTCCCCCGCCACGTCCGGGCGGACATAGAGCAGGTCGATGACGGCATTGTCCTTCACAGAGACGAAGCCAACGGGCTCGCCGTCGCGTGTCGCCACCAGTGTCAGTTGGTCAGCCAAGCGCGTGCCGAAGGCCTCCTCGTCATCGGCGGCCTCCGCCCAGGCTTCCTGCTGGTCGTCGTCATAATCCTCCTCCGTCAGCTCGAAGATGGACGAGCGGAAGATGGAGGCGAGCATGGAGGTGTCGCCGGGCAAGGCGGGGCGCAGGGCCGTGGTGCTCATCGCGTCAGCTCCCAGGAGGTGGTTCCGTCCTTATTGTCCATCAGCACGATGCCCTGCGAGGCCAGTTGCTCGCGGATATGATCGGCGGTGGCGAAGTCGCGCGCCTTGCGGGCGGCGTTGCGATCGGCGATCAGCGCGGCGATGGCATCCGGGTCCACGGAGACGGCAGCCCGCTGGCGGGCGCGCCACTCGGTCTCCGTCTCGTGCAGGAGGCCCATGAGATTGGCCGCGCTCTTGAAGCGCCGCTTCAGCGCTGAGGAGGCGTCCTCATGCTCGGCCACGTCCGCCAGATGGTGCAGGTGGGTAATGGCCGAGGGCGAGTTGAGATCATCGCCCAGCCGGTCGGCGATCTCGCTCTCGAACGGATTGCCCTCCCCCGTCTCCGCTTCCACGTCGCCGATGACGCGGTACCACTTGTCGAGCGTCTTGGCGGCGAAACCGATGCCCTGCCGGGTCCAGTTGATGGGCTGGCGATAATGGGTGGAGAGCATGGCGAGGCGCAGCACTTCGCCCGGCCAGTCAGTCAGAAGTTCGCGGATGGTGACGAAGTTGCCGAGCGACTTCGACATCTTCTCGCCTTCCACCAGCAGGAAGCCGTTGTGCATCCACACCTGCGCCATGGACCCGCTGTCGAAGGCGCAGCGCGACTGGGCGATCTCGTTTTCATGGTGCGGGAACACGAGGTCGATGCCGCCGCCATGGATATCGAAGGTCTCGCCCAGATGCCGCCAGGACATGGCCGAGCACTCGATATGCCAGCCGGGACGGCCGGGCGTCGCGATGCCGCAGGGCGAGGGCCAGCCCGGCTGGCCTTCGGTGCTGGGCTTCCATAGCACGAAATCCATCGGGTCGCGCTTGAAGGGGGCCACATCCACGCGGGCGCCATTCAGCATCTCGTCCAGCGGGCGGCGGGAGAGCTTGCCGTATTCCGGCATGGACGGCACATGGAAGAGCACGTGCTCCTCGGCCACATAGGCATGGCCGCTCGCCACCAGCCGCTCGATCAGCGCCTGCATCTCAAGGATGTGCTCGGTGGCGCGGGGCTCCACGTCCGGCCGCAGGCAGCCGAGGGCCGCCGTGTCGTCCCGGAACCAGGCATAGGTCTCTTCCGTCAGCTCACGGATGGAGATGCTGCGCTCGGCCGCGCGGGCGTTGATCTTGTCGTCCACGTCCGTGATGTTGCGCACATAGCGCACATGGTCGGCGCCGTAGAGCCGCCGCAGCAGGCGGAACAGCACGTCGAAGACGATGACCGGACGGGCGTTGCCGATGTGGGCATGGTCATAGACCGTGGGGCCGCACACATAGAGGCGCACGAGATTGGGATCGAGCGGGCGGAAGGCATCCTTCGACCGCGTCAG
Source organism: Azorhizobium caulinodans ORS 571 (assembly GCF_000010525.1). Taxonomy (GTDB): domain Bacteria; phylum Pseudomonadota; class Alphaproteobacteria; order Rhizobiales; family Xanthobacteraceae; genus Azorhizobium; species Azorhizobium caulinodans. The sequence continues at coordinate 2,041,548 of NC_009937.1, read as the reverse complement.
GGTGTTGTAGAGCCGCAGCTCCATAGGTCCGCTCTCCCTCTGGCGCCGCATCCGGCGCACGGGGCCGGCGGGCAGACGTGCCGCTGTCACGGCATTATGAAAACACACGCTCCCGTCCCGCAGGCCGGAGCGTCCATTCTTCCTCGTCAGGGATGCAGCAAGGGACGGCCGCGGCCAGCTTTTCGGGCTAACCGCAAATAATCGGCAGGCAAATGCCGGACATGATCTGAAGGCCGTTCATGGCGCGGACAATGGTGGGCGGCCGTGGCGCCGTCAAGACTTTTCGCTGCGCCCGCCCGCCTCCGTTCTCCCCCATCGGCAGGATTGACCGTGACACCTCGCCGAGGTTATGCCCGTGCTGCACTGCACGGGACACATGCGCGGGCGGATTCGCCGCGGGTGATGGAACGGGCGGTTCGATCCACGCGAGAAGGCTCCCCCTTCCGATCAGAGGTCGCCCTTCATCCTCATGACGAAGCCTTATTCTAGGATCGCGCGCGTAATGCCGCGCCTGCTGACGGCCGCATGCGGCCTTGCCCTTCTCGCGTCCGGCCCGGCCGTGGCGGCGGAACCCGCAAAGGCGTCCGACACGCGCATCTTCCTGATCGAGAATTCGGACGGCTACGGCGTCGATTCCTGCCTCGCCAATGGCGAGCCCTGTGGCACGGAAGTCGCCAACGCCTGGTGCCGCACCCATGATTACGGCCGGGCTCTGGATTTCGGCCGCATCGCGGTGACCGGCTCGACCGGCAGCGCCAGCAAGCCCTCTTCCGAGGCCGGGCAGGCCTGCACCGGCCCGGCCTGCAAGCCCGTGGTCGCCATCGCCTGCACCCGCTGAGGCACCTGCCCCGTTTCCCAGTGCGCCGCCGCCCGGCTCAGGGCGCGGGCGGCCTTTTGCGCCAGACGTCTACTTCACGTAATCCGCGCAGCGCGGAACGTCGCCCGATGTGCCCCAGGGCATGATGGGCACGGTCGAGGTGGAATTCTTCGGGCTGCCTTCGATCAGCTTGTCCGAATAGACCAGATAGACGAGCACGTTGCGCTTGGTGTCGCAGCCGCGCACGATCTGCATCTTCTTGAAGAAGAGCGATCGCGACTGGCGGAAGACGACGTCCCCCTGCTCAAACTTCTCCTTGATGGTGATGGGTCCGATCTGCCGGCAGGCGAGCGAGATATCCGACACCTCCTCGGCAATGCCGATCATGCCCTTCACGCCCCCCCTCTCAGGCGTCGTGAAATGGCAGGCCACCCCGTTCACCACCGGGTCGTCGATGCCATAGACGGCGAGCTTGTCGTCCGGCGTCATGAACTTCCACACGGTGGACTTCTTGAAGATGGGATCCGGCTCCTGGGAGGCGGCTTCCGCACTGATGGCGGACAGTCCCAGCAGGAGGGCGCCCGCGAAGAGAGCGGCGCCGCGAAGGGAACGGAAAACGGACGGGGTCATGGGCAAGGCACGCCTCCAGATGCGCACGTCATATAAGCCGGCGGATGCGACGGGATAAGGGCTGCGGCGACGGCGATCGCGCATTCAGGTGACGAAGCGTTGACGGCGCGCGCGCGGCATGACACCAAGCCCGCCAACAAGACTAAGGAAGCCCCAGGAGTTCCCATGGATCGCCAACGCCGCCGGTTCCTCGGCGCCTCTGCCACGGCCGCCCTTGCCTCGACGACGGTCGCCATGCCGGCCATCGCCCAGACGAGCCCCGAGGTGAAGTGGCGCCTGACGTCGTCCTTCCCGCGCTCGCTGGACACCATCTACGGCACCGCCCAGACGCTGGCCAAGATGGTTTCCGACGCCACGGACGGCAAGTTCCAGATCCAGACCTTCCCGGCGGGCGAGATCGTCGGCGGCCTGCAGGCGCTCGATGCCGTGTCCAACGGCTCGGTGGAATGCGCCCACACCGGCACCTATTTCTACATCGGCAAGGATCCGACGCTCGCCTTCGGCACCGGCGTGCCCTTCGGCTTCAATTCGCGCCAGCAGCACTCCTGGTGGTTCTTCGGCGGCGGCGATGAAATCATCAACAGCGTGCTGAAGAACTACAACGTCCTCGGCATTCCGGCCGGCAACTCCGGTTGCCAGATGGGCGGCTTCTTCCGCAAGGAGCTGAATACGCTGGACGACCTGAAGGGCCTGAAGTTCCGCATCGGCGGCATCGGCGGTCAGGTTCTCGCCAAGCTCGGCGTCGTGCCGCAGCAACTCGCCCCCGGCGACGTCTATCCGGCTCTGGAGCGCGGCACGCTCGATGCGGCCGAATTCGTCGGCCCCTATGACGACGAGAAGCTCGGCCTCGTGAAGGTGGCCAAGTATTATTATTATCCCGGCTGGTGGGAGGGCGGCGCCATGCTGCACCTCATCATCAACCAGGAGCAGTGGGACAAGCTGCCCAAGCACTATCAGGCCATTCTGCGCAACGCCTGCGAGGCGGCCAACAACTGGATGCTGGCGAAGTATGACGCGGTGAACCCGCCCGCCCTGCGCCGTCTGGTGCAGCAGGGCGCGGAGCTGCGGGCCTTCCCGCAGCCGATCATGGAGGCGGGCTACAAGGCCTCCTTCGAGCTCTATCACGAGTTGGCGGCCCAGAACCCCAGCTTCAAGAAGGCGCTCGACAGCATGCTGGCGATGCGCAACGAGCAGCTCGTGTGGTGGCAGATCGCCGAATACTCCTACGACAGCTTCTCCATCCGCATGCGCGGCCGGAACTGATGGTGCCGTGGCCGGGGAGCCTCACTCCCCGGCCATCGCATTTCTGCTCACGCAGATTTTGTTGGGGTCCTAACTTTGGACATCGTTCACGTGCCCCATGGGCGCTATAAGCGCGACACGTGACATGGCGTGGAGGCATGCCGGCCCGACGGGATCGGGCGCAAGACCTCCGCGCGCGGGAATGAGAATGACAGCAGTGCGGTGGATTAGCCTTGCGGTGGCGGCGCTCGCCTTCGCGCCGGTGGCGGCCGGGGCCCAGGCGGTGATGCCGGCCCAGGCGCAGGGACAGCCCGTTCAGACCCAGGCCCAGGGTCCGGGCCCCTCCTGCATGCAGCTCGAAGGGGCGCTCGCCCAGATCGATCGCGGCGGCGACCCGGCCGCCCAGCAGCGTGCCCAGCAGGCCCAGCAGATGCGCCTCCAGCTGGACCAGCTGGTCTCGCAGGCCAAGGGCATGAATTGCGATGCCCCGCGCGGCTTCTTCATCTTCCAGGGCCCGCCCCGCCCCGCCCAGTGCGATCAGGTGGACGACCAGATCTCGCGCCTGCGTGCGTCCATCGCCAGCCTTGATCGGGCCAACGGCGACAAGGACGGCCAGCGCCGCCAGCTCATCGTGGCCCTCGCCCAGAACAATTGCGGGCCGCAGTACCGCGCCGCCGCCCAGAACATCGTTGCGCCGCAGCCTCAACAGCAGCGTCAGGCGGCCCGTCCGCGCGGCTTCTTCGAGACCCTGTTCGGCGGTCCGGTGAACAGCGAGCCGGAGGAAGCGCCCGGCGTCGACGTCCAGCCGATGGACCTGCCGAAGTCCTCGACCTACCGCACCGTGTGCGTGCGCACCTGCGACGGCTTCTTCTTCCCGATTTCCTACGCCACCATCCCGGCCAAGTTCGCCAGCGATGACGCGCTCTGCCACCGCCTGTGCCCGGCGGCGGAAGCCCAGCTCTACACCTATCGCAATCCCGGCGAGGACATCCAGCAGGCGACCTCGGTCACCGGCAAGCCCTACATGTCGCTGCCGACGGCCCTGCTCTATCGCAAGCAGATGGTCTCGGGCTGCTCCTGCCGCGCCCCCGGCCAGTCCTGGGCGCAGGCGCTTGCCGGCCTCGACGACCAGTCCACTCTGGAAAAGGGCGACATCCTCGTCACCGAGGAACAGGCGAAGGCCATGTCCCAGCCCCGCCCGATGGGCGACCAGAACGCCGCGTCGAGCCGCAGCAACCGCAACGCCTCCTCGCGCAGCAGCGGCGGCAACCAACTGGACGCCACCTCGGCCACCAATGCGGCCCCGCTGGCCCCCGCCTCCGAGCAGCCGGGGCAGCGACCGGTCCGCGTGGTGCCTTCCACCGGCGGCACCGGCAATTACTGATCTGCCGGCGGCATGACGGAGGGCGGGGCTTCCCCGCCCTTTTTGTTTGCGCCGCGCCCGGAGGGTCTCAGGCGGTGCGCCCGCGCAGCCGGCCCTCGACGCGGGCCCGGCCCATCAGCGGCAGCAAGGCCGCCAGCTCCGGCCCCGTCTCGCGCCCCGTCAGCGCCAGCCGCAGAGGATGGAACAGCGCCCTGCCGCTGCGCCCGCCGGCTGCCTTGGCCGCCGCGATCCAGCCCTTGTAGGTCGTTCCGTCCCATGGCTCCGGCGGCAGCACGTCTGCGGCCACGGCGAGGAAGGCCCGGTCGTCGTCGGCGATGGCCGGCGTCATGTCGGACCGGCAGACGTCCCACCAGCCCCGCGCGTCGGCGAGGCGTTCAAGATTGCCGCGCACCGCCAGCCAGAAGGCTTCGTCGGCGGCAAGGCCCAGTTCCGCCAGACGCGCCTTGACCGCCGCGAACGGCAGGAGATGGAGCGTGCGCGCGGTGAGGCCCGGCAGATCGGCCGGATCGAACCGCGCCGGTGCGCGGGAGATGCGGGCGAGGTCCACCTTGGCGGTGAGCGCATCAAGGCTTTCCACCGGCGCGACCGCTTCGGACGTGCCCACGAGCACCGCCAGCGCCGCCACCGCGAGCGGCTCCTCGCCCGCCTCGCGCAGCGCCTTCAGGGACAGATGCCCGAGGCGCTTGGACAGGCCCTCGCCATTCGGCAGCGTCAGGAGATTGTGGTGGGCAAAGCGCGGGGCCGTGCCGCCCAGCGCCTCGAACAGCTCGATCTGGACGGCGGTGTTGGTGACATGATCCTCGCCGCGAACCACGTCGGTGACGCCCATGTCGAGATCGTCCACCACGGAGGGGAGCGTGTAGAGGAAGCTGCCGTCGGCACGCACAAGAACCGGATCGGAGAGGCTCGCCGTGTCCACCTGCTGCGGGCCGCGCACGCCATCGATCCAGCTCACCAACCGCTGGTCCAGCCGGAAGCGCCAGTGGGGACGGCGTCCTTCCGCCTCCAGCCGCGCCCGGTCGGCCGCGCTGAGTGCCAGCGCCGCCCGGTCATAGACCGGCGGCAGGCCACGGGCCCGCTGCAGGCCGCGCTTGAGGTCGAGCTCTTCCTCTGTCTCGTACGCGGGATAAAGCCGCCCCATGCCCTTCAGCCGCTCGACCGCCGCCTCGTAGAGCCGCAGGCGGTCGGACTGCCGGACCGTGTGGTCCGGCGGAATGCCCAGCCACACGAGATCCTGAGCGATAGCCTCCGCGAATTCGGCGCGGGAGCGGACCGCATCGGTATCGTCGAAGCGCAGCACGAAAGTGCCGCCAGCCCGCCGGGCCAGCAGCGCGTTCAGCAAGGCGGTGCGCGCATTGCCCACATGGATGAGGCCGGTGGGCGAGGGAGCGAAACGGAATACGGGGGGCGGCGTGTAGGGCATGGGCCGACGCTATAGAGCGGCGGCCGCCGGAAGGCCACCGCCTCGGTCGGGGCACCGTCCGGCGAAAACGTCTCAAGCCGCAAGCACGGGGAACGGTCGGTTCCCCGGCAGGTCCTTCGCCCTCACTGCCCCGGCGGGCAGCCTTGCGGCGGGCACGGCGGAGCGTTGGGCGCGCGGGGATACTGCCCCTGCGGGTTCACCAGTTGCGGCTGCAGACGCGGCGGGTTGGGCGCCGTCTGATACTGCTGCGGCGGCGGACGCTGCGGGGGCGGCGCCACCTGATACTGGTTGGGGCGGGGCGCATTGGGCGCCAGCGGATACTGGCCCTGCGGGTAGTGCCCCGGAGCGTACTGGCCGGGCGGAGGACCCGGAGGCGGTCCTGGCGGGCGGCCGTAGCCGCCGTTCCAGCCCGGCTGGCCGCGATAATAGGGCTGCGGTCCTGGACCGCCATGCCACCAGCCCGGCGGACGCGGCCCCGGCCCCGGAGGCGGCGGGCCCCAGCCGGGACGCGGGCGCGGCTGGTAATATTGCCACCGGCCATACTGGCCCCACCAGGGCGAGCCCCGGTAATAGGTCCCCCAGTAATTGTTGAAGTTGAAGCCCACCACCGGAATGCCGATCACCGGCGCATATTCCGGCACGAGCACGGTGCGGCCCTGATAGGCGAAGCCCAGATATTCGCCATAGACCCAGCCGCGTGCCCGCCCCCAGATCACGTCGCACCAGGACTGATTATAGAGGCAGCCGACAATCTCGACGGGCTGTCCGGGGGGAATCACCGTCACGCGCGGATAGGCGGTGTCCGGCCCGGCGCGCATGTTCACATTGCCGGTGGTGAAGCCGGGTGCGGCCAGCGCCGCTCCCACACCGCAGATCCAGAAACAAACGGCCGCCCCGGCCTTACGCCACCAACCCATCGTCCGCTTGCCCCGCTCTTCGGCCTGCACCTTATTGAATATCCTTTGTCATCCGAGAGCATGGCCGCATTCGGGCATGCCGAAGAGGAATCCGTGAAGCCGCGGTTCAGGGCCGCACGCATGGGTTTGACGGACGCACGGGAAGGTTCTCGGCCACATTCGCTTTCATTCAGCAACATCTCTTCGTTTACTTTTTATCTTTTATATTCTGCAGCTTGGTGGAGGCATGAACAGATTTGTGACTTGCGTCCTCCTCTCCTTGCGGTCAAACGGAGAGGAACGTGGGTGGGTGCACGGAGATGGGGCTCTTACCTCCAGTTTGACGTGGCGCTGATGCGGGAGCGCCCCGCAAGGTTGGCGAATGGCAAACAACTTTGAACGGTATTCCTCTGCAATCCCCGCCGTCCTCGATGGCGGCCGGATTGCTTTGGGCCGCGAGGATGAGGCGCCTGCAGCCCGGCGTCCGGTTCGCATCTTCCACGAACAGCCCGGCGACCGCGCAGCACAGGGCGCGAGCGCGTGGGTGCGCGCGCTGAAGCGCGGCGTTGAACGGCTGGGACAGAGCATGACGGGCGCGCGATGGGCCCGCCGCCGCGCCCGCTGGAGCGCCCGCTACATTCTGGCCCGGACCTGGTTGAGCACCCACCTGCCCCTGCCGCCCAGACGCGGCGTGCGCTTCCTCGGCTATGTGGAAGGAAGCCTTGGCCTCGGGCACACCCTGCGTACGCAGATCCGGGCCTATGCCCAGTACAGCCGGTGCTTCTCCATCTATCCGTTCCGGCTCGGCATCGAGAGGCGGATGATCGGGCCCTACCTGCCCGAGCATTACGATCTGTTCCGCCGCTATGAGGTCACGGTGCTGGATCTGGCGACGGACCAGTTGCCCCATCTCTATGGGCACATCAGCCAGATGCTCCTGAAGGACAGCTACGTCGTCCTGCGCACCTTCTGGGAGCTGCCGGCCGCGCCCCAGGCCTGGGGCGCGCTGCTGGAGCCGATCGACGAGATCTGGGTGCCGAACAGCTTCGTGGGCGATGCCTTCCGGCCCATTTTCTCGGGCGCCATCCATGTGGTTCCGCCCTGCGTGGACGTTACGGACGGCCCCTTCCTGGAGCGCGCCGACCTTGGCCTGTCCCCGGAGGCCTTCTACGTCCTGTTCTCGTTCGATTACCACTCATCCACGGCACGCAAGAATCCCCTGGCCGTGGTGCGCGCCTTCACGGAGGCCTTTCCGCAGGCGAACCGCGATGTCCGACTGATCATCAAGACCATTGGCGATCATACGCTGCATCAGGCGACGCACGACGCCCTGCAGCAGGCGGCTGAGGCCGACCCGCGGATTCATATCATCCATCAGGACATCCCGCGCCAGCAGATGGTGAGCCTGATCCGCGCCTGCGACTGCTACGTCTCGCTTCATCGGTCGGAAGGCTTCGGCTCCGGCATGGCGGAAGCCCTGCTCTTCGGGCGACGGGTGGTCGGCACCAACTTCTCCGGCAACACCGACTTCCTGACGGAAGAGACCGGCTATCCCGTCGAGTACGACCTCGTTCCGGTGGCGGCGGGCGACTATTCCTGGTCCGAAGGGCAGGTTTGGGCCGAGCCGCGCCACGATTCGGCGGTGGCCGCGCTGCGTGCCGCCTATTTCGACGGCCCGGCCGCAGATGCCCGCGCCGCCGCCGGCGCAGCCTTGATCCGCAGCACATACGGCGTGGACGCGGTGGGCGCGGCGATCGCCGCACGCATCGAGACACTGCGGGCGGAGCGTCGGGCCCTCAAAGGATCTCGAAGGGGATGACGCCCCGCACCGCAGGGTCGGTGCGGATATCGCGGTCCAGCGGCGGGAAGGCGCGCAGGTCGCAATCCCGCCGCGGACAGATGCGGCAGGAGACGCCGAGCCGCGCCGCGGGTGCGGCCTTCAGGTCGAGCCCGTCCGCATAGATCATGTCGTCGGCAAACGAGACCTCGCAGCCGAGCCCCAGCGCATAGGCGCGGGGCGCCTGCCCGTAGCGCAGCGTCGGCACGGTGATGGCGCGCGCGAGACAGAGATAGCGCACGCCGTCCGGCATCTCGCCGATCTGCACCAGCGTCTGCCCGCCCGCCTCGAACGCCTGATGCACGTTCCAGACCGGGCAGGCCCCGCCGTGGCGGGCAAACTGGAAGCGCGTGGCGCTGTGGCGCTTGGTGATGTTTCCCGCCCGGTCCACCTTGGCGAAATAGAAAGGCACGCCGCGCGCACCGGGCCGCTGGAGGGTCGACAGCCGGTGGCACACCTGTTCGAGGCTCGCCCCCGTCTCCAGCACCAGCCGGTCGAGATCATGCCGCCGCTCGCGCGCCAGCGCCCGGAAGCGGCTGTAGGGCAGGATCAGCGCCCCAGCCACGTAATTGAACAGCGCAAGACGGGCGATCTCGCGGGCGGTGGGGCTGCGGAAGGCGGCACGGGCGAGTTGCCCCTCCACGAGGTCGGCCTGCTCCAGTTGCGCGATGGTGGCGGCGAGGCGGAAGGCCCGCGCCTGCGGGGACAGGGCGCCGGACAGGACCAGACGCTTGGTCCGCGCGTCGAGGGCGGAGAGCGGCGCGCCGGGGTCGGCCGCCCCCACCTCCACCCGCACGCCGCGAACGCGCGACAGATGCTCGGCAAAGACGCCGGCCGGATCGCTGCCGGCGAGCACGCCCAGCCGCTCGGCCAGTTCCTCGGCCGCCCGGTCGAGGTCATCCACGTAATTGTCGATGTAGTGGAAATAGTCGCGCACCTCCTCATAGGGGATGAGCTTGGCCTCGTCCGCCCCGTCCCCGCCGGCGGTGAGCATGTCGTCGAGGGAGGCGCGCCATTCGGCGGTGCGGCGCAGAGCCACATGCATCCGGAGGAAAGCATGGGCGAAGGCGGGCGAGAGATTGGCCACCGCCTTCATGTCCTGAAGGCCGAGATCGAGATCGCGGAACATGGGATCTGCCGCGCTCTCGCGCAGGTCCGCGACGATACGGTCGAGATCCTCGGCTCCGAAGGTGGTGATGTCGACGCCGAAGGCCCGGCTGATGGCGATGAGAACCGGCGCGGTGAGCGGGCGCTGGTTGCTCTCGATCTGGTTGATGTAGGAGGGCGAGACCTGAAGGCGGGCCGCCAGCTCCGTCTGCTTCAGGTTGAATTTTTCGCGCAGGCGGCGGACCGCGTGGCCGGCGAAGACCTTCTGGCGCATGGCCCCTCCTCAATTGCGAATTTTTTACAATTCGCCGAATGGTTCTTTTACATCTTCGGTATTCGCTTTGCACCTGCTACCCCGTTGAGATGGCGCAACGAGTCCGCTCCGCAGTGGAGTATTCTTTGCGCCTGAAACCCTGAGTGGTCTTTCCCTCTCGGGTTCCCCATCGCTAGAGTGAGGACCGCAGGGAAACCGGCGGGGGTATCAGATGAAGGAAATCCTGGAAGAGCTCGAGAACCGCCGGGTCGTCGCCCGGCTGGGAGGCGGCGAGAAGCGCATCCAGGCGCAGCACGGGCGCGGCAAGCTCACCGCGCGCGAGCGCATCGAGCTCCTGCTGGATCACGGCTCCTTCGAGGAGTTCGACACCTTCGTGCAGCATCGCTGCGGCGATTTCGGCATGGAGAACCAGAAGATCCCCGGCGACGGCGTCGTCACGGGCTGGGGCACGGTCAACGGCCGGCAGGTCTTCGTCTTCGCCAAGGACTTCACCGTCTTCGGCGGCTCCCTCTCGGAAGCCCATGCGCAGAAGATCACCAAGATCCAGGATCTGGCGCTGAAGACCCGCGCCCCCATCATCGGCCTGTTCGATGCCGGCGGCGCCCGCATCCAGGAAGGCGTGGCGGCACTCGGCGGCTATGGCGAGGTGTTCAAGCGCAATGTGACCGCCTCGGGTGTCATCCCGCAGATCTCCCTCATCATGGGCCCGTGCGCGGGCGGCGACGTCTATTCGCCGGCCATGACCGACTTCATCTTCATGGTCCGCGATACGAGCTACATGTTCGTCACCGGCCCGGACGTGGTGAAGACGGTGACGAACGAGACCGTCACCTCGGAGGAGTTGGGCGGCGCCAAGGTGCACACCACCAAGTCCTCGGTGGCGGACGGCGCCTATGAGAACGACGTAGAGATGCTGCTCCAGACCCGTCGTCTCATCGATTTCCTGCCGCTGAACAATCAGGTGGGCGTGCCCGAATGGCCGTCCTTCGATGCGCCCGACCGCGTCGAGGAGAGCCTCGACACCCTGATCCCGGACAATCCGAACAAGCCTTACGACATCAAGGAACTGATCCTGAAGGTGGCGGACGAGGCGGATTTCTTCGAGATCCAGGCCGCCTACGCCAAGAACATCGTCACCGGCTTCGGCCGCATTGAGGGCCGCACGGTGGGCTTCGTCGCCAACCAGCCCATGGTGCTCGCTGGCGTGCTCGACGCGGATGCGTCGCGAAAAGCCGCGCGCTTCGTGCGCTTCTGCGATGCGTTCGAGATCCCGATCGTCACCTTCGTGGACGTGCCCGGCTTCCTGCCCGGCACGGCGCAGGAATATGGCGGCCTCATCAAGCACGGCGCCAAGCTGCTGTTCGCCTATTCGCAGGCCACCGTACCGCTCGTCACCATCATCACCCGCAAGGCCTTCGGCGGCGCATATGACGTGATGGCCTCCAAGCACGTGGGCGGCGACGTGAACTATGCCTGGCCCACCGCCCAGATCGCGGTGATGGGCGCCAAGGGCGCGGTTGAGATCATCTTCCGGTCCGACATGGACGATCCGGAGAAGATCGCCGAGCAGACCCGCAAATATGAGCAGCGCTTCCTCTCGCCCTTCGTGGCGGCGGAGCGCGGCTATATCGACGAGGTCATCAAGCCCCATTCCACGCGCCGGCGCATCGCCCGCGCGCTCGCCATGCTGCGCTCCAAGAAAGTGGAGCAGCCGCTGAAGAAGCACGACAATCTGCCGCTTTAGGCCATAGCCGGGACAACGCCCCGCCTGCCCCCTCCCTGCCCTCCCCCGCAAGCGGGAGAGGGTTCCCCCGCCCGGACGAAGCTGTCGCGATGGCGAGACCTAGCTCCCTCTCCCGCTTGCGGGGGAGGGTTGGGGAGGGGGAAGGGACCTGGAGTGGCGGCAGGGCTGTTGAGCCGAGGACGGAACAAGCGGACGCAGAAATACGCGCCATCGGCGCAGGAGACATAAATGTTCTCGAAGATCCTCATTGCGAACCGGGGCGAGATCGCCTGCCGCGTCATCAAGACCGCGCGCAAGATGGGCATCAAGACCGTGGCCGTCTATTCCGACGCCGACAAGGACGCGCTCCATGTGGAGATGGCGGACGAGGCGGTGCACATCGGTCCGCCGCAGGCCGCCCAGTCCTATCTGGTGATCGAGAAGATCATCGAGGCCTGCAAGAAGACGGGCGCCGAGGCCGTGCATCCGGGCTACGGCTTCCTCTCCGAGCGCGCCGCCTTCCCGCGCGCGCTGGCGGAAGCGGGCATCGTCTTCATCGGCCCGAACCCGCATGCCATCGACGCCATGGGCGACAAGATCGAATCCAAGAAGGCGGCGGCGGCGGCGAAGGTCTCCACCGTCCCCGGCTATCTGGGCGTGATCGAGAATGGCGAGGAAGCCGCGAAGATCGCCGACGAGATCGGCTATCCGGTGATGATCAAGGCCTCCGCCGGCGGCGGCGGCAAGGGCATGCGCATCGCTTATTCCCGCGACGAGGTGCAGGACGGCTTCGACCGCGCGAAGTCGGAAGCCAAATCCTCCTTCGGCGATGACCGTGTGTTCGTGGAAAAGTTCATCGTCGATCCCCGGCACATCGAAATCCAGGTGCTGGGCGACAAGCACGGCAACGTCATTTATCTCGGCGAGCGCGAATGCTCCATCCAGCGCCGCAACCAGAAGGTGGTCGAGGAAGCCCCCTCCCCGCTGCTGGACGAAGAGACCCGCAGACAAATGGGCGAGCAGGCCGTCGCCCTCGCCAAGGCGGTGGGCTACGACAGCGCCGGCACGGTGGAATTCGTCGCCGGGCAGGACAAGAGCTTCTACTTCCTGGAGATGAACACCCGCCTGCAGGTGGAGCATCCCGTCACCGAACTCATCACCGGCATCGACCTCGTGGAGCAGATGATCCGCGTGGCGGCGGGCGAGAAGCTCGCGCTCACGCAGGACGACGTGAAGCTCAACGGCTGGGCGGTCGAAAGCCGCGTCTATGCGGAAGACCCCTTCCGCAACTTCCTGCCCTCCACCGGCCGCCTCGTGCGCTACCAGCCACCCGCCGAGGGCACGCATAACGGCCTCACCGTGCGCAACGACACGGGCGTCTATGAGGGCGGGGAGATTTCGATCTTCTACGACCCGATGATCGCGAAGCTCGTGACCCACGGCCCCACCCGCCGCAAGGCCATCGAGGCGCAGGCGGATGCGCTGGACGCCTTCGCCATCGAGGGCATAGGCCACAACATCCCCTTCCTCTCGGCGCTGATGTCCCATCCGCGCTGGCAGGAGGGCTATCTCTCCACCGGCTTCATCGCCGAGGAATATCCCTCCGGCTTCCATGCGACGCCGGCGGAAGGCGAGATCGCCAAGGTGCTCTGTGCGGTCGCGACCACGCTCGACCACGTGATGAACTCGCGCAAGCGCAAGATTTCCGGCCAGATTTCCGGCCCGACCGTGACCTTCGAGCGCCGCCGCGTGGTGCAGCTTATCGGCGAGCACGGCCCGGAACTCTTCCCAGCCGAGATCGAGACCACGGAGACCGGCTACCGCGTGGACCTGCTCACCTGGCACGGCCAGGTGACCAACATCTACATGCTGCGAAGCCCGTGGAAGCCCGGCGATCTGGTCTGGGCCGGCACCATCTATGATGACGTGGTGAACGTTCAGGTACGGCCCATCCCCAACGGCTTCGCCCTCTCCCATCGTGGCGTCGCCGTGCAGGCCCGCGTCTATACGGAGCGCGAGGCCGCGCTCGCCATGCTCATGCCCATCAAGGAGAGCGCGGGCGGCGGCAAGGAGCTGCTGTGCCCCATGCCTGGACTCGTGGTCTCCATCTCCGTCACCCCCGGCCAGGAGGTGAAGGCGGGCGAGGCGCTGGCCGTGGTGGAAGCCATGAAGATGGAAAACGTCCTGCGCGCCGAGCGCGACGGCGTCATCAAAGCCGTCCACGCCAAGGCCGGCGACAGTCTCGCCGTGGACGCGGTGATCCTCGAATTCGCGTGACGACGAAACACGGAAGGGCCGCACAATGACCGCAACCCTGCCCTTCGTGACGCAGGCGGGCCCGGTAACCCGGGCGGACTGGCTGTCGCTGGTGGAAGGCGTGCTGAAAGGCGCGCCCTATGACAAGCGCCTCGTGACCCGCACCTCTGAGGGCCTTGCGCTGGACGCCCTCCCACCGCGCAGGGAAGAGGCCGTCCCCATCGCCGGACGGGCGGCAGGTGCGCCGTGGACGATCAGCGCGCGCGTCGACCAGCCGGACCTTGCCGCCGCCAATGCCCAGATCCTCGATGATCTGGAAAATGGCGCCTCCGGCCTCACCCTCGTCTATGCCTCGTCTCCCTCCGCCCACGGCTTCGGCCTGCCGGACGGCGCGGCGCTGGAGACGCTGCTCGCCAGCGTGATGCCGGACCTCATCGAGACGCGGCTGGAGAGCGGAGCCTTCAAGGGCCGCGAGAATGCCCTCGCCTTCGCTGATTTCATCGCGGCACGCGGGCTCGATCCGGCGCGTGTGAGCGTTTCCTTCGGCCTTGATCCGCTCGCGGACATGGCCGCGCGCGGCAGCGCACCCATGCCTTGGCCGGGCCTTGCCGAGCGGGTGGCGGAAAGCGCCGCTATCCTCAAGGCGCGCGGCTTCACCGGGCCGCTGCTGCGGGCGGACGGCGCCATCCACCATGCGGCCGGTGCCAGCGATGCGCAGGAGCTGGCGGCGGTGCTGGCGGCGGCTGTCGCCTATCTGCGGGCGCTGGAGAAGGCCGGCTTCTCGCTGGAGGAGGCCGCCGGCCGTATCGAGGTGGCGCTGACGGCGGACGTGAACCAGACCGCAACGCTCGCGAAAGTCCGCGCCATCCGCCTGCTGTGGGGCGCGGTGCTGCGGGAGGCCGGCATCGGGGCCGGGCCGCTGAAGGTCCACGCCACCACGGCGTGGCGCTCGCTCACCCGGCGCGATCCCTATGTGAACCTGCTGCGCGCCACCATCGCCGCCTTCGCGGCCGGCGTGGGCGGAGCGGACGGCCTCACCGTCCTGCCCTTCACGCAGGCCCTCGGCCTGCCGGATGCTCAGGCGCGGCGGCTCGCCCGCAACACGCAGCTCATCCTGCTGGAGGAAAGCCAGCTCCACCGCGTGGCCGATCCCGGTGCCGGCGCGGGCGCGGTAGAAGCGCATACGGATGGCCTTGCGGCTGCCGCGTGGGATCTCTTCCGCGCCATCGAAGGCAAGGGTGGGCTCGCCGAGGCGCTGGCCTCCGGCTGGTGGCAGGGCGAGTTGGCGGCGACCCGCGCCAAGCGGGCGAAGGATATCGCCACACGCAGGGAGCCGCTCACCGGCACGTCGGAATTCCCCATCCTCGGCCAGAGCGTGCCGGAGGTGCTCGCCCCCGTCCCCGCGCGGGAAGAAGCGCCGAACGATCTCGCCCTCGCGCCCCAGCGGCTCGCGGAGCCTTTCGAGGCGCTCCGCGATGCGGCCGAGGCGACGGGTACGCCTCAGGTGTTCCTCGCGACCCTCGGACCCATCGCCGCCTTCACCGCCCGCGCCACTTTCGCCAAGGCGCTGTTCGAGGCTGGCGGCCTCGCCGTGACCGTGACCGACGGTTATGCGGATTTCGATGCTCTCATCGCCGCGTTCAAGGCTTCCGGCACGGCCATCGCCTGCATCGCCTCCTCCGACGAGATCTACGAAGCGGAGGCCGCCACCATCGCGGCCGCGCTAAAGGCCGCGGGCGCCCGGCAGGTGTGGCTCGCGGGCCGGGGCGGCGATCTTGAGGCGACGTGGCGCGCAGCGGGCGTGGACGACTTCATCTTCGCCGGCTGCGACGTGCTGTCGGTACTGAAGAAAGCACACGGGGCGCTGGGGATCGGGTGAAATCTGGCAAAGCCCTCCCCCCTTGTGGGGGAGGGTTGGGAGGGGGGTAATGCCCTCTCCGAAAGGGCACGCTGGGGAACGGGGAAAATCAAGGGCTGCCCCCCGGTCGTACCCCCCTCCCCAACCCTCCCCCTCAAGGGGGGAGGGAGCCAGAGGCACTGGCGGATATGGGCCTGACAGGAAACCGTGAGAGCGACCTGAAGGCTGAACGGACGCTCAAAGCCCTCCCCCCTTGCGGGGGAGGGTTGGGAGGGGGGTAATGCCCTCTCCGAAAGGGCACGCTGGGGAACGGGGAAGACCAGAGGGCACGCCCGGTTTACCCCCCTCCCCAGCCCTCCCCCTCAAGGGGGGAGGGAGCGGGCCGCGACAGGAAAACAGGGCCGCGCCCCAACAAGAGCCGCGAAGGCCAATGGAACGGGATGGAACGGGCCGCGCCAACGCGCACCCGAAATGAGGTAGGATGACCGCCATGAGCCGCTTGCCCGCCTTTGCCGACATCGAATGGCGCGCGCCGGAGCTTGCCCCGCCGGCGGATGCGCCCGCGCCCTGGCTGACGCCGGAAGGCATTCCGGTGAAGGGTCTCTATGGTCCGGCGGACATCGCGGGCCTCTCCTTCATCGACACCTATCCCGGCATCGCGCCCTTCCTGCGCGGGCCCTACCCCACCATGTATGCGACCCAGCCCTGGACCATCCGGCAATATGCCGGCTTCTCCACGGCGGAGGATTCCAACGCCTTCTACCGCCGCAACCTCGCGGCCGGGCAGAAGGGCCTGTCGGTCGCCTTCGATCTCGCCACCCATCGCGGCTATGACTCGGACCATCCGCGCGTCGCCGGCGACGTCGGCATGGCGGGGGTCGCCATCGACAGCATCTATGACATGCGCACGCTCTTCTCCGGCATTCCGCTGGACCAGATGAGCGTCTCCATGACCATGAATGGCGCGGTGCTGCCCATTCTGGCTCTGTTCGTGGTGGCGGCGGAAGAACAGGGCGTGCCGGCGGCCAAGCTCTCCGGCACCATCCAGAACGACATTCTCAAAGAATTCATGGTGCGGAACACCTATATCTATCCGCCCGCACCCTCCATGCGCATCATTTCCGACATCTTCGCCTTGACATCCAAGGAGATGCCGCGCTTCAACTCCATCTCCATTTCCGGCTACCACATGCAGGAAGCCGGGGCGACGCAGGACCTGGAGCTCGCCTATACGCTCGCGGACGGCGTCGAATATGTGCGCGCGGGCGCCAAAGCCGGCCTGCCCATCGACGCCTTCGCGCCGCGCCTTTCGTTCTTCTGGGCCATCGGCATGAACTTCTTCATGGAGGTGGCGAAGCTGCGCGCCGCGCGCCTCCTGTGGACGCGGCTGATGAGCGATCTCGGGGCCAAGAACCCCAAGTCCCTGCCCCTGCGCACCCATTCGCAGACCTCCGGCTGGAGCCTCACGGCGCAGGACGTGTTCAACAACGTCATCCGCACCATGGTGGAAGCCATGGCGGCAACGCAGGGCCACACCCAGTCGCTGCACACCAATGCGCTGGACGAGGCGCTGGCCCTGCCCACCGACTTCTCCGCCCGCATCGCCCGCAACACGCAGATCCTGCTGCAGCAGGAGAGCGGCACCACCCGCCAGATCGACCCCTGGGGCGGCTCCTTCTTCGTGGAGCGCCTCACCGCCGACCTCGCCGCCAAGGCGTGGGACCATATTCAGGAGGTGGAAGCACTGGGCGGCATGGCGAAGGCCATCGAGGCCGGCATCCCCAAGCTGCGCATCGAGGAAGCCGCCGCCACCACGCAGGCCCGCATCGACGGCGGCGCGCAGATCGTGGTGGGCGTCAACAAGTTCAAGCCCGAGCGCGAGACGCCCATCGACGTGCTGAAGGTGGACAATTCCGCCGTCCGCGCCGCGCAGATCGAGAAGCTGCGCCGCCTGAAGGCGGAGCGCGACCCGCAGGGCGTGGCCGCCGCGCTGGAGGCGCTGACCAATGGAGCGCGGGGCAACGGCAACCTGCTGGCGCTCGCCATCGACGCCGCCCGCGCCAAGGCGACAGTGGGCGAGATTTCGGATGCGCTCGAAGCCGTCTTTGGTCGCCACCGGGCGGAAATCCGCGCCATTTCGGGCGTCTACAAGAGGGAGGCCGGCGCCATGACCGACAAGGTGGCGCAGGTGCAGCGCCTCACAGAAGCCTTCGAGCACAATGAGGGCCGCCGCCCGCGCATCCTCGTCGCCAAGGTGGGACAGGACGGGCACGACCGGGGCCAGAAGGTGATCGCCTCCGCCTTCGCCGATCTCGGCTTCGACGTGGACATCGGCCCCCTCTTCGCCACGCCCGAGGAAGCCGCCCGGCAGGCGGTGGAGAATGACGTCCATGTGGTGGGCATCTCTTCGCTCGCCGCCGGCCACCTGACGCTCGTGCCCGCGCTCAAGGCGGCGCTGGAGGCGGAGGGGCGCGGCGACATCATGGTGGTGGTGGGCGGCGTCGTGCCGCCGCAGGATTATGAGGCGCTGAAAGCCGCCGGCGCGGAAGCCATCTTCCCCCCCGGCACCGTCATCGCCGACGCCGCCCGCGACCTGCTGGCAACACTCTCCACCCGCCTCGGCCACGCGCAGGAGGCGGCGGAATAAGCGCCGAAACCTAGGAAAATGAATAGCGCTCAAATTGACGATGAAGCCCTCCCTTACATCATAGGAACAACAGACAAGCAACTATTTGATTCCGGAATGGATATTCGTCAGAGATATTTTGAAGTGCCAAGGACCGTTATGCGGAAGCTGGGACATCAATCATTCGTGATTGCAGGATACGGCAAATCTCAGCTGCTAAACCGAATAGAAGACATTTTTAGAAAAATATACAATAAACACGACCTTTCAGCACAAGATCATGTTGGAATATTTATGTATAGAGATACTTTTGCAAAAATAAGAACTCCTATAATATATGGGAAAATTTCAATAAATCCTTTTGATTTTGTTGAATTAACGGAAATACAAAAGAGAATTATACAGACTGAACCCGAACAAATTTCTATGTATTTAGATCAATTTATTGATGTAACGGATATTCATTATGGCATAAGAGAATTAAATAAATGCTACTCCGATATTGAGCTGGTCCGTCGATATCTTAATTTATCGCGCCTTCACCTGCATGGAGCCGCCGCAGTGCTGACTGCCGGTTACGACCACCGGAGCGCGATACAGTCGTCATTGTTGGCCACGGAGCTCGCATTGAAGGCAGCCTTAGCGGCACTTGGTAAATCTGAAAATCAAATTCGAAATAAATACGGTCACGACACCTTACGTGCCTGTAAATTTTTAGAAGATAATTGGGAAAATTTCGACATCAGCCGCGCCAGTTACGTTCTTTCTACCCAGCCGAAATACACAGATATCAGATATTCAGCACTCAACCTACTCGAATCGAAGTAGGAAATCTAGCTATGGGAGCCCAATTCATCGCCGCCGAGGTAGTAAGGCAAATGTCGGATCGCAATACCAGATCAAGTTTCAAGCCGGAACCTGAACGAGTTTACCCCGCCAGACGCTAAGCTCCAGCTGGAAACACCCAATGCCCCTCGCCCCCATGGGCTCAACCCTGCGCATGCTACGGCCGGCCCCGCACGTGCTCGCGTTCTATGATGGGCGCGTGCCGGACACCCGGCTCTGGAGCGAGGAGCCCAACTGGCTGGACGATGGCGCCTATGCGCTGGGCATCGCCTCTTACGCCATCCTGGAGGGGGCGGAGGCGCTGGTCTATGACACGCATATTTCGCTGCCCCACGCCCGCTTCATCCGCCGCACGCTGGAAGAGATGGGCGTGCGGCACATGCGCGTGGTGCTGAGCCATTGGCATGATGACCATGTGGCGGGAAACGAAGTCTTCGCGGACTGCGAAATCCTCGCCAACGCGCTGACGGCGGACATCCTCCGCGATAAGCAGGCGAAGCTGGAGAGTGGCGATCCGCCCATCCGGCCGCTCATCCTGCCGAACCGCACCTTCTCGGGCGAGATCACGCTTCAGGTCGGCGCCCTGCCCGTCACGCTCCGCCAGATGGACATCCACAGCTGCGACGGCACGGTGGTCCTGCTGCCCGATGGGCTGCTGCTCGCCGGCGACACGCTGGAAGATCCGATCACCTATGTGGACGAGCCCGAGCGCCTGGCAATCCATCTGGAGGGGCTAGCCGAGATGGCCCGCTGGCCGCTCTCCCGCATCCTGCCCAATCACGGATCGGCCGAGGTGATTGCTGCGGGCGGCTATCAGCCGGACCTCATCGCCGCCACCCGCCGCTATGTGGAGCGCCTCATCGCCGCCCGCACCGATCCGGGCCTCGCCGCCCGCGATCTGCGCGCCTTCGTGCCGGAAGACTTCGCCTCTGGCGCCATCGGCTATTTCGCGCCCTATGAAGCGGTGCACCGGCAGAACCTTGCGGCCGTCACCGAGGCCTCCTGACGGCCTCACGCGCGGCGGAACACCACCGAAAGATTGTTGGCGGGCATCTCCACCACGCGCTCCAGGATGAGCCCGTGCGTGCCCGCCAATGTGGCCACGTCCTCAAGCAGCCGCAGGCCCCAGGCCGGGTTGCGGCGCTTGAGGTCCGCATCGAAGGCTTCGTTACTGGGGGCAGTGGGCACGTTGGCGCGCCGGTAGGGGCCGTAAAGATAGAGTACGCCGCCCGACGGCAGCAGGCGCTGCGCCCCGGCGAGCAGGCCCTGCGTCGAGGCCCAAGGGCTGATGTGGATCATGTTGATGCAGACGATGGCGTCCGCCTGCGTCACCGGCCATTCGGCCGCCGCCGCATCGAGGTCCAGCGGCGGCAGCACGTTGGAAAGGCCCTCCGCCCCGGCCCACGCCGCGATGGACGCGCGGGCGGCGGGAGAAGGGTCGGATGGCTGCCACGTGAGGCCCGGCAGAGCGCGGGCGAAATGCACCAGATGCTCGCCCGTGCCGCTGGCGATCTCCAGCACCTGCCCACTCGCCGGCAAAAGCGGCCGCAGCACGTCGAGAATGACATCGCGGTTGCGGGCGACAGCGGGCGCGGCGAGGCGCCCATCCGGGCCGGTGGCGGCCGCAGGCAGCGCGTCAGGCACGGAATTGCTCATCGCCTTCCCTTTCGCGCCGCTTCAGGCCGCGAGGCCGCCCGCCTTCTCGATGAAGGCGGCCACGTCCTCCACGCCCTTGCCATGGCGGATGGCGGCGAAGACATAAGGCCGCGTACCGCGCATCCGCTGGGTGTCGCTCTCCATGATGGAGAGGTCCGCGCCCACCAGCGGGGCGAGATCGGTCTTGTTCACCACGAGGAAGTCGGAGCGGGTGATGCCCGGCCCACCCTTGCGCGGGATCTTCTCGCCGCCGGCCACGTCGATCACATAGATGGTGATGTCCGCCAGTTCCGGCGAGAAAGTGGCCGCGAGATTGTCGCCGCCGCTCTCGATCAGCACGATCTCGAGGCCGGGAAATTTCGCCTGCATGTCGGCCACGGCGCGCAGGTTGATGGAGGCGTCCTCGCGGATGGCGGTGTGCGGGCAGCCGCCGGTCTCCACGCCGAGGATGCGCTCGGGCTCCAGCGCGCCGGCCACCGTCAGGAGGCGAGCGTCCTCCTTGGTATAGATGTCGTTGGTGATGGCGCAGATGTTGTAGCGGGCGCGGAAGGTCTTGCAGAGCGCTTCCATCAGCGCCGTCTTGCCAGAGCCCACCGGCCCGCCGATGCCAACCCGCAAGGGTCCGTTGCTGGTCATGATCGAAACAGCCTCGTGTATTGGGTTTCGTGTCGCATGCTGCCGAGGTCGGCCCGGAAGGTGGCGGTGCCGAGATCGTCGAGCGTGAGGGTCGGAATGTCACCCGCCAGCGCCTGCACGGCCGGCATGAGGCGGGCCACCACGCGGGTGCCGGCCGTCTGGCCGATGGGCGCGATGCGCAGCGCGGCGGAAACCAGCGTCTGCGTGACGGCGAAGAGATACGCTTCCAGCACCGCCGCGCGGGGCACGCCATGCAGCGCCGCTGCATAGCCCACCGCCACCGGATAGGCGACATCAGGCGGCAGATGCGCCGCCGCCGCGTCCAACCCGCCGTGGGGCCATGCGGCGCGCACGGCATCAAGGAAGCTGCGGCCCTGCTGGCAGGTCTCCAGCCGCAGTTCGGCGGTGGGCGAGAGGGCGACCGCGCGGGCATTCACCTGCGCCAGCGCTGGCACATCCCCGGCCGCGCCCGCCCCGTAGGCATGAGCGAGGAGGATGCCATCGGCCCGGCCGAAGCCGAGCAGCATGAGATCGCGCAGCCAGCTTTCGAGGCTCGATTCATCGGTGATATCGCCCGCTTCCGCCGCCCATTCCAGCGCGTGGGAATAGGCATAGGCCCCCACGGGAAAGCCGGGAGACAGCCAGGCAAAGAGCGCGAGCGCGCTCGGCGGCGCGCCCGTTTCCGCCATCGTCATGGCCGCCGCCCGGTCCCGGCGTCAGTCATGGTGGTGCGTATGGCCGCAGCCGCAGGAGGCGCCATGGGCGTGATCGTGGGCGTGGTCATGCCCGTGGTGGTCGTGCGCATGGTCATGGTGCGCATGATCGTGATGGGCGTGGTCGTGCCCATGGTCATGGTGGTCATGATCATGATGGTCATGCGCGTGGGCTTGGCCATGGCCGTGGGCCTCGGCGGCCTCATAGGCGCCGCGCTCGGGCTTGAAGGGACGCACCACCGGCTTCACCGCCGCGCCGAGGCCGCGCAGCATGGCCTCCAGCACGGGATCCTGAACGATATAGATCGCCTCTTCGGTGATCTCCGCCGGAATGTGCCGGTTGCCGATGTGCCAGGCGGCCCGCATCAGGCGCACGGGATTGAAGGTGGTGATCTCCACCAGTTGCTCGTCCGCCGCCTTCACCTGCACAAGGCGGCCGTCCTCCAGTTCCAGCGCATCGCCATGGTCCAGCACCGCGGCGCGGTCGAGATCCAGCAGGAACTCCAGCCCGCCGTCGGCGGTCATGGCCACCCGGCGACGGTGGCGGGCGTGATGGTCGAGGGTGATGGTGTCCACCACCCGGTCGGGACGCACCGCGAGGTGCCGGACGATCTTGGTCGAACGGATCATGTGAGGCTCCCGAGGCAGCGGCCGGCGAAGGCGGTCGCGCCCGGTTAGAACAAAAAGTAGCGCTGCGCCATGGGCAGCACGTCCGCGGGCTCGCAGACCAGAAGCTCGCCGTCGGCGCGCACGTCATAGGTCTCCGGGTCCACCTCGATATGGGGGGTGGCGCCGTTCAGCACCATGTCCTTTTTGGAAATGCCGGAACGGACATTCTCCACCGCCACCAGCGTCTTGGCCGTCTGGAGCCGGGCGGCGAGACCATCCTCCACTGCCGCCTTGGAGACGAAGGTCAGGCTGGAATGGGTGCGGGCGCGGCCATAGGCACCGAACATGGGCCTGTAATGCACCGGCTGCGGGGTCGGAATGGAGGCGTTGGGATCGCCCATCTGGGCCACCGCGATGGAGCCGCCCTTCAGCACCAGATCCGGCTTGACGCCGAAGAAGGCCGGCGACCACAGCACGAGGTCGGCGAGCTTGCCGGCCTCCACCGAGCCGATGTGCTTCGACACGCCATGGGCGATGGCCGGGTTGATGGTGTATTTCGCCACATAGCGGCGGGCGCGCAGATTGTCGTTGCCGCCGCTCTCGCCGGGCAGCGCGCCGCGCTGGCGCTTCATCTTATCCGCCGTCTGCCAGGTGCGGATCACCACCTCGCCCACGCGGCCCATGGCCTGGCTGTCGGAGCTCATCATGGAGAGGGCGCCGATGTCGTGCAGGATGTCCTCGGCCGCGATGGTCTCCTTGCGGATGCGGCTCTCGGCGAAGGCGAGGTCTTCGGGGATGGACGGCGAGAGGTGGTGGCACACCATGAGCATGTCGAGATGCTCGTCGATGGTGTTGCGCGTATAGGGCCGGGTCGGATTGGTGGAGGACGGCAGCACGTTGGGCAGGCCCGCCACCTTGATGATGTCCGGCGCGTGGCCGCCGCCCGCACCTTCCGTGTGGAAGGCATGGATGGTGCGGCCCTTGAAGGCGGCGATGGTGTCCTCCACGAAGCCGCTTTCGTTCAGCGTGTCCGTGTGGATCATCACCTGAATGTCGAAGGCATCGGCCACCGAGAGGCAGGTATCGATGGCGGCGGGCGTGGTGCCCCAGTCCTCATGGAGCTTCAGCGCGCAGGCGCCGGCACGCACCATCTCTTCCAGCGCCTTGGGCTGGGAGGCATTGCCCTTGCCCGCGAAGGCAAGGTTCATGGGGAAGGCATCCGCCGCCTCGATCATGCGGGCGATGTGCCACGGGCCGGGGGTGCAGGTGGTGGCGAAGGTGCCGGTGGCCGGACCGGTGCCGCCGCCCAGCATGGTGGTGACGCCGGAGGCCAGCGCCTCCTCGATCTGCTGCGGGCAGATGAAATGGATGTGGCTGTCGAAGCCGCCGGCGGTGAGGATCTTGCCCTCGCCCGCAATCACCTCCGTGCCGGGACCGATGATGATGTCGACGCCGCTCTGCACATCGGGATTGCCGGCCTTGCCGATCTTGAAGATGCGCCCGTCTTTCAGGCCGACGTCCGCTTTCACGATGCCCCAGTGATCGAGGATCACCGCATTGGTGATGACGGTGTCCACCGCGCCGTCGGCATTGGCCACCTGGCTCTGGCCCATGCCGTCGCGGATCACCTTGCCGCCGCCGAACTTCACCTCCTCGCCATGGACGGTGAAGTCCTTCTCGATCTCGATATAGAGCGCGGTGTCGGCGAGGCGCACCTTGTCGCCCACCGTGGGGCCGAACATGTGCGCATAAGCAGAACGGGACATACGGGCCTTGGTCATGGCGTATCCTTCAGAGGCTCGCGCCGTCGAATTCGCGGGGGGTCAGCGCTTTCAGGTCCACGCCGTCGAGGCAGCGCACGTTCACCGCCACCTTGAACTCACCGGTCGGCGCAAGGCCACGGCCGAAGGGCTCGATGCCGCAGGTGGCACAGAAGAAATGGCTGATCCGCCCGGTATTGAAGCGATATTCAGTCAGTTTTTCCTCGCCCTGATTCAGCCTGAAACCTTCCGGCGAAGCAAAGGAGAGGATGCCGCCCACGCGCCGGCAGCGGGAGCAGTTGCAGGTGGCCGTGCGGTCCAGATCAAGATCGGCCTCGAAGGCCACCGCGCCGCACTGGCAGCTGCCGGAATAATGCTGGAGTGCCATCAGAGCTTGCCCATCACGTCGCCACGGAACCCATAGACCTCACGCTTGCCGCCCAGCGGCACCAGCGTGACCTCGCGGGTGGCGCCGGGCTCGAAGCGCACGGCCGTGCCGGGCGCGATGTCGAGGCGCATCCCGCGCGCCTTCTCGCGCTCGAAGGCAAGGCCCGGATTGGTCTCATAGAAATGGTAGTGGCTGCCCACTTGGATGGGGCGGTCGCCCGTATTGGCCACCGAGAGCGTCACCCGCTCGGCGCCCTCATTGAAGACGATCTCGCCGTCCGGCGTCACAAATTCGCCGGGCACGTCCTCGGACGCCTGTCCGCGAATGGGGTTGTGCACCGTGACCAGCTTCGTCCCATCCGGGAAGGTCGCCTCCACCTGGATGTCATGGATCATCTCGGCGATGCCCTCCATCACCTGATCTGCGGTGATGACGCGGGCACCCGCCTCCATCAGCTCCGCGACGGTGCGACCGTCGCGGGCGCCTTCCACCACGAAATCGGTGATGAGCGCCACCGCCTCCGGATGGTTGAGCTTCACGCCGCGCGCGAGGCGCTTGCGCGCCACTTCGGCGGCCATGGCGATAAAGAGCTTGTCCTTCTCCCGCGGCGTCAGCAGCACGGCAGTCTCCTCACAGGGCCCAGACGCGGGGCAGCGGCGCCCCCCGAAAGGCATTCAGGAATGCGACGGCGTCCCGTCGCAGGGTTTCGATATCGGGCGCCAGCCAGCGGGCGGCCAGAAGGCCGTTCCACGCGCTGGCACCGCATTCACTGCGCGCAGATTCCATGAGCGCACGCGCTTCGTCCAGTCGCGCTTCGGCATCGGGTGCCACATAAAGCAAAGTCGCCCACGCCCGGTTGCCAGCCGCAACCGTGGGGCGGCGCAGCAGCTCGCCCAAGGGGCCGGACACGCGCACCGCATCGGCATAGATGAGGCCGCCGCCGCGGGTGACCTGCCAGTGGTCCTCCAGATGCCCGGTGCGCATCTCCTCGCCCCGCGCCACGCGGCCGAAGGCGATCGCCTCGAAGGCGAGAAAGGTGGCGTCGGGTGCGAGATCCACGGTGAAACGGCGGGCGAGGCGTGCGGCGTCATAGAGCAGGGTTTCCTGCGGCAGCCAGTCCACCTGCGCGCCAGCTTCCACCGTGATCGCCACGTCGATGCGGGCGGTCTCGCCGTCGGACCGATAGATCTTTTCGGCGGCGGGGGTCGCGACAACCGCGTGGGCACCCGCCTCGGCCTTCACCTCGATGGTGAAATGATCGCCGCAGGCAACGCCCCCCGCCGTGTTGACGAGCACGCCTTCCACCGCCGGGCCGTCGACGCGCGGCATCCGCACCCGCAGGGAGCCGGCTTCCGCCACATCGCTGACGCGGCTTTTGCCGGCGATGGCGTTGACGCCGAGGCGCACGCGCCCCACCGCCCGCTGCCGGCGCGGGGCACCGGCCACTCCTGCTGCCGCCTCAGATGGCCATGAGGCGGCGGACGTCGTCCCCATCAAGCCCGCTCCTGTCGCCGCGCGCCACCACTTCGCCGCGCTCCATCAGGATGAAGGAATCGGCCAGCTCGCGCGCGAACTCGAAATACTGCTCCACGAGCACGATGGCCATGTCTCCCTTGTCCCGCAGATAGGAGATGGCGCGACCGATGTCCTTGATGATGGAGGGCTGGATGCCCTCGGTGGGCTCGTCCAGCACCAGGAGGCTCGGGCGGGTCACGAGGGCGCGGCCGATGGCGAGCTGCTGCTGCTGCCCACCGGAGAGATCGCCGCCCCGCCGGCCCAGCATGGATTTCAGCACCGGGAACAGCTCGAACACCTCGTCCGGCACATATTTGTCCTTGCGGGCGAGGCGCGCGTAGCCCGTTTCCAGATTTTCCTTCACGGTGAGCAGCGGAAACACCTCGCGCCCCTGCGGCACGAAGCCGATGCCGAGCGCCGCCCGGTCATAGGTGCGCATCTTGGTGATGTCCTGCCCGTTGAAGGAGACGCTGCCCCCCGCGATGGCGCGCTGGCCGACGATGGCCCGCAGGAGTGAGGTCTTGCCCACGCCATTGCGGCCGAGCACGCAGGTCACCTGCCCCTTCACCGCTTCCAGCGAGACTTTGCGCAGCGTGTGGGCGGCGCCGTAATAGAGATCGAGGTTCTCGACCTTCAGCATGATGAGGCTCCGCTCATTTTTCGGACTGGCGTCTGTGTGGGGTGGGGTTTGATGAGGTGCGGTCCGCGGGTCGATGGCACCCGCCATGCCCCCTCCTCAGCCCTCCCCCGCAGGCGAGAGAGGGAGCCCGCGGCGCGCGGGGCGAGCGCGCCGGTTATGCCGGCGGAAGGGGACCCCTCAGTCGAGCGAGCATGGTCGCCGCCCGGCGCACCCTCTAACCCCCTCCCCCCTTGCGGGGGAGGGTTGGGGAGGGGGGTACACGCGCCATCCGCTGGAGCGCCCCAGGACAAGACGCCGCGACCGCCAAAAACCCAACGCCGCGAAGACGGAGAGGGCGTTACCCCCCTCCCTGCCCTCCCCCTCAAGGGGGGAGGGAAAGCGAACGGAGAGGATGCGCCCCCAAGCCCTAGCTCGCCAGCGCGGATAGGTCCGGAGGGGGCAGGCCGGGACCGAGACGAGGACGCCATCCTCACCGCCCCAGATAGACTTCGATGACGCGCTCGTTGGCGCTCACCTGATCGAGGGAGCCTTCCGCCAGAACCGAGCCCTCGTGCAGAACCGTCACCTTCACGCCGAGGTCGCGCACGAACTGCATGTCGTGCTCGACCACCACCACGGAGCGCGTTTTCGCGATGTCACGCAGCAGTTCGGCGGTGTCGGCGGTTTCCTGATCGGTCATGCCGGCAGCCGGCTCGTCCACCAGCAGGAGGCGCGGCTCCTGCGCCAGAAGCATGCCGATCTCCAGCCATTGCTTCTGGCCGTGAGAAAGCTCGGCCGCCTGCCGGTGGCGCTGGTCCTTGAGGCGGATGCGCTCCAGAAGCTCGTCGATGCGCGCGCGCTCATGGGCCGTGCGCCGCCAGGTGATGTTGGCGAAAGCCCGGCGGTCGGACTTCACCGCGAGGAGCAGATTGTCCTCCACCGTGTGCATGTCGAACACGGTGGGCGTCTGGAACTTGCGACCGATGCCGAGCTGGGCGATGTCCGCCTCATCCATGGTGGTGAGGTCGTGGATGCCGGCGAACATGGCCTCGCCCGCGGTGGGGCGCGTCTTGCCGGTGATGACGTCCATCATCGTGGTCTTGCCGGCGCCGTTGGGTCCGATGATGGCGCGCATCTCTGCTTCCTCGATGGTCAGCGAGAGCTTGTTGAGCGCCCGGAAACCGTCGAACACCACGGAGATGTTGTCGAGATAGAGCAGCGACTGGGTGACGGGTTCCATGTCGTCTCACTCCGCAGGCTTGGGCGCGGGCACGGGGCCGGCGGACTTGCGCAAGCGGGAGGAGAGATCCCCCCACAGGCCGATGATGCCGCGCGGCAGGAACAGCGTCACCACCACGAACAGCGCACCGAGGGCAAACAGCCACGCCTCGGGCAGTGCGCCTGTGAACCAAGTCTTGCCCGCATTCACCACCAGCGCGCCGAGCGCCGCGCCCACCAGCGTGCCGCGACCGCCCACCGCCACCCAGATCACCGTCTCGATGGAATTGGCCGGCGCGAACTCGCCCGGATTGATGATGCCCACCTGCGGCACGTAGAGCGCACCGGCGACACCGGCCAGCATGGCGGAGAGCGTCCAGGCGACGAGCTTGTAGTTGGCCACCTTGTAGCCGAGGAAGCGGGTGCGGCTTTCCGCATCGCGCACCGCCACCAGCACCTTGCCGTATTTCGAGACGACCAGCGCCCGGCAGATGAGATAGCCCAGCACCAGCGCCACGGCAGAGGCGAAGAACAGCGCCCCGCGGGTCGTGCCGGCGGTGATGGAATAGCCGAGGATGTCCTTGAAATCGGTGAGGCCGTTGTTGCCGCCGAAACCCATGTCATTGCGGAAGAAGGCGAGCATGAGCGCGAAGGTCATGGCCTGCGTGATGATGGACAGATAGACGCCCGTAACGCGCGAGCGGAAGGCGAACCAGCCGAAGGCGAAGGCCAGCAGCCCCGGCACCACAAGCACCATCAGCGCGGCGAAGGGGAAATGGTTGAAGCCCAGCCAGAACCAGGGAAGTTCCTTGTAGTTCAGGAACACCATGAAGTCGGGCAGGACGGGATTGCCATAGACGCCGCGCGGGCCGATCTGGCGCATGAGATACATGCCCATGGCATAGCCGCCGAGCGCAAAGAAGGCGCCGTGGCCGAGCGAGAGCACGCCGCAATAGCCCCAGACCAGATCCACCGCCACGGCCAGCAGCGCGTAGCACAGATACTTGCCCAGCAGCGGCACCAGATAGTCCGAGACATGGAAGGGGCTGCCGACGGGCGCCAGCAGATTGCCGGCCGGCACCAGCACGCCCGCCGCCAGCACGAGGATGATGAAGATCGCCCCGCGGCGATCGAGAATGCCTGAGCCGCGCATGATGTTCACGCTTCCACCGCCCGGCCCTTGAGCGCGAACAGGCCGCGCGGGCGCTTCTGGATGAAGAGGATGATGAAGACGAGGAGCGCGATCTTGCCGAGCACCGCGCCCGCGAAGGGCTCCAGCAGCTTGTTGGCGACGCCGAGCGTCAGCGCGCCCACCAGCGTGCCCCAGAGGTTCCCCACGCCGCCGAACACCACCACCATGAAGCTGTCGATGATGTAGCCCTGCCCGAGGTTCGGGCTCACATTGTCGATCTGCGAGAGGGCGACGCCGGCGATGCCCGCGATGCCCGATCCGAGGCCGAAAGTGAGCGCATCGATGCGCCCGGTGCGGATGCCCATGGCCGCCGCCATGCGCCGGTTCTGCGTCACCGCGCGCACATAGAGGCCGAGCGAGGTGCGCTTGAGCACCACCAGCAGCGCGAAGAAGACCAGCAGCGCGAAGACGATGATCCAGAGCCGGTTGTAGGTGATGGACAGCTGCCCCACGTCGAAGGCGCCCGACATCCAGGACGGCGCGCCCACTTCCTTGTTGGTGGGGCCGAAGATGCTGCGCACCGCCTGCTGCAGCATGAGCGAGATGCCCCAGGTGGCGAGCAGGGTCTCCAAGGCCCGGCCATAGAGGAAGCGGATGACCGTGCGCTCGATGATGATGCCCACGAGGCCCGTGAACAGGAAGGCCAGCGGCAGGGCGATGGCGAGCGACCAGCCGAAGAGGCCGGGATAGGAGGTGCGGATGATGTCCTGCACCACATAGGTGGTGTAGGCGCCGAGCATCACCATCTCGCCATGGGCCATGTTAATGACGCCCATCACGCCGAAGGTGATGGCAAGACCGATGGCCGCCAGCAGCAGCACGGAGCCGAGGGAGAGGCCGTACCAGACGTTCTGGGCCACGTTCCACATGGCGAGCGAGCGATTGATCTTGGCCGTGCCGTTGGCCGCCGCCGCCTTCACGGAGGCCGGCGCATCGGCGGGCACGTTGGCGAGCAGCGCCAGCGCCTCCTGATCCCCGCGCGCGGCGATGAGGTTCACAGCCGCGAGCCGATCGGCCTCGCCGGAGGTGGCGGAGGTGAGCACGATGGCGGCGCGCGCCTGCTCCAGCGCGGCGCGCACATTGGCGACGCTTTCCTTGGCGAGCGCCGCATCCAGGGTCGGAAGGGCGGTTGCATCGCGCGACTTGAAGACAGCGGCCGCCGCCTCAAGCCGCTTGGCCGGATCGGGATTGAGCAGCGAGAGGGCGCCGGCAGCAGCGTCGGCGGCGCGACGCACGCGATTGTTGAGGCGCACGGGCTTGAGGCCGGCGGGCGCGGCGCTCACCGCGGCGCCGGTGGCCGCGTCGGTGAAGCTGCCATCCTTGGCGCGCACATAGATGGCCTTGGAGGCCGGATCGAACAGCAGGCGGTTGTCGGAGATCGCCGCGACGATGACGGCGGCCTGCGGATTGGTGCTGGTGGCCAGCATCCCGAGGGCGGCCTCGGTGTCGGAATAGCTGTCGGCGGCAATCTTGGCGAGCGCCGGGGCAAGATCACCGGCGGCGGTCTGGGCGCGCACGCCCGATGGCGCGGCCCAGGCGAGAAGAAGCGCGGCTGCGAGCAGCAGCGCGGCGGACAGCAGGCGGCGGATCAGGCTCATCAGGGACGTTTCCCACGGCGCGCGGGCGGCAAAGGCACCGGCGCTTCTGCGACCTTCAAGGGTCGGGCTGGCCGAACGGCGAAAGGCGCTGCGACAGTCAGTCAAGCGGAGAGACAAGAGTGCGCCCTCCCCGCTCCGGACAGGTTCCCTCCCCCGCAAGCGGGAGAGGGCTTTTCCCAAGGACCGAGCCGCCTCAGCTCACATTGCTGCTCACTTGGCGGCGGTGGCGCCGAGGCAGGTGTTCTTGGTGGTGTCGTAGTTGCCGCAGTTGTACTTCACCCAGTCGGCAACGAGGTTCTTGGAGCCTTCGAGATACTTGGACCAGGCTTCGCCGGGCACCAGATCGTCCGTCTTCCACACCACGTTGAACTGGCCGTCGCCCTGGATCTCGCCGATGAAGACGGGCTTGGTGATGTGGTGGTTCGGGAGCATCTCCGAGACGCCGCCGGTGAGGTTCGGCTGCTTGGTGCCCGGCAGGGTGGCGATCACCTTGTCCGGATCGACCGTGCCGGCCTTCTCCACGGCCTTAACCCACATGTTGAAGCCGATATAGGTGGCTTCCATGGGGTCGTTGGTCACGCGCTTCGGGTTCTTGGTGAAGGTCTGCCAGGCCTTGATGAAGGCGTCGTTCTCCGGGGTCTTGATGGACTCGAAGTAGTTCCAGGCAGCGAGATGGCCGACGAGCGGCTTGGTGTCGATGCCGGCGAGCTCTTCTTCGCCCACCGAGAAGGCCACGACCGGGATGTCGGTGGCCTTGATGCCCTGGTTCGCCAGTTCCTTGTAGAAAGGCACGTTGGCGTCGCCGTTGATGGTGGAGACCACAGCGGTCTTCTTGCCGGCCGAGCCGAACTTCTTGATGTCGGCGACGATGGTCTGCCAGTCGGAGTGACCGAAGGGCGTGTAGTTGATCATGATGTCCTCGGCCTTCACGCCGCGGGACTTCAGATAGGCCTCAAGGATCTTGTTGGTGGTGCGGGGATAGACATAGTCGGTGCCCGCAAGCACCCAGCGCTCCACCTTCTCTTCCTTGGCGAGGTAATCCACCGCCGGGATCGCCTGCTGGTTCGGCGCGGCGCCGGTGTAGAACACGTTCCGCTCGCTCTCCTCGCCCTCATACTGAACGGGGTAGAAGAGGATGGAGTTCAGCTCCTTGAACACCGGCAGCACGGACTTGCGGCTCACCGAGGTCCAGCAGCCGAACACCACGGACACCTTGTCCTTGGTGATGAGTTCGCGGGCCTTCTCGGCGAACAGCGGCCAGTTGGACGCCGGGTCCACCACCACCGCCTCGAGCTTCTTGCCGAGCACGCCGCCCTTCTTGTTCTGCTCTTCGATCATCATGAGCACGGCGTCCTTCAGCGTGGTCTCGCTGATCGCCATGGTGCCGGACAGCGAGTGAAGCACGCCGACCTTGATCGTCTCCTGCGCGGCGGCCGTCCCCATGGAACCGGCAACCGCGGCGGCTACCGCCATCGCGCCAAGTCCCTTAGCCGCTCTTCCCAGCAAACCGAGCATCCGCTCTCTCCCCGATGAAAATGGGCTGGCGCTGTGCCAGCGGCAGGGAGATCAGCAAGCAGCGTGCCATGTCCGCGAAGGGCACCGAATGATTGTATACGCGCCGGTTATAGCGCTCAAAACGCAGGCACATGGCGACACTGAGACCATTTCGAATGCGATTGACTATAATTTAGGCATAAAGATCGGGCCAAAGCGCCGTTTGAGCTACCCGGCTCCCGCCTGTATCGCTCGCGCCACCATGGCAGCCCCCTTCCGCTGGGTCGCACAGAGGCAGGCAGGCTTTCGCGAGGATTGCGCGCCCGCGTGGCACGGCGCCCGAATACGCCACAATGGAAAGGCTTCGGGTTGACTTGCCGGTGCCGCCTCCCAATCTGCTTGTTTATTCCGCCGGACGTGCCGACGGCAGGGGCAAATGGCCTCGTGAGGTGGGTGGGACGAGGAGCATGGCGGATCAACCCTTATCCTTCCGCGTGGTCGCGCCGCCGCGCCGCGCCCTTGTGGCGCCGAAGGCGATCGTGGCCATTCCGGTCAAGGATGAAGAAGTGCGCCTGCTGGAGTGCCTGAAGGCGCTCGCGGCCCAGCGTGACGCGCCCGACTTCGCGACCATCGTCCTCCTGCACAACTGCCTCGACCGCACCGAGCAGGTGGCGATCCAGGCCGGGGAGACGCTTCCCCTGCCCCTTCGCATCCTCTCTATCGAGCTGGCCTCGGACAAGGCGGGCGCATCCTGGGCACGCCGCCATGTCATGGATGCGGCGGCGTCTCTCTTCGTCACCTCCGGCCTGCCGAAAGGCATCATACTCACCACCGAGGCCGACGCCCGCCCCGCCCCCAACTGGGTCGCGGCCAACGTGGCCGACATCGCCCTTGGTGCGGATGCCGTGGCGGGGCGTGTGGAGATGGACGCCAACCAGTCGCTCCCGAAGGGCCTGTGGCGCCGTTATCAGGGCGCCCATCGGTACGCCCGCCTCCTGAACGAGGTGGACCATCTGATTGACGGCGAGCATGGCAGTCCCTGGCCGACGCACCGGGAAGCTTCCTCCGCAAGCCTCGCCGTGTCGGTGGATGCCTATGTGAAGGCCGGCGGCATTCCCACCTCAGCCTCGGCGGCCGCCAGCGGCCTCCTCGGCGCCCTCACGCGAACCGGACATTCCGTCCGCCACGATCCGGATGTGCAGGTCGCAGCCTCCTGGCGGCTGGATCCGGCCGGCATCGGCGGACAGTTCCGCGCCTGGAGCGAGGGACAGGTGGCTTTTGACACGCTCGGTCTCGAGCCGGTGGCGCAGGTTGTGCGCCGGGCGCGTCTGCGCCGTACCATGCGGCGCGCCTTCGGCGCCGGCCAGCTCTGGACGGTGACGAACTGGGCCTCAACCCTGCGCATCTCGCCCGTGGATGCCTTCAAGCTCGCGGCCCTGCCGAGCTTTCCTCAGATGTGGGCGGTTCTCGAGAACATCAGTCCGCTCTTGACGCCCCACCCCCTCGCCCCCTCCCAGCTGACGCTGGAGACGGCGCGAGCGGTGGGCCTGCTCGCGGAGATGCGGATCAGGAGCGGCGTGCGCCGCCTCCTGGGCCGCAAGGAGCCCGACGCCTGAAGCAAGGCGCGTTCGGCGTCGGATGGCGTGCCGCCGATCAGAGCACGTTGAAGAGATAGAGCAGCACGATCACGGAAAAGGGCACGCCGAGAAGCCAGAGAACGAAGCCGCGCATGGGGAAATCCTCCACAGGTGAGTTCTCCTTCTCAACGCGCCTGCCCCGCTGACGTTCCGCAACCTTGCGCGCGGCTTTCCGCACCCGGTGATCGCTGCCAGATTCCGAACGGTTCAGGATTGTCTTGCCGGGCGGTTTCCGCTTTATGCCGACGAGCAGCATGCGGGATGACTCGAATGCGCGCGCCGGAAATCCCCTTCCGGAAGGCGACGGATCGGGCTTCCAAGGTCGATTGGCCGCCCGGCGGGACCGGGCGGGTTCGCACTGGTTTCATCCCGGCCGCCACCACGAAGGACGAGAATCGAGCAGTCCCTTCCGGCCCCGCCGGTGGGACGAAAGACTGACGACAGCGCCGGGGGACCGCGCATGAACATCGAAACCGCCCTTCCTTCGGGACTGCTGCCGCTGACGCGCCTCGGCGGCGCCCATGTGGCCGACACCGTCGAATTCCTGAACGGCAAGACGCCCGAGGAGGCGGCGGAATTCGTCTCCCGCCTGCCCCCCGACTGGGCCGTGGAGGTGATGGACCAGCCGCCCTTCGCCTGGGCGTCGGAAATGCTCGAGATGCTGCCCGCCGACAAGGCCGTCGCCATCCTCGAGGGCATGTCCACCGACCGGGCGGCCGACGTGCTGCGCTGGGTCGATCCGGAAATCCACGCCACGCTGAGCGCCCGCCTCACCCCGGAGGCCCGCAATGCCATCGAGCACCTGCTCACCTATCCCGAGGACAGCGCCGGCAGCCTGATGACCACGGAGATGGTCACGGTGCCCTCCACCTGGACGGTCGGCCAGACGCTCGACCACATCCGGGCCGTCGAGCGCACGCGCGAGACCATCTACGCCATCTATGTGCTCGATCCGGCGACCAAGCGCCTCCAGAACATCGTGACGCTGCGCCGCCTCATCTCGGGCGATCCGGCCGCGCCGATCGCCTCCGTGGCGCAGCCTTATGCGCCCATCACCACGACGCCGATGGCCAATCGCGAGGATGTGGCCCGACTGATCGCCAAATACGACCTGCTGGCGATTCCCGTGGTCGATTCGACCGGTCACCTCATCGGCATCTGCACCTTCGACGATGTCATCGATGCCATGATCGAGGAGCAGACCGAGGACGTGCAGCGCATGGGCGGCATGGAGGCCATCGACGAGCCCTACATGCAGATCAGCTTCACGGAGATGATCAAGAAGCGCGCCGGCTGGCTCTGCATCCTTTTCGTCTCGGAGATGTTCACCGCCAGCGCCATGCAGGTGTTTTCGGACGAACTGGAGAAGGCCATCGTGCTCGCCCTGTTCGTGCCGCTGGTCATGAGCTCGGGCGGCAATTCGGGCTCGCAGGCCACCTCCCTCATCATCCGCGCGCTGGCCCTGCGTCAGGTGCAGTTGAAGGACTGGTTCAGGGTCGCCCTGCGCGAAATCCCCACCGGCATGATGCTCGGCGGCATCCTCGGAGTGCTGGGCATGATCCGCATCATGGTCTGGCAGGGGCTGGGCCTGTTCGATTACGGCCCGCACTGGCAGCTGCTCGCGATCACCATCGCATCGGCGCTGGTGGGCATCGTCACTTTCGGCTCGCTGGCCGGGTCGATGCTGCCCTTCATCCTGAAACGGGTGGGCTTTGATCCCGCAAGCGCGTCGGCGCCCTTCGTGGCGACGCTGGTCGATGTCACCGGGCTGATGATCTACTTCAGCGTCGCCTATCTGATCCTCAAGGGCACCATCCTCTGACGGTGCCCACGCGCCGCGTCAGTGATTGACCATGAAGCGGAGCAGAGCGCCGTAGGCGCCTTCGTTGCGGCCGACACCCTCGCTGCTACGGGCTTCCTCGGCCGCAGCGTCGGTGAGTTCGCGCACGGAGATGTCGAATCCGCGCGAGGCCAGAAAGTTCACCGCATCCTCCGGCGAGGCGAAGTCCGACAGCGACTCAGCCAGCACTTCGGCAAGGCCGGTGTTGCCCGACGCGTCCGCCTTCAGGCGCTCAAGATCGGCTTGGGACATGTTTCTCCTCCTTGCGCAGTCCTGAGGAACAACCGCGCGGCAGCGCACTCTGTTCCTGCCACGATCGAGCCGCAACGCCGGGCGGCGCCACCAGCGGGCAAAACGGCAAAGGGGGAGAAAGTCGGAGAGGATGCTGGTCGGAGTGGCAGGATTTGAACCTGCGACCCCCACGTCCCGAACGTGGTGCGCTACCAGACTGCGCTACACTCCGAACTCAGTGGCGGCGGAGTAGCACGCGCTCCCGTCGGTGGGAATGGGCAAGAAGCCGGCAAATGGACGTTCTCCCCAGTTTGTGCAGATCGCCAGCCTCGGTGACCGCGCAGAACGCCGTCGCGAGTCGCCGAGGACCGCGGGCGGAACACTGAAGAAGATGGATGATCCGGAGGATGCTGGTCGGAGTGGCAGGATTTGAACCTGCGACCCCCACGTCCCGAACGTGGTGCGCTACCAGACTGCGCTACACTCCGAACTCAGGGCGCTGCCTCTAGCACGCCGCTGTCCGCACATGCAAGGGCGTTCTCACACAGCCCTCGCTTGAACCCCCAACGCGCGCGTGCCATAGGAAGCGCCGCCCGGTGCGGGCCAACGATCGAGCGACGGAGTACGTGGACATGGTGACCAATGACAGCGCGAGCGGTCTCCTCAAGGGCAAGCGCGGGCTGATCTTCGGCGTCGCCAACAACCGATCCATCGCTTACGGCATCGCCAAGGCGGCGCGCGCGCAGGGCGCGGAGATCGCCCTCACCTATCAGGGTGAAGCGCTGAAGAAGCGCGTGGAACCGCTCGCCGCCGAACTCGGCGGCCATATCGTCGGCCATTGCGACGTCACCGATCCCGCCACCATCGACGCGGTGTTCGCCGAGACCGAGAAGCTGTTCGGCTCCATCGACTTTCTCATCCACTGCATCGCCTTCTCCGACAAGGACGAGCTGGATGGCCGCTATGTGGACACCACGGCGGACAATTTCACCAAGAGCATGTTCATCTCCTGCTACTCCTTTACGGCGCTGGCCCAGCGCGCGGAGAAGCTGATGCCGAACGGCGGCTCGCTGGTGACCCTTACCTATTACGGCGCCGAGAAGTGGATGCCCCATTACAACGTGATGGGTGTGGCCAAGGCGGCCCTTGAGGCCAGCGTGCGCTATCTTGCCGCCGACCTCGGCCCCAAGAACATCCGCGTCAATGCCATCTCGGCCGGCCCCATCAAGACGCTCGCCGCCTCCGGCATCGGCGATTTCCGCTACATCCTGAAGTGGAACGAGCTGAATTCGCCGCTGCGCCGCACAGTCACCACCGACGAAGTGGGCGATGCGGGTGTCTACCTGATCTCCGATCTCTCCCGCGGCGTTACGGGCGAGGTGCAGCACGTGGATGCGGGCTATCATATCGTCGGCATGAAGCACCCCGACGCACCGGACCTCGCCCTCGTGCGGGACTGAGCGCGGAAGGTGTGACCGGCAAGCGGCCTGCCCGGAGCGGCAGGCCGGAACGAACATCAGGAGACGATTGATGAAGCGGATGCTGCGCCCTGCCCTCTCGGCCCTTCTCCTTGCCGCTTCCGCCCTTCCCGCCTTCGCCGGGTCCGACATCCCGCCGACGCTGGAGCAGTACCCGCTGCGGGATCGCTTCTTCGGCCCGGGCGGCGCCGTCTTCCCCAATTATTCCATGCCGTCCGAAGGCGGCCTCTCCTACATGATCGCCGCCGGTCCGACGCTCGCCGGGCCCACCAAGGCGGGAGGCCCCGGCGTCGCGATCTTCGCGGCCGGCACGGCCGACTTCAACTGCCAGACCGGCCAGCGGCCCACCATCAAGGTGATCTCGGCTCCTGCTGGCGCGAAGGTGAGCGTGTCGCCCGGCACCTTTGTCGCGACCGGCATCGACGGCGGCGCGACCACCAAGTGCCTCGGCCAGCCCGTCGGCGGCGCCATCGTGCGCTATGCCGGCCGTCCGCCGCGCGGCGGCGGTGCCGTAACGCTCCGCGTGACCTATCCCTATCTCGGGGCCTGGTACGATCACGTCGTCCACGTGCCGGGCAACTGATCGCCACGAACGCCAGCCCGGAACCGGAGGCAGCCATGAGGGGCAACGGACATTTCGGCCGCGTCTTGGCGGCAGCGCTGGGGCTTCTGGCGGCGGGCGCCACCGCGTCCCGTGCCGGCGAGCACATGGACAATGACCCCGACGCCTATGTGGTGAACTATTACACCGGCGGCGGCTCGGGCGGCGTTCTGTTCGCCGCCGGCACGGCCAACCAGCAGTGCACCGACCTCGGCCTGCCCACCATCACGGTGGTCAGCACCTCGCCGGGCGTGAAGCTCTCCGTCGAGCCCGGCACCTACACGGTGACCGGCACCGATTATGGCTATCTCGTCTGCCTCGGGAGAAAGCTGCCCGGCGTCGTCGTGCGCGGCAGCGGCACGGGCAAGGCCCACATCCGCGTGGCCTACCCGCCGCTCGGCCAGTGGTACGATCATTATCTGAC
Source organism: Azorhizobium caulinodans ORS 571 (assembly GCF_000010525.1). Classification (GTDB taxonomy): domain Bacteria; phylum Pseudomonadota; class Alphaproteobacteria; order Rhizobiales; family Xanthobacteraceae; genus Azorhizobium; species Azorhizobium caulinodans. The sequence continues at coordinate 2,003,020 of NC_009937.1, read as the reverse complement.
GCTGCCGGCGCGATGACGGGTCGGCGCCGCCTCTTTCTCGTTCGGCATGGCGAGACCGACTGGAACGTGGCCGGCCGGCTCCAGGGGCGGCGCGACATCCCTCTTAACAGCCTCGGGCGTGCCCAGGCGGCGCGCGTCGGCCGTGTGCTGCCGCAGCTCGCGGGTGAGGCCTCCGGCCTGCATTTCGTCTCCAGCCCGCTCGGGCGGGCGCTGGAGACCATGCGCATCCTGCGCACCACCATGAACCTGCCGGCCTCCGACTTCGCCCATGACCCGCAATTGGCCGAACTCTCCTTCGGCCAGTGGGAAGGCATGACGTGGCCCGAGATCCGCCGCCGCGACACAGAAGGGGTGCGCACCCGCGAGCGCGATCCCTGGAGTTTCGTGCCGCCGGAGGGGGAGAGCTATGCCGGCCTTGCCCACAGGGCCGGTGCCGCCATCGACCGCATCAAGGGTGATGGCGTGGTGGTGACCCATGGCGGCGTCATCCGCGCCCTGCTGCACGCCAGGGCCGGCATGCCGGCCAACGAGGCTGCCGTGGTGCCGATCCGCCAGGGCGCCATCTATGTGCTGAGCGACGGCGCCTTCGAGGTGAAGGACTAGGCGTTGGTCCCCGGGACGGCCCTCAGGCCGTCCGGAGCGTCTTCTGCCGGTGCAGGACCGGCGGGCGGGAGATCAGCAGCTTGTCGATGCGCCGCCCGTCCATGTCCACGATCTCGAAGCGCCAGCCCAGCGCGTCGAACACCGTGCCCACCTTGGGCATCTCCTTCAGGTGCGCCAGCGCAAAGCCCGCCACCGTATTGAAGCGGCCATCCACCTGAATTTCCACGCCCAGCACGTCGTGCAGGTCGTCGATGGGCATCTCGCCGGAGATCAGATAGGAGCCGTCGAGGCGCTGGACCACATGGGGTTCGTCGCCATCGAGCACGATGGTGGCCTCATCCCCCTGCTCCAGAATGGTGCCGGTGATGGCGGCGAGCAGGTCGTAGCCGGTGACGACGCCGACCATATCGCCATACTCGTCCACGACGATGCCCATGGGCACGCTGGCCCCGCGCAGCACGCGCATGGCCTCCAGCGCGCCGATGGTTTCCACCACGAAGGGCACCGCCTCCACGAAGGTCCGCGGATCCGGCGTCTCGCCGCGGAGATAGGCGTTCAGCAGCTTCTTGGCCTGAATGACGCCCACGGTCTCCTCGGGCGAGCCCTCGCAGGCAGGCACGCGGCTGTGCGGCGTCTCCAGCAGGATTTGGCGAATCTCCTCAGGATCGGCCGTCACATCCACCCATTCGACATCCGGACGGGGGGTCATGATGGCGGTGACCGGGCGGTCGGCGAGGCGCATGACGCCGGAGATCATCCGCCGCTCGGCCGGGTCGATCACGCCGGCGGTCTCCGCCTCGGTGATGATGGCGCGGATTTCCTCGTCGGTGACCGCTTCCTTCTTGCTGTCCTTCTCGCCCAGCAGGCGCAGCACGCCACGGGCAGAGGCATCGAGCACCCACACCGCCGGCGCCGCGAACTTGGAAAGACTAAGCATCAACGGCGCCAGCACGCAGGCGAGGCGCTCGGGGTTCTGAAGGGCGAGGCGCTTGGGAATCAGCTCGCCGATGATGAGCGAGACATAGGTGATGCCGCCCACCGCCACGGCATACCCCAGGGGATCGGCGGCCGAATGGGGCAGACCGGCCCCCACGAAGACCTCCGCCAGATAGGCGCCGAGGCTGGCGCCGGAAAAGGCGCCGGCGAGGATGCCGATGAGGGTGATGCCGATCTGCACCACGGAGAGGAAGCGCCCCGGTTCGGCGCCGAGCAGCAGGGCAGCCTTGGCGCCCCGGTGGCCGGCATCCGCACGGGCCTTGAGCCGCGCCGGACGCACCGAGACGATGGACAGCTCAGCCGCGGCGAGAAGGGCGTTCAAGAGAACAAGAAAAAGAACAATCGCGATTTCGAGAATGGGCATGGGAGAGTGTTGGACCTTCCGTCACCTCCTCCATAACACAGCTCGCCCCGTCTGTGCGTGACAGCCGGTCAAAAGCCCGTTTGAGGTGCGACAGTGCTTGTGGGCATGGCCATTGCGTTGCCAGCCCGGCGGCATCTGCTCTACAGAGCATCAACCGGCCCGCCGCGCGCCAATCTCTAGAGAAGCCAGCCTCATGTCGTTCAACACGTTCGGGCACCTGTTCCGTGTCACCACCTTCGGCGAGAGCCATGGCCCGGCCATCGGCTGCGTGGTGGACGGCTGCCCGCCCGGCCTGCGCTTTACCGTTGATGAGGTGCAGGCTGCGCTCGACCGGCGCCGGCCCGGCCAGTCGCGCTTCACCACCCAGCGGCGCGAGCCGGACCAGGTGCGCGTCATCTCCGGCACCATGGACCATCCGGAGGGTGGCCTCGTCACCACCGGCACGCCCATCGGCCTGCTCATCGAGAATGTGGACCAGCGCTCCAAGGACTATGCCGACATCGCCGGCAGCTACCGCCCCGGCCATGCGGACGTGACCTATGACCTGAAATACGGCCTGCGGGACCATCGCGGCGGCGGGCGCTCCTCGGCCCGCGAGACGGCCATGCGCGTCGCGGCCGGCGCCATCGCCGCCAAGGTACTGCCCGGCGTGACCGTGCGCGCCGCTCTCACCCGTATCGGCGAGATCGAGATCGACCGCGCCCGCTGGGACTGGGCGCAGGTGAGCGAGAACCCCTTCTTCTGTCCGGACCCGGAGACGGTGCCGGTGTGGACCGATTATCTCGACGGCATCCGCAAGCGCGGCTCGTCCGTCGGCGCGGTGATCGAAGTGGTGGCGGAAGGCGTGCCGGCGGGCCTCGGCGCGCCCATCTACGGCAAGCTGGATGCGGACCTTGCCGCCGCCTTCATGAGCATCAATGCCGTGAAGGGCGTGGAGATCGGCGAGGGCTTCAACGCCGCCCGCCTCACCGGCGAGGAGAATGCGGACGAGATGCGCACCGGCAATGACGGCCGGCCGTATTTCCTCTCCAACCACGCCGGCGGCATCCTCGGCGGCATCTCCAGCGGCGAGCCCGTGGTGGCGCGCTTCGCGGTGAAGCCCACCTCTTCCATCCTCACGCCCCGCCGGACGGTGGACAAGTTCGGCACCGAGGAAGACCTCATCACCAAGGGCCGCCACGACCCCTGCGTCGGCATCCGCGCCGTGCCCGTTGGCGAAGCCATGATGCTGTGCGTGTTGGCCGACCACCTCCTGCGCCATCGCGGGCAGGTCGGCACGACCCCCGTGTGGCCGTTCCAGCGGGGCTGATGCGGCGGCCCTGCCCATCACTGCATTGGGGCCACTCCTTCGCTCCCTCGGCCGTCATGCCCGGGCTTGTCCCGGGCATCCACGCCGCGCCGACAGCACAGACCTCTCAAGGCGCGCCAAGCCGGAGCCCGTGGATGCCCGGATCAAGTCCGGGCATGACGGTCCTCGAGGGACATCACGGGCGCGAGCGTCAATGACGGTTCGGATGCGTTATGCAGTCGGGAAGATAAGGCCGCGCCCCGAACGGGCACCACTGGCCGACGCCCAATCCAACATCGCCCGCCTTGGCCCGGCCGCGCTCACCTGCCAAACGCCTCAGGCGGCCTTGCCGTAGACCTCGTCGGCGCGCTTCTCGAAGGCATCCGCAAAACGGCGGAAGGCGGCGTCGAACATGGCGCCCATCAGCAGGCCCAGCGTGCGCGAGCGGAACTCATAGGAAATGGAGAAGCGCACCTCGCACTGCCCATCGCCCGCCGTAAGGAACTCCCAGCGGTTGTCGAGGCGGCTGAAGGGGCCGTCGAGATATTCCACATGGATCACCCGGCGCGGGCGGTCCAGCGTCACGCGGGATGTGAAGGTCTCGCGGATGAGCTTGTAGGCGACCGTCATGTCCGCGACGAGAATCTCGACGCCCTCGCCGCTCTGAGTCCGGCGGCGCACCCGCAGCGCCTCGCACAGAGGCACGAACTCCGGATACTGCTCCACATCCGCCACGAGATCGAACATGTTGAGCGGCGAGTGGCGCACCACCCTCTTGGTCGAGAAGGAGGGCACGCGATCAGATCCGGCCGAGCTTCGCCTCGCGGGCGGCCCTGAGCTTGGCGAAATCGTCGCCCGCATGGTGCGACGAGCGGGTGAGCGGGCTGGACGAGACCATCAGGAAGCCCTTGGCATAGGCCACCGTCTCATAGGCCTTGAACTCGTCCGGCGTCACGAAGCGCTCCACCTTGTGGTGCTTGCGGGTGGGCTGGAGATACTGGCCGATGGTCATGAAGTCGACTTCCGCCGCCCGCAGGTCATCCATGAGCTGGAGCACCTCGTTCCGCTCCTCGCCGAGCCCGACCATGATGCCGGACTTGGTGAAGATGGACGGGTCGAGTTCCTTCACCTGCTGGAGCAGGCGGAGCGAATGGAAGTAGCGCGCGCCGGGTCGCACCGTCAGATACTTGCCCGGCACCGTCTCCAGATTGTGGTTGAAGACGTCGGGGCGGGCCGCGACCACCACCTCTATGGCCCCCGGCTTGCGCAGGAAGTCCGGGGTCAGGATCTCGATGGTGGTGCCGGGGCTGAGCTTGCGGATGGACGCAATCGTGCGGGCGAAATGCTCGGCCCCGCCGTCAGTGAGGTCGTCGCGGTCCACCGAGGTGATGACCACGTGGGAAAGGCCGAGCTTGGCCACCGCCTCGCCCACCTTCTGCGGCTCGTCGAGATCGAGCGCCTTGGGCATGCCGGTGCGCACGTTGCAGAAAGAGCAGGCGCGCGTGCAGGTGTCGCCCATGATCATGAAGGTGGCGTGCTTCTTCTCCCAGCACTCACCGATGTTCGGGCAGCCGGCTTCCTCGCACACCGTGTGCAGGCCATTGGCGCGCACGATGCCGGCCGTGTTGGACCAGCCGGCGGAGCCCGGCGCCTTCACGCGGATCCAGTCCGGCTTGCGCAGGACTTCCGTTTCCGGACGGTTCTGCTTTTCCGGATGACGGGGCCGGTTCAGCGTGTTGACGACCGTGACCATGGGGACCGCATCTGTTTCGAGCCGGCCCCGAGCCGGGCCGTCATTCACATATGTCTTAGCTGCGGCCGCCGCCAGCGTCGAGGCGCCGCGCCGCAAACGAGGAATGCGCCGGGCGCGACAGTGCCGCCCGGGCGCTGGCGCCCGATCAGGTGTGGATCACGCGCCCGTAGGCGTCCAGCACGCTCTCGTGCATGGTCTCGGAGAGCGTGGGATGCGGGAACACCGCGTGGATCAGCTCTTCCTCGGTGGTCTCAAGGTTCATGGCGATGACGAAGCCCTGGATCAGCTCGGTCACTTCCGCACCAATGAGATGGGCGCCCAGCAGCTCGCCGGTTTTCTTGTCGAAGATGGTCTTGACCAGACCCTCCGGCTCGCCCAGCGCAATGGCCTTGCCGTTGCCGATGAAGGGGAAGCGGCCGACGCGGATGTCACGGCCGAGCTCGCGGGCCTTCTTCTCGGTGAGGCCGACGGAGGCGATCTGCGGCGTGCAATAGGTGCAGCCGGGGATCTTGGCCTTGTCCATTGGGTGGGTGTGGAGACCCTTGATGGTCTCGACGCAGATCACGCCCTCATGCTCGGCCTTGTGGGCCAGCATGGGCGCCCCCGCCACGTCGCCGATGGCATAGACGCCCGGCACGTTGGTGCGGCCGTAGCCGTCCGTGACGATGATGCCGCGCTCGATCTTCACACCGAGGTTCTCGAGGCCGAGGCCGTCCACATTGCCGACCACGCCCACGGCGGAGATCATGCGCTCCACCTGGAAGTCCTGCTTGGCGCCCTTGGAATCCTCCACGTGCACGGTGAGGCTGTCCGCCTGCTTGGTGACGCCCGTCACCTTGGCGCCGGAGAGGATCTTCATGCCCTGCTTCTCGAAGCGCTTGCGCGCGAGGGCGGCGATCTCCTCATCCTCCACGGGGAGGATCTGCGGCATCACCTCGACCACGGTCACATCGGCGCCCATGGTCTTGTAGAAGGAGGCGAACTCGATGCCGATGGCGCCGGAACCCATGACCAGCAGCGACTTCGGCATGCGGTCGGGCACCATGGCCTCGAAATAGGTCCAGATGAGCTTCTTGTCGGGCTCGATGCCGGGCAGCGCGCGCGGGCGGGCACCGGTGGCGACGATGATGTGCTTGCCGAGATAGTCGCCGCCGCCGAGTGCGCCCTTGGGGGCATCGGGGGCCGCCTCGACCTTGATCTTGCCCGGCGCCGTCAGGGTGGCCGAGCCCCAGATCACGTCGATCTTGTTCTTCTTCATCAGGAAGCCGACGCCGGTGTTCAGCTGCTGCGACACGCCGCGCGAGCGCTTCACCACCGCGCCGATGTCGAAGCCGATCTTCTCGGCGGAGAGGCCGTAGTCCTTGGCGTGCTCCATATAGTGATAGATTTCGGCGGAGCGCAGCAGGGCCTTGGTGGGGATGCAGCCCCAGTTGAGGCAGATGCCGCCGAGGTGCTTCTTCTCCACCACCGCGGTCTTGAATCCGAGCTGCGCGGCGCGGATGGCGGCCACATAGCCGCCGGGGCCGCCGCCGATCACGATCACATCGTAGGAAGTCTCAGCCATGGGTCTCTCCTCCCCTTCCGCCGCGCGCGGCCGGTGGGTCGATGGGGTCTTCCTGCTGATCCTCCCGCATGCGCGGCCGGAGCGGAGCCTGAGGTCAGGCTCGGCCCCGGTGCGCCGGATCAGTGCGTCAGCAGGGCGTAAATCTCGTCCTTGAGCCGCATCCGCTGCTTGCGGAGGCTTTCCACGTCGGCGTCGGAGCGCGGCTCCAGATCGGTCTCGGCCCGGTGAACCGAGCGGTTGACCTCGTGATACTCGTCATAGAGACGGGCGAAATGAGCGTTCGCCTGCCGCAAAGCGTGGATCTTGTCCGCGTGCTCGGGGAACTCGGCGAGGATCTCGTGCGGGGTGTGGCTCATGGGAAGCGTCCTCCTGTGTTGGCTGAGGCGGCGCACCGCCTCTGGCACCAGCAGCTACACTGTCCCGCCGCCCCGCGATTTGATCTGCCGCAGGGACAGAACCGGGCCGCGCGGAACCGGGGGCGCGGGGCGCCCCCGGCCAGACGGTCACACCAGCATGGACATGGGGTTCTCGATGAAGCCCTTGAACGCGGCGAGCAATTCGGCGCCCAGCGCACCATCCATCACGCGGTGATCGCAGGTGATGGTGGCGGTGAACTGGGTGGCGATCTTGATCTCGCCGCCACGCACCACCGGCCGCTGCTCGCTGGCGCCGACCGCCAGGATCGAGGACTGCGGCGCGTTGATGATGGCCACGAAGTCGCGCACGCCCATCATGCCGAGGTTCGACACCGAGGTGGAGCCGCCCTGATACTCGTCGGGCTTCAGCTTCTTGGTGCGGGCGCGGGTGGCGAGGTCGCGCATCTCGTTGGAGATGGCCGAGAGCGTCTTCTGCTCCGCCTTCTTCACGATGGGCGCGAACAGGCCACCGTCGATGGCCACCGCGACGCCCACGTCCGAGTGCTTGAGGCGCAGGATACGGTCCTCGGCCCACACGGCATTGGCGGCGGGCACCTTCTGGAGCGCCAGCGCCAGCGCCTTGATGACGAAGTCGTTGACCGAGACGCGGAAGCCGGGCTTGCCGTCCTTGTCCTTCGGCGCGGAGGCGTTGACCGTCTCGCGCAGCTTCATCAGGTCGTCGATGTCGCAATCCACCGAGAGGTAGAAGGTGGGCGTGAGCTGCTCGCTCTCCACAAGGCGCTTGGCGATGGTCTTGCGCATGCCATCGAGCTGCACCTCCTCATAGGTGCCCTCGGCGAACAGCGCCTTGACCTGATCGGCGGTCGGGCCGGAGACGGCGGGCGCGGCAGCCGCAGTCGCCTTGGGAGCGGGAGCGGGCGCGGCAGCGGCCGGGGCCGCAGCGGCGGCAGCCGGAGCCGCACCGGGCTTCGCCCCTTCCACGTCGCGGGCGATGATGCGGCCGCGCGGACCGGAGCCCGCCAGCGCCGCGAGATCGATGCCCTTCTCCTTCGCGAGGCGACGGGCCAGCGGCGAGGCGAACACGCGGCCACCGGTGGGGGCGGCAGCGACAGGCGCGGCCGCCGGAGCGGGGGCCGCAGCCGGAGCCGCCACAGGCGCCGGGGCAGCGGCGGGAGCCGCAGCCGGGGCCGCCGCCGGAGCGGGCGCCGCGGCCGGCTTGGCGCCGCCGGAGCCGGCGGAGGCCGCAGCCGCGGCGACATCCTCGCCCTCGCCGGCCAGAACCGCGATGAGCTGGTTCACCGGCACGTCCTGCGACCCTTCCGGCACCACGATCTTGGCGAGGACGCCCTCGTCGACGGCCTCCACTTCCATGGTGGCCTTGTCGGTCTCGATCTCGGCGATGACGTCGCCGGACTTGACGCTGTCACCTTCCTTCTTGAGCCACTTGGCGAGGTTGCCCTTCTCCATGGTGGGAGACAGGGCCGGCATCAGGATCTCGATGGGCATGTCTGCTCCTCCCGCTCAGCGATAGGTGACCGCGCGCACCGCCTCGATCACCTCGGCGACGTTCGGCAGCGCGAGCTTTTCGAGATTGGCGGCATACGGCATGGGCACATCCTTGCCGGTCACGCGCAGCACGGGAGCGTCGAGATAGTCGAACGCCTTTTCCATGAGCTGGGCGGCGATCTCGGAACCGACGCCGGACTGCGGCCAGCCTTCCTCGACGGTGACGCAGCGGCCGGTCTTCTTCACCGATTCGATGATGGTGGGCACGTCCATGGGACGGATCGTGCGCAGGTCGATGACCTCCGCCTCGATGCCCTGCTTGGCCAGTTCCTCGGCCGCCTTCAGCGTATAGGTCATGCCGATGGACCAGGAGACGAGCGTCACATCCTTGCCGGCGCGGGCGATGCGGGCCTTGCCGATGGGCAGCACGTAATCGTCCAGCTTCGGCACCTCGAAGGAGTGGCCGTAGAGGATCTCGTTCTCAAGGAAGATGACCGGGTTCGGATCGCGGATGGCCGCCTTGAGCAGGCCCTTGGCGTCTGCCGCCGTATAAGGCGCCACCACCTTGAGGCCGGGGATGTGGCTGTACCAGGCCGCATAATCCTGGCTGTGCTGGGCGGCGACGCGGGCGGCGGCGCCGTTCGGGCCGCGGAACACCACCGAGCACTGCACCTGGCCGCCGGACATGTAGAGCGTCTTGGCGGCGGAGTTGATGATCTGGTCGATCGCCTGCATGGCGAAGTTGAAGGTCATGAACTCGATGATGGGCTTGAGGCCCGCCATGGCGGCGCCCACGCCCATGCCGGCGAAGCCGTGTTCGGTGATGGGGGTGTCCACCACGCGCTTGGCGCCGAATTCCTGCAGGAGGCCCTGGGTGATCTTGTAGGCGCCCTGATATTCGGCGACCTCCTCACCCATCACGAAGACGTCGCCGTCGCGGCGCATCTCTTCGGCCATGGCGTCGCGCAGCGCTTCGCGCACGGTCATCGTGACCATCTCGGTGCCCGCGGGCACTTCCGGATCAGGCTGGGAGGTGACGACCGGCGGGTTGGCGACGGCGGAGGGCACGCTCGCCTGCGGCGCCGGGGCGGCGGCGGCCACCGGGGAGGCCGGGGCGGCGCTCTCGGCGACCTTCTGCTGCGGCGCCGGCGTGCTGGCTGCGGAGGCGTCCTCACCCTCGCCAAGGATCACGGCGATGGGGGTGTTCACGGCCACGTCCTGCGTGCCTTCCGGGATCAGGATCTTGCCGAGGATGCCCTCGTCCACGGCCTCCACTTCCATGGTGGCCTTGTCGGTCTCGATCTCGGCGATGACGTCGCCGGCCTTGACCGTGTCGCCTTCCTTCTTCACCCACTTCGTGAGGTTGCCCTTCTCCATGGTCGGAGACAGGGCCGGCATGAGAATATCGACGGGCATGGCTGTCAGCTCTTGCTGGACGGAGCGGCTCCCGGGGCTGCCGGAGCGGCAGACGGCGGGCGCACGGCCGAAAGGTTGGTGTAAACGGAGACCGCGGCAACCGCGATCATCAAGGCTGCGATGAAGGCCACCTGGGCCTTGCCCACCCGGCGCGCAGGATCGGCGGCGGGTCCGGAAAGCAGACGGGCGGCGAAGGGCCACAGCACCAGATGGGCCATGGAGACGGAGCCGTGGGATCCGCCGGCCGCCTCCGCGGCCCCCTTCGCCTTCAATCCCTCGGTCACGGCAACGCCCCAGCTGGCGACGGCACTCGCCAGCGCAAGAAAGAGGACGATGAGGGCCACGACCGCCACGGGCAGCTCGTCAGCGCACGATGTCCGTGTACAGCTCGGACGGATCGGGTTCCGGATCGTGGGTGGCGAAATCGGCGGCATCGTTGACGATGTCGCGGATCTCCGCATCCACCTTCTTCAGTTCGTCCTCGGTGACGAGGCCGGCCTCCAGCAGGCGGTTGCGCACCTGCTCGATGGGATCGTGCTCGGTCCGCATCTTCTGCACCTCCTCCTTCGACCGGTACTTGGCCGGATCGGACATGGAGTGGCCGCGATAGCGGTAGGTCTGCATCTCGAGGATGTAGGGGCCCTTGCCGGAGCGGGCGAACTCAAGGGCGCGCTCGCCGGCGGCCTTGACGGCGCGCACGTCCATGCCATCCACCTGCTCGCCGGGGATGTTGAAGGACTGGCCGCGCTTGGAGAAGTCCGTCTGGGCGGAGGCGCGGCTCACCGCGGTGCCCATGGCGTACTTGTTGTTCTCGATCACGTACACGACCGGGAGCTTCCAGAGCTCGGCCATGTTGAAGCTCTCGTAGACCTGGCCCTGGTTGGCCGCGCCGTCACCGAAATAGGTGACCGAGACGGAGCCGTTCTCGCGATAGTGGTTCGCGAAGCCGAGGCCGGTGCCCAGCGACACCTGCGCGCCCACGATGCCGTGGCCGCCGAAGAACTGTTTCTCGATGCTGAACATGTGCATCGAGCCGCCCTTGCCCTTGGAGTAGCCGCCCTTGCGGCCGGTCAGCTCGGCCATGACGCCGCGCGACTCCATCCCGGTGGCCAGCATGTGGCCGTGATCCCGGTAACCGGTGATCACCTGGTCGCCCTGCTTCATCGCCATCTGCATGCCGACGACGACCGCTTCCTGGCCGATGTAGAGGTGGCAGAAGCCGCCGATGAGGCCCATGCCGTACATCTGGCCGGCCTTCTCCTCGAAACGCCGGATCAGCAGCATCTCGCGATAGGCGAGCAATTCCTGCTCTTTGGTGAAGGTCGGTACGCCGGCCGGAGCCGCCTCTGCCCGGGCGGAAGGTTTTCTCGCTGCCATCGACTTCCTCAGGAAACGCTAGAGCCGGCCTCTCCTCTAGCGCACCTCAGGGACAGTCCAAAGCGGAAAAAGTGCTTTGCTGCACCGCAACACGTTGCAAATGCTTGATTTTGCTGGAATGAACTGCGTTTAAGTTCATTTGGGATATGAACTTATTGTCAGTTCATTTTCTCCCCTTTGATCAATACGAGGTCCTTCGCATTGATGAAATCGAGCTGTTTGCGCCCTTCTTCATCCAGCAGATCGGGATCGATGGATCGGGGATCAAGCAGGGAGACCTTGTGCTCCAACGCCTGCCTCTGGGACTTCAGGGCGGCGAGTTCAGTCTCCAGCCGCACCACGTCCTGCTCGTAGTTCCGCTTGGCCATGAGCCCATGGTCGCCATTGTAGGCGTGATAGGCGAAATAGCCGATCACCCCGCCGGCCACGACATAGAGTAGCAGGGCGAAGAAGAAGGCACGGATGCGCGAACGGGTCTGCATGGGCGGCAAGTGTGGCCCAGCAAGGTTGAAGCGCGGTTAAGGGCGGGGTTCGCGCCAGCTCCTGCTGCGCAGTGCGGCCGAGGCGAGTTGGGGGACCTTTGGCGCTTGCTCGGACGGAGAGGGCATTACCCCCCTCCCCAACCCTCCCCCGCAAGGGGGGAGGGAGCTGCCAACGAGCCGATGAAGCAGGACGTTAGGATGTGTCGCGCCGCGCAAAAGCCCTCCCCCCTTGCGGGGGAGGGTTGGGAGGGGGGTACACGCGACCGCGACCGGGTGCGCCGGAACGCACCCCGCGGTGCTCATGGGACGCTCAGGTGGAGAGGGCATTACCCCCCTCCCCAGCCCTCCCCCGCAAGGGGAGTTGGCCTCGCAGTCGCTGCACAACAGCAACGCCCTTCGGATCACGCCTTCGCGATGACCGTCACGCCGCCCATGTAGGACTGGAGCACGTCGGGGACGACGATGGAGCCGTCCTCCTGCTGATAGGTCTCCAGCACCGCCACCAGCGCGCGGCCGACGGCGACGCCGGAGCCGTTCAGCGTATGAACGAAGCGCGGCCCCTTGCCCTCGGCGGGACGGTAGCGGGCATTCATGCGCCGGGCCTGGAAGTCGCCGCAGACGGAGCAGGACGAAATCTCGCGATAGGCGTTCTGGCCGGGCAGCCAGACCTCGATGTCGAAGGTCTTGCGCGAGGCAAAGCCCATGTCGCCGGTGCACAGCGTCACCACGCGATAATGCAAATCGAGCTTCTGCAACACCGCCTCGGCGCAGGCGAGCATGCGGTGATGCTCCTCCTCCGAGGTCTCCGGCGTGGTGATGGAGACCATCTCCACCTTGGTGAACTGGTGCTGGCGGATCATGCCGCGTGTGTCACGCCCCGCCGATCCCGCCTCGGCGCGGAAGCAAGGCGTATTGGCGGTGAAGCGCAGCGGCAGTTCGTCCTCGGAGAGGATCGAGTCTCGCACCAGATTGGTCAGGGGCACTTCGGCCGTGGGGATGAGCCAGTAGCGCTCGGCATCGGTTTCATCCCCGATCGCCCGTTGGGTGGAGCCGGCGTAAACGGCGAACTGGTCGTCAAAGAACTTCGGCAGTTGCGCCGTGCCATACATGGTCTCGTCGCGCACCAGCAGCGGCGGGTTCACTTCCGTGTAGCCGTGTTGCTCCACATGCATGTCGAGGAAGAACTGGCCGAGCGCGCGCTCCAGACGGGCGAGCGGCCCCTTGTTCACCACGAAACGGGCGCCCGAGAGCTTCGAGGCGGTCTCGAAGTCCATGAGGCCGAGCGCCTCGCCCAGCTCGAAATGCTGCTTCGGCGTGAAGGCATAGTTGCGCTTGGTGCCGACGACCTTCAGCTCGACATTGTCGTGCTCGTCCTTGCCCTCCGGCACGCTTTCAAGCGGCACGTTGGGAATGGCGGCGAGCAGGCCGTCCAGTTCCCCCTCGATGGCCTTGGCGGACTGCTCCAGTTCCGGCACGTCCACCTTCAGCTTCGCCACCTCGTCCATCAGAGCGGCCGCGCGGGCCTCGTCCTTGGCGGCCTTGGCCTGGCCGATCTCCTTGGAGGCGGCGTTGCGGCGGGCGAGCAGGCCTTCCAGCTTGGTCAGCGTCTCGCGGCGGGCGGTGTCGAGGGAAAGGAGCTTGTCGCGCAGGGCGACCGCCTCGTCCTTCGCCACCTGACGGCGCACGAGCGCGCGCACCAGAGCCTCGGGCTCCTCGCGAATCCACTTGATGTCATGCATGAAATCGGCTCCGCCGCAGACCGGATGGCCGGGCGCCCCTCGCCGTCATGCCGGCCCAGTGCCGGGCATCCACGCCGCCCCGCCGCGCCGGCGGCGCCCGGTCCGTGGATGGCCGGAGCAAGCCCGGCCATGACGGCCCCGAGGGAGCCGTCCGACCATCGTTGAAACCCGAAAGGATGCGTGCCTTGAGAAGGATCAGGCGTCGCCGGAGCCGGCCTCGCGCGCCGCCTCTTCCGCCGCCCGGCGCTTCTCCACGACACGCACCAGATAGACGGAGATTTCGTAGAGAAGCAGCGTCGGGATCGCAAGGGACAGCTGGCTCACCACGTCCGGCGGCGTCAGCACGGCGGCGAGGATGAACACGCCGACGATGGCATAGCGCCGGAATTTCTTGAGCTGGTCCGAGGTGATGACACCGATGCGGCCCAGCAGCGTCAGGATGACCGGAAGCTGGAAGCAGATGCCGAAGGCGAGGATCAGCGTGGTGATCAGCGAGAGATATTCGGACACACGCGGCAGCAGCGAGATTTCCGCCCGACCGTCGCCGCCCGCCTGCTGCATGTTCAGGAAGTAGGTCATCGCCAGCGGCATGGCGACGAAATAGACGAACATCGCGCCGATCAGGAAACAGATGGGCGTGGCGATGAGATAGGGCAGGAAGGCCTGCTTCTCGTGCCGGTAGAGGCCCGGCGCCACGAACATGTAGACCTGCGTCGCGACGATGGGGAAGGACAGGAACGCCGCCCCGAACATGCCGAGCTTGATCTGCGTGAAGAGGAATTCCTGCGGCGCCGTATAGATGAGCTTCACGCCGCCCGAGAAGCCGGAGGCGAACTCATAGGGCCACAGCAGGATGTTGTAGATCTGCTTGGCGAGAGTGAAGCAGAGGAAGAAGGCGATCAGGAAGGCGATCACCGACTTGATCAGTCGCGCGCGCAGTTCGATCAGATGCTCGATCAGCGGGGCCTTCGAGGCGTCGATTTCCTCCTCGCTCATGTCAGGTCCGTATGCCTCGATTGTTCCGCTGCGTCACGCGCCGGTGGCAGACTTGTGCTCGGCCTGCGCAGGCGCGCCGTGGTTCTGCGACAGATCGGTGCCGGTGTCGAGCACCGGTTCCGCCGCCGGCCCCGGCAGGGGCACGAGAGGCTCGGCCGGCGCGCGCTCCACCGCAACCGTCGGTGCGGCCGCGAGCGGGGTAACCGTTGCGGCAGCCGCAGCGGTGCTGCCGGTCGCCTTGGCAACGGCGCCCGCAATGGCTTCGCGCATCTCGCGATGGGGATCATAGGCCGGCACCGCCGGCGCCTCGGGAGCCACCGCCGCCTCCGGCGGCTTGGTGGCGCTCTCCACCGAGGCGCGGATGTCCTCGCGGATGTTGCGCAGGGGGTCGAACGCCTCGGTGCCGGGGAAGGACTTGGTGACGCTGTCCTTCACGCCGCCGACGATGTTGCCGATATCGTTGCGGATGTCGGACAGTTCGGCCTCGCGCAACGCCTCGTTGAACTGCCCCTGGAACTCGCCCGCCATGCGGCGCAGCTTCGTGACCGTCTTGCCCACCGTCCGCAGCACGGACGGCAGTTCCTTGGGGCCGATGACGATCAGCGCCACGACGCCGATCAACATGAACTCCGACCAGCCGATATCGAACATGACGGCTCTCTGCCTGCGGCGGGAACCGCGGCCCTTTCATGCCAACGGCACCTGGCGGAACGCAGGTGCCGGATGGGGTAACGCTTCAGTGCCGCGCGGATATACCATCGGCCGGAACGATGTCCCGGCCGAGCGTCGTGCCGTGGGGCCGTCAGACCGCCTTCTTCTCGCTCTCCGGCGCGGGCGTCGCCTGATGCGGCACGGCGCGCGGCGGCTCGGCCGGCTTGGCGGGCGCGTCGTCGTCCTCGGCCATGCCCTTCTTGAAGGACTTGATGCCCTTCGCCACGTCGCCCATCAGGTCGGAGATCTTGCCGCGACCGAACAGAAGGAGCACCACGGCCAGCACCACGATCCAGTGCCAGATGCTCATCGAACCCATAACTCACCCTCCGTGAGGACGTCCTTGAGGAACGTGCGTGTCCCCGCCCATCCGCTTTGACCTGAGAAACTAGGGCTCGGAAGCGGCGAAAACAAGAACCTCGGCCGGATCGACGTGGATCTGCACGTCCTGACTGCGGCAAATATCGCCGCCGGGCCGCACGCGGGCCACGAGCGGACGCTCCAGACCCTCTGCGATCACTTCCAGGAGATCGACTTCCCCAAGGAAACGCTTCTCGATCACCCGGCCCCGCGCGCCGCCCGCCCCTGTGGAGAACCGGAAGCCATGGGGCCGCACCGCCACCGCCGCCGGGCCATCCGGCACATGCGCGGGGGCAGGAAAACGCCCGAACGCCGTCTCCACCGCGCCGCCGGAGACGACGCCCGGCAGTTCATAAAGCTCACAGAAGAAGCGGGCGACACCCATGTCGGCGGGCGCGCGATAAAGCGCCTCCGGCGTTCCGAGCTGGATCAGAAGACCGTGCCGCAGCAGGGCGATGCGGTCGCCGAGCCGCATGGCCTCTTCCGGGTCGTGGGTCACGATGATGCAGGTGGCGCGGGCCTCGCGCAGCACCGCCAGCGTGTCGGCGCGCACCTGGTCGCGCAGCCGCCGGTCGAGGCCGGAGAAGGGTTCGTCCAGCAAGAGAATGCCAGGGCGGGGGGCGAGCGCGCGGGCGAGCGCCACGCGCTGCTGCTGGCCGCCCGACAATTCATGGGGATAAGCCCCCGCGAAGCGCTCCAGATCCACCCGCGCCAGCGCGCGGCGGGCCTCTGCCTCCGCTTCCGCCCGCCGCAGGCGGGAGAGGCCGAACATGACATTCTCGAGATTCGTCAGGTGCGGGAACAGCGCATAGTCCTGAAACACGAGGCCGATGCCCCGCCGCTCCGGCGGCACGAAGGCGGACGGCCCCGCCACCTCGATGCCGTCCACCGTCAGGCGGCCGCTGTCTGGCGTCTCGATGCCTGCGGCGAGGCGCAGGAGCGAGGTCTTGCCGCAACCCGAGGGACCGAGAAGGCACAGCACCTCCCCCGGCTCCACCGCGAGCGTGAGGCCGCGCACCGCCTGGACGGAACCATAGGACAGGGTGATGGCCTCGAAGCCGAGCCCCTTGGCGAAGGTTGCGGGGGAGCGGCCACGCGGCATGGGCATTTCGGCGTTCATTCCTCTTCCTCGTCGCGCTCCGCATAATCGAGCAGCGGCGCCAGCGCGAGATCCAGCGACTCCTTCTCCAGCGGCTCCTCATCGTCGCGCAGGGTCGAATCGTCGGAAGGCAACGGAATGGAGAAGCCGGCCGGAATGCGCCCGTCGAGCAGGCCGGCGCCGCGCAGTTCATCGAGGCCGGGCAGATCCTGAAGGGCGTCGAGGCCGAAATGCACGAGGAAGGCCGGCGTGGTGCCATAGGTGACAGGACGCCCCGGCGCCTTGCGGCGGCCGCGCAGGCGCACCCAGCCGCTCTCAAGCAGCACATCCAGCGTGCCCTTGGAGGTGGAGACGCCGCGGATGTCCTCGATCTCCGCGCGGGTGACCGGCTGGTGATAGGCGATGATGGCGAGCACCTCGACCGCGGCACGCGATAGCTTGCGTGTTTCCACCGCCCCCTGGCTCACCACGGCCGCAAGGTCCGGCGCGGTGCGCAGCATCCAGCCGCCCGCCACCCGCACGAGATTGACGCCGCGCCGGGCGTAATCGGCGGCCAGAATGTCCATCAGCGCGCGGATGTCCGTCTTCTCGGGCAGGCGCGCGGCAATGGCGGCGGAATCGATCGGGGCGGCAGCGGTGAAGAGCAGCGCCTCGATGATCCGGAGATCGCGGGCCAGCGCGACGGCGCGCTCGTCGTCCGGACGGACGTCGAACAGGTCGAGGCGCGGAGCGGCACGGCGCGACGCTGGCGCGCCCGCCTCCACCTCTTCGGGCTCCCGCCCCTCCCCTTCCTCCAAGCGGCGTCCCCCGTTCAAGCGCCCGCGTCCTTCGTCCCGTCCTCAGCCGTATCCTCGCCACTCGAAGGCGCAAGCGGGTCCGCACCCTGCCCGGCCCTCGACCGCAGCCAGAGCGGCGCGAAGGGCGCATCCTGCCGGATGTCCAGCTTGCCCTCGCGCACCATCTCCAGAGTGGCGGAGAAGCTGGAGGCGAGCGCGGTCGCCTTCTGCTCCGGCGTCGTCATGTAGTCTATCAGGAACTCGTCGAGGCGCATCCAGTCGCCCAAGGTGGTCCCGAGCAGCCGCTCCAGCCGCTCGCGCGCATCGGCGAGCGACCAGACCATGCGGGTCTTCAGCGTCACGAAGGAGAGCGCCTGCTTCTGCCGCTGGGTGGCATAGGCCGAGAGCAGATCATAGAGCGTGGCGGTGAAGACCACCGGCCGCGTGTCCGGATTGCTCTCGTCCGGCGGCGTGCGCGGAAAGACGGTGACGCCGAGCCGCTCGCGGGCCATCAGTTGCTCGGCCGCCTTGCGGATGCGCTCCAGATGCCGCAGGCGCCGGGTGAAGGCGGCCGCCAGTTCCTCGGCACTCGGCCCGTCTTCCTTGGGCGGCGCCGGCAGCAGCAGGCGGGATTTGAGATAGGCGAGCCAGGCCGCCATCACGAGATAGTCGGCGGCAAGCTCCAGGCGCACCCGCCGCGCCTCCTCGATGAAGGCGAGATACTGGTCCGCCAGAGCCAGGATCGAGATGCGGTGGAGGTCCACCTTCTGCGTGCGCGCCAGCGTCAGCAGCAGGTCGAGCGGCCCCTCGAAACCGTCGAGGTCCACCACGAAGGCCCCCTCACCGGCGGCGGGGAGCTGGTCTTCCATGAAATCGGACGCGCCCGGCCCGGCGGGGCCCTCTTCCTCAGACGGAGGCGCGCCGGTCGCCATCAGACCGGCTGTTCGAGCAGCACGGCCAGCTCGTCGCGGATGGCGTCGAGATCGGTGGCCGGCGGATCGATGCGGCGGGCGAGCGCCCGCGCCGCCCGCTCGGCGGCAGCGCCGGCCAGCAGCGGGCTCTCGCTCGCCACCGCGCGCATCTCGTCCATCTGGCCGTTGCAATGGAGCAGCAGATCGCAGCCGGCGGCGATGGACGCGCGGGCGCGCTCGGCGAACGAGCCGGAGAGCGCCTTCATGGACAGGTCATCGCTCATCAGCGCCCCGTCGAAGCCGATAAAACCGCGCACCACATCATCCAGCACGACGCGCGAGGTGGTGGCGGGGTTGTGCTTGTCGATGGCAGCATAGACCACGTGGGCGGTCATGCCGAGCGGCAGGGTGTTCAGCGACATGAAGGCGGCAAAGTCCGTCGCCTCCAGCTCCGAACGGCTGGCGGTGACGGTGGGCAGATGCTCGTGGCTGTCCGCCGGGGCACGGCCGTGGCCGGGGATGTGCTTGAGCACCGGCAGGACGCCGCCCTCCATGAGGCCGCGCGCGGCGGCACTCGCCAGCGCGGCGACCGTGGACGGCTCGCTTCCATAGGCCCGGTTGCCGATGACGCCATGGCCTTCCGGCAGGCGCAGGTCCGCCACCGGCAGGCAGTCCACGTCGATGCCGAGAGCGGCGAGATCGGCGGCGATGAGGCGGGAGTTGAGGTGGACCGCCTTCAGCGCGCGGGCCTTGTCCGCCTTGTAAATCGCGCCGAACTGCTCGGCGGGGGGATAGTCGATCCAGAACGGCGGGCGCAGGCGCTGCACCCGGCCGCCTTCCTGATCGATGAGCACCGGCGCGCGCCAGCCCAGAACCTCGCGCCCTTCGGCCACCAGATGGGCTACCTGCTCGGGCGTATCCACGTTGCGGGCGAACAGGATGAGGCCCCAGGGGCGCACCGCGCGCAGGAAATCGCGCTCGCCCTCGGTGAGGCGGAGGCCGGAGAGGCCGACAATGAGGGCGCGGGTTCCGGAAGGGGCAAAGGTCATGACTGCGGCCTATCGGCGGGCACGGGGAGCGTCAAGCGGCCCGCCAGTTGCGGGGAAGACAGAAAAACGGCCGGGCAAGCCCGGCCGTCAAGACAGGAGGAAACCGAACGCCCGTCAGAGGCCGGCCACATACTGGCTCGGATCGACCGGCTGCGAACCCTTGCGGATCTCAAAGTGCAACTGGGGCGTGGTGACACCGCCACTCTGGCCCGCCTTGGCGATGATCTGGCCGCGCCGCACGGTGTCGCCGCGCTTTACGCTGATCTCGCTGTTGTGGGCATAGGCGGTGACAAAGCCGTCCGCATGCTTGATGAGAACGAGGTTGCCGTAGCCCTTCAGCTCGTTGCCGGCATAGGCGACCGTGCCGTCCTCGGCGGCGCGCACGGCGGTGCCTTCCGGCACGGCGAAATTCACGCCATCGTTGCGGGTGCCGCCGGGCTTGGGGCCAAAGCCGGAGATCACGCGACCACGGACCGGCGCGCGGAACTGCGGACCGGAACCCGGCGAGCGGGCCTCGTCCACGTCATCCTTGGCGGCAGCATCCACCTTGGCCGCGGCGGGCGCAGAGGTGGCGGCGGGCGTCACGGCCGCGGTCTTGGCGGGAACGGCCGGCGTGGCGGGCGTCACGACTGGGGTCGCGGCAGCCACCTGCTGCGTCTTCGGCGCGGCGGGAGCTGCGGCGACGGGCGCGGGAGCCGGGGTGGCCAGCGGCGCCGCCGCAACCGGCTGCGACGCACGGGCAGGTGCCGGCTGGGTAGAGGACAAGGTGCCGAGCGGCTGCGGACCGGGCGCCGGGGTGCGCGGCGCCGCAGCAGCGGCTGTGTGCGCCGCCGGAGCCGCCTGCGGCGCAGGCGCCACGGGTGGCGTGTTGTAGGCGGAGGAGCCGTAGAGCGGCTGGCCGCCCGAATTGCCATAGGTATTGGCCGGCGCATAGGCCGTCTGGGCGGAACCGACCGGCGCGCCGATGGGCGCCGAATCAACCCGCGCCGAGGGCGCGGCGCCCAGAGACCCCGTGACCTCCGGCGAACCCTGACGCGGCAGGGAGGCCTGGGGGCCACCGCCAGCTTCAGAGAATCGTGTCACATCCGCGCTGCAACCCGCCACACCGGCGGCCAACAGGCCCACCACGGCAAAGCGCGCGGTCACAATACGCCCCAAGATTTTGCCGGAAGATGTCATGTGACCCAACTCGCACGCACCGAACATGTCGTGGAGTAAAGTCGGATCGGGTAAACGCCCGCTTAAGCATCCGTCTCAGCCACAAGAATAGCGAGACTGTGGCACGCAAGCCACAACTCGCCTCATTGTGAAGGGGGCGTTGTCATCATGTTGGTGGTGGAATGCACCGTCGAGGACACGGTGCCACCGAGGTTCTCCACCTGCGAGCTCAGATTGTCGCGGGTGTTGGAATCCACCACCGCCACCGGCGCCGCGATGACCACGCCCGCCGCCTGACCGACGGCGGAAGCCGCGCCCTGCGTCACCTGCACGATGCGATCGCCTACGCCCTCGCGGCTATCCGTGATGGTGGACTGCGCGGCGATGCGCCCGCCGATCATCCGCACCACTTCCGGGCTCTCGGCGAACTTGCCGTGGTTGAGCCCGTCCGGCGTGTTCAGCTTGGTGAGGTCATAGACGTTGATCTTGCGGGCCTCGAACTCGCTGCGGAACGGCTCCTGCTCGGGATCGATCTGGCCGAGGCGGGCACGCGAACCCCACACGCGCTGGGAGACGCGCAGCGCCTTGTCATCCTGCGAGACGAAGATGGTGACGTTGGGCGACGGCGTGCCGAGGTCCTGCCACTGGCTGTTGAAGATATCCACGTCCACGTCGGGCGCGGCCAGCATGATGTTCTTGATCTTCGGCAGCACCCGGCCGTTGCGGATGGCCATCTGGCGCAGCGCCTCGAAGGTCACCCAATTGCCCATGGAGTGCGCGAGCACGGAAATCTCGCCCACCGCGGGGTCCTTGTTGAGAGCGGTGAGGAGGGTTTCGAGGGCGTCGCGGGAATAGACGGCGCTCTCCCGGTCGTAGCCATAGGCCAGCAGGCTGCCGCGCGAAGGCCAGGTGAAGAGGATCGGCGTCACGTCCGCGCCGGAATCGTGCACGATCTGCGCGAAACGGAAGACGGCATCGTCGAAGCGGTTGTTATAGCCGTGGATGAACACCAGCACGCGGTGCTTCGGCCGCTTGGCGACGTCCCGGTTCAGCCAGGCCTGCGCCTGCGGCATGGAGAGGTCCTGCGCATCCGTCACGACAAAGTCGGTGGCCGGGTTGCCCGGCACGCTGCGCGGCCACTGGACCTCGCCCACCTGACGCGCGGCGTCCGGCGGAAGGGAGACGGTGATCTCCGCAAAGCTCGGCGCCTTGCCGCGCTCGCCGGAGAACATGTCCGTCGTGGTGGTGGCCTTGGCGCGGGTGGTGGCGACGATCATCGACACCTTGGAGGTGCCGGGCACGTCGGGGGCCTGAACGGGCACGAGAACACCGGGCGGGCGACCGCCGCAGGCGGTGACGAGCAGCACCACGGCGATGGCCATGACGCATCGAAAAGGCCGCGCCGCCAGCATCAAACGCATCCTATTACCGCTCCACCGCCACCGCCTTCTTGGTAGATCAGCGGGAGCGGAGGCGCAATGCGGGCCGATCAGAAATCGACGTCCATGGAGACGAGGAAGGTTCGCGGCGCCCCCAGCGAGAAGGTGCCGAACGAGGCAACGCCGGACCAGTAGGAGGTGTCCGCGACATTCTGCACGCTCGCCCGGAACGTGGTGCGGTGGTCCGCGATGGTGGTGACGTAACGCAAGCCGAGATCCACCCGCGTCCAGTCCGGCAGCCACTGGGTGTTGGCCAGATTGACGTACTGCTTGCCGGTGTAGATGAGCGCGCCGGTGGCCGTGAGTCCCTTGATCCAGGGCAGGTCCCATTCGCCGCCGATATTGGCCTGCACGCCGGGCACGCCGATGGGCGTGTTTCCGAGGCTCGCCGCCGTCACGCTCTGGACGATCTCGCCGTCCATCAGCGTCACGCCGCCGACGACCCGCACGCCCGGCGTCACCTCACCGAACACCTCCAGTTCGATGCCACGCACCCGCTGCTCGCCGCTGACCGAATAGACGAGCGTCGGGCTGAGCTCCGCGCTGGGCTTGGAAATCTGGAACAGGGCAAGCGTCGTCACCAGCTTGCCGAACTCCGCCTTGACGCCGATCTCGGCCTGCTTCGCCTGATAGGGCGCGAAGATCTGCCCGGCATTGGCCGCGGTGGCAGGCGCCTGATCGCCGCGGCTCAGCCCCTCGATATAATTGGCATAGAAGGAGACGTTGGACAGCGGCTTCACGACGATGCCGGCCATGGGCGAGACGGCGGTCTCGTCATAGGGATTCGTGCGCGCGCCTGTGGTCGCCGAATAATTGTTGGACTCCACCTTCTGCAGGCGGGCGCCCAGCGTGACCTGGATGCGGTCCTCCAGCACGCCCAGCGTATCGGCCACCGACACGCCGCTGAGCGTGCTGTCGGAGAGAGGGGTCGGCGTCGTCGGGACGTAATAGAGCTGCGGCCGGGTCACCGGCGCATAGAGGTTGGACAGCACCGAGCCGGGGCTCTTCGGGAAGGCGCGGTCCTGCGTCTCGTTATAATAGGAACCCTGCACCGTCAGCGTATGGTTGACGAAGCCGGTCTGGAACTTGGCGCGGACGCCGCCCTCCAGCGTGTAGCGGTTGACGTCGAGATCGTAATACTGGATCGCCGACGAGGTGGTGCCGATGGGATTGAGGATGGTCGGCAGGCCGAAGAAGCGCTCCACCTGCGAATTGCCACCACCCGCATTGGCGAAGATCATGATGTTGTCGGTGAGGTCATACTCGTTGCGCAGCAGGACCGACGTGTCCTGCGACCGCGACCATTCCCATGGCTGCGTGACGTTCGTGCTGCCGTCGGGCGCCGGCGGCACGGCAACCCCGCTCGCCATGAAGTAAGGGCGCGAGGGCGCGGTGATATTCTCGTTCTGCGCCAGGACATTGAGCCACGCGCGATAGCGCTCGCCCTGATAATCGAGGGCCAGCGCTCCAACCTTGAAGCGGTCGGACTGGTTCTCGAGCGGCGTATCGCCGGCCGCGAGGCCGCCGGAAAAGCGCACCCCGAATTCCTGACCCTCGCCATAGCGGCGGGAGACATCCGCATGGAGGTTGCCGCTCGCATCGGAGGCATAGCCCGTGCTCAGCCGTGTGAGATCGCCCTGGGCGACCTTGGGGACGATGTTGATGACGCCACCCACGCCGCCGTTCGGCGACATGCCGTAGAGCAGCGCGCCCGGCCCCTTCAGGACCTCGATGCGCTCCACATAGTCGTTGAAGATGCGGAAGGACGGCGCCACCCCATAGACGCCGGCGAAGGCGATTTCGCCTGCCGTTCCTTCGTTGATGGGAAAGCCGCGGATGTAATAGGAATCCAGCAGCCCTCCGGGCGGACTGGTCACGCGGACCGACGGATCGAGGATCAGCGCATCCGCCGCAGTCACCGCCTGCCGGTCGCGGATCGCTTCGCTCGTGTAGCTGATGAGGCTGAAGGGGGTGCTGAAGAGATCCGTATTGCCGAGAAGGCCGAGTTGCGCGCCCTGTGCCACCTGTCCGCCGGGGAACGGCGGCGGCAGCGCCGAGCGGGGGCCATCTGCCTGAACGGTCACGGTATCAAGCACCACATCGCCACCCGCCTGCTGCGCCAGAGCGGGCGCCGCGCCCATTAGCGTGCATCCGGCGACGAGCGTTGCGGAAAACGCGCAGAGGCTCGCCCGCACGGGAAGCCCCGGCTTGGGCATAGCCGAGCCGGAGATTTTCATATCGATTTGCACAGACCCGATCCCACCACCAGAAGAAGAGCCACAAAATAACTGCAACTCTCCAATTTATTGATCACGAATTCACTTCATATACATGCTCACACCTGCGTTAGACCGAGTCAATAAATCAAGATCAGATTAGAGGACTTCTTCTTCAGAAGATTTTAGTTTTACAAACCAAAAATTACCCCACCCAATACCTCCCTACCCCGGAAGATTACGGGAAGCGCATCGAGGGCACACGCCAGCCCCCACCGCCCATCACGGGCGGAGCGAACCGGCGCGACTTCGTCGGCCTTGGGAAGATCGGAGGGGTCCGCGCGGCGTCGGCGGAACCGATCAGAGCAGCGCGGCCACCCCGGCGACCAGCGGCACGAAGCGCACGTCCATGAGGTCGCTCGCCTCAAGGTTGCCGCCATCCTTGATGAACCGGCGGAGCTTCTGCACCTCGCGGGGCGCGCCGATGGGGGCGATGAGGACGCCGCCCGGTTTCAGTTGATCCACCAGCGCGCGGGGCACCTCCCCGGTTGCGGCGGTGATCATGATGCGATCATAGGGCGCGCGGCCCGGCAGGCCCTGCGTGCCGTCCCCCACGAAGGCGGCGACGTTGCGCAGGCCGAGCACCTGAAAGCGCGTCTGCGCCTCGCCCACCAGCGCCCGGTAGCGGTCCATGGTCACCACCTGCGCCGCGAGATGGGAGAGGACGGCGGCCTGATAGCCCGACCCCGTGCCAATCTCGAGCACCGTATGCTCGGCATTGAGCGCGAGTGCCTCGGTCATCAGGGCGACGAGGCTCGGCTGGGACATGGTCTGCCCGCAGGCGATGGGGAGTGCCACATCCTCATAGGCATGGCGACGCAAAGTCGGGTCCACGAAGAGGCCGCGCGGCACCAGCTCCAGCGCCCGCAGCACCGCCAGATCCCGGATGCCCCGCCGCCGCAGGCTGAGGATGAAGGCGGCCCGCTCCGCCCGTTCGGCTTCACTGTCGGTCATGCCAAGCGCCCCCTGACGATGCGACTGTAAAGCACCTTCGCGCCCCATTGAAACACGGGGGCGCGGGCGCCCGCCTAGTCCACATTCCACTGGCACATGCGGAAATCGTTGCGGCGCTGGCGCATGTCGAGATGCACATGGTTGGCGTGGGCGCTATCCGCTCCCGGCCCCAGCACCGTGCGGAACCGGGCACAGGCGCTCTCGCGCACGCCCGCGCGCAGATCCTTCGTTCCTGCCTCTGCCTTCCACAGCTCGACCACCTTGCCGTCCTTCAGCTTGAGGCCGAGGAGATCGAAGGCATTGCCGCTGGCGTGCTCGCTGATCTGCGCGCCCTTCTGGCCGTTGCGCGGGCGGCAGGCCTGCCCGCCGACGCCGGTGAGGCCGGAGAGTTCGCCGCCCTGACGCTGCACCAGCGGCGCCAGATCCTCCCGCACCCATCCGGCGAGTTCCACCGCCAGCGTGCACCGCACGGTGACGGCACTTTCCAGCGCCACCGTGCCGCCCTCCACCAGCTTGATACGGGAAAAGGTGACGGCGCCGGGAATGGTGCAGGCGCCATCGCCGTCCGACGTGCCCTCCCCCTGCTCCCGCGGCACGGGCTCTCCGCCCCTGGCCTCGAACGTCTTGAGGCAGGCGGCATAGGCCTCGCCCTCCATGGGCTCGGGCGTCGGGGCACTGTCCTCGGGCGCAATGTCCGGCTTGGGCTGGGGCGTGGGCGTGGGTGCCTCGGCAACCGGCGGCGCGGCCGGCTTTCCGCCGATCTCCACGGGACGCGGCAGAGGCAGCGGAACCGTCGGCGCGCCCAGCAGGCCCTGCCGCTTCACGGCATCTACCGCCATGCGCAGAGGCGACGGGACAGGGAGCGGCGCCCCATCGGGCGGCAGACGCCCCTGTCGCTTCGCGGCCCGCACGGGCGCTGGCGGCGGGTGCGGCTGGCTCACCGAGGCTGGCGGCCGCTGCGGTGCTGCCGCCGCGGGTGATGCCCCGTTCGACGCCAGCAGGAGCAGCACAACGCAGCCGGCGAGCGCCCGCACACCCCGCCTCATGAGCCGGAGGGCTCGACGAAGCGCATCTTCACGCCCGGCTTGATGAGGGCCGCCACTTCCTCCGCATCCCAATTGGTGAGGCGCACACAGCCGTGGGAGGACGTCTTGCTCACCTGCGAGGGTGCGGGGGTGCCGTGGATGCCGAAGGTCGGCTTCGACAGGGCGATCCAGACCGTGCCGACCGGATTGTTGGGACCCGGCGGCAGCATGAGGCGGCGGGTGTTGCGGCCCTGCTGGAAATTCTTCTTGGGATCGTATTCGTAGCGCGGATCATGGGCGATGCGCAGGACCTTGTAATCGCCTTCCGGCGAGGGGGTGTCCGCGCTGCCGATGGTGGCGGGATAGCTGGCGATGATGGCGTCACCCGGCCCGTAGAGCACGAGCATGCCGGTCGCCTTCACCGCCTCCATGCGCTCCACCGGCTGGGTCGGGCGATCATGGGCCACCTGAAGCACCGAAATGGCATCCCCTGCCTTCAGCGTCTTGAGACGGGGATTGAGCGCCTTGAGCAGCCCTTCGCTCATGTGGAAGCGCTCGGCGTACATCTCCGTCGGGCTGGTGAAATCCAGCCGCTTCATCCTCGCCTGCTTGGCGAAATCGTGCGGAATGGTGCGCGGGAAGCGCATGCGCGCATCCTTCGCGGTGACGGTGTAGGTGGTCACGATGTCGGTGGTGGTCGGGCCGCCCAGCGCCGCCCAGGTGGCCTCGTCCAGCCGGTCGCCCTCTCCGAGGGCGTTCTGGCGGCGGAACTGCGCGAGGGCCTTGCGGTAGTTCTCGCCATCCATGCCGTCGATCTCGCCCGGCGAGATGCTCTTGCGGGCGAGCAGCACCTGCACCTTGACGATGAGCCCCTGCGGCCCCTTCGGCTTGTCCTTGTCGCGCTTGCGGGCGGACTTGTCCTTTCCGGCCTTTCCAGACTTGGACTTCGCCGGATTCTCATTGGTGGCATCAGAAGGGCTCGCGGCCGACGGCGTCGCCGGGTCGGCCACGAAGGGCGCTGTGTTGATCTCGTCGGGGGTGAGCGCCAGCGCCGGGGCGCTGAGCGCCATGAGCACCACAAGACACCATCCCATCAGGCGCGGCGCGGACATCGGTCTCCCCGGCATCGTGAAACAAGCTGTGACGCAACGGCGGGCGACGCCACTTGTTCCGGCAACTGAGCACCGCCCGCCCCCGCCCGAACGCCGCCGCTTGCCCGAATCCCCCCCATCCGCCACTTTCGGCGCCCCATGCGCCCGGCTTTGCTCGATCCGCTTTTCGCCCCCCTCACCACGCTTCCCGGCATCGGGCCGAAGATGGTGCGCCCGTTCGGGCGGCTGCTGGGGCGGGAAAATCCGCGCGTCATCGACCTCCTCTTCCACATGCCCTCCGGCCTCATCGACCGCCGGGCGCGGCCGACCATCTTCGAGGCCGAGCCGGAAACGGACGTGACGCTGGAAGTGCGCGTGGACGGCCACAGCGCCCCGCCCCCCGGCCGGCGCGCGCCGCATCGGACCTTCGTTTCGGACGCCAGCGGCGACCTGACGGTGGTCCATTTCAACATCGAACGCGCCCGCATCGAGCGCCTGCTGCCCGTGGGCGAGACGCGCTGGCTGTGCGGGCGCGTGACGCTCTATGACGGCATGCGGCAGATGACCCATCCCGACCGCATCCTCGATGCGGCAGGCCTCGCCAAGCTGCCGCCGGTGGAACCTAAATATCCGCTGACCGAAGGCCTCGCCGGCGGCCATGTGCGTCGCGCCATGGAGGCCGCGCTCGCCCGCGTGCCCGAGTTGCCGGAGGCCATTCCGCCGGAGCTTCTGGAGCGGGGCGACTGGCCCTCCTTCCGCGAGGCTCTGAAGCGCATCCACCAGCCCGAGACCCCGGTGGACGGCCTGCCCACCGGCCGGGCCTGGGAGCGCCTCGCCTTCGATGAGCTCTATGCCCATCAGGTGACGCTCGCCCTCGTGCGGCAGACGCAGGTGAAGGCCGGCGGGCGGCCGACGCGCGGCGACGGACGGCTCGCCGCCGCCATCCTCAAGGCCCTGCCCTTCCGCCTCACCAGCGCGCAGGAAGAGGCGCTCGCCGCCATCCGCGCCGATCTTGCGGCGGACACGCGGATGCTGCGCCTGCTGCAAGGCGACGTGGGCTCGGGCAAGACCGTGGTGGCGCTTCTGGCTGCCGCCGCAGCCATCGAGGCCGGCCGTCAGGCGGCGCTGATGGCGCCCACCGAAATCCTCGCCCGCCAGCATCTGGAGACCATCGCGCCGCTGGCGGCCGCCGCCGGCATCGAGGTGGCGGTGCTCACCGGCCGCGAGAAGGGGCGCACCCGCGCCGGCATTCTGGAGGGGCTCGCCAGCGGGCGCATCGGACTCGTTGTGGGCACGCACGCGCTCATTCAGGACGATGTGGCCTTCGCTGATCTTGCCCTCGCCATCGTGGACGAGCAGCACCGTTTCGGCGTCGAGCAGCGCCTCACTTTCTCCCGCAAGGGGGCGGCGGTGGACATGCTGCTGATGACGGCAACGCCCATCCCCCGCACCCTCGTCCTCACCCTGTTCGGCGACATGGACAGTTCCGAGCTGCGGGAGAAGCCGCCGGGCCGCAAGCCGGTGGACACACGCTCCGTCTCGCTGGAGCGTCTGGACGAAGTGGTCGGCGCCCTCGGCCGACAGTTGCGCGACGGGGCACAGGCCTACTGGATCTGCCCGCTGGTGGAGGAAAGCGACACCTCGGACCTCGCCGCCGCCACCGAGCGCGCCGCACATCTGAAGAAGGTGTTCGGCGAAAAGGCGGTGGAACTGGTGCACGGACGCATGTCCGGCGCCGACAAGGACGCCGCCATGGCACGCTTTGCCTCAGGCGAGGCGCGCATTCTCGTCGCCACCACGGTGGTGGAGGTGGGCGTCAACGTGCCCAACGCCACGCTCATGGTGATCGAGCATGCGGAGCGCTTCGGCCTCGCCCAGCTCCACCAGTTGCGCGGGCGCGTCGGGCGCGGCGAGAAGGCCTCGACATGCCTGCTGCTCTTTCGCGGCCCCCTGAGCGAGACCTCCAAGGCCCGCCTCGCCATCCTGCGCGAGAGCGAGGACGGCTTCCGCATCGCCGAGGAAGACCTGCGCCTGCGCGGCGAGGGCGACGTGCTCGGCACCAAGCAGAGCGGCCTGCCCGGCTTCAAGGTGGCGCGCATGGAGGTGCATGGCGCCCTCGTCTCGCAGGCCCGCGATGCCGCCGCGCGTCTGGTGCCCGGCAATCCCGATCTCGAAGGCCCCGAAGGCGAACGGGTGCGCACGCTGCTCTATGTGCAGGAGCGCGATGCGGCGGTGCGCTTGCTCTCGGCCGGCTAAGGGGCCACCCTGCGCGCGATTACGTCGCCGCCCAAGGTTTCCTGCCCAGTGTCCACCGAGCCGCCGCGGCCCCCGTTCGCCGCCGCCACCTTCCGCCAGATCCTGCTGCAACGGCTGCTGTTTTCCGCCGGGCTGGTGTTCGTGACCATCGGCGCCATCGGCATGGTGGTGCCCATGATGCCGGGCACCATCTTCCTCATCCTCGCCGCCTGGTGCTTTGCAAAATCCTCGCCCCGCTTCGAGGCCTGGATGCTGAACAACCGCTATCTCGGCCCGAGCGTGGTGCGCTGGCGCGAGACCGGCGCCATCCCGCTCATCGCCAAGCTGTTTGCCTTCGCAAGCTTCATCGGAAGCTGGACCGGCGCCTGGTATTTCGGCGCGCCCATCTATGTGCTGTGGGGGCTCGGTCTCCTGTTTGCCGGCCTCGCGATCTTCATGGCGACGCGACCGAACGGATAGAGGGCGACGGTGCGCAGGCGCATGGTGGTCTCCTGTCGGTGGGCAGGGGAAAGCGGGCGGATCAGTCGCCGATCACCGGCCGGACGATGGCGAGGGCCTTGTCAACTGCGGCGCGGGCGGCCTGCGGGTCGGAGGCGAGGGCGCGAACGACCAGTTCATCGCCATCACGCACGAGGACGGCGGTGGACAGGGCCTGCCGGCCCATCGGCTGCGCGCCGATCCAGCCGACCGCGGGGGCGACATCGAGCAGGGTCACGGTGCAACGGTCGTTGATCTTGCGGCAGAGCGCCTCCAGCTCGGCCTGGCCGGTTTTGCCGGCGCGCATATTCTGTTCGATGCGGTCGCCGCTGTCCCGACGCCTGAGGAAAATATCGACGAGCGGCCCTTTGACGTCCGGGCACAGCAGCGTCAGGCGCGCGGGATCGGCGGCGGGCTGGCAGTTCGTGCCGATGGCCTCAGTCACCCGCGCGGCGAAGGGCGTGAGGTCGTGGGTGGAAAAGCCCTCTGCCCGGACGGTTGCGGGCAGCGACAGGGCTGCGGTGACGGCCATCATAACGGCGGTCAACACGCGCATGCGGCGGTCCCCCTTGCCAGTTGTCCTGCATCTAACGCACGGGCGGCGAAAGCGTTGCCGTCGCTCAGCGATTTTCCAGGCCCTTGGCAGCACGCTGGGCGCGGATGCTGTCGGCCTCGGTGCGGATCTGGTCGCGCGGGGCAACGCAGCCGGCGCGGGTGCTCTGGCGAGCGGCGGCGGGAATGCTGGCGGGCAGATTGGCCTCGACCCAGGTGAGCACCCGGTCGATGGTGGCGATCAGCACCGGCGCCGGAAGGGTCGAGGTCGGGATGGGCGGCGAGATCGGCGCGGAGACGTGCGCAGCAGGCCCCTTGAAAGCAGAGCATCCCCCGCGTGCGTCGCGGGGGATGCTGGGGTCCGGCGATGAGCGGCGGATTGCGGCTCAGGCGGCGTTGAGGTCCCGAACGAAGGTCTCCACCAGTTGCTTCAGATCGCCCGCCTGACCGGAGAGCCCTTCGGACAACGCCAGAAGTTCAGTGGAGGCGGAGCCGGTGAGCTGGGCAGCCTGCCCGACGCCGCTGATGTTCTGCGTCACCATCTGCGTGCCGCTGGAGGCACGCTGGCAGTTCTCGGCGATCTCGCCGGTGGCAGCGCCCTGCTCTTCCACCGCGCCGGCGATGGAGGAGGAGATCTGCTTCATGTTGGCGATCACCCGCATGATCTCCGCCATGGAGGTGACGGTGCCCTGCGTGGATTGCTGGATCTCCGCAACCTTGGCGGCGATCTCGTCGGTCGCCCGGGCCGTCTGAGAGGCGAGTTGCTTCACCTCGGAGGCCACCACGGCAAAACCCTTGCCCGCTTCGCCGGCACGGGCGGATTCGATGGTGGCGTTGAGCGCCAGCAGGTTGGTCTGGTCGGCGATGCCCTTGATGAGGGAGATCACGTCGCCGATGGCGGTGGCCGCCGTGGCGAGTTCGCCGATGCGGCTGTTGGACTTCTCAGCCTCAGTGAAGGCGACGTCCGCGACCTGGGCGGAATGGCTCACCTGGCCGGTGATCTCGCGAACGGAAGCGGCCAGTTCCTCGGACGAGGCCGCAACCGTCTGCACATTCTCCGCCGCTTCCTCGGCAGCCGAGGCCACCGCCTGCGCTTGCCGGGAGGTCTGCTCGGCCGTGGCCGACAGGTTGCGGGCGGAGCTTGCCACCTGCCCGGAAGAAGCAGCGAAGGCGGCCGAGAGCTCGGTCATGCGGGAGACGAAGTCGGCCGCGAGGGTGTTGCGCTTGGCGAGCCTCTGACGCTCCACTTCATCGCGCGCGGCGTTTTCCTTGGCCAGGCGATCAGCCTCGCCGAGGCTGTCGCGGAACGACACCAGCGCATTGCCCATGAGGCCGATTTCGTCCCGGCGGTCGGTGTCGTCGATCTGCGTCGCGTAGTCGCCGCCCTTTATCTTCTCCATGGAGGTGATGGCGCGGCGGATGGGCTTGGCAAGCAGGGCATTCAGGGCGACGGCTGCAAGGACGGCCAGCGCCAGAACGG
The DNA here is from genome assembly GCF_000010525.1 of Azorhizobium caulinodans ORS 571. GTDB lineage: Bacteria > Pseudomonadota > Alphaproteobacteria > Rhizobiales > Xanthobacteraceae > Azorhizobium > Azorhizobium caulinodans. The sequence goes on along the minus strand of NC_009937.1, from coordinate 1,970,945 downwards.
CGAGCACTGCCAGCACGACCGCATAGACGATGGCGGTTTGCGCGGCCGCCACGGCCTGGGCGCGCGCCTCAAGCAGCGACGCCTCGGCACCCTTGAAGTCGGTCAGGATCGACCGGATCTTGTCGAAGTTCGCCTTGCCCTTGCCGGAACGCTCGATGTCTTGCGCGGCGCTTTCCTGTCCAGGCTTGCCCATGAGATCGATGGCGGCGCGCGAGACGTTCTGCTGCCACTGCTCGACCTCTTTCTGCATGGCATCGAGACGCTGCTGCTGGACGGCATTGTCGCTGGTGAGCGACTTCAGCTTGGCCCACGCCTGCCGATAGCCGGCTTCACCCGCCGTGAGGGGCTCAAGGCTGGAGGTCTTGCCGGTGACGAGATAGCCGCGCAGGCCCGTCTCCTGATTGATGAGCGAGATCAGAAGCTGATCAGCTTCCGTCAGGACCTCATAGGTATGGATGGTCCAGTTCACATTGCGGTCAACGGTCCGACTGGACATCAGGATGACCGCCCCGCTGCAGATATTGGCGAGCAGAACGACGGCGAAGGCGAGCAGGATCTTCGCCCTGATGGACATGTTCTTCAACATACGGCGCCCCGGAATTCTTGGCTAGCAACAGCCGTTTCGATGCCTGGGGCGAAATTGGCACGGTGCGTGTGGCGATGGATACGGAATCAACCTCCAAAGCGGTAGCATGTTGGGGCAATAATCAACCAAAACGGGACATACCCCTGCGTCATTTAAAATATTGCGACTGCGAATACGTCGACTTACTTGCGCCGCGACCGCAGTGCACCATGCACAAACCACCGCGCGCTTTTCTTGAATATCCCTCTGGTGCGCGTGCCTGAGCACTCAGCAACCAGACTATCGGCACGATGAACCACAAGACATCAGGTCGGCACCATTGTAGTGATCGCGATTTCAAGCCCTTTGGCAGGACCATTTACAGACAAAAATCCACGTTTAACATTGCACGAAGACGGTCATGGCATTCCATTGACCGAACACGGTCAAAAAGAAACTGATGACGGAAACGACACTCTCCCAGCGCGGCCCGATCTCGATCCAGCTCACGGCCGACGATGTGGCGCGCGCCTATCAGCTATTTCAGACCCAGGCCCTGCTCTCGGCGCGGGGCGTCCTATCGGTACTCTTCCTTGATCTGGTGACGGTGGGCCTCACCGTCTTTGCCATCAAGGCTCTGTCAGGAGACGACCTGCCGCTGCCGCTGGCGGGGATGCTGGCGGTGCTCTTTCCCGCCGTCATGATCTGGTCCACCCGGTGGCGCAACGGGCGCCTCGCGCGCCGCATCTTTGCGCAGCAGAAATCGCTGAACCAGCCCTTCACACTCGCGTGGACCGACGAGGCGCTTCAGACCCAGGCGCCGCAGGGGGACGCGACGCTGCCGTGGCGCGACCTCGTCAAGATGAAGCAGGACCGGCACATGATCCTCTTCTTCGAGAGCGACGCCCTGTTCCGGATGGTGCCCCGACGCGTCCTCTCGCAGGCGCAGCAGGACGACCTGCTGCGCACCGCCGAAACGGGAATGGGCGGGGGGAAATGAGGGCGCCTGCCCTCACTCCACGGTGACGGATTTGGCGAGATTGCGCGGCTGGTCCACGTCCGTGCCCATGAGCACCGCCGTGTGATAGGCGATGAGCTGCACGGGGATGGAATAAATCAGCGGAGCGATCGTCGCCGGCATCTCGGGCAGGATCAGCTTCTGCATGGCGGTGACGTTGGCAAGGTCCGCGCCCTTCTGGTCGGTGACGAGGATGATGCGCCCGCCGCGCGCCGCCACCTCCTCCATGTTCGAGACGGTCTTCTCGAACACCCGGTCATAGGGCGCGATCACCACCACCGGCATCTTCTCGTCGATCAGCGCGATGGGGCCATGCTTCAGTTCGCCCGCCGCATAGCCTTCGGCGTGGATGTAGCTGATCTCCTTCAGCTTCAGCGCACCTTCCAGCGCCAGCGGATAATTGGTGCCGCGGCCCAGATAGAGCACATCCTGTGCCTTCGCGAGGGTGCGCGAGAGCAACTCGATCTCCGGGCTCAGCTTCAGCGCCTCGGTCATCAGGCGCGGCACTTCCATCATGGCGCGCACCAGGCGGTGCTCGTCGTCGGAGGTGAGCACGCCCTTGGCCCGGCCCGTCGCCACGGCGAGGCAGGCGAGCGTCGCGAGCTGGCAGGTGAAGGCCTTGGTGGAGGCGACGCCGATCTCAACCCCGGCCAGCGTGGGCAGCACCACGTCGGCCTCGCGGGCGATGGTGGAGGTGGGGACGTTCACCACCGCGACCACCTTCTGGCCCAGTTCCTTGGCATAGCGCAGGGAGGCCAGCGTATCGGCCGTCTCGCCCGACTGGGAGATGACGATGGTGATGCCGCCCGGCTGGAGCGGGGTTTCGCGGTAGCGGAATTCGGAGGCGATATCGATGCTCACCGGCACGCGGGCGAAGCGTTCGAACCAGTATTCCGCAACGGCACCGGCATAGAGCGCGGTGCCGCAGGCGGTGATGGAGATGTGGGTCACCGAGCCGAGATCGAGGGGCAGCTCGGGCAGCACCACCGTCTCTTTGGTCGGGTCGATATAATGGCCGAAGGTGTGGGGGATGACTTCCGGCTGCTCGTAGATCTCCTTGGCCATGAAGTGGCGGTGGTTACCCTTGTCCACCAGCATGGCCCCGGCCGGTACCTTCACCATCGGCCGCTTCACCACCGCGCCGGTGAGGTCGCGGATCTCCGCCCCGGCGCGGGTGATGACCGCCCAGTCGCCCTCTTCCAGATAGACGATCTCGTCCGTGAAGGAGCCGAGCGCGATGGCGTCCGAGCCCAGATACATGGTGCCCTTGCCGTAGCCGATGGCGAGCGGCGAGCCCTTGCGGGCGGCGATCAGGAGATCGTCCTCGCCGTCGAACAGGAAGGCGAGCGCGAACGCGCCGCGCAGGCGGGGCAGCACCTTGCCCACCGCCTCCACGGGCGAGCGGCCGGCACGCAGCTCGCGGTCCACCAGCAGGGCCACCACTTCCGTGTCGGTCTCGGAGAGAAAGTGTGCGCCGCCGGCGATCAGTTCGTCCTTCAGCTCGCGGAAGTTCTCGATGATGCCATTGTGCACCACCGCGACCTTCTTGCCCGAGTGGGGATGGGCATTGCGCTCGGAGGGCTTGCCGTGGGTGGCCCAGCGGGTGTGGCCGATGGCGCTGTGGCCGGCGAGCGGATGGCGCGCAAGCTTCTGGTCGAGATTGCGCAGCTTGCCCTCGGCCCGGCAGATGGCGAGATGCCCGTGCTCCAGCGTGGCGATGCCGGCGGAATCATAGCCGCGATATTCGAGCCGCTTCAGGGCATCGATGACGTCTTCCGCAACCGGACCCTGACCGAGAATGCCGACAATGCCGCACATGAGGGATAGAACTCCACAAGGGTCACGCCGCACGCGCTCCGGCACGTGCTGTATGGGAAGGTCGCCCGGCCTGCATCGCGACCGAACAACACAGCTTTTCTTCTACGCAGCTTTCAGGTGTTCGTTGGGCAGACACGCCGCAAGCCGAGCTTCAGGTTCAAATCTCTAGCCTGCTTCGGGCAAAAGTGAGGAATCACTTCGCCTTTCCAATCGTCACACCTTCGGCTTGCCCCGCGCAGCGCGCAGGGCCGCGGCCCAGCCTTCCTTCACCGCCTGCCGGCCGCGCCCCAGCGCGAGGGCGTCCGCCGGTACGTCATCGGTGATGACCGAGCCCGAGCCGATATAGGCCCCTGCCCCGACGCTCACCGGTGCGACCAGCGAGGAATTGGTGCCGATGAAGGCGCCCGCGCCGATCTCGGTGCGATGTTTGGAGAAGCCGTCGTAATTGCAGGTGATGGTGCCGGCACCGACATTGGCATTGGACCCCACATGGGCGTCGCCCACGTAGGAGAGATGGTTGACCTTGGCGCCGGCATCGATGAGCGCCGCCTTGGTCTCCACGAAATTGCCGATGCGCACGCCTTCCCCGAGGCGGGTGCCCGGCCGCAGCCTGGCATAGGGACCGATGGAGACACCGCGCTCCAGATGGGCGCCTTCCAGATGGCTGAAGGCGTGGATGACCACGTCGTCCTCCACGGTCACGCCGGGACCGAACACCACGTTAGGCTCCACGAGAACGTCGCGGCCGAGCCTGGTATCGACGGAGAGGAAGACCGTCTCCGGCGCCACCAGCGTTGCCCCGCCCGCCATGGCGGCCCGGCGGAGGCGGCCCTGGAGGATCGCCTCGGCCTCGGCAAGCTGGAGGCGGCTGTTGACGCCCGCCACCTCGTCCACCTCGGCCTCGGTGGCCACAGCGGAGAGGCCGTCGGCACGGGCGATCTCAACCGCGTCGGTCAGATAATATTCGCCCTTGGCATTGGCATTGCCGATGCGGGTGAGAATGGACAGCGCCTCGCGCGCCCGCAGCGCCATGACGCCGGCATTGCAGAAATCCACCCGGCGCTCGTCCGGGGTGGCGTCCTTTTCCTCGCGGATGGCCACCAGCGCATCGCCCTGTGTCAGCAGGCGGCCGTACCCGGTGGGATCGGCGGGCCGGAAACCGAGGACGGCGACGGCCGCGCCATCGGCCAGTGGCGCGCGCAGGTTCTCCAGCGTCTCCGGCCGCAGCAGAGGCGTGTCCGCATAGAGCACCAGCACGTCATCGGCCGGCTCTTCCAGCGCGGCGCGCGCGGCGAGCACCGCATGGGCGGTGCCGAGGCGCTCGGTCTGGACGAAGACCTGCGCATCGGGGCGCACGCGGTGCGCTTCGGCGGCAACATCCTCGCGGTCGGGTCCGATCACCACCGCGACACGGGTGGCGCCGGCCTGCCGCGTGGTTTCCAGCACATGGTGGAGCATCGAACGGCCGGCGATCCTGTGCAGCACCTTCGGCAGGCGGGACGCCATGCGCGTGCCCTCGCCCGCCGCGAGGACCACCACCAGAAGGCTGCGTTCGGACATCGGACTTTCCCCTTGCGCGTTCATGCCCGTCTCATAGAGGGCGAGCGGGGGAAATTGAATGCACCTGCCGGATGAATACCGCCCTAAAGCCGCTGGCCGGCCTTTCGCGGTATCTGAAAACCTGACGACCGATCAGCGGGAGATGTCCTTGCGCAGCCGCCGCAGCTCCCGCACCGTCCGGGGCGGCCGGGGTGGATAGGCATAGACCACCGGCAGGGTGACGCTCATGGTTGCGAAGGGCATGTCCGGCGGCAGAGGCGGCAAGGGCGAAGCCATGTGCGCGAGGCGCAGCGCATTCTCGTCCAGCTCATCCTTGCCGCAGCTCTGGGCCAACTCCGAGCGGGCCACCGAGCCGTCCCTGCGCACGATGATCGTGACTTCCGCCTGATAGGTACCGGGCTTGTCGACAACCTCAGGTGGGATGTTGCTCAACTGCGCAAGGCGGGTCCAGGCGGCCTGCCGCCACTGGGCTACCGTCTGCGGCAGATCCTCTGCCTGGGCGGCCGTAACGCACACGCCCAAAACCAGGGCCGAGAGCAAAAAACGGAGCATTTCTGCGCCTTTGGCAAAGAATCAAGAAAGGCAGGCAACACCGGTTGGTGTCATAGCCAAGCTCCAGCTTGACGCAATGCACAATTTTGCATGCCCCGGGCCCGAGGGGGCGCTCAGAGGCGGTTCTCGGCCCGCCGCTTGTCCATGAGCTTGCGCGATTCGAAGAGGCTCTTGGCGTCAATGACGCTGCGCTCCTGCCCTTCCGGCTGGTCGAAGGAGAATGCCACCGGCATGGCCAGAAGCTCGTTCTCCCGCATGTCCGGCGGCAAGGGTGGGAAGGGCGCGGACAGCAGCACCATCTTCAGTACGCTGTTGTCGAGGGACGGCAGGCCGGAGCTGCGGACGAGTTCGGCGGTCGAAACCGTTCCGTCACGCCGCACCCGCAGGGCCACCACCACTTCATAGCGCCCGGCGCGGTCCGGAATGTCCGCCGGCAGCGCCCGATGAGTCGCCATGAGCGACCAGGCCGCCTTCATCCAGTCCTTGCGGCTCTGGGGCTGGGTATCGGCGGCGGCAAGAACCGGCACCGCCGGCAGAAGGGCCAGCGCGCTCAATGCGGCACCCAATGCCATGCGCTTCAGTTTCATATCATCCTCCCGGAACGGGACGCCTCAGGCGCGGAAAGACGCTCCGCGTGCGAGGCGCTCCCGCACGCCCCACGACACCACGCGGAATTCCGCCATTTTGGAGATATTTCGGCCAAAGTCGAGCCTCACTCATTGTCAGCCCGCCTTGGCGGTGCCATTTCGGCCGCCTATGTCTTCGCTCCCCGATGCCGGACGCCTCCCGCCGATGACCGACCGCAGCTTCAGCCCCAGCCCGCGCGCCATGAACTGGCTGATCGCCTCCACCCTGCTGGCGACCAGCTGGGCGATCTACATGCGCTACGTCATCATCGAGCCGTCGGTGGTGGGGCTGGCCTGCGAGGCGGGGCTCCAGACCTTCCAGTGCCAGGCCCGCTCGGCGGTGATCGCGCTGTTCGGCTACAGCGCCTTCGGCATTCTGGCGCTCGCGGGAGCCCTGCTCCAGTTCTGGCGGCCGCACGTGGTGACGCTCGGCATCGCGCTCGCCTGCGCGGGAATAGGACTTGTCCTCTATAACAACGTGGCCTCCGCCATTGCGGCGATGATCCTCCTGCTCTCCCTCGCCCGACCCGGACGGGCCTGAGCCGCTCGCTATCGCGTTCAGGCGCCCTCCGCCGGCACCCGGCCGGCGGCGTGAAAGCCGCCCCAGGGTTCACCCCACGCGAGCGGCGCTCCGGACCCGCCACAGGGCGAGGGCACCGACGAGGCTGATGGCGCCGAACCACAGCGCCTGCCAGTTCTGGAGCGTCTCGTTGACCGGGATATAGAGGCCCGCGAACAGCAGCCACCAGAAGGCGAAACCTTCCGCAAGGCTCCGCGCCTCCCCGGCCGGTCGGCGCAGCAGCGCCAGCACCGCCACGGCGAGCGCCACCGGTGTCAGCGGGAAATAGGGAAAGTCCTTGTAGCGGGAGTTGAACACCAGCTCGAAGCCCACCTCGCCGATGGCCAGCACCGCCAGCGCGAAAATGACGCCCGCCGCCACCTGAAGGCCGGGAGCAGTGCGACGGCGGGCGGGATGAAGGGCCACCGCCAGCGCCGGCAGACGCACGCCCGCCCCGATCACGGCCGGAATCACCAGCACGGACAGGAGCGCCAGCAGCACGAAACCGACGTTGCGCATCCAGCCGGCCACCCCGAGGCTTTCCAGCGGCAGAGCGGAGACGGCGGCACCGAGCGTCGCGCCACCGGCGAACGCGATCACCGCAATGCCGAGCCAATCCTTGGTCGGCACGGCCGCGCCCCTTCGGCGCGCGCCCCAGAGGCCGGCGGCAAAGCTTGCGAAGACGGCGACGACGCCGGCCACCGCATGGGCCTGCCAGTTGGGATGGTTGGAAACGCCCTGCCCCCAGATGAATTTCGGCGCGCGGGTGCCGGAATCGATGAGGCCCCAATGGCCACCCACCGTGCCCTCGTTCGCCCGCTTCCAGGGCTGGTCGAAGGCCTCGATGACATTGACCCGATAGCCCTTCTCCTTCGCAAGGCGCATCAGGTCATGCATGACCAGTGCCTGATCGGCGGGGGACGGCAGCGCGCCCTCGCGCATGCGCCCGGCGCTCGGCCAGCCGGTCTCGCCGATCAGGATGTCCTTGCCGGGAAATTCCTGCGCCATGTGCTGGCGGATCTCGTCCACATGGCGGCCGGCCTTGTCGGCGGCGACCGGCAGGTCCTCCCAATAGGGCAGGATGTGGATGGTGATGAAGTCAACGTCATTGGCGAGGGCGCGGGCGCGGGACCAGAATTCCCAGACGTCCGCATAGGTCACCTGAACCGGCGCCACGCGCGCCTTCACATCCTTCAGGATGGCGGAGATGTCGGTGGCGGAGAGTTCGCCGCGGAGCATCACTTCGTTCCCCACCACCAGCGCCTTGATGACATCGGGATAGGCCTTGGCGAGCGCGACCGCCTGGTCCACCTCCACCTTGTTCTTCGCCCGGTCGTTGCCCAGCCACACACCCTGCAGCATGGTCAGGCCGTGCTTGCGGGCCATGGGCGCCACCTTGTCGAGGCCCTTTTCCACCGAATAGGTGCGCACGCAATCGGTGATCTTGGCGAGCTGCGCCAGATCGTCGTCGATCTGGCTCTCGGGGATGACGAGGTCCGGATCGAGCGGCGACTGCCCCTCGCGGAAGGGCGCATAGGAGACGCATTGCAGCTTCTCGCCCGCCGCCAGCGGCGAGGGCGGCATGGCCACGGGCCGGCCGGCCCAGACCCACAGCCCGACCACGGCCGCCGACACGACGAGGGCCAGCAGCAGCGGCAAGCGATAGGACACGGACATGGGGACTCCTGGGGCGCCAAGACGCAGGCGGGACGAAAAAACCGCATAAAGCTTCACACGGGCAGTGTGAAGCCACCAAGGCGCCGGCATGGCCGTGGCGGGGCGGCGCATCTTGTGGGGACGAGATTTAAGCTTGCGCGCGTCCTCTTGCTGACAAACTCATAGCCTTCTTCTAATTTGCGCGTCGCTTCGCCGATGCGCGTCGTCGCCCCGCACAAGTCTTCAAACATATGGCCGTCATGCACAGCTTCCGTCTCACGCTCCTTCTGGGCGCCTTCCTGATTGCCTGCACCGGGCCGCTGGCCGCCCAGACCCAGGGGAGCGGCGGCGACGCCAAGCCGCAGGCCGCCGAGCCGCAGCTCACCCCCGAGCAGCAGGCCGCCCGCGAGGCGCAGCGCCGCTCGGTGGAGGAATTCGTCGAAGCCTCCAAGCTCCCCGGCGCAGCCGGCCTGCCCGAATGCGTGTGGACCGGCCGCCGCATCGCCGCGCTCCTGTGGCGCGACGACATCGACACCGCCCGCCGTCATCTGGAGCTCTACGAGCGCTTCGGCTGCCCGAGCGAGCACCTGAAGCTGGCCTTCCGCTGCCTGGTGCGCCAGGGCAACATCGATCCAAAAACGCAGGAGCGTCTGGGCAGCCGCGTGCAGCAATGCTGGGTGAATCCCGACTATGTTGCTGCACCTGCGCAATAATAAGACCTTGGCGCGGACGCAGCCGCGCCGAACGGCCGCCACAGTCTACATTTACCACTTGATTTGAGACGGTTAGTGTCTCATTGCACTGCGCTAAGCGCGACAGTGCCGACCGACGGGGCAGGTCGAATGGATGTCCCGCGCTTCCGCGCCAGGAACCTTGGTCGGAAGCGTGCGTTCTGAGGTTCGATCTCCCTTTCGAGTGGGTCTGGCCATGCGTCCCGGTCTCGCTGCTGCGGCGGCAGTCATTGCGGTTGTGACGGCGTTCCACGCCGCGATGTGGGTATCCTTGCGTCCCGAGGTAAACGCGCCTGCGGTTACCGATCGGTTCACGAGCCTGTCCTTCGCGCCTTATGGGCGCGGGGCGGACCCGGATGCCGGCGAGGCGACGAACGAGAAGCAGATCCGCGCCGACGTGGCGGCGGTCGCTCCTTACACACGGTCCATCCGTACCTATTCCTCCACCGGCGGCGTCGAGCTGACGCCTCCGATCGCGGCCGAGCGCGGCCTCAAGGTCACGGTGGGCGCCTGGATCGACAAGAACGAGGCGCGCAACGAGCGCGAGATCCGCAACGCGGTGGATCTTTCCCGCAAGAACCCGAACGTCGAAGGCCTCGTGGTCGGCAACGAGACCATCTTCCGCGGCGAGAAGAGCGCCGCCGAGATGGCCGAGCTGATCCGCAAGGTGAAGCGCCAGACCAACACGCCGGTCACCACCGGCGAGATCTGGAACGTGTGGCTGGATCATCCCGAGCTGGTCTCGGCGGTGGACTATATCGCCGCGCACATCCTCCCCTACTGGGAGGGCGTCCCCGCCGAACAGGTGGTGGACCGCTCCATCGACATCTACAACCGCCTGCGCGCCGCCTATCCCGGCAAGCGCATCGTCATCGCCGAGTTCGGCTGGCCGAGCGCGGGCTATAACCGCGACGCCTCGGTCCCCGGCGAGCTGGCGCAGGCGCAGGTCATCCGCACCTTCGCCGCCCGCGCCGAGGCTCTGGGCATCGAATACAACATCATCGAGGCGTTCGACGCCCCGTGGAAGTCGTTCGAGGGCTCGGTCGGCCAGTATTGGGGCATCATGGACGCCCAGCGTCACCTGAAGTTCCCGCTCTCCGGCCCGATCACGGAATCGAACTACACCCACGCCGCCGTCCTCGCGCTGCTGCTGGGCATCCTGTTCTCGCTGCCGATGCTGCGCATGGCACCGCTGACCATGTCGCAGGGCCTCGCCCTTTCGGCCGCCGCCAATGGCGTCGGCGCCTGGGTGGCGCTCGTCATCAACTACTGGCTGACCCACTATGTGACGGGCGGCAACTACATCACCGTCACGCTGAGCTTCCTCCTGCTCGGCCCGCTGGTGGTGGTGGTGCTCTATCGCGCCGAGGAACTGGCCTCCGTCGCCTTCGGCCGCACCCCGCGCCGTCTGGTGGAGAACCAGCGCGCGTCGGTCCCGGTTCGCTTCCCCAAGGTCTCCATCCACGTGCCCGCCTATCGCGAGCCGCCGGAGATGCTGAAGCAGACCATCGACAGCCTCGCCCGCCTCAACTACCCGAACTTCGAAGCGGTCATCATCGTCAACAACACCCCCGACCCCGCCATGGTGGAGCCGGTCCGGGCGCACTGCGCGACGCTCGGTGACCACATCAAGTTCATCAATGCGGAGAAGGTCCAGGGCTTCAAGGCCGGCGCCCTGCGCATCGCCCTCGAGCACACGGCGGACGATGCCGAGATCATCGGCGTCATCGACGCCGACTATGTGGTCCATCCCGACTGGCTGAAGAACCTCGTGCCCATGTTCGACGATCCCACCGTGGGTCTCGTCCAGGCGCCGCAGGACCATCGCGACGGCGCCGTGAGCCCGCTGCACGAGGCGATGAATGCCGAATATGCCGGCTTCTTCGACATCGGCATGGTCCAGCGCAACGAGGAAGACGCCATCGTGGTGCATGGCACCATGTGCCTGATCCGCCGCGCGGCGATGATGGAGGCCGGCTCCTGGTCGTCCGACACCATCTGCGAGGATACCGACCTCGGCCTTTCCATCGCCGAGAACGGCTGGAAGACGCACTACACCCGCGTGCGCTACGGCTGGGGCCTGCTGCCCGACACGTTCGAAGCCTTCAAGAAGCAGCGTCATCGCTGGGCCTATGGCGGCTTCCAGATCGTGAAGAAGCACTGGCGTCGGTTCCTGCCCGGCAACTCGCGCCTCACCACCGCCCAGCGCCGGCACTTCCTGCTCGGCTGGGTGACCTGGCTCGGCGCCGAGTCGGTCGGTGCGCTCGCCGCGATCCTGTCGCTGCTGTTCGTGCCCTTCGTCTTCGCCCTCGGCATCGCCGTGCCGGCCCACGTGCTGACGCTACCGATCATCGCCACCTTCCTGGTCTATGTGCTGCACTTCATCGCCATGTACCGGATGCGCGTTGCCACCACGCCGCTGCGCATGCTGGGTGCCGCCTTCGCGGCCATGGCGGTGCAGTTCACGGTCGCCAAGGCGGTCTATGACGGCTTCCGCTACAAGGACCTCGCCTTCGCCCGCACGGCGAAGGGTGGCAACTGGCTGGCGGGCGCCGCCCGCTCCTTCCCGGCGCTCTGGGAAGCGGTGATCGGCGGCCTGCTCTTCACGGCCGGCGTGGCGGTGCACATGCAGAACTGGCATACCATCCGCGAAGTGGACCTCTATGCCCTCGCGCTGGTGATCCAGAGCCTGCCCTTCCTCGCCGCCGCGCTCATCGCGCTGGGCGAAGGCTCGAAGCTGAACGACTTCGCCGCCTGGAAGGCCTTCCGCGCCAAGCTCGGCCTGCGCACCCGCCTGCGGGCCCCCATCGCGGAGTGAGGCTCCGGCCTCTTTCCCACCGCTGATCCTGCGAACGCCCGGCCCTGTGCCGGGCGTTTTGCTATGGTGGGCCGATGACCGCTCTCCCGCTTCCCCCTCGCCCGCGCATCTTCGGCCTCATTCTCGCCGGAGGCCTGGCCCGGCGCATGGGCGGCGTCGACAAGGCGCTGGTGACGTTCGAGGGGCGGCCGCTGCTGACCCATGTGGCGGAACGCCTCGCCCCGCAAGTGGAGGGCGTGCTGCTCTCCGCCAACGGGCCACCGGAGCGCTTCGCCGCTTTCGGCCTCCAGGTTCTGCCCGATCCCCTACCCGATCATCCGGGGCCGCTGGCCGGCGTGCTCGCGGGGCTGGAGGACCTCGCGGCCGAGGAGCCCGAAGTCGAATGGATGGTCAGTGCGCCTGTGGATACGCCGCGCCTTCCCGCCGATCTCGTGACGAGGCTCCTCGCGGCCGGCGGTGCGGATGGGCCGCATCTCGCACACGCCGCATCGGGGGGGCGCACCCATCCGGTCGTCGCGCTCTGGCCTGTCGCACTGCGTCATGCACTTCGTGCATATCTTGAGGCGGGCGAACGCCGCGTCGGGCAGTTTCTGTCAGCCCATGCAGCGGCTTGCGTGCCATGGCCGACCGAGCCGCATGACCCTTTTGCCAACCTGAATGCACCGGAGGATCTCGCCCGCCAGACTGGCAGCAATTCTGCCTGAAGGGGAGGCGTGGTCACGCTTGCGGCGGATTTAGGGAGGGTTTACGACTGCGCCCCGGATGCCTTCGCACCCGCGAAGCGCTCAGCGCTTCCGCCCGATTTCAAGGGAGATCTCATGGACGCCACCAACAACGCCACCGCGGCCAAGCTGACAGTGGGCGACAAGAGCTGGGAATTCCCCATCAAGAAAGGAACCATCGGGCCTGACGTGGTGGATATCTCCAAGCTCTACGGCCAGAGCGGGATGTTCACCTACGATCCGGGCTTCACGTCCACCGCGTCCTGCGAGAGCCAGATCACCTATATCGACGGCGACGAAGGCGTTCTCCTCTATCGCGGCTTCCCCATCGAGCAGCTCGCCGAGGGCGGTGACTTCCTCGAGACCTGCTACCTGCTGCTGTACGGCGAACTGCCGACCGCCGCCCAGAAGGCGGACTTCGATCACTCCGTGACCCGTCACACGATGGTTCACGACCAGATGAACCGCTTCTTCAACGGCTTCCGCCGCGACGCGCACCCCATGGCGATCATGGTGGCCTGCGTCGGCGCGCTCTCGGCCTTCTATCACGACTCCACCGACATCTCCGATCCGCAGCAGCGCCTCATCGCGTCCATCCGCATGATCGCGAAGATGCCGACGCTGGCGGCGATGGCTTACAAGTATTCGATCGGTCAGCCCTTCGTGTATCCGAAGAACGACCTCGACTACGCCTCCAACTTCCTCAACATGTGCTTCGCGGTCCCCTGCGAGGATTACAAGGTGAGCCCGACGCTCGCCCGTGCGCTGGACAAGATCTTCATCCTGCACGCGGACCACGAGCAGAACGCTTCCACCTCGACGGTGCGTCTCGCCGGCTCGTCCGGCGCCAACCCGTTCGCCTGTATCGCCGCCGGCATCGCCTGCCTGTGGGGTCCGGCGCACGGCGGCGCCAATGAAGCCGCCCTCAAGATGCTGACCGAGATCGGCACGCCGGACCGCATCCCCGAGTTCGTGAACAAGGCGAAGGACAAGAACGATCCCTTCCGCCTCATGGGCTTCGGCCACCGGGTCTACAAGAACTACGACCCGCGCGCCAAGATCATGCAGCAGACCTGCCACGAAGTGCTGACCGAGCTCGGCATCAAGGACGATCCGCTGCTCGACGTGGCGGTGGAACTCGAGCGCGTCGCCCTGCACGACGAGTACTTCATCGAGAAGAAGCTCTATCCGAACATCGACTTCTATTCGGGCATCACCCTGAAGGCGATGGGCTTCCCCACCACCATGTTCACCGTGCTGTTCGCCCTCGCGCGGACCGTCGGCTGGATCGGCCAGTGGAAGGAAATGATCGAGGACCCGAGCCAGCGCATCGGCCGTCCCCGCCAGCTCTACACCGGCGCCGCCCGCCGCGATTACGTGGCGATGTCCAAGCGCAAGTGAGCGGGACGCGGGGGCCTGCCCCCCGCTGCCCAGCCTTTCTAGGGCGCGGCTTCGGCCGCGCCCTTTTTTTTGTGCCGGCGGAGCCTCTATCGGTGAAGGACAGCCGAAAGGGCGAGGATGCGGCCGTTCCGGATGAGGACGAGGTCGGCACCGGTGACCCGCCGCTTGTCCTCTGCCGGACCATAGGTCCAGGCGACACGCCCGGCCCCCTCCGCCAGATCGCCCACCACCTGCGCGTCCCCGTCCTCGGCAAAGATGAAGCCGGAGGTGGCTGCCTGTACGGCGGCGGCCGCCGCGTCGATGGCGTCCCAGCCGGCGTGTGTCCCGCCGTGGTCGACGAAGGTCGCCGCCGGATCGTAGAGCGCTTCGATCGCCGCCCGGCGTCGGGCCGTATCGCGCGTGCCGAACACCTCGTGGAGGTTCCGGCGCAGGAGGGTCTGGATGGTGTCTGTCACGGCGTCCTCCCCTCAGATCTGCGTCATGCCGCCATCGACGAACAGTTCGGCGCCATTGATGAAGCTCGCCGCGTCAGAAGCGAGGAACAGGACGGCCTGCGCCACCTCCTCCGGCTGGCCCACGCGACCGGACGGAATGGCACCGACCAGGCCCGCCTTCACCCCGTCCGCCTCAGCTCCGCCGCCGAACAGTTCGTTGAGGCCAGCCGTGTCGATCGGACCGGGGCTCACCACATTTACCCGGATGTGCCGATCCTTCAGGTCGAGGACCCAATTGCGGGCGAAGCTGCGCACCGCCGCCTTGGTGGCGCCGTAGACGCTGAAGGCCGGGGTGCCCGAGGCGCCTGCGGTCGAGCCGGTCAGGACGACCGCGCCCCCGTCCTTCAGCAGCGGGAGCGCCTTCTGCACCGTGAAGAGCACGCCCTTCACGTTCGTCGCGAAGGTCTCGTCGAAGTGGGTTTCGTCGATGGCGCCGAGCGGCGCAAATCCGCCGCCGCCGGCATTGGCGAACAGCACGTCGATCTGCGCGTGGCGCTGCTGGACTGCGTCATAGAGGCGGTCGATATCGGCCAGCTTCGACATGTCGCCGCGCACGCCCGTCACTTGCCCGCCGATTGCCTTCACGGCGGCATCGAGCGCCTCCTGCCGGCGGCCGGTGATGAAGACGGACGCGCCGGCGGCGGAAAACGCCTTCGCGGTCGCAAGGCCGATGCCGCTGGTGCCGCCGGTGACCACCACCACCTTGTTCTGGAACGTCGTCATGATCCTGTCTCCTGTCGATGGTTGCGGCGGCTGAGGCCGTCGCTGATGGACAAGAGTTAGATCCGGAACGCTGATGCCTGTAGCCGCCAGATGTGGCACGTATCGTTCCACATGAGGAACGATGTCATGGCGGATCTCAACGACTACGCCTTCTTTGCCGAGGTGGTGAGGCACGGCGGCTTCGCCCCCGCCGGCAGGGCGCTTCATACCCCCAAGTCCAAGCTCAGCCGCCGGGTGGCGGCGCTGGAGGCGCGGCTCGGCGTCCGCCTCATCGAGCGCTCCTCCCGGCGCTTTCGGGTGACGGAGGTGGGGGAGGCCTTCTATGGACGCTGCCGGGCGCTGCTGGAGGAAGCGGAGCAGGCGGAAGCGCTGGTCGCGCAGGCGCGGAGCGAACCTCGCGGGCTCGTCCGCTTCAGTTGCCCCACGGGCCTTGTGGAAGTGCTGTCGCCCGGCCTCCCCGCCTTCCTGTCCCGCCATCCCAAGGTCCGGATGCAGTTGATCGCGGCAGACCGGCCGGTGGATCTCATCGCCGAGCGCATCGACGTGGCCCTGCGGGTGCGGGTGGACCTCACCACCGACGCCTCACTCACCATGCGCACGCTGGGCCGCTCACGCCGCATTCTCGTCGCCGCCCCGGCACTTGCGGGAAGGGTGCCGGGTGCCGACATCGCGAGCCTGAACGACCTGCCGACGCTGGGTTCCAACGATGAAATCGGCGAGACGGTCTGGGATCTCGTGGGTCCGGATGGCGCCAGCCACAGCCTGCGGCACGAGCCGCGCCTCAGCTGCGTGGACTTTGCCGCGCTGCGCGAGGCGGCAGCCGCCGGTCTCGGCGTTGCCCTTCTGCCCGATCACATCTGCCGTACCGACCTTGCCAGCGGCCGGCTGGTCAGGGTCTTTCCGGGCTGGGGCGGGCAGATGGGCATCGTGCACATCGTCTTTACAACGCGCCGGGGCCTGACGCCCGCCGTGCGCGCGCTCATCGACCACCTCGCCGCCACCTTCAACCGGCTGAAACTGGACGAGTGAAGCTCAGTGCCGGCGCGCAGCCGCTGCCTCGAGCACTACAGCCGCCGCCCGCTGGGAGGGCGGGGCGTCGTCGGCACCCATGATGGTGTCGAGCTTCGCGAAGCCCTCGAGCTGGCGGGTGCGAGCGGGGCCCTCGGCCAGCGTCTCGAGGAGCGCCGCCGACAGCTTCTCCGGCGTGCAGTCCTTCTGGAGGAATTCGGGCACCACGTTCTCGCCGATCACCAGATTGGCGAGGATCACCGTGGTGAGGTGCAGCACGTGGGGGGCGATCTTGGCCTCCCATTCGGACAGCTTGTAGGCCGCAACGGTGGGCACGCCCGCAAGGCCGAGTTCCAGCGTCACGGTGCCCGAGGCGGCAAGCGCCGCGCGCGCCTGCCGGAAGACGGCATGCTTCTCGCCCGCATCGGTGACGATGCGCACCGGCACCGGCCAACTCGCGACCATGGCCAGAACCTTGGGCACCAGACGCGGCAAGGTGGGCAGCACCACCTCGATGGGCCGCTCAACGGCCACACGGCCCAGCGCCTCCCCGAAGATGGCACCGAGCCGCTCCAGTTCGGCCCGCCGGCTGCCCGGCAAGGCGAGCACCAGCGGCGGATCGGAAGCGCGGCGGACCACCTCCTCGGCGGAGGGGCGCAGGTCCTCCAGATGCTCCAGCAGCGGATGCCCCACATAGTCGGTCACGGGCCCGCCGAGGCGCTCATGCACCTCCGGTTCGAAGGGCAGCAGCGCCAGCAAGCGGTCCGTATAGGGCCGCATGGCCTTCGCACGGCCGGAGCGCCACGCCCAGACCGTGGGCGAGACATATTTGACGATGGGAATGTCCGGCCGGCGCTTGCGCACCTTGGCTGCGACGCGATGGGTGAAATCCGGCGCGTCGATCAGCACCAGCACGTCCGGCGGTGCGGCGCAGATGGCCTCCACCGTCTCCTTCAGCCGCTTCAGGATGGTGCGCAGCTTGGAGAGCACGGCACCGAAGCCGATGGCGGTGAGATCGTCCATGGGGAAGAGGCTCTTGAGCCCCTGCCCCGCCATGCGCGTGCCGCCAATGCCGCGGAAGGTGACGCCCTGCGGCGCCTGCACCTTCAAAGCCGCCAGCAGCGCACCGCCCAGCACATCGCCCGATTCCTCGCCGGCGACGACGAAGATGTCGAGCGGCTTGCCGGGCGCACTCATGATGCCACCTGCGGGCGCACGCCGACCACGAAGAGACCGGCCTTGTCGGCCTCCGCCACCAGATGCTCGGCATCCGGCACGATGGCCCCGCCCGCCTCGAAGGCGATGCCGGCGAGACCCGCCTCCGCGGCGCGCTGCACGGTCCGCGGGCCGAGGGAGGGCAGGTCCACGCGCCGGTCCTGCTGCGGCTTGGGTGCCTTCACCAGCACGCCCTGCCCCTTGCCGAAGCGCAGGCGCCCCTTCTCGCGCATGGTCTTGTAGCGGGTGAGCATCTCGTCCGTGCCTTCCGCCGCTTCCACCGCCACCACGAAGCCGTTCACCACGATCACCGCCTGCCCCACGTCGAAGGCGCCGAGCGAGGCGATGAGGGACAGACCGAGGCGGATGTCGTCGAGATCGACCGGGCGGGGCGCGATGGCGCCAAGCACGCCTTCCGGCAGCAGCAGGCTCGGGGCCACCTCATGGGCACCGCGCATGGCAAAGCCCTGGGCGGCCACCAGTTCGACGACGCCGGAGAGCAGATGGTTGTCGCCGCCGCGGAACAGCGCGGCGATGCGCGGCAGAAGCCGCAGCATGGTCCAGTCGAGGCCGAGATCGCGCACGCGCGGGCGCGTCAGCGTGCCCACCATCACCAGTTCCTTCACCCCCTGCGCCTTGAGGCGGGTGGTGGCGGTGCCGAGCGAGCCGACCTTGAACCAGAAATGCGGATAGCGCTCCAGCGAAGGGTCCGCAAAGCCCTGGAGCAGGCCGAGATAGACCTCCCGGCCCTGCGCCCGCACGGCCTCGGCCACCGCCGCCGGAAAGGCGCCGCCGCCCGCCACGATGCCTACCGGCCCGTCGCCGGGCAAAGCAGGAGGGGATATGGCGGGCGCCACGGTCATTCTGCGTCAGTCCTCCTGCGCCACCACCCCACGCGAGGGATGGCAGAGGGCGCGCTTGCCGCCCGCATCCACGAAGGAGACCAGCGCCTTGATGAAGGGTGAGGCGTCCTGCCGCTCCCGCAGGCCGGCGAGCCGCTCGGCAAACGTGCCTTCGCCGAAGAAGAGATCACGATAGGCGGCACGGGCGGCGTGCAGTTCCGACTTGGAGAAGCCGCGCCGCTTCATGCCCACCACATTGAGGCCAACCAGATTGGCGTTCTGGCCGATGGCGTAGCCGAAGGGGATGACATCCTCGCGCACGCCGGTGACACCGCCGATCATCACCTGCGCGCCGATGCGCACGAACTGATGCACCGCGCTGAGGCCGCCGAGGAAGACGTTGTCGCCCACCTCCACATGGCCGCCGAGCGTCGCATTGTTGGCGAAGATCACGTTGTCTCCGACCAGGCAGTCGTGGGCGACATGGGCGGCCGTCATGAGCATGCAGTTGTTGCCGACGCGGGTGACGCCGCGGCCGCTCGCCGTGCCCGTGTTCATGGTCACGTGCTCGCGGATCTGGCAGTCGGTGCCAACCACGAGGCTGGTCTTCTCGCCCTTGTAATGCACCGACTGCGGCGGCGTGCCGAGCGAGGCGAAGGGATAGACCTGCGTGCGGGCGCCCAGCGTGGTCACGCCCTGCACGTTCACGTGCGCGTGGAGGCGCACGCCGTCCTCAAGGGTCACATCGGGGCCGACGATGCAGTAGGGTCCAACTTCCACATCATCGGCGAGCCACGCGCCATCGGCAACGCGGGCAGTCGGGTCGATCAGGGCCACGTTCACTCCTCGGCGATCATGGCGCCAACACGCGCCTCCGCCACGATTTCTCCGCCCACCCGGGCTTCGCCGCGGTACCACCACATGTTGCGGCGCTTGTTGAGGCGGGTCATGTGATATTCGAGCACGTCGCCGGGGCGGACCGGGCGACGGAACTTCGCCTCGTCGATGGTCATGAAATAGACCAGCGAAGGCTTGCGGTCGGCGCCCTTGGCATGGATGCAGATGGCACCCGCCGTCTGGGCCATGCCCTCGATGATGAGCACGCCCGGCATGACCGGATTGTTCGGGAAGTGACCCTGGAAGTGCGGCTCGTTGGCCGTCACGTTCTTGTAGCCGACGCAGGACAGATCGCTGTCGATCGCCTCGATCCGGTCCACCATCAGGAACGGATAGCGATGCGGCAGGAGCGCCAGGATGCGCAGGATGTCGATGCTGTCCAGAACCTTCGTCTCGTCCGCCTTGGTTTCTTCGCTCATTCTTCTTCCCCCGGCGTCGCGGCGCCGGAACGCGCCCTCGACTCAGCCAGCTTCTTCAAGGTGGTCATTTCGCGGAACCACTCGCGCACCGGCTTGGCCGGAGACCCGCCCCAGCGCACGCCGGGGGGCACATCGCCCTTCACATTGCTGGAGGCGGCGATCTGGGCGCCATCGCCGATGGTGCAGTGGCCGACCACGCCCACCTGCCCGCCAAGCATCACGAAATCGCCCAGTGTGGTGCTGCCGGAGATCCCGGTCTGGGAGACGATGATGCAGTGGCGACCGATGACCACGTTGTGGGCGATCTGGACCAGATTGTCGATCTTGGTCCCCTCCCCGATCACCGTGTCGCGCAGCGCGCCGCGGTCGATGGTGGAGCCGGCGCCGACTTCCACGTCGTCCTGAAGGACCACGCGGCCGATCTGCGGCACCTTCAGGTGGCCGCCGGGGCCGGGCTGATAGCCGAAGCCGTCCTGCCCGATGCGGGCGCCGGCATGGACGATGACGCGATTGCCGACCAGCGCATGGGAAAGGCTGACGCCGGCCCCGATGGTGCTGTCCCGGCCGATCCGCACGCCCGCACCCACCACGGCATTGGCACAGATGACCGAACCGGCACCGACCTCGGCACCGGGGCCGATCACCGCGCCGGGATCGACGGTCACCCCTGCCTCAAGGCTGGCGGTGGGATGGATGAAGGCGCCGGGGGCGATGCCGGTGTGGCCGAACACCGGCTGCGGCCGCAGGGCCTGGGGGAAAAGCTGCCGGGTCACGGCCACGAAGGCGCTGGCGGGGCGCGGCGATACCAGGACCGCGATGGCCTCGGGCACTTCGCCTGCGAACTTCTCGCTGGTGATGATGGCGCCGGCGCGGGCGGTGCCCAGCGTCGCCAGATAGCGGGACTGGTCGAGGAAGGCGAGTTCGCTCGGGCCGGCGTCCGCCAGGGTTCCGACACCCGTCAGGCGCAGGGCGTCCTGCGCGCCGGGACGGGCGAGGCGCGCGCCGCTCAGCGCAGCCACCTCATCCAGCGTCAGCGGCGTCGGAAGGGGGAAGAATGCGGGTTCGCTCATGACCTAAAATGTGGTTCGGGCGCCGCCGGCCTCAGCCGGCGACGCCCGTGATGGACCGATGTAACGACGATCAGAACTTGGTGCCGCCGGAGAAGCGGAACGCCTGCAGGTCGTCGTAGGAGGCCTTCGTCAGCGCCCAGGCATAGTCGAAGCGCAGCGGACCGAAGGGCGACTGCCAGATCAAGCTGGCGCCGACCGAGGTACGGATGACGTTGTCGTCGGCCACGCAGATGGCGCCCATCTTGTTCTGGCTGTTCGACGGGCAGACCGTGAAGTTGGCCGTTCCGGCGGAAGCGAAGGTGGTCGGGCCGGTGTAGCCATAGACCGAGCCGGCGTCGAAGAAGACGGCGCCCTTCATGCCCACATCCTTCGGCAGGAAGGAGAGCGGGAACTGCACTTCAGCCGAAGCACCCCAGTAGGTCGTGCCGCCGAGGGCATCCTGGTTGTAGTTCGCCAGATCGCGCGGACCGATGCCGGAGGGCGCGAAGCCGCGGACCAGATTCGGACCCATGAAGAAGTTGTCCATGATCTGGAGGTCCTTGCCGCCCCAAGCGGAGACGTAACCAGCCTGACCATGCAGCAACAGGATCGAGTCGTAGATCAGCGGATAGTAGTAGCGGACATCGCCGGTTGTGCGAACGAAGTTCACATCACCACCCAGACCAGCGAAGTCCTGCTTCAGCTCGGCATAGAGGCCGCTGGTCGGGTTGATGTTGCTGTCGAGCCCGTTGAACGAGAGGGTGTAGCCCACCACGGAGGTGATGGTCTGGCCCTGCTGCACGGCCTCGATGATCGCCCAGGACACGCCGCAGTTCTGCGCGGTGAGGGCGGTGCCATAGAAGGTCGTGCAGTTCGGGAGGCTCAGCTCGCGCTGGTAGAGGTTGTAGCGCAGAGCCAGCGTGACCTCGTCGGTGATGGGCAGGCCGAGACGGACGCCGCCGCCGATGGTCTGGCTGTCATACACCGTGTACGAGTTCGCCGAAGTCTCCTTCCAGTAGAGGTCGAAGCCCGCCGCCACGCGATAGCCGAGGAAGTACGGCTCGGTGAAGGAGAACTGGGCACCCTGCGAGTACTGGCCGAGAGAGCCGGAGATGCTGACGTACTGGCCGCGGCCGAGGAAGTTCTTCTCGCCCAGCGAGACCGAGCCGATGAAGCCGTCCGCCGTCGAGTAGCCGCCGGAGATGGAGAACTCGCCGGTGGGCTGGTCTTCCACGGTCACCACGAGGATCACGCGGTCGGGCGCGGAGCCCGGCTCGTTGGTGATCTTCACGGTCTTGAAGTAGCCGAGGTTCTTCAGGCGGCGCTCGGCGCGGTCCACGAGGACGCGGTTGTAGGCATCGCCTTCGCCGATATCGAACTCGCGGCGGATAACCCAGTCACGGGTACGGGTGTTGCCGCGGATCTCGATGCGCTCGACGTAGACGCGCGGGCCTTCCTCGACCACGAACGTGACGTTGATGCGCTTGTTCTCGAAGTCGCGGTCGCCACGCGGACGCACCTGGGCGAAGGCGTAGCCGCTCTTCGACACCTCGATGGTCAGGTTCTCGACCGTCTTCTCGACGAGTTCGGCGTTGTAGATCTGGCCGTCGCTCACGCGCAGGGCGTTGCGCAGGCTGGACGCCGGCACGTCGCGGATGTTGGAGACCACATCCACCTTGCCGAACTTGTACTGCGCGCCCTCGTCCAGGACGATGGTGATGACGTAGCCGGCGCCGCCCGGATCGAGCTCGGCGGAGGCCGACACGATGCGGAAGTCCGCATAGCCGTTCTTCAGGTAGAAGCGGCGCAGCAGTTCCTGGTCGGCGTTCACGCGGTCGGCGTCATAGACGTCGGTGGACTTCAGGAAGGACAGCCAGTTGGTGGTCGTCGTGGAGATGACGTCCTTCAGCTTCCAGTCCGAGAAGGCCTTGTTGCCGACGAACTTGATGTCCTTCACGCCGGTCTTTTCGCCTTCGTTGATCTCGAAGACGAGGTCGACGCGGCCGTTGCCGCGGTCGATGGTGACCGGGTTGACCTTCACGTCGGTGCGGCCGGTGCGGCGATAGAGATCGACGATGCGCTGGGTATCAGCCTGCACGAGCGCCTTGGAGAAGGGACCGCGCTCCTTCGACTGGATCTCGCCGGAGAGCTGCTCGTCCTTGATCTTCTTGTTGCCCTCGAAGGCGATCTTGTTGATCACCTCGTTCTCGACCACCGTCACGACGGTGCGGCCACCCTGCTGCGAGACCCGGACGTCCGCGAAGAGGCCGGTCGCATAGAGCGCCTTCACACCATCGTCGATCTTCGCGG
Source organism: Azorhizobium caulinodans ORS 571 (assembly GCF_000010525.1). Lineage (GTDB taxonomy): Bacteria > Pseudomonadota > Alphaproteobacteria > Rhizobiales > Xanthobacteraceae > Azorhizobium > Azorhizobium caulinodans. Next base: position 1,947,962 of record NC_009937.1, on the reverse strand, counting down.
AGGTCAGGCCCTCGCCGGGCTTGAGATTGAAGTAGGAGCGGATCGTATCGGCGTCCACACGCCGATTCCCCTGCACCACGATGGAAGCCGACTGCGCCATTGCTGGCGAGGCCACCACCATTGATCCGGCGGTCGTCGTCACCGCGGTCGCGAAAGCGATGCCGAGGACGGCGGCCAGTTTTACGAACACCCGTGCCGGAGCAGTCATATGGCGCGCAACCTTGAATTCGTTGTTCTCAACCCAGGGGCGCACCCCCGGATTCTCCACCTTCGAGGCGCTTTTACAGCCTTTTCCGTGCACTGCAAACGCCCGCCCCAACAAAGGCTTCCGCTTTTCCCGCGACCGTTGCGCCAACGCCACGAGCCCCTGTGGGGACTCACATGGTGGCGATATGGACCACGTCGTTCCAGGTGGCGAACACCATGAGCATAAGCACGATGGCGAGGCCGATGCGAAAGCCAATGTCCTGCGCCCGCGGACTCAGAGGATGCCCGCGAACTGCCTCCACAGCGTAGAACAGGAGATGCCCCCCATCCAACAGCGGGATGGGAAAGAGGTTAAGAAGTCCAATCGACACCGACAGAACGGCCGCCAGCGACAAAAGAGCGCCGAAGCCGAAGGTGGCCACCTGCCCCGATACCTGGGCGATGCGGATGGGCCCGCCCAGCTGATCGGGCGATTCCCGGCCCGAGATGAGGCCCCCCAGATAATCGAAGGTGCGGGCGACCACGAACCAGGTCTCCTGCGCGCCCATGGCCACGGCTTCCACCGGGCCGTAGCGGCGGGTCACCACGTCGGCGGCGGCCAGCGAGCGGGAAATGCCGAGCATGCCCATGCGGTGGACATTGCCGAAGGCGTCCTTCACCTCGCGCATTTCCGGCGTGGCGGACAGTTCCACCGGCGCGCCGCCGCGATCCACCTTGAAGGTGAGCGGGCTGCCGGCGCTGGAACCGACGATGCGCTGCATGTCGGAGAAGCTCTCCACCGGCGTGCCGTCGATGGTGAGGATGAGGTCGCCCGCCTTGAAGCCCGCCCGCTCGGCGGCGCTGGAGGGCGCCACCTGATCGACGCGCGGCGAGCTCACCTGCCGGCCGAACACCATGAAGACGAAGGCGAAGATGACGATCGCCAGGATGAAATTGGCGACCGGGCCCGCCGCGACGATGGCCGCGCGCCAGCGCAGGGGCTGGTAGAAGAAGCTCTGCCGCCGCTCGGCCGGCGACATCTGCGCCAGCTTCACCGGATCAGGCGTCGAGGCGGCATCCTCGTCGCCATAGAATTTCACGAAGCCGCCGAGGGGAATCGCGGCGAGGCGCCAGCGCGTGCCGTGGCGGTCGTTGAAGCCGAAGAGTTCCGGACCGAAGCCGAGGGAGAAGGTCAGAACCCGGACGCCCGCCCGGCGGGCCACCCAGAAGTGCCCCAACTCATGGAAGAAGACGACCAGCGTCAGGACGAAGAGAAAGGGGATCACATATCCCAGCAGGGAATGTCCCATGGAACCCAGTCCCGACAACACGTCCATCATCCCGTCCTTGCTCGCGGCCTGCGGCGCCGAACGCGTCCCGCGCCCGCCGTCGGCCGCCGATCCGCATCCAGGCACACCCCGTCATAACCGCCGAGGCATGCCTGACCCTGCCTTTAGGATGCCTTTGCGGCAAACTTAGGCAAGAGGGAAAGGGCAATGCGCCGCGCCTCGGCGTCGAGTTGCAGCGCCTCGGCAACCGATGCGGGTGCCGCACCGCGCGTCGCCAGCGCCAGCGTTTCCTCGACGATGGCACTGATTCCGTAGAAGCCGATGCGGCCTTCGAGGAAGGCGGCGACCGCCACCTCATTGGCGCCGTTGAGGATCGTCGGTGCCGCCCCCCCCTCCCCCAGCGCGGACAGCGCGAGGCTCAGGCACGGGAAGCGGTCGAGATCCGGCGCCTCGAAGGTGAGGCGGCCGAGAGCGGCAAGGTCGAGCTTCCGGCACGTGGTGGGCAGACGGCCGGGATGGCTGAGGCAATGGGCGATGGGCAGGGCCATGTCGGGCATGGCGAGCACCGCCACCACCGACCCGTCCTCGAACGCCACCAGACCGTGGACGATGGATTCGGGATGGACGATCACCTCGAGCTGCTCCGGCGGCACGCCGAAGAGGTGGTGCGCCTCGATCAGTTCCAGCCCCTTGTTCATGAGCGTGGCCGAATCGATGGTGATCTTGGCCCCCATGGACCAGTTGGGGTGCTTCAGCGCCGCCGCCGGCCCGGCCTTGGCGATCGCCTCGCGCGGGGCGGTGCGGAACGGTCCGCCCGACGCGGTGATCTGCACCTTCTCCACGGCCGCGCGCGGCCCCGCGGACAGGGCCTGGAAGATGGCATTGTGCTCGGAATCGACGGGGAAGATCTCCGCCCCGACCCGCTCCGCCTCGGCCGTGAAGAAGGCACCGGCGGCCACGAGGCATTCCTTGTTGGCGACGCCGATCCGCCGGCCGGCGCGGAACGCCGCGACGGTCGGCTCAAGGCCCGCAATGCCGGAAATGCCCGCCACCACGATATCCGCATCCCGCGCCGCCGCCTCAAGCACCGCCGTCCGGCCGGCGCCGCAGGCGATCCCCGTGCCGGCGAGCCGGGCCTTCAGCTCGGCACCGGCCGCATCATCGGCCACGGCGGCGAACTTGGCCCCGAGGTGGATGGCAAGCTCGGCGAGCCCGGCCGCATCACGACCACCCGCCACCGCCTCCACCCGGAACCGCTCCCGTTCCCCCTCCAGCACCCTGACGGTGCTGCGGCCGACCGAACCCGTGGCGCCGAGGATGGAAACCGAAGTCATGGCAATGTCCTACCAGAGAAGCAGACCGGCGGCGGGCGTCGGGCCGCCGTGAAGCACGGCGATCACGAGCGCCGCCAGCGCGGCGGCGGCAAAGCCATCGAGCCGGTCAAGAATGCCGCCGTGTCCGGGAATGAGCCAGCCGGCATCCTTCACGCCGAAGGCGCGCTTGAAGGCCGATTCCGCAAGATCGCCCGACTGCGAGATCACGCTCAGCAGAAGGCCGATGAGGAACAGCACGGGCGAGAAGAGCAGCCCGCCCGCCAGCGCGACGCCGGTGCCCGCCAGCGTCCCGAACACGGCGCCGCCGATGGCGCCGGACCAGGTCTTGTTGGGCGAGAGGCGCGGCCAGAGCTTCGGTCCGCCGACGATCCGGCCGGTGAAATAGGCGCCGATGTCGGTGCCCCAGACAACCGCGAACAGGAAGAAGACGCTGAGGAGGCCCACCTGATCGTCGCCGCGCAGCACCACCACGGGGAAGGCGCAGGCGGCGGCACAGACGAGGCCCAGCGCCGCCCACAGGCGCGGCCGTACCAGCAGGGCGCAGACGGCAAGGCCGACGAGAAGGACGAGCGGCACGCTCTCGGGCAGCCCCACCGCCTTCAGGCCGGCGCAGGCCGCGATCACCACAAAGCCGATGGCGAGATAAGGCACACGGGGGCTGAGGCGCGCAACCCCGCACCATTCCAGCAGAACGCCGGTACCGGCGAGCGTCCAGAGCAGAAGGAAAGGCAGCCCGCCGAAGACGGTGGTCGCGAGAACCACGGGGGCGAGCACGATGGCTGACAGCGTGCGCTGCTTGAGGTCCGGTCCAATGACCACGGGGATCAACTGCCGGTGCGGGCGGTCAGTCCGCCGAACCGGCGGTCGCGCCGGGCATATTCCTGAAGCGCCCCGAGCAGCGCCGCATGGTCGAAGTCCGGCCAGTAGATGGGCAGGAAGACAAGTTCCGCATACGCAGCCTGCCACAGCAGGAAGTTGGAAAGCCGCTGCTCGCCGCTGGTGCGGATGATGAGGTCGGGATCGGGGATGCCTGCCGTGAGAAGGCGGCTGCCCAGCAGGTCGGCCGTGATCTCTTCCGGACGCAGCGTGCCGGCGGCGACCTCCGCCGCAAGGCGGGCTGCGGCTTCCGCAATCTCCTGCCGGCTGCCGTAATTGAAAGCGACAACGAGCGTGAGGCCGGTGTTGGCGGCGGTCAGCGCCTCGGCCTCGTCCAGCATGGCGGACAGGTCGCGGGAGAGCGAGGCGCGCTCGCCGATGATGCGCACGCGCACGTTGGCGGCGTGCAGTTCGGCGAGGTCATGGCGCAGGAAGCGGCGCAGCAGGCCCATGAGCTCGGAAATCTCGCTCACCGGGCGCGACCAGTTCTCGCTCGAGAAGCTGTAGATGGTCAGAAACCGGATGCCGATCTCGCGGGCGGAGCGCACGCAGCGGCGCAGCGCCTCCACCCCGCGCCGATGGCCTTCCACGCGCGGCAGCTTGCGCGAGGTGGCCCAGCGGCCGTTGCCATCCATGATGATGCCCACATGGACGGGCACGCCCGCCGGACAGGACGGGGAACCGGCCTCCGGGACGCTGTCTTGCACGCCATCTGCCCGGGACATGGGCCGCTCCCCCGCCAAGCCGAAACCGCTCTCAGACCGAGAGGATTTCCTTTTCCTTGTGGGCGAGGGTCTGATCCACCTCGGAGATGGTCTCGTCGGTCGCCTTCTGCACGTCCTTGGACAGGCGCTCCATGTCGTCGGAGCTGATGGCGCTGTCCTTTTCCAGCTTCTTCAGCAGGTCCATGCCGTCGCGGCGCACATGGCGGACGGCGACGCGGGCGGCCTCGGCATATTTGTGGGCGACCTTCACCAGCTCCTTGCGGCGCTCCTCATTGAGCTCCGGGATGCGGATGCGCAGGGTCTGGCCCTCGGTGTTGGGGTTGAGGCCGAGGTTGCTGTCGCGGATCGCCTTCTCCACGGCATTGACCATGCCGCGATCCCACACCTGCACCGAGAGCAGCCGCGGCTCGGGCACGGAGACGGTGGCCACCTGGGCCAGCGGCATGTTGGCGCCGTAGGCATCCACCGTGATCGGCTCCAGCAGGCTGGCGGAGGCCCGACCGGTGCGCAGACCACCCAGTTCCTGCTTCAGGGACGTAACGGCACCGGCCATGCGGCGCTTGATGTCTGCAATGTCGAAGGCGGTGGTCATGGCTGTCCTCTATCGTATTCTCGCGGCGCGACGGACGCGCCGGCGACTGGTGCGGGAGGTGGCGGCGCGCCGCCGATCCTGCAGAAAACCGAGGCTGGAATGGGTCGCGTCCGGCATCCCTGTCAAGGGTGATCCGATCGCAGCCCGCCGCCGCGAAACCCCAAGATCACCCGACGATGATCCTCCGGCGATCGCCCGGCGGCAACGCGAACGCGGCCGGCGCGGGCCTCAAGCCCGTCACCAGCCGCGCATCGAACCTCAGGGAGAAACCACCGTCACGCGCCCCTCTCCCTGCGCCGCCGCCACGATGGCGCCCGGATCGCGGATGGAGAACACGATGATAGGCAGCGACGCCTCGCGGGCAAGGGCGAAGGCCGCCGCATCCATCACCTTGAGATCATAGGCCAGGGCCTGATCGTGGGTGATACGCTCGTAGCGGGTGGCGGTCGGGTCGGTCTTGGGGTCGGCGGTGTACACGCCGTCCACATTGGTGGCCTTGAGCACGGCGTCGCAGTCGAGCTCCGCCGCGCGCAGCACGGCGCCCGTATCCGTGGTGAAGTACGGATTGCCGGTGCCGCCGGCCAGAAGCACGACGCGGCCGCGCCGCAGGTGGCGCTGGGCCGGCTGGCGGGCGTAGGGCTCGCACACCGTCGGCATCGGAATAGCGGACATGGTGCGTGCGGGCTGGCCCGCCGCCTCCACCGCCGCTTCCAGCGCCAGGCAGTTCATCACGGTGGCCAGCATGCCCATGTGGTCGGCGGTGGAGCGGTCGAGATCCTCGCCCGCCACCCGCGCGCCACGCAGGATGTTGCCGCCGCCCACGACCACCGCCACCTCGCAGCCGAGCTCACGCGCGGCTACGAGTTCGCGGGCGATGCGGGCAACCGTCGGGGGATGAAGCCCGAACGGTTCCGATCCCATCAAGGCCTCGCCCGAGACCTTGACCAGGATGCGTGGATAGGGAAGGCCCGGCATTGCCGTTTCGCCTTCGCCGGCGGTCAGGACTGGCCAGCCGCAGCAGCGACCTCGGCCGCGAAGTCGCTCTCTTCCTTCTCGATGCCCTCGCCGAGGGCATAGCGCACGAAGCCCTTGAGCGTGATCGGCGCGCCGACCGAGCCCTCGTTCTCCTTCAGCACCTGAGCGACCGACTTGGAGCCGTCATGCACGAAGGGCTGCTCCAGGAGGGTGACCTCCTTGAAGTAGGTCTTCATGCCGCTCTCGGCGATCTTCTCCTGCACGTTGGCCGGCTTGCCCTGATGCTTCTCGAGCAGGATGGCCTTCTCGCGGGCGATGGTCGCCTCGTCGATGCCCGAGGCGTCGAGCGCCAGCGGGTTGAGGGCGGCCACATGCATGGCGATCTGGCGGCCGAGGGTGGAGAGCTTCTCCACGTCGCCCTGCGACTCGAGCGCCACGAGCACGCCGATGCGGCCCTGCCCCTCGGAGACGGCGCCGTGCACGTAGGTGGCGATCACGCCGGCCGAGACCGTGAGGCGCACCGAGCGGCGCAGCGTCATGTTCTCGCCGATGGTGGCGATCAGGGTGGCCAGCTTATCGGCGACGGTGACGCTCTCGCCCGGGAAGTGGGCGGCGGCGACCGCCTCGATGGAGCCGTCGGTGTTGAGGGCCACCTTGGCGGCCTCACGCACGAACGCCTGGAAATCGGCGTTGCGGGCGACGAAGTCGGTCTCGGCGTTCACCTCGATGGCGGCGGCATAGTGGCCGGACGACTCGACGGCGACGAGGCCCTCGGCGGCCACGCGGCCAGCCTTCTTGGCGGCCTTGGCAAGGCCCTTCTTGCGCAGCCAGTCGATGGCGGCCTCGATGTCGCCGTTGTTCTCGGTGAGCGCCGCCTTGCAGTCCATCATGCCGGCGCCGGTCTTGTCGCGCAGTTCCTTCACGAGCCCTGCAGTGATCGCGGCCATGCTCAGCTTCCTCTTCTTCTCATACCACGGCCGGCCTGAGTGTTTCCCAGACCGGCCGCCGGGGCTGCGCCCCTAAACCAGAACTCAAAAGGCCTTTAAGGGATCACTCCGCCTCGGCGGAGAACTCCTTGGCCTGGGCGATCCAGCCGTCCACGCGGCCCGGCAGGCCCACTTCCTCGCCCACGCGCTGGGCATCGACGCTGTCGAGGCCGGCGATCTGCGAGAAGTGGAACACGCCGAGGTCGTTCAGCTTCTGCTCGATCTCGGGGCTCACGCCGGTGAGCTTCTTCAGGTCGTCGGCAACGCCGCGGGGACCGGAGAGGGGCTCGAAGGTGGACCACAGGCTCGGCTCGGCCGGCAGGCCCTCGGAGAGCGGGGCCTCGGTCTCGCCGAGATCCACACCGAGGTCCACATGGCCACGGCCGATGCCGTCGATGGCGGCGCGGGCGACGAGGTCGCAATAGAGCTGGATGGCGCGGCCGGCGTCATCGTTGCCCGGAACCGGATAGGTGATGCCGTCCGGATCGGAATTGGTGTCGAGGATGGCCGCCACCGGGATGCCGAGGCGCTGGGCCTCCTTCACGGCGATGTCTTCCTTGTTCGTGTCGATCACGAACAGCAGGTCGGGCAGGCCGCCCATGTCGCGAATGCCGCCGAGGGCGCGCTCGAGCTTCTCCTTTTCACGGGAGAGCGTCAGGCGCTCCTTCTTGGTGTAACCGCCCTGCTCGGGGCCGGAGAGCATCTCTTCCAGCTTCTTCAGGCGGGCGATCGAATTGGAAATGGTCTTCCAGTTGGTCAGCATGCCGCCGAGCCAGCGGGAATTCACATAATACTGCGCGGAGCGGCGGGCGGCATCGGCCACCTGGTCCTGCGCCTGACGCTTCGTGCCCACGAACAGCACGCGGCCACCCTGGGCCACGGTGTCGGACACGGCCTGCAGCGCGCGATGCAGCGCCGGCACGGTCTGCGACAGGTCGATGATGTGGATGTTGTTGCGGACGCCGAAGATGTACTGCGACATCTTGGGGTTCCAGCGGTGCGACTGGTGGCCGAAGTGCACGCCAGCTTCCAGGAGCTGACGCATGGAGTAGTCAGGAAGAGCCATCTTATGTCTCCGGTTGAGCCTCCGCGGACGTACCCTCGACCCGTCAGGGACGAAGGCACCGGATGGGCGACATGCCCTGTGTCCGCGTGCGGAATGGCGCGGCTAATAGCGGAAGGGCCGGCCTGAGGCAAGCCCGCGCTGCCCACAGGCTGCCATGCGCAGGGCACGGCCTCGGCTTGCGGTGGCAGAAGTCCTCCCCTCCCCCTTAAACACGCTCCCGTTTCGTGGGACGATGCCGTCCGGACGGTGGGGAAGGATCGGGGCCATGGTCGCCAATTCCAGTTATCTGGATTTCACGAGCTACGGCACCATTCCCGCGTCCGTGACGGATCCGGCCACAGCCTACGGCCTCACCAACACACAGCCCGTCACCGGCAACGCCCACATCACGGTTGCCGTGGTGCTCAACCGCGCGAACGATCCGACGGCGCTCCTCAATGCCGACTGGGGCACGCGGCAGGCGACCCTCGCTCAGATGCAGGCCAACGGGACCCTGTGGACCACCTACGGCGCCGACACTGGCACCTTCAATACGGTGAAGACCCAGCTCGGGGGAATCGGCACGGTGCTCGGGGACGAGACCGGCACCGGCGGCTATGTCACCTCGGCGGCCTCGCGCACCATCTGGGTGTCGTTGGATGCGGCGGGCTTCCAGACCCTGTTCGGCACCCCGCTGATGAAGGGGGCGGCCTTCGGCGGCGCCTATGAGCAGCTCTACTGGAACGGAGACCTGTCGCTTCCGGCCTCCATCGCCTCATCCACGGCTGGCCTCTGGTTCGACTATGGCATGGACCCGGCGACCAGCGCCCTGACGAGCAGCACCGTCGCCCTCCCGCAGGGCGCCCAGAGCCCCGGCAACCAGAGCACCAGTGCCACCGAGCTCTACCCGCAGGACATCGCCGCGCTCTACAATTTTCCCCTGAGCGGCCCGGCGCACCAGACCGGCACGCTGGCGCTGATCGAGATCGGCATCGGCGATGCGCTGAACCCCACCATTCCCGGCCCGAGCTTCCAGTCGCGGCTTCAGGCCTATCTGGCGACGGCCGGGGTTCCGGGGAGCGGCGCCTATTACGTCCAGAACAGCGCGAACGAGCGCTACAATGCCGACAATGCCGACGAGCGCTCCCTCGACGTGGGCGTGGTCAGTGCCATCGTCCCGAACAGCCTGATCGGGCTTTATGTCGGCTCGGGCGACACCGTCTACACCGCCTACCAGACCGCCATCTGGGACCAGCAGAACAACCCTGCCGTGATCTCCTCGTCCTGGAGCGACGGCCTGTCCTTCGCGCCGGGTTCGCCCTTCGCCACCGCCTATCGCGAACTGTTCGTCGATGCGGCGCTGCGCGGCATCTCGGTCTTCAACGACGCCTTCGACGGCGGCTCGGGCAATGAGACGGGAACGGGCCTCACCAACCTGTTCACGGGCAGCATGAGTTCCTACGCCATGGTGGTCGGCGGCACCTCCGTCTCGACCCTCGCCGCCGCGCAGACCGACAGCACGCTGGCTGGCGTGGTCCTCGCCGCCCAGCAGGGCGACCTTGCGACGCTGTGGCAGATGGTGCGCGGCGGGCTCACCGCCTGGCCGGTCGGTGCGGGCCAGCTCGAGCCCTTCATCGAGACGGTGTGGAACCAGTATGTCCTCTCCGGGAGCCGCCTGTTTCCCGGCTATGGCGAGAATTTCGCCACCTCCGGCGGCGTCGACACCACCCAGGCGACGCCGGGCTACCAGACCGCCTTCGGCCTTACGCCCACCGATGCCGATCCTTCCCACGGCGTCGGCCGTGGCGCGCCGGACGTCTCGGCCCTGTCCCAGGGCAACATGGGCTATCTCCTGCCGGGCTCGAACATGCTGGGCGTCTATCCCAACGGCGGCACCAGCGCCGCGACGCCCTTCTGGGCCGCGCTCGCCACCGAATTCAACGCCATCTTCAAGGATCAGGGGCTGCCCAATCTGGGCTACAGCAACGACCTTTATTACATCGCCGCCGCCATCGCGCCTGCCTCCTTCAACGACATCACGGCGGGCAACAACGTCTCCACCTTCATCCCCGGCAGCACCTACACCTCGCCCCAGCTCGGCGGCATCTCGGCCACGGGCCTCGGCTATGCGGCCGGCCAGGGCTATGACCTCACAACCGGCCTCGGCTCCCCCAACGGGCTGCTGCTGGCGCGGGCGCTGTCCTCCATCGCCCACGCCGAGCTCTATTATGACCTGACGCCGGTGCTGGAGAATGCGGGCGCCCCCTCCTCCGGCGCGAGCGCGGGCTGGAGCAGCACCGCCGACCAGAGCCTCCTGTTCCAGTCCAGTCTCTCCCATGCGGGCGAATGGAGCCTCTCGCTCGGCTCGGCCACCTACAGCTTCGCGGGCAACGCCGCGTCCCCCTACGCCTGGACCAGCGCGCTCGCCCAGCAGAGCCTGCAGTCGGATTTCTCGCCCACGCTCGTCACGCTGTTCGACGGCTATGGCCAGGGACAGATCGTCCAGACCGGCGTCGCCGCCGGGACACCACTCGCCCTCTCCGTATCGGGCACGCCGGCAACCTCCCATCAGGCCGCGCTCACGGCCGATTACGGCTTCGTGGATTTCGTCTCGGGGGACGGCCTCTCGTCGGTGGAAGTGGCCCGGCCGCTGGCGGTGGCCACCACCGCGAACGGCGCGAACGATGCCGACGCTGTCGTCCGCCTGCGCCAGAATGGCGTCAACGACGTCTCGGTCATGTTCTACAAGGTGGCCGATTATGCGGGGACCGTGGACGGCCTCGCCCCCGGACAGGCGGGCTATGCCGAGGCAGCCGCCGCCCATGCCTACAGCACCATCAGCGGCCAGACGACCGTTTCAGGATCCGGTTATGGCGCCTACAGCCAGACCGAACTCGCCCATGTGAATGCGGGCGACCTCATCGCCATGAAGCTCACCAGCAACGGCGAAACCTACTGGGCCTTCGCCTCGGGCAATGAAACCGTGAACGGCCAGCACGTCGCCCATCTGTGGAGCTACGGCCTCAACACCTGGGGCTGGGAAGACCTCTATGGCGGCGGCGATCACGATTATAACGACCTGATCGTCCAGCTCGATTTCACCAGCGCCTCGGGCAGCCATCTTCTGGTGTGACGAAGGGCGGCAAGCCGCCCCTGTCCGTGCCTGCCCTCAGGCCGCCTCCACCGCCACCACGCCCGGGATCGCCTTGATGGCCCCCGCGATCTGGGGGGAGACCGGATAGCGGCCGTCGAGGCGGATCTCCACTTCCGCCTTGCCGCCGTCCATCAGCAGCACGAGGCTCACCTCGCCATCGCCCTTTCCGCCCGAGAGGCGGCGGGAGATGCCGGTCAGCGGCTCGGTGGAATTGACGAAGATGCGCAGGTTCTTGTGGTGGCGGGCGGTGGCCTCGTCCAGCCGCTCGCAGGACTGGATGCGCACGCGCACGTCCTCGCCCTGAAGCTCGGCAGCCACCATCATCAGCACCGGCGTGCCCGGCTCCAGCAGGTCGCGATAATGGGCGAGGCCTTCCGAGAAGAGCACCGCCTCGAAATGGCCGGAGGGGTCCGAGAGGCCGACGATGCCCATGCGGTTGCCGGTCTTGGTCTTGCGCTCCTGCCGCGACACGACGGTCGCCGCAAGCCGACCCGCCGCCGCGCCCTGCCGCACGGCGCGGGAGAAGTCCGAGAACTGCTGCACGCGCATCTTCTTCAGCGCCGGGGCGTAGTCATCCAGAGGATGGCCGGTGAGGAAGAAGCCGATGGTGTCATATTCGCGCTTCAGCCGCTCGGCCGGCTCCCAGGGCTGGGCGTCGGGCAGCGGCAGCTTGGCCTTGACCGGACCGGAGCCGAACATGTCGTTCTGGCCGGACGAGCGGTCGGCCTCCACACGCTGGGCATGGGCCACCACCGCATCCAACGCGGCAAAGACGCGGGCGCGATTCTTCTCCAGCACGTCGAAGCAGCCGGCGGCGGCGAGATTTTCCAGCGTGCGCTTGTTGAGGTGCTTCACCGGGAAGCGGTTGGCGAAGTCCGCAAGATCCGTGAACGGCTCCTTGCCGCGCGAGGCCACCAGCGCATCCACCGCGTGCCCGCCCACGCCCTTGATGGCCGCCATGGCGTAGATGATCTTGCCGTCCACCACCGCGAAGTCGCGGTGCGAGAGATTGATGTTCGGCGGCACCACCTGGATGCCGAGCCGCTGCGCCTCCTGGCGGAATTCCGCCAGCTTGTCCGTATTGCCCATGTCGAGGGTCATGGAGGCGGCGAGGAATTCGGTGGCGTAGTTCGCCTTCAGCCACGCCGTCTGGTAGGCGACGAGCGCATAGGCCGCCGCGTGCGACTTGTTGAAGCCGTAGTCCGCGAACTTGGCGAGCAAGTCGAAGATGGTGTCCGCCTGTGCCTTCGGGACGCCGCGCTCCTGCGCGCCATCCACGAAGCGGGCGCGCTGCTTCTCCATCTCGGCGCGGATCTTCTTGCCCATGGCGCGGCGCAGCAGGTCGGCTTCGCCCAGCGAATAGCCGGACAGCGCCTGCGCGATCTGCATCACCTGTTCCTGATAGATGATGACGCCGAAGGTTTCCTTCAGATAAGGCTCGAGCTTCGGATGGATATAGTCCGGCTCGGCGCGCCCGTGCTTGCAGTCGCAATAGACCGGGATGTTGGCCATGGGGCCGGGACGATAGAGCGCGACGAGCGCGATCAGATCCTCGATGCGGTCGGCCTTCATGTCCACGAGGGCGCGGCGCATGCCCGCGCTTTCCACCTGGAACACGCCCACCGTCTCGCCCCGGGCGAGCATGGCGTAGGTCTTGGGATCGTCGAGCGGGATCTTCGAGATGTCGAGATCGATGCCTCGCTGGCGGATCAGCTTCACCGCCGTCGTAATGGTGGTGAGGGTCTTGAGGCCGAGGAAGTCGAACTTCACAAGGCCGGCCTGCTCCACCCATTTCATATTGTACTGGGTGACCGGCATGTCGGACTTGGGGTCGCGATAGAGCGGCACCAGCTCATGCAGGGGCCGGTCGCCGATCACGATGCCCGCCGCGTGGGTGGAGGCGTGTCGGTTGAGGCCTTCGAGGCGCACGGCGATATCGAAGGCCTGCTTGACGACCTCCTCCTCGTCGCGTGCTTCCTGAAGGCGCGGCTCCTCCTCGATGGCCTGCTTCAGCGTGACGGGATTGGCGGGGTTCTGCGGCACCAGCTTGCAGAGCTTGTCCACCTGGCCATAGGGCATTTCCAGCACGCGGCCGACGTCGCGCAGCACGCCGCGCGCCTGAAGCGTACCGAAGGTGATGATCTGCGCCACCTGCGAGCGCCCGTAGCGCTTCTGCACATAGTCGATCACCTCCTCGCGGCGGTCCTGACAGAAGTCCACGTCGAAGTCCGGCATGGAGACGCGGTCAGGATTGAGGAAGCGCTCGAACAGCAGGCCGAAGCGCAGCGGATCGAGGTCGGTGATCTGGAGCGAATAGGCCACCAGTGAGCCGGCACCCGACCCACGGCCCGGCCCCACCGGAATGTCGTGCGCCTTCGCCCATTTGATGAAGTCCGACACGATGAGGAAGTAGCCGGGGAACTTCATCTTGGTGATGACGGAGATCTCGTAGGCGAGACGCTCCTCATAGATCTTCGTGTCGAGCCCCTCCGCCGGGCCGTGCTTGGCGAGGCGCGCGGCCAGGCCTTCCTGCGCCTGCCGCTCGAGCTCCGCCGCCTCTTCCGCCAGCGCGTCGCCGCCGCCGCCGGAGGTGAAGCGCGGCAGGATGGGCTTCGCCGTGCGCACCCGATAGGCGCAACGCTGGGCGATCTCCACCGTGTTGGCGGTTGCCTCCGGCAGGTCCGCGAACAGCTCCAGCATTTCAGCGCGGGTCTTGAAGCGGTGCTCGGGGGTGAGGCGACGGCGGTCGCCTTCCGACAGCAGCTTCGATTCAGCGATGGCGATCAGCGCGTCATGGGCGTTGTAGTCGCTCTGGGCGCCGAAGAAGGGCTCGTTCGCCGCCACAAGCGGCAGGCCCTTGGCATAGGCGAGGTCCAGCAGGCCCGGCTCGGCGATGCGCTCGGGATCCCAATTGTGGCGCTGCAATTCCACATAGAGCCGGTCGCCATAGATGGCGGTGAGCTGGTCGAGGCGGCTTGCCGCCACATCCCCATGGCCCGCCACCAGTGCCTTGTCGAGCGGCCCCGCCGGCCCGCCGGTCAGAGCAATGAGGCCATCGTTCAGTTCGGAGAGCCAGTCGAGCGTGACGCGCGGCTCCTCCCCGTCGGGGGTTTCCAGATAGGCGCGCGAAACCAGCGTCATGAGGTTGCGCCAGCCCTGCTCTCGGGCGGCCAGCAGCACGATGCGCGGCTTCTTCGGTACGATCCCGCGCGGCGCCACCGGCTCCGGCAGGTCCAGAGCCAGCGAGCAGCCGGCGATGGGCTGGATGCCCGCGCCATACATCTTCTCGGAAAATTCCAGCGCGCCGAACAGATTGCCCGTGTCGGTGAGGGCCAGCGCCGGCTGCGCGTCCGCCTTGGCAAAATCCGCCAGCTTGCCGAGGGTCAGCGCCCCTTCCAGCAGCGAATAGGAGGAATGGACGTGCAGATGGACGAAGCCGGGATCGCGCATGGTGCTCTTCGGTCGAGTCGGAAGCGGGTTATCTTAGGGCGAGACGGGTCGAGAGAGAATGAATGGGAGCGTCGGCCTCCCCTGCGTGGTCTAGGGGAAGGTTGATTGGGAGTGCCTGAATAGGGGCTCGGCAGATTGGCGGACGGATTTGGGCAGAACCCGTAAATCGTCGCCCTCATAGGGCAGATGGGTGAGATACGCCGCCGTCAGCCGCCCAACCACCGCCGCCTGAGCTTCATCCCGCCGGCGCTTTGGCGGATCACGATCCACCCGGCCAGACAACCAAAGCTTATGCGCGGCGAAAACCCGAGGATCCGGGCACACCATGCGCACGGGCCAGCCCTTTTCATCAATGGCGATGGCCTCAAACGGACGCGCGTTCTCCAGCCAAGCCAACCCTTCCATGGAGGCCGCGACGAGATCATCCTCTCCAGACCCGATCCTGTCGCGCTCCATCTTCCATGGCGGGCGCGGATCGGGCTTGATCAGGTCGATGAGATAGCCGTCGCGATTGATGGCGCGGAACGTCTCCCGTGTCCGCTCAAAGGAGCGATCCACCTGCCGCAGGAGATTGAGGAGAGCGCCTTCCGGGACATCCTCACTTGATAATATGCGCAATGTCCGCCGGGCATCCATGAGCAGGTCGATATCCTGCGTGGCGGTGACGCCAGCATCGACGAACACGCCAGCAGCGGCTTCATAAGCGTAAACGGCATTGGTCCCCGCCACGCGAATACCGGCGCCCAGAAGACCCGCCTCGTCCAGGGCCCGGATGATTTTGGCCGCGATCAGGGGCACACGACCAAGGCGAAGCGCCCGGTTGATGGCCGCCTGTCGTTCCATGGTCTCGCGACGTTCCGCGAAAACCTGGACGGCTTGCGCCCGCCTCTGATCCCACTCGGCCTTCAACGCTTCCGTTTGCGGTGACCGCGAGCCAAGCGTCTTCTGCCGCCGCGCGCCGGAGCGGTCATAGTAGCTGCGCATGAGCCGCTGCGAACCGTCAGGGCCATGCCAGACCAGCGACCCACGATAGCCCGCGAGGGCCCCGCGCGCATTCAGCAAGGCCTGGTAGCGCTGATCGGAGTTCACCTTCTCCCGACGCTGATCCGGATTTAGTTCAACGAAATCATCCATATCAACAGATAAGCCCTCGCTCCGCTCGCCCTGTTGCGACGCCTGCAACATTCCACCCGGATATCAGGCCTATCTGTTGCATACGTTGATATTAAATGATTTATCGCCATTCATCCATCGTCGCATCGGACGTTTGGTGGCTCCCGCGCCGACAGTTCCGCATGCGCAGCGGCGCATCGCCCCTTCGCGCCGCCCCATTCCATGAAAGGATCACCCCACGATCCGAATCGCGGAGGCGCCCATGAAGTCCGTCATTCAGGCTTGGCAACTGTGGGCGCTCGGCTCGGCAGCATTCGCGGCGCTCACCGCCATCTTCGGCAAGATCGGCGTGGCGGGGATTTCCTCGGACCTTGCCACCTTCATCCGCACCATCGTCATTCTGGTGCTGATCGCCGCCATCGTGCAGGCGAAGGGCGCGTGGCAGCCGTTCGATGCCATCTCGCGGCAGACCTGGGTCTTCCTCGTGCTGTCGGGCCTCGCCACGGGGGCGTCGTGGCTCTGCTATTATCGGGCCCTGCAACTCGCCGACGCGAGCCGCGTCGCGCCCATCGACAAGCTGAGCGTCGTGCTGGTGGCGGTGTTCGGCGTGCTGTTTCTGGGCGAGAAGCTGAACTGGCAGAACTGGCTGGGCGTCGCCTTCATCGCCGCCGGCACCGTGCTGGTGGCGATGCGCTGAGGCCTGAAATCCTCAGGCCAGTTCCACCACCTGCCCGTCCCGCAGGGTGACGCGGCGGTCCATGCGGTCGGCGAGATCCAGATTGTGGGTCGCGATGATGGCGGCGACGCCGGTGGCGTGCACCAGCTCCGCGAGCGCCCCGAACACATGGTCCGACGTCTTGGGGTCGAGATTGCCGGTGGGCTCGTCCGCCAGCACGAGGCGCGGGGCATTGGCGAGCGCGCGGGCGATGGCGACGCGCTGCTGCTCGCCGCCCGACAGTTCGGACGGGCGATGGTTGAGGCGCTTGCCGAGGCCGAGATAGTCGAGCAGATCGGCGGCCCGCACCGAGGCCTCCTTCTTCGAGAGGCCGCGGATCATCTGGGGCATCATCACATTCTCCAGCGCCGTCAGTTCGGGCAGGAGGTGGTGGAACTGATAGACGAAACCCACATGGATGCGGCGCAGCCGCGTGCGCTCCTTGTCCGGCAGGCCGGAGGTGGGGGCGCCGTCCACATAGACCTCGCCCTCGTCCGGATGCTCCAGAAGGCCGGCGAGATGGAGCAGGGTGGACTTGCCGGTGCCGGAAGGTGCCACCAGCGCCACCGACTGGCCGGGCTCCACCACCAGATTGGCGTCGCGCAGCACCTCGATGGCGCCCTCCCCCTCCTTGTAGCGGCGGGCGACATTGACGAGGGCCAGGGCCGGCGGAAAGTCGGGCTCGGGCATCATTCGTATCTCAGGGCTTCCACCGGATCGAGCCGGGCCGCCCGCCAGGAGGGATAGAGGGTCGCGAGCAGCGAGAGGGTTAGCGCCATGAAGACGACGGAGAGCGTCTCGCGCATGTCCATCTGCGCCGGCAGGCGGCTGAGGTAATAAAGCTCCGGCGAGAACAATTCGGTGCGCGTCATCCAGGAGATGAACTGACGGATCTCCTCGATATTGAGGCACACCACCACGCCCAGCAACACGCCCACCAGCGTGCCGACCACGCCGATGCTGGCGCCGGTGATGAGGAAGATGCGCATGATCGCGCCCTGCGTCGCGCCCATGGTGCGCAACACGGCGATGTCGTGGCCCTTGTCCTTCACCAGCATGATGAGGCCGGAGATGATGTTCAGCGCCGCCACCAGCACGATGAGCGTGAGGATGAGGAACATCACGTTCCGCTCCACCTGGAGCGCGTTGAAGAAGGTGGCGTTCCGTTGCCGCCAGTCGACGATATAGACCGGCCGCTGCGCCGCCGCCTGCACAGCGCCACGCAGTTCACCCACATCGTCGGGATTGGCGATATAGACCTCGATGGCGTTCACATCGCCATTGCGGTTGAAATAGGCCTGCGCCTCGGGCAGCGGCATGAAGACGAAGGCGCTGTCATATTCCGACATGCCGATCTCGAACACCGCCGCGATCTTGTAGACCTTGATGCGGGGTGAGGTGCCCATCGGTGTCACCGAGCCACGCGGGGCCACCAGCGTGATGTTGTCACCCGCCCTCAGCGAGAGCTGGTCGGCGAGGCGCTTGCCGATGGCGAGCCCCTGCCCCTGATCGAAGCCGTCCAGCGTGCCCTGGCGGATGTTGTTCGCGACCGAGGGCATGGACCGGAGGTCCTTCTCGGCAAGGCCGCGCACCAGAACGCCGGAGGCATTGTAGGGCGAGGAGGCGAGCGCCTGCCCCTCCACCACCGGCACCGCCAGCTTGATGCCGTTGAGCTTGGAGATACGGTCCGCGACCGCCGTATAGTCGGTGAGCGCATTCTCCAGCGGCTGCACGAGCATGTGGCCGTTGAGGCCGAGGATCTTGCCCAGCAGTTCCTGCCGGAAGCCGTTCATCACTGCCATGACGATGATGAGCGTGGCGACGCCCAGCACGATGCCCACGAAGGAAAAGCCGGCGATGACCGAGATGAAGCCCTCCTTGCGCCGCGCCCGGAGGTAACGCAGGGAGAGCATCCATTCGAAGGCAGCGAATGGCCGTGTGCCCATGGGTTCGGCGTCCGGCGGGGCGGCCCGCGAACCCTTGGCTGCGGCCATGCGCTGCCGTCCCGTCATCCCTTGAGCCTCTCGAATGCCTCGGCGGGCGTGACCAGCTCGCGCGAGCCGTCCACACGCCGCTTCAGTTCCACCTTGCCGTCGGCGAGGCTCTTCGGCCCCACCAGGATCTGCCAGGGCAGGCCGATCAGGTCCGCGGTCGCGAACTTCGAGCCGGCCCGCTCGTCCGTGTCGTCGTACAGTACGTCGACGCCAGCAGCGGTTAGTTTCGCGTAAAGATCGGCGCAGGCCGCATCCACGGCGCTGTCGCCCACCTTCAGATTGAGGATGCCCACCTGGAACGGCGCGACCGCGTCGGGCCAGATGATTCCCGCGTCGTCATGGGACGCCTCGATCATGGCGGCCACGAGACGGGACGGGCCGATGCCGTAGGAGCCCATGTGGATGAGATGCTCGGCGCCGTCCGGCCCCAGCACCTTGGCGTTGAAGGGCGCGCTGTACTTGGTGCCGAAATAGAAGATGTGACCGACTTCGATACCCCGCGCCGCCATCTGGCGCTCCGCGGGAATCGCCGCGAAGGTGGCGGCGTCGTGCTTCTCCTCGGTGGCGGCATAGAGGGTGGTCCAGTCGTTCACCACCTGCTGGATGGCCGCCGCGTCATCGAAATTCACGTCCGCGGGCGGGGGCGCCATCTCCAGATAGTCGCCATGGCAGAACACCTCGCTCTCGCCGGTGGAGGCGAGAATGATGAATTCGTGCGAGAGGTTGCCGCCGATGGGGCCGGTGTCGGCCACCATGGGGATGGCTTTGAGGCCCATGCGCGCGAAGGTGCGCAGATAGGCGACGAACATCTTGTTGTAGGAGTGCTTGGCGCCCTCCGCGTCCAGATCGAAGGAATAGGCGTCCTTCATCAGGAATTCACGCGAGCGGTAGACGCCGAAGCGCGGGCGCACCTCGTCCCGGAACTTCCACTGGATGTGGTAGAGGTTCAGCGGCAGGCTCTTGTAGGACTTGATGGAGCCGCGGACGATCTCGGTGATCATCTCCTCGTTGGTCGGCCCGAACAGCATGTCGCGCTCGTGCCGGTCCTTGATGCGCAGCATCTCCTTGCCATAGTCGTCATAGCGGCCGCTCTCGCGCCACAGGTCCGCGGACTGGATGGTGGGCATCAGCAGTTCGACCGCGCCGGTCCGATTCTGCTCCTCGCGGATGATGTTGCAGATCTTGTTCAGCACGCGCAGGCCCAGCGGCAGCCAGGCATAGATGCCGGCGCTCTCCTGCCGGATCATGCCGGCGCGCAGCATGAGGCGGTGCGAGACGATGTCCGCTTCCTTCGGAACCTCGCGGAGAATGGGCAGGAAGTAGCGGGACAGGCGCATCGGCAGACTCTGAGGGTTTGGCGTTTGAAAGAAACGTGCCGGTGACAGAAAGCGGAAGGCCCCGCAAAACACAAGCCCGAGACGGCCGGTCGCTCTCTTGCGGGCCGATTGCGGTGATCGCGAGGCCGCAAAACGGTGCCCCGGCAGGATCGATGGCATGCAAGCAAAACGCACGCCCTGTTCAAGATCAGACGTGACACTGCGTCATCGTGTTGCGGCGCAGCACATAAACTATTGCGCCGCAAGGATGACAAGCGCACGATTCTTGTTCTAGTTTCACATCGCCACAAGAAAGGGGACCGTTCCGGTGCCGCAAGGCACAGGATGAGGGTCCGGGTCTCGGGAGGAATCACTAATAAAATCAAACGCCGACCGATGGCCGCCTTGAGCGCAATCGATTTCGGAACGGCAGCATCATGGAAGACGCGACGGCACTCGCGATCTTCCGAAAACAGGTGCAAATTTCAAAAGGGCGAGACATACGGTCTCGCCCTTTCTTTTTGCGCAGAATTGCAAAGTGTAGGTCAGGCTAACTGACCAATATCAAGGCGGCTGTTGCTCCCGCTTCTGGAGGCGATGCCAAGAAGCCCTCCCAAGAGGCTCTCGCCCGCCCACGTCAAAGCGCGAAGCCCGACTCAATAGCCCTTGTTGTCGAAGGGCATGGGCAGATCCTCCAGACGGATCACACCGCTGGTGGCGAGATAGACGATGCCCGCAGTGACGATCAGCGCGATCACGCTGGTGGCCGCCATCTTCGGCAGCAGCAGCGGGCGCACCGGCGCGCCGGGGTCGGTGCCCGGCTTGGGCGCGGACCCCGCCTCCACATGGTTGCGCACGCCGAACGGCAGCACCGCGAACAGGCAGATCCACCAGGCGACGAAATAGATGGCGAGAATGGCGCCGATGTTCACCGCCGGCGCTCCTCAGGCTTGTTCCAGCTCGACCAGCGTGCCGTTGAAGTCCTTGGGATGCAGGAACAGCACCGGCTTGCCGTGGGCACCGATCTTCGGCTCCCCGGTGCCCAGCACCCGCGCGCCCGTGGCCTTCAGCCGGTCGCGGGCGGCGAGGATATCGTCCACCTCATAGCAGATGTGGTGGATGCCGCCGTCCGGATTGCGCTCCAGGAACTTGGCGATGGGCGAATCCGCACCCAGCGGCTCCAGCAGCTCGATCTTGGTGTTGGGCAGATGGATGAAGACGGTCGTCACGCCATGCTCGGTCTGCGGCACCGCCTCCGAGACATCGGCCCCCATCGTGTCACGATAGAGGGCCGAGGCCGCCGCGATGTCCTTGACCGCGATGGCCACGTGATTGAGGCGTCCGATCATGCCCATGTCTCCCCACAGTGGCGGCGCCCGCACGGCGCACGCGCATTATGGGGCCTATCAAACCTCGACGATATGGACGTGGCAAACCGGCTTTTTGCCCCACGCGCCATTGACCGCCCCGCGCACGGCCCGCTCGATGGAATCGGACATGGCATCGGGATCGCGACGCCGCGCCTTGGGCAGGCCCTCGGCGGTGGTCACCACCGTATCGAGGATGAGGTCGAGGAAATCGATGCCCCCCTCCCCCCGCTCGGGAATGCCGGTGATCTCCACCGAGGGATCGCCCACGAGGTTGCCGCGATTGTCCACGGCGAGCGCCACCGAGACGATGCCCACATAAGCGAGGCGCCGGCGCTCGGGAATCGTACGAGCGCTGTCGGGGATCAGCAGGCGGCCGTCCTTGTAGAGGCGCCCGTAAGGCACGTCCTCCACCCGTTCGGCATGGCCGGGCGCGAGGCGGATCACATGGCCGTCGGCGCAGGAGACCACCTCCGGAACGCCGAGCGCCTTGGCGAGCGCGGCATGCTCGGTCAGATGCAGCGGCTCGCCATGCACCGGCACGGAAACCTGCGGGCGCACCCACTTGTACATCTGCTCCAGTTCGCCGCGCCGCGGATGGCCGGAGACGTGGACGAGGCCGTCCTTGTCGGTCATCACCTTGATGCCCCGCTTCACGAGGCCGTTGATGACCGTGTTCACCACCTTCTCGTTGCCGGGAATGGTGCGTGAGGAGAAGACCACGAGGTCGCCATGGGACAGGGCGATCTCCGGATGGTCGTCGGTGGCGATGCGGCTCAGCGCGGCGCGCGGCTCGCCCTGGCTGCCGGTGAGGATGGCCACCACCTTGTCGCGGGGCAGGAAGCCGAAGGCATCGGCACCCCGGAAGGCCGGCAGGCCGTCCAGCATGCCCTGCTCGCGGGCAACCCCGATGACGCGCTCCATGGCGCGGCCCACCACCACCACCTCGCGGTCATTGGCATAGGCGGCTTCCGCGATGGCGCGCACGCGGGCGACGTTGGAGGAGAAGGTGGTGAAGGCGACGCGATACTTCGCCTTGGCGACCACGTCCCGCAGCGTCGCCGCCACGTCCGCCTCGGATGGCGAGACGCCGTCGCGGATGGCGTTGGTGGAATCGCAGATCATCGCCCGCACGCCCTCGTCGCCGAGGGCCTGGAGGCGGGCAATGTCCGTCACATGGCCCACCACGGGGGTCGGGTCGAGCTTCCAGTCGCCGGTGTGCAGCACGAGGCCGGCGGCGGTGCGGATGGCGAGGGCGTGGCTGTCGGGGATGGAGTGCGCGACAGGCACGAACTCCACCTCGAAGGGACCGATCTGGGCCCGACCGCCGGAGCGGACCACCTCGATCGGGATCTTCGGCGCGCCGGGCTCCTGCAGGCGCTTGGCGTCCAGCAAAGCGGCGGTGAAGCGGGTCGTATAGACCGGGCAGCCGATGCGGGGCCACAGGTCCAGCATGGCGCCCACATGGTCCTCGTGTCCATGGGTCAGCACGAGACCGGCAATGCGATCCTTGACGCTCTCCAGGAAACGGATGTCAGGCATGACGAGATCGACGCCCGGCGCCTCCTCGCCCGCGAAGCTCATGCCGAGATCGACGATGAGCCACTGGCGCTGCTTGCGCGGTCCGATCCCGTAGAGGCCGAGATTCATGCCGATCTCGCCCACCCCCCCGAGAGGCGCGAAGACGAGCTCGTTGTTGTCAGCCATCAGATGGTTCAATCCACTTTCGGTGTGAGGGAGACCTCGCCCGCCGTAACGATTTCGGCGATGCCATCCCGGCGGCGCAACATCATCGCGCCGCGATTATCGATACTCTCGAACCGGCCGGTCACTTCCCGCTCGCCGATCTTCACCGTGATGGTGTCGCCGATGGCGAGGGCGTAGCGCATCCATTCGGTGCGGATGGAAGCAAAGCCGTTGCCGCCGTTCCACTGGTTGAGGCGGACGGTCATGGCAAGATCGAGCGCTTCCAGCAGCCGGTCGGGCGCCGTGGGCGCCCCCGCTTCCTCCAGGCTGGTCGCCCGATAGGGCAGGCCCTCGGGATGGTGCAGGCAGTTGACGCCGAAGCCGATGACCGCGGCCGGCCGGCCGTAGCGGTCATTGGCCCCCTCGACCAGGA
The DNA here is from genome assembly GCF_000010525.1 of Azorhizobium caulinodans ORS 571. GTDB lineage: Bacteria > Pseudomonadota > Alphaproteobacteria > Rhizobiales > Xanthobacteraceae > Azorhizobium > Azorhizobium caulinodans. The sequence continues at coordinate 1,924,726 of NC_009937.1, read as the reverse complement.
TGCCGGCGAGCTTGCCGCCATCCAGCATCAGGTCGTTGGGCCACTTGAGCCGCAGGCCGTCGATGGAGATCAGGGGCGCGGCTGCCACCACGGCGTCGCGTAGGGCGAGCCCGGCCACAAAACAGAGCTGCGCCAGGTTGGCCACCGGCGCAGGATTGGGGAGCACGAGGGTCGCGAAGAGGTTGCCCAGTTCGCTGGTCCAGGGCCGCGCCGCCCCCGTCCCGCGGTCTGGATGTCCGCGACCAGCCAGGCGGGCATGGCCTCGCCCCGGCTCAGGCGCGCCAGACCCTCCGCATTGGTCGAACCGATCTCCGTGAAGCGGATGATGGGGATGGTCGAGCTTTGAAACCTTTGTTCCGCCATCGTTCAGAAAAGCGCGCGCGCCGCAGCGCCCGCAGCCGCAATAAGAGGAGTCGGGGCGAGGAAGAAGAAGGTGGTGAACAGGCCGGACACGGCCAGCACCGCCTTCAGTTCGCCGGGCATGCCGTCGAACGCCTCGGCCGGTTCGTCAAAGTACATGATCTTGACCACACGGAGATAGTAGTAGGCGCCGACCACCGACGCCACCACACCGATCACGGCCAGACCATACAGCCCCGCCTGGATCGCCGCCAGAAACACATAGTACTTTGCAACGAATCCAGCCAGCGGCGGAATGCCCGCCAGCGAGAACATGAGCGCGGCGAGCGCGAGCGCCATGAGCGGCTTGGTGCGGGCCAGGCCGGCGAGATCCTCGATGGTCTCCACCGAGCGGCCGTCGCGGCGCATAGCCAGCACGCAGGTGAAGGAGCCGAGCGTCATCACCACATAGATGGCCATGTAGAGCAGCACGCCGGTCACGCCCTGCTCCGTGCCCGCCGCCAAACCCACGAGCGCGAAGCCCATGTGGCCGATGGAGGAATAGGCGAGAAGGCGCTTGATGTTGCGCTGGCCGATGGCGGCGAACGCGCCGAGCGCCATGGAGGCGATGGAGACGAAGGTGACGATCTGCTGCCAGGAGTGCGTCACGTGCGGCAGCGCCTCGACGGCCACGCGGACGAAAACGGCCATGGCGGCAACCTTCGGGGCGGTGGCGAAGAAGGCGGTGACCGGGGTGGGCGCGCCTTCGTACACGTCCGGTGTCCACATGTGGAACGGCACGGCCGAGACCTTGAAGCACAGGCCGGCGAACAGGAAGACGATGCCGAACACGAGGCCCGTGGTCGGGGCGGTGGCGACCTTGGCAATGCCGGCGAAGTTCACCGTGCCGGTGAAGCCGTAGATGAGCGAGGCGCCGTAGAGCAACATGCCGGAGGACAGGGCGCCCAGCACGAAATACTTCAGGCCCGCCTCCGTGGAGCGCACGCTGTCGCGGTTGATGGCGGCGACCACATAGAGCGAAAGGCTCATCAGCTCGAGGCCGAGATAGAGGGCGATGAGGTCGCCGGCCGAGATCAGGATGCAGATGCCGAGCGAGGCAAGGACGACCAGGACGGCATATTCGAACTTCGCCTGCTGGGCGCGGTTCAGCCAGTCCACCGACATGATGAGGGAGACCGCCGCACCGAGCAGCGCCACCACCTTCATGAAGCGGGCGAAGGGATCGACCAGCATGGAACCGTTGAAGCCGGCGATGGTCACCGCCGGCTGGAGCATCACGAGCACCCCGGCGGCCACCAGCGCCGCGATGGCGAGGCCGTTCACCAGATTGGCCGACTTTTCACCCTGGATGGCGCCGATCAGCACCAGCACCACGGCGGAGAGCGCGAGGAGCAGTTCCGGGAGGACCGCGCCGAGAGGCGGCAGGAGGGAGGACATCGGACGACCTCTGGATCAGTGGCCGAGCAGCAGCGCGGCGGTCTTGGCGACGCTCGCGGCAGTCTCGGTACGGGCGACGACGAAGTTCACCGCGTGGGACGTCATGTCCAGCACGGGCGCCGGCCAGAAGCCGAAGATGATGGTGAGCGCGATGAGCGGGATCATGATGCCGATTTCGCGGGCATTGAGATCCTTGAGCTTCATCAGGTTCTCCTTCTCCAGCGGGCCGAAGATGACCCGCCAGTAGAGCCACAGCGCATAGGCGGCCGACAGGATCACGCCGGTGGCGGCGAAGAAGGCGACCCAGGTATTGCGCTGGAAGGCGGAGAGCATGGTGAGGAATTCGCCGACGAAACCGGAGGTGCCCGGCAGGCCGACGTTGGCCATGGTGAAGACCATCATGGCGACCGCATAGAGCGGCATGCGCTTCACGAGGCCCCCATAGGCCGCGATCTCGCGGGTGTGCATCCGGTCATAGATCACGCCGACGCAGAGGAAGAGCGCACCCGACACGAAGCCGTGCGAGATCATCAGGAACATGGCGCCCTGGAGGCCCGCCTCGTTCATCGAGAACAGGCCCATCGTCACGAAGCCCATGTGGGCGATGGACGAGTAGGCGATGAGCTTCTTGATGTCCTCCTGCACCATCGCCACCAGCGAGGTGTAGATGATGGCCACCACGGAGAGCGTGTAGACCAGCGGCGCGAAGAGGTGCGACGCATCCGGGAACATGGGCAGCGAGAAGCGGATGAAGCCGTAGCCGCCCATCTTCAGCAGCACGCCCGCCAGGATCACGGAGCCGGCGGTCGGCGCCTCCACGTGCGCGTCGGGCAGCCAGGTGTGCACCGGCCACATGGGCATCTTCACCGCGAAGGAGGCGAAGAAGGCGAGCCACAGCCAGGTCTGCATGCCGGCCGGGAAGCCGTACTGCATCAGGGTGGGCACGTCGGTGGTACCGGCTTTCCAGTACATGGCCATGATGGCGAGCATCATGAGCACGGAGCCGAGCAGCGTGTAGAGGAAGAACTTGAACGAGGCGTAGATGCGCCGCGCGCCGCCCCACACACCGATGATGAGGAACATCGGGATGAGGGCCGCCTCGAAGAAGAAGTAGAAGAGGACGAGGTCGAGGGCGCAGAAGGTGCCGACCATCAGGGTCTCGAGCACCAGGAAGCAGATCATGTACTCCTTCACGCGCTTCTTCACGCTGTCCCAGGAGGCCAGGATGCAGAAAGGCATGAGGAAGGTCGACAGGATCACCAGCGACAGCGAGATGCCGTCGACGCCCATGTGATAGGCGGCGATGCCGCCGAGCCAGGGCTTCTTCTCCACGAACTGGAAGCCGGGCGCCGCCGGATCAAAGCCCGGCAGCAGGAAGAGCGACACCACGAAGGTGACGAGCGTGGTCCACAGCGCCACCCAGCGGGCGTTGCGCGCCGCGACCTCATCCTCGCCGCGCACGACGAAGATGAACAGCGCACCCACCAGCGGCAGGAAGGTGACGACGGAGAGGATCGGCCAGTTGGACATCGTCACACTCCGGCGAACATGAACCAGGTGATGATGGCGGCAACGCCGACCAGCATCACGAACGCATAGTGGTAGAGGTAGCCGGTCTGCAGCCGGACCAGCTGTCCGGTGACATCCAGCACGCGGGCGGAGATGCCGTTCGGGCCGAGGCCGTCGATGATGGCGCCGTCACCCTTCTTCCAGAGGATGCGGCCGAGGCAGAGCGCCGGACGCACGAACAGGAAGTTGTACAGCTCGTCGATGTACCACTTGTTCAGCAGGAACTGGTACAGCGCGTCCTGGCTCTTGGCGAGGGCGGCCGGCACCCGGCGGTCCACCATGTAGAACCAGTAGGCCACCACGAAGCCCAGCACCATCATCACGGTGGGCATGTAGGCGGCCCAGCCGGGCACCTCATGCATGGCGTGGAGGATGTGGTTGTCCGGACCCATGAAGATGGAGCTGCGGAAGAAGTGCTCCACGTCGTGGCCGACGAAGAGGTTGTAGCAGACGAATCCCGCGATCACCGCGCCGACGCTGAGCACGGCGAGCGGGATGGTCATCACCAGCGGGCTCTCGTGCGCGTGGTCGTAATGGTGGTGGTCGTGCGGATGACCGTGGAAGGTCAGGAACACGAGGCGCCACGAGTAGAAGGAGGTGAGCGCCGCCGCCAGCACCGTCATCCAGTAGGCATAGACCCGGAAGTGCGAGTGGCTGGCATAGGCCGCCTCGATGATGGCGTCCTTGGAGTAGTAGCCGGCGAGGAAGGGGAAGCCGGTGATGGCCAGCGTCCCGATCATCATGGCGCCATAGGTGAAGGGGATCTTCTTATAGAGCCCGCCCATGTGGCGCATGTCCTGCTCGTGGTGCATCGCGTGGATGACCGAGCCGGCCCCGAGGAACAGCAGCGCCTTGAAGAAGGCGTGCGTGAAGAGGTGGAACACGCCGACCGAATAGGCGCCCGCGCCCATGGCCACGAACATGTAGCCGAGCTGCGAGCAGGTCGAGTAGGCGATGACCTTCTTGATGTCGTTCTGCACCAGCGCGACGGTCGCCGCGAACATGGCCGTGGTGGCGCCCACGATTGTCACCACGTCGAGAGCGGACGGCGACAGCTCGAAGATGGGCGACATGCGCGCCACCATGAACACGCCGGCGGTCACCATGGTCGCGGCATGGATGAGGGCCGAGACCGGGGTCGGGCCTTCCATGGCGTCCGGGAGCCAGGTATGCAGCAGGAACTGGGCCGACTTGCCCATGGCGCCGATGAACAGCAGCAGGGCGATCACCGTCGGCGCATCCCAATGGTGGCCGAGGAAGGTGATCGTCTTGCCGGCCAGGCTCGGGGCCTGGGCGAAGATGGTGTCGAAGCTCACCGAGCCGGTCATCACGAACACGGCGAAGATGCCGAGCATGAAGCCGAAGTCACCCACGCGGTTGACCACGAAGGCCTTCATGGCCGCCGCGTTCGCCGAGGGCTTCTCGAACCAGAAGCCGATGAGCAGGTAGGAGGCGAGGCCCACGCCTTCCCAGCCGAAGAACAGCTGGACGAGGTTGTCGGCCGTCACCAGCATCAGCATGGCGAAGGTGAAGAGCGAGAGATAGGCGAAGAAGCGCGGCCGGCTCGGATCCTCGTGCATGTAGCCGATGGAATAGAGGTGAACCAGCGAGGACACGGAGGTGACGACGATCAGCATGATCGCGGTCATGGTGTCGATGCGCAGCGCCCAGTCGATCTTGAGGTCGCCCACATAGATCCAGTGCATCACCTGCACGCGGGTGTCGAAGCCCGCGAAGCCGACCTTGATGAAGGTGATCCAGGCGAACAGGCAGGCGATGAACAGCAGCGCCGTGGTGATGAGTTCCGACGGGCGCGGACCCAGAACGCGGCCGAAAAGACCGGCGATCAGGAAGCCGATGAGCGGCAGGAAGACGATGGCCTGATACATGCCCTCAGCCCTTCATGGCATTGATGTCCTCGACGGCGATCGATCCGCGGTTGCGGAAGAACACCACGAGGATGGCGAGGCCGATGGCCGCCTCGGCGGCCGCGACGGTCAGCACCAGGAGCGCGAAGACCTGGCCGACGAGATTGCCCTGGAAGGCCGAGAAAGCGACCAGGTTGATGTTCACCGCGAGCAGGATGAGCTCGACCGACATCAGGATGACGATGACGTTCTTCCGGTTGAGGAAGATGCCCAGCGTCCCCATGGTGAAGAGGATCGCCGCCACCGTCAGGTAATGGGACAGACCGATTTCCATTGTGCCCCGCTCCTCAGATGCCCTGGCCCGGCTTCACCTTGACCACTTCCATCGCGGTCTCGGGGGTGCGGGCAACCTGGGCGGAGATGTTCTGCCGCTTGACGTTCGGCTTGTGGCGCAGCGTCAGCACGATCGCGCCGATCATGGCCACCAGAAGCACGAAGCCGGCGATCTGGAAGAAGTAGATGTAGTCCGTGTAGAGCACCTGCCCCAGCGCGTGGGTGTTGCCCCGCGGATAGGTCATCACGGCGTTTGTGGCGACCGTGACGCCCGGTCCCGCGGCCCAGGTGCCGACCACCAGCACCAGCTCGGCGAGGAAGATCAGGCCGACGATGGCGCCCACCGGCAGATACTGCAGGAAGCCCTGGCGCAGCTCGACGAAGTCCACGTCCAGCATCATGACGACGAAGAGGAAGAGCACCGCCACCGCGCCGACATAAACGACGACGAGGATGAGGGCGAGGAACTCCACGCCGAGCAGGATGAACAGCCCCGCCGCATTCACGAAGGCGAGGATGAGGAACAGGACCGAATACACCGGGTTACGGGAGGAGATCACCATGAAGGCGGATCCCACCAGTATGCAGGCGAAGAGATAGAAAAACGCTGCCGCGAAACTCATGCGCCGAGCTCCCCTCTCCGCGACGCGCTGGCGTCGATCTTTTCCAGCCGCATCCGCTGGCCGGCCCGTCGATAGCCCGTACCCATCGCCCAAGTCCACTGTCCGGGTGCCGGCAGAACGCCGGCCCCTGTCGGTTTTCCAATGACGCGCCGTCGGCGCGCCGCTCGTCCTGTCGCGCCATCGGGCGCGGTGCTCAGCTCAAGGCGCCGAAGCGCCCTGCCCTGCCTTGACCTTGCCGCTCAGCGGTAGGGCGCGTCGGCGGCGATGGCGCGCGCGATCTCGCGCTCCCACCGGTCGCCGTTCGCCAGCAGCTTTTCCTTGTCGTAATACAGCTCTTCACGGGTCTCGGTGGCGAACTCGAAGTTCGGCCCCTCGACGATGGCATCCACCGGGCAGGCTTCCTGGCAGAAGCCGCAATAGATGCACTTCACCATGTCGATGTCGTAACGGGTCGTGCGGCGGGTGCCGTCATTGCGGCGCGGACCGGCCTCGATGGTGATGGCCTGCGCCGGGCAGATGGCCTCGCACAGCTTGCACGCGATGCAGCGCTCTTCCCCGTTGGGATAGCGGCGCAGCGCATGCTCGCCCCGGAAGCGCGGCGAGATGGGGTTCTTCTCGAACGGATAGTTGATCGTCGCCTTGGGCTTGAAGAAGTAGCGCATGGCGAGGAAGAAGCCGGAGACGAGCTCCGTCAGAAAGAGGGCGCGCGCGGCCTGGTCGAGTTTCATGGCCTCTCTCCTGCCGCGATCAAGCGGCCAGACATGCGGACGTTCAGGGTGACGGGGGCGCTCATTGCGGCGCGAGCCCCGTGAAGTGGAGGAAGCTCGCCACCAGCACGACCATGCCGAGGGAGATCGGCAGGAACACCTTCCAGCCGAGACGCATGAGCTGGTCGTAGCGATAGCGCGGCACCATCGCCTTCGCCATGGCGAACATGAAGAACATGAAGCACACCTTCAGCAGGAACCAGACGATGCCCGGAACCCAGGTGAAGGGGGCGAACGGAATGGGCGAGAGCCAGCCGCCGAGGAACAGCACGGAGGCGAGCGCGCACATGGTGACGATGGCGACGTACTCACCCAGCATGAACAGCAGGTAGGGCGTCGAGCCGTACTCGGTCATGAAGCCCGCCACGAGCTCCGACTCCGCTTCCACGAGGTCGAAGGGGGGGCGGTTCGTCTCGGCCAGCGCCGAGATGAAGAAGATGACGAACATGGGCAGCAGCGGCAGCCAGTACCAGCCGAAGATGCCGAGGCGGGAGTCCTGCGCATGGACCACCTTGGAGAGGTCGAGCGAGCCGGCGCACATCAGGACGGTGACGATGACGAAGCCGATGGAGACTTCGTAGGACACCATCTGCGCCGCCGAACGGAGCGCGGCGAGGAAGGGATACTTCGAGTTCGAAGCCCAGCCGCCCATGATGATGCCGTACACGCCGAGCGACGAGATGGCGAAGATGTAGAGCGTGCCGAGGTTGAGGTCAGCCACCACCCAGCCATCGGCCAGCGGCACCACCACCCAGGCGGCGAGCGCCAGCACGCAGGTGATGAGCGGGGCGAGGAGGAAGGCCACCTTGTTGGCGCCGGACGGGATCACCGGCTCCTTCAGCACGAACTTGATGAGGTCGGCGAAGGACTGGAACAGGCCGAGCGGCCCGACCACGTTCGGACCGCGACGCAGCTGCACCGCCGCCCAGATCTTGCGATCGGCCAGCAGCAGATAGGCGATGACGATGAGCAGGCCCACCAGCAGCCCAAGACTCTGGGCCAGGATGATGAGCACGTGGATCAGGGTGTCCTGCCAACTCATGGGTTCTACTCGCCCTCAGTTCCGGCCGGTGCGGGCAGTCGCCCGGCACCCGCGGTCAGATTGATCCTGCGCGCGCATCACTCACTCCGCCGCCACGGCGGTTCCGCCGAGGCGGAGCGCGGAGCATTCGGCCATCACGGCGGAAGACCGCGCGATGGGATTGGTCAGATAGAAGTCGCGCACGGCCAGCGCGAACGGAGCCTTGTCCGGCGTGCCGCCGAGGCCGGCCACCTTGGCCACCACCGAGACATCCGTCGGCTCGATCTCGTCGAGGCGGCCGAGGTGCGGATGAGCCGACACCAGCGCCGCGCGCAAAGCGAACAGCGTGTCGTAGGGCAGCTTCTGGCCGAGCACTTCGGAGAGGGCGCGGAGCACGGCCCAGTCCTCGCGCGCCTCACCGGGCGGGAAGGCCGCGCGGTTGGCGAACTGCGGACGGCCTTCCGTGTTCACATAGAGGCCGGACTTCTCGGAATAAGCGGCACCGGGCAGGATGACGTCGGCGCGGTGCGCGCCCTTGTCGCCATGGGTGCCGATGTAGACGACGAAGGCGCCGGGAGCGACCTCGATCTCATCCGCACCGAGCAGGAACAGCGTGTCCACGCCGCCCTCGGCCATGGCCTTGGCGGTGAGACCGCCCTGCCCCGGCACGAAGCCGATGTCGAGCGCGCCGACGCGGCTCGCCGCCGTGTGCAGCACCGCAAAGCCGTTCCAGCCGTCCTTCACCGCGCCCACAGACACCGCGAGGCGTGCGGCCAGCGACAGGATGGCGGCGCCGTCGGCGCGGGCGATGGCGCCCTGCCCAACGATCACCAGCGGACGCTGCGCGCCCTTCAGAACGTCGGCAAAGGTGCCGCCGCCGGTGAGGTCCGCGAGCGTGTCCGGGCCGGCGCCGAGATACTCATAGGGATAGGTCAGATCGACCCGCTCGCCGATGAGCGCGACCTTGAGGCCGCCCTGGCGCCAGCGCTTGCGGATGCGGGCGTTGAGGACGGAGGCCTCGTGGCGGGGATCGGTGCCCACCAGCAGGATGGCATCCGCTTCCTCGATCCCGACGATGGCGGGATTGAAGACGTAGGACGCGCGGCCGAGCGCCGGATCGAGGGCGGCGCCATCCTGGCGCGCGTCGACGTTGGCCGTTCCCAGCTTGCCCATGAGCTGCTTCAAAGCGAACAGCTCTTCCGTCGTGGCGAGGTCGCCGGCGATGGCGCCGAGACGGGCCGCCGGGGTCGCCTTCACCTTGGCGGCGATGGCATCGAAGGCCTGGCTCCAGCTGGCCGGCACGAGGCGGCCGTTCTGGCGCACGTAGGGCCGATCGAGGCGCTGGGTCTTCAGGCCATCCCACACGTAGCGGGTCTTGTCGGAGATCCACTCCTCGTTCACGCCCTCATGGACGCGGGGGAGGATGCGCATGACCTCACGGCCACGGGTGTCGATGCGGATGTTGGAGCCGACCGCATCCATCACGTCGATGGACTCGGTCTTCGCCAGTTCCCACGGCCGGGCGTGGAAGGCGTAGGGCTTGTGGGTCAACGCGCCCACCGGGCAGAGGTCCGCCACATTGCCCTGCATCTCAGAGCGCATGGCGTGCTCGAGATAGGTGGTGATCTCCATGTCCTCGCCGCGGCCGATGGCGCCGAGGTCCGGCACGCCAGCGACTTCGGTCGAGAAGCGCACGCAGCGGGTGCAGTGGATGCACCGGTTCATGGAGGTGCGCACCAGCGGGCCGATGTACTTGTCTTCCACGGCGCGCTTGTTCTCGGCGAAGCGAGAACTATCCACGCCATAGGCCATGGCCTGGTCCTGAAGGTCGCACTCGCCGCCCTGGTCGCAGATGGGGCAGTCGAGGGGGTGGTTGATGAGGAGGAACTCCATCACCCCTTCGCGGGCCTTCTTCACCATCGGGCTCTTGGTGAGCACGACCGGGGGCTCGCCGTTCGGGCCGGGGCGCAGATCCTTCACCGCCATGGCGCAGGAGGCGGTGGGCTTGGGCGGGCCGCCCTTCACCTCGACGAGGCACATGCGGCAGTTGCCGGCGATGGACAGGCGTTCATGGAAGCAGAAGCGCGGAATCTCCACGCCCGCCACCTCACACGCCTGGAGCAGCGTGTACTCGGCGGGGACGTCAACCTCTGTCCCGTCGACGATGATCTTGCTCATTATTCGTCCGCCTTACCGCCCGCTTGAGCCGCGTTCCACGCAGCCAAGAGATCCGTCACCGCAACGCCGTCGATGGTCATGCCGTCGAGACGGCTGCCCACGATGGTCGCTCCCGCCAGATTGGCATCCTCGATCCGCAGTCCGGCCAGATTGACCTTCCGGGCGGAAAGTCCGGCCATGTTGGCGTCGTCGAAGACACATCCGGAAAAATTCAGATCGCGATACTTGCCGCCCGACAGATTGACATTCTCCACCACCAGACCGGCGAGGTTCACGTCATTGAATGTCGAACCGGACAGGTTCACGTCGTTGAAGACCGAACCGGACAAGTCGCTGCGGGTGACCGCGAGACGATGCTTCTCCTGCTCGATCCTCATGTCCCCTACTCCGCCGCGACCGGCACCGGATCGGGATGCGGGTTCGCCGCATACTGGTCGATCCGCTTCTCGATCTCGTGGCGGAAGTTTCGGATGAGGCCCTGCACCGGCCACGCGGCGGCATCGCCGAGCGCGCAGATGGTGTGACCCTCGATCTGGGTCGTCACTTCCAGCAACTGGTCGATCTCGCGCTTCTGGGCGCGACCCTCGGCCATGCGGTTCAGCACGCGCCACATCCAGCCCGTGCCCTCGCGGCACGGCGTGCACTGGCCGCAGCTCTCATGCTTGAAGAAGTAGGAGATGCGGGCGATGGCGCGCACGATGTCCGTCGACTTGTCCATCACCAGCACGCCGGCGGTGCCGAAGGAGGACTTCACCGCGCGCAGGCCGTCGAAGTCGAGGATCAGATCCTCGCAGGCCGCCGCCGGAACCACCGGGCAGGAGGCGCCGCCGGGGATGATGGCGAGCAGGTTGTCCCAGCCGCCCCGGATGCCGCCGCCGTGCTTCTCCACCAGCTCGCGGAAGGTGATGCTCATGGCATCCTCCACGACGCAGGGCGTGTTCACATGGCCGAGGATGCCGAACAGCTTCGTGCCGACGTTGTTCGCCCGGCCGATGGACGAGAACCAGGAGGCACCGCGACGCAGGATTTCCGGCGCCACCGCGATGGACTCGACGTTGTTCACCGTCGTCGGGCAGCCGTAGAGGCCCATGTTGGCCGGGAACGGCGGCTTCAGCCGCGGCATGCCCTTCTTGCCCTCAAGGCTCTCCAGCAGCGCCGTTTCCTCGCCGCAGATGTAGGCGCCGGCACCATGGTGCACATAGAGGTCGAAGGGATAACCGTGGATGTTGTTCTTGCCGATGAGGCCCGCGTCATAGGCCTCGTCGATGGCGGCCTCCAGACGCTCGCGCTCCCGCACATACTCGCCGCGCACATAGATGTAGGCGGCGTGAGCCCCCATGGCGAAGGACGCGATCAGGCATCCCTCGATGAGGGTGTGCGGATCATTGCGCATGATCTCGCGGTCCTTGCAGGTGCCCGGCTCGGACTCGTCGGCATTGACCACGAGATAGTGCGGGCGCCCGTCGGACTGCTTGGGCATGAAGGACCACTTCATGCCCGTGGAGAAGCCGGCGCCGCCCCGGCCGCGCAGGCCCGACGCCTTCATCTCATTGATGATCCAGTCGCGGCCCTTCTCCAGGATGCCCTTGGTGCCGTCCCAGTTGCCGCGCTTCAGAGCACCCTTGAGGCCACTGTCCTCGTAGCCGTAGATGTTCGTGAAGATGCGGTCCTTGTCCTGAAGCATGGCTCAAGCCTCCGCATCGCCGGCGCCGGTCTTCGGCGCGTCGGCGGCCGCCGCCGGCTCGGCCGGCTTGCGGTTGTAGAGCGAGGGATCCGTCAGGGACGTGCGGCCACCCTCGGGCGCCGAGGCCTGACGGCCGGTCTGGGAGCCGGTCTTCACCGGGCGCCCTGCCTGGAGATCATCCAGCAGCTTCTCGAGGCTCTCGGGGGTGAGGTCCTCGAAATAGTCGTAGTTCACCTGGACCATCGGCGCGTTGGCGCAGGCGCCGAGGCATTCCACCTCGAGCCAGGACAGCGCACCGTCTTCCGTCACGTGCCGCTCGGGGCCGATCTTGCGATGGCACACTTCCTTGAGCTTGTCGGCGCCGCGCAGGGCGCAGGGCGTCGTGCCGCAGAGCTGCACGAAGTGGCGGCCCACGGGCTCAAGGTTGAACATCGTGTAGAAGGTGGCGATCTCGAGCACGCGGATATAGGCCATGCCGAGCTTGTCGGCGACGACCCGGATCGCGGGCTCGGGGAGCCAGCCGCCGAACTGCTCCTGCGCCTTCCACAGGAGCGGGATCACGGCGCTGGCCTGCCGGCCTTCGGGATACTTGGCGATCTGGCGATCGGCCCAGGCCTCGTTCTCCGGAGAGAAGGCGAAGCTGGCGGGCTGCTCGGCAGCGAGACGACGGACGGACATCAGCGCGTTCCGGCTACGTGACAGTTGTTATAGGCACCGCCCGCCTGCGCGATCGCGCAATAGACGGTGACGCCGTTCTTGTAGAGCTTCAGCACCTGCGCATCGGTGTGCGCCAGCATCCCGTTGGTGCCCGGCACGCCGGACGTCGGGACGAGGGCCGCATCCACCGGCTGCCAGCCATCATTCAGCAGCGCATAGACGGTGAGCTTCTGGGAGACCACCGCAACCGGCGGCTGCGCGGGCGCTGCGGGCGCCACGATCTCGATGCTCATGGGCGCCTTCGTCGGATAGTCCGCCGCCGACGCGAAGCCGGCGGACGCCGCCAGCGCGAGAATGCCGAGCGCGAAAGCCTTCACCGATCCACCTCCCCGAACACGATGTCGAGGGAGCCAAGCACCGCCGAGACGTCGGCGAGCATGTGCCCGCGACACAGGAAGTCCATGGACTGAAGGTGCGCGAAGCCGGGAGCGCGGATCTTGCAGCGGTACGGCTTGTTGGTGCCGTCGCCGACCAGATAAACGCCGAATTCCCCCTTCGGCGCTTCCACCGCCGCATAGACTTCCCCTTCCGGCACGTGGAAGCCTTCGGTGTATAGCTTGAAGTGATGAATAAGCGCTTCCATGGAGCGCTTCATCTCGCCACGCTTGGGGGGAGAGACCTTGCGGTCCGTCGAGGCGACGGGGCCGGCCTCCTTCAGGAGGCGGTCCACGCACTGAAGCATGATCTTGTTGGACTGCCGCATCTCTTCCATGCGGACCACATAGCGGTCGTAGCAGTCGCCGTGCTTGCCGATCGGAATGTCGAAGTCGAGCTCCGAATAGCACTCGTAGGGCTGCGCGCGGCGCAGGTCCCACGGCGCGCCGGAGCCGCGCACCATGACGCCCGAGAAGCCCCACGCCAGCGCGTCCTCCAGCGTCACGACGCCGATGTCGACGGTGCGCTGCTTGAAGATACGGTTGCCGGTCACGAGCGCGTCGAGGTCGTCGAGCAGGCTCGGGAAGGTGCGGCAGAACTCGCCGATGTCCTCGACCAGCTTCTGCGGCAGATCCTGGTGCACGCCGCCCGGCCGGAAATAGGCCGCATGCATGCGGCTGCCCGAGGCGCGCTCATAGAACATCATGAGCTTTTCGCGGGCCTCGAAGCCCCACAGCGGCGGGGTCAGCGCGCCCACGTCCATGGCGAACGTGGTCACGTTGAGAAGGTGCGAGAGCAGGCGCCCGATCTCGGAATAGAGCACGCGGATAAGCTGGCCGCGCTTGGGCACCTCGATGCCCGCAAGGCGCTCCACCGCAAGGCAGAAGGCGTGCTCCTGATTCATCGGCGCGCAATAGTCGAGCCGGTCGAAATAGGGCACGGCCTGGAGATAGGTCTTGGCCTCGATCAGCTTCTCGGTGCCGCGATGCAGCAGGCCGATATGCGGATCGACGCGTTCCACCACCTCGCCGTTCAGCTCCAGCACCATGCGCAGCACGCCGTGGGCGGCCGGATGCTGGGGACCGAAGTTGATCTGGAAATTGCGGACCGGCACCGCCGGCTGCTGGCTGTCCAGGGTATGGGCCATGGCGCGCTCCTTCAGCTCGCCTTGGGCGCGGCAGGCGCGCCGGGCTGGGATGACGCCTTCTCGTCGCCGGGCAGGATGTATTCCACACCTTCCCAGGGCGAGAGGAAATCGAAGTTGCGGAATTCCTGCGCGAGCCGCACGGGCTCATAGACGACGCGCTTCAGCTCGTCGTCATAGCGCACCTCGACGAAGCCGGTGAGCGGGAAGTCCTTGCGCAGCGGGTGGCCGTCGAAGCCGTAGTCGGTGAGCAGGCGGCGCAGTTCCGGGTGGCCCGTGAACAGGATGCCATAGAGGTCGTAGGCCTCGCGCTCGAACCAGTTCGCACCCGGCCAGATGCCGGTCACGGACGGCACCAGCGTCTCCTCGCCCGCCGACAGTTTCACCCGCACGCGGGCGTTCTGCTTCAGGGAGAGCAGGTGGTAGACCACCTCGAAACGCTGCTCGCGGGCCGGATAGTCGGCGCCGCAGACATCCACGATGCAGGTGAACAGGCAGGACGGATCGTCACGCAGGAACGTCGCCAGCTTGAGGATGTGGTCCGGCGTCGTTTCGAGCGTCAGCTCGCCATAGGCGATCTTGTGGGCCACCACCGCGCCGGGCAGTGCGCCCGTCACGTGAGCCGCCAGATCCTTCAGGGTCTCGTCCATGCGCCAGTTCCTGTCGCCCGATGCGGCCGTTCAGCGTTCGATGGTGCCGGTGCGGCGGATCTTCCGCTGCAGCAGAAGCACGCCGTAGAGCAGAGCTTCCGCCGTGGGCGGGCAGCCGGGCACATAGATGTCCACCGGCACCACGCGGTCACAGCCGCGCACCACCGCGTAGGAATAGTGATAGTAGCCACCGCCATTGGCGCAGGAGCCCATGGAGATGACGTAGCGCGGCTCCGGCATCTGGTCGTAGACCTTGCGCAGGGCGGGCGCCATCTTGTTGGTCAGCGTGCCGGCGACGATCATCACGTCCGACTGGCGCGGCGAGGCGCGCGGCGCGAAGCCGAAGCGCTCCACGTCGTAGCGCGGCATGGACACCTGCATCATCTCGACCGCGCAGCAGGCGAGACCGAAGGTCATCCACATCAGCGAGCCGGTACGCGCCCAGGTGATGAGGTCATCGACGGTGGTGACGAGGAAGCCCTTGTCCGCCAGCTCCGCGTTGATCTCCTTGTAGAAGGGATCATCGGAGAGGATGGGGCGGCCGGTCGAGGGGTCGATGATGCCCTTGGGGGCTTCCGACACCAGAGGCTTCGTCGCGGACGGGGTCAATCCCATTCGAGCGCTCCCTTGCGCCACTCATATACGAACCCGACGGTCAGAACGCCGAGGAACAGCATCATCGACCAGAATCCGAGGTCACCCAGGCCGCCGAACGTCACCGCCCAGGGGAAGAGGAACGCCACTTCGAGGTCGAAGATGATGAAGAGAATCGCCACCAGATAGAAGCGGACGTCGAACGTCATGCGGGCGTCATCGAATGCGTTGAAGCCGCATTCGTAAGCCGACAGCTTTTCCGGATCGGGATTCTGGTAGGCGACGATGAACGGGGCGACCAACAGGGCCAGTCCGATCACCAGAGAAACGCCGATGAAGATCACCACCGGCAGGTAGTCCATGAGCAAGGCGTTCATGATCCGCACCTTGGGGCGCTGTGTGCAGTGCGCCTGAAGCGCACGCGCCGGCCTCGGTTGGAGGAGTTCGAAAACGAGCGAGGCTTATCGCAGCGCCAGATGGGTGGCAAGAGCGACCGGCCTTCCCCTCACCTCAAAATGTTCCAATAAGATAGTGCGACGCAACATTTTCCTCGGCAGGCGGTTTGACGCCGCCTCAAAAGCCCCGGTCCAGCTCTCGCCGATCTGTTTCACCGCCACAGGCTTACCGTAAGGTCCGCTCAGCTTCTGCTTGGCTCAACCGGCCCCGCCACGATCCTGCCGCAGGAATGCCCGGCGAGTGCTTGCGGGCCGCGCAGACGGTCATGGTGTTGCCGCACATCGGACGCGGCGCCGCATTCGCGCCGTCCGGGCCGGAGACGGTCGCGCCTCTGTAGGGCCCAGATCATTGTGCAACGCAACCTGGCGGTTTCCACAGACCGCTCCAAAGCTCCGGACGGGCGACTGGTGATACCCATTTCGGCGGTAAGTCGCATGGCCGTATGAGCCCAGCGCATGGTCCGACCGGCCGCTTGGGGGCGCGCCTGGCCGGCCATTCAGGAGGCGATGGTCTCTTTCACCGCCGCCACCAGCTGCTTCAGAGTGAAGGGCTTGGGCAGGAAAGCGAATTTCTCGCTGGCAGGGAGATTCTTGGCAAAGGCCTCCTCCGCATAGCCGGAGATGAAGATGACCTTCAGCTCCGGATGGCGGGCACGCAGTTCCCGCAGCAGGGTCGGCCCGTCCATCTCCGGCATCACCACGTCCGAGATGACAAGATCGAAGCGATGCTCGGCGGCATCCACCACGGCCAGGGCCTCGGCGCCGCCTGAGGCCGCCACCACATTGTAGCCGCGGGCCGAGAGGGCGCGGCTGGCGAAGGCCCGCACCGCATCCTCGTCCTCCACGAGCAGCACGCTCCCCTGCCCCGTGAGATCCGCCGTGCGCGTGTCAGGCTCGGCGGGACGGGCTTCCACCTCTGCCGCCTCTTCGGCGTGGCGTGGCAGGAAGACCCGGAAGGTCGTCCCCGCGCCCGGCGTACTGGTGGCGAGAATCGTGCCCCCCGTCTGCTGGACGATGCCATAGACGGTGGAGAGGCCGAGCCCCGTGCCCTTGCCCACCTCCTTGGTGGAGAAGAAGGGCTCGAAGATCTTGTCCATGATCTCCGGCGGAATGCCGGTGCCGGTGTCCACCACCTCCACCAGCACATAGTCGCCCGGTGCCACGGTGCCGTCGCCGAGCGCCGCCGTCTCGGCCGCCGTGACATTGCGGGTGCGCAGCGTCAGCGCCCCGCCGCCGGGCATGGCATCGCGGGCATTGACCGCCAGATTGACGATCACCTGTTCGAACTGGTTCACGTCCACCTTCACCGGCCACAGGTCGCGGCCGTGCTCCACCTCCAGCGTGATGGTCTCGCCGATGAGGCGGCGCAGCAGCATGGAGAGGTCCGAGATCACGTCGGTGAGCTGGATCACCTGCGGTCGCAGGGTCTGGCGGCGCGAGAAGGCCAGAAGCTGCCGCACGAGACCGGCGGCGCGGTTGGCATTCTGCTTGATCTGCATGATGTCCGGGAAGGACGGATCGCTGGGCCGGTGGCTCGCCAGCAGCAGGTCGCAATAGCCGATGATGGCGGTCAGAACGTTGTTGAAGTCGTGCGCCACCCCGCCGGCGAGCTGACCGATGGCCTGCATCTTCTGCGACTGGGCGAACTGCACCTCCAGCGCCCGCTGGGCCGTGGTGTCCACCGCATAGATGGCCGCCCCCCCGCCGGGTCCGCCCAGCGCCGCCGCATAGAGCCGCGCGGACCGGCCACCCTCGGCGGCGATGGCGATGTCCACCGCCTGCGCCGCGCCCGAGGCGCCGTCGCGCAGGGCGTCCTGCACCAGTTGCTCGACCGCCATCTGGTCCCGCTCCACCACAAGCCGTTCGAGCTTGAGACCGGTCAGCGTGCGGCCGTCGGAGAACAGGCGGGCAAAGCTGCCGTTGGCTTCGGTGAGGCGCCCCCTGGCATCGATGGTGGCCATGGCCAGCGGCGATCGGGAGAAGAAGGCGGCGTCGTCAGATCCTCGCGCCACCGGTGCGGCAAGGCTCGGCGCTGCGGCGGCCGCACGGGCGCGCGGCGCCAGAACCACCACGCATTCACCCATGGGCAGGCCACCGACGAAAGCGCGGACCGGCAGGGTGGAGCCATCGCGGCGCAGGACGTCGATGTCGAGCCCGTCCGGGTCGCTGCGCCCCTTGGTCAGGGCAGCCAGCATGGCACCGGCGGAGGACGGAGGGATGATCTCGCGGAAGGACATACGCCCGGCGCCGACTTCGGCGAGGTCGTAGCCCAGCAGCCGCGCCAGAGCGCCGTTCGCCAGCCAGGCTTCCTCGCTCGTCAGCACGAACATGCCGAGCGGGGCCCGCTCCCACAGCGCCAGCAGGCCGGCGGCGGCGGAATGTTCCGTCACCGCAGCATCGGCAGGACCAGCAGGCACGGTGGCTGCTTGAACCACGGCGGTCGCGTCGCTGCGCTCCGCACCGGTGACCGACAGCACCCACATGGCGCGGCGGCGACCGCCGAGCGGATGCACCGACACCCGCAGCTTGCGGCCGTCGGGGTCGGCATCGAAGGGGAACATTCGCGTGCAGGAGGTGCCTTCGGCGACCGCGTGCAGAATTTCCGCGAGCATCGCCTGCCCGCCGGGAATACGCTGGAGGAAGCGCTCCGGAAGGGGCGCCTGGCCTTCGCGGCTGCGGGTCAGGCGCAGATAGGGCGTATTGGCGCTCGAAATCTGCTCGCCGTCTTCCACGACGGCGACGCCGTCGCTGGTCGCCGCAACGAGAAGACGCGACATTTCATCGCCCGTCTGCGGCCGCGCGAGCCCGAAGCGGATGATGGCATTGGCGATGGAGACGAGCCCGACGCAGGCGAGCGCAGCCAGGACGGGAAGGATGAAGCTCGAACCGGACCCTTGCACCAGCACCGCCGCGAAAGCGCCCGCAAAGGCTGCTCCAGCGAGGATCAGTCTGGTGAATTGCTGCGTCTGGCCTGCGGTTGCCCGTTCCGCCGGACCGTGATCCGGGGTACCCGCTCCGCCCGTCATCCAGTCATCCTTGTTGGAAAACCCTACCATTTTGCCGCCAGCGGGCCAAGGCGAAGGTTATGATTCCCGGAAATTAACGCAAAGTAGCGGCATTGGTTGAAATCCGCGCGCGATCGTCAACAATTTCTTAGGCGATTGCCGAGGGTCTGGTTTACGCGTCCCGCTGGCGCGTTCTGTGCGGCTTCATGCTATTGCACCGCTCGTCCAGCGATGAGGAGGGTTGATGTTGCAGGATCTGTTCGGCGCGCAGCTTGAGCTTCCGGCTCGAGTGGCGATCGCCCTGGTGGTTATCGCAGCGCTGCTCGCCCTCACCATGTTCCTGGTGCGGCGGATCGGCGGCGGTGGGGGACGGGGCGGCATCGCCCGGTCGCGCCATCGTCTGGCTGTTCTCGACAGTGTTCCGGTGGACCAGCGGCGGCGTCTGGTGCTGGTGCGCCGCGACGAGGTCGAACATCTCCTTCTGGTGGGTGGCACCGCCGACGTGATCGTCGAGTCCGGCATCGGCCGCCCCGGCCGCGAGGCCCTGCCGCCCCGCGATGCCGCCCAGGCCCGCGCGCCCCTGCCGCCCCGCGATCCCCGCGAAGCGCTTCCCGGCCGTGACCCGCGCGAGACCCTGCCGCCCCGCGAAGCCCCCGACGCTCTTGCCGCGCGCCCCGCCGCGCGTCCCCTGCCCGGCCGACGCATGGCCGGCGAGGCCGAGGCCGATCTGACCGGCGTCGATCTGCGTGCCGGCGACCGCACCAAGGGCGCCGATGCCCGCTATCAGGATTTGCGCGCCGCCCGCGCCCGCCTCATCGAGCCCCGGCCGGCGGATACGCCGGTGCAGGCGCCCGAGGCCGCCCCTGCCGAGCCCCCCGCCCCCTTGGAACCGCATCTGGAGGCCCCGACTCCGGAAGCCACCCATGCACCCGTGACGCCGGACGTCGTGCCGGCCGAAGCGGCGCCGAAGCTGGAGACGGCCGAGCCCGTTCCGCCAGCGCCCGACGCGGCTCCGGTAACCGCGCCCGAACCGGCGGCGGTCGAGGCGCCGGTGGAGGTGCCGCGCCGCTCGTTCCTGTCGCGCCGTCCTCTCAGCGGGCCGGATGCGCCCGCTTTCGGCATCCGCGCGCTGCGGGATCGCAAGCTCGGGGCCACCCCGCCGGCGTCCGAGCCCCCGCTCGTCGAGCCGGCACCAGCCCCGGAAGTCGCCATTGTTCCGGTGGAAGCTGCTCCCGCACCGCTGGTGACGCCGGAACCGCCGGCCGTCGAGCCTGCACCTGTGGACGTGCCTGCCGCGCCGACGCCGAACGTCGGCGAGCGCCCGCGTTTCGAGCGCCCCTCGCTGCCGCCCCGCCGGGAATCGCTCTTTGCCAGCCGCTTGACCCGCCGCGATGACGCCGCGGGCGGCGAACCCAAGTTCAGCGGCTTCCGCCGCACCGAGCCGAAGATCGGCGAGGCGGCGGAGCGGACCGACACCGCCTTCCCCCGTGCCAAGCCCGCCGCGTCCATTCCCGCAGCCGCCGCCCCGGCTGCCGCCGCCGCGGCGATCATTCCGATGCTTACGGTGGAGGAACTGCTCGGCGAGCCGATCGCTTCGGCGGTCAAGGCCCCGGAAGTGAAGCTTCCCGATCCGGAGCCCGCCCCGGCTGCCGCCGAGGTGCCGCAGGTCGATGTGCCCGCCGTGCATGAGCCGATGGCGGAAGCCCCCGCCATCCATGTCCCGGTCGAAGAGCCGGTGGCCGCCGCGGCGCCCGAGGTGGTTGCCGTGGAAACGGTCGTGCCCGAGGTGGCCCCGCCGGTCGAGGCCCACGCCGAGCCGCATCCGGTGCCGGAGGTGATCGCCGCCGAACCGCCGATCGTTGCCGTCGTGACGGCAGAACCGGCGGTGGTGGAGGCCCCGGCGGCTGAGGCGGCACCCGCTCACGAGCCGTCCCCGGCCGCCATCGATGCGGTCGCTGCGGCGCTCGACCTGTCGGAGCCCGAGACACCGGCCGAAACCGCCGGCATCACCATCGAAGATCTCGAACTGCGCATGACCGAGATCGCCGCCGAGGAAGCCGCCAAGGCCGAGAGCGCGGAGACGGCGCCCCCCGTGCAGGAGCCCGAGGCTCCCGCCGCCGCGCCGGAACCGCCGGCTGCGGAGAAGCCGCCGGCCGATCCGTTCGACGCGCTGGAAGCGGAAATGGCGAGCCTGCTCGGCCGCCCCACCGACAAGGCCTGAGGCGCGCCCGCGGGGCGCCTCCCATCCCGATACAGAAAAGGCCGGACCTGCATGCAGGTCCGGCCTTTGTGTTTGTGGAGCGCCCGGCCTCCGCACGACCGGACAGGCAGAAACTCAGTCGTCCCGATACACGCGCTCGCGGCGCTCGTGCCGCTCCTGCGCTTCCACCGACAAGGTGGCGATGGGGCGGGCTTCCAGCCGCTTGAGGGAGATGGGCTCTCCCGTGTCCTCGCAATAGCCGTAGGAACCATCCTCGATGCGCTGCAAGGCCGCGTCGATCTTGGCGATCAGCTTGCGCTGACGATCGCGGGCCCTCAATTCGATCGAGCGGTCGGTCTCCGAGGAGGCCCGATCCGCCAGATCCGGATGGTTCTGATTCTCGTCCTGAAGGTGCTGCAGCGTCTCGCGCGCTTCACGAAGGATTTCTTCCTTCCAATTCAGCAGCTTGAGCCGGAAATACTCCCGCTGCCGATCGTTCATGAAAGGTTCGTCCTCGCGGGGGCGATAGTCCTCGTCGATGCTGATCGACATCCGCAAAGTCCTCGATACCGCTACGCCGATCCCCGTCGGGTCGGGGCGCTTATATCCAGCGCCTTGCCTCCCGACAACCGCCATGATTTCCGCAGCGCAGCATTACCGGCAAAGGTGCAGCGCCACGTCTCAGCTCCGACGGACGGCGCCGTCAGACCAAAGGATGAGAAAGAACCTGCAAGGGACATGCCGGATGGCGCGCATGAAAAAACCGGCGGTCGCTGGGGAGCCGCCGGTCGATCTTCGTCCGCCCTGTAGATCAGCCGTGCCGGCTGCTCACCACCAGGACTTGCCCATGTTGAAGGTGTAGCTGAGCGACACGCCGGCGATGAACTGGTTGGACGACTGGGTGAGGGGCGAATCCGACGCGTCACCCACCAGGCGATAATAGGAGCCGTAGACGCCGGCCTCGAAGCCGTTGCCGAAGTTCTTCGTCAGCTGCGCGGTGGCGCCCCAGGCATCGACGCCGCCCCCTGCCGAATAGACCGGCAGAGGATTGCCCACGAATCTGGCCGACACCGCCTGCAGGGGCGTCACGCCGTAATAGGCCTGCATGTAGCCGGAGCTGGCGAAGGACAGGCGCGGGCCGACCGCAAACCGCCAGGACTGATAGGGAATGATGAAATCGGCGGCGAGGTCGCCCATCAGGCCCTCATAGCCGCCGAAGCCGTAGCGCAGCTCGCCGCGCAGGCGCAGCCAGTCGAAGGCGTACCATTCGGCAAAGCCGCCCAGTTCCACCGACGTGCCGACGTCGCCGAGGCCCCTCAGCTTGGCGTTGTCATCCTGGTCGCGGCCGAGGTCCAGCTTGCCCACCGCACCGATGCGGAAGCGGCCGGTATCGAAGAAGGCGATGGACGGGTTGTCATCCACGCTGCGGAAGGCGTTGAGGCTCGAGGCCTTGGAGATGTTGAAGATCAGCTTCGGGCTGGCGGTGTAGTCGTCGCTGCCCGGATATTCCGGCACGGCCCGGATGGAGCCGCCGATGGTGAGGTACCAGTCTTCCTGCGTGCCGGGAGGAGCCGGCATGGGCGGCGCCGTGGGATAGTCCGTCGCATGAGCTTCAAGCGCGCCGAAAGACAGAAGCGCGGCGAGCGCGGCGGACGAAAGGACGGAACGGGACACCATGCACCTCACCTTGGCGGACGTCGCACACTAGCCGTTCGCCCGGCGACCGTGGTGGTAGAAATGCAACGGTGTCGCAAGGATTTGCGGCGCTTTGTGACGGCGCCTGCCGGCGCGTGCGCCCTCACGCCTGCCGTAAGGGCGTTCCTTTACCGTCCGCCCCCTCCGGCGCAGACGGGACCTCGCCCGCGTGGTGCTCCCCTGCGGGGGCTGTGCCGGCCGGTCCATGACCGGTATGGACGGCTGCCCCCTGCTCCGCATGGGCCTGGCGGGCATCGACGCGCCTTGGATGGGCGGGGGCGGTGCTGATTCCCGGCTCAAACCGCGCGTGCGTGTGATTGGCCGCACGGGCGGGATCCCTCTCCGCGCGGGCAAGGGCGATGGAATCGGAGAGACGACGCCAGCCGAACCGCACCGCTGCCGCCGCCCGGCCCGCGAGGCCATAGGCGTAGCGGGGCTGGAGCGGCGCCAGTTCCTCGATCTTTCCGCCCCGCGCGACGATGCCGTCACAGATCACATGGGCGGCGAGCGCCGCATTGGCGAGCGCATTTCCCCCGAGCCCTGCCGCATACCAGAGGCCCTGCCGCCTGAGCCCGATCAGCGGCAGTCCGTGGGGCGCACGGTCGAGGCTGAAGGCATGGGCATGCTCGGCGATGCGACGCCGCAGTTCCGGATAGACCTGCCGTGCGCGCCGCCGCAGGGCCACCGCTGCCCCGACCTCGCCGCCGGGCATCAGGGCCACGGGCGCTTCAAAATCCAGTTCGCCGATGCCGGGCGCGAAGCGGGCACCCAGCGGCCCGGGTTCGGCAACGAGCCCGGAAAAATCGGGTCGCACCGCCCGCACCGCAAAACCGCCGCGCACATAAGGCGCGACACCGAGCGCACCCGCGAGCCATGGCGCGATCCGCGCCGCCCGGCGTCCGGCGCACAGCACCACATGGTCCGCCCGCACCCGTCCCGCCGGCGTCTGGAGATATTTGCGCACACCATCAAGATCAGCGGCCAGCACCGGCGTCATCTGATACACCCGCACACCGGCTTCCATCACCGCCCGCAGCAGTGCGCCGTTGATGTCCCGTGCGTCATAGAAGATGGCGTGCGGCTCGTAGGTGGCGCCCACATAACGTTCGGTGCCGGTGATGGCGGCGATTTCAGATCGCGGCCAGCGGCGCAGCTCCAGCAGGCCGAGCATGTCCCGCGCCTCGGCCTCGGCATCGAGCCGGGCCGTCTCATGGGCAGCGCCCACCCGGAGCAGTCCGCGGCCCAGACGATCGAGCCCCAGTTCGTCGAACAAAGAGAGAGCCCCCGCCATGGCTTCCAGCGATAGATCGAAGGCGGAGCGCGCACTCTCCCGCGAGAGAGGCTGCGTGCCCTCGCTCAGCCACAGCGACAGGCCGCCGGTGAGAAGGCCGATCTGCGGCGCCGGGGCAATGAGGCTGCGCTCCAGAAGGATGACGTCGAGCCCCTGCCGCGCCAGCGTGAGCGCTGTCATGAGGCCGGCAAGGGTGCCGCCCACGACGCACACATCGGTATCGAGATCCGCCGGCGCGATGGCCGTCATCCCATCTGCCCCCAGAGCCTGATCAAGCCGGCGCGCTGCCGGTCCCGGCGCAATGCCCAGCCCTGCCGCACGGCGCGGCGGAAGGCGGTTTCCCTACGGCAGTAACTGTCGCAAATTCGCGGCACCTGCGCCAGTCTGCCCAAGGTGACGCCACGGGACCGCCATCTCGGCCGTGCTAGGATGCCCTCAACCGCCACAGAGTCGCTCCCGTGCCCATGCGCCGTCTGATCCTGCTCCGCCACGCCAAATCCGACTGGCCGGACGGCATTGCCGATCCTGAGCGCCCGCTGGCGCCGCGCGGCCGCGAGGCGGCCCCCCGCATCGGCGCCTATCTGGCGCAGGAGGCGCTCACCCCGGACCGCGTCCTCGTCTCGCCCGCCCGCCGCACCCGCGAAACCTGGGATCTGGTGGCCCCCCACCTGCTCGGCCTTCCCGAAGTGGTGAGCGAGCCGCGCATCTACGAATCCACCGCCGCCCGCCTCTTCGCGGTGATCCGCGAGCAGCCGGCGGAGGCCCATGTGCTGATGCTGGTGGGGCACAATCCGGGCCTTGAGGATCTCGCAGAGACCCTGACCGGCGGCGGCGCCCGGCCGGCCCGCGCGCGGATGCAGGAGAAATTCCCCACCGGCGCACTGGCGGTCATCGACCTGCCCATCGACAACTGGGCCGGCATCGCGCCGGAAACCGGCCGGCTCGACCGCTTCATCACCCCGCGCGGCCTCGCAGTGGAAGACTGACGCGTGCCGGCACGCATCACGCTGCTGGACGAGGCGCGCATCGGCCTTCGCGCGCTCTTCGACCGGGTGGAGGACATCGCCGCGCCGACGCTCCGCCTCGGCGTCACGGGCCTGTCGCGCTCGGGCAAGACGGTGTTCACCACCGCCCTGATCCACGCGCTCATCCGCGGTGGACGGCTGCCCGTGTTCGAGGCCGCCAATTCCGGGCGCATCGCCGGCGCCGTGCTGAAGCCGCAGCCGGACGATGCGGTGCCCCGCTTTCCCTATGAGGACCATCTGGCGCAGATCGTGGAGGCGCGGCTGTGGCCCTCCTCCACCACGCGCATCAGCGAACTGCGGCTCGAAATCCGCTACGCGCCGCCGCGCGGCGGGGAGCGCACGCTGACCCTCGATCTCGTGGACTATCCCGGCGAGTGGCTGCTCGACCTGCCTTTGCTCGACATGAGCTATGCCGACTTCTGCCGCACCAGCCTGACGCTTGCTCGCGAGGGCGTGCGTGCGCCCCTCGCCGCGCCCTTCCTCGGCGCGCTCGCCGCCGCGAGCCCCTCCGGCCCGGAGGACGAGACGGGGGCACGGGCGCTCGCCGCTGCCTTCACGCAATATCTCGCCGCCTGCCGCAGCGAGCGCGTGGCCATGAGCCTGCTGCCGCCCGGCCGCTTTCTCATGCCCGGCGATCTTGAGGGTTCGCCCGCCCTGACCTTCGCCCCGCTCGACCTGCCCTCGGACGGCAAGACCCGGCCCGGCTCGCTCGCCGCCATGATGGAGCGCCGCTTCGAGGCCTATAAGAGTGCCGTGGTGCGGCCCTTCTTCCGCGAGCATTTCGCCCGGCTCGACCGCCAGATCGTGCTGGTGGACGCGCTCTCGGCCCTCAATGCCGGCCCTGCCGCGCTCGCCGATCTGGAGCGCGCGCTGGACAGCATCCTCACCGCCTTCCGGCTCGGCCGGAACAGCATCGTCAGCACCCTCTTCCGCCCGCGCATCGAGCGCGTGCTGTTCGCCGCCACCAAGGCGGACCATCTCCACCACACGAGCCACGACCGGCTGGAGGCCATCCTCCAGAAGCTCGTCGAACGCGCGCTTGCGCGGGCCAAGGCTGAAGGCGCGCTGTTCGACGTGGCGGCGCTTTCTGCGGTGCGGGCGACGCGGGAAGCCACCATGACCCGCAACGGCGAAGTGCTCCCCGCCATCGTCGGCACGCCGGAGGCCGGGCAGGAGGTGGCAGGCCACACCTTCGATGGCGACGAAGAGGTGGGCGTCTTCCCCGGCGACCTGCCGGCGGTGCCCGATGCGCTCTTTGCGCCCGGAGGCGCGGGCTTCCGGGGCCTCTCCAGCACCGACGGCGCGGACACGGATTTCCGCTTCCTGCGCTTCCGCCCGCCCGCGGGCATTGGCGCGGGCGCTCCGCTTCCCCATATCCGGCTGGACCGGGCGTTGCAGTTCCTCCTCGGCGACCGCCTTGCCTGATCGGGTGATGGAGCGCGCATGAGCGAGACGAGAGGGCGCCGGCCCGAAATCTTCCGGCTGGAAGAGGCCGGCTTGACCGTGGCGCCGCCGGAGCTGCCACCGGAACCCGATCTGCCGGAGGCGCTGCCGCCCCCTCGCCCGCGCCGGCGCTTCGGCTTTTCCCTCGGCACCCTGTTCTGGACCGGGCTCGGGGGCCTCGTCAGCCTCGGCACGGGGCTCGCGGTCTCGAAACTCATCGAGGATCTGTTCGCCCGCGCCGACTGGCTCGGCAGCGTCGGCCTCGCCTTTGCGGCCGTGTTCGGCGTCGGCGTCATCGGGATCGTCGGCCGCGAGGCCTTGGGCCTCGCCCGCCTCTCGTCGCTGGACGCCCTTCGGGACCGGGCGGCGGATGCGCTCGCCACCGACGACCGGCCCACCGCCGAGGGCGTCGCGAAGGACCTCCTGAAGCTGGCGCAGGATAATCCCGCGCTGGCGCGGGCGCGTGGCGATCTCTCCACCCATCTCGGCGCGATCATCGACGGGGCCGATCTGGTGCGTCTGACCGAGCGGACGCTGATGGCGCCCTTGGACGCGCAGGCCCGCGCCCTCGTCTCCGATGCCGCCAAGCGCGTTTCGGTGGT
Organism: Azorhizobium caulinodans ORS 571; assembly: GCF_000010525.1. Taxonomy (GTDB): domain Bacteria; phylum Pseudomonadota; class Alphaproteobacteria; order Rhizobiales; family Xanthobacteraceae; genus Azorhizobium; species Azorhizobium caulinodans. Next base: position 1,897,690 of record NC_009937.1, on the reverse strand, counting down.
GACTGCCGTGTCACCGCGCGCGGCCGTGGACCTGTTCTTTGTCCTCTATACCGCCTTCACCCTCACCCGCCGGCTGGCGGACCTCTATGGCGGGCGGCCCGGCCTGCTGGGCATGATCCGCCTGGCGCGCCACGTTCTCAGCCATCTCGCCGTCACCGGCGGCATGGCGGCGGGGGACAGTCTGGTGCAGCAGATCCTCGGCCATGGCATCGCCGCCCGCCTCTCCGCCCGGCTCGGCGAAGGCGTGGTGAACGGCCTGCTCACCGCCCGCCTCGGCCTGGCCGCCATTGCGGTGACGCGCCCCCTGCCCTTCGCCGCCTTGCCCGCGCCGCGCCTCTCGGACGTTGCCGCGGGCCTCATCCGCAGGGCGGAGGAAGACGCCAAGGTCTCCAGAGCCAAAGGGCGCACCGAGACCTGACCGGGCCACCGGCCGTTCGGGCGGGTCAATCCTTCCCCGGTTTCACAGAGGGCAGCAGGCGTTGCGGCAGGGCGTCGGGCTCGTAAGGACCCGGCCTGTTGCGCCAGAGCGTTTCCGCCAGCGGAAAGGCGAGCACCAGCGACAGGCCGACGATCAACAGCGCCGACGTGCCCTGTCCCTCTGAAAAGGCCAGCGCCGCCAGCCAGCAGATGGCCGCCGCGCAGCAGGCGGACAGCGCCAGCATCCCGCCCCAGCGCCAGCGCGGCAGGCCGGCCTCGTAGCGCACGCGCCCGCTGTCGCGCAGCAAGGCGGCATGGAGGGCGTTCAGGAAGGCGATGAAGGCCGGGCCGTGATCCTTCACGGCGGTAAGCCCGGTGCGCGATACGGAGCCGATGCGCAGGCGCGGCAGGCCACGCCCCTCAATGAGCAAGGCGAAATTCGAGGAGCCGAGCTGGCCGAGCTCGTGACGGAGCCTGAGGCGCGTGATGTCGCGCAGCGGCGTGCGGCCGGAGGTTGCCCCGACCGTCCATTCCAGCAGGCCCTCCGCACCGCGCGTATCGAGCACCACGCGCGTGGCGGCGCCGATCATCCGCGGGCGGAAGGCGTAGCTGTGACGGCCAGCGCCGTCGTCGCCGCCATGGACCAGCGCATCGGCATCGGAGAGCGACATCATTCGGCTCCCGGCGCGTGGGCGAAGCCGCAATAATCGGGCTTGAGGTCAAGGAGCGGCGTGCCGTCTACGCAATCGAGGCTGCGCACGGAAACCCGCAGTCCGTCGACCGCCACGACCTCTACGATGGAGGAAGCGATCGGATTGGGCCGCACCGGCGAGCGCACGGAGAAGGTGCCGGTGGTGGTGCCGTCGCGCCGGGGGCTCTGGAGCACCAGATCGCGCCGCGCCCGATCCATCCAGTAGAGCACCTGCGCCCGGCTGCCCGGCGCGACGCCGGTCAGCGCATCGGCCCAGCGGGCATCGAACTCCAGCGTGCAGACCGGCCCGTCCGGCGACGCGCGCTTGGGACAGGCCGCGCGATCGGCAAACGGGGTGCGGATGCGGCCGATGAAATAGAGGCCGGCATCGAAATCGGGCGGCAGGGCCACCGCCTGCTCACCGGGGCGGATATCCTCCGGACGGCCGGGCGACAACGGAAGGCTGGACAGGGACGCGGACATGGGGCTCTCCTCCCGCCCATCATATCCGGCGCGCCGCCTCGGGGTGAGTCCCGCCGCCCACCTTCCCCAGAGGAGCCCCGCTCATGCAGCCGTCCCGCGACATCGCCCGCCTGGTGGAAATCATGGCTGCGCTGCGCACGCCCGAGACCGGCTGCCCATGGGACCTCGAACAGAACTTCTCCACCGTCGCGCCCTACACCATCGAGGAAGCCTATGAGGTGGTGGATGCCATCGAGCGCGGCGACCTTGCGGACCTGAAGGATGAACTGGGTGACCTCCTCCTCCAGGTGGTCTTCCATGCCCGCCTCGCGCAGGAGCAGGGCCTGTTCGAAATGGGCGACGTTGTGGAGGCGATCACCACCAAGCTGATCCGCCGTCATCCGCATGTCTTCGGCACGGCCCGCGACCTCAGCCCGCAGGAGGTCAAGGCCCTGTGGGGCAAGATCAAGGAAGCCGAGAAGGCCGAGCGGGCCGCCAGCCGCGCCGCACTCGGCCTGCCGCCGGACACCAAGGGCGGCGCCCTCGATGGCGTGCCCGCCGTCCTGCCGGCCATGACCCGCGCCCTGAAACTGCAAGAGAAGGCCGGCCGCGTCGGCTTCGACTGGAACGATGCCCGTGCGGTGCTGGCCAAGATCCGCGAGGAGACGGAAGAGGTGTCGGAAGCGCTGGACGCCGGCGGCACGGAGGCCATCAAGGACGAGGTGGGTGACCTCCTGTTCGCGGTGGTGAACCTCGCCCGCCATGCGGGGGTCGATCCAGAAGCGGCGTTGCGCGGCACCAACGAGAAATTCACCCGGCGCTTCGGCTTCCTCGAAGGCGCGCTGGCTACGCGGGGCGTCAAGCCGCAGGAGGCGACGCTGGAAGAGATGGAATCGCTCTGGCAGCAGGCCAAGCAGGCCGAACGGGCCCCCGCGACCACGACTGCCGCCTCCTGACATGGTGACCCTGCTGAATGTCGAGGACGCACGTCGCCTCGCCCGCCGCCGCCTGCCCCGCGGCCTGTTCGAATATCTCGATCGCGGCACGGAGGATGAAGTCTCCATCGCCGGCAACCGGGCCGGGCTCGATGCCATCCGCCTCGCGCCCTTCGCGCTGGAGGACGTGTCGCAGCGCGCGCAGGACACCGTGCTGTTCGGCACGCCGCAACCCTGCCCGCTGGTGATCGCGCCGACCGCCGTCGCCGGCCTGATGAGCTATGACGGCGAGGTGGCCATGGCCCGCGCCGCCAAGGCGCATGACATTCCCTTCTGCGTCTCCACCCAGTCCATGACGTCGATCGAGACCATCGCGCGGGACAGCGGTGCCCGCCTCTGGTTCCAGCTCTATGTGTGGAAGAACCGGGCGCGCACCTTCGCCTTGCTCGACCGGGCGGCGGGGGCCGGCGCGGATACGCTGGTGCTCACCGTGGACACCGCCGTCTCGCCCAAGCGTGAGTACAACCAGCGCAATGGCTTCGGCATCCCGCTCAAGCCCTCGGTGCGGGCGGGCATCGACGTGCTCTGTCATCCGCGCTGGTTCGCGGACGTCTTCCTGCGCACGCTGCGCACGACCGGCATGCCCACCTACGCGCACTATCCGGATGAATTCCGGACCGCGCTCGGCCGCGCGGTGGTTGGGGACGAGATCAGCCTTGCCACCGACGTCTCATGGAAGGATGTGGCGGCGCTGCGCGCGCACTGGAAGGGGCGGCTGATCCTGAAGGGCATCCTGCGGGCCTCGGACGCCACCCGCGCCATCGCCCACGGGGTGGACGGCATCGTGGTCTCCAACCACGGCGCCCGCAATCTCGATTGCGCGCCGCATCCGGCGCATGTCCTGCCGGCCATCGTCGCAGCGGCGGGCGGACGGCTGACTGTACTCGCAGACAGCGGCGTGCGGCGCGGCAGCGACATCGCCAAATATCTGGCGCTGGGGGCCGATGGCGTTCTCGTGGGCCGCGCCCCGCTCTACGGCCTTGCCGCCGCCGGTACACCGGGTGCGTCGCGAGTCATCGAACTGCTGCGGGCAGAACTCGACACCACCATGGCCCTGCTCGGCGTCACCCGGCTCGACCAACTCCCCCGCACGCTCCAGATGGAGGCGTGAGGGACGGGACCTCCCATCGGCATGGCGTTCGCCCAATCTCACCTAGGGGAAGCTGAACTCCCGCTCAAGGCTGACGCCGAAGGTCATCTGGTTCACGCCGTCGAGGCGCTTGGTCACGGGGCTCGCGGCGGCGGCGCCGACGAGGCGGTCGTAGCCGCCGAACAGGGTCGTGGTCCAGGACCGCGCGGGCGAAAAGGCCACGGAACCGGCAAGCCCGGTGGATGTCACGCCGGCGCCCGGCGTGTAGGGTGTCAGCGTGGGATTGATGAAGGTGGTGAGAGGCGTGACGCCGAAGGCGGTCTGCATGGCCGAGCTGTCGGCGAACTGGAGGCGCGGGCCGATGCCGAAGGTCAGCGGCCCCGCGTAGGTCACCCAGTCGAGGCCGAGCGTCCCGGTGATCCCGTCATCCTCCTTTACGCCCTGGCGGATTTCGCCGCGCAGGCGGATGGCCTTATCGAGCGGCCAGAATTCCGCAAAGACGCCGAATTGCGGCGCCGTGCTGTAGCCCGGCAGTCCGAACAGCGCGTTGTTCGGTCGCGAGCCGCGCAACGAGAAGGTCGGCCCCATGGAAATGCCGCCCAGCTTGAACAGGGTGATCGAGAGATCATCGTCGGGCGCACCGAAGGTCGCCGGCTCGCCCGCGTCGCGGATGTCGAAGCTCGGCATGAAGCCGATGTCGGTGTTCCGCGCACCGGGATAACTCGGCCCGTAGGAGGTCTGCACACCGAGGGTGACGATCCAGCCGCCGGAAGCCGGGTCTTCCGCCAGCGCCGGCGCGCCGGCCGCCGCAAGCAGCAGTCCCGCCAGAAGCGCGCGCGAAAGGACGTTGATCTTATTCATGGGGCTCTGCCACCCGAGACACCTTGATCGCCAGCTTCTTGACCCGATGCCAGAGGCTGCGCTCCGTAATGCCGAGCCGCTCGGCCGCGCGCGCCTGCACGCCGCCGCTTTCCTTGAGGGCTTCTAGCAGAAACTCGCGCTCGATGCGTTCCAATTCCCCATCAAGGTCCGAGGGCAGCGCGCGCTGCGCCGATGCGCCCGGCGCTTCGGGGCCGAACAGCATGAGATCCTTGGGCTCGATCACCGGCCCGCGGGCGACGATGGCGGCCCGCTCCATGCAGTTCTGGAGTTCGCGGATGTTGCCGGGCCAGCCATAATGGGCCAGCGCCTCCTGCGCGGGCAGGCTGATGCCGTCGATCTTCTTGCCCATCTCCTGTGCCGCACGGCGCAGAAAGTGCGCCGCCAGCAGCGGAATATCATCGTGGCGTTCGCGCAGCGGTGGCAGGGTGATGGGGAAGACCGCGAGGCGGTAATACAGGTCCATCCGGAAGGCGCCGTCGGCGATCGCCTTCTGGAGGTCCTTGTGGGAGGCGGCGATGATGCGCACGTCCACCTTCAGGGGCTTGCTGCTGCCCACCGGCTCGAAGCTCTGCTCCTGAACCGCCCGCAGCACCTTGGCCTGCACCGAGAGCGGCATATCGGCGATCTCGTCGAGGAACAGCGTGCCGCCGTCGGCCGCGCTGAAGCGGCCCTCGCGATTGCTGGTGGCACCCGTGAAGGCCCCCTTCACATGACCGAAGAGTTCGCTTTCGATCAGCGTCTCGGGAATGGCCGCGCAGTTCACGGCGATGAACGGCATCTCCCGGCGCGGGCTGTTGTAGTGGATGGCGCGGGCGATCAGTTCCTTGCCCGTTCCGCTCTCTCCGTGCAGCAGCACGCTGGCCCGGCTCTGGGCCACCTCTCCCACCTGCTGGAGCACGTTGCGGAAGGGCGCGCTCTCGCCGATGAGGTTGTCGAAGCAGTAGCGGCCCTCCAGCTCCATCCGGAGGCGGGCATTCTCGTTGACGACCGCCCGGATCTTCAGCGCGCGCTCGATGGTGGCGACCACGTCATCGAGCTCGAAGGGCTTCGCCACATAATCGAAGGCGCCGTCCTTGATGAGGTCAACGGCCCCGCGCACCGTGGCATAGGCGGTCATGATGATGACCGGCAGATCGGGCCGCCCTTCCTTCAGCGCGAGCAGCAGGTCCCGCCCGCTGCGGTCCGGCATCCGCAGGTCCGTGAGCACGAGATCAACCGCATTGGCCTCGCAATAGGCGAGTGCCGCCGCCGCGCTGCTCACGGCCGTCGTCTCGAATCCGCGTTCCGTCAGCGCCGCCGCGAGCACTTCGCCGAGGCGCTTCTCGTCATCGACCACCAGGATCGCGGGAGCCATCTTCATTCTCCGCCTGCCGCACCCGGCCGGCTCATTGGGAGGCCGCCACGAGCGTACGATCCTCTGCCAGCGCCAGACGCAGGCTGAAGATCGCACCGCCGCCGGGGGCCTTGCGATAGGACACCGCGCCCTCGTGGGCCTGCAGTGTGGATTGGACTTTGGCAAGGCCAAGGCCGGTGCCGTTCGCCTTGGAAGTCACGAAGGGTTCGAACATGCGGCCCTCCACATCGGGCGGAACGCCAGGGCCGTTGTCCTCCACCTCCAGGGTCACTTCATCCGAACAGGCCTTCAGCCGGACAATGACATGCCCGCCCTCCGGGGCGGCGTCGGCCGCGTTGAGGAGCAGGTTGAGCAGGGCCTGATAGAGCCGGTCCACATCGCCATTGACCGGCAGCGGCCCTTCCGGCGCGATCAGCACGTGGCTGATGCCGCGGCGGGAGAGTTCAGCGCCGGCGAAATCCACGGCGGGCTGCACCACTTCGGCGAGCAGGTCGATGCGGTGACGCTCGAAATGGTCGGGCCGCACGTAATCGAGCAGGTCCGCCACCAGGCGCTCGATGCGGTTCACCTCCTCCAGCACGAAGCCCATCAGCCGGTCTTCGGAGGGGGCAAGCTGGGTCTTGCGCCGCACCAGTTCGGTGGAGGTCTTGATGATGCCCAGCGGGTTGCGGATCTCGTGGGCGATCACCGCCGCCGCCTCCCCCAGCGTCGCCAGTTGCGCGCTGTGGCGCATCTTGGCTTCGAGCGCGTGCAGGGTCTCGAGCTGCGCCGTCATGGTGTTGAAGCCGGCCGCAAGGTCGGCGATCTCCCGCCCGCCTTCCTCCCGCAGCCGGATGCGATAGTCGCCGTCGGCCACAGAGGTGAGGCCCTGCGTGATCTGACGCAGGGGCGCGCTGAGCCGGCGCGACATGCCGATGCCCGCAAGAAGCGACAGGAGGCCCGCGACAGCCGCCAGCGCCAGGAACAGCCACCACGTGCCGAGGCGCTCGAACAGTGCCGTCGCACCATTGAGGCGGCAGATGACGATGCCGACGAGATGATGGTTGCCGTCACGCAAGGCGGCATACGCCACCGCGGGGCCAACGCCCATCACGCCCCCGCGGCTGACGCTGTCCGCACCTTCCTGCAAGCGGGAGAGCACATCGGGAGGAACGTCGGCGGGCCGGCCTTGCCCGCTGGTAATGTCCTGGAGCTTACGCCCCTCATGGCGCACTTCCACCAGATGCAAGTCCAGGGAGCGGATCGTCTGTGGCGCGTTGAAGAACTGCTCGTCCAGCAGATTTCCGATGAAGAGGAAATGATCCGCGTCGCCCAGCCGAAGCTTCTGGACGGCGCCGACGAGCATCACCGGCTTGCCCTGGCTGTGGGCGAAGAAGATGGAGGCCACTGGCTCCTGCGGCAGCGGCCGGGCGAGCTGAAGGTCGCCCATGGCATAGAGCACCCGGCCGGAGCCATCGTAGAGGCGCACGAAATCGTATCCCACCGAGGTGAGCAGGTCGGCGAAGGCCTCCAGCGAGGTGTCGCTGCCGGCCGGTTGCGCGGAGGCCTGGGACAGCGCCTTCGCCACGATGGAGGTCGCGTGCATCGCCTCCTCCTGCGCCTCCTGGGCCTCATTGGCCATGAAGCGCGCGATCTCCCCGATCCACTGCTGCACGTTGGTCTCGAAAACCGCCGACATGGTCTGGGCGGCGATGAAGCTCGCCACCAGAACCGGCGGCACGCTGACCATCAGGAAAGACAACGTCAGCTTGGGCCGCAGGGCGAGCCGCGACCACCAGCGGGTGGGGGAGAACATGCCGGCCACGGCGCCTCAGCGACCAGCCTTGGCAGGCGGCGCGCAACGCTCCTGTCCGGCCGGCGCCCGATGCCAGGCGACGGTCTGCCCGAGAGCCTCGACGCCCATGTAAGCGGTCACGTCCAGAGCCTCCCTCTCGTGCTGGCGGATCACCAGCTGATAGCGGCGGCCGCTTTCCGGATCATAAATCCAGCCTCCGTCCAGCCGGTCGCCGTTCCGGCGCAGGCCGCCGACGATAGGCAGGCCGCAGAGCGGGCGCGAACGCAGGCTCGCGTCGGGGTTGTTATCATCCTGCGCCGGCTGCCCCTCGTCCAGTGGCGTCTTCAGCCAGACGATGGTGCCGCACAGGCCCTCGGGGCAGGCCTTGAACTCGACGGCCGCCTCGCCGTCATCGGTCAACCACACGCCGGCGGCGTCCGGAGACGCCGCAAGGGAGGCGGTGGCAAGAAACGGCAGGGTTGCAAGGGCGGCGAGAAGCGGGCTCAGTCCACGCATGCGGGGGTTTCTCCATGGTGTTGCGCCTCGAGGCTTTCCCCTTCCTCATGGCCGATCAGGGTCACGCCCGCGCAGATGAGCGCGATGCCGAGCGCGGGCTTCAGGCCGAGCCCCTCGCCGAAGAGGAACCAGCCGCCGAGCGGCACGGTGACATAGCTGAGCGCCGTGAGCGGGAAGGCACGGGCAAGGTCGCTGCCCTGGAGAATGGCGATCCAGAGCACATAGGTCGCGAGATAGCAGGCAATCGCCGCCCAGACGTACGGCGCCTGAACCGCGTCGGCGAGAAAGGCGAGCCCCAGGGGCCGGTCTCCCAGTTCGAGCGCCGCCGCCTTGAAGGCGAGCTGCGTGGCGGTGTCGGCGCCAAGGAACACGCCGACCAGCGCCAGCGGCCCCATGCGCAGGGGAAGGTGCATCATGGCGCAGCCTGCCGTTCCGCATGCGCCTTGAGGTCCGGGTCCCAGCGCGGGAAGGACAGCCAGCGGGCGCCGAGGCGCACCAGCGCATTCAGCAGGGGATTGCGGTGCTTCACCATCAGGGTGAGCGGGCTGAGGCCGCTGCCGTAGCGCAGCTTGGAAGCATAGGCCGTCTGGCCGGTCTGGAGATAGCGTCGGCCAATGCGCTGGCAGAAACGGACGTTCTCCATCCAGCTCACGGCGTAAAGATCATGCTCGCGGGCCAGCGGGTAACGCATGCCCAGGAACTTGTCGATGACCCGGTCACTCTCGATGAAGAGCATGTTGAAGGCCGCGAGCGTGCCGTCGATCCGATAGCAGGCGAAGGCGACACGGCCGCCCATGTTGCGGGAGATGCGCTCGAAATAGCCTTCGGGCAGTTCCTCGAAGTCGCCGTAGTGCACGTTGCTCTGGGCGCGCGTCGCCTCATAGAGCGCAGCCACCTCCCCTTCCAGCCCCTCGATGGAGCTGCGCCATTCCACCTCCACCCGCCCGGCCTTCTTCAGCTTGCGGCGGATGTCCTTCCGGGTGGCTGCCGAGAGCCGCGCCAGATACTCATCCTCGTTGCGTGTGTCATCGAGGTCGAGCACGGCGAGCGGCAGGCTCTCGATGGCAGTGTAGCCGGCGGCCCGCAGCACCGGACCGAAGCGCTCCATGTCGCGGCCGGACAGGTCCTTGAACGCGATCATGGAGGCGCCCCGCAAACGCGCCTCGGCCTCCACGCCCGCGACAAGGCGGCCCACCGCGGCGTCGGCCGCGTCGGCGGGAAGACGGGGATGCACGCCCAGCGGGCACACCTCGGTGAAGGGCGAGCCCACCGCCAGGAGACGCCATTCCAGCAGCCGGGGCGCGAGACGAGCCAGCCGGTCGCACCAGCGCCCCAGCGTGCCGCCCTGAAGCGGCGTGTCGAGCCGGTAGCTCAGCTGGAACAGCGGCGCGCCGGCGGCAAAGCCGAGTTCGTCCGTCACCTGCGCGGCGCCGAGGCGGAACGCGCGCGGTGGCGCCATTTCGCAGGCGCGCAGATAGTCCCAGCCTTCCGCGTCACCAAAGCGCGCCAGGCCCCATTCCCGGCGCGGGATGTCCAGCATGGCGGGCAGGATCTGCGCGACGGTCGGACGCTCGGACGCCGTAGCCCCGGCCCAGCCGCCCGCGAGCATCGCCTCATGCGACATGGCCCATCTCCTGCGGCACGAGGGCGGCGCGGGCGGCCGGGCGGCGCGCCTTCGGGTTCGACTTCGGCGCGGTGAGCGCATCGACGAAGCTCAGGACGCGCTCGGTCACCAGATGCCGCTGCCGGTCGAGGGTGACGAGATGATAGCTGTCCTCAAGGATAAGGCTGTCCACCGGCCCGCCGAGATGGCGCTGGAGATAGAGGGCGTTGCGCAGGCTTGCCACATCATCGTGCCGGGCGTGCACGAGCAGCGTGCGCTGGCGGATGGCCCCCAGCAGCGGACGCAGCGCGGCGACGAGGCGCCACAGTTCCCGAAGGGCGGCAGAGGGCGTGGCGGTGAGGCCGGCATCGCCGCTGCCCTGTCGCAGGGCTCGCACGATCACCGCCCGCACGCGCTCGTCCTTCACTCCGTAAGGCTCCCGCTCCTCGAACTGGTAGCGCCGGCCGATGGGCGTGTTGATGAGCAGGGGCAGCAGGAAGCTGTACCAGGGGATCGACCAGCCATCATAGCGCAGCGTCGGCGCCAGCATGACGAGGCCGGCGACCCGCTCCGGCTGGCGCGCCGCCAGGAGCGCCGCGAGCACCGCCCCCATGGAGAGGCCCCCGACCACCACGCGCTCGCAGCGCTGCTCCAGCGTGGCGAGGCCCGCGAGCGCGCTGTCGTACCAGTCCTCGAAGCCGGTGCTGGTGAGATCGTCCATGGAGCCGCCATGGCCGGCCAGTTGGCAGCACAGCACCGTGTGGCCACCGGCAGCGAGGGCACGGGCGACCTCCCGCATCTCCACCGGCGTGCCGCCGAGACCGTGAATGAGCAGGACGCCCACGGGCCCGCCCTCGATCATGAAACTGCGGTCGATGATGGCCATCATGTCCTCACAGGCTGCTGGCGACGAGCGCGATGCCCGCCGTGACCAGCACGGCGCCGGCGTATTGGCGGCGGGTGGCGGGCTCCTTCAGGATCAGGTGGCTGGCCACCATGATGCCGAGGATGTTGAGGCTGGCGAGCGGGAAGGCGATGCCAAGGGGCGCCAGCATCAGGACGCGGATCCAGACGATGAACTCGACGCCATAGACGGCGATGCCTGCCAGCAGCCAGGGCTGGGTGAAGAGCGCCGGCAGGAAGCGCGCGAGATCGCTGGCCGGCGGGAGGGCATCCGCCCCCCGCTTGAAGGCCAATTGCCCGCAGACGTCGCAGACCACCGACAGGACCAGCAAGATGACCAGTTCGCTCATGACAGGATGGCCTCCATGTGCCGGAGGATGCGCAGGTTGGTCTCGCCGTTGATCCGCGTGTCGGCGGCGGTCTGGTCCGGCCGCTGGGCGCGGTCGAGATGGGCGAGTAAGCGCCGCCACGGGCCGAGGTTGTGCGCCGGGGAGAAGTCCCCGCACACATCCATGCCGATCACCGGCCGGTGGCGGGCGAAGATGCTGATGGCTTCCAGCGTCTCGGCGAGCGACAGGCGGCCCTGGTCCCAGTTGGTGAGCGCCTCCGTCTCGGTCAGCACATCCTTGTCGAGGCTGATCCAGACCGGCGCATCGGGCAGGCGCGCGGCGATCTCGCTGATGCGCATGTGCCAGTCGCCGTCCTCGAGCCCGTGCCACACAAGGCCGTCGCCATTGAGGCCGGGCGCGGCGGTGGCGCCGGGCACAGCGAAGCCGCGGCCCGCATAGAAGGTTCGGCTCGAGGCGAAGGGATGCAGCTCCAGCCGGCCCTCGCGCAGATATCCCAGGGCGGCGCCCTTGGTCTGCGGCGCCGCGAGGTCGGAACTGTCCGGGCCGAGCGTGATCACGCGCAGCACGTTCGGCTGCTCCAGCGCGCGGGCGACCCAGGAGCCGCAATTGAGGCTCGACGGCCAGGCGGTCCAGTCCGGGTGATTGTCGAAATGGACGATGCTGAGCGGGCGCCCGGCGCGCTCCACCAGCAGCAGCGCCAGGTGATGGAAATCACCCGAGCCGATGAAATGGACGTCCCCGGCCCGGTGGGGGCCGAGGCGCGTGTCGAGATCGGCGAGCGCGCCACGGTCCGCCTGCAGGCGCAGGCGGGGGGCGAGGTCACCGGCGGCGGTCCGGATGCCGCCGCTGCGCGCGCACGCGTCCATCATTTCCGGCTGGAGCATGATGGCGCCGTCGAGATCGAGGATGCGCGCGCGCATGGCCGTCACCGGGGCGTGACGCGGGTGAAGAGCTGGTCGAGCAGCGCCAGCGCCATGTCGATCTCCGCATGGGAGATGGTGAGGGCGGGCGCAAGCGTGATGACGTTCTTGTGGTAGCCGCCGATGTCGAGCACGAGACCGTAGCGCTCGCCGCCATAGACAAGGTCGCCCTTCATGGCCTCGTCGGCCATCAGGTCCACCAGCTTCTTGGACGGCGTGTAGCTGTCGTGCGGCTCGCAGATCTCGATGCGGAGCGCGAGGCCGAGGCCGTCCACATCGCCGACGATGGCGTGCTTCTTCTTCAGCTCCTTGATGCCTTCGAGGAAGTGGGCACCCTTCTCCATCACGCTGGCGCCGAAATCCTCCTCCTGCATCATCCGCATCGCTTCGAGCGCGACGGCCGTGCCGAGCGGATTGGCGTTGAAGGTGGAGTGGGTGGAGCCGGCGGGGAAGATCTGCGGATTGATCAGTTCCTCGCGCGCCCACACGCCGGAGAGCGGGTTGAGGCCGTTGGTCAGCGCCTTGCCGAACACCAGCACGTCCGGCTGAACGCCAAAATGCTCGATGGACCAGAGCTTGCCCGTGCGGAAGAAGCCCATCTGGATCTCGTCCACCACCAGCAGGATGCCATGCTTGTCCAGCACGCGCTTCAGCTCGGGGAAGAAATTGGCGGGCGGGATCACATAGCCGCCGGTGCCCTGGATGGGCTCCACATAGAAGGCGGCATATTCGCTCTGGCCCACCTTAGGGTCCCAGACGCCGTTGTATTCGCTCTCGAACAGGCGCTCGAACTTGCGCACGCAGTGGAGGCCGTATTCCTCCTTCGACATGCCGCGGGGGCCGCGGAAATGATAGGGAAATTCGACAAACTGCGCCCGCTCGCCGAAATGGCCGTAGCGGCGGCGATAGCGGTAGGACGAGGTGATGGCGGAGGCGCCCAGCGTGCGTCCGTGATAGCCGCCTTCGAAGGCGAACATCAGGCTCTTGCCGCCGCAGGCGTTGCGCACGATCTTGAGCGAGTCTTCAATGGCCTGCGCACCACCGACGTTGAAATGCACGCGCCCCTTGCGGCCGAAGCGCTCCTGCGCGCCGATGGCGATCTCGGCGGCCAGCTCGATCTTCTCGCGGTGGAGATACTGGCTGGCCACCTGCGGCAGGCGCTCCAGCTGGCGGCGCATGGCGTCGTTGAGCCGCTGATTGCCGTAGCCGAAATTGACCGCCGAGTACCACATCTGGAGATCGAGGAACGGCCGGTCCTCGTCGTCATACATGAACGAGCCTTCGCAGCGCTCGAAGATCTTCGGAAATTCCGTGTAGTGAACCGTATCGCCATGGGAGCAATAGGCATTCTCAAGGGTGAGAAGGCGCTCGCGCTCCGCCTCGGCGGTGGTGGCGGTGCCGGTCAGCAGGCTGCGATCAAGCATGGATGTCCTCAAGCTCAAGACCGCCGAAGGCGGCCGTGCGGGGGGTGGAGGCGTTCTGGAGGAGATAGTCCAACGCATCGGCAAAGCCGCTGACGCGCTGGTGGGGGATGTCGTGGATGCGGCAGAATTCTGCGAGGCGTCCCTTGGCGAGGACGAAGTCCGCCCGCTCCGCAAGGCAGAAGTCGGACTTGCCGTCGCCGATCAGCACCACGCGCTCCCGGCCCCGCGGCGCCGCCGCGCACTTGCAGGTGCCGTTCTGGCAGCGCGGCGCGGGCGGCGGGAATTGCGCGGCCCAGCGCCCGCTCCCGAGAGGCTGAAGATGATTGGAGCGCGTGGGCAGGGAGATGCCCTTGGCTTCGAGCATGACGTCGATGAAGCGCTTGAAGCCGTCGGAGACGATCTGGAGCTCGGCGCCGCGCCGGCCCGCCTCGGTCACGAAGGCCGGGAAGGCAGGATCGAGCGGCAGGGTGCGCAGCTTGGCGTCCAGAACCTCAGGCTGGACATCCAGCAGATCGACCTGCCGCGAGAGGCAGGTGCGGGTATCGATGAGGCCCGTTTCCCAATCCGCCTCGACTTCCCGCCACGCCGGATCGGCGAAGGTTTCCAGAATGAAGTCGGTGGTGTCGGTGGGGCAGATGGTTCCGTCGAAATCCAAGACGAAATGGAGCTTCATTGCGGGGCCTCGATAAGTGCCCCGTACGTTTGGCAAGCCCCGTGCCAACCCATAACCATCTGAAATCAAACGATATTAAATATGACCACGCACGCACAGCCCCACGCATCACGGGGGAAGCCCCGAAATTTGGAGGTCGCCCCATTCCGCGGGGCCACACCCGGGTGCCGACATGCTGCAACGCTGCGTCAGGCCTGCGCCCCCTTTCCCTTCGGGGAGAGGCGAAGGGCCCGCAGTGCGTTCAGGATTACGGCGACATCGATGACCTCCTGGATCAGTGCCCCCTGCACCGGTGAGAGATGACCGAGCGCCGCCGCCACCATGCCGATGACCGACAGGCCGATACCCGCAACGACGCTTTCCATCGCGATCCGCCGCGCGCCACGGGCAATTCCGATGCCGGGCACCAGACGATCCACCCGGTCCACCAACAGCACCACATCGGCCGCCTCGGCGGACGCCGCGGCGCCCCGTGCGCCCATCGCGACGCCCACGTCGGCCGCGGCAAGCGCGGGCGCGTCGTTCACCCCGTCGCCGACCATCATCACCGGACCGCGCTTGCGCTCGGAGAGCACCAGCAGCACCTTCTGGTCCGGCGTCAGCCCCGCGCGGATGCCGTCGAGGCCAAGCCCCTGCGTCACGCTCTCCGCCACCTCCCGACGATCGCCGGTGGCAAGCAGGATGCGCTCCACTCCTTCCCGGCGCAGCCCGTCCAGCATGTCGCGCGTACCAGCCCGTAGCGGATCGGCCATGACGAGATGTCCGGCCAGCCGCCCATCGAGCCCCACCGCCACCAGAACAGAACCGGCAGGGAGTTCGATCCGGGCCGCCCCCTGGCCCACGCGCGCGGTGACGAAGCCATCCCCGCCGACGAGCACGGTTCGCCCCTCCACCTGCCCCGACAGCCCCTCACCCGGCGTCTCCACGACGCAGGATGGCACGCTGAGCGTGAGCCCGCGCTCGCGCGCCGCCGCCACGATGGCCTGCGCCACGGGGTGCTTGGTCGCCTGATCGAGCGCGGCCGCAAGACGCAGAATGTCGTCCGCCGCGGTGCCGTCATGACTGAGGACGGAGACGATCCGCGGCCGTCCCTCGGTGAGCGTGCCGGTCTTGTCGAGGATCAGCGTCCGCGTCCGGGCCATGGCCTCCAGTGGCCCCGCGCCCTTGATGAGAACGCCGAAATGGGCAGCGCGGGACAGGCCTGCCACAAGGGCAACCGGCACGGCGAGGATCAGCGGACACGGCGTCGCCACGACCAGCACGGCCACGGCCCGGACCGGATCGCCGGTGAACCACCATGCCGCCACCGCCAGAGCCACCGTCACGGCGAGGAAGCCCAGCGACCACTGGTCCGCGAGCCGCGCCATGGGTGCCTTGGAGCGCTGCGCCTCCTCCACCAGCCGCACGATGCCCGCGTATGTGCTGTCGCGTGCCGGCCGGGTGGCGATGAGGTCGAACGCTTCGCCCGCATTGTTGGAACCGCTCATGGCGGCTTCATCGCGCGCGAGGCGGACCGGCAGGGCCTCGCCGGTCAAGGCGGAGGCATCGAGAAAGGCGGTGTCGGAGGCGATGGTGCCGTCCACCGGCACCACGTCCCCCTGCCGGATCAGCAGGCGGTCCCCCGGCGTGATGGCATCGAGCGGAATGTCCTCCAGCGCGCCCGCACGGTGACGGGTGGCGCTGCGGGGCACGCGGGCGAGGAGGTCACGCATGTCCCGACGCGCGCGGCCTTCCGCGAAACTCTCCAGGAAGGTGCCGCCGGAATACATCACCGCGACCACACAGGCGGCGAGAGCCTCGCCGACCAGAAGCGCGGAGGACATGGAGAGCGCCGCGACGATATCGAGCCCGATTTCCCCCCGCCGCAGGCTGCGCAGGATCTCCAGGAGCAGCGCCAGCAGCACCGGGATCGTCCCCACGCTCCACACGACGGCGGCGGCCCGCTCCCATCCGCCGAGGCGCACGGCGAGCCCACACGCGAGCGCCCCAAGCGCGAGGAGCAGCAGCAGGGTCTTCAGCCGGCTTTCCTGCGCGTGATCCATGCGCCCTCCCCTCATGACCGGTGCCGGAAGCCGGTGCGTTCAGCACCGGGGCGACAGGTCCCTGCGGCGATGTCCGGCGGCCCACCGCCACCCGCGCTGCTTTCCCGTGGCGAGAGGAGCACTATGACCGGCCCGCGCGGCGGCGAAAGGGCGACGTTCCGGCGCACCGACCCGAAAGGAGGGCCGCCGGACGCCCGAGGATTGCGAGGGCCCGTGCCGGACGGATGGCGCCGGTGCGGCGCAGCCGGTCGCCTACCCTCGCCCGCGATGGACCTGCATGAAGGCACGGATGCCTTCGGCGAGTCTGGAGCGGCCCCATTCCCGGTCACAGGGCGCGGCGGCCTCCAGATGCGCGGTCTCCCGGCGCTGCGCGAGAAGCGCGCCCAGTTCGTCCGCAAGTCCCGGACGATCCTTCAGCAGCGGCGCGAGGGCTTCCTTGGCGATGGCGAAGGCCACCACATAGGTCAAAGCCCGGACCGTGCCCGCCTCGCCTTCGCCCAGCAGTACCCCCTCCTCGCCGATCAGATCGCCAGGAGCCAGACGATGGATCTCCGCGCCGGGGGCATCCGCGCTGCGGGTGAGACCCAGGATGCCGCTGCGCACGATCATCAGCACCGACAGCACCTCGCCCTCTCGCGCCACCACCTCGTCCTTGCGGTAGGCGCGCTGCTCCATGGCATCCGCCAGCGCGGCTTTCTCCTCTTCGCTGAGGCTGGAGAACAATGCGACGGAATCCAGGAGGCGCAGGCTGAGGGGGCGCTGGGACACCTCCGACCGGGGCACGCTGTCGCCGCCCGCCCCGGCCGGCGCGGCGAGATGCAGGCCGGCCGCCTTGGCATGGCGGTAGACGAGATCGAACATCTCGTCCTTCGCCGCCGAAGAGGCGCCGAGTTCCGCGACATGGAAGGAGAGCTCCAGATCCACCGCCTGGGCGTCGAGGGTCTTGATATGCACGGCGGGGGCCGGATGGCTGAGGATGAGCGTGGAACTCGACAGCGCGTCGCGCAGGACACGTGCGAGCGCCAGCGGCGCAAGGGTCGGCACGAGGCGCACCCGCAGCTTCACGCCATGGCGGCGCTCCGGCCCGCTGGCATTGGTCAGCATCTCCTTGGCGAGGTTGCTGTTGGGCAGGATGACGAGATCATTGCCGGAGCTGAGCAGATGGGTCGCCCGCCAGTTGGTCTCGATCACCCGGCCTTCGACGCCATTGGGCAGGATCACCCAGTCGCCCACGCCATAGGGCCGGCTGATATTCAGCGCGATGCCCGAGAACAGGTCCGCCAGCGTGCTTTGCAGCGCGAGACCAAGGACGATGGCCACGACGCCGGATGTGGCGATGAGCGTGCCCACCGGAACGGAGAAGACGTCGGCGACGACCGACAAGGCCGCCCCCACGTAGATGACGCCCACCAGCAGGTCCTGAAGCAGCCGGCCTTCGCGCGGCCGCCGCTCGAAGATGAGGAACATGCGCACGAAGCCGGCCAGGCAAAGAGCCGCGCTGCTCCACCAGACCACCTTGGCGAGGCTCATGAAGCCGCCGTGCAGGCTCGGCGGCGCTTGCGCCCCGGCTTCGTAGGGCACGATGCCCTCCGAGGTCAGAAGCGCCGTCAGAAGGGTCAGGAGGGCGACCTGACCGATGAGATGGGGCCACGGACGGTCGCGCAGAGCGAGCCGGAGGCCGAGGGCGACCGCCAGCGCCGCGACGGCGGTCGGCACCATCGGGTCTGCGATGAGCAGGCGCAGCTCGTCCGCGAGTCCGGTTCCGCCCGAGATCATGGCCGCGCGGACGGGGTCGGCGGCAGGAAGACGGTCATTCCGGACTCGAGGCTGTAAGCACCGCCGTTGCCGTCGGGCTCCACCCGTAGCCGGAAACTGTTGAGATCATGGTCTCCGGCCGCCCGCGCGGCCCGCCAGGTGGCGAACTCGCCGAGCGGGAGCAGCGCCGTCACCCGCGCCGGAATGGCTTTCCCACCAGCCGCTTCCAACACAAGCGGCCCGCCCACCGCGACGCCGGCGAGACGGTCCTCCCGCGCGGTGAAGCTGAACCAGGTGCCGCCGTCGGGCGCGAAGGTCATGACCGGCCGCCCCGGTGCGATGATCTCGCCGGGCGCGGCCACCTCCACCCGAACCGTGCCGTCCGCGGGCGCCGTGAGGCGGGTCTTTGCGAGTTGCGTCTCCAGCACCACCACGCTGGCCTCGGCCAGAGCGAGGCGGGCATCCGCGAGGGTCCGCTCCTGCGGCGTCGGGCCGGCGATGGCTTCCGCATGCTGGGCCTGCTTGAGCGCGAGGTCGGCCTCCGCCTTGGCGAGGGACGCCGTATCCTGGTCGAGCTGCTGCTGGCTGGCATATCCGCGAGAGGCCAGCGCCGACGTACGCTGGTCCTGAAGCCGCGCAAGATCGAGGTTGGCCTTGGCCGTGCGCACCGCCTCGGCGCGGATGGCAATCTCCTCCGCGCGAACGCCCGAATAGACGCGGGCGCGATCCGCCCTTGCGCTCGCCGCCGCGGCACGGGCTTCGCCCAAAGCCGCCGAGAGGTCGGGATTGTCGATCACGGCGAGCAGGTCGCCCTTGCGGGCCCTGTCCCCGGACCGCACCGGCACGGCGACCAGCCGCCCGGTGACCTCGGGAGCGATCCGCACCTCCGTCTGGCGCACCATTCCCGCCACCCGCGCGTCGGCAGGCGGGCGATGAAGGACATAGGCGCCGACCGCGCCGCCGGTACCGATCACGAGGACAGCGGCCAGGATGCGGCGCCGGGAAACTCTGGTCATTGCGCGCGCTCCCCACGAAAGAGACGTCCCGCGCCGACAGCCAGCGCGGCATAGGCCAGGGCGAGCCCCCACAGCCCCACCCAGTCCGCCCGCACGTCCCCGAGCGTGGCGCCCATCTGGTTGAGGCGTACGAGGCCGTCGATCCCGAAGCTCGAGGGGAAGAGCGCGCTGGCGCGCCGCAGGGCCTCCGGGATGGCCTCGATCGGCCATGCGACGCCCACCAGGAAGAACATGGGCAGACTGAGCGCGATGATGAGCAGCATCGCCGTCTCACGGCGCCGGAAAAAGGCGCCGAGAAACTGGCCCATGAAGCTCACCGCCAGAAGGAACGGCAGGGCGAAGGCGAGCAGATCCAGGAGATGCGGGCTCGCGGAAAACCCGAAGACGCGCGGCAGCACCACGAGGTAAAGCCCGACGGCAGGCAGCGCCAGGCAGAGGTGCGCCAGCGCCTGCCCCAGCACGGCGCGGGCGCCCGTGCGATGCCGGCGCGCGGCCACCCCGCCCCGTTCGAAGGCAACGCCGCCGGCCGTTGCCGCGCCCATCAGCAAGGTCTGCTGCAGGATCAGGACGAAGGCGGCCGGGACGACGTAGCTGCCATAGCCGCCCGTTGGATTGAACAGCGGCTCGACCAGCACCTCCACCGGCGAGCCCGCCGCACGTGCGGAGCGGGTCTGACTGCCGTCCGCCCGCGCGCCGCCGGACGCCGTGTCCGCCGTCACCTGGGCCGCAGCCTCGGAGATGCCCTGAAGCGTCCGGTTGTACAGAAGGAAATAGGCGGAATCGACGAAGGCAGGCACCCGCGCCTCATTGCCCTTCAGCACCTCGCGGGCGGTGCCTTCCGGAATGCCGACGATGCCGAACACCTCCCGCCGCTGCAGCGCCGCCCGCGCATCCGCCAGCGTCGGCGCCTGGACGGCCACCGTGATGGCTTCATCGGCATTGAGGGTCTCGATCAGCGTTCGGGAGACATCGGTGTGGTCGTCATCCACCACCGCGACGGGAATGTCCCGGACCAATTGGCCGAGATAAGGCTGCGGGTAGAACACGCCGTAGAGGATGGGTGCCGCCACGATCAGGCTGAACAGGCCGGTGTCGCCGAGGACGCGGGCATATTCGTTGCGGAAGGCGCCGACGACGGTTTGCGGAGCCGCCGCTTCCGGTCGGACCTCGGGGCGCGGCGCATCCATCGGCAAAGAAACCAAGGCCAGCAGGCGCATCAGGGCAAAGCCGAAGAAGGCGAGCGCCAGCACGCCCAGCGCCAGCATCGGGACCGCCGTATCCGCAACCGGAACGCCGCGCGCTCCTTCGTCGAACAGGATCTGGATGTACCAGCGCAGCGGCAGCAGCAGTCCCCAGCCCTGCGCGAAGGCGTTCATGCCGATGATCGGAAAGCCCACGCCGGCAAAGCCGAACGCCGGCGAGCAGAAGATACCGGTGAGCGAGAGCCCCACCGGAAGGCTCTTCGTCAGAAGCTGAAGCAGCGCGGCAAGGCACAGGTAGGCCATGACGAAGAGGCAGGCCGCCACCGCGATGACCAGAGGACTGCCGCGGAACGGAACCCCATAGAGCCCGTGGATGATTCCGACGCCCACCGCCAACATCACGAGATAGATGCCGAAATACGGGGCCAGCTTGCCCACCAGTGCGGTCAGCGCGCTTCCACCTGCGGCCTGAAGCCAGGATTTCATCCCTCTCGCCGCAAATTCCGACCCCACCGCATAGCCGCCACTGATGGCGATGAGCACGTGCAGCACCGTGGGCAGGACGGCGCGCAGCAGGAACTGCACATAGTTCAGCGCCGGGTTGGTCAGCACATATTGCTCCACCACCAGCGGCCCCGGCCGTCCGGCCGTCTTGGCGGCGGCAGGGACGAGGGTTGCGGCCGCAGCGTTCGCGGCGGCAGTGAGCGCGCCCTGCGCGATGTTGCCGGGGCTGAAATATTGCTTGTTCGAGAAGATCACCACCTGCGGCCGCCGGCCGGCGAGAAGATCCCGCTCGAAATCCTCCGGGATATAGACGGCGGCGATGACCGCGCCGGACCGGACCGCATGCATCGCCGCGCTCAGGTCGCCGGAACGCTGGGCGACCTCGGTGCCCGGTGCCGCCTGGATCGCGTGCACGAAGGTCATGGAGGTGGGGGTCCGGTCCGCATCCACCACATCCACTTTCAGACCGCGGACCACCGCATGGCCGAAGGTCGCGGCGAGCAGCGCGAAGGCGATGAGCGGGATTGCGAGAACCAAAAGCAGCGCCAGCCGGTCGGCGGCGATCCAGCGCACCTCGCGGGCCATGACCGCGACCAGCCCCGGTGCCTCCGCAGGGGCCGGGCGGGTGGCTTCCGCACCGTCCGCAGCGGTCATTGCGCCGGCCTCTTCCATTCGGCATAGGCGCTCATGCCGGGACGCAGTCCGGCCAGCGGCGCGACCGGATAGGCGCGGACCTCGAAGGTCCTCAGATCGAAATCGCCGGTGGCGCGGGTCGCCCGCCAGCCGGCATATTCGCCGCGCGTCGCGATGGTGCGCACCTCCACCGTCACCGGCCTGTCGCCGAGGGCCGGGATGCGCACGGTGAAACGGTCGCCCGGCTTGAGGCCGCCGATCAGGTCCTCCCGCAGGTCGAACCGCACCCAGACGTCCGAGAGGTCCACCAGCGAGAGCAGCGGCACGCCGGGCGAGACATATTCGCCGGGCTCGGCGTTGACCTGATAGACCTGCGTGGCGGCGGGCGCCTTCACCACAAGCTCGTCGACCTGCGCCTGCAGGGTCCGGATGGCGGCGTCGGCCTTGGCGACCGCGGCCTCCGCGACGCCGCGCTCCTCGGCGGTGTAGCCGGCGATGGCCTCATCCTGCGCGAGGCGCGCCTGATCGAGGGCGCGCCTGGCCACATCAAGGGAGGCGGTCGCCTCGTCGAGCTTCTGCACCGAGGCGAAATCGCGCTCGGTGAGCTGCCGGGTGCGGTCGTAGGTCTGCTGGGCGAGCTTCGCCGAGGCATCGGCCGCGGCCACCGCCGCCTTGCGGGCGGCGATGACTTCGGCGCGGGTGCCGACGCGGATGCGCTCGAGATCGGCCTCCGCCACCACCTTGGCGGCCCGCGCCTCCGCGAGACGTGCGAGCAGTTGCGGATTGTCGATGGTGACGAGGGCGGCGCCCTGCGCCATGTCGGCGCCCCGGTCGGCAGGACGGGTCGAGATCCGGCCGTCCACGCGGGCCGCGATGTCGAGGCGCCGGGCATCCGCCTCCCCCTGCACCAGCAGGGGGTCCGGCTGCACCAGGAACCATAGCGACAGGCCCACGACGAGGCAGATGCTGAGAGCGACAACAACGGCTGCGGCGCGGGCGCCGGAAGAGGAAGACGGCGCCGGGAGTTCGGGCTCCGTTGTGGGTGGAGTTTCGCGTGTCATTGCCTGCGCCAGATCGCCATACGACACCGCTGCCGCGGGCGGCATCGGAGGCGCCCGTGTGGCACGGGGACATCTGGCATCGCAGGGGAGCGCCCGGGGCGCTCACAGTGAGGACGTGAGGCGCCGTTACCGAAGCGCAGTCGGGGCGAGGCTCTCCGGTCGCAGCAGTTCCTTCAGCGCAGTGAAGCGCGGATCGTCGCGGACGGCATCAAAGCGCGGATCGGTTCGGATCCAAACCACACCGGGCTCCCGCGCCTCCATGGCCTCGGACAGAAGGTCGAGCGCAACGTCATGCCGCCCAAGGGACAGGGCCAGGGTGGCGCGGGCAAACGCAGTGCCGCCATAGACGGAGAGCCCGAGGCGCTGCTGCGCGTCGGAAGGAGCGCCCGCCCATGCCCGCACTTCCGCGGCCGCGAGTGCCAGCATGGGGATGTCCCGATCCAGCCCGTCGAGACGTTCGGCAAGAGCGAGTGCGGCCTCGCGCCGGCCGGCAAAGGTCAGAGAGAGCGCCCGATAATAGAGCGCTTCCGCCGGCTGGGTGCCCCCGACGGGCGCCATGGCGCTCGCATCGTGGAAGTGCCGGGTCGCGAACCGGCAAAGCGCCTCGGCGCATTCCAGCTGCGTGGAGATGGGCTCCATCGCGCGCGCCCGCGCGAAGAGCCGGATCGCGTCACCGTGGTGGCCGCAGAAGGCGCGGAAGGCGCCATACAGGCGCACGCACCGCGCGTTCTCTCCGAGCGCCATCGCCGTCTTGAAGGCCTCTTCCGCAACGGCCCTGTCCCAGTCCAGCCAGGCCGCGACGGTGGCGCGGGCGGTGTGGGCCTCCACCGATTTCCCATCGATGCTGAGCGCCTTGCGGACCGCCGCCGCGGCCTCGCGCGATGCGGTCGCGTGGTCGATCAGCCCAAGCCGGAAAAGATCGAGATGGCAATCGGCGATGCCGGAATAGCCGCGGGCATAATCGGACGTGGTGTCAGAGACCTGGCGGAACAGGCCGAGCGCCTGCCGCAGAGCCTGCGGCGTCTGCTGGTCGAGCAACTGGCGGGCGCGATAGACTTGGGCGGAGGCCTTGATCGCCTGCGGCCTAGGTCCCGCCGCGCCGCTGCGCATGGCCGAACTGTCGAAGCGCAGGCGGCTCAGGATGGTGGCCGCGATGCGCTCCTGAAGGATGAGCCCGTCCTCCGGCGTTTCCACGTGCCCGTCGAACCGGTCGGACCACACGGCGAAGCCCGAGGGGTCGGCGAGTTCCACCGTCACCCGCAGGACGGCGCCTGCACGCCGGACGGTGCCGTGGATGACACCGTCGGCCGAAAGCTCCTGCGCCACGGCCGCGATGGGCGCGCCCGTGTTGCGGTATCGAAACGCGATCTGACGCGAGGCGACGCGGTAGCCTTCGGCCTTCTCCAGAGCGAAGATGAGTTCGTCCGTGAGCTCATCCGCGAAAATGACGTCCTGCGCTCCTCCCGAAAGGGGTGTCAGGGGCAGGATCAGAACCGCAGCCCCGGTGCCGGGCCGGAACAGGCCACCGTCAGCCTCCGGCAGCGCTTGGCTCTCCGTGGGGGCAAGCCACGTGAAAAGCGGAACGTAGGTTCCCGTCGGCAGATCGATGCGCACCCGGTCCTGCGGCGACGGTTCGGCATAATAGGCGGCAAGCTTGCGCCGGAGCCGGCGCGCCTCCACGCGCACGGTGGAATCGAAACGGGGATCGTAAGCGGGCTCTCGGGCATAGATGGCATTGCCGATGGGGCCTTCCTTGAGGCCCGCGGCCCGGCCGGCCAAGACCTCTTCCACCAGATGGCGGAGCAGCACGGCAAGCTTGTCCGATCCCGCGAACTGCCCGCTGCGCTCGATGCGCTCCAGCTGCTCGCGCACAGCCCAGGACGAGACCTCACCATCCCCCATCATTCTCGGCTCCGATTGTCGCCGGGGGATATAGCACGTTGCCGTTCCACCCGCCCGCCGGGCCGGGCACGCCCGGCAGAGGCGCTCACGGTGATCGCGGGACGACTAACACGGGCTGGAGGTCAGAGGCTGAGCGCGCCTCGCGGCCCACGGCTAGCATTGCTCGGGCAGCATATACCCGCCGAAGCCCCCAAAGACCCCCCTCCCCTTGACCGTCGGCCCGCCTCTTCCAACAGAGGATGGACAATCATCGCTCGACCGCAGCCGCGCGTCTTGGCCTAGATTCGCACTTCCCTGTTGAAGCGCTCGATGAGTGCGGCGCGCTGGGGATTGAGCGTCTTCCAGTCGATGAGGGTCAGTTTGGAGAGTTCCGCCTCGGACTTTGCCACCTTCTGCAGTTCGGAACTGAAGGCGACAGTCCGGTTCGTGGGCAGCAGGAAGTTCGGCGCCGCCGCCATCCGTGCCTGCACTTCGCCGGACAGGGCGGCATTGATATAGGCGTAGGCGAGATCGAGGTTCTTCGCATTGGCGATGGCGTGCAGGGAGTTGCGCACCAGAACCCAGCCCGAATCCGGGCGGGCGATGGCGATCTCCACGCCATTCTGCGCCAGCGGCAGCACGGCGTTGAGATAGTTCACGCTGATGTCGATCTGGCCCTGCTGGAACAGAGTCGCGAGCGCACCGGGATTGGCGGCCACGGCGCCCAGATTGGGCAACAGCCGCTTCACCGCCTCGAACGCGGGCTCCATATTGCTCTCGCTGCCGCCGTTGAGCTTGGCGATCTCCACCATCCAGGCGGCGCCGAGACTGCTGCCGAGACCGGTGATGCCCACGCGCCCCTTGAACTCGGGCTTCCACAGGTCGAGCCACGAGGTCGGCGGCGTCTTGATGGTGCTGGGATTGTACGCAATGCCCATGACCTGAGCCGTGATGAAGGCGCCCATGCCGTTCGGATCGATGAAGCGCTCCGGCAGGGCCGACAGGTTCGTCACCTTGTCGACCGGCAGCGGCGCGAAGATGCCGCGGTTGAGGGCTTCCAGATAGGGCCCCTCGTCCATGAGCACCACGTCGAACGGCGGGTTGGATTTCGAAGCCGAGACCTTTGAAACCGCCTCGAGCGCCAGCACAGGCTCCAGCAGCACGTTCGCACCCGTGGCCTTCGTGAAGGCGGGGAGAAGAATGGCCCGCTGGGCCTGCTCCCACGTTCCCGGATAGGTCGTCGCGACCAGCGGACCCGCGGCCGCGTGCGCGGCCCGGGAGAATGCCGGCAAGGCCGCCGGCGCCAGCGCGGCAGCGGCACCCGACGCAAGGAAATGACGTCGTGTCAGGATGGCGGACATGCTGTCTCTCCAAAAAGGCCGTCGATCAAGGCAGACCTGCGCCCGCCGATGAGGACCACCTGCGAGATCGCCGGCGACGACCGTCCGCCGCCCCGAACCTCGTCAGATCCCGAGACAAACAGTCGTAAAAATTGTCTACAAAATAAAGATCAAATTGCGCTCATTATCTGATTGCAATTTGGGCAGGAGCGGCCGTTCACCCTTCAACGCGGCGGCGGCTGCGCTTCTGAGGGATGACTCCCAGATCTTCGAAGATGGCGGCAAGGTCCACCGCCTCCCCGCCCTCGCTGCCGATCTTGAGTCGCGCTTCCATCTCGGTCAGATGCCGGTCCATGGCCGAAATGGCCCCCGCCTTGTCGCGCGCGAGCACCCGCTCGGCAATGTCCGGGTGGGCGTCGGGACAATGGTCCTCCGCCCCGGCGGGCTCGTACTGCGCGATGATGAGGGAGGTACGCAGCGCCAGTTCCTCCATGAACTTGATCAGCACCGGATTGCCGCTGAGACGGGCGATGCCGAGGTGGAAGTCGGCACTGAGCGCCAGCCCGTCCCACCGGTCATGGTCGGCATGCGCGCGCTCCAGCGCCAGCATGCCTTTCAGATCGCGGGCCGCGTCGGGCGTCAGATTGTCCACCGCTGCCGAGATCGCCGCCCGCTCGAGAATGCGCCGGGTCGCGAACACGGCCCGCGCCTCCTGTGGCGAGGGCTGGGAGACGAAGGCGCCCCGGTTGGGAATGAGAGTCACGAGGTCCCGAGAGCCCAGATGCGACAAAACCTGGCGGATATGGGTCCGGTGGGTCCCGAAGGCCGAGGCCAGTTCCACCTCGCCGAGTTTCATGCCCGGCCGCAGGCGCTTCAGGCTGATCGCCTTCAAGATCCCCTGCACGACCGGATCGTGATCCATCGTCGCGCGCTCGGTGGCCGCCGCCATCGCCTTCGGCTTGCGCATAGGGGTCCATCTCCAGTTCCAAATCCGGTCTGGCATCGCGTGGTCCGCATGGCAACCGGCTGCCCACATTACATGCGGCAATCAATCACGATCTTTGTCGACAATATGTGCCGCAACACGCTAGGTCTTGAACCGGCAGTGGACCCTACCCCACCGCACACGATCCCTCGCAGCAACGGAGAAGCGGATGCGAGAGCGCGACCTGATGGGCTATGGCGGCCGGCCGCCGGCCATCGTCTGGCCCAATGGTGCCCGCGTAGCTGTCTCGCTGGTGGTCAATTTCGAGGAAGGGGCCGAACTCGCGGTGGGCGACGGCGATGCCGCCAGCGAGCGGATCGGCGAGGTGCTGAGCGTCGTCGCGCCGGGCCGGCGGGATTTCGGCCAGGAGGAGATCTTCGCCTATGGCACGCGGGTGGGCCTGTGGCGCTTTCTCGATGCGTTCGACCGGCATGAGCGGCAGGCGACCTTCTACATGTGCGGCCGCGCCGTGGAGCGCCTGCCGGCGCTGGCGGCGGAGATCGTCGCCCGGGGACACGAACCGGCTTGCCATGGCTGGCTGTGGCGCCCCCATGCCGATTTCACCGATGCGGCCGAGGAGCGGGCGTCGCTGGTGCGCTGCATCGATGTCATCCGCGACACCACCGGCCAGCGCCCGCTCGGCTTCTGCTGCCGGGGCAGCCAGAGCCCCCATACGCGGGCGTTGCTGGGCGAGCTGGGCTTCCTCTACGATTCCAACGGCTTCGACGACGACCTGCCCTATTGGTCTGCCGCCGCTGATGGCCGCATCCTTGTCGTGCCCTATGCCTTCGATACGAACGACATGAAATTCTTCCACCCCAACGGCTTCGTCGAGCCCGGGCAGTTTGTGCGCTATATCGAGGCGGCGCTGGGCACCCTGGTCGAGGAGGCCGGACGTGGGCGCAGCAGCCTGCTCAACATCGGACTGCATCTGCGCATCTGCGGCCGGCCGGCGCGCTTTGCTGCCGTGGAGGGCATCCTCTCCGCCTTGAGATCCCTGGGCGATCGGGTCTGGGTGGCGCGGCGGGACGAGATTGCGCGCCATTGGTTATCGGCAACGGCGCGTATCGGAACCGATTGACCATCGGTCGCCGGGCCCGTTCCGATCCTCCGTCACACGAGGAGATGGCTGCCGCTGGCGCTGGTGAAATCGAGCTGCACCACGAGGTCGTTATAGTCGTGGTCGCCGCCGCCATAGAGGTCTTCCCAGCCCCACGTGTTCATGCCGTAGTTCCACAGATGCCCCACGTGCGCGCCGTCGACCACTTCGTTGGCATTGGCGAAGGCATAGAAGGTGTGCCCGCCGGACGTGAGCTTCATGGCAACGAGATCGCCCGCATTCACGTGCAGAAGGGTACCCTCGCTATAGCCGCCGAAGCTGGCGCTGGTGAACATCGTGCTGCCGTTGCCCGTCACATAGGCGCGGGCATCGCTGGCGGCGTCATAGCCCGCATCGCCGGGCTTGAGGCCGCCGATGCTGCCGGAATAATCGTCCACCTTGTAGAAAGTGACGTGCTCGTCCTGCGCGCCCCCCTGGCGCATCCGCACGATGGCGGTCTGGTCGTTGGCGGCACCGACGGTCTCCGCGACGGCCACAGCCTGCGCCACATGAACGGCACTGGTGCCCGAGGCGGAAACGAAATCCACGAAACCGGCGGGCGTGGTGGCGCCGCCCTGGGGCGTCGTGGTGGAAGCGCCGCCGATGCCGACGGACACCACGCTGCCGGCGGCAACCCCCATCTGCGTGACCGTCGACTGCGCCTGATGATCGAACATCTTGACCAGGTCCGCCGAGAAGTCCTTCTGGAGGGCCTGCTGGGCGAACTGGGCGGACCAGGCATGGGCATCGCCCGCCTTCCCCGTAAGGCTGTAGCCGACGCCGCCCACGGTCACCTGCACCGCCGTGTCCGAAGCCAGCATGGGCTGGAACAGCAGGCTCTGCGCCACGGGCGCGACATCGCCCGCAGCGACGTTCAGCACGTCCGGCGTGTGGAAATAGGTCTGCCCTTGCAGGAGCGCGCTGACCGCCCGTGCCAGCAGCAGGTCATTGGCCTGCCCGAGGTTCGACACCGCGTGATAGCCGGGCCCGCCGGTGGAACTGCCACTGAGATCGAGCCCCGCCCCGACGCTTGCGAAGGCGCCCGGCGAGACCACGGCTGCCTGCACGATCAGATCCAGAATATTGCCCGGCGTCACAAGCTCCTGATCGGCCAGCGCCGCCGTGACACGCGCGCTGGTGTGATCCGCGATCCGCGACCCGTTGTAATCCGGTGCCGTGTTCAGGGCCGTGAGCACCAGGTTCATCACCGTGCCGGAATCGGCGTTGAGTTCCTTGAGCCCGGCACTGACGAGCGTCTCGATGACGCCGAGATTCCCGCTCTGCGCGAGCCCCACCGCCTTGGTGGCGGCTGCGGTCGTGAGCGCCGAGATGGGCGTATTGATCCAGCTCGGCAGCGTGATGCCTGCCTTCAGGCCCGCGGGCTGGAATGTCGAACTCTCGGCATAAATGCCGAAACCGGAATTGGGCGCGGCAGCAGCGGGCTGATCGAAGGCGTCGAACAGGAACAGCGGCACCGTCTTGCCGTTGTTCGCGCTCTCCATGCCGTTCAGCCAGGAGAAGATCTGCGTGTAAACGGTCGACTGATTGTTGACCGTCGGCGTGTTGTAGACCGTCGAATATCCGGTTTCGCCCACATAGACGTCCACGTTTCCGCCGAGCGTATTGGCGAGGCTCTGGAAATAGGTCGAAACAGGCGCGAAATTCGTGGAGGACATCGGCCCGAGCGATGTCGACTGCGTGTACTGATCGTACATCACATAGGGCGAATTGTTGTTCCAGCTGCTGCTCCAGTTGCTCTGGATGTAGCTGGTCGTGGCGTTCGCGACCGTATTTCCGTAATTCGCGATGGATGCGGAGATCGGAATATCGCCAAGGCCCGCAGCCGCCATGGAGGCCTTGAGATTGGTGAAGGACGCATTGATCCAGCCCTGATAGCTGGAAAAGCTCGGATCGCTCGGCGGCGGACCATTCATGTCCAGCTCGTTGCCCAGCAAGACGCCCCTCAGATGCGCCTTAACATTCGCCACGCTCCCGAAGGAGGAGATGAGCATCTGGACCCACTGGTCGGTATAGGTGGAGCTGTTCATCAGCCCGGCCGCCCACGGCGCGCCATATCCGCCCTGAACGACCGCGCTCTCGTTGGTGCCCATCACCAGTTCGACATTCGAGGTCCCCACCACATAGGTGATGACCTGCTGCTGCGTCCCGTCCATCACCGGCGTGGGACCAAGGCTGTCGTGATAGGTGCGGATGAGGCTGAAGTTCTGGGTGATCTGGTTCAGATCAGCGGTGATGGAATAGCCGGTCCGCCCGACTTCCCAGCTCTCGTAATTGATGCCGACATTGTAGCCGAAGGGCGTGTTGGCGGGCACGAGGTTCACATTCGCCATCGGCATCTCTCCACCCGGGCAGGACCGCCGCCCCCACCCGAAGGGAACGCCGAACCCCACGACCACCCTGACATGGTACCTCAAGCATGGCTGGCCGTCGTGAAGATTGCATGTCGAACGCGCGCAGATACGCCGCCGCCGGCGGCCAGCCCCAGGAAGAGGCCCCACAGGTCCGCCGCGCCCATCCCCGACGCACGCCGAAATCCATCAAGGACCACGTGGCTTCCGGGTTTCGCGAGATGGATCAGGGAAAGAAAGGTGGCGGACACGGAGACCATCACACTCACGCGACGGTGCCACGGAAGCGTTTCGCGTCGTGCGACCTGCGCGTGACGGCGGGTTCCTGCGATCGATGCGGCGTTCCGTGTCGAGCACCCACTCCTCGGCATCCTTGCGACGCAGGAACGTCTCGTTGACGTACTGCCCCCTCCGACGGATATGGCCTCTTCAGGAGTCGGATTTTAGTTTAGTGAGGGTAGCCAATCCGTGTGCGCTCCATGTGCACACACACGTCGAAAATCGGAAATCGGGGCGTATCGTGGCGAAAAATCGAGTGCACACGACAAGACCCAATTCCTTGAAGTTATAAAAATAATGCCCACCGAACAAAATTTTCGCTTTTCCATAGCCCCCATGATGGAGTGGACGGACCGCCACTGCCGGGCCTTCCATCGCACCCTGTCGCGGCGGGCGTGGCTCTATACGGAGATGGTAACGGCCCCGGCCATCATCCATGGCGACCGGGCGCGGTTGCTTGGCTATTCGCAGGCCGAGCACCCGGTGGTGGTGCAGCTTGGCGGCAGCAATCCCGCGCTTCTGGCGGAGGCCGCGCGCATCTGCGCGGATTTCGGCTATGACGAGATCAACCTCAATGTGGGCTGTCCCTCCGATCGAGTGAAGGGCGGCAATTTCGGCGCCTGCCTCATGCGCGATCCGGCGCTGGTGGCCGAATGTGTCGCCGCCATGCGGGCCGCCGTTTCCATTCCCGTCACCGTCAAATGCCGCATCGGTGTGGACGATCAGGACGTCGAGGAAGCCCTGGACGCGCTCGCGGATGCCGTGCTCGCGGCCGGCTGCGCGCGCCTTATCGTGCATGCCCGCAAGGCCTGGCTGAAGGGCCTCTCGCCGAAGGAAAACCGCGAGATCCCGCCGCTCGACTATGATCGCGTGCATCGTCTCAAGGCCCGCCTGCCCCACGTGCCCATCGAACTGAACGGCGGGCTCGTCACCCTTGAAGACGCCCGCGCGGCCGGTGCCGGCCTCGACGGCGTGATGCTGGGCCGCGCCGCCTATCAGGATCCGGACCTGCTGCTGGAAGTGGATGCGCAGGTGCATGGCGAGACCCCGCCCCATGCGGACGCCTTCGAGGCCATCGCCGCCTTCGAGCCCTATATCGCCGCGCATCTGGAGGCGGGCGGGCGGCTGCACGACATCACCCGCCACATGCTCGGCCTGTTCGGAGGTCGCCCGGGCGCGCGCACCTATCGCCGCACGCTGGCGACGGAAGCGCTCGTGCCCGGCGCGGGCCTTGAGGTGCTGCGCAAGGCGGTTGCCGCCATCCGCCGCCCCCTCGCGAAGGACGATGGCACACGGACGGGAACGGAGGGCTGAGCCCCTCCTGTCCTTCCGCAGAAGAAGCAGCCTTGGCCCCAACACGGCTTGCCAGACGCCTATGCGGATGATGTGGCACGCGCGCAACAGGTGCACGGTGACATCGACACCGGCTTGAATGCGTCTAAATCCACAAAGCCGAAATTCGATAAGAATTACCTAAGGTCATTTGCTTATAAAACATTGCCCACCAACACTCATGCGAAATGTAATTCATACAAATTCAACGTGACACTGAAACAGTTATAAATACAAACGCAATTACATCTCATTGACTCGTCAATTCGCTGGCATTTTACAGGTGCAGTGACGATTGGTGGTGGAATCGTCGTCATTCGGCGCCATGGGACGGGGAGCCTGCGGCGGCCACGCAGCTTTTTGGAAAGAACCCATGGCCCGCATGCACGACATGGCCCGCGCAGAGCACGCGCTTATATTGATCAATAAATCACTTATGATCGGCATCTCCCTGGCGACCCTCCTTGCCGCCGCCCCCGCGCTCGCGCAGCAGGCCGCCAGCGGTGCGCGCAGCACACCCGCCACGGCTACAGCGCCCGCAGGGAATGTAAATGGCGCCACAGGCGGCGACAGCCAGCAGGCGTTGCCCACGATCAGCGTCAATGACGCGGGCAACAGCCTGTTCGGCGATCCCTATGCGACGCCGGCGGCCGTCAGCAGCGTAGACCTGCTGAACAGTCCCGGCGACTATGAGCGGCTCGACGATGTGCTGCGTTCCGTGCCCGGCACCTTCACCACCCAGAGCACCTCGAACCCCGGCGTTGCGGTCAACATTCGCGGTTTCCAGGGGATGGGCCGCGTCAACATGATGATCGACGGGGTGCGCCAGAACTTCCGCTTCGTCGGGCACGAGGCGGGCGGCTTCACCTATGTGGACGACCAGCTGCTGGCGGGCATGGATATCGCCCGCGGGGCGGTCAGCACCGCAGGCGGGGCCGGCGCGCTGGCCGGAGCGGTCAACATGCGCACGCTCGGCATCGACGACATCATCAAACCCGGCAGCACATGGGGCGCCATCGCCAATGTCCAGTGGGGCAGTAACGGGCAGGGCTGGCAGGAAATGGTGGCCAGCGCCGTGCGCATGAACGACCGCTTCGCGGTGGGCGGCGCGGTAGCGACCCGCGACACCGGCAATTACAAGAACGGTGACGGACAGACCGTGCCCTATACCGGGCAGGACCTCACGTCCGGCCTGCTCAAGGCGGATATGAAGCTCACGGACGATTCCCGCCTGAAACTCGGCGCCGTCTTCTACAACAATTTCTTCTATGCGGATTCCGCCGATCAGCACGTGCGCAACAACACCTTCACCGGCAATTACAGCTATACGCCGGGCAACGACTGGATCGACTTCCGCCTCAACGCCTATCTGAACGACCTCAAGATGGTCTACGGCAATGTGCCGGCGACCACGAGTTCGTATCGCGGCCGGGTGATCGACGACCGAGGCTGGGGCTTCGACACCTCCAACACCTCGCGCTTCCTGCTCGGTCAGGTGGCCGTCGCCACGACCTATGGGGCCGAATATTTCTATGACGATGTCAGCAGCACCAACACGGTGACGCCCTCGCTCTATGGTGGCGTGAACCCGGCCGGCACGAGCGCCATCGGCGGCGTGTTCGACGAGACCAAGTTCAACTATTCCATCTTCGAACTCATCGTGGGCCTGCGCTACGACTTCTTCAACCTGAACGGCTCCGGATATGAGAACTCCATGGGCGGCGCGGTGCCCGTGGGTCCATGGACGGTGGATCAGGACAAGGGCCGCTTCGACCCGAAGGTCACCTTCGCCATCAGCCCGTTCGACTGGCTGCAGCCGTATGTGACCTATGCGGAAACCATGCGCGCGCCGACCGCCTCGGAAACCATGATCGGCGGCGAGCATCCCGGCACGAGCGTCAGCTATTCCGCCAATCCCTATCTCCAGCCGGAGGTCTCGAAGGGCTGGGAATTCGGCGTCAACATCCGCCGGAACGGCATCTTCACGGCCAACGATCAGCTGCGCCTGAAGGCGGACTACTTCACGAACGACATCGACAATTACATCGTCACCTGTCGAAAGACGCAGTATTATTTCTGCAACGTGGCAGGCACCTCCACCGTGAGCGGTGTGGAATTCGAGGCCCATTACGATGCCCGGAAGGTCTTCGCGGACCTGACCTACACGCACAATACCAACGACCTGCCTGCGCAGACACAGGGCTTCGGCGCCAATCAGTATCTGCCGGAGGACATCGTGACCGTTTCGGCGGGCCTGCGCTTCCTGGAGGAGAAGCTGTCCGTCGGCGGCCGCTACACCTATGTGTCGGAAGGGCAGACGCTGGCCTATAACGCCAGCTTCCTCGGCACGGTCAGCTCCACGCCCTCACCCGCCTACAACATCGTCGATCTGTTCAGCAGCTACGCCGTCAGCGACAAGCTGACGTTCCGGTTTGATGCCACGAACCTGCTCAATGAAAACTACACCCCTGCCCTCTCCATCCAGCCCACCGGCTTCTCGGGAGACACGGGCCAGGGCCGCACCTACCTCCTGAGCCTGCGCGCCCACATCTGACAGGGCGCGAGGCAGCGGCGGCGCGGATGCTCCCGCGCCGCCCTTTCAGTTGCGTCCGCGTCCCGTGCTGCCGGCGTTCAGCCCACCGCCTTGATCTCGTTGCGCAGCGTGCCGATGCCGACGATCTCCGTCTCCATCACGTCGCCCGGCTTCAGGAATTCCTGCGGCTTGCGCGCGAAGCCCACGCCCGGTGGGGTGCCGCTGGCGATGATGTCGCCGGGTTCCAGCGTCTGCCCCAGCGACAGCTCCGCGATGATGCGCGGCACCTTGAAATACATCTGCCCCGTGCTCGCATCCTGCTTCACCACGCCATTGACGCGGGTGACGAGGTGCAGCTTGTCCTGATCGAACGCGCCCTTGGTCACGATCCACGGCCCCATCGGCCCGTGCCCGTCGAGGCTCTTGCCCTTGAACCACTGGCCGCCATGGCGCGCATTCTGCACATCGCGGGCGGTGGTGTCGTTGATAACGGAATAGCCGAAGACATAGTCCATAGCCTCGGCCTCGGGAATGTTGCGCCCTCGCTTGCCGATGACGATGGCGAGTTCCCCCTCCCAGTCGATCTGGGTGGAAACCTTGGGGTCGAAGGGAATGGGATCGAACGGGCCGTTGATGGAATGTGTGCCCTTGGTGAAGAAGACCGGATGTTCGGGATATTTGGTGTCCGTCATCCGCACCGCCTGCCCCTCGGCAAAGTGCTCCAGATAATTCCAGCCCACCGCATAGATGTTGCGCTGGGGATTGGGGATCGGCGGCAGATAGATGATCTCCGTGAGCTTCACGCGCCCCGGCGCCGCCTGCGCCACCAGTTCGCGTACCTCCGCCAGCCCGGTGTCGCCCGCCGCGATGAGCGAGACCATATCGTCCGGCTTGAAGGACAGCGTCTTGCCGCTGCGCGCGGCCTCCGCCGTGAGATCAACCAACGTGCCATCCGCAAGCGCGACGCCGACGCGCGGCGGCGCCCCGTCCCGCAAGCGGAAGCTCAATAGTTTCAGCGCGCCGCCCGGATCATTGGTCTGCGCCACAGCCTCATGTGTTGGGCCGACCATCAAAGGCGCCGCTGCCGCTGCGGCAGCCGCGACAGAAACCATGAACGACCTGCGTCCCGTATCCATCAATGCCTCCCTGCTATTTTATTCATTTTTACTGTCAGATCAACCTATGATCAGGACGCAAAATCTGTCAATTCCAAGAAAAACAGAAGCTCACTGAAACATCCGCGCGCCGCACGCCGGCCGGATATGCTGCAATGCGCAAGATGCGATTCATTCTCATAGCAAGCTCTGGACAAACGTCGGCGCCAAGCGCCAGATGCCCTTCCGTCCGCTTTGCTCCCGGCTGCCATGCTCGCCACCATTCCCTGGTCTGAAATCCTCATTCTGTGCGGCGCCCTGCTGGCCGGCGGGGTGGCCTCCGGCATTCTGGCCGGCCTGCTCGGGGTCGGCGGCGGGGGCATCATCGTGCCCGTGCTCTATGAGGTGTTCCGCATCATCGGCGTCTCGGACGATGTGCGGATGCAGCTGTGCATAGGCACATCCCTCGCCATTATCGTCCCCACGTCCATCCGCTCCTTCCATGCCCACAAGGCGCGCGGACTGGTGGTGCCGGGCCTGCTGAAGGTGCTCGGCCCGCCGGCCGTCATCGGCGTGGCGCTGGGCAGCGCCATCGCCGGCATGGTCAACGGCAAGATCCTTCAGGGCGTCTTCATCGCCCTCTCGGTGGTGCTCGCCGCCCGCAGCATCTCCGGCCGCACCGACTGGCGGCTCGGCGATCAACTGCCCGGAAAGGCCACGCTCAGGATCTGGGGCTTCTTCATCGGCATGGCCTCCTCGATGGTAGGCATTGCCGGCGGCGGGCTCTCCACCATCCTGCTCACGCTCTACGGCGTGCCCATCCATGCGGCGGTGGCCACGTCCGCCGGGGTGGGCATCTTCATCCCCCTTCCCGGCGTTCTGGGCTATGCCATCAGCGGCTGGCCACACCTCTCCGACCTGCCGCCGCTGTCGCTCGGCTATGTCTCTGTGATCGGCTTCGCGCTCATGGCGCCGGTGAGCACGCTCACCGCCCCCATCGGCGCGCGGCTCGCCCACCGGCTGCCACGGCGGGGGCTGGAGGTGGGCTTCGGCGTCTTCCTCCTTGCGGTGGCGGCCCGCTTCCTCGTGGCCATCCTCAGCGAATGAGGCTCACCACTTGCTCTTGAAGCCGGCGGTGATGCTCTTGTTGATCTCCGAACCCGTGTCGGCCACCGAGGTGGTGACGCTGAGCGGGCCGATCAGTTTCTGCTCGGCGCTGGCGCTGGGCAGCCAGGCCTTGTCGCCCACCGTATTGGTCGCTCCGACCGAGAAGGTGGTGCCGAAGTCATCCAGCTTCAGGCTCAGCGACTTGCCAGTCTCCACCACGCTCGCGTTGTCCGAATTGCGGACCATGGAATAGCTGTCGTTGACGCTGGCGGTCATGTGGTCCGTCACCTTCATGTCCCGCGAGAAGGTGGTGCCCACCTTGCCCTGGTTCTGGGTGGGATCGACACGCATCTCCACCGTCGTCTGACTCCACGGCAGCACATCCGTATTGGTGGGCACATTCACCTTGGCCCAGGCGGCGGCGCTGGACGAATCGGGCTGTGTCCACGGCAGGGGCTTGGCCGGCTGGACAGTGGTGGAGGGCTGCGCGGCCAGCGACATGTCCACGCCGTAGGAGGCACCGTCGAGCCAGCCCGGCGTCGAGGACACATTCACGGACGAGGAACCGTCCGATTTCACCTCACGGTTGATGGAGGTCTTGCCGTCATCCGCGCGGGCCGTTGCCCCCGCCATGACCAACGCCAGCGCCGCCATGCCAATTGCACGCGTCGCCATGAATTCCTGCGGTCGCATCTGGTGCTCCGTTGATGTTGCGCATCAGCGGACGAACCCATCAGGTCCGATCCATTCGACCCAGCCCACCCCTTTGTCCCGGATGCAGGTTAAGACATTCTTGCCGCACCGCAACAACACCCGAATGCCGTCCGTCATTCTGCGCGCCATGCATGGCTTTGGCGCAACAGCCCCGCCCCGCGCCCTTGCCGCCACCGCGCCCCGGCCCTAATCCCGCAGCGGGAGAAAACGAAGCGGCACGAGATGACAAACGATATCGCCACCCTCACCAGCCTTCTGAGCCGGATCGCCGACGCGCTGGAGCGCGCGGCCCCGCCCGCCACTGTCGCCCCGGATTTCGAGGCGGCGGACGCCTTCGTCTGGGCGACACAGCCGTCCCGCTTCGAGCCGGTGCCGCGTGTCAACCGGGTGGAGATGGATCTGCTCCAGGGCATCGATCGGGTGCGCGACCAGCTGGTGGAGAACACCGAGCGCTTCGCGCGCGGGCTTGCCGCCAACAACGCCCTGCTGTGGGGTGCGCGCGGCATGGGCAAAAGCTCGCTGGTGAAGGCGGCCCATGCGCATGTGAACCGGTCCATTACCGACCCGGCTGCCCCGCGCCTCAAGCTCGTGGAAATCCACCGCGAGGACATCGAGACCCTGCCGGCGCTGATGGCCCACGCGCGCGCCGCCCGTCACCGCTTCATCGTCTTCTGCGACGATCTCTCCTTCGATGCGGACGACACCTCCTACAAGTCGCTGAAGGCGGTGCTGGAGGGCGGCATCGAGGGCCGGCCGGACAATGTGATCTTCTACGCCACCTCCAACCGCCGGCACCTGCTGCCGCGCGACATGATGGAGAATGAGCGCTCCACCGCCATCAATCCCGGCGAGGCGGTGGAAGAGAAGGTCTCGCTCTCGGACCGCTTCGGGCTCTGGCTCGGCTTCCACAAGTGCAGCCAGGACGAATATCTGGCGATGGTCGAAGGCTATGTGGCCCATCACGGCCTCCCGGTCACGGAAGCCGACTGGCGTCCGCAGGCGCTGGAATGGGCCACCACGCGCGGCGCCCGCTCCGGCCGCACGGCGTGGCAGTTCGTGCAGGATCTGGCCGGCCGGCTCGGCGTGCCGCTGAAGGCCGCGTAAACGCCATCAGTTCGCTCTGAGACCCCGGCGCCACGCGCCGGGCGTCTGCCCGAAGGCGCGGCGGAACACACGGGTGAGGTGCGCCTGATCGGCAAAGCCGGCCGCTGCCGCAATGTCGGTCAGCGGCATGTCGCCCGCAAGCATCTGCTGCACGCGCTTCAGCCGCGCCTGGGTGTGCCACTGATAGGGCGCAAGGCCGGTCGCCGCCTTGAAGGCGTGGCTGAAATAGGATTGCGAGAGTTCGGCGAGCTCCGCCAGTTCCTGAAGGCGGATGTTGCGCAGGCAGTTGGCCTCGATGAAATCGGTGACGCGGCGCAACTGCCACGGCGCCAGCGCCCCGCGCTTGCGCTCCGGCACGCGGGCAAGCTGCATCAGATCGATGAACAGGGCCACGATGAGCCCGTCGCCGTAGAGATCGTGGTGCCCGTCCCCATCCATGCATTCGGCCGCGATGAGACGGGCAAGGCTCATCATCCGCGCATCCGTAAACCTGAGACGGGGCGTTGAGAGGCGGTCCGCATCCAGTTCCTCGCCGATGCGCGAGGACAGCGTGTCCACGTCGAAGTGGATATCCAGATGCCGGATGGTCATGGGCGCGTCGATGCGCGACCAGAGCGGCATGCCGGCGGGGACGAAGGTCAGGTGATGCTCGGCGCGGCTCGCCACCACCTCGTTGGCGCCGGGGCTGAGCTTCAGGTCTGACCCACCGCCGGAGCGCTCCAGCACGACAAAGAGGCGCGGATCCTTGGCCACATAATATCCGTGCGCACCGGCCTCGCAGGCGGCATGCCACACGTCAGCCACCGCACCATTCCACCGCCGCCAGCGCAGATCCTCCAGAACCGTGATGCCCTCACGCGACGATGTCATGCGGGGTTTGAACATCCCGGCCATCTCCCGAGCATACCGGCAAAGCAACGCTGCATTTTATAGAAATTACAATC
The DNA here is from genome assembly GCF_000010525.1 of Azorhizobium caulinodans ORS 571. Lineage (GTDB taxonomy): Bacteria > Pseudomonadota > Alphaproteobacteria > Rhizobiales > Xanthobacteraceae > Azorhizobium > Azorhizobium caulinodans. The sequence goes on along the minus strand of NC_009937.1, from coordinate 1,858,642 downwards.
TTCCGATCGCGATCTGCCGCAACGGGTCTCATGCCGCGACAGGAGACCAAAAAAGTTCTATGCGCAACAGGATGCGACAATCAAGCAGCAAACGCCATTGATATGAGCACGACATCGAACCTATTGATCCCGCAGGCGCGTTTTAGATTTGAATACTTCTGAACTGCGCTCGGGATTCTCGCACATGGCAGGCTGAGATGCGCCATCCGATGTCCCTTCGCTACCTTCTCATGCTCGGCGTGGCCTTTTCCGCGCTGCTGGCCGGCCCCGCGCGGGCGCAGCAGGCCGGCGAGACGTCCTCCATCCTGCTCGATACGATCACCGTGGAAACGCAGGGTCAGAAGGAGAGCCCCACCGGCCCCGTTCAGGGCTATGTGGCCCGCCAGACCCTGACCGGCACGAAGACCGCCACGCCGCTCCTGGAGGTGCCGCAGTCCATCTCCGTCATCACGCGCGACCAGATGGACGACCGGCAGGTGCAGAACCTCGGCCAGGCGCTGGATTATTCGGTGGGCGTGGTTTCGCAGCCCTATGGCACCGATCCGCGCTTCGACTCGCCCATCATCCGCGGCTTCTCGTCCGCCACCAGCCAGTATCTCAACGGCCTGAAGCTGATGCGCGACGCGGGCGCCACCTCCATCGACCCCTATGCGCTGGAGCGCGTGGACGTGCTGCGCGGGCCGGCCTCCGTGCTCTACGGGCAGGGCAATCCCGGCGGCCTGATCGACATGATCAGCAAGCGGCCCACCTGGACCAACTTCGGCGAGTTCAACCTTGAGGCCGGCACCTTCGACAATTATTCCGCGAGCTTTGATTTCGGCGGGCCGACCTCCCCCGATTCCAAGGTCGCCTATCGCCTCACCGGCCTTGCCCGCACCACGGGCACCCAGACCGACTTCGTGGACATGGACCGCTACCTGCTGGCGCCCTCCTTCACCTTCCAGCCGGATGCCGCCACCTCCTTCACCCTGCTCGCCATGGTGCAGTACGACACGCCGAACTCCACCGTCGGCCTGCCGGCGCAATATACTTTGCAATCGCTCAACGGCCTGAAGCTGTCGCGCAACACCTATCTGGGCGATCCGGACTTCAACTCCTCCAGCCGCACGCTGTCGTCCGTCGGCTATGAATTCAGCCACACCTTCGACAACAACGTCACCTTCCGCCAGAACGCCCGCTACCTGAAGCTCGACTGGGATTATGCGGCGCTCTATTACAACGGCCTCAGCACCACGAACCCGGCCATCGCCAATCGCGGCTCGTCCACCAATGACGAGAACCTCGGCACCTTCACCATCGACAACCAGCTCGAGGCGAAGCTCACCACGGGTCCGCTGAGCCACGACATCCTGATCGGTGCGGACTATCGGAACTTCAACACCGATACCTTCTCCACCTTCGGCACCGCGCCGACCATCAATGTCTTCGCGCCGCTCTATAACCAGTATATCGGCAATTCCATCTGGTACGCTTCCAAGGTCAACGGCACGGTGGACCAGTTGGGCCTCTATGCGCAGGACCAGATCAAGCTCGACCGCTGGCTGCTGACCCTGGGCGCGCGGCAGGACTGGGCCAGCACCAATTCGTCCACCCTCACCAATTACGGCCTGACCACGCAGGATCAGGACGACAGCGCCGCCACCTGGCGCGCGGGCCTGACCTATCTGTTTGACAACGGCATCGCGCCTTATGTCAGCTATTCCACCTCCTTCGAGCCGGTGATCGGAAACATGCCGGCGGCGCTCGGCGGCGCGGCCTTCCAGCCCTCGGAAGGCAAGCAGTATGAGGCCGGCATCAAGTATCAGCCGGTGGGCTGGAATGCCTTCTTCACCGCCGCCGTCTATGACCTCACCCAGAGCAACGTGCAGTCCACCGATCTCATCAATGGCGTGAGCTATGCGGTGCAGAATGGTGAGGTGCATGTGAAGGGCGTCGAGCTCTCCGCCACCGCCAGCCTCACGCAGGGGCTGAAGCTGATCGCCAACTACACCTACATGGATGCGGCGATCACGCAGGGCCAGTATGCCGGCAACCAGCCCGGCAACGTGCCGAAGAATTCCGCCAACGCCTGGCTCGATTATACGTGGCAGACCGGCCCGCTGAAGGGCTTCGGCCTCGGCGGCGGCGTGCGCTACGTGGGCGAGCGCTACGATCTCGACAGCAACGCCAACCTCCTGCCCGCCAACACGCTGGTCGATGCGGCGATCCATTATGAGAAAGGGCCGTTCAAGGCCCAGCTCAATGTCTCCAACATCGCCGATGTCACCTATGTGGCGAGCTGCGGCTTCTTCGGCTGCTTCTATGGCGACGGGCGCACCGTCACCGGAAAGGTCACCTACAAATGGTGAGCACGCCGCTCTGGCAGCTCTCTGAGGTCTCCTTCGCGGTGCCGGGACGGGAGATCCTGGCGCCGCTCTCCCTGTCGCTGGCCCCGGGGCGCGTCTATGGGCTCATCGGCCCGAACGGCTCTGGCAAGAGCACGCTCCTGAAACTGCTGGCCCGCCAGCAGGCTCCGAGCGGCGGCACCATCCGCTTCGAGAACCGCCCCCTCGCGGACTGGCGGGCGCGCGACTTTGCCCGCGCCGTCGCCTACATGCCGCAGTTCACGCCGCCCACCGACGGCATGAGCGTGCGCGAGCTGGTGGCGCTCGGCCGCTTTCCCTGGCACGGAACCCTCGGCCGCTTCACGGCGGCTGACCGGGCCAAGGTGGAGAGCGCCATCGCGCGAACGGACCTCGCGGCGCTGGCGGACCGCAGCGTGGACAGCCTCTCCGGCGGCGAGCGCCAGCGGGCGTGGGTGGCGCTCATGCTGGCACAGGAACCGCGTTGCCTGCTGCTGGACGAGCCCACGTCCGCTCTCGACATCGCGCACCAGAGCGAGGTGCTGGCCCTCGTGCGCCGGCTCTGCCGCTCGCCGGAGGGGGAGGCCATGACCGTCGTCGTGGTGCTGCATGACATCAATCTCGCCGTGCGCACATGCGATGAGCTCATCGCCTTGCGCGGTGGGCGCATCCTCGCGCAGGGGGCGGCTGCCGATCTGGTGACGCCGGACCTGCTGGGCGCGCTCTATGGCCTGCCCATGGGGGTCATCCCCCATCCCGTGCGGGGCGAACCCATGGGCTATGTGCTGTGACCGGCCTCTCCCGCCGCGCGCTTCTGGCGGCCCTTGGCCTTGCCGGCGTCTCGCGGGCAAGGGCTGCCTCGCCCCTGCGGGTCGCGACGCTGGACTGGGCGCTGCTGGAGACCCTGCTGGCCCTCGGCGTGGTGCCGGTCGCGGCGGCGGAACTGGTGCTCTATCGGCGGCAGGTCATCGAGCCGGCCGTGCCGGAGAGCGTCGCCGATCTCGGCCTGCGCGGCTCGCCCAGCTTCGAGGCCCTGAAGCTGCTGGCGCCGGACCTGATCCTCGGCTCCAATTATACTGCCTGGGCTGAACCGACGCTCAGCCGCATTGCGCCGGTGGAGAGCTTCTCCATCTATGCACCCGGCGGGCATCCCTATGCTGCCGCCGAAGCTGCCACCCGCGCCATCGCCAGTCGGCTCGACATGGCTCCCGCCGGCGCGGCGCTAATCGCCCTTGCGGATGCCGAGTTCGCGGCGCTGAAGGCGCGGCTCACCGGCGGCGACGGGCGGCCGGCGCTGGTCATCAATCTGGGTGACGACCGGCATTTCCGTGTCTTCGGCGCCGACAGCATGTTCGGCGAGGCGCTCACTTGCCTTGGTCTTGCCAATGCGTGGCGCGGCAGCACGCGCTATTCCGCCACCGCCCCCATGGGACTCGAGACGCTGGCGCAGGTGGGCGACGCCTGGATCGCACTGCTGCCGCCCGTGCCGCCCGAAGCACGCCGCATGATGGCGCAGAGCGCCTTCTGGAAGGCCCTGCCGAGCGTCCGCGCCGGACGGATCGTCGAACTGGCGCCCGTCAATCCTTTCGGTGCCCTGCCCGCGGCCCTGCGTTTCGCACGCCTCCTCACCGATGCGCTCCCCTTTGCGAAGGCGGCCGCCCGTGGCTGATGTCGCCCGCCTCCCCCGCCCCTTGCCTCGCGCACCACTGGCGGTGGCCGGGCTCGCCCTTCTGGCGCTGACCCTGTGCGTCATGGGCCTGCTGCGGCAGCCGGTCCTGCCCGGCGATCCGGCCACGGCGCGCGCGCTGGAACAGGTCGTGCTCTGGCACAGCCTGCTGCCACGCGCCGTGGTGGCGCTGCTGGCGGGTGCGGCGCTGGGCCTGTCGGGCGCGCTGTTGCAACGGGTGCTGCGCAACCCCATCGCCGATCCCTCGACGCTGGGCATCGCCTCCGGCGCGCAATTGGCCCTCACCGCCTCCGCCTTGCTCATTCCAGCCCTCGCCGAATGGCCCCGCGAGGTCGTGGCGCTCATGGGCGGCGTTACCGCCGTCGGCCTCTTGCTGATGCTGAGCTGGAAGCGCGGGCTGGAGCCGATCACGGTCGTGCTCTCGGGCATGACCCTCTCGCTCATCTGCGCCGCCTTGAGTTCGGCCCTCGTGCTGGCGCGCGGCGAATATGTGCTCTCGCTTTTCGTCTGGGGCGCCGGCTCGCTGCACCAGCAGAGCTGGGGGCCTGCGCTGGGGCTGGCGTGGCGCTTCGCCTTCGGCCTTGCGGCAGCCGTGCTCCTGCTCCGCCCGCTCTCGGTTCTGACGCTGGACGACTCCAGCGCCCGCAGCCTTGGCATGGCCGTGAACGGCGCCCGGCTCGCCATCATCGCCCTCGCCGTGTGGCTGGCGGCGAGCGTCGTGGCGCTGGTGGGCATCATCGGCTTCGTCGGCCTTGCCGCGCCGGCCTTCGCGAGGCTCGCGGGCGCGCGCACGCCCCGCGCCCAATTGCTGCTGGCGCCGCTCCTCGGCGCGCTGCTGCTGTGGCTCACGGACGGGCTCGTGCAGGTCTTGGGCGCCGACGTCCTGCCCACGGGCGCCGCCACGGGCCTCATCGGTGGGCCGCTGCTGCTATGGCTGCTGCCGCGCCTCAAGCACGTCCAGCGCCCGCAAGCCGCAGCACCGACAGGCCGGCGCCTCTCCCATCCCCTGCGCGGTCTCCTGTTTCTCGCCGGCGGGCTGGCGCTTCTCATCCTCGCCGCTCTGCTGATCGGGCGCTCCTATGAGGGCTGGCGGCTGGCGACGGGCGCGCTGTTCGAGGCCCTCGCCCCTTTCCGCGTGCCGCGCGTGGTCGCCGCCGCAGCGGCGGGCGCGCTCCTGGGGGCGGCGGGCACGCTGATGCAGCGCCTCACGGGTAATCCTTTGGCGGGGCCGGAGGTGCTAGGCGTCAGTGCCGGGGCGGGCGTCGGGCTCTCGGTGGTTCTGCTGCTCCTGCCCGCGCCCACGGTTGCCGTCATGATGGGCGGCAGCGCAGCGGGCGCGCTCGTGGCGCTGCTTGGCATTCTCGCCTTCGCGCTCGCCACCGGCTTCGGGCCTGAGCGGCTGCTGCTTGGCGGCATCGCGCTCGGCGCCGCGAGCCTTGCCTTCATCTCCGCCGTTCTGGCCTCGGGAGATGCCCGCGCCTTCCTGCTGCTGGGCTGGATGGCCGGCACCACGGATCGCGTGGGCAGCGTGGAGGCGGGCGCGGCGGTGGGCCTCGTGCTCCTGCTTGTCCCGCCGCTGCTGCTGGCCTCCCGCTGGCTCGACATATTGCCGCTCGGCAGCACCATGGCCCGCGCGCTGGGCGTGCCTTTGCTCGCAAGCCGCCTGCTCCTTGCGCTTGCCGCCGCGCTGATGACGGCCTGCGCTGCCTTCATCGTCGGCCCGCTGAGCCTCGTCGGCCTCATCGGCCCGCATCTGGCGCGCCTCTCGGGCTTCGCGCGCGGCGCCCACCAGTTGCTCGCCGCCGCGCTCATCGGCGCGGGCCTGATGGTGTTAGCGGACTGGCTAGGGCGCACGCTCGCCTTCCCCTACCAGATCCCGGTGGGCCTCTTCGCCGCGCTGGTGGGCGGGCACTATCTCATCTGGCTGCTGCGACGCAGCCCCGGCACAGGAGCCTGATCCATGGCCGCCCCCGCGCTTCTGCACGCCGCGACCCGTGTTCCCCTGCCCGATCCGGCCACCATGCTGGAGAAGCTCGCCGCGCATTTCGAGACCCACGGCACCGTCACGCGCGCCGATGGCCGCGCCACCTTCATCGGCACGTTCGGCACGGCGGATCTGGTGGCAGACGGCACCCATCTCGTCTGCCATGTGGAGAGCGCTTCGGCGGCGGGACTTTCGGTCTCCAAGATGGTGCTGGCGGAGCACATCTGCACGTTCGCGGGCGATGCGCGCCCGGACTTCACTTGGACAGGCGATCTCGCCACCGAGGCCCGCCTGCCCTATCTGCGCGAGCTTACCGTAAAGGCCGCCCGGCAAATCACGCCCCGGATGCGGCGGGTGGTGCTCAGGGGCGATGTGTCGGGGCTGCTGGCCAACGGCCTCCATGTGCGCCTGCTCATTCCGCCGAAGGGCCGCATGCCCGTGTGGCCCACCGCGCAGGCGGATGGGCGGGTGCTGTGGCCGCAGGGCGCGGATGCCCTCACCCCGCGCGTCTATACGCTGCGCCATGTGGATGTGGCGGTGGGCGAAGCCGTGCTCGACATCGTGCTTCACCCCGGTTCGCCGGGCTCGGACTGGGCGCGGGAAGCCGCACCCGGCCAGCCCGCCGCTGTCATGGGACCCGGCGGCGGACTGCTGCCAGAGGCGGACTGGGTTCTGTTCGCGGGAGATGAGACGGCCCTGCCCGCCATCGCACGCATGGTCTCGGAGCTGCCCGCCCATGTCCGCGCGGTGGTGCGCATCGAGATCGCCGACGCGGCGGAAGAGCAGGAGATGCCCTCCCGCGCCAGCGTCGATCTCGTCTGGCTCCATCGCAACGGCGCGGAGGCGGGCACGAGCCGCCTGCTGGAAGAGGCGGTGACGACGATCCCCCTCCCCATGGACGCCGACGCTCCCTATCTTTGGGCGGGCTGCGAGCAGGCCGCCGCCCGTGCCCTGCGCGCCCATGCGGCCGCGCTCGGCCTTCCCAAAGACCGCCGCTCCGTTGCCGCTTACTGGCGCCGGGGCTATCAGGGAGTGGACCTCGGCGAGTGACGCGGCCCGCCGCCCCGCCCCACGGAAGCATCATGTCCTTGCTGCGCGCCTTCTTCGCCTATTACCGGCCCTACAAGGGCCTGTTCCTGCTGGATTTCACCTGCGCGGTGGTGTCCGGCCTGCTGGAACTCGGCTTTCCCATGGCGGTGAAGCTGTTCGTGGACCAGCTCCTACCCGGCCAGGAATGGGGCCTCATCGCCGCCGCGGCCGCCGCCCTCGTGGGCATCTATCTGCTCAATGCGGCGCTGATGGCCATCGTCACCTACTGGGGGCACATGCTCGGGATCAATATGGAGACCGACATGCGCCGCCGCGCGTTCGACCATCTCCAGAAGCTCTCGTTCCATTTCTTCGACAATCAGAAGACCGGCCATCTCGTCGCCCGCATCACCAAGGATCTGGAAGAGGTGGGCGAGGTCGCCCACCACGGGCCGGAGGACGTGTTCATCGCCATCATGACCTTCATCGGCGCGTTTGCGCTGATGATGATGGTCAACGTGCATCTTGCCCTCATCACCGGGGCCATCGTGCCGGTCGTGGCCTGGCTCGGCGCCCATTACGGCAGCCGGATGACGGAGAATTTCCGCGCTTTGTTCGGCCGGGTGGGCGATTTCAACGCCCGCATCGAGGAGAATGTGGGCGGCATCCGCGTGGTGCAGGCCTTCGCCAACGAGGCGCACGAGCGGGCGCTGTTTGCCAAGGACAACGAGCGCTATCGCGCCACCAAGCTCGCCGCCTACCGCATCATGGCGGCCAACATGACGCTGAACTATCTCGGAATGCGCCTCACGCAAGTGATGGTGATGATCGCCGGCACGTGGTTCGTCATCCGGGGCGAACTCTCCAACGGTGGCTTCATCTCCTTCCTGCTGCTGGTGGGCGTGTTCTTCCGGCCCATCGAGAAGATCAACGCGGTGCTGGAGATCTATCCCAAGGGCCTCGCCGGCTTCCGCCGCTATCTCGATTTGCTGGACACGGCCCCCGACGTCGCCGACCGCCCTGGCGCCCGCCCGCTCACCGGGCTGAAGGACGCCATCCGCTATGAGCACGTCTCCTTTGGCTATGGCGAAGGAAAGAGCGTGCTCAACGACCTCTCCCTCACCATCCGCGCGGGCGAGACGGTGGCATTTGTCGGGCCCTCGGGGGCTGGAAAGACCACCATCTGCTCGCTGCTGCCGCGCTTCTACGAGCCGACGGCGGGACGCATCACCATCGACGGGACGGACATCCGCGACTTCACCCTCGCCTCCCTGCGCAGCCACATCGGCATCGTGCAGCAGGACGTCTTCCTCTTCGCCGGCACGCTGCGGGAGAACATCGCCTATGGCCGCCTCGGTGCGACGGAGGAGGACATCCTGAACGCCGCCCGGCGCGCGCGCCTCGATGGGCTCATCGCCGCCTTGCCGGCCGGGCTCGACACCATCGTCGGCGAGCGCGGGGTGAAGCTCTCGGGCGGGCAGAAGCAGCGGGTGGCCATCGCGCGAATCTTCCTGAAGGACCCGCCCATCCTCATCCTCGACGAGGCCACCTCTGCCCTCGACACGGAGACGGAGCTGGAAATCCGCCAGTCGCTCGCCGCGCTCTCGGAAGGGCGCACGACGCTCACCATCGCCCACCGCCTCTCCACCATCCGCAACGCCGACCACATCATCGTGGTCAGCCCGGAGGGCATCGCCGAGCAGGGTCGGCACGGCGATCTGGTGGCCCGCGACGGCCTCTACCGCCGCCTTCACGACACCCAGTTCGCCGACATGGCCTGAGGTGCGCAGCAGGATGGTGGGCTTGGGGCCGCGTCGTAGGCGGCTCTTGCCTCCCCCGCCATTACGGGCCTACCAAGCACAGGTTGTCCTGCGGAGCTGGAGCCCGAAATGCCCGATACGGCCGAACCCACCGGCGAACTCACCCTGCGCACGCTCGCCATGCCGGCGGACGCCAATCCGTCCGGCGACATCTTCGGCGGCTGGGTGATGGCGCAGATGGACCTTGCGGCGGGCATCCGCGCCGCCGAGGTGGCCGCCGGCCGCGTCGTGACGGCGGGTGTGAAGGAAATCAACTTCCGCCTGCCGGTGAAGGTGGGCGACACCATGTGCATCTACACCAACCTGCTGAAGGTGGGCCGCACCTCCATGACGCTGGACGTGCAAGCCTGGGCGCGCCGCCAGCACAGCGCCGTCCGCGAGAAGGTGACGGAGGCCGTTTTCGTGATGGTGGCGCTTGATGCCGAGGGGCGCCCGCGTCCGGTGTCTCCGGCCTGAGACGGCGGTTTGTCCTTTCCTGCTCCCGCGCCTGGCGAAAATCCCATGCAGCTGCATCTGCCGGAAGCCTATGACCTGAGCGACTACGAGGCTCTGGCGCGCGAGCGCGTGCCGGCGGCGAGCTGGGCCTACCTCGCCGCCGCCGCGGGGGACGGCCTGACCAACGCCGCCAACCGCGCCGCCTATGACCGGCTGCGCCTGCTGCCGCGCGTGCTCAGCGACCTGTCCAAGGCCACGACGCGCATCAACCTGATGGGGTTTGCGCTGGAGCACCCCATCCTGCTGGCGCCGGTCGCCTACCATCGCCTGTTCCATCCCGATGGAGAGCTGGCGACCGCCCAGGGTGCCGCCATCGCGCAGGCGCCGCTGGTGGTGAGCACGCAGGCCAGCACCAGCCTCGAGGAGGTGCGGGCGGCGAGCCGGGGGCAGCTCTGGTTCCAGCTCTACATCCAGCCGGACTGGGGTTTCACCGTGAACCTGCTGCGGCGGGCGGAGGCCGCCGGCTACAGCGCCGTGGTGCTGACGGTGGACGCGCCGGTGAGCCTGCGCACGCAGGAGCGGCGGGCCGGCTTTTCCCTGCCGCCGGGTGTCGAGGCGGTGAATCTCGCCGGCCTGAAGCCGCGCCCCCTGCACAGCGGCGGCATCGGATCGAGCCCGCTGTTCGGCACCGCCCTGCCCCATACGCCGCTCTGGGGCGACGTGGCGCGGCTGCGCAGCCTGACCCGCCTGCCCATCCTGCTGAAGGGCGTGCTCGCGCCGGACGATGCGTCCCGCGCCCTTGCGGAGGGCGTGGACGGCATCATCGTCTCCAACCACGGCGGACGGGTCCTCGACAGCCTCCCGGCCTCCATCGAGGCCCTGCCGCGCATCGTGGAGACGCTGGAAGGGCGCATTCCCGTTCTGGTGGACGGCGGCATCCGCCGGGGCACCGACATCCTCAAGGCCATGGCGCTGGGCGCCAATGCGGTGATGATCGGGCGGCCCTATATCCACGCCTTGGCGGTGGCCGGGGCGGCGGGTGTCGCCCATGCCATGCATGTGCTGCGGGCGGAGCTGGAAGTGGCCATGGCGCTCACCGGACGGCCGACGCTGGATACGGTGAACCGCAGCATCCTGTTCGATCCACCGGCGCCTCCCGCCCCCTAAGGCCCGCGGCCCCGCGTCTTCGCAACCACTCCGTAATCTCACGGGCTGGCGGGCAGCGCCCCATGCGCCAGAATGGCGTATTCGTGCGTGGAGCCCGCAATGATCTACGATTCCAGAGAAGCCCGCGCCCGCGCTCTGATCGAGCGCGCGAGAGCCGAAGGCAACGCCGAGCCCATTTATGATCTCGCGATCACGCTGGCCCGCGAACTCGACCAGTGGGACGAGCATCTGGAACGCTTTGTCGCCCGCCATGTCGGCACGCCTGCGCCCACCGCGGCGGTTGCGGCCCCGTCTGCCGATATCGCCTCCGTCCCTTCCCAGCTTCCCCTGCCCCGCTATCCGCTCTGAGACGACCGGCCGGTCCCGCACCGAGACGCCGGGCCGCGCATGAGGAACGAAGCCGCGCGCTGAACCTTTTCTCCAAGGGGACACCCCTGCCCCCTGGAGATGACAATGACCGAACAGACCATCCGCGACATCTTCGTCGTCGGACTGCGCAACGCCCACGCGCTCGAGAACGAAGCCCTCTCCATCATGAACCGCCAGCTCGATCGGCTGGAGAGCTATCCGGAACTGGCGCTGCGCCTGCGGCTGCACGTGGACGAGACCGAAGGCCAGATCGACCGGCTGGACGCCATTCTGGAAGGCCTCTCGGAAGATGCCTCGACGCTGAAGGACACGGCCGCGTCCGTGATGGGCAACATGGCGGCCCTCGGCCATACGGTGGCGGGCGACGAGATCCTGAAGAACACCTTCGCGGATTACGCTTTCGAGAATTACGAGATCGCCGCTTATCGCTCGCTGCTCGCCATGGCCGAGCAGGGCGCCTTCACGGAAGCCATGCCCCTCCTCCAGCAGAGCCTCGAACAGGAAGAGGACATGGCCCGCTGGCTCGAAGGCCAGTTGAAGCCCTTCACCCTGCGCTACATGGAACGCGAGACGGCGGGCCTTCAGGCCAAGCGCTGATCCCTGGGGCGGCACGCGCCGGCACTCTCGCGCGTTCAGCCGCCCTCCCCTCCTCTCGCCGCTCATGCGGAACCTTGTCCGGCCGCTTCCGGAATCGCCGGCCCGGCCGCCAACAGGCCCGGAAAAGGGCGGGCGACGCCGTGGCGACGCCGTCGCCCTCATCTTCAGCCCTTACGTTTCAAGGGGTTGGGTGAATTTGCGGCGCAGGTTTTACACAGGTGTCACGAAAAGATTTGGGCCTCGCTTGACTTGGAAAGGGGCGGACCGTATCAACCCCTCACTCGACGCGCTGATTGCTTCTGCGGCGGCGAATTCGGGGGTGTAGCTCAGTTGGTTAGAGCGCCGGCCTGTCACGCCGGAGGTCGCGGGTTCGAGCCCCGTCACTCCCGCCATCATATGGCTCGATGAGCCTGACGCTTCAAAAGACAATCAGATCGACTTGGTCAGGCGACCCCATCCGCTTTACTAAGCTGCGCCTGCGGTCTGACGCCGTCTTCGCCCGATCTCCAAGAATGCATCGGAACGCGGCGGTATGGTCACGGTCGTTCGCGACACCCTGCCCCTTGGAAGCGGCTGCCCTTCCCTCAACCCATGCTGCGAGCGAGAGGCTGCGTCAGACGATGACGCCCTCTGAGAGATACATCACGCCGAGCCGATCGCCGCCGCGCCACTGGAGTGAGACCGGCACGCGCTTCATGTAGGTCTCGCCCACGATGAGCAACTGGAAGGTGCCGGGGATCTGGGCGCTCAGGGAGACGCGGATCTGCGCGCCCCGCGAGGACATGTCCACGATCTCGCAGAAGCAGAGCTGTTCGCTGTCGTTGATGATCCAGGCCCGCTGCGATGTGGGAAAACGCCGGACGGAACGCCGGTTGTCCTGCCGCTGCCGGGCGGCCGAATGCGCAGTCAGATGAACGATCTGCCGTCTCATGCGGGTTCCACAGTCATGGCAGCCTCGGGAGCGATGCCCGTCGGCAGATACCGGCCTCTACAGAGGCCCAATGGCAACCGCAACAAACAATTTCGATATTTGAAATAACGTTACTATTTAACCTCCGTCTGGTGAAAGAATAAGCAGACGAGTGCAACAGGGAACGACGCGGGCGCGCAAAAGCAAAACGCCGCATCCAAGGCTTGTGATGCGGCGTCAGGGAAGGTGGGAATCGGCGTGAACGATCAGGCGCAGACGCCATCCGACAGATATTGCACGCCCATCCGGTCGCCGCCGCGCCAGCGCACTTCCACGGGCACGGTCTTGAGATAGGTGTCGCCCGCGATCAGCAGGTCGAACATTTCCGGAAGCTCGTTGGCACTGGTGATGCGCACCTGCGCGCCGCCGGCGGACATGTCGACCAGTTCGCAGACGCAAAGGCGCTCATCGCCATTCACGATGAAGGCGCGTTGCGCCGTGGGAAAACGCCGACTGGCGCGACGGTTGGCAGATACGCGCTGCGGCACGGGCCGGGGGCTGATCTGAACGAGTTGCGGCTTCATCAGAGTACATCCCAACTCAACGGGATCCCCTGCTGCGGAGCCGGCCAACCGGTCATCTGCGCCGATGCATCCCATGTTACGCGCGAAGGGCCGGGATTCGACGCCATCGCTGTTAACTATAGTAGGGCGCACGCGCAGACCCGATCAAGGCGCATTCTGACGTTTTGTTAATCAAACGGCCCGTGCTGCAACGCTTGCGCAAGTTTCGCGCAAGCGTCGGCCGAACGAACAAGAACAACAGCTTGGAAGCGACTGGCGGTACTGGTGGGCGGTGACGGGCTCGAACCGCCGACCCTCTCGGTGTAAACGAGATGCTCTACCAACTGAGCTAACCGCCCACGGCCCCGTGCACCTTATGGCCATGGGGCCGGCCGCGTCATGGCGACCACTGACCGCCATATAAGACGCCGCCGCGCCAGCGTAAACTCCGGACCGCGCGATAAGCTGTGGCCACGGGACGGCCGGGCCGCCGCCGGCGCGCGCCGAGCGGGGGCAGCGGGTATCCGCGCGCATTTCCGCGCTGCCGCCATGGACGAAGCGAGGACGGACCAGCTAACACAGGCGCGCGCCCGCGCAGCCCCTTGCCGGGCAGCTGCGGGGCGGCGCTGCCTTGGCGGCACAGCCGCCGATCGACATGCCGCAGCACGCCCGCCGCCGTCCTTACGGCATCGGCGGCCGGGCCTGCGGACCGTGACGGCCAGGGCGCGCGAGACTGGACTTCAGCCCGAAGCATGGGGCTGTTTCGGAGGATGGGTGACGTGGCGAGCTTGACGATCCGGCGGCCAGACGACTGGCATGTCCATTTCCGCGACGGTGCGGTGCTGAAGGAGGTTGTGCCCTTCACCGCCCGGCAGTTCGGGCGAGCCATCGTGATGCCGAACCTGACGCCGCCGGTGGTGACGACCGCCATGGCCGCCGCCTATCGCGAGCGCATCCGCGCCGCCATTCCCGCCGGCGTCGATTTCACGCCGCTGATGACCGTCTATCTCACCGACGGCACCGATCCGAAGGATCTCATCGCCGGCCACAGCGACGGCGTGCTCACCGCCGCCAAGCTCTATCCGGCGCACGCCACCACCAACTCGGCCCACGGCGTCTCCGAGATCGCCCGCATCGAGCAGGTACTGGCGGCGATGGAAGAGGCGGGCATGCCGCTGCTCGTCCATGGCGAGCTGCCACGCGAGCATATCGACATCTTCGACCGCGAGCGCGCGTTCATCGATGCGGTGCTGGAGCCCATGCTCGCCAAGTTCCCGCGCCTCAAGGTGGTGATGGAGCACATCACCACGGCGGAGGGCGTTGCCCTCGTGCGCCGGCACCGGAGCCATGTGGGCGGCACCATCACGCCCCAGCACCTGCTCTATAACCGCAACGCGCTGTTCCAGGGTGGCGTGCGGCCGCACATGTACTGCCTGCCGATCCTCAAGCGCGAGCAGCACCGGCTTGCGCTCCGTCAGGCGGCGACCAGCGGGGAAGCGAATTTCTTCCTCGGCACCGACACCGCGCCGCATATGCGCCACCTGAAGGAAAATGCCTGCGGCTGCGCCGGCGTTTTCAGCGCGCCTGTCGCGCTTCAAGCCTATCTGAAGGTGTTCGCCGAGGAAGGCGCGCTGGACAAGTTCGAGGCCTTCGCCTCCCTCAACGGCCCGGCCTTCTACGGCCTCAAGCCCAATGAAGCGCGCATCACCATCACCGACACGCTCTCCCCCACCTGCGAGGCGGTGAACATCCCCGGCGAGGGCGAACTCATCCCCCTGTTCCATGGCGAACAGGTGCCGTGGTCGCAGATCGAGTCGGCCTGATCCCGATCGCAAGCCGGGCGCCTCGCGGGGCGTCCGGCTTGCGACGCCAGTTCGCCCGTCAGGTCAGCGCCTCGCCCCGGCGCTCCGGCACCAGAAACACGGTCACCACCATGTCGAGCACATAGATGCCCGACAGCAGGGCGATGGTGAGCGCAAAGGAATACTGGCTGGCGAGGATGCCGATGACGAGCGGCCCGAAGCCGCCCACCCCGCGCCCGAGATTGAAGAGCACGTTCTGCGCCGTGGCGCGGGCGGCGGTGGGATAGCACTCGGACAGCAAGGCCCCATAGCCGCCCATCATGCCGTTGACGAAGAAGCCCATGACGGCGCCGCCGATGAGAAGCGCCGAGGCATCGGTGAGCTGGGAATAGACCACCAGCGAGACGGCCGCACCGATCTGGTAGAGGATGAGGCTCGGGCGGCGGCCGATGCGGTCTGCCAGCTGGCCGAAGCCCCAGATGCCCGCCGCCATGCCGAGGATGGTCACGGCCGTCCAGAGCGAGGACTTGGTAAGCGAATAGCCGAACCTCTGGGAGAGATAGTTCGGCAGCCAGATCATGATGCCGTAATAGCCGAAATTCTGGACCGCGCAGAGGACGAACATGGCAAAGCTCGTCTTCGTCGTCTCCCAGTCCTTCACCAGCAGGCCCAGCGGCAGGGGCTGGCGCGGACCCTTGGCGCGGGCGACGAAGATCTCGGGCTCCCCGAGTGTACGGCGCACGATGAAGGCGACCACGGCCGGCGCGATGCCCACTGCGAACATGCCCCGCCAGCCGATGAGCGGCAGCAGGAGCGGTGTGACCAGCGCCGCCAGCAGGACGCCGCCCTGCCAGCCGAGCGCCACATAGGACGAGGCGCGGGCGCGCTTCTCCGCCGACCAGGCTTCGGTCGCGAGCGCCATGCCGATGCCGAACTCGCCGCCGAGGCCAAGGCCAGCGACGAAGCGATAGGCAAGCAGGTCCCAGAAGCCCTGGGCGAGCGCACAGAGGCCGGTGAAGACGGCAAACAGCAGGATGGTCCAGGCCAGCACGCGGACGCGGCCGTAATAGTCCGACAGGACGCCGAAGAGGATGCCGCCCAGCACCGCGCCGATAAGCGTCCAGGTGACGAGGGCGCCGGATTGCACCGGGGACAGGCCGAGGTCGGTGGCGATGGCCGGCAGCATGAAGCCGAGTATGAGCAGGTCGAAGCCATCCATGGCAAAGCCGAGCGTGGAGCCGATCAGCGCCTTGCGCGCATAGTCCGGTGACGATCCGGCCCCTGCGCCGGCGGTGATGTCTGCACTCATGGGGCGCCTCCCTGCCCGCCGTCCGGCGGTCCGCGCATGCGGCGCGCGTCCTTAGCGCCATTCATTTGCCGGCTCAATCCACATGGACGGAGCCCCAGCCATGCGAAGCCGTGCAGAGCCCCCCGGCCGGACATGCGCCGGCGCGCCCCGCAAGGCCTGGAGGGAGCGAAACGCCGCGTGATCGAAGCTTGATCTTCGCCTTTGACGCGGCAGGCAGTAACGTCCGCGCATCGTCACGCCTTCTGATCGTCCGGCTCGCGCATGGGCATTGAGACGTGCACCGGCCCCGTGATCCCGAGGAGTTGCGCCATGGCGCCCATGTCACGATCCGTCCCCGTCCCTGCCCCGCCAGATGAAGACGCGCGCGCGACCGGCCCCGTCGATGGGCTGCGGCGGGCGCTGGTGCTGGGCACGGGCGTGGCGGCACTGGGACTGGCTGACGCCAAGCACTCCGCGCATGCTGCCAGTGGGGCGGGACGCGGCATCGATCTCTCCTGCCGGGTCAGCCGCGCGCGGCTCGATGCGCTGGTGGCAGAGGCGTTTCCGCTCTTCAACGCACCGGTCATTCTTCCCGCCTTCGATGCCAAGGCGAACGGCGCGAGCTTCGACGTGGACCTGCACCGCCTCGTCACGGACGTCACCGTCCCCGAGACTGGCGAACGCCTCAAGATCAGCGGCCTTCTGGCCCTTCCGGCGGGCGCCAAGGGGCCCTTGCCCGTCGTGTCCTGGCAGCACGGCACGATCCTGTCCTTCGATCAGGTGCCCTCGAACCTGACGCGTCTCGCCGATCCCACTTACCGGACGAGCGATGCGGCGGATTCCCTCGAAACGCTCTTCAACGTGCAGCGCTTCGCCGGACAGGGGTATGCGGTGATCGCCGCCGATTATCTGGGCAAGGGACCGTTCCGGGGCGACCGGGGCGAGGCCTATGCGGTGAAAGGCGCCTCCGTGCGCACC
The DNA here is from genome assembly GCF_000010525.1 of Azorhizobium caulinodans ORS 571. Classification (GTDB taxonomy): domain Bacteria; phylum Pseudomonadota; class Alphaproteobacteria; order Rhizobiales; family Xanthobacteraceae; genus Azorhizobium; species Azorhizobium caulinodans. Next base: position 1,841,671 of record NC_009937.1, on the reverse strand, counting down.
TGCCTCCAGATGCTGGCCGCCGGCAAGACGGCGCTGCGGGCCCTGGGGTGCAGCCCTGGCAAACTCTTCCTCCACGGCTGGTCGCAGGGCGCGATCAACACGCAATGGCTGCACCAGGCGCTGCGGGAGGACGGCCGGCCCATCGCCGCGACGGCCGTCGCCAGCCCCTTCAATGACCTAAACGAGACGTGGCGCTTCTGGACCGGAGACGCGATGTTTCCGCTGCCCAAGGGCACGACCTCCTATCCCCCGCTGCCGGTCTGGATCGCCTTGTGCATGATCATCGCGCTCGGCAGCTACGAGCTTCAGTACAATCTGACGGGCTTGCTGAAGACGGCCGTGCGCCCCGAATATCAGGATCTCGCGCAGACCTACTGGACGCGCTACGAGCTCGACGACGCGCAGATGAAACGGCTGCCGACGGGCGCGGAGCTGATGGTGCCGGGCTTCTTCGAGCGCTTCACCGCCGACCAGAACAGCGCCTTCCTGCGGCATCTGGCGGCCAACCGCGCATCCTACTGGAAATATGACAGCCCGATCCGCTTCCATTACGGGCTCGCCGACGAGGCGATCCACCCGGCCATGGTGTTCCGCGCGCTTTCGGCGGGGGGCAGGCAGGCGGCGGGCGTGCCGGTGGCGGGGGGAAGCCACCGCGGAACCTTCATCGCCGGTCTCTATGGCGATGCCGCGACGCTCGCGGGGAGCGACAACATCCTGAACTGGTTCAACAGCCTCAGGTAAACCGGCCCCGGGATGGCGCAAGCCAGACCTCGGGACGGGGAGCCGGGGCGCCCCGCCCGCACAACGCGGACGGAGCGCCACACGGAATGGATCAGTCGTTGACCGCTTCCTTGAGGCCCTTGCCGGGGGTGAACTTCGGCGCCTTGGAGGCGGCGATCTTCACCGGCTTGCCGGTCCGCGGGTTGCGGCCCTCGCGGGCGGCGCGGGTCACGACCGAGAAGGAGCCGAAGCCGATGAGCTTCACTTCTTCGCCGTCCTTCAGCGCCTTGGCGATGATGTCGAACGTGGCATCCACGGCAGCCGCCGCAGCCGCCTTCGTGAGCTTGGCCTCTTCGGCCACCGCGGCGATCAGTTCGTTCTTGGTGGTCATGTGACCGTTCCTTCCATTGTATCTCTCGAATCGCAGGGCGTTGGCCTCAACGATGGGCGGGAAGCTTTACGGAAAATGTGGCTTTTGCAAGCGCCAAAGCGCCACAAACCCGCATAAACAAACGATTTCCAACGGTTCCGGCAGCCGCGCGCACCAGCGTTCGCGCCCCGGAGCCTCCGGAGCAGCGTTACTTAAGTAGCTGTGTTTGCAGTGGAATTTTCGAAGCGCCCGGAGCCGGGCGACAGCGGTGGAGCAAAGGCACGGCCGGCGGCGTCGCAGGCGGCATCCACACAAAGAAAAATGGCCCGGAATCGTGATTCCGGGCCACTTCCAACCGCGATGGGCGACGACTCAGTGGGCGACGACGCCCGCCGCATCCTCGTCCGGAACGACCGCGCCGCTCACCGGCTGCTCGGTCCAGGAGATCGGCTCGGGGTGCCGCAGGAGGGCGTGGTGGAGCACCTCGTCCATGCGCGACACGGGAATGATCTCCAGCGCGTTCTTCACATTGTCCGGGATGTCCGCCAGATCCTTGGCGTTCTCCTCGGGGATCAGCACCTTCTTGATGCCGCCGCGCAGGGCGGCCAGCAGCTTCTCCTTGAGGCCGCCGATGGGCAGCACGCGGCCGCGCAGCGTGATCTCGCCGGTCATCGCCACGTCACGGCGCACGGGAATGCCCGTGAGCACGGAGACGATGGTGGTGGCCATGGCGACGCCGGCGGACGGGCCGTCCTTCGGGGTCGCGCCTTCGGGCACGTGGACGTGGATGTCCCGACGCTCGAACAGCGGCGGCTCGATGCCGAAGTCCACCGAACGCGACCGCACGTAGGAGGCGGCGGCGGAGATGGACTCCTTCATCACTTCCTTCAGGTTGCCGGTCACCGTCATGCGGCCCTTGCCGGGCATCATGACGCCTTCGATGGTCAGCAGCTCGCCGCCCACCTCGGTCCAGGCAAGGCCCGTGACGACGCCCACCTGGTCTTCCCGCTCGATCTCGCCATAGCGGAAGCGCGGCACCCCGAGGAAGGTCTCCAGATTCTTGGCGGTGACCTTCACCGACTTCTTCTTGGAGATGACGAGTTCCTTCACCGCCTTGCGGGCGAGGGTGGAAATCTCGCGTTCGAGGTTACGCACGCCCGCCTCGCGGGTGTAGCGCCGGATGACCTGCAGCAGAGCCGCGTCATCAATGGACCATTCCTTGGCCGAGAGGCCGTGCTTCTGAAGCGCGTTGGGGATCAGGTGCTTGCGCGAGATCTCCGCCTTCTCGTCCTCGGTGTAGCCGGCGATGCGGATCACTTCCATACGGTCCAGAAGGGCCGGCGGAATGTTCAGCGTGTTCGCCGTGGTCACGAACATCACGTTCGAGAGGTCATAATCGACCTCCAGATAGTGATCGTTGAACGTCGGGTTCTGCTCGGGGTCCAGAACCTCCAGCAGGGCCGCCGACGGATCGCCGCGGAAGTCCGCGCCCATCTTGTCGATCTCGTCCAGCAGGAAGAGCGGGTTCGACTTCTTGGCCTTGCGCATGGACTGGATGATCTTGCCGGGCATGGACCCGATGTAGGTCCGCCGGTGACCACGGATCTCCGCCTCGTCGCGCACGCCGCCGAGGGAGACGCGCACGAACTCGCGGCCCGTCGCCTTGGCGATGGAGCGGCCGAGCGAGGTCTTGCCGACGCCGGGAGGGCCGACGAGGCACAGGATCGGGCCGGCCAGCTTGTTGGCGCGGCTCTGCACGGCGAGATACTCGACGATGCGTTCCTTGACCTTGTCGAGGCCGTAGTGGTCGGAATCGAGCACCGACTGGGCGAAGGGCAGGTCCTTCTTGACCTTGCTCTTGATGCCCCACGGGATCGACAGCAGCCAGTCCAGATAGTTGCGCACGACGGTGGCTTCCGCCGACATGGGCGACATCTGACGGAGCTTCTTCAGCTCGTGCGTGGCCTTCTCGCGCGCCTCCTTGGTCAGCTTGGTGCGCTTGATGCGGTCTTCCAGCTCCTGAAGGTCGTCGCGGCCGTCCTCGTCGCCGAGCTCCTTCTGGATCGCCTTCATCTGCTCGTTGAGATAGTACTCGCGCTGGGTCTTCTCCATCTGGCGCTTCACCCGCGTGCGGATGCGCTTCTCCACCTGGAGCACGGAGATCTCGCTCTCCATCAGCCCGAGCACCTTCTCCAGCCGGTCGGCGACCTTCACGGTCTCCAGCACGGCCTGCTTCTCGGGGATCTTCACCGCGAGATGGGAGGCGATGGTGTCGGCAAGCTTGGCGTGATCCTCGATCTGGCCGACGACGCCGACCACCTCGGGAGACACCTTCTTGTTGAGCTTCACATAGTTTTCGAACTCGTTGACCACCGAGCGCGCGAGCGCCTCGGCCTCGACCACATCGCCCACCTCGTCGGGCAGGGAGATGGCCTCGGCCTCATAGAGATCGGCACGGTCCGTGTACTGCACCACCTGGGCGCGGGTGACGCCTTCCACCAGCACCTTCACGGTGCCGTCGGGCAGCTTCAGGAGCTGGAGGACGGTCGCCAGCGTGCCGACGCGATAGATGGCATCGGTGGCCGGATCATCGTCCGAGGCGTTTTCCTGGGTGGCGAGAAGAATGTAGGTATCGCCCCGCATCACTTCTTCCAGCGCGCGGATGGACTTCTCGCGGCCGACGAAGAGGGGAACGATCATGTGCGGGAAAACCACGATGTCCCGCAGGGGGAGCACCGGGAAGGTCTGTGCGACGCCGGGAACGAGAGGCGGGCGCTGCTTGGGGCTCGTCATGACCCAATCCTTTCTAAAGACGCCAACGCAGACGACAATGCATTCGCCTGCGTGGTCGCAGCCGGGACGGGAGCGGATGATCGATGCTGGAGCGGCGATAAGGCCGCGAGAGGCACAGGAACCGAGCCCGGGAACCGGAGTGTTGACCAAGACATGGAGAGCGCCCCGCTGGCTTTCAAGACCGTTGGGAAGGCTCCCGACACCGCACGTGAAACATTCATGAAACAGGCAGGTTCTGGCGTTTCCCCCGCGCCGGCGGCGCGAGGGAAGGAAGCGGGATAAACCCCGTCAGGCGCTGGCGCCGGCGTCGCCGACACGGTCCGCGTAAATGTAGAGCGGGCGCGCATTCTGCTCGACCACTTCCTTGCTGATCACCACTTCCTCGACGCCTTCGAGGCCGGGAAGGTCAAACATGGTGTCCAGCAGGATTCCTTCCATGATCGAGCGCAAGCCGCGCGCGCCCGTCTTGCGCTCGATGGCCTTGCGGGCGATGGCGCCCAGCGCTTCCTCATGGATGGTGAGATCCACGTTCTCCATCTCGAAGAGGCGCTGATACTGCTTCACCAGCGCGTTCTTCGGCTCGGCCAGGATCTGCTTGAGCGCCGCCTCGTCGAGGTCGTTGAGCGTGGCAAGCACGGGCAGACGGCCGATGAACTCGGGGATGAGGCCGTACTTCAGCAGATCCTCGGGCTCCACCTCGCGGAACAACTCGCCGGGACGACGCTCCTCGACGGGAGCCACCTTGGCGCCGAAGCCGATGGAGGTGCCGCCCTTGGAGCGGGACGAGATGATCTTGTCGAGGCCCGCGAAGGCGCCGCCGCAGATGAAGAGGATGTTGGTGGTGTCCACCTGCAGGAATTCCTGCTGGGGGTGCTTGCGGCCGCCCTGCGGGGGCACGGAGGCAACGGTGCCTTCCATGATCTTCAGCAGGGCCTGCTGCACGCCCTCGCCCGAGACGTCGCGGGTGATGGACGGGTTGTCGGACTTGCGACTGATCTTGTCGATCTCGTCGATGTAGACGATGCCGCGCTGCGCCCGCTCCACATTGTAGTCGGCGGCCTGGAGCAGCTTGAGGATGATGTTCTCCACATCCTCGCCCACATAGCCGGCCTCGGTCAGCGTGGTGGCGTCGGCCATGGTGAAGGGCACGTCCAGGATGCGCGCCAGCGTCTGGGCCAGCAGCGTCTTGCCGGAACCCGTCGGGCCGATGAGCATGATGTTGGACTTGGCCAGTTCCACATCGCCGTGCTTGGTGGCGTGGTTCAGGCGCTTGTAGTGGTTGTGCACCGCCACCGAGAGGACCTTCTTCGCATGGTCCTGGCCGATGACGTAGTCATCGAGAACCTTGCGGATCTCCTTCGGGGTGGGGATGCCATCGCGGGACTTCACCAGGGAGGACTTGCTCTCCTCGCGGATGATGTCCATGCAGAGTTCGACACACTCGTCGCAAATGAAGACCGTAGGCCCTGCGATGAGCTTGCGGACCTCGTGCTGGCTCTTGCCGCAGAACGAGCAGTAAAGCGTGTTCTTGCTGTCGCTGCCGCCGGTCTTGCTCATCTTCATCTCCGTGCGGTCCGCCCCTCCGGCTCAGGTCCTGTTCAGGACCCCTCCCCGTCTGGACGGAACCCTTGTTGGGGCCGGCGACGCTGCGCCTGAGCCCCGTGCCGGCCTTTCGACCGTTTCTTGGAACGTCGCACCTTGCGGTCCGGGTTCCATGCCTCGCCTTGTCACCGCAGCCCTGAGTACCGCCTCAGCCTTGCGGCTACCTGTCATATACGTGACGTTTTCCGCCCCGTATCAGCCAAGCATCCCTCTTGGGTCCAATCAAGACGCCTGTGTTGGCACATGCATATGGCGTGCCGACACGCGTCCTGCCAGAGACCCGCGACCCGGAAATGAACGAATGGTGAAGCCAGTCGCGCACCCCGGATCGTGCGCCGCCATCGGACGGATGGCTACATCGGGAACGCCGAGGCGGTATTTCCTGCCCCGGCGCGACGCTAAAATTGCGAAGCCCCGACGCAGCCGGTCAAATGCCGGCTATTGGGGCCATGCAAGCGCGATATGGCGGTGCACGCAAGAGCATTGCGCACACCGCCCCCTGAAAACGTCGAAGGATCAGGCCTTGGCCGGCTCGTCCGAGGGACGCTTGTCGATGACGGTATCGATGAGCCCGAACTCCTGAGCGGCGTTCGCCGTCATGAAGTTGTCGCGCTCGAGGGCGTCCTCGATCTTCTCGATCGGCTGGCCCGTATGCTTCACATAGATTTCATTCAGCCGCTTCTTGAGGCTGAGGATCTCCTGCGCGTGCAGCATGATGTCCGTGACCTGGCCCTGGAAGCCGCCGGACGGCTGATGGACCATGATTCGAGCATTCGGCAGCGCGAACCGCAGGCCCTTCTCGCCGGCGGTCAGCAGCAGGGAGCCCATGGAGGCAGCCTGGCCGATGCACAGCGTGGACACCGCCGGGCGGATGAACTGCATGGTGTCGTAGATCGCAAGACCCGACGTCACCACGCCGCCCGGCGAGTTGATGTACATGGAGATTTCCTTCTTGGGGTTTTCCGCCTCAAGAAAGAGCAACTGCGCCACCGCCAGCGTGGACATCCCGTCTTCCACCGGACCGGTCAGGAAGATGATCCGCTCCTTCAGGAGACGGGAATAAATGTCGTACGCGCGCTCCCCGCGGTTGGTCTGCTCGACCACCATGGGGACGAGGTAGTTCATATAAGTATCGACAGGATCACGCATTTTTGGTCCTCGGCGCGGAGAATGCGCGCAAATCGTCGCAGGCAGCGGTGAAGGAGGCCTGAACTCAGGCCGCCTTCTCCTCTTCCTCCTTGTAGAGCTCCTCGCGGCTGACCTGCTTCTCGGTCACCTTGGCGAGCTCCAGAAGGAAGTCGACGACCTTCTCCTCGAACAGGGGCGCACGCAGGGACGCCATCGCCTGCGCATTGCGGCGATAATATTCCCACACCTGCTGTTCCTGGCCGGGGAACTGACGCGCCCGCTCGACAACCGCACGCGTCACCTCGTCGTCGGTGACCTGTATATTGTTGCGCTCCCCGATCTCCGCAAGAACCAGGCCAAGGCGCACGCGGCGCTCGGCAATGCGCTGATATTCGGCGCGGGCTTCCTCTTCCGTCGTGCTCTCGTCGGCGAAGGTGCGGCCCTGCTGCTGCAGATCGGTCTGGATCTGCTGCCACACGCCCTCGAACTCCTGCGAGACGAGGGTCGGGGGTACGTCGAACTTGTGGCCGGCGTCGAGCGCGTCGAGCAGCTGACGCTTCACGCGCTGGCGGGTCGCGCCTTCATGCTCCTTGGCGATGCGCTCGCGCACATTCTCCTTGAGCTTGTCGAGGCTCTCGAGACCGAGCGTCTTGGCGAACTCGTCGTCGATGGTCAGCTCGCCGGGAGCCTCCACCTGCTTGGCCTTCACCGCGAAGGACGCATCCTTGCCGGCGAGCTGGGCCGACAGATAGTTCGTCGGGAAGGTGACATTGATGGTGCGCTCCTCGCCGGCGGACAGCCCGATGAGCTGCTCCTCGAAGCCGGGGATGAAGCTGTTGGAGCCGATCACCACCGGCACGTCCTCGCCAGCGCCGCCCTCGAACGGGACGCCGTCGATGGAGCCCACGAAGTCCACGGTGATGCGGTCGCCCGAAGCGGCGGCGCCTTCCTTGGCGTCGAAGGAGCGGTTGCCGTCGGCAATGCGCTTCACCATCTCGTCCACCTCTTCATCGGTGACGATGGCGACGGGCTTCTCGATGGCGATGTCCTTGAAGTTGCCGAGCTCGATCTTCGGCAGCACTTCCAGCTCGACCGTGTACTTGAGGTCGGCCTGGCCCTCGATGACGCTCTTCACTTCGTCCTCGGCCTGGGGCAGCTCGACCTTCGGCGGCAGCGCGAGGCGCAGGCCGTTGTCCTCGACGATCTTGCCGTTGGCCTCGGTCACGGCCTGCTCGATCACCTCGGCCATGACGGACTTGCCGTACAGCGACTTGAGGTGGGACAGCGGCACCTTGCCGGGGCGGAAGCCGTTGATCCGGACCTTGTCCTTGAGCTCGACCAGGCGATCCTGAGCCTTGGCGTCGAGCTCGGCCGCGGGGAGCACCACAGTGTAGGCGCGCTTGAGGCCCTCGGCCTGGGTTTCGGTCACCTGCATCGTCTTGCCTTCATCCATAAGCCGCGCACGGCGGTTCGGTTCGAATCTGTCCGGCGCGGCGGAAGCGCTGCGCCCTCATCCCTGCGGAAACGGGTGTGGACGTGGTGCGGGCGGAGGGTTTCGAACCCCCACGACTTTCGTCACGGGAACCTAAATCCCGCGCGTCTACCAGTTCCGCCACGCCCGCATACGGGCATCGGGGCGCACGCGCAAGGCGCACCCCTCTCGCCCGTTCGACCGATTGACTCGGGTCCGGCCGGGTTGGGGCTTATATCACGCCCGATTTCCCGTGCAGCAAGAAAAAGCACCCGTCACCAGGGCAGGCTTATGGACAACGCCCGCCGCAGACGGACCCAGCGTCAGCCTTCCTGCCGCGTCCGTACGAAATCCACGAAGGCCCTGAGCGGCGCCGGCACCAGCCGGCGGCCCGGATAATAAAGGAAGGGCCCCGAGAAGCGTGGCCACCACGCCTCCAGCACGGGCTCCAGCGCGCCGCTGTCCAGATGCGGGCGCAGCCAGTCCTCGAACAGAGCAATGATGCCCGTTCCGGCCACCGCCGCCTCCACTGCAAGCTCCGTCGCGGCCCCGACGCTCACCAGCAGCGGGCCGGTGGGCTCGACGCGCACCACCTCCCCGTCCCGCTCGAACTCCCAGGCCATCATGGCGCCACTGCTGAAGCGGGCGAGCAGGCAGGCATGGGCGAGCAGGTCGCGCGGATGCGCCGGCCGACCCCGCCGGTCGAGATAGGCCGGCGCCGCCGCCGTCGCGAAGCGCTGCGTGCGCGGGCCGATGGGCACCGCGATCATGTCCTGCTCCAGCCGCTCGTCATAGCGGATGCCGGCGTCACAGCCCGCCGCCAGAAGATCGACGAACGTATCCTCCGCCGTGATCTCCAGCCGGATGTCGGGATAGGCGGCCAGGAAATCCGGCACGAGCGACGGCAGCACGAGCCGCGCCGCGCTCACCGGCACATTGAGCCGCAGGGTGCCGGCCGGCCGATCCCGGAACCCGTTCACCACATCGAGCGCCGCCTCCACCTCGCCGAGCGCCGGGCCGAGCCGCTCCATCAGCCGGGCGCCCGCCTCGGTGGGGGCAACGCTGCGGGTGGTGCGGTGGAGCAGCCGCACCCCGAGCTGCGCCTCCACCCGCCGCACGGCGTCGCTGAGGGCCGAGGGACTCGCCCCGCTCACCCGCGCCGCATCCCGGAAGCCCCGCGCCCGCGCCACAGCCATGAAGGCGCCGAGGTCGGACAGATCGATGCTCATTGTTCTGAAATCCGCACAAGCCGTACGGACTGTGCGGGATTATCGACGCGGGCGGCAAGGCCTAATTCAGGGGCCGAGCCTTCGGCCACCCAACGGAGACGCCCATGTCCAACATGTCATCCACCTCCAGCATCACGGCCGCCGGCACCTACCGGCTGGGCGATCGCACTTTGAACCGCCTCGGCTACGGAGCCATGCAGCTTGCCGGGCCCGGCGTATTCGGCCCGCCGAAGAACCGGCCGGAAGCGCTCGCGGTGCTCCGCGCCGCTGTGGCCGCCGGGGTGAACCACATCGACACCAGCGACTTCTACGGGCCGCATGTCACCAACGAGATCATCCGCGAGGCACTCGCGCCTTATCCTGGAGACCTCGTGCTGGTGACGAAGATCGGCGCCCGCCGCGGGGCGGATGCGTCCTGGCTCCCCGCCTTCTCGCCGGACGAACTGAAGCGGGCCGTGGACGACAATCTCAGGAACCTCGGGCTGGAACAGTTGGAGGTCGTGAACCTGCGGCTGATGTTCGATACGCACGGACCGGCCGAAGGCCCCATCGCGGAGCAGCTGGCCGTGCTGGCGGACCTGCGCCATCAAGGCCTCGTCCGCCACATCGGCCTCAGCAACGCCACCGCGCGCCAGATCGCGGAGGCGCGGCAGATGATGCCCATCGTCTGCGTCCAGAACCAATACAATCTCGCCCACCGGGCGGACGATGCGCTCATCGACGATCTCGCCCGCGACGGCATCGCCTATGTGCCCTTCTTCCCCCTCGGCGGTTTCTCGCCGCTCCAGTCCGCCACGCTGTCGGAGGTGGCCGAAGGACTGAAGGCCACCCCGATGCAGGTGGCGCTGGCGTGGCTGCTGAAGCGTTCGCCCAACATCCTGCTCATCCCCGGCACCTCATCTACCGCGCATCTCAAAGAAAATCTGGCGGCAGCGGACCTGGACCTGCCCCCTCAGGCCCTCGCCGCCCTCGACGGCATCGGCCGCGCCGGCTGACGGGGCGCCACCCAGCGAAAAAGGCTCTCACCCCTGCGATCCGGCGGGCCCGGATCGCAGGGCGGCGCCTGATCGGCGTGGGCCGCATGCGGAAGCAGCCGCATGGTGTGCCGGCCCGGGGCGTCATATCCCGCGGGACCACACAATGGTGCCACCAATCGCCACTTGCCCTTTGGGATGCGGCGAGGGAAGGTCGCGGCGCAGTTTCAAAAAGTTGCGGAGCGATCGTCTTGCGCGTCCCAGCCTTCTCCCGCCGCGCGGCCCTTTCCGGCGCCGCCGCCTTGACCCTGAGCGGCCTGCTGCCGCGCCTGGCCTTCGCACAGTCGGCCGCAGCGCCGGTCTCGCTGAAGGCAGCCACCGCCGACCGCATCGAACTCGCGGGTGCCGGGCCCATCGACCTCTTCGAGGGCGGGCTCCCCGGTCCGTTTTTGCGGGTGAAGAAGGGAGAGACGCTTTCGGTTGCCGCCGCCAACGCGCTCAAGGCGCCCATGGACGTAACCTGGCACGGCGTGCGCGTCCCCAACGCGCTTGATGGCGTGCCCGGCCTCACCGGCCCGGCCATCGCGCCCGGCGCCAGCCGCACCGTCAGCTTCGCGCCGCCGGATGCCGGCACCTTCTGGTATCACGCGTTCGACGCCGCACAGACCCGCCGGGCGCTCGCCGGCGCGCTGATCGTGGAGGAGCCCGGCCCCTCCCCCTTCGGCGCCGACCACACGCTGCTCATCCAGACCTGGGCGCCGGACCCGGTGCTCGGCATGCCGCTCATCACCGTGAATGGCGCGGTCTCGCCCACCCTTCAGGCCCCCTCCGCCGCCCGCGCGCGGCTGCGTCTCATCAATGCCTCGGTGGACTTCCTCAAGCTCCATGTGGTGGACGCCCAAAGCTGGGTCATGGCCATCGACGGCCAGCCGACCTCCCCCTTCGTACTGAAGGACGGGCGGGCGCAACTGGTGCCGGGCGGGCGCATCGACCTCGCGCTGGACGTCAACCTGAGTGGCGGCGCGGGCGACCCCATCATCCTCGAGATCGAGACGCCGAAAGCGCCTGTGCAACTGGCGCTGATCGCGCCCGTGGGCGCCAGCACCGCGCCGGCCCCAACGGCGACACCCGCCGCCCTGCCCGCCAATGCCCTGCCGACCGAGATCCCGCTTCAGGGCGCGACACGGGCGGAACTGGCCCTCGGCCCCGGCGCGGCGAACCTCGCCAACCTGCCGACCCTGTTCTCGGTCGCGGCGGGCAAGTCCGCCGTGGTGACGCTGGCGAACAAGCTGGAGGAGCCGGTGGCCGTGCATTTCCACGGCATGCCGGTCCGCGTGCTGGACGGCGCGGACGACGGCTGGAAGCCCTGGTGGCACGACACCGTGCCTGTGCCGGGCAAGGCCACCGTGCGCGTGGCCTTGCGGCCCGATGCTGCCGGCAAATGGGCCATCCTCGGCCAGAAGGGCGGCTCGACGGAGATCGTCGCCGCCGCCGCTTATGAAGTGAAGTGAGGCGCGTTTCGGACCGCCATCCGATGCCCCGGAATTGACCGGGGCATCTCTCACCCGGCGCGCGCCCCCAAAGCCTCGAACAGCGCCGCATAAACTTTGGGCAGGGCTTCCGGCAGATCGTCGGCGATGAGGCCGGGGCCGGCTTGGCGGGCGGCCTCCCCATGCAGCCAGACCGCCGCTGCCGCCGCCTCGAACGCCGGCATGCCCTGCGCCAGAAGGCCGCCGAGGATGCCGGCGAGCACATCCCCCGCCCCGGCCGTGGCAAGGAAAGGCGGCGCATTCTCCGCGATGCTGGCGCGCCCGTCCGGTGCCGCCACCACCGTATCCGCCCCCTTGAGCACCACCACGGCCTTCAGCGCCTCCGCCGCCGCGCGGGTCCGCGTCAGCTTGTCGGCGTCGGCGGGAATGAGGTCGGTGTCGGCGAAGAGGCGGGCAAACTCGCCCTCATGAGGCGTGATGACGGCGGCCTTGGCGCCCGCGATCCGCTCGGCCAGCGCCTGCGGCGCCCCGGCATAGCTCGTCAGCGCATCGGCATCGAGCACGAGGCTGCGATGCTCGGCCACCGCCGCCTCCACCATGTCGCGCGTCTCATCGCCCACGCCGAGGCCGGGTCCCAGGACGACAGAGGAATAGCGGTGATCCACCAGGAGATCGCTGAGATCGCCGCTGTTCTCCACGTGCCGGACCATGAGCGCCGCATAGGAGGCGGCGTGAACGAGGGCCGCGCCTTCAGGGCAGGCGACCGTGACGAGCCCCGCTCCCGCCCGCAGACAGCCGCGCGCGGCGAGCCGCGCCGCCCCAGCCGTCCAGCGCCCGCCGCTCATCACCACCGCATGGCCGCGCCCGTATTTGTGTCCCTCGACGGTGGGGACCGGGAAATGCGCGCCCCAGAGGTCCGGGTCATTGGCGCTGGTGCGGGGCGCGATCTCCGCGAGCACGCTGTCCGGGATGCCGATGTCCGCGACGCGGACCTTGCCGCAGAGCCCCCGCCCCGGCAGCAGCAGATGCCCCGGCTTGCGGCGGAAGAAGGTGACCGTCTCCACCGCCGGCGCCGCCGCGCCGCGCACGGCGCCCGTCGCGCCATCGACCCCCGAGGGCAGGTCCACGGCAATGACCGGCTTGCCACTCTCGCCCATCCGCTCCACGAGCGCCAGCGCATCACCCTCCAGATCGCGCGCGAGGCCGGCGCCGAACAGCGCATCCACGATGAGGTCGGCCTGCGAGAGATCCGCCTGCACGGCATCCTCCACCGGTCCCGTCCAGCGGCCGGCGGCCAGCGCCGCATCACCCTTGAGCGCCTCGATGCTTCCGAGCAGCGCGAGGCGCACGCGGAAGCCGCGCTGGGCGAGGATGCGGGCGGCCACGAAGCCGTCGCCGCCATTGTTGCCGGGACCGCAGAGGACGAGCACGCGGGAGGTGAGCGGACGCCGCGCCACCACGTCGGCCACCGCCGCACCGGCTCGGTCCATGAGGGTGATCCCGGGCGTGCCCTGCGCGATGGTCGTCCGGTCGGCGATCGCCATTTCACCTGGATCGAGAAGCTCGCTCATACCGCCCTCCGCATCACCCTGCCTAAAAGGCATCCATACACAGAATTTCCGCCCGCGAAATGTCGCCTATTTTGCGGGCACATCGCATACTATTTAGGCAGACAACACCATCCACAGCTGTGACGATCTCTGCAATGGCACGAATGGCATACATCGTGCTTACAGTTGTGCGGCTCGCCCAATCGGCGGAGAGGACGGGCCACGGGAGACGGAGCGCATGAAGAAGATCGAGGCGATCATCAAGCCCTTCAAGCTCGATGAAGTGAAGGAGGCCCTTCAGGAAGTCGGCCTGCAAGGTATCACGGTCACCGAGGCAAAGGGGTTCGGTCGCCAGAAGGGCCATACCGAGCTTTATCGCGGCGCCGAATATGTGGTGGACTTCCTGCCCAAGGTGAAAATCGAGGTGGTGCTCGCCGACGACATGGTCGAGAAGGCGGTGGAAGCCCTGCTCCGCGCCGCTCAGACCGGACGCATCGGCGACGGCAAGATCTTCGTGTCCAGCATCGAGGAAGCCATCCGCATCCGCACCGGCGAGACCGGGCTCGACGCCATCTGATCTCCTCTCCCAGCCCTTACCTACCTTTACCTTCAGGAAAGGCGTTTACTCAAATGAAGACGGCCAAGGAAGTCCTCGACTTCATCAAGTCGAACGACGTGAAATACGTCGACCTGCGCTTCACCGATCCGCGCGGCAAGTGGCAGCACGTGACCTTCGACATCACCATGGTCGACGAGGACTTCTTCGCCGAAGGCCAGGCCTTCGACGGCTCGTCCATCGCCGGCTGGAAGGCCATCAACGAGTCCGACATGCTCCTCATGCCGGACGTCACCACCGCCTGCGTCGATCCCTTCTTCTCCGAGACCACCCTCTCGGTGGTGTGCGACGTGCTCGAGCCGACCACCGGCGAGCCCTACGGCCGCGACCCGCGCGGCATCGCCAAGAAGGCGATGGCCTACCTGCAGTCCACCGGCATCGGCGACACCGTGTTCTTCGGCCCCGAGGCCGAGTTCTTCATCTTCGACGACGTGAAGTTCAAGGCCGACCCGTACAACACGGGCTTCAAGCTGGACTCCATCGAGCTGCCGACCAACGGCGACACCGATTATGAAGGCGGCAACCTCGGCCACCGCATCAAGACCAAGGGCGGCTACTTCCCGGTGCCCCCGCTCGACAGCGCCCAGGACATGCGCTCCGAGATGCTCGCCTCCATGGCCAAGATGGGCGCCAAGGTCGAGAAGCACCACCACGAGGTGGCTTCCGCCCAGCACGAGCTCGGCCTGAAGTTCGGCCAGCTCGTCACCATGGCCGACCACCTGCAGGTCTATAAGTACTGCATCCATCAGGTCGCCAACATCTATGGCAAGACCGCGACCTTCATGCCGAAGCCCGTCTATGGCGACAACGGCTCGGGCATGCACGTCCACCAGTCCATCTGGAAGGACGGCAAGCCGCTCTTCGCCGGCGACAAGTATGCCGACCTCTCGCAGGAGTGCCTGTGGTACATCGGCGGCGTCATCAAGCACGCCAAGTCGCTGAACGCCTTCACCAACCCGCTGACCAACTCCTACAAGCGTCTGGTCCCGGGCTATGAGGCCCCGGTGCTGCTGGCCTATTCGGCCCGCAACCGCTCGGCGTCCTGCCGCATCCCCTACACGAACAACCCGAAGGCCAAGCGCGTCGAGGTCCGCTTCCCCGATCCGGGCGCGAACCCCTACCTCGCCTTCTCGGCCCTGTTCATGGCCGGCATGGACGGCATCCTGAACAAGATCGATCCCGGTTCGGCCATGGACAAGGATCTGTACGATCTGCCCCCGGCCGAGCTGAAGCAGATCCCGACCGTCTGCGGCTCGCTCCGCGAGGCGCTCGAGTCGCTCGCCAAGGACCACGACTACCTGCTCAAGGGCGACGTGTTCCAGAAGGACTTCATCGAGTCCTACATCGACCTCAAGATGCAGGAAGTCGCTCGCTTCGAGATGACCCCGCACCCGGTCGAGTTCGAGATGTACTACTCGGTCTGATGCCGTTCGCGCTGGCGTCACAGCCAGCGCGTCCGCATCGACCGGAGACCTTTACGGGTCTCTCCCAGACTGGGGCGCCTTCGGGCGCCCCTTTTGTTTACAGCGTTCGGGATCAGGCCGGCTTCAGTGGATGCCGAGCCACCAGATGCCGCCGAGCAGCACCACCTGCGCGGCCACCACGCCCGCCAGCACCGAGCGGCGGATGAGGAGGAAGGCGAGGACGCCTGCCCCCACCGAAGCGAGGCGCAGCGACAGCGGCACCTCCGCCAGCGCGCCCGTGGGCATGAAGACGAGGCGGCCCACCACGGCGGCGAGCAGCGCCGTCGCCACCGCCTTGATCCAGTGGAAGAGTTCGCTCCCCGCCTCCACCCGGCGGCCGGCGACCACCGCCAGCCAGCGCCAGATCTCGGTTGGCAGGAAACCCACCACGATCACGATAAGCGCCGCCACGAGTGCGTTGTCATAGATCATGCCGCCCTCCGCTTCAGGAGCCGGGCGATGCCATAAGCGAGCGTGCCGCCGCCGACGCCGCCGATCATCAGGTCCATGCCGCCATCGAGCCCGGCCACCAGCGGTGCCGAGGCGAGGCCGAACGCCAGCGCCATCCAGTCCAGCGCCGTGCGGGAATTGCGCACCATGAGGATGGTGAAGGACGCCGGCGTGAGGAACAGGAGGCCCGCGCCGAAGGCCGGCGGCAGGCTGCCCGCCAGCTCGAACCCGGCCCAGGTCGCCAGCGTGCTCACCCCCACATAGGTGGCGCCCATGGCTAGCGTATAGGCCGGACGCCCCTCCACGGGCACCTTGGGCAGCAGACGCATGCCCTCCACCCACATGGTCATGGCGACGAAATGGGAGGCGCAGAATTCCCCCACCGTCGAGCGGTGACGCCCGCGCGTGAAGGGGGCGAGCGCCACCACCATGGGCAGGAGGCGGATGGAAGAGAGGCCCACCGCCAGCGCGATGGCCGGCAGCGCCGTGCCCGCCGCGAGCCCGCCGATGAGGATGACCTGCGCCGGCAGCGCCCAGATGAAGATGGTGGAGAGCATGCCCGGCAGCAGCGGGAAACCGACGCCATGGAGCAGGCCGCCGAAGCCGATATAGGAGGCGATCAGCACCAGCAGCGGCACCGACATCGCTCCGCGCACGCCGGCCAGCGCATAATGCAGGGCGCCGTGGGACACGGGCGGCGGGGCTTCGGGAACAGTGTCGAGCATGGGCGGGGGCTTCGGGCGGTGACGGGACCGGCCTTCGGCAAGGCCGCTGCGTGCTTTAGCATCGGTCCGCCCGGCGCGGCAGGCAACGGGATGCATGGCTTGGCGGGCTGACGTGCGGAGAGGGCTTGCGCCCGCTACCGCAAGGTGAATGTTACGGCACGCGGTGGAATCGCCGCAGCCCGGAGATGCCCCGCCCGTGCACGTGGTCCCCATCGCCTATGGCGATCCCGTCCGCCTGTTCCGAGCCTTTGCGGACGACCCCATGGCCGCCCTGCTGCACAGCGCGGCGCAGGATGGCGCGCGCGGGCGCTATTCCTACATCGCCGCCGAACCTTTCCGGGTCATCGTCGCGGACGCCGACGGCGTGCGGGTGGACGGCGCGTCGGTGGCGGGCGATCCGTTCACCGTTCTGGGCGCGCAGCTCGCCGCCTGTCCGGCACCCGAGGGGCTTGCGCCCGTGCCGTTCGCCGGCGGCGCGGTCGGTTTCCTCGGTTATGAGCTGGGTCGGCATGTGGAGCGCCTGCCGCCGCCGAAGCCGGGGCTGCCCATCCCCCACATGGTGATGGGCCTCTATGACGTGGTGATCGCCTTCGATCATGCGGCGCGGGCGGCCGTCCTGATCTCCACCGGCCTGCCGGAGATAGCGGCGAACGTTCGCGCGGCACGGGCCAAGGCGCGGGTCGCGCATCTCCTCGCCCGCCTCTCGAAGGCGCCGGCCGAGGACACGCCGCCGGACATCACAGCCCGCGCGGACTGGACGGCAGAACTCTCGCGCGCCGAGATGGAGGCCCGCATCGGCCGCACGGTGGACTACATCCACGCGGGCGACATCTTCCAGGCCAACATCACCCAGCGCTTCCTGAGCCGCCGCCCGGAGGGCCTGTCCGATTACGACCTTTACCGGCGGCTGACCGCCCTCTCGCCCGCCCCCTTCTCGGCCCTGCTCGTCTGCGGACCGGACCTTGCCCTCATGAGCGCCTCGCCCGAGCGCTTCCTGAAGGTGGCGCCCGATGGCGGCGTGGAGACGCGGCCCATCAAGGGCACCCGGCCGCGCGGCGGCACGACGGCCGAGGACACGGCCCTCGCCGCCGCGCTTCTCGCCAGCGAGAAGGACCGGGCCGAGAATCTGATGATCGTGGACCTCATGCGCAACGATCTCGGCCGTGTGTCACGGCTCGGCAGCGTCACCGTGCCGGCGCTCTGCGCGCTGGAGACCTTTGCCAGCGTGCATCACCTCGTCTCCGAGGTGCGGAGCGTCCTTGCCCCCGGCCGCGGGCCGGTGGACCTGCTGCGGGCCTGTTTCCCCGGCGGCTCCATCACTGGGGCGCCCAAGGTGCGGGCCATGGAGATCATCCACGAACTGGAGCCCGCGCCGCGCGGGCCCTATTGCGGGAGCGTGGCGTGGATCGGCTTTGACGGCGCCATGGATTCCTCCATCGTCATCCGCACGCTGGTGCGCGCGGGCGAAACCCTGGTGGCGCAGGCGGGCGGCGGCATCGTCGCCGACAGCGACCCAGCGGCGGAATATGAGGAGAGCCTGGTGAAAGTGGCGCCCCTGCTGAAGGCGGCTGCGGGAGAGACGCCATGAAGCTGTGGCTGAACGGCGGTCTCGTTGATGCCGCCGCCGCCCGCATCGCCCCCGGCGATCGCGGCTTCACGCTGGGCGACGGCCTGTTCGAAACCATCGCCGTGCGCGGTGGCACGCCCCTGCGGTTGTCCGCCCACCTCGCCCGGCTCGCGCGGGGCGCGGAGGTGATCGGCCTGCCGCTGCCGACCTTTGATCTGTCCGCCATAGCAACCGCACTGCTTGCCGCCAACGGCCTCACCGATGCGGTGCTGCGCCTCACCCTCACGCGCGGCGAAGGACCGCGCGGCGTACTGCCGCCTGAGGCGCCGCGACCGACGCTCCTCGTCACGGCTGCGCCAATGGCCGCCCCCGCGCCGCCGGCCCGTCTGATGCTGGCGCAGGGCACGCGGCGCAACGAGTTCTCGCCGCTGAGCGGCATCAAGTCGCTGAACTATCTCGATAACATCCTCGCCCGGCAGGAAGCGCAGCGCGCCGGCTGCGATGATGCGCTCCTCCTGAACACGCTAGGGCGCCTCGCCGAGAGCACCATCGCCAATCTCTTCGTGCAACGCGACGGCCAGCTTCTCACCCCGCCCCTGTCGGAAGGCGCCCTGCCCGGCGTGATGCGGGCGGAGGTGCTGGCGCGCGGCGCCGTGGAACGGCCGCTGACGTCGGACGATGTCGCGACCGCCGAAGAGGCTTTCCTCACCTCCAGCCTAGGCCTGCGATCTGTCCGGTCCTTCGGCGACCGGGTGTTTTCGAGCTTCGCCGTGGCGGAGCGCCTGCGGACGGAGATCCCATGACCACGCCCGCCGGCTTTCCCATGCTGGACCTGCCCTATTCCACTCCGCCGGAAGCCCTCGTCGGCCCTCGCGTGCGCCTGCGGCTGTGGCGCAAGGCGGATTGGGACAGCCTCGCCCAGATGCTGTCGGACCCGGACGTGATGGAACATCTGATGCCGGTGAACGGCCGGGCGGAGAGCGATGCCGTCGCCCAGCGCATCGAGCGCCACTTCGCCGCTTATGGCTTCGGCCTCTGGGCCATGGAATTGCCGGGCGTCTCGCCCTTCATCGGCTACACCGGCCTCGTGCATGTGCCTTATGCGGCGGCCTTTACCCCGGCGGTGGAAATCGGCTGGCGCATCCAGAAGGCCCATTGGGGCCATGGCTATGTGAGCGAAGCCGCCCGCCTCGCGCTGGCGGATGCCTTTACCAGGTTCGGCCTCAAGGAGGTGGTGGCGCTCACCGTCCCGGCCAACACCCGCTCGCAGGCGGTGATGCACCGCCTCGGCATGACCCGCGATCCGGCGGAGGATTTTGACAGCCCGCTGGTGCCGAGCGGCCACCGCCTGAAGCGGCATGTGCTCTATCGGCTGACGCGCGCCGCTTTCGAGGCGCAACCCGCTTCAAGCCAGCACCCATGAAAAAGGGCGGCCGAAGCCGCCCTTTGACTGTCTGTGCCGGACCGTTCAGGCCTTGACCAGCGGCACCTTCGGCACCGGGCTGCCCCGGCGCGGGCTGCCGCCGGAGCCACCGCCCTTCGGCCCGCCCTTGCCGCCGTCCTTGGAGGTGCGGGGCGCGGCGCGCTTGCGGGGCGCCCGCTTGGGAGCGGCCGGCTGGATCTTGTCCGGCTTCGGGGTGATCGGGCCGTCGGGGAACTCGAAGCCGAGCTTCGCCGCCGTGCCCTCGCCCACCACGACCACGCGGACGTGGCCACCATTCTTGAGCCGGCCGAAGAGCACCTCGTCCGCCAGCGGCGTCTTGATGAACTCCTGGATGACGCGGCCCATGGGACGGGCGCCCATCTGCTCGTCATAGCCGCGATCCACCAGCCAGCGGGTCGCCTCGTCGGACAGGCCGATGGTGACGTTCCGGTCGGCGAGCTGGGCCTCCAGCTGAAGGACGAACTTCTCCACCACCAGACCAATGATCTCGGGCGAGAGGTGGGCGAAGGGGATCACCGCATCGAGACGGTTGCGGAATTCCGGCGCGAAGGTGCGGTTGATCGCCTCCACGTCGTCGCCCTCCCGCTTGTTGCGGGTGAAGCCGTAGGCTGCACGGGAGAGGTCCGCCGCACCCGCATTCGTGGTCATGATTAGGATCACGTTGCGGAAGTCCACCTGCTTGCCGTTATGGTCGGTGAGCTTCCCGTGGTCCATCACCTGCAGGAGGATGTTGAAGAGGTCCGGATGGGCCTTCTCGATCTCGTCCAGCAGCAGCACGCAATGCGGGGTCTGGTCCACGCCATCGGTGAGCAGGCCGCCCTGATCGAAGCCCACATAGCCGGGAGGCGCGCCGATGAGGCGGCTCACGGTATGGCGCTCCATATACTCCGACATGTCGAAGCGCAGGAGGTTCACGCCGAGGGTCGAGGCCAGCTGCTTGGCCACTTCCGTCTTGCCGACGCCGGTGGGGCCGGAGAACAGGTAGGAGCCGATGGGCTTCTCCGGTTCCCGCAGGCCCGCCCGGGCGAGCTTGATGGAGGAGGCGAGCGCCTCGATGGCCTTGTCCTGCCCGTACACCACGCGCTTCAGCGTGGTTTCGAGGTTGGACAGCATCTCCGTGTCGTCCTTGGAGACGGACTTGGGCGGGATGCGCGCCATGGTTGCGACGGTCGCCTCGATCTCCTTGAGGCCGATGGTCTTCTTGCGCCGCGCCTCGGGCACCAGCATCTGCGCCGCGCCGCTCTCGTCGATCACGTCGATCGCCTTGTCGGGGAGCTTGCGGTCATGGATATAGCGGGCCGAGAGTTCCACCGCGGCCTTGATGGCCTCGTTGGTGTAGCGCAGCTTGTGATAGTCCTCGAAGTAAGGCTTGAGGCCCTTCAGGATCTCGATGGTGTCCGGCACGGTCGGCTCGGCCACGTCGATCTTCTGGAAGCGGCGCACCAGCGCCCGGTCCTTCTCGAAATACTGGCGGTATTCCTTGTAGGTGGTCGAGCCCATGCAGCGCAGCGTGCCCGAGGCCAGCGCCGGCTTCAGCAGGTTCGAGGCATCCATGGCGCCGCCCGAGGTCGCACCGGCGCCGATCACCGTGTGGATCTCGTCGATGAACATGATGGCGTTCGGGTAGGCCTCGATCTCCTTCACCACCTGCTTGAGACGCTCCTCGAAGTCGCCGCGATAGCGGGTGCCGGCGAGCAGCGCGCCCATGTCGAGGGCGAAGATGGTGGCGGTGGCGAGCACCTCCGGCACGTCGCCATTGATGATGCGGCGCGCAAGGCCTTCGGCGATGGCGGTCTTGCCGACGCCCGGATCACCCACGAACAACGGGTTGTTCTTCTGCCGGCGGCAGAGCACCTGGATGGTGCGCTGGATTTCCTTGTCGCGGCCGATGAGTGGATCGATCTTGCCCTCGTGCGCCTTCTTGTTGAGGTTCACGCAATAGGCGTCGAGCGCATCCGCCTTCTTCTTCGGCTCCTCGCCGGACTTGGTCTCGGTCTCGTCCTCGGCGCCCCGCACGGGGCGGCTCTCGGACATGCCGGCCCGCTTGGCGATGCCGTGGGAGATGTAGTTCACCGCGTCGTACCGCGTCATGTCCTGCTCCTGCAGGAAATAGGCGGCATGGCTCTCGCGCTCGGCGAAGATGGCGACCAGCACGTTGGCGCCGGTCACTTCCTCGCGGCCGGAGGACTGGACGTGGATCACCGCGCGCTGGATCACGCGCTGGAAGCCGGCGGTCGGCTTGGAATCGTCGCCTCCGGCCTGCACCAGGTTTTCGAGTTCCGTGTCCACATACTCGACGAGGTTGCGGCGGAGCTTGTCGAGATCGACGTTGCAGGCCCGCATGACCGCAGCCGCGTCCTGATCATCCACCAGCGAGAGCAGCAGGTGCTCGAGAGTCGCATATTCGTGGTGGCGTTCGTTCGCGAGAGCCAGAGCGCGATGGAGCGACTGTTCGAGGCTGCGGGAAAATGTAGGCATCGACACCTCTATCTCGTGCCCTGATCGAGAAGACGGACAGTCCGCCAACTCGAACATGCACGCGCTCCGTAAAACTTCGTACCGACCTCCCCGCTGCGCAACCCCCCAATACATCCACGCGCGGCCTCGTGATGCACCGCAATGGAGATAATCAGGGATGCGCGCTCACTTTTTTTCCATCACGCACTGCAGCGGATGCTGATGCTTGCGGGCAAAATCCATGACCTGCGTGACCTTGGTCTCGGCCACTTCGTAGGTGTAGACGCCGCACTCGCCCACACCATGGTGGTGGACGTGCAGCATGATGGTGTTGGCTTCCTCGCGGCTCTTGGAAAAGAAGCGCTCGAGCACGTGCACCACGAAATCCATGGGGGTGTAGTCGTCGTTCAGCAGCAGAACGCGATAGAGATTGGGCCGTTTCACCTGCGGCTTGGTGCGCGTGATAACGGCTGTCCCGGGTCCGCCCGGACCCCGGCGCTGCTTGTCGTCATCCCCGGCAGCCCGCGGCTGCGGCGCCCGGACGCCCGACATGTCTGAAACCATCTCTTGCCCTGTCATCATCGGCTTCTGCGCCCTGTCCGGCAGGCACGGCCCGTGCGGCCACCTTCAGCGCAGACAGAATAATAGGAAGCAGAGCCCCGAAGCGCCAGAGCAGGCAAGGATGGAATTGTGCGCCGGCACGCCCTCAGGCGGCAGTCATGCAAGCCCGCGCACAGCTTGACGCCGAAAGGCGCGCGACGAGGGCGGCAACCGGGCCAGTCGGGTAACAGCCCTGCGGCTCCGGCAGGACCGTGCGACGGCGCGCCCGGGGCAATAGGGGTTCCGCATCCGCGCCGCTCTCACAGATGAGCGGACGCCGCGTCGCGGAACCTCATGTCGTTCGGATCAGACAGCCTTGGAGAAGGCCGCTTCGTAGGGCTTGTAGGCTTCCTTGGCGAGGTCCGCATAGAGCTCACCGAGCTTGGAGGTCTCGGCGACCAGCGCCTCGTAGGAGGACTTCAGAAAGCCCTGCTGGATCTCGACCGCCTGCTCGAGCGTCTTGGCGCCCAGCAGCTTCTCGAGAGTGGCAGTGCTCGTCTCGAACGAGGTCTTGGTGTAGTCCGCGAGCTCGACGGCGATCGCCTGCGCGCTCTTCGACACGGCGCCGAAGCTGGTCATCGCCAGATCCAGGTTTTCCTTGCCGAACTTCTGGAAATCCACGGGTCCCTGAACCATCGGGTGTCTCCATCCATTTTTGCCGACTGACGCATGAGCGGGTGTCGTCGGCGCTACCTCCCGCAGCCCAAATATCGTGCAACGCACCATAACCGTCAAGCATTTTTGTGCACTGCACAATATGGCATGCAATGTCGGGTTTACGCCTTGGTAACCGCACGTTCTTAGGCTGCATCCAGAGTTCATTCCTGCGGTACGGGCTCGCTGGCTCCCGCGACACATCCAGCTTGAGCTTTACCGCAATGCACCACCAGCCGGGTCCTCCGCCCCGGCCGGGCAGATGGAACAGTTTCATGACCCTTGCGCTCGGCCCCTCTCTCACCCGAAAGTGGCTTGCGGCCGCCCTCGTGGCGGCCCTTGCGGTGACGGCAACAGCAGCCGAGGCGAAGCCGAAGAAGTCGCGGAGCGCCGCGCAGTCCTCGTCCTCCCGCTCCTCGGGCGGCGATGAATATGCCGGCTGGAAGCGCGGCACGGCGGCCATCGTGGTGGATGGCAACACGGGCAAGGTGCTTTACGAGGAGAATGCCGACTCCCTGCGGCATCCTGCCTCCCTCACCAAGATCATGACCCTCTACATGCTGTTCGAGCAGCTTCAGGCCGGCCGGCTCAAGCTCGACAGCGACCTGCCCGTCTCCGCCCATGCGGCGTCCCAGTCGCCCACCAAGCTCAACCTGCGTCCGGGCTCCACCATCGAGGTGGAGGACGCCATCAAGGCGGTCGTCACCCGCTCGGCCAATGACGCGGCCGTGGTCATCGGCGAAGCCATCGGCGGCACGGAATCCAACTTCGCCGAGATGATGACGCGCAAGGCGCGCGCGCTCGGCATGAGCAACACCACCTTCCGCAATGCCTCCGGCCTGCCCAACCCCGGCCAGGTCACCACCGCGCGCGACCTCTCCGTCCTCGGCCGGGCGATCCAGGACCGCTTCCCGCGGGAGTATCGCTACTTCTCCACCCGCGCCTTCGTGTATCGCGGCGAGACCATCGGCAACCACAACCGCCTGATGCTCCGCATGGAAGGCGTGGACGGCATCAAGACCGGCTACACCAACGCGTCCGGCTTCAATCTGGTGACCTCGCTGCACCGCGACGACCGCTTCCTCGTGGGCGTGGTGCTCGGCGGCTCCAGCGCCAGCTCGCGCGACCAGCGCATGGCCAGCATCCTCACCTCCAACCTGCCGCGCGCCTATGCGGGAGGCCGCGTTGCGCCGAAGGTCATCGAGACCGCCCAGCGCGACGACGAGCCGGCGCCGCGCCCCATGCCCATTCCGGTCGCGGCCCGCCAGAGCGAGCCCGCGCAGGCCGTGGCCCCGCTGCCGCCGCCGCAGCGCGTCGCCTATGCCGCCGCCGATCCGGTGACCACCGCCAGTGTCGCGCCGGTGCGCGCCCCGACGCCGGGATCCGCCGAGCCCATCAAGCCGGTGGCTGTGCGGACCACGACCATCGCCCGTCCCGGCAGCAACCAGATGCCGGCGCCCACCTTCAGCGGCCAGCCCTCCGGAACGCTGGGCTATCTGCCCGCCCAGTCCGCCGCCGCCGCCCAGTCCGACATGGAATCTCCTCCCGGCGACCTGCTGATGGGCCCTCCCCCCGAGCGTGAGACCTCGCCGGTCGCCCATGGTGTGCGCACCGCCTCGGCCGCTCCCGTCGCCCTTCCGGCCGCTACGGTGGCGAGCGCCACCACGCCCGCTCCCAAGCCTGTCCGCGTCGCCTCCACGGGACCTGTCGCGACGCCGCGCAGCGCGCCGCCCCGCTCGGGCTGGATCATCCAGATCGGCGCCTTCGGCGGCGAGAAGGAAGCCCGCTCCCAGCTCGACGCCGCCCGCGGCAAGGCCGGCAAGCTGCTCAAGAGCGCCGATCCCTACACGGAGAAGGTGGAGAAGGGCCGCAGCGACATTTACCGCGCCCGCTTTGCCGGTCTCACGGAAAAGGATGCGAAAGAGGCCTGCCGTTTACTCGAGCGCAACAAATTCGACTGCATGACTCTTCGGAACTGATGTGAGGGAGTCCTCAGCGATGTCGGCGCAGGATCACGTCCTTGGCCTGGTTGACCCGCGAAGCCAGATAGTCCGAGCCCCCCTGGTCGGGATGGAGTTTCTTCATCAGGGTCCGGTGGGCCGCCCGAACCGCCGCCTCGTCGGCTCCGGGCTCAAGACCAAGAACCTGATAGGCCTCCTCTTCCGACATCGCGGTGTCGACCGGTCGGCCACCGCCCATATTCCCCCGACCCGCATCACCCTGAACGTGTTCACGCCAGGCGGGCGCCCGGCGGTCGAGATAAGCTTCGATTAGGCCGAGCGACTGAGGATCGAGCGTCGTCCGCAGCGAGAGCAGGGCCGGCAGGTCGAGCGAATCGAGTTCGGTGCCGGCCAAGGGTCCCGCAATGATGCGCCCCGTGAGGGTACCGCTGCGGTGATCGAGCGCCATTTCCAGCATGGCCGAACGCACCCGTGACACACGGGCCGCCCCGCCGCCGAACAGTCCGCCGAGCGCCGATTTCCAGTCCCCGTTGGGGCTGACGCGGCCGAGCAGTGCCAGCCCCACCACCGCCAGCGGAATGGCCGCCCCGATCCGGCCCGTCACCAGCGCTCCCACCGCGCCTGTAAGCGCGAGCCAGGCCCCCGTGCGCATAACGAAGCGCGAGAGCGTCTTGGCATCCATGCCCGTCCAGAGTTTCAGCACGTAAAGTCCGACGCCGAGCAGCGCGAGACCCGCCAGAACGCTTGCCATTCAGGGCTCCTGAGAAAAGGCGATGCCGCTCATCCGCGCTGACGCGGCATGGCGGCGAGAAGACGACGGGCACCGGCCTCGGGCGAGGCCAGCAGGGCCGCCTGACCACCAGCCGCATAAGCGGCGACGGCCTTGAGCAGGGTCGCGAGCTCACCGGGCGCGGATGCATCGAAGCGGCACCACGCCCCGCCCGTGAGGCCTGCCATTTCGCGGAAGACCCGCTCCACGGAAGCATCCCACCCCTCCTGAAACACGAACAGGCGCAGTCCCATCACGCCGAGCCGCCCGGCCGCTTCCAGCAATCCGGCCGCCGGCTCCTCGAGCGCGTCGCCCACGAAAACGGCGGCGCGCAGGCCCGAGCGTCCGGCTTCGGTTTCCAGATGCCGCAGCACGCGGCCGATCTGCGTGCGTCCGCCGGCACAGGAGATGCGACCCATGAGCGTGGCGAGCCGCGCCTCGTCGCTCACGTATCCGGAGGCCCGGCACTCGCTGGCGCCGCGATAATAGACGAGTTGCACCTCCAGCCCGCCGAGCGCGGCCGCAACCGAGAACATCTCCGCCTGGAGGCCGCAGGCGAGATCCCAGGTGGGCTGGCGGGAGGCGGTGGCGTCGAGCGCGAAGGCGAGCCTTCCCTGCCCGGCCTGCGGACGCGGCGGCGCGATCTCCCCGGCCTTGCGCAGGAACGCCTCGATCTCTCCAGGCGCCGACGGTGCGCCGGCCGGAAGGGCAGGATCGTCAGGCATTGCGGGGACGCGGCGGCACGATGGTCATGGCCGCAAAATAGGCGGTGCCCCCGCGATCACCAAGGCCCAGACGATGCGGCCCTGTGGCTTTCCTCCAGAGCTCGGGGCCGTTAGGGTCGCGCGCCCCGCCTCAGCGCGGGGCAAGACAAGATTGTGGGGAGACAGAGGATGGCCGAGGCGGGCAAGGCGCCGAAGATCGTCGGTACGGTGGCGGAGCTGCGCAGCGCAGTGGCGGACTATCGCCGCGCGGGCGAGACGCTCGGCTTCGTGCCCACCATGGGCGCCCTGCACGAGGGCCATATTGCGCTGGTGAAACAGGCGCAGACCCTGGCTGACCGGGTGGTGGTGTCCATCTTTGTCAATCCGACCCAGTTCGCCCCCAATGAGGATTTCTCCCGCTATCCGCGCACCTTTGATGCGGATGTGGACAAGCTCGCCCAGGCCGGCTGCGACCTCGTCTATGCGCCGGGGCGCGAAGACATGTATCCGGCGGGCTTTTCCACGGGCATCAGCATCGCCGGCCCCGCGCAGGGGCTGGAGAGCGACTTCCGCCCGCACTTCTTCTCGGGCGTCGCCATCGTGGTGGCGAAGCTGCTGCTCCAGACAGCCGCTGACGTCGCCGTGTTCGGTGAGAAGGATTATCAGCAGCTGCGCGTCGTGACGCAGATGGCGCGGGATCTCGACCTGCCGGTGCGTATCGTGCCGGGTCCGACCGTGCGCGAAAGCGACGGCCTCGCCCTCTCCTCCCGCAACCGCTATCTGACGCCCGAGGAACGGACCGTCGCGCCGGTCATCCACCGCGCGCTCACCACGGCTGCCATCGCCATCAAAGCAGGCGCGGTGCCGGATGCTGCCGCAGCCGAGGCCGAGGCGACCATCGCCCGAGCCGGGCTCAAGGTGGATTACGTCGCCGCCCGCAACGCCGAGACGCTGGCGCCGCTCGCGTCCCCGGACGAGCCCGTGCGACTGCTGGCAGCGGCGTGGCTCGGCACCACCCGCCTCATAGACAATATCGGCGTCTGAGCGTCGGACTCGCTCAGACTGCGCCGAGATAAGAAACGGCGAACCCGATCACCACAAGGGCGATGCCGCAGGCGAGCACCGTGAGCACGCGGCCCGAGCCGATGCCCTGCTTGGCCTGTGCCTGCGGCTTCACCGGCTCGCCGGCAATGCCCGTGCCTTCGCCCGCGTAGAATTCGCGCTCCTCGCGCCGTTCCGTCGGCTCCTGCATGGCAGCCTCCTCCTTGGGTTCTGCCATGCAAACGCGCGGGCGCGCGGTTTGATCCCGGCGCCCGGCGCGGGATGCCGTCTCAGTGCAGGATCTGCGAGAGGAAGAGCCGGGTGCGCTCGTGCTGCGGGTTCGAGAAGAAGGCGTCCGGCTCGTTCATCTCGATGATCTGGCCCGCGTCCATGAAGATCACCCGGTCGGCCACCTGACGCGCGAAGCCCATTTCGTGGGTCACGCACAGCATGGTCATGCCGTCCTCGGCGAGGCTCACCATGGTCTCCAGCACTTCCTTCACCATCTCGGGGTCGAGAGCGGAGGTGGGCTCGTCGAACAGCATGATGCGCGGCTTCATGCACAGCGCTCGGGCGATCGCCACGCGCTGCTGCTGGCCGCCCGAGAGCTGGCCCGGATACTTGTTCGCCTGCTCCGGGATCTTGACCTTCGCCAGGAAGTGCATGGCGAGGTCCTCCGCCTCCTTGCGCGGCATCTTGCGCACCCAGGTCGGGGCGAGGATGCAGTTCTCAAGAATGGTGAGGTGCGGGAACAGGTTGAAGTGCTGGAACACCATGCCCACCTCGCGGCGCACCTCGTCGATGCGCTTGAGGTCGTTGGTGAGCTCGATGCCGTCGACGATGATCTGACCGCGCTGGTGCTCCTCCAGGCGGTTGATGCAGCGGATCATCGTGGACTTGCCGGAGCCCGAGGGCCCGCAGATCACGATGCGCTCGCCGCGCTTCACGGTGAGGTTGATGTCCCGCAGCACGTGGAACTGGCCATACCACTTGCTGACATTGACGAGTTCGATGGCGATGGCGGGTGCCTTGGCCTCGGTGGCGGCGATGATGGGATCAGCGCTCATGGGGTCTGGCCTCAATGACGATGGTTGCGGTCGAGGCGCTTCTCCAGCGCCAGCGAGTAACGGGACATGCCGAAGCAGAAGATGAAGTAGAACAGGCCGGCAAAGCCGAAGCCCGTGTAGAGGGTCGTGGGCGTCGCCCAGGACGGATCGGTGAAGGCCGCGCGCAGCACGCCGAGCAGGTCGAAGATCGAGACGATCAGCACCAGCGTCGTGTCCTTGAACAGCGCGATGAAGGTGTTGACGATGCCGGGGATGACCAGCTTCAGCGCCTGCGGCAGCACCACGAGGCGCATCATCAGCGTGCCCGGCAGGCCGAGCGCCATGGCGCCCTCATACTGGCCCTTGGGGATCGCCTGAAGGCCGCCGCGCACCACCTCCGCCATATAGGCGGACGCAAAGAGCGCGACGCCCACCAGCGCGCGCAGCAGCCCGTCGATGGTGAAGCGGCCGGGCAGGAACAGCGGCAGCATGTAGGTGGCGAAGAACAGCACCGTCACCAGCGGCACGCCGCGCCAGAACTCGATGAAGAGCGTGGACGCGATGTGCATCAGCGGCATCTTCGAGCGCCGGCCCAAGGCAAGCAGGATGCCGAGCGGCAGGGAAGCGATGATGCCGGTGACCGCGATCACCAGGGTCACCATCATGCCGCCCCACTGGCGGGTCTCCACCCATTCGAGGCCGAAGTTGATGTTGACCGCCGCCAGCACCACGCCGAGCACCGCGAAGACCACGAGCGTGGCCCGGAAGGCGGAGCGGCGCGAGCCCGCAAGCAGCGGCGCGACCGCACCGACGATGGCCGAAACCAGCAGCGCCGAGACCACATAGTCGGGCCAGAAACCGCTGGGCAGGCCGACGGCCTTGCCGATGGCGGTGAACACGCCGCCGAGGCCGATCCAGCTCAGGATGAAGCTGTTCAGCGACAGGTGGCCGCCGGTGAGCAACACGAAGGCCACCACCGGGAAGACGCCGAAGAACAGCAGCGCGTTCAGCCGCTTGTAGGGCACCTTCTGCAGCAGCAGCGGCACCAGCAGGATGACCGCCAGCGCATAGACGACGTTCACCCGCCAGCGCTCGGCTTCCGGATAGAAGCCATAGACGATCTGGTTCCACTTGGCGGCGATGAAGGGCCAGCAGGCCCCCACCGGCCGGCCCACCACATCGGGCAGGCAGGCGTTGCGGTTGTCGCCCGTATAGACCGCGTCGATGAGGAAGAAGCGGATGAGCGGGGGCACCGCCAGCCACACCACCCACAGGCCGAAGAGCGTGAGCAGGATCTGGAGCGGCGAGCCGAGCAGGTGCGCGCGCACCCAGGCGACCGGGCCGCGGGCGGAAACCGGCGGCGGCTCGGGGGCCTTCATGGCCGGGGCGACGAAGCCGGAAACCGGCGCGGAAGCGGGAGCATTGGCATCCATGACCGTGGCTCCTCAGCGTTCAATCAGCGCAACGCGCCGGTTGTACCAGTCCATGATCAGCGTCGTGACCACCGAGATCGTCAGATAGACGGCCATGGTGATGGCAATGATTTCGATGGCCTGGCCGGTCTGGTTCAGCGTGGTGCCGGCGAACACGGAGAAGAGGTCCGGGTAGCCCACCGCGACGCCCAGCGTCGAGTTCTTGGTCAGGTTCAGATACTGGCTGGTCAGCTGGGGGATGATGACGCGCATGGCCTGCGGAATGACCACGAGGCGCATGGTCAGCCCGCCCTTGAGGCCCAGCGAGTGGGCCGCTTCTGTCTGCCCCTTCGACACCGCGAGGATGCCGCTGCGCACCGTCTCGGCGATGAAGCCGGCGGTGTAGATGGACAGGGCCAGGAGCAGCGAGACGAGTTCGGGAATGACGCGAACGCCGCCGGCGAAGTTGAAGCCGCGCAGCTCGGGCTTCTCGAACGTCACCGGAAAGCCCAGCGCCGCGCCGGTGAGGAACGGCAGGCCGATGAGAAGCGCAAGCGAGGTCCAGAAGACCGGGAACTGCTGCCCCGTCGCCTCGCGACGGCGCTTGGCCCAGCGGCCGAGCACGAACACCAGCACGAGCGCGACCACGAAGGCCCAGAACACGAACTGCGCCCCCTCGCCGAAGATGGCGCGCGGGATGACGAGGCCGCGGTTGTTGAGGAACACGCCGGGCGCGCTCACGCCGCCGGCGAGCGCCTTGAGGCTGGTCCCCACGGAGGCAAGGCCCACCGCGTTCAGGCCGTCACCGAGCACGTTCAGCAGCGGCTGGAGGCCGAAGCCGATGCTCTGGCGCGGCCCCGGCAGGGCAGCGAGCACGGCGATGTACCAGAACATGATCTGGAACAGCGGGGGCAGGTTGCGGGTGATCTCCACATAAGCGGTGGAGAGCCCCTTGATGACGACGTTGTTGGACAGACGCGCCACGCCCATCAGGAAGCCGATGATCGTGGAGAGGATGATTCCGAGGACAGCCACCAGCAGCGTGTTGAGCAGGCCCACCAGGAAGGCGCGGCCGTAGCTGTCGCTTTCCCCATAGGGGATCAGCGTCTGCGTGATGCCGAAGCCGGCGGAATTGTCGAGGAAGCCGAATCCGGAAGCGATGCCCTGGCGGGCAAGGTTGGCTTGCGCATTGGCGATGATCGACCAGGCCATCCAGATCAGGAACAGGCCGAGCAGCACCTGCAGAACCAGGGATCGGACCTTGGGATCGGTCCACGACCAGCGACGGGTGGGCTCCCCCCCACGCAGGCTAGCGTCTGTCATGTTACCCCTCGAATAAGTGGATCGGACCGCGCCTTCGGCACGTGACCGTCTTTGGATTGCAAACCCTCTCCCGCGGAGGCAGGCCTCCCGGGGGCGGGCTCGTGGGTCCTGGGCTCTGATGGCCCTTTGGACCTCCCGTGCGGGTGCACGGATCCGGTGATGTCAAAGAAGAAGCTGCGCGGATCGCGCCCGGCCGGCCGGAATGGCCGGTGCCGGCGGGCTGTCCGGCTGGAAGTGCCGCCGCGATGGACGAGGCCCTCCCTCCCCGTCACGCCGGCTCTGGCATAAGGGCGGTGCCCGGCCTGTCGCCGGGCACAGCGTGCGCGTCAGCGGATGGGCATGCCGTACTGGAGGCCGCCCTTGTTCCAGAGCTTGTTCTCGCCGCGGTCGATGCCGAGCGGCGAGCCGGTGCCGACGTTGCGGTCGAAGATCTCGCCGTAATTGCCCACGGCCTTGATGATGCGGACCACCCAGTCGTTGGTGAGGCCGATGCCCTCGCCGAACTTGCCGTCGGTGCCGAGGAGGCGCTTGATCTCCGGATTGGTGGAGGTCATCGACTGGTCGAGGGTCTTCTGCGAGACGCCGAGCTCCTCGGAGTTCAGCAGCGCGTAATAGGTCCACTTCACCAGATCGAACCACTGGTCGTCGCCGTGGCGCACGAGCGGGCCGAGCGGCTCCTTGGAGATCAGCTCCGGCAGAACCACATGGTCCGCCGCATTCGTGAGCTTGAGCTTGATGGCATAGATCTGCGACTGGTCGGAGGTGAAGCTGTCGCAGCGGCCGGATTCATAAGCCTTCACGGTCTCGTCTTCGGTCGAGAAGGTGATGACTTCATACTTCATGTTGTTGGCACGGAAGAAGTCGCCGAGGTTGAGCTCGGTGGTGGTGCCGGCCTGCACGCAGATGGACGCGCCGTTGAGTTCCTTCGCCGACTTGATGTTCAGCGACTTGCGGACGATGAAGCCCTGGCCGTCATAATACATCACGCCGGCAAAGTTGAAGCCGAGCGTGGTATCGCGGGACATGGTCCAGGTGGTGTTGCGCGACAGCAGGTCGATGGCGCCGGACTGGAGCGCGGTGAAGCGGTCCTTCGCCGAGAGGGGCGTGAAGCGGACCTTGTTGGGATCATTGAAGATGGCGGCCGCGACGGCGCGGCAGAAATCAACGTCCAGGCCCTTCCAATTGCCCTTGTCGTCGGGGCTGGAGAAGCCCGGAAGGCCCTGGCTGACGCCGCAGTTGAGCGCGCCGCGGGCCTTCACGTCATCGAGGGTGCCGGCTTTAGCTGCGCCCGCGGTCAGGGCAAGAACACCTGCCACGGCGATGAGGATGCGTTTCACGGATGGTCCCTTCTCTGATGGCCCCCCTGATGGGGATTATGTTGGCCAACTCGGTCCCCGCCCCGCCAGGACGGAATAGACGCCCGTTTCCCCGGCGTCTATTCACCCCATCTCAAACACTCGCACCGTCTTGGTCAATAGGTGGCGCGACATTGCGCACGGTGCCGTTATAGGCAAATGGGAGAATTTTTCATGAGTCATGCCGGCGATGACGACGCCCTCGCGCCCGAGACCCGTGTGGTCCATCTGGGGCTCGACCCCTTCCGCTTTGACGGCTTCGTCAATCCGCCCGTGGTGCGTGGCTCCACCGTGCTCTCGCCGACCTACAAGGATCTCGTCGGCCATACCGGCCGCTACAGCTACGGCCGGCGCGGCAACCCGACCTCCGAGGCGCTTCAGAATGCCGTGACGGCCCTCGAAGGCGGCGACGGCACCGTGCTCACGCCGTCGGGCCTGTCTGCCATCTCCGTCGCCCTGCTCTCGGTGGTGGGTGCCGGCGACCATCTGCTGATGGTGGACACGGCCTACAATCCCACCCGCCAGTTCTGTACCCGCGTGCTGAAGCGCATGGGGGTGGAGACCACCCATTACGATCCGCTCGTGGGCGCCGGCATCGCCGACCTCATCCGCCCGAACACCCGCGCCATCTTCCTGGAATCCCCCGGCTCCCAGAGCTTCGAGATGCAGGACATCCCGGCCATCGTGGCGGTGGCGAAGGCCCGCGGCATCACCACCCTCATCGACAACACCTGGGCGACGCCGCTCTTCTTCAAGCCGCACGCCTTCGGCATCGACCTCTCGATCCAGGCCGGCACCAAATATCTGGGCGGCCATGCGGACCTCAACCTCGGCACCGTCTCGGCCAAGGGCGATGCGTGGAAGGGCCTCATCGCCACCCATGGCGACATGGGCATCTGCATCAGTCCGGACGATGCGGCGCTCGGCCTGCGCGGCCTGCGCACGCTCGCCGTCCGCCTCGCCCGGCATCAGGCATCGGGCCTTGAGGTGGCGCGCTGGCTGGAAGCTTCGCCTTATGTCTCGCGGGTCCTGCATCCGGCGCTGGAGAGCCACCCTGGCCATGCGGTCTGGAAGCGGGATTTCACCGGCGCCTGCGGCCTGTTCAGCCTGATCCTGAAGCCGGTGCCCGAGGCGGCGGTGGCCACTTTTTTCGACAGCCTGAAGCTGTTCGGCATGGGCTATTCCTGGGGCGGCTTCGAATGCCTCGCCATCCCCTTCGACTGCTCCAGCTACCGCACCGCCACCAGGTGGCAGGCGGAAGGCCCGGCCGTGCGGCTCCACATCGGCCTCGAAGAGCCGGCGGACATCATCGCTGATCTCGAGCAGGCGCTGGAGAAGATGGCCGCCGCCGCGTGATGCCTTGCGCCGCCGTCCGGTCCGGCCGGGCGGCGGCCGCGCTCCGTATCAGGTGGTCGCGCGGTTGGCGCGCCGCTCGCGGATCGCGAACTGCAGGTTGCGGATGTAGATGAAGGTGGAGAGCGCCTGGCCGGCGATGAAGACCGGGTCGCGCCGGTAGATGGCGTAGATCAGCAGCAGCGTCCCGCCACCGAGGGAGAAGGTCCAGAAGGCGAAGGGGAGCACCGAGCGGCCGGCCCGCTCGCTGGCGATCCACTGCACCACGAAGCGGCCGGTGAACATCACCTGCGCCACGAAACCGAGGACCACCCAACCGTCGAATTGGGTCACGAACACGTCGTGCAGATAGTCGCCGACCGACTGCACCAGCTGGACCAGCAGCATCTCGCTCTCACTCCACGACCTGCGGCACCCGCCGCCGTCGGATCAGCCACCAGACACCCAGAAGATCGGCGATGCCGACCCAGAGACGGTTCCAGAAGCCGTAGTTGGACACACCGTGCCACCGGGCCCGATCCACCACCGGCAGCGTGCGGATCTCATATCCCTCGCGCTTCACCAGCGCGGGCGTGAAACGGTGGAGCCCGTCGAACATGGGCAGCGCGACATAGATGTGACGGCGCACCACCTTCAGGCCGCATCCCGTATCGCGGGTGTCGTCGTTCAGCAAGGCGCGGCGCACGCGGTTGGCGGTGCGGGACTGGAAGCGCTTGAAGGCCGTATCCTTGCGTCCCTGCCGCTCGCCCTGGACCATGCCGACGCGCGGTCCGCCCTCGTCCAGCACCCGGACCATCTGGGGCAGATAGGTCGGATTGTTCTGGCCGTCGCCGTCCAGCATGATGAGGATGTCGCCCCGCGCGCGGCGCGCGCCGGTATCCATGCCCGCCGACTTTCCACAGGAATTGGCGTGGGTGATGACCCGCATGTAGGGGCGCGTGCGCGCGGCCGCTGCCAGCTCCTGCGGCGTGGTGTCGGTGGAGCCGTCGTTTACGAAGATCAACTCGAACGGCTCCTTGAACGCCGCGTCGATCTCCTCGATCAGCGGCGTGACATTGCCCGCCTCGTTCTTGACGGCGATGACGACGGACAGGCGCGGCGTGCCGGCATCGCCGGCGAGGGTGGAGGTCACGGATCAGGCCTCTTTCGAACCGTTGGTACGGTGGGCGGGAGAAAACAAGGCGAGCAGGCGCCGCATGGACGGGCCGGGCTTCGGGCGGATGGTGCCGTCGGCCGCCACGGCGAAGACGAGGCGGCGGGCCGCGAACACCTTGGCCATGAAGAAGACGAAGGCAGTGGAGAGCGCCGCGCTGGCGAGCACGTCGCTGGGATAGTGCGAGCCCAGCACCACGCGGGAGGTTGCAACCAGAACCGCGAGCCCGATCAGCCACCAGCGGGCCTTCGGGAACAGCAGGGCCAGCGCCACCGCGAAGGAGAAGACCACCGCGGAATGGCCGGAGGGGAAGCTGGCGTAGCTGGCCTTCAGACGGAAGAACTCGAAGGTGAGGTGCGGGTGCGGGCCCGGCAGCGTCATGGCGAGGCTCGGCCGCGCCCGGCCAAGGGCATATTTCACCACCAGCACGAAAAGCGAGACGCCGGTGACGCTCAGGATGAGGAAGCCGAGCCGGGCCACCACCGCCGCCGCAACCCGCCGGTAGAGCGGATCGAACCGGCGCAGGGTGGCGAGCAGGAACAAGAAGGCGACGCCGAGCGGAATGAGCACCACCGAGCCGAGGCCGAGGTCCGTGACGCGCTCGAACACGCGCACGAGTTCCAGAGGCAGGCGGGCGCGCAGGCCGAGCACCAGTGGGTCGACGAGAACCAATGTCCCCGCGACGACGCCGCAGGCCAGCAGGAACAGGCAGAGCAGTTCCACCGTCTGGTCCATGGGCACGCGGGGCAGCGGCGTGCGCACCTTGCGGGTGCGCAGCATCTGCCATGCGGCGCCGACGCCGTGGAGCGTCGCGCGCACCTCCTCCTGCCAGAGCGAAGGCTGCGGGGGCGTCGCGGCCGTCTCGCTCACGGGGTGCGCTCCGGTGCCCGGAAGACGGAAATCTCCTGCATCCGCCCGCCGTTATAGGCAAAGCCGTCGACCCGCTCGAGCAGCTTCGGTTCGACGCCAATGGCCTTCGACCGTGCCTCGAAGAAGGGCAGCATGGGCTTGCCGATGAAGGCGAGCGCGCAGCCGCCTTCCTTCATCAGGTCGGCCGCGCCATCCGGTCCGGTGAAGCGGATATTGGTGCCGGCG
The DNA here is from genome assembly GCF_000010525.1 of Azorhizobium caulinodans ORS 571. GTDB lineage: Bacteria > Pseudomonadota > Alphaproteobacteria > Rhizobiales > Xanthobacteraceae > Azorhizobium > Azorhizobium caulinodans. The sequence goes on along the minus strand of NC_009937.1, from coordinate 1,805,156 downwards.
AGGAAGGCGAGGCTCGGCTCCTGATAGGGCACGGTAGCGATACGGTCCGCCGGACACCCGCTGTCGCGGGCGATGGCGGCGAGGCGCTCGGAGATCCACACGCCGCGCAGTTGCGGCATCAGCCCCTGGAAGACGCCGATGTAGAGTGCCAGCGCACCGGCGACCGCGATGAGGAAGGCCGGCTGCGGACCCGCCTCCGGCAGAACGCGGGCGGCGAAGACCAGCAGAACGAGGGCCAGCGCCATGAAGGGCCAGGCGAGCAGAGCCAGCCCCTGCCCGAGCATGACAAAGCCGAACACCAGCGCGCCCACCAGCAGGGTGCCCATGACCGGCCACAGCCATACGAGCGGCGCGAGGCGCCGCCCGGCCGAGAGGTTGCCGCGCTCGAAGGCAAGGGCCGTCAGGATGGCGAGGGCCGGATAGAGCGGCAGCACATAGTGCGGCAGCTTGGTGGCTGTGATCTCGAACACGATCCAGGTCGGCACGATCCAGGCCAGCAGGAAGCGCACCGCCCGCTCGCGGCGCATCCGCCACGCAAAGGGCAGCGCCATCACCGCCAGCACGATGGACGGCCAGAAGGTGCCCCAGATGGCCAGAAGATAGGTGCCGGGCGGGGCCCAGTGGCCTTCCTGCCCTTCAGTCACCTTGCCGAGCATGTCGACGCCCACGGCGAGCTTATAGAACTGGCCGTTGGTGACGTAATAGATGGCCACGAACCACGGCAGCACCAGCAGCAGGCACCACAGGATGCCGGGCAGCGGCCGCAAACGGGTGAAGATCCGGCCCGAGCGCTCCATGATGGCGAGCACGACGATGGGCAGGCCCACGAAGAGCGGCGCCATCGGCCCCTTGATGAGGATGCCGCCGGCAAGGCCGGTCCAGAAGATCGCGGACAGGCCGAACGACAGGCGCTTCACGTCGGGGGCCGCCATCCATGAGCGAGCCAATACGCCCATGGAGGCGAGCACGGTGAAGAGGAGCACCGCATCGGTCTTGGCAAGGCGCGCCTCGATGCCGAGCAGCACGCAGCTCGCCATCATGAGCCCGGCGAGCAGCGCGCCGCGCCGGCCGACGAAAGCGAGCGCCGTCCAGTAGGTGAGCAGCACCGCGCCGATGGCGCCGAGCAGCGAGGGGATGCGGTAGAAGGCGATGGTGGTGCGGGCCGAGGGGCCGACGAGGGCCTCGCCGACGGAGACGCTGGCCACCTGCAGCCAGTGGATGCCGACCGGCTTCTTGTAGCGGACATCCTCCTTGAAGCGGATGTCCACGTAATTGCCGCTCTCCAGCATCTGCTTGCTGGCCTGGGCAAAGCGGGCCTCGTCCCGGTCGATGGGCGAGATGGAACCAAGGCCGGGCAGGAAGGCCACGAGGGTCACGATGAGAAGCAGCGCGCAGGCGCGCACATGGCTGCCGGCGGCGGCATCAAAGCCGCGGGACAGCCGATGCGCCAATTCCAATGCCAAAGGCCGGCGCGTCGTGGACGCCGGTGCGGTGATAGCCATGCGTGATGCGGACCCAGGTCGAATTCGGCGCGGACAATAGCAGAAACGCCGGGCCGGCAAAGGCCGTGCAAAGGTGGCGCAAAGATGGCCCCCGCAAGGCCGGATGGCCGCAGGTGATGTGGGGGCGGCGCAGGGCCTGCCCCACCGGTATGGGAGGAAGGGCGCGAGCAGGCCGAGCCGGACGCCGGCGCCGGGAGCGGCAGACCGCCAAGCGGACCTTGCCGCCCCTAGAGCACGCGCCGATCAGATCGCATTGCCATCTGATCGGACCACGCGCTCTCTTTCTTGAGGTGAGAGGGCGATACACCGAGCGGATTGATTCAATCCGCTCGGATCGCGCTCTAGTGCTCGCGCTTGGGACGAGGCCGCCCGAAGGCGAGGCACCGGGCATTGCTGCCGGCGATCGCAGCGCGGACCTGCGGATCGGGGAGGAGATCGTCGAGGGCCGCCACCTGCTCGGCATGGCCGTGGCCCCGCCGTTCCGAATCCCGCCCGCTGGCCCAGACGAGACGCTCCGGCCCCGCCACTTCCAGCAACCGGTCCACCAGCCGGCCGAGCCCCTGCGCCCGGAGCAGCACCGGAACGAAGCCGATCCAGAGGTGCTCGTCCGCGGCATGGCGCTCCAGCACGCGGAAGGCGCCCCACGCCCGGCACAGATGATCGGCGGTGCGCGGCAGGGCGAGCCGCACCGGCACCCCCTGCCCCAGCACCACCGGCAGCAGCGCGTCCCAGCTTTCGGGCGGCACGTCGAGATGGAGGTGCAGGCCGTGGGCCGCCAGCGGCCGCAGCATGGCGCCCCACCAGGCGACATCGAGCGACGGAGCCCCGGCGAACGAGAACCCCACCAGCCCGTGGGCCATCAGCCGGGGAACATCGGCGACGACGCGCCGCGCGGGCAGCGGCAGCACGGCACGCAGGCGCTGCGGCGCATGGGCGGCGATGTCCATGAGCAGATGGCCGTCGGCGGGCCGCTCACACTGGAGCACGGCGCCGGCGAGGCCATCCTGATCGAGACCCGCGAGCAGGGTCCCGGCAGCAGCGGTTATGCGGGGGTCCACCGGCCCGGCGGCCAGCGGGCGCCAGTCCGCCAGATCGGGCGCCGTCGACCCGTCGGACGCGGACCGGGTGCCCGGCGCGGGACCTGCCGTCCGCCCAGTCGCAAGGCGTCGCGGCAGCACGAGCCCGGCGTCCACGTAATTGGACACCGTCTCCCCGCTCTCCCGCACGCCGGTCTCCGGCGCATCGACGCGGCCAAGATCTCTGGAACGCATTTACCCTCCCCGGCCGCGAGACCTGCGACTCGGTTACGAGGGTAAGGTAACGACTCGGGACGGTAATATGGAAGGTCAAGCGCCGGACTTGTGCTACCGCTTTGGAGGCATAGGGGCGGAGTTTTCCGCCATGCCGGCACTCACTTCGTCAGGATCAGCTTGTTCTGCGAGGTCAGGCGCAACTGATAGGTCTGCGAACCGTGCGTGATCGTCAACACCCGGGACGCAGCGAAGAGGTCACGGCTGTCCATCTTTTCATCCATCACGGGAATGGCTCGGATGCGGTCTTCAGGCTGCCAAGCCGTGCGGCCATGGTCATGCTTGGTCATTTGAATGACTCCAAACTAATGCCATTCGAATTGGACGCAAGAGCAAGTCTTGCGCTACTTTAGAGCGATTCAATATTTCGCTCAGCTGCGTGAATTCCAGTTAATACACGCCAATGGCCAAATCAATGCGCCAGCAGGTAGAACTGTTCTATAGAAGCAGGAAGCCCGCCCCGACATACCGTCGGGACGGGCCTCAAGCACATCCGGGATTGGAAACGGGAACCGCGCCTATTCCGCGGGCATAGGCTGCTCGTGCGGCACGGCGGGCGTCTCGTCGCCGGAGATCTTGCGCGTCACCCAGCCGTCGAACCGGTCGAGATAGAGATAGATAACCGGCGTGATGTAGAGGGTGAGGAGTTGCGACAGCAGCAGGCCGCCCACCACGGCGACGCCCAGCGGCTGGCGCAGTTCCGAGCCGGCGCCGGCACCAAGCGCGATGGGCAGCACGCCGAAGATGGCGGCGAGCGTCGTCATCATGATGGGACGGAAGCGCAGCAGGGCCGCCTCGCGGATGGCATCGAGGGCGCCGACGCCCTGCCGCCGCCGCTCCAGCGCCACGTCGATCATCATGATCGCGTTCTTCTTCACGATGCCCACCAGCATCACGATGCCGATGATGGCGATCACCGACAGTTCGATGTCGAAGATCATCAGCGTCACCAGCGCGCCGATGCCGGCCGACGGCAGGCCCGAGAGGATGGTGAGCGGGTGGACGAAGCTCTCATAGAGCACGCCCAGCACGATATAGATCACCACCACGGCGGCGAGGATGAGCAGGGCCTGGTTGCCCAGCGCATCCTGGAACACCTGCGCGGTGCCCTGGAAGCCGGTAGAGACGGAGGCCGGCAGGCCGGCATCCCGCTCCGCCTGCCCGATCTGCTCCACCGCCTGCCCCAGCGAGGTGCCGGGCGCGAGGTTGAAGGAGATGGTCACCGCCGGCTGCTGCTGCTGATGGGCGATCTGGAGCGGCCCCACGGTGCGCCGGATGGTGGCCACGGTCTCCAGCGGCACGACGGTTCCGCTGGTGGTGCGAAGATAGACCCGGCTGAGGTCGGAGGCCTCGCGCTGGTAGCGGGACTGCGCCTCGGCGATGATCGCGTACTGGTTGGTGCTGGTGTAGAGCGTCGCCACCTGCCGGGTGCCGAACTGGGTGTAGAGGGCGTTGCGGATCTGCTCTTCCGTGATGCCCACCGCCGCCGCCCGGTCCTTGTTCACGTCGATGGTGAGCTGCGGGTTGGTGATCTGGAGGTCCGAGGTCACGTCGCGCAGGCCGGGCAGTTCGGCGAGGCGCCGCTCCAGTGCCGGGGCGGCGGCATAGAGCGCGGCCGTGTCGGAGCTTTGCAGCGTGTACTGATACTGGCTCTTGGAGTTGATGCCGCCGATGTTGATGTTCTGCACCGGCTGATAGAACACGTTCACCCCCGGCACCTGCGCGGTGCGGCGGCGCAGGTCCTGGATCACCTGGAAGGCGGAGAGCTTACGCTCGCCCTTGGGCTTCAGCGCGATGAACATCCGCCCCGTGTTGGTGGTGCGGCTCACACCCGTCGCGCCGGCGGTGGAGACCAGATAGGCGACGTTGGGGTCCTCCCGCACCACGGCGGCGACCTTCTTCTGCCGCTCCACCATGGCCTCGAACGAGGTGTCGGTGGCGGCCTCCACCGTGGCGGTGATGAAGCCGTTGTCCTCCACGGGGAAGAAGCCCTTGGGAATGACCACATAAAGCGCCGCCGAGATACCGATGGTGGCGAACGTCACCAGCAGCATGAAGAAGCGGTGCCGCAGCACGAAGTCGAGGCTGTGGCGATAGCCGGCAAGCCAGGCGTCGAACATGCGCTCGGTGAGGCGATAGAAGAGGTTCGGCGTCTTGTGGTGGTCCGGCGCCTTCAGCACGCGGGCGCAGAGCATGGGCGTCAGCGTCAGCGAGACGAAGCCGGAAATCAGGATGGCGATCGAGATGGTGACCGCGAACTCGCGGAACACGCGCCCCACCACGCCGCCCATGAACAGCACGGGGATGAACACCGCCACCAGCGACAGCGTCATGGAGATGATGGTGAAGCCGATCTCCCGCGAGCCTCGGATGGCGGCGGCGAACGGCTTCTCGCCCTCCTCGATGTGCCGGTAGATGTTCTCCAGCACCACGATGGCATCGTCCACCACAAAGCCGACGCACAGGGTGAGCGCCAGCAGCGTCATGTTGTTGATGGAGAAGTTCAGCGCCCACATGACGCCGAAGGTGGCGATGATGGAGATGGGCAGGGCCAGCGAGGGGATGATGGTGGCCCGCACGTTGCGCAGGAAGAGGAAGATCACCAGCACCACGAGGACAATGGCCTCGAACAGCGTCTTCTGCACATCATGCACCGCCTCGCGGATGGAGACGGAGCGGTCGTTGAGGACGTCGATCTCCACCGAGGCCGGCACCTGCGAGCGATACTGGCCGAGATGGCTGCGCACCTCGTCCACCACCGCCACCGTATTTGCGTCGGGCTGGCGCACCACGGCGAGGACGATGGCGCGCTGGTCATTGAACCAGGAGGCGACGCGCTCGTTCTCCACGCCGTCGGAAATGGTGGCGATCTCGTCGAGGCGGACCGGCGCGCCATTGCGGAAGGCGATGACCAGCTTGCGGTATTCGCCCGCATCCGCCTTGGCGGCTCCCATGTCGATGGTCAGCGCCTGCTTCGGCCCGGAGAGCAGGCCGATGGGCGTGTTGGAGGCGCGAGCCTCGATGGCGTTCTGGATGTCGGAGGCGGAAATGCCACGTGCGGCGGCGGCGGCGGGATCGACGCGGATGCGCACGGCATATTTCTGCGTGCCGTAGATCTGCACCTGCGCCACGCCGGGAAGCTGGGAGATCTGCTGGCCGATCACCGTGTCCGCATATTCATTCACCGCCGAGAGCGGCAGCGTCGCCGAGGAGACCGCCAGCAGGATCACCGGCGCATCGGCCGGATTGACCTTACGGAAGCTCGGTGGTGTCGTCATCTCGTCCGGCAGCTGGCGCTGGGCCACGGAGAGGGCCGACTGCACGTCGAGGGCCGCATCGTCGATGTTGCGCGACAGGTCGAACTGGATGGTGATCGAGGTCGAGCCCTGCGTGCTCGTGGAGGTGAGCGAGGTGATGCCGGAGATGGTGGAGAGCTGGCGCTCTATGGGTGTCGCCACCGCGGTCGCCATGGTGTCGGGGCTGGCGCCCGGCAACGTCGCGGTGATGCTGATGGTCGGGAAGTCCACGCGCGGCAGCGCCGCCACGGGCAGCAGGCGATAGGCGAAGAGGCCGCCGATGATGAGGGAGAGCATCATCAGCGTCGTCATCACCGGGCGTCGGATGCACAACTCCGAGAACATGGCTCAGGCTCCCGGCGCGGGCGTCGAGGCGGCGGCGCCTTTTACGCTGACGCGGCTGCCCTCGCGCAGCGAGAGCTGGCCGTCCGTCACGACGACCTCACCTCCCTTGAGGCCGGCGGTGATGACCGCATAGCCATCCACCGTGCGGGCCATGGTCACCGGGCGCACGTGGGCAGTGTCATTTTCCACCACGAAGACGAAGGTGCCGCTCTGGCCGCTCTGCACCGCCTCCGCCGGAACGGAGACGACGCCGCTCTCCATGCGCAGCGTGACCGACACGGCACCAAGGGTGCCGGGCCACAGGCGCTCGTCCGCATTCTCGAACACGGCCCGCACCATCAGCGTGCCGGTCTGCGGATCGACCGTATTGTCGATCACCGAGATGCGGCCATCGCCCACCACATCCTTGCTGCCCTGAAGCGCGATCTCGACCTTCGCGTCATTCTGGGCCGCGCGGATGTCGCGCAGATAGTGCTCGGGCACGCCGAAGGCGACATAGATGGGCTTGATCTGGCGCACGGTGGCGAGGGTGTCGTCCACCCGGATCACCGCGCCGGGCCGCACCGCCGCGACGCCGAGGCGGCCGGACGCGGGCGAGCGGATGTCATAATAGGTGCGCTGCACCTCCAGCGCCTTCAGGTTCGCCTCGTCCTGATCGACGGTCGCCTTCTGGGCGTCGGCGGTGGTGCGCGCGTCGTCCAGCGTCACCTGCGAGACCGTGTTGCGCGCGGCAAGGCCCGAATAGCGCTCCATGTCGCGCAGGGCCTTCTCAAGCTGGGTCTTGTCCTTGGCGAGGGTGGCGCGGGCCTGAAGGATCTGCGCATCCACCTCGCGCGGATCGAGCTGGAAGAGGAGGTCGCCCTTGTTGACGACGGCGCCGTCCTCGAAGGCGACACTGGTGACCTGGCTGGCGACGCGGGAGCGGATGGTCACCGTAACCTGAGGCTCCACCGTACCGAGGGCCTCGATGCGCACCGGCATGGGCCTGTCCTGCGCGGTGGCGACGACGACGGCGACCCGCCGCTCCGGCTGGCTCTGCGCCTTGGCCGTACCACCGCCCTTGCCGATGAGCCCCTGCGACCACGCCCAGCCGGCCCCGCCTGCCGCAACAAGGCAGAAAAACAGAAAATAAAACCGCCAGCGTCCCGTCCGCTTCGCCCCGCCCATGCACCACCTCACAGGGAGGACGGTCCCTCTTGGACCGCCACTCGTACGCTCCAGAATTTAGAGAGGCTACACTCTGCCAAATAGTACCGCGACTGGTTTGTATCGCGTGCACTTCATTCTGGAACGAAAAATGCCAGCCTCACCTAACGTTATCGCGAGGCGGCAAGCAACCTGGAGCAAAAGCGGAACAAACGACCTACCTTCCGTTGCGCAGCGCCCCGGCGAGGCGCTCCAGCGCGGCGTCGAGCGTGGCATCGCGCTTGGCGAAACAGAAGCGCACCACCGAGCGCACCGCATCCTGCGCATAGAAGGCGGAGACGGGAATGGCCGCCACGCCGTGGGTCTTCACGAGATCGAGGCAGAAGGCCTCGTCATCCAGCGTCGGGTCGATGGCCGCGAGGTCCACGGAAAGGAAATAGGTGCCCGCGCTCGGCAGCACCGGGAAGCCGAGGTCGGACAGGCCCTTGGCCAGCCGGTCGCGGGAGCGCTGGAGGTCGGCGCGCATGTCCTCGAAATAGGCGTCTTCCTTGCCGAGCCCATAGGCAACCGCCGCCTGAAGGTTCGGCGGGGTGGTGAAGGTGAGGAACTGGTGCGCCTTGCCGAGCACCCGCATCAGCTCAGGCTGGGCGAAGACGAGGCCCACCTTCCAGCCGGTCATGCCGAAGATCTTGCCGGCGGACGAGATCTTCACGGTGCGCTCGCGCATGCCGGGGATCGCCATCATGGGCAGATGCCGGCGACCGTCGAAGATCACGTGCTCCCACACTTCGTCGCACACGGCGATGACGTCGAAGCGGATGCAGAAATCGGCGATGAGCTGCATTTCCTCGCGGGAATGCACGATGCCCGTCGGGTTCTGCGGGTTGTTGAACAACACCACCTTGGTGCGCGGCGAGAAGGCGGCCTCCAGCTTCTCGGCGGTGATGCGCCAGGACGGCGGCTCCAGCCGCACCAGCCGGGGAATGCCGCCCGCCCGCTGCACGAGAGGCAGATAGGCGTCATAGAGCGGCTGGAACAGCACCACCTCGTCGCCCGGCTCAATGAGCGAGAAGAGCGCGCCGGCCAGCGCCTCGGTGGCGCCCGACGTGACCATCACCTCGCTCTCGGGATCGAGGTCGAGGCCCTGCCAATGCTTGTAGTGCACCGCCGCCGCCTGCCGCAGATCGGCAAGGCCCATCATGGGCGGATACTGGTTCCAGCCATCGACCACGGCGTCCGCCGCCTTCTGGCGCACGTCCAGCGGGCCCGGATCATCGGGAAAGCCCTGTCCGAGGTTAACGGCCTGATGGGTGCGGGCCAGACCCGACATCACCTCGAAGATGGTGGTGGGCAAGGCGGAATAGATGGAATTGAGCCGGCTGACGGCGGGCACGGGCGGACGCGGGGCGAGGGAGACGGACATGGCGCTCTTCGGCAGTTCTTCCGGCGCCCCCTGCCGAGCGGCATCCGCTGTCCGGCCTGAGCGTCGCAATGGAGTGAGCCGGCAAACGCCGGCCGTTGTCCGTGCTCTAGATCAACTCGGCGGCGAGGTGAAGCGCCGGATTGTCCGCCGGGCCGCCTTGCGATCGCCCCTCGGCTCGGACAATCTGGCAGCAGAGCAGCGGGAGGCCCGGCCATGTTCAGCCATATCACCGTCGGGGTCACGGACCTCGCCCGTGCGGGACGCTTCTATGATGCGCTGCTGGCACCCCTCGGCTTCAACCCGCGCAAAACCGAGCCCGATGGTGGACCGGAGGCTCTGTGCTGGATCGGGGCGAGCCGCCTGCCCGAATTCTTCGCCCATCGCCCGTTCAACGGCGCGCCGGCACAGGCCGGCAACGGCAACATGGTCGCCTTCCTCGCCCCGGACCCGGGGGCCGTCGATGCGGCCTATGTGGCAGGCATGGCGGCGGGTGGCACGGACGAAGGCCCGCCCGGTCCCCGCCCCCATTATGGCGCCGGCTATTACGGCGCCTATCTGCGTGATCCGGACGGCAAGAAGGTGCATGTGGTGCACCGGGGTGATGTGACGCCCTGACCCTCAGGTGCCGCTGCGGGCGAGTTCGGAGAGCGGCTTGAGGGCGGCGAGGAGGTCTTCCTCGGTCACGCGGGCGACGGGCATGAGCACCTTGGCGGCCTGAGTCGGCTGGCCCGGGCGCATCACCAGCACCACCGTTTCGGCGCCGCCGCAGGCCGGGTCGCCGCACGCGATCTCGCTGACGGAGACGGTGGCCTCCTCCTCCAGATCCAGCAGGCGGCGGGTCATGTCCGCAAGGGCGCGCGTGGCGTCGCGGCGCTCGGAGGACGCGGTCTGACCCGGGCGCATGAACAGGCGCACCATCTCACTTCCCTTTCAAGCCGGCGTGACACCGGCGCACGCGCGCCATACGGCCCGCCGAAAACGTCAACATGGCGGCAGCCCCGCTCACGGTCCCGGGCTTGCGCCTTCTTCGGCCGTCGCGGCGCGGCGGCGGATCTGGCGGCGCACGCGCGTCAGCAGGCTGTCGCCCTCCTCGCCGAGCGTCTCGAAGCGCAGGGCGGCCTGCGTGACGCGGCCTTCCTCCACCTCCAGCGCCTCCATGGCCGCATTGCCCAGCGGAAAACGCATGCCCGGCAAGGGACGCTCGTCGGAGCGGTCGGCGAAAGTGTCGGCGATGCTCACGGCGCGCTCGTCCTGCGGAACGGAGAGGCCGTAGAGATCGGCCACGTCCCCCACCATCACCTCGCCGGAGAAGGGAAAGCCAGCCACGGTCTCGCTCGGCACCCGCTCCTCCGGCATGAACAAGGGGTCGAGCCTGTGCACCCTGCGGGGCGGGGCGAGAATATAGGCATAGTCGCCGCTCTTCAGCACACCCGCCTCCTGCGGCGAGAGCACCTGCCCGCGCCGGACCACGAAGACGAGCCGGGCCCAGAGCGGCAGCAGGCCGGAGGAGATGGCCAGCGTATCGCCGGTCACCGGATAGGCGACCAGTTCGTGCTCGCTCTGGCCCGGCAGGTCGATCTCGAACCGCTTAGCCTCGCGCGCCGGCTCGGCCAGCGCCACGTCGAGCCGGCGGGCGGCAAAGACGAGGCTCCAGCCGTGCAGGATCAGCGAGACCAGGACCACCACGAAGGCCACGTTGAAATAGGCCTCCGCATTGGGAAGCTGCGCCAGCATGGGAATGGTGGCGAGGAAGATGGACACCGCCCCGCGCAGACCCGCCCAGGAGATGAAGGCCTTCTCCCGCCAGTTGAAGCGGAAGGGCCACAGACAGAGGAAGACCGCCACCGGCCGGCCCACCAGCACGAGGAAGGCGGCAATCAGCAGCGCCGGGGGCAGATATTGCACCATGCGTGAGGGTGAGAGCAGCAGCCCCAGCATCACGAACATCACGATCTGGCAGAGCCAGGTCACCGTGTCATGGAAACTGGTGATGGAGGCGATGGCCCGCACGGGTCGGTTGCCCAGCACGAGACCCGCCAGATAGACGGCGAGGAAGCCGGACCCGTGCAGCATGGCGGTGGCCGCATAGATCAGCACCGCAGCCGCCACCACGAGCGCGGGATGAAGCCCGCCCGGCAGGTCCAGCCGGTTCAGCACGAATGCGAGACCGAAACCGCCCGCCACGCCTAGCGCCGCGCCGAGCACCATCTGCTGGACGAGACCGACGGTAAGCGCCCAGCCGGGATTGCCGGCGCCGGATGCCAGAAGCTCCACCAGCGTGACGGTGAGGAAGACCGCCGCCGGATCATTGGTGGCCGATTCGATCTCGATCACCGCCCCCACCCGGCGACCGAGGCGCAACCCTTGCGCGCGGACGAGGAACAGGACGGCGGCGGCGTCCGTCGAGGCGACGATGGCGCCCACCAGCAGGCTCTCCAGCGGTGGCAGACCCAGCAGAGGCAAAGCGGCGAGCGCCACCAGCCCGGCGGTCAGCATCACGCCGACCGTGGAGAGGATGACCGCCGGCACCACGGCGCCCCGCATGGTGGACGCGCGCATCCGGAGGCCGCCGTCGAACAGGATCACGGCCAGGGCCGCCGAGCCCACCATGTAGGTGGCCCAGTAGTCGGAGAAGTGTATCTGTCCCGGCCCGGCCTCGCCGGCCAGAATTCCGAGCAACAGGAAGACGAGAAGGATGGGCGCGCCGAAGCGGGCTGCCAGGAGGCTTGAAACGGTACCGAGGAGTACCAGAGCCGACCCTACCAGCAGCACCAGATCGGAGAGGAAAACAGTACCCATCCTTTCCCTTCCAACGTCTGCACTGATCCGTTTTGACACTGTTTCCCAGTAGCCGGATCGGACCTTGCCAGCTATGATTCCTGACAACTGGTTCATCTAGACCGTTCGGGGGAACGGGAAGAGCCAGTCGGGGAACGCTACCATGCAACTCGGCCAAGAGGCGTATGCCTATCTTGTCAAAGCTTACCTGAGGACGTCATCCGGCACCCTCATGGCCGAGCCGGACACCATCTGCTTCGATCTCGACCTCGCGCTCGAGATCGCGGACAACGACCAGCATTATGCGGCCGGCCTTGCCATCTACGCACTCGATGAAGATGGCGACCTGCTCGCGGATTTTCCCTTGGTGAGCCACGGGATGGCGATACCCGCACCCATCCTGTCGGCCCCGGTGGCCTTCTCGAACGCGGTTGCGGCCTGAAGACCACTCAGTAAACGGCGTAAAAAACGGCTGGCTCCCGGGGGGTGCCAGCCGTTTTTATTTTCGGTCTTCAATGGGTTGCGGACGCCCCCGTCAGGCCTGCCCGGCCGGCGCGGGATCAAGCAGCGGCCCCGTGGCGTCGGTGGGTCGGTGCGACAGCAGGCGGTCGAAATAGGCGATGGTCGCCTTGAGCCCCTGTTCCAGTTGCACCGTCGGCCCCCAGCCGAGCGTGTCCCGCGCCCGCGAAATGTCGGGCTGTCGCTGCTTGGGATCGTCCTGCGGCAGCGGCTTCTCGATGATGCGCGAGCGCGAGCCGGTGAGCGCGATCACCTGCTCGGCGAGCTGACGGATGGTGAATTCCGCCGGATTGCCGATGTTGATGGGACCGATCACGTCCTTCGGGCTCTCCATCATGGCGATGAGGCCGCGCACCAGATCGTCGACGTAGCAGAAGGAGCGAGTCTGGGAGCCGTCGCCGAAGACGGTAATATCCTCCCCACGCAACGCCTGGACGATGAAGTTCGAGACCACACGCCCGTCGTTCGGGTGCATCCGCGGCCCATACGTATTGAAAATACGTACCACTTTGATCGCGATCTGGTGCTGCCGGTGATAGTCGAAGAACAGCGTCTCCGCGCAGCGCTTGCCCTCGTCATAGCAGGAGCGCGGGCCGATCGGGTTCACGTTACCCCAGTAGCCCTCCGGCTGGGGATGCACTTCCGGATCGCCATAGACCTCGGAGGTGGAGGCCTGAAGCACCGGCACCCGCAGGCGCTTGGCAAGGCCCAGCGCATTGATGGCACCGATGACGCTGGTCTTCACCGTCTGCACCGGATCGAACTGGTAATGCACCGGCGAGGCGGGACAAGCGAGATTGTAGATCTCGTCCACCTCGATATAGAGCGGGAAGGTGATGTCGTGGCGCATCAGCTCGAAGCGCGGATTGCCGAGCAGATGCTGCACGTTCACCCGGGCGCCGGTGTAGAAATTGTCGATGCACAGCACCTCGTGCCCGCGGCCCAGCAGAGCCTCGCACAGATGCGATCCGACAAAGCCCGCGCCCCCCGTCACCGCGATGCGCTTCGGCAGCAGGCCGTTCGGATTGATGTTGACCATGGTCTCTTTCTTCGCGCTCGGTCCCGCCGGCCCCGCCGGCAGACATGACACCCCGGCGAGGCTTCAGAGCCTACGCAGAGAACGTTTGACCGACCCGCGTGCGGCGCAGGCGGATCGGAACGTGCTCTAGCAAGAATCACAGCCGGCTGTCAGGCCCCATGCGACGAAGCCCCACGGCACCGGGGTCCGGTTTTGCGGTCAGTCCTTCGTCTCGGGCCGGTTGGCGTAGCTGGCATTGCCGAGACCGGTGCCGATGGTGAGGACGGCCCAGTTGGGCACCTCCGTCATCCAGGGCCGCTGGCTCAGCCCCTGCACGACGGCATCGTTGTGCATCACCACAAGCGTATCGTGCCCGTCGATGGTCGGAATGGCCGAGCGGATGCGTTCGGGCAGCAGGAAATGCTCGCTGTCCCATTTGCCCGGCAGGTTCTGGGCGCCGCGGCGGATGCTGCCGTCCGCCTCGATGATGCCGGGGCAGGCAATGCCGATGAAGGGCGCCACGGACAGCTTCTCCGACTCCGCCTTCTTCACCAGCCCCTGGATCATCTCCACCAGCCGGTCCACGGCAGCCTCTCGCCCCAGCCGGGTTTCGTCCGCATGGCGCCAGAGGTCGAAGCGGCAGACGTCCGCGTTCTTCAGCAGCGGGTCCTTCTTCACATTGTGCCGGACGATGCCGGCGCGGATGTTCGACCCGCCGATGTCCACGGCGACGATGCCGTCATAGCCGGAGAAGATCCAGGACGGGGCCAGATGCAGGCAACCGATGAGGCCGCCCTCGTCGGGATGATGGCGCAGCGTCTCCAGCGTCACCTTGATATCGTCAGCCCGCAGCAGGGCGGCCGTGCGCGCGACGGCGAGTTCCCCCACCCGCGCCTCGATGAGCCCGCCGCCGACGACGATGTGCGAGACCTCCCGCCAGCTTTTCTGGGAGAGGAAGCGCCCCGCCACATGGGCGAGGTTGCGGGCGAAATCCTCGATGGCGCCCTGGACCACGGCCGCAGCGTCGGCGTCACCCTCGGCGAGGAACTTGTCGAGTTTCTTCTTGCTGATGCGGGCGTCGAGGTCCTCGTCGAACGGATCCTTGCCCATTTCGCGCAGGGTGCGCCGCCAGTCGCGCACGAAGGAGCGGAAGGCGGTGCCCGAGGCGCGGTCTCCGAGAAAGCCGTCCTTGTCCTTCACTTCCAGATTATAGCTGGTGACAGTAATGCCCGGCAGGTCGGCGGCCCCGTGCACACCGATGGCAGCGGGGGTCTCAGCAGTCTCTTTGGCAGGGGCCGGCATGGGCGCTCTCGTCGCTCGGGGTTGATCCCCTTCAACGCGGCAGATGCCCATCCGGTTGCCAAGCTGCCGCTCGGCGGCTCAGATCCGGTTGTTGGCGAAGCGCAGCGCCTCGATGGGGGAGGCGAAACGCACCACCCGCACATTCTTGGAACCGCACACGTCGCAACGCAGACGCGCGCCCTCCGGCGGCTCGGGCGCGGGAGAATCGGTGATGGCAGCAGGCGGCTTGCCGATGATGGAACGGCGGCGGCAGCGGGGACATTCAGCGCAGAGCATCGGGCGATGCTACACGAAATGCCGCGGAGAATAAGGCAGCCCCCCTACTCCGCCATGCGATAGCCGATGCCCGGCTCGGTGAGGATGAGCGTGGGCGTTGCCGGCTCCACCTCCAGGCGCTGGCGCAACTGGCCCACATAGACGCGCAGATATTGCGTGTCGTCGAGATGGGCCGGCCCCCACACGGCCCCGAGAATCTGCCGGTGGGTCAGCACCCGGCCGGGATGGCGGGCGAGATAGACCAGAAGCTCGAACTCCTTGGGCGTCAGCTTGATTTCCTGCCCGTCGCGAGTGACGCGATGGCGCGGCCGGTCGATCTCCAGTGGCCCCACCTTCAGCACCACATCCGCCGCGTGGGTATCGCCGCCGCGCTGGCGCAAGGCGGCGCGGATGCGCGCCATGAGTTCGCCGACGCCGAAGGGCTTGTTGACGAAATCGTCCGCCCCGAGGTCCAAAGCCTCGATCTTCTCCGCCTCCCGGTCGCGGGCCGAAAGAACGATGATGGGCACCTGCGAGAACTGGCGCACGCGGCCGATCACCTCCTTGCCGTCCATGTCCGGCAGGCCGAGATCGAGCAGCACCGCATCCGGCGGATGGGTGGCGATGGCGCGCAGCGCGCCCGCCGCATCGTCCGCCCGCGCCACGCCATAGCCGGCGGCGGTGAGGGCGGGGCTGAGGAAGCGATGGATGGCGGGTTCGTCATCCACCACCAGAATACGAATATCGGTCATGGGCCGGTGTCCGGTTCGACGGGCAGGCGGAAGGCGAGCCGGAGGCCGGAGGCGCGCCCCGGCGGCGGGCTTTCCGCCGTGATGGTTCCGCCATGGGCCTCCACGATGCCCTTGGCGATGGCAAGTCCGAGCCCAGCCCCTTCCCCGCCATCGGCCCGGTCGGAGGCGGCACGCACGAATTTCTCGAAGACATGGCCAAGGAGGCCGGAGGGAATGCCGGGGCCGCTGTCCGTGACGGCGATCTCCACCTCGTCGCCCACGCGCTCGGCCGAAACCTCGATGCTCGCGGAAGCGCCGGCATAGCGCACCGCATTGCCCACGATGTTGGCCAGCACCTGATTGAGCAGGATCTGATCCGCCCGCACCAGCGGCAGGTTCTCCCCCAGACGCACCGTCAGGTGCTGGATGGCCCCGCGCCGGCGGGCCGCAGCGACCGACTGGTTCACCACCTCGCCCACGTCCACCCAGTCGCGGCGCAGATCGAGAGCGCCCGCCTCAAGCCGCGTCATGGAGAGGAGGTTGCGGACCATGCTGTCGAGATGGTCCGCCTCCTCGCGGATCTGCGAGAGCAGGTCGCGCCGCTGCTCGGGATCGATGCGGGCGCCATATTCGATGAGGCTCGATGACGCGCCGAGAATGGAGGACAAGGGCGTGCGGAAATCGTGGCTGATGGAGGCGAGCAGGATGTTGCGGACCCGCTCCGCCTCCGCAGCGCTGCGCACATCCGCCATCTCGCCCGCCAGCGCGGCGCGTTCCAGCGCCGAGGCGGTCTGGTCCGCCAGCGCATCGAGCAGCACGCGCCCTTCCGCATCGAGCGGCTCGCCCGAGAGCGCCTCGATACCGATGACGCCGATGATGCCCTGCCGCGCCTTCAGCGGGATGAACAGCCACGGCACGCTCGGCAGCGTCGCGGTGCGCGCCCCCGCCGGCTCGCCATGCTCATAGGCCCAGCGGGCGGCGCTCAACGAGGCGGTGTCGAGCCGGTCTTCCGGCGGCCAGGCGGCGGCAATGTGGAGTTCACCACGCGTGGAGGACAGGATGACGGCCGCCCGCGAGAGGATGGCGTGAATCTCCGAGGCCGCGCCAGCCGCCACCTCCGGCGCGTCCGCGAGGGAGGAGAGCTTGCGCGTGAAGTCATAGAGCCGCCGGCCCGCCTTCACGCGTTGGGCGCTGGCCTTTGCCTGCTCGCGCGCACGCCCGGCGACGGCGGAGATGATGACGGCGATGACGAGAAAGATGACGAGCGCCAGCACCTCGTGTGGCCGCGCGATGGTGAAGGTGTAGACGGGATCGATGAAGAAGAAATTGTAGGCGAGCGCGGAGAAAAGCGAGGCGAACACAGCCGGCCACACGCCGAAGAACAGCGCCGGGATCAGCACCGCCAGCAGGAAGATCATCGAGACATTGGGCAAGGCGACGTGCTTGGTCAGTTCCTCGCCCAGAAGAGTCGCGATGGAGACGGCCATGGCCGCCGCCACATAGCCGTCCAGCCCGCCCACAGGCGGCAGGCGGCGGCGGGGCGCGGAGCGCTCCCCTTCCTCGAAGGTCAGCACATGCACCGCGATGCCGTCCGCCTCGCGCACCAGCGCGTCCGCCAGCGTGCGCACGAACGGGCGCGACAGGCGCGAGGGCCGCGCGCGGGCGACCACGATCTGCGTCACATTCTCGAAGCGCGCGACCTTGAGCAATTCTTCAACGAGATCGCTGCCCACCAGCGCCCGCGTCTCGGCGCCGAGGCTTTCCGCCAGCCGGAGGGCCGCATCGGCCCTGGCGCGGGCCGTGGCATCGAGCGGATGGCCCGGCCGCTCCACCGTCACCGCCAGCCAGGGGGCATCCGCAAGATCGGCGAGGCGCTTGGCCTCGCGTACCACCTTCTGGGCGCTGGCATCGGGGCCGACGCAGACGAGAATGCGCTCACCCGCCGCCCACGGCCCCTCGATGGCCCCGCCCTGCATGTGCTCGATGAGGTCACTGTCGACCCGCGCCGCCACCCGCCGCAGCGCAAGTTCGCGCAGAGCGGTGAGATTGGTGGGCTTGAAGAAACGCTCGATGGCGCGGGCGGCGGTGTCCTGCACATAGACCCTGCCTTCGGCGAGCCGCTTCAGCAGTTCGTCCGGCGGCAGGTCCACCATCACCACCTCGTCCGCCTCCTGGATGGCGGTGTCCGGGACGGTTTCACGCACGCGCACACCGGTGATGCGCTGGACCACCTCGTTGAGACTTTCCAGATGCTGGATGTTCAGCGTGGTCCAGACGTCGATGCCGGCGTCCAGCAGGTCTTCCACATCCTGCCAGCGCTTGGGGTGGCGGCTGCCGGGCACGTTGGAATGGGCATATTCGTCCACCAGCAGCAGCTTCGGCCGGCGGGCCAGCGCGCCTTCGATGTCGAATTCAGGGACGAGGCGGCCGCGATAATGGATCGGCCGGCGCGGCAGGACGGGAAGGCCCTCGAGCATGGCCTCGGTCTCACGCCGGCCATGGGTCTCCACGATGCCCACCACCACGTCGAGGCCATCGGCCTTGGCGGCGCGGGCGGCTTGGAGCATGGCGTAGGTCTTGCCGACGCCGGGCGCGGCCCCAAGAAACACGCGCAGCTTGCCCTTGCCCTCCCGCTCAACCATGGCGAGCAGGGCATCGGGTGATGCGCGCGGCTTGTCCTCCTGCCCCATGGCCTCCTCACGCTCGACGCGATTCCCTCACCGCAGCGAGGGATTTGGATCTTATACGGCAAAGCGGGCTGCCGGGCCTGTCTCCCCACCTCGGTCGTGGGCACCGCCCTGCCCCTTCACACGTCCCGCAGGCGTGAGAGGGAGCCCGCCGCGCCTGGCGGAAAGCCCTCCCCCCTTGTGGGGGAGGGTTGGGAGGGGGGTAGGACGCTCTCCATCCTGCGATTGCCCGCGCGCTTCGGGTGCCTGCGCACGCGCCGGGATGTCGCTCTTGCGGAGACCGCGCGTACCCCCCTCCCCACCCCTCCCCCTCAAGGGGGGAGGGAGCCTCCCTTCGCTGGGGACACAGAAAATACAGACTGACGGCACCGCCCCGCTCGACGGAAAGTCCCCACCCTTTTTGAGGGAGGGGTGGGCGGGGGAACCGGACTTATTTCAGCGTGTCGAGGGCGAGGTTGAGCTTCAGCACGTTCACGCGCGGCTCGCCGAAGAGGCCGAGGTCGCGGCCCTCCACCAGCCCCGCCACCAGCGTCTGCACCTGCGTCTCCGGAAGGTTCCGCGCCTTGGCAACGCGCTCCACCTGCTCATAGGCGAAGGCGGGCGAGATGTGCGGGTCAAGGCCGCTGCCGGAGGTGGTGACCGCATCGGCCGCGATCAGGCCGGTGGCGCCGGCCTCGCGCAGGGCCGCCACATCGGCCGTGATGCGGGCCTTCAGCTTCTGCGAGGTGGGGGCGAGGTTGGAGCCGGAGGAATTGGCGGCATCATAGCCGGCATCTCCGGCCGCCGAGGGACGGGGATGGAAATAGCCCTCCCCCGTCGTCTTCTGGCCGATGAGCAGCGAGCCTACCACCGTGCCGCCGCGCGTCACGAGGCTGCCGTTGGCGGCGGAGGGAAAGAGCGTCTGGCCGATGCCGGTGATGGCGAGGGGATAGGCGACGCCGGTCAGCAGGGTGAAGGCCACCAGAAGGGTGATGGCCGGGCGGATCTGGGACAGCATGGCTGGTCCTTCCGTTCAGGCGAGGTGCAAAGCGGTGACCGCCAGGTCCACCAGCTTGATGCCGATGAACGGGACGAGAATGCCGCCGAGCCCGTAGATGAGGAGGTTGCGGGTGAGCACGCTGGCGGCGCTGGCGGGCGTGTACTTCACGCCCTTCAGAGCCAGCGGGATCAGCGCGATGATGATGAGGGCGTTGAAGATCACCGCCGAGAGGATGGCGCTCTGGGGCGTGGAGAGCCCCATGACATTGAGCACGCCGAGTTCCGGAATGGCGGCGATGAACAGCGCCGGGATGATGGCAAAGTACTTCGCGACATCATTGGCGATCGAGAAGGTGGTCAGCGAGCCGCGCGTCATGAGCAGTTGCTTGCCGATGCCCACGATCTCGATGAGCTTGGTGGGATCGCTGTCGAGATCCACCATGTTGCCGGCCTCGCGGGCCGCCTGCGTGCCGGTCTGCATGGCGACGCCCACATCCGCCTGGGCGAGCGCCGGGGCATCGTTGGTGCCATCGCCGCACATGGCGACCAGCCGGCCGTTGCGCTGCTCGGTGCGGATGTAGTTCAGCTTGTCCTGCGGGGTTGCCTCGGCGATGAAGTCGTCCACGCCCGCCTCGGAAGCGATGGCGGCGGCGGTGATCGGATTGTCGCCCGTCACCATCACCGTGCGGATGCCCATGCGGCGCAGTTCCGCAAAGCGCTCCTTGATGTCCGGCTTCACCACGTCCTTGAGGTGGATGACGCCGATGAGGCGCCCGCCATCCGCAAGGCCGAGCGGCGTGCCGCCGGAGCGGGCGATGCGCTCCACCGCCGCGTTGAAGTCCGCCGGCTCCAGCAGGCGCCCGCCCGACAGTTCGGAGGCGAAGCGGCGCACGCTGTCCACCGCGCCCTTGCGCAGTCGGCGCCCGCCGAGGTCCACGCCCGAGATGCGGGTGGCGGCCGAGAAGGCGACGAAATTGGCATCCGCCGGCGCTTCGGTGATGTTCATGCCGAAGCGGTCCCGCGCCAGCGCCACGATGGAGCGGCCTTCCGCCGTATCGTCCGCCAGCGAGGCGAGGAGCGCGGCCTCGTAGGCCTCCTTCTCGCTCACGCCGGGCACCGGGATGATCTCGGTGGCCATGCGGTTGCCGAAGGTGATGGTGCCGGTCTTGTCGAGCAGCAGCGTGTCCACGTCGCCCGCCGCCTCCACCGCGCGGCCGGACATGGCCAGCACGTTGTGGCGCACGAGACGGTCCATGCCGGCGATGCCGATGGCCGAGAGCAGGCCGCCGATGGTGGTGGGGATGAGGGTGACGAGCAGCGCCACAAGCACCGGCACCGAAAGCTCCGTGCCGCCATAGAGGCCGAGGCCGTAGAGGGTGACGACGGTGATGAGGAAGATCAGCGTCATGCCCACAAGCAGGATGGTGAGGGCGATCTCGTTGGGCGTCTTCTGCCGCTCGGCGCCTTCGACGAGCGCGATCATGCGGTCGATGAAGGAGCTGCCCGGCGCAGCGGTAATGCGCACCACGATCTCGTCGGACACCACCGTCGTGCCGCCGGTCACCGCCGAGCGATCGCCGCCGCTCTCGCGGATCACGGGAGCGCTTTCGCCGGTGATCGCCGCCTCGTTCACAGAGGCGATGCCTTCCACGATCTCGCCATCGCCGGGGATCAGCTCTCCGGCGGTCACCACCACCAGGTCGCCCACCTTGAGGTCGAGGGCGGAGATCTTGGTAAAGCGCTCACGGTTGCGGATGTCGTCCAGCCGGCGGGCCAGCGTGTCGGTGCGGGCGCGCTTCAGGCTTTCGGCTTGCGCCCGGCCCCGCCCCTCGGCCACCGCCTCGGCGAAGTTGGCAAAGAGCACGGTGAACCACAGCCATGCCATGATCTGGCCGGTGAACAGCACCGGCTGAGCCGTCGCGAGATCACGGATGAACAGCACGGTAACGAGGGCGGCCACGGCCTCGGTGACGAAGATCACCGGGTTCTTGGCCAGCAGGCGCGGATCCAGCTTGCGGACCGCGTCGAGCGCGGCCCGGGCCAGGATGTCGGGTGTCGCGACGGAGGCGACGGCTTTGGTGGACATGGAATTCTCCTGCGCCGGGATCAGAAGGTCTTGCCCGCCAGCATCTGCACCTGCTCGGCGATAGGGCCGAGGGCGAAGGCCGGGAAGAACTGGAGACCGCCGAGGATGACGATGGTGCCGATGAGCAGGCCCACGAACAGCGGGCCATGGGTGGGGAAGGTGCCGCTGGAGGCGGCGAGCCGCGTCTTGGCTGCGAGCGAGCCGGCGATGGCCATCATCGGGACGATGTAGGCGAAGCGGCCGGCGAGCATGGAAAGGCCAAGCGTGCTGTTCCACCAGGGGGTGTTGGCGCTGAGCGAGGCGAAGGCCGAGCCGTTGTTGCCGGTGCCGGAGGCATAGGCATACAGGATCTCGGACAGGCCGTGCGGGCCGCCGTTCCCGACCGCCGCCAGCGGGCCGGGCAGCACGGCGGCGACCGCCGAGAAGCCGAGCACGAAGACGGGCAGCACGAGGCTTGCCAGAACGGCCATCTTCACTTCCTTGGCCTCGATCTTCTTGCCCAGATACTCGGGCGTGCGGCCCACCATGAGGCCGGCGACGAAGACCGCGATGATGGCCATGACCAGCATGCCGTAGAGGCCAGAGCCGACGCCGCCCGGCAGGATCTCGCCGAGCTTGATGAGCACGAGGGGCACAAGCCCGCCGATGGGGGTGAAGGAGCCGTGCATGGCGTTGACCGCGCCGCACGACAGGCCGGTGGTGACCGCAGCCCACAGCGCCGAGAGCGCGAGGCCGAAGCGAACCTCCTTGCCCTCCATGTTGCCGCCGGCCGGATCAAGGCCCGCGCCGTGCAGGATGGGCGTGCCAGCCGCTTCCGCCCAATAGGCCACCGCAACGCCGGTGACGAGCAGGATCATCATGGCCGCGAGGATGGCGTGGCCCTGCCGCTTGTCGCCGATGAGCTGGCCGAAGGCGAAGACGATGCCCACCGAGATCACCAGCATCTGCCAGACCTGCAGCATGTTGGCGAGGGCGGAGGGATTCTCGAACGGATGGGCCGCGTTGGCGTTGAAGAAGCCGCCGCCATTGGTGCCGAGCTGCTTGATGGCGATCTGCGAGGCCACCGGGCCGATGGAGATGTTCTGCTGGGCACCGTCGAGTGTCGTGGCGACCACCGAGCCGTCCAGCGTCTGGGGCACGCCCATGGCGACGAGGACGATGGCCGTCACCAGCGACAGCGGCAGCAGGATGTAGAGGGTCGAACGCGTGGTATCGACGAAGAAGTTGCCGACCCCCTTCGCACCCGAGCGGGCAAAGCCCCGCACCAGCGCGATGGCCAGCGCAAGGCCCGTGGCCGCCGACAGGAAGTTCTGCACGGTGAGGCCGACCATCTGGCTGAAGTTGCTCATGGTGGTCTCGCCCGCATAGGCCTGCCAGTTCGTGTTGGTCACGAAGCTGACGGCCGTGTTGAAGGCGAGATCCGGCGAGAGACCAGCGAAGCCCTGCGGATTCCAGGGCAGGAAGTCCTGGAAGCGCAGGATGGCATAAAGCAGCACGGCGCCCGCGCCGTTGAAGGCGAGCATGGCGAGCGTGTAGCCGATCCAGCTCTGGTCCAACTTCGGATCGACGCCGGCCACGCGATAGAGCCCGCGCTCAACAGGGCCGAGCACGGGGGACAGGAAGGTCCGCTCGCCCGCATAGACGCGGGCCATGAAGCGGCCGAGGGGGATCGCAGTCGCGATCACCACCGCAAACAGAACGATGATCTGGAGCCAGCCGTTGGCGGTCATGGCGATGGGTCTTTCGATTGGGAGCGCGGCCGGGCGCGCGTCAGAATTTCTCGGGGCGCACGAGCGCCGTGAGGAGATAAGCGGCGAGGCCGACCGTGACGGCGGCGCCGAGGATGAGATCGATCATCACGCGCTCCTTCAGGCCTGCGCTGCCCAACGGGCATAGACCGCCATGAGGCCGAAGAAGACGAGGATGATCAGAAGGTACAGGACGTCTGCCATAGGGCACCTCTCTTGCGGGGGCCAAGCTACGTCCGGTGGTGGTAAGCGCGAGATGGGGAATGCGGCGCTGCGGTATAAAAAGCCCATAAGAGCGATGCCGCCGGCCCATGCGGAGCAAGGCTCACGCCCATAAGGACATTGCGGCGGAATGAGGCGGCAGGCGCTGAAAACGGCAATGGCCGGGATTGCTCCCGGCCATTGGGTATCGTCGTTCAATCCCGATCAGGGACCGGATGTGGCGGGGCGAGGCAGGCCCCGTCCGCCACATGGCCATATCAGGCCGCGTTCAGATCCTGCACGAAGCGCTCCACCACGGTGCGCAGGTCGGCCGCCTGACCGGACAGGTTCTGCGACAGCGACAGGAGCTGCTGCGACGCCGCGCCGGTGACCTGCGCCGAGCGGCCCACGCCCTCGATATTCTCCGTCACCTGCTGGGTGCCGGACGCCGCCCGCTGGCAGTTCTCGGCGATCTCGCCGGTGGCCGCGCCCTGCTGCTCCACCGCGCTGGCGATGGAGGAGGAGATGGACTTGATGTCGGTGACCACCCGCACGATCTCGCTCATGGAGGAGACGGTGCCGTTGGTCGCCTGCTGGATCTCGTTGATCTTGGTGGAGATCTCGGTCGTGGCCTTGGCGGTCTGCCCGGCCAGTTCCTTCACCTCGGAGGCCACCACCGCGAAGCCCTTGCCGGCTTCGCCGGCGCGGGCCGCCTCAATGGTGGCATTGAGCGCCAGAAGGTTGGTCTGATCGGCGATACCCTTGATGAGATTGAGCACATCGCCGATGGCCGCCGCCGCATTGGTCAGATCGACGATGCGGGCGTTGGAGGATTCGGCCTCGCGGAAGGCCACGTCCGCCACGTCGGCCGAATGGCTGACCTGCTGCGTGATTTCGCTGACCGATGCCGCCAGTTCCTCGGAGGAGGCCGCAACCGTCTGCACGTTGGTCGCCGCCTCTTCCGCCGCATGGGCCACATGCTGGGCCTGGCGGGAGGTCTCCTCCGCGGTGGAGGAGAGATTGCGGGCCGAATCCGCCACCTCCTGCGAGGAGCTGGCAAAGCCGGAGGCAAGCTGCTGCATGCGGGAGACGAAGTCCTCCGCCAGCGCCTGACGGCGGGCGAGCACGCGGCGCTCGTCTTCCTCGCGGGCCGCCTGGGCTTCGCGGGTCAGGTGGGCTTCATGCAGCGCCTCGCGGAGCACTTCCACCGACTGGGCCATGTCGCCCACCTCGTCGCCGCGCCCGCGGTGCGGTACGTCGGCATCGGTCGAACCCTGAGCGAGCTGGCCGATCACGCCGGAAATGTCGCGCACCGGGGTGGCGATGGCGCGGGAGAGCAGGAAGGCGATGATCGCGCTGACCGCGACCAGAACGACAACGAGCGCCAGGGTGATGGTGTTGGAGCTGCTGAGCTGGTCATAGGCCTGCTTGGCCGCCAGGTCGTTCTGCTGGGCCAGAAAGCCAGCCGCCTTGCCGTTCGTCTCCGCATAGAGACGGGCACCGGCATCAACGTCCTTCATCACCGCGACCATCTCGGGAGCGGTGGCGGCGACGCCCTGTTTCTTCAGGTCGTTCATCTTCACCGCCGCGTCGCGGAAGCCCACCACCGCCGCGCGGAAGTCATCCATGAGCCGCACGGCCTCGGCGGAGGGCTTGAGCGCCAGCGCCCTCTTGTAGATGTCGTCGAAGTTCCGGAAGGCGGTGTCGCGCCCGCTGAGATAGCTCGGCTCGCCGGTCGCCATATAGGACCAGGCCATCACGCGGCCCTGCCGGACCTCTAGGAATGCGTCTTTCATGGTGATGACGGTGTCGGCAGCCGCGTCGGACGCCCGCATCGCCGCCTCGATCTGCCGGCTGGACACCGTGAGCCAGATCGCATTCAGGAGCATCAGGGCAACCACCACCCCGAAGCCCAGTAACAACTTCGTCCTGATCTTCAGCCCGCTCAGCATGACAGCCTCCAACAAACGTTGACTCGGCTATCGGGCACCAGGCTTGCTTCAGGCTTACCGCACTGCACGATGAAGCCGTACAGGTCTCTTATTTCAAAGGGCGATTTACAAACAGACGCGCTTATAAATACGTGAACGCCCTGAGCTTAAAGCAAAAAACGCCCGGACAGCCCTGGGCGCGTACATGCACGACCCGCCACATCACTGTGACGCGGCGCGCGACAACTTTAGCTGCGACCGTTCAGCCGTCCTTGCGGCTCCGGGCAAGCCGGAGGCGGGCGCGGGCGGTCTCCGCGCGATCCGTCTCGGCCTGTTCGCGGGCCTCGCGCAGCGCCTTCAGCCGCGCCATCTTGGCGCGGACGGCCTCGGCCTCCTGTTCGACGCGGGAAGAACTCTCGCTCGCCCCCCGCGCGAACACCGCCTCGGCGCGCGCCTTCACATCATCTCTTTCCATCTCGCATCCATGTGCAGAGGGTCATTGGGGCAAAACCCGACTCAAGGGCGTGCACCCTTGAAGATAGGAGCTTGTGCCGCCGGGGGACACAAGATCAGATGTATTAAAATACCAGAAACATCCACCATGAATGACCCGTCAGGTGTTATAGCATTTTTCTGCAATCGCGGCGCGTATTTTCAACGTACGGTCAGATTTCCTTCGGGATGCGCCTGAAAAAGCCGTTGCCCGCTGTGGAGCGGTTGACCAAAGACAGCTTTGATTGATCGTTGCAGTTATCGCGCCAGCTATGAAATCTCGCTCCAAGACAGTGTTCTGGTTCAAGATCACGGGCGTCACCCTGGCTTTGCTGATGCTGCTGGGGATCGGCGTGTGCCGCGCGTTTCGCACAGTGGCGCAAGTTGAGCGGCCGCTTTTCGAAGTGCACGTCTCCCCCGCCGATGCCTGCGAGGCGGTGCGTCGGAAAGTGATCGAACAACTGGACGGCAGGCATCCCGTCAGCCGCTCCGGCTGTCCCGGCGCAAAATCGTCCGTCTGGCACGATCCGGCCAATCACGTCTTCATCATCGTCGACCAGATGGATGTGCAGGACCAGCGCGGCACACCCTCCGTCGTGCGCTTCCAGGCCACCGCCCGTTACACGGTCGCAGAGGATGGGCGAGTCCATTGGACCACCATCTCCGTGACCGGACGATGACCCTCACGGCGGGAGCCGCCCGACGCTTCCGCAAATTTCCCCGGATATGGATGCAAATCCGGACGATCGTTGTCGGGCTGGAAGGGCTTCCGGTTTCGCCGCAGCGCCGGGTGTGCGGATATAGGTGCGGGCAGTCTCTTCATCACTTGCCTCGGCTGGGCGGCGCTCCATCCCCTCGTTTCGCGTCTCCGCCGCCCAGCCGACCTTTCTTGCCCAGGCGTGGCCGCCAGGACACGCAGCACGCGTGCCTGAATTATATGCGCGCCTGCCGCGAATCATCGCTTGCCATACACAGGTACGGTCGCCAAGCTATTCCCTCATTCACCCGAGGGGACGGGCATGGCGATAACTCTTGGCTCGCAGACCGTTGCAGCACCGAAGTTCCGGGTGCGCGCCGTTCATGTGGCCATCGTGTCGCTTGCCCTTGCTGCCGCGGCCCTCGTGGCGGAGCGCTCCGGCAGGACCGCACACACCTTCTCCGCGCCCCTCTTCGAGATCAAGGTTTCCGCCCGCGACGCCTGCAACGTGCTGCATGCGCGCATGGTTCGGGTCACCGGTGACGCCAACACCCCCGCCTTCACCGACTGCCCCGGCCGCACCACCATGGTCTGGCATGATCCCATGACCCGGACTTTCGTGGTGCGGGATCAATATGCAAATCCCGAGAGCAGCGGCGCTCCGGCCGTGCTGCGCTATCTCGGCCGCGCGGAATATGTGGTGCGCGCGAATGGCGCCCTTGTCTGGACCAGCACCTCCGTCACCCGCATCATGGCCGAGGGCGACGAGGCCGAATGAGCCTTGCACCCCAGGAACGGCCGCAGGCTCAAAAGCCTCAAGCGGGATCACTTTCAAGGCACGGGTGCCCTTCCTCCTATTTCCAGATGCCGCTGATGTAGCCCAGGCCCGGCTTCTTGATCGAATTCAGGACGTCGCTCCACGAGCCACCCGCCACGGCATCGAGTTCGCTGTCCGCAAGCGGCTGAAGACGGTCAGAACTGGCCATGCCGGCAACAGTCAGGTCTGCGGCCGTGATCCGATAGCCTTCTGCATTGAGCACGGACGCCGCCATATGGACATCGGCGGCCGGCAGCCGGGCCAGCCGAGCCGTCAGTTCAGGGTTTGTCGCAAGATCTGCAATCAGGCGCTCGAGTTCCGTCATGGCCAGGGTCATCTCCACGAAACGGGCGCTCACGCTTGTCCAGGAAGCACCCATGCCTCTGTATGCCATGCGGCGCGGAGCCGGGCGGCACCCGACCCGCTTTGTTTCACGCGCGGGCGCGCGACTGGAACGGAGGTGCGTTCGAAAGCGGCGCCATCCGGCGCCGGCGGTGCGAACTGAAAGGGGAGAAGGCCGGATCAAGGCTTGGCTGGCGACCCCGGCAGGGCTCGAACCTGCGACCTAGTGCTTAGAAGGCACTTGCTCTATCCAGCTGAGCTACGGGGCCATGCGCCGGAACGGACCAGCCTTTACCACATGGCCCGCCGCAATGCCGCACGTCAGACGCGCGCACGCGCTCTCATCCACGTGAAAGGCGGGAGCGCGCGCCGTCGGGCCACCGCTCCCGGCACTTTCAGGCGTTCAGTGCGTCCACTGCCCCACGCGGGCGTGGGCGAAATTGTCGGAATAGGCGATGCGGCGGCGGGCCGGCTCGTGCGGCTCGGCCACCTGATAGGGAATGCCGTGGCGCTCCGCATAGGCCACCGCTTCCTCGCGGGTCTCGAAGCGCAGGCGCACCTGGCTCTTCATGTCGCTCGAGCTGGTGTAGCCCATCAGCGGCTCCACCTGACGCGGGCGCTCCGGCTCATATTCGAGTACCCAGTGCTTGGTCTTGGCCACTCCCGACTGCATCGCGTTGCGCGCCGGCTTGTAGATGCGTGCCACCATCGTCTTTCGCCCGTTAACCTCGCGGAGCGTGCGGGAGCACTCCCGCACGGACCTGTTCTATAATCAGCAGCACCGCCGCTGACAACGCGGCGGTGTTACCGAAACGGCGGCGAACGGTCAGGAATTGATCATCGCAAGGCAGGATCCGGCCGCTTCGGCCGCCGGCTTGGCGGCGCTGCGGCTGATGGTGCCGCCCATCACCAGCGCCTTGGTCTGGTCGGTGACCACGGAGCGGATGTCGGCGCCGGGCGCGATGGACGGCGCGCTGGCTTGATAGATCTTCTTGCCATTGGCATCGAGCTTGGCGGCGCACTTGTCGGCGGCCGCGCGGTCCGCATAGGCCGAGGAGGCAAGGCACACGGCGCCGAAGCCGAAAGCAAGCGCAAGCGACAGCTTGGACATGATCATCCTCTTGGGGTTTGGCTTTGGAGAAGACAGCGGGTTTGCGCGGAGATCCGGCATCTGGGCGCAATTCCCATTTCGCAGATCGCGCGGGAAGCTCCCGCGGCGGAGGGATACGCCCATGGATGGACCGGTGCTGACATCCATGGGCGTTAAAGGCCGCGGCACCCCCGCAGATACACGCGGCTTTCGAGGGTCTGATTCGGGACATGCCGACACGCGGCAGACCCTGACGATCAGCCTCTCCCCTCTGACAGAAAGCGCTCCGGCAAGATCGGCAGCCGATCCGGCCGGGACGCTTCCTAGCGCACCCCCGCGCGGTTCACTGGGCCGCCGGTGTTGACGCCGTCGCCGGCGAGGCCGGGCCCCGGTGCCAGACCGACACCCGCCGCCCCCGCGCCCGCGCCGGGCATCACGCCCACACCGGTGCCATTTCCCTTGGCGACACATCCTGCGGGATATCCCGGGCGCGTGCAGTATACGACCCGTGTGGGACGCTGCACGCAGCCTTGCGGAACCCCTGCAGTCTTGCAATAAACCACAGCCCAGCTTGCCGTCGGGATGGTTGAGGCGAGGCTGAAACACACCCCAGCAGCCGCAAGGCTCAGGAATGACTTAAAGTGGCTGCGCCCCATGATCTCTCTCGCTGGCTAATGCCGTGCGGAGAGGGGTAGAATGGGGCCGCAGGAGCGGCAATGGCGATTTCTGGCCATGTCCGGAAGCCCTGCGCGGGGCGGTCGGAGCGTTCTGGTGGCAAAGGTCGGGATGCAGGGATAACGAGGCATGTCCACCGTGCATCGACACAAGAACGCCGCCTCGGTGACCAGCCTGCGGTCGGACGATCCGGAGCGTGACGTGGTCCGGAAGAGGATTGCCGCACTTCGTCTCCACCCGGAGATCGGCCAGGTCTCCCGTCAGA
The DNA here is from genome assembly GCF_000010525.1 of Azorhizobium caulinodans ORS 571. Lineage (GTDB taxonomy): Bacteria > Pseudomonadota > Alphaproteobacteria > Rhizobiales > Xanthobacteraceae > Azorhizobium > Azorhizobium caulinodans. Next base: position 1,775,522 of record NC_009937.1, on the reverse strand, counting down.
TGGCATCGAGCCTGGTGCGCCGCTACGAGGGCAACCGGATCGCGAACCGGGTGCTGAATGACCGGGCCCGCGCGATCTTCGCCATCATGGTCCTGTATCTGCACACCAATCCGGACGCATCGGGAACGCGGCTCACCGCCGGGCGCATCATCGGCCTGTGCCAGGAGACCGGCATGTGCAGCCGCGGCCGGGCGAAGGCCATGCTGCTGCTCATGCGCTGGGCCGGCTACATCGAACCGACGCCGGACCTTCCCTCCGATGCGGACCGGCGCCAGCGCCCCCTGTCCCCCACGCAGGCACTGCTCGACGACTACACGGCCCGCTGGAGCGACGTGTTCGGATCGATCGCGCTGGTGGACGAGATCGGCGTGCAGGCTTTGGCCCGCATCGAAGAGCCCGAGTTTCGCGCCGGCCTTTCGGAAGCGCTGATGCGGCGGTTCCGCGCGGGATGGCGGGTGCTGGACTTCACCCCGCCGCTCGAACTCTTCGCGGCGCGCGACTGCGGCTTCGTCATGCTGCTGGCGCTGACGCTTTCGGCACCCGAAGGCTCACCCTTCCCGCCGTCCGGACCGCTGAAGATCCCGGTGGCTGCGCTCGGCCGGCGCTTCCATGTCTCGCGCGCCCACGTGCTGAAGATGCTGCGCGATGCCGAAGCCGAGGGCCTGCTGCGGCGGGTTTCCGACGGCGACGGTGCCACGGTGGAGTTGCAGGCCCCGGTCCGCTCGGCCCTGACCGACTTCTTCTGCGCGATCTTCCTGCTGTTCGGCGATGCGGGGCGCGAAGCGCTGGCCCGGATGACGCCAAAGAGCTGATAGGGGTGGCCTTTCCCTGCCCGCCCCCGCGCTCTAAGCTTGCTCCTGCGATCCTACCGCCACTCGGTCCCCTGCCCGCATGACGCCCCGCCTCAGCGTGGTTATTCCCACCCGGAACTGCCTCCCCTACCTGCCGGCCGCTCTCGCCAGCATCCGCGCCCAGGCCGGAGCCCCCGCGCCTTTCGGCCCAATCGAGATCGTGGTGGTGGATGACGGCTCGACGGACGGCAGCGACGCCTTCCTGCGCGCGGAAGCGGAAAAGGATCCCTGGCTCACGGTTCTGGTGCATGAACCCGCCGGTGTGTCGGCCGCGCGCAATGCCGGCATTGCGGCGGCGCGGGCGCCGATCATCGGGTTTCTCGATGCGGACGACCAATACATGCCCGGCGTGGTGGCCGCGCGCATGGACCTGATGGAGCGCGATCCCTCCGTCGTCCTTGCCTTTGCGGACGTGGTCTCGGTGACGCCCGAGGGCGAGGAGCTGGGCAGGCAGTTCACCTATTGGCCCTTCTTCCGGGAATGGATCGGCGGACGGACGGGGCTTCTGGACCTCGGGCCCGATGCCTTCGCCATGATCCTCGCCGAAACCGTCTGCGGCACCTCCACCGTGATCGCCCGCAAGAGCGCGCTGGAGGCGGTGGGGGGCTTCGACACGCGCTACCGGATCGGCGAGGACTGGGACCTGTGGCTGAAGCTCGCCGCCACGGGCAATGTCTGGTGCGATACGGTGTGTTCAACGCGCTATCTCAAGCGCCCCGGCTCCGCCTCCAAGGACACGGCGGAACTGGTGCGCTCGGTACGCCAGATCTTCCGCGAGCGCGTGCCGGACCCGAGCCGCATTCCCCAGCCCTACCGACGCATCGCGCAGGCGCGCCTGCTGACCTCGGACGCCATGCTCTCGCGCGAACGGGACCAGCGCGTCCGGGCCTTCTGCCAGCAGACGGCGGCCTTCCTGATGGCACCGAACGCCAATGCCGCCCGCGATGCCGCCTATGATCTGGCCCGCGTGCTCAGACTGAAATAATGCCGCGACGCAATATTGCAACCGCGAGAAAATCTGACGAATAAACCCATTAAAATACCTCCGCTTCGTCAGAAAAATAGAACATTCTCGAAGATGAACGACACGTTCAACATCGCGACATCTTGATGCCATAGACGAGCCACAGCTTTTCCCTGACCCCGCAGAGGGTTGCGCGCCGCTGTCCGTCATGGGGCGGCGTGCCGGCCATATGTGCCAGCAAGGGAAACGCCATGCCTCATCCCGATCTTTCACCGGTAGACCGCCCGTCTCAAGCGTCCATGGACCGTCGCCATCTCCTGCGTACCGCAGGTGGGCTTGCCGCGACGGTCGCGCTCGGCGGAAGCGCGCTCGGCCGCGACTTCGGACCCAATGCCCCGCCCCAGCGCTATCCAGATCCGGACATCGTCATCATCGACGAGAAGCGCTTCAAGGCGAAGGTCGGAAACACCGCCATCCAGAGGGTGTTCACCGGCTGTCTCTGGGCGGAGGGGCCGGCCTGGAATGCACAGGGCCGCTATCTCGTCTGGAGCGACATTCCGAACAACCGGCAACTGCGCTACCTCGACGATGTGAACCGGGTCTCGGACCGCTTTCGCCAGCCCTCCAACGAAAGCAACGGCAATACCTTCGACACGGAAGGCCGGCAGATCACCTGCGAGCGCACGCGGGTGGTGCGCTACGAGCATGACGGCACCGCCACCGTCCTGGCGGAGCGGGCGAATGACAAGCAACTCAACGGACCGAACGACGCCGTGGTCCATCCCGTGGACAAGTCCATCTGGTTCACGGACCCCGGCTATGGCGCCAACAGCCTTTATGAGGGACAGCGGGCGAACACCGGCTCCGTCCAGCCGTTTCAGAAGGAAGCCGTCTATCGCATCGACGCGCAGACGGGGCAGGTGACGAAGGTGGCGGACGAACCGCTGAAGCCCAACGGCCTCGCCTTCAGCGCCGACTACAAGAAGCTCTATGTCTGCGACACCGGCATCACCCACTATCCCAACGCCAAGAACATCATCTGGCAGTATGACCTCGATGGCGGAAAGCTGAGCAATCCCGGCACCTTCGCGGACACCACCATGGACGGAAAGTCTGGCTTCGCCGACGGCCTGCGGGTGGATGTGGACGGCAATGTGTGGGCCGGTGTCGGGTGGGTCGGCGAGGGGTATGACGGGGTGCATGTCTTCGCCCCCGACGGCGCACGCATCGGCCTGATCCGCCTGCCTGAAATCTGCGCCAACGTCTGCTTCGGCGGCGCCAAGCGCAACCGCCTCTTCATGGCGGCGAGCCAGTCGCTCTATGCGGTCTATGTGGAAACCCGCGGCGCGCATTTCTGCTGAGCACCGGGCGCGCATCCTTCGTGGCTGCGCGCCTCATCCCTCAGTCCCGGTCGCCGCCCTCGAACGCCATCTCGCCTGCCCGGTCCGGCAGACGCTCCATCGGACGCGCCAGCGCGCCGAACGCCAGCGGCATCCCCTCGCGCGGCCGAAAGCCCAGCGGGCGGAGTAGCGCGTGGGTCTCGGGATCGGACGAGACGAAGATGGCGGACCGCGCCCCGCGCTCGAGCCCAAGGCGCAGAAGCGCGCGGGCAGCCCGCGCCCGCGCTTCGGGCGCGCCGAGCAGCAGGCTGATGCGCAGCAGCGGCCGGCCGGCGGGATCGTTATCGTCCAGCGCCATGTCGAAGACGGCGAGCGCTTCCGGGGCCGTCTGTGGGCCAAGCACAAGCCGCTCATGGGACGCGCCCGGCTCGGCACCGTAACGCCAGGCGAGCCATTCCGGCGTGTGGTGCACGCGGCAGCGGGCGGCGCCGCCGACGGGAGGCGGCGGCACAAAGTGCGTTCCCCGCCCCACACGGTCGAGATGGGCCGGAGCGGCCGCACGGGAGAGGCGCACCTGCGCGGCAATGACCGCATCGGCGAGCGGCGCCAGCAGCCCCGGCACGGCAAGCGGCGCCGCCAGCGGGCGGGCGAGCCGCGTCATCGTGTCGAGATGCCGCCAGCCGAGCTTCGACATGAACATGGGATACGAATTCTCGTTCGGCACGCCATAGACGAGGGCGTAGCCGCGCCGCGTCGCCTCCGCATAGCAATGGCGGGCGAGTGTCACGGACATGTTCTGCCGCCGGAACTCCGGATGGGTCATGGTGTCCACGGACTGGGCGCCCATCACGGGAGCGCCGTCCAGCAGGAGCGGGGTCGGGATGACCGCATAAAGGCCGACGCAGCGCTCCTCGATCATGGCCACCGACGCCAGCGGGCCATAGGGCCCATCGAACAGCTTCCAGCGCAGTTCGTCCTCGGCGATCGGCCGGCCCCAGACGGTTTGGTAGAGCGCAAGGATGCCGGGAATGTGCCGGTGTTCGGCGAGGACCGGCTGCCACGCGGGCGCGGACGGCTGGGGAGTGGCGGGCTGAGGTGTGGGGCTCTCGGGGGCCGGCATGGGTCAGTGCTTTCCGAACCAGCGCGGGAACGGCCAGTAAAAGGCACGGCCGCCCAGCACCGCCTGATAATGCCGGCCGTCCACCACCTCGAAGCGGCCGGTGGCGTCATAGGCATGAACACCATTCATGCGGAAATCGAACGCATTGACCTCGGCCACCGTGCGCTGGCGATAGCCGCCCGCATCCAGCCGCTCGACCTCATACAACCCGAGACCCGCGCCATAACCGCCCGCGCAATTCTGCGCCAGCCGCCGCAGCTTCCCGTCCTGCCACCACATGCGACCGCCGGGCCGGGCCCGGCGTACGTCGGAGAGGACCGGATTGTCGCCCACGCGCGTCCATGGCCCGCACAGCGCCGTGGCCCGGAAGACATGGAGCTCGTCCCAGCCGGAGCCGCCATAATCCAGCACGGCCGCGAACATCAGCCAGCCGTCCGGCTCGCGCACCACGCAGGGATCAACGATGTCGATGTCCGTCAGCGGCAGGCAGTGCAGTTCCCAGCGGGTGGGGAAATCCACCGCGCGATAGACCTCCACCCGCCGGCGGGCGAGCGTCTCAGGGATCATGTAGATCTCGCCCTCGGCGGCGAACACCAAGGGATTGGAGAGGTGATAGCTGGTGGCGAGCGCCGGCCGCGCCGGGCCGATCTCGCCGGCCGCCGAAACCTCGGACACGGAGATGATGGCCTTGCCCTCCGCCCACTCCCAATCCTCGTAGAAGAGGAAGGTGCGACCGTCCCTTTCGAACAGGAACGGATCGGCATAGAAGCGGCCGGGCGGCGCCTCGATGAAGCGGAAGCCCTGCGCCCAGGCGCGGCTGCCCCAGGGCGGGTCCTTGTCCGTGCGGCGGCGGAGGCCAATGCGCCACTGGTCCCGCACCAGCACGTAGGGCACGAGGCAGCGGCGGAAGAAGTGGCGCAGACGGAAGCGGGTGAACTCAGCTGCTGAAACCGGCCCCGGTAGCGGCGGCAGGGTCTGGTCAATGGTGGCGCGCGCCTCGGCGCAGAAGGCTTCGCCGCCGATGCGGGCAAGCCGATCCAGCGCCCGCCGCACCAGCGCCCGCGCCTTCCAGGCCACGGGCGCGCGGGTGCGCCAGAACGAGCGGTCATTCACATGGGACGTGGAGCGCGCGACCACGAGCGGTGCGCCTCCCCCGGCCGGCGTCAGGATCAATGCAAGATCGCAGCTCAGCGCGCCGTCGGCCACCGCGCGGAACAGGGCGGCACATTCGGCCAGCAGACGCTCGCCGTCGAAGGCGAGATGGAAGGTGCCGAGCCGGGAGGGCTGCGCTGCGCCGGCGCCTCCGCCGAAGTCGAGCACGAGGTCGAGTTGCGGTTCGGGCCCGCGCGGGGTGTGCTCCGGCAAGGAGAGGGGGCGGCGCATGAGGGGATCGGGTGCGCCGGCGGTCCGCGCCGCATCCGCCCGCACCGCTGCCGCCAGGGCCGGCAGAACCGCCGGAGCGGGCACCGTGTCCCGGGCGATCGTCGCGATCTCCGCGACGTCGCCACCGGAAATGTCATCCAGGAGACGGTGGATCCACTCGGGTACATCCCCCGGCTCGAGGACGACGCCCACCTTCAGCTTGCCCGCCATTCCATCCGCCCATGGACCGGACCGCCGCGCGAGGCGGCCCGGCGTTCCTTCGATCCCGTCGCGGATGATACGCGCGCCGCCGGGCGCGCGTCACGTCATGCCCGGACCTCAGTGGTTCTCGCGCAGGATGTCGAGCAGGGCCACGGCCACATCACGGGTCACGCGGCGGCGGTACTTGGAATGGACGAGCTGTCCGTTGTGGTAGATGTCCTGCTCCACATAGAGCATCTTCCCATCCCACCGCACGATATTGTCACTCTCGACCGTCTCGATGACGCCGAGTGCCTCGATGAACTGGCCTTCCGGCTGGCGCATCGTCTTTGCGGTTCCGCCCATGGGTATCCTCACTGACTGCGGCTGCCGCCGCGGACCGGTCGAAGCACCTGCCGGCCTCTTCTCTCGGGCCGCTGCGGCCCATATGCAGGATAGCGGAAGGCCACGGTCCGGCAAGGCGGCGTCTTGACCGGTCGCCCGTGTGCCTAAGGAGTGGCCGCATCTCGTCTGCCACCCGGATGGCCGGCGCGGCAGAAGTACGCATCAACGACCGTTGCAGCCCCTCCGGGAGCACCAGCCCCAGGCGTCCTGACCTCCCTTTGCCGCCGCCACGGGCGACTGCCTCAATCCGAATGCCCAAAACATGGGCATTTCCTCAATTTATCGACAGATCGTCTGCTTTTTCTCCGTTTGCGCCCAACCTTACGCAACGTCCGCAACCTTGGCACAGCCGTTGCTTAGAACCTGTCGAACCACAGGGGAAGCTTGCCCATGCTGTCTATCCGAAAGAGGCCTGCCCACCGTCTGCCGCTCACGCTCGCGGCCGCCCTTCTGACCGGCTGCACGCTCGTCTCGGGCGCGGCGCTGGCCGAGAGCACGCTGCGCATCGGCATGACGGCGGCGGACATCCCGCGCACCCTCGGACAGCCGGACCAGGGCTTCGAGGGCAACCGCTTCACCGGCCTCACCATGTATGACGCGCTGGTGAACTGGGACCTGTCCTCCGCCACCAAGCCTTCGGTTCTGGTGCCGGGCCTCGCCACCGAATGGAAGGTGGACGACGCCGACAAGACCAAGTGGACCTTCAAGCTGCGTCCCGACGTGAAGTTCCACGACGGCTCGCCCTTCAATGCCGATGCCGTGGTGTGGAACGTGGACAAGGTGCTCAACCAGAGCGCCCCCCAGTTCGACGCCAGCCAGGTGGGCGTGACCGCCTCGCGCATGCCGACCCTCGTCTCGGCGAAGAAGATCGACGACCTGACCGTTGAGCTGGTGACCAAGGAGCCGGACAGCTTCCTGCCCTACAACATCACCAATCTCTTCATGGCGAGCCCCACCCAGTGGAAGAAGTTCTTTGACGCGGCCGAGGGCGCCGACGCCAAGGCGAAATCGCAGGCCGCCTGGGCCGCCTTCGCCAAGGATGCCTCCGGCACCGGCCCGTGGAAGATGTCCAAGTTCGTGCCGCGCGAGCGCCTCGAGCTGGTGAAGAACACCGACTATTGGGACAAGGGCCGCGTGCCCAAGACCGACAAGATGGTGCTCCTGCCGATGCCGGAGGCCAATGCCCGCACGGCGGCCCTCCTCGCCGGACAGGTGGACTGGATCGAGGCTCCAGCGCCGGACGCTCTGCCGCAGTTGCGCCAGCGCGGCTTCATGATCCGCTCCAACGAGCAGCCGCACGTGTGGCCATGGCAATTCTCCCGCGTGGAAGGCTCGCCGTGGAACGACATCCGCGTGCGCAAGGCGGCCAATCTGTGCGTGGACCGCGAGGGCATGCGCGACGGCCTGCTCGGCGGCCTGATGGCGCCGGCCACCGGCACGGTCGAGCCCGGCCACCCGTGGCGCGGCAATCCGACCTTCCAGATCAAGTATGATCCGGAAGCCGGCAAGAAGCTGATGCAGGAGGCCGGCTTCGGCCCCAGCAAGAAGCTCACCGTCAAGATCCAGACGTCGGCCTCCGGCTCCGGCCAGATGCTGCCGCTGCCCATGAACGAATATCTCCAGCAGGCGCTGGCCGAGTGCTATTTCGACGTGCAGCTCGACGTCATCGAGTGGAACACGCTGTTCACCAACTGGCGCCGTGGCGCGAAGGACCCGAGCGCCAACGGCTCGAACGCCATCAACGTCACCTATGCGGCGATGGACCCCTTCTTCGCCCTCGTGCGCTTCCTCCAGTCCGGCATGGCGCCGCCCACCTCGAACAACTGGGGCTTCATCAACAACCCCAAGTTCGACGAACTGGTGAAGAAGGCCCGCTCCACCTTCGACCCGGCGGCGCGCGACGCGGCGCTGGCCGAACTGCACGCGGCCTCCGTGGACGACGCGGCCTTCCTCTACGTGGCCCACGACGTCGGCCCGCGGGCGCTGAGCCCGAAGGTCTCCGGCCTCGTGCAGCCCAAGAGCTGGTTCGTGGACTTCTCGCCCGTGGTGGTGGCGCCGTGAGAGGGGCGTGAAGGGCTGCAACTCGCAAATCGAGCCAAGCCTCTGCTCAACATGCGGGAGAGCCCTCCCCCCTTGCGGGGGAGGGTTGGGAGGGGGGTAGAACGGCCGGAGCCGGACGTTCCCTCTCCCCTCGAAGTGCATGAAGAGCAGGCGTGCCTCGATACGGCAGCAGCCTACAGCGGAGAGGGTCTTACCCCCCTCCCCACCCCTCCCCCACAAGGGGGGAGGGAGCTGCCCGATCCGCCTCGGGCGCACGCTACCCGCCCCACACGACAAGCCCCTCTCCCGCCCGCGGGGGAGGGTCGGGGAGGGGGAAAGCCGGAACGCTTCCGCTCTCCCTCTCGCAGCACTGGAGGGCGCGCCCTCCCCTCCCCCGCACGCGGGTGAGGCCCAGCCGGGGAACCGGCCGTCACAGTCCAACCGCCCAGGGTGGTCTCTTGCTCGCTTATATTGCCCGCCGGATCATCTATGTGATCCCCATCGTGCTCAGCGTCGCGCTGGTGTGCTTCCTCCTGGTGCACATCACCCCCGGCGATCCGCTGGTGGCCATCCTGCCCGCCGATGCCTCGCAGGAGCTCGCCGCCCAGCTGCGGGCCGCCTATGGCTTCGACCGGCCGCTGCCGGTGCAGTTCGGCCTCTGGGTCTGGAAGGCGCTGCATGGCGATCTCGGCACCTCCATCGCCACCGGCCGCCCGGTCTTTTCCGAGGTGATGCGGGCGGTGCAGAACACCTTCATCCTCGCCTGCGCCGCGTCGCTTATCGGCTTCACGCTCGGCGTCTTCTTCGGCCTCGTGGCCGGCTATTTCCGCGACACCTGGCTGGACAAGCTCGCTACCTCCATCGCGGTGGCCGGCGTCTCCGTGCCCCATTACTGGCTGGGCATGGTGATGGTCATCATCTTCTCGGTCACGCTCGGGTGGCTGCCGGCGGTGGGCGCCGGGCCCGGCGGCTCCAGCGAATGGCATTGGGACTGGGCGCATATCCAGTTCCTCATCCTGCCCGCCGTCACCATGTCGGTGATCCCCATGGGGATCGTCACGCGCACCATCCGCGCCCTCACCGGCGACATCCTGAGCCAGGACTTTGTTGAAGCGCTGCGCTCCAAGGGCCTTCGGGAAACCCGCGTCTTCCGCCATGTGGTGAAGAATGCCGCGCCCACCGCCATCGCCGTGATGGGCCTCCAGCTCGGCTATCTGCTCGGCGGCTCCATCCTCATCGAGACGGTGTTCTCGTGGCCCGGCACGGGCTTCCTGCTCAACTCGGCCATCTTCCAGCGCGACCTGCCGCTCCTTCAGGGCACCATTCTCGTGCTGGCGCTGTTCTTCGTCTTCCTCAACCTCGTGGTCGATATCGCCCAGGCGTCCATCGATCCGCGCATCAAGCGGGCCTGACATGACCGCAACGGACACCGCGCTTCAGGCCGCGCCGGCGCAGAAGGCGCGCGGCTATTGGGCGACCGTCGGCCGCCGCCTCACGCGGGACAAGGTGAGCATGGTCTGCGCCCTGATCCTGCTCGCCATCCTGCTGGCCGCGCTCCTCGCGCCTTATCTGCACCTCGCCGATCCCTATCAGGGCTCCATGGTGCGCCGGCTGCGCCACATCGGCACGCCGGGCTATCCGCTGGGCACCGACGAACTCGGCCGCGACATGCTCTCGCGCCTCATCTATGGCGGGCGCCTGTCGCTGCTCATCGGCATCCTGCCGGTGGTGCTGGCCTTCATCATCGGCACCAGCCTCGGCCTCGTGGCCGGCTATGCGGGTGGCTGGCTCAACACCGCCATCATGCGCACGGTGGACGTGTTCTACGCCTTCCCCTCCGTGCTGCTGGCCATCGCCATCTCGGGCGTGCTGGGGGCGGGCATCGTCAATTCCATCGTCTCGCTCACGGTGGTGTTCGTGCCGCAGATCACCCGCGTGGCGGAGAGCGTGACCACCGGCGTGCGCAATCTCGATTTCGTGGATGCCGCCCGTGCCTCGGGGGCCGGCGCCCTCACCATCATGCGCGTGCACATGCTGGGCAACGTGCTCGGCCCGATCTTCGTCTATTCGACCGGCCTGATCTCGGTGTCGATGATCCTGGCCGCCGGCCTCTCCTTCCTCGGCCTCGGCACCAAGCCGCCGGAGCCGGAATGGGGCCTGATGCTCAACACCCTGCGCACCGCCATCTATGTGAACCCGTGGGTGGCCGCCATGCCGGGCGTGATGATCTTCGCCGTCTCCATCTGCTTCAACCTCTTGAGTGACGGCCTGCGCAGCGCCATGGACATCAGGAACTGACATGCTGGAGCAGCTTGAAGACATTGGCGGCGCCGCGCAGCCTCTGCTGGAGGTGAAGGGCCTCGTGAAGCACTTCCCCGTGGGCGGAGGCCTCTTCGCCAGGAAGAAGATGGTGCAGGCGGTGGACGATGTGTCCTTCACCGTCGCCAAGGGCGAGACGGTGGGCATCGTCGGCGAGAGCGGATGCGGCAAGTCCACCACCGCGCGCCTGCTCATGCAGCTCATGCCCCGCAATGCCGGCGACATCGTCTTCGACGGCCAGTTGGTGGGCGAGGCTATGAGCCTGCGCGAGCTCAGGCGCGCCATGCAGATGGTGTTCCAGGACAGCTACGCCTCGCTCAACCCGCGCCTCACCATCGAGGAGAGCATCGCCTTCGGCCCCAAGGTGCACGGTATGGGCGATACCGAGGCGCGCACCCTCGCCCGTGACCTTCTCACCAAGGTGGGGCTGCGGCCCGAGACCTTCGCCAACCGCTATCCGCACGAGGTCTCCGGCGGCCAGCGCCAGCGCGTGAACATCGCCCGCGCGCTCGCCCTCAACCCGCGCCTCGTCATCCTCGATGAATCCGTCTCGGCCCTCGACAAGTCCGTTGAAGCGCAGGTGCTCAACCTGCTCATGGACCTGAAGCGCGAGTTCGGCCTCACCTATCTGTTCATCAGCCACGATCTCAACGTGGTGCGCTACATCTCCGACCGCGTGCTGGTGATGTATCTGGGGCAGGTGGTGGAGCTGGGGCCGGTGGATGCGGTGTGGGACAGCCCGGCCCACCCCTATACGCAGGCCCTCCTTGCCGCCATGCCGGCGAGCGATCCGGACCGGCGCACCGAAGTCGCGCCCATCACGGGCGATCCGCCGAACCCCATCGACCCGCCCTCCGGCTGCCGCTTCCACACCCGCTGCACCTTCTGCGAGGCGGTGTGCGAGAGCACCGTGCCGAAGCTCTCCGATGCCTTAACCGAAGGCCATCAGGCCGCCTGCCACATGGTCATTCCCGGGTCCGGCCACAGCCGCGCCCCCGCCGCCGAGACTGCCGCATGACTGAACGCCCCACCGCTGACAGCGTCACCGCCAACGCCCGACAGGTGCAGCTGGAACTTGCTCCGGAGACCGCCGCGCGCATTGCCCATGCGGTCGGCCCCGCCGTCGAACTGTTCGCGCCCGTGGCGGCAAGCCTGCCGTTCGACCTTGAGCCCGCCACCTTCCTCGTGACCCAGCGCCCGGCGGAGACACAGAAGTGACTGATATCGCCACGCTGTCGCTGACCGAGATCGCCGCCGCCATCGCCAACCGGCAGGTCTCCTCCCGCGAGGCGACGCAAGCCTGTCTCGACCGCATCGCCGACTGGCAGCCGCACCTCAACGCCTTCATCGCCCTTGAGCCGGACGAGGCCCTCAAAGCGGCCGACGCCGCCGACGCCGCGCTGGCGAAGGGGGAGAGCGCCGGCCCGCTGCACGGTGTGCCGCTCGCCCACAAGGACATGTTCTACGAGGCGGGCAAGGTGTGCACCTGCGGCACCGAAATTCGCCGCAGCTTCGTGCCGGACACCAGCTCCACGGCGCTGGCCCGCATCAAGGCGGCGGGCACCGTGCGGCTCGGCACGCTGCACATGGTGGAATTCGCCTTCGGGCCCACCGGCCACAATGTGCACTATGGCGACTGCCACAATCCGTGGAACGTCGCCCATGCACCGGGCGGCTCCTCCTCCGGCTCCGGCGCGGCGGTGGCGGCGCGGCTCACCTTTGCGGCGCTCGGCTCGGACACCGGCGGCTCGGTGCGCATGCCCGCCCATTTCTGCGGCGTCACCGGCCTCAAGACCACCGTGGGGCGCGTGAGCCGCTTCGGCGCCATGCCGCTCTCCCACTCGCTGGACACGGTGGGCACGCTGACCCGCACGGCGGAAGATGCCGCCTTGCTGCTCGGCCTCATGGCCGGCGCCGACCCGGCGGACCCGACGACGATCGGCGGCGATCTGCCCGATTATCTCGCCGCCACCAAGGGCGGCCTTGCCGGCCTCACCATCGGCATTCCCGACAGCTTCTATGTGGACGACATCTCGTCCGACACGGCAGCGGCGATGGACGCGACCATCGCCACGCTGGTGCGCGAGGGCGCCAACGTGGTGCGCGTGTCGCTGCCGGACCAGCGCCAGCTCTCCGCCGCCGCGCAGGTGCTGCTCGGGGTAGAGGCGAGCGCCATCCATCTGCCCTGGCTGCGCGAGCGGCCGCAGGACTATGGCGCGCAGGTCCGCGCGCGGGTGGAGAATGGCCACGCCTTCTCCGGCGTCGCCTATCTGGAGGCCCTGCGCTGGCGCGGCCCGGCCCTTGCCGCTCATCTCGCGGCGGTGACGGAGGTGGATGCGGTGCTGGCACCCGTCTGCCCCGCGCCCTCTCCGACTCTGGCGGAGACTGACGTGGGCGGCAGCTTCAATGCGGAGGCCGTCATCCAGGGCATCACGCGCTTCACCCGTCCGGTGAACTATCTCGGCCTGCCGGCGCTGGTGGTGCCCGTCGCCCGTGCCGCGAGCGGCCTGCCCGTCGGCTTCCAGTTCATCGGCCGCCCGTTCGCGGAGGACGTGCTGCTGCGCATCGGCGCCGGCTTCCAGCGCGCCACCGATTTCCATCTCGCCACGCCGGAGCTGCCCGCATGAGCCAGACCACGGCCGAAGCCCCGCTCGTCGAGATCGACGACCTCACCATCCGCTTCACCGGCGAGCGCACGGTCCATGCGGTGAACGGCGTGTCCCTCTCCCTGCCCAAGGGCCAGGTGCTGGGGCTGCTGGGAGAATCCGGCTCCGGCAAGAGCGTGACCATGCGCGCGCTCATGCGCCTCTTGCCGAAGAAGCGCACGCAGATTTCCGGCCGCATCCGCGTTGCCGGGCAGGACGTGCTGGCGCTCGATGACGATGCGCTCTCCGCCTTTCGCGGCCGCACCGTCTCCATGATCTTCCAGGAGCCGGCCCTCGCGCTCGATCCCGTCTATACGATCGGCGACCAGATCGCCGAATCGGTGATGCGCCATGAGGGCGCGAGCCACGCCACCGGCCGCGCCCGCGCGCTGGAGATGCTGGAACTGGTGCGCATCCCCTCCGCGAAGCGCCGGCTGGACGCCTATCCGCATGAAATGTCCGGCGGCATGCGCCAGCGCGCCATGATCGCTCTGGCGCTCGCCTGCCGTCCGCAGGTGCTGCTGGCGGACGAGCCCACCACGGCGCTTGATGCCACCGTGCAGATCCAGATCCTCCTGCTGCTGCGCGAGCTTCAGCGGGAGATGGGCATGTCGGTAATCTTCGTCACCCACGACATCGGCGTCGCCATCGAGATCTGCGACCGCGTGGCCGTCATGTATGCCGGCCAGATCGTCGAGACGGGTTCCATGCGCGACATCGTGCGCAGTCCGCAGCACCCCTATCCGCGCGGGCTGCTCGCCTCGACCGTCCATGGCGCGAAACGCGGCGCGCGGCTGGAGACCATTCCCGGCACCCCGCCCTCGCTGTCGGAGGCGCCCGCCTCCTGCTCCTTCGCCCCCCGCTGCAATTTCGCGCGGCAGATTTGCCGTGAACGCCTGCCCCCGGCTGTGGAACTCGCCCCCGGTCGGATCGTAAGGTGCGTGCTGGCTGAAGAAAACGTCCCGGTGATCTGATGTCCGAAAAGCCGTCCAACCTGCCCGTCAACAGCGACCGCCTCTGGGGCACCATCCTCGAGACCGCCGCCTTCGGCGCGACGCCCAAGGGAGGCGTGCGTCGCCTCACCCTCTCTCAGGAAGACCGCAAGGTCCGCGACTGGTTCAAGGCCGCCTGCGAGGCCGCTGGCTGCACCGTCACCGTGGACGCACTCGGCAACATGTTCGCCCTGCGGCCGGGCCGCGATCCTTCCCGCGCCCCCATCGGCCTCGGCTCGCATCTCGACACCCAGCCCACGGGCGGCAAGTTCGACGGCATCCTCGGCACGCTGGCGGCGCTGGAAGTTGTCCGCACGCTCAATGATGCCGGCATCGAGACAGAAGCGCCGCTCTGCGTCGCCAACTGGACCAATGAGGAAGGTTCCCGCTTCGCCCCGGCCATGATGGGTTCGGCGGCCTTCGTGGGCGACTTCACGGTGGAGAATATTCTCGGCCGCAAGGATGCGGAGGGCGTCACCGTGAAGGAGGCGCTGGAGGCCATCGGCTATGTGGGCGCCGCCCCGGTCGGCAGCCAGCCGTTCGAGGCCTTCGTGGAACTGCATATCGAGCAGGGGCCCATCCTCGAGGCCGAGAACAAGACCATTGGCGTGGTCGAGCACGGGCAGGGCATCGTCTGGTACGACGGCCACATCACCGGCTTCGAGAGCCATGCGGGCTCCACCCCCATGCCGCTGCGGCGCGACGCGCTCGCCACCTTCTCTCAGATCGTGCTGGCGGTCGAAGCCATCGCTCGCAAGCACGGGCCGGATGCGGTGGGCACGGTGGGCGAAGTCACTATCGCCAATCCCTCGCGCAATGTGATTCCAGGCGAGGTGAACTTCACCTGCGAGTTCCGCTCGCCCCATGCCGAGATTCTGAAGGCGCTGGAGGCGGATTTTGCCGCCGCCGTGACGGAGATCGCGGCCGGCCGCAAGGGCGTCACGGTGGAGATCGAGCAGGTGTGGCGGAAGGACCCCACCCATTTCGACCCGAAGGTCATCGGCGCCATCCGCGAGGCGGCGGAAGGGCTCGGCTACAGTAACCGGCCCATGGTCTCCGGCGCGGGGCACGATGCCTTCAACCTCGCCACCAGGATGCCGGTGGCGATGATCTTCGTGTCCTGCAAGGACGGCCTGAGCCACAATGAGCTGGAGGACGCGACGCAGGCCGATTGCACGGCCGGCGCCAACGTCCTGCTGCACACGGTGCTGTCGCTGGCCGGCGTCGCGAACGCTGCCTGACGAGGAGAGGGGCGGAGCGCCGCCCCTTCCCGCTCAGGTGTTGATGGCGATCTTCTCCACCTGCTCCAGATGATGCTGGAGCATGGGCAACGTCTGCTGCGCGAACTCCTTCAGCGCCGTCTGGTCGCCCTGGCGGGCGAAGGCGCCGAACAGGCCCACGGCCTGTTCGTGGGCGGTCTTCTGCGTCGCCACATATTGTGCGTCGAACTCGCGCTCGGGCACCGCCTTCAGCCGCTGCAACAGGGCATCATGCTCGGCATCAAGCGCCGCCGGCACGGATATGTCGCCATTGGCGGCGACGGCGGCGCGCTTCAGGTCGGCGGCGATGCGGGTGTGGTCGTCCACCATCTGCTGGGCGAAGCGGCGCACCGCCTCATTGCGGCTGCGGGTCAGCGCAAGCTTCGCGGCCTCGATCTCGAACAGACCGGCGATGGCGGCGGTTTCGACAAAGCGCGGCCCGGAGAGCGTGCCTGCAAGCTGGGCCGCGGCCTTCTGCGGCAACAGTGCTGCAAGGGCGACAAGCAGGGCACAGGCAAAGACTGCAGCCGGATGGCGCGTGCGGGCGATGGTCATGGGTGACCTCCTCGGTGCCCCGGGAGATCAACCAATGCTCCGCCCGCCTGTTCCGCGCGGCGGTCCGGATCAGGTCTTGAGAAGCGTTCCCACCTCGTTGGTGAGCCGTCCCGCGCACCCCCCCACCTGATCGGCAACCGAGCGCACCCGCAGCGCGGCGTCCCGGATTTCGCCGGTGGTGTCGGAGACGCCGGTGATCATCTGGCTCACCGAACGGTTGGTGACCACCTGTTCCTCGACGCCCGCCGACAGAGCAGTGAAGACCTCGCTCAACTGGCGCACGTTGCCGGAGATGTCGGAGACGGCCGTCGCCGCTGCCTCGCTGGCGGTCTGGACGGCAGAGACCTGCTGGCGAATGTCCTGCGTGGCATTCGCCGTCTGCATGGCGAGCGCCTTCACCTCCTGCGCCACCACCGCGAATCCCTTGCCGGCCTCGCCCACGCGCGCCGCCTCGATGGTGGCGTTCAGCGCGAGAAGGTTGGTCTGCGCCGCGATCTTGTCGATGAGGGCCGTGAAGGCGCCGATGCGCTCCACGCTCTCGGTGAGGCCGCTCACCAGCTGGTCGGTCGAGCGGGCGCGCTCGGCCACATCCTGCGACATGCCCGTGGCCTGCCGGATCTGGCTGGAAATCTCGTCGAAGGAGGCGGACATCTCCACCGCCGCGGCGGAGACGGCCGCTGCCGTCTGGTCGGAGCTCTGCGTCAGTTCGAGCAGGCGCGAGCTGGACTGCTGCATCTCGGCCGAAGTGTCGGTCATGGACCCGACCACCTCGTTGACGCTGTTGGCGAGCGCAACGCTCTCGGTGACCACCGCCCAGGTGACCATGGGGCCCACATAGTTGCCCTTCTGGTCCTTGATGGCCGAAACGCGCAGGCGCAGCGTCTCGGGTCCGACCTTGATGTTGGCCTGATGCGGCAGGTTCGAGGGGTCCGCGAGCATCCGGCGCTGGTGGGCCGGGGCCTTGTGAAACACGTCGATGGAGGTGCCGATGAGATCGGCGGCCTTCACCGGCAGATACTGCTCGATGCGCTTGAGCGTCTCGCGGCTGGCGCGATTCGCAAAATCGATGCGGAAATCGTCGAGGGTGCAGGTCATCACGTTGATCGGCATTTCCTCGATCATCTGGAGCAGACGCTCGGTCTTCTCCTCATGCTCGACGGCCTTGGTGATGACGCTCCAGGTGAGCTGAACATAGGCATAGGCGCCGCGGGCGTCGCGCACCGCATTGATGTTGAGCTCAAGAATCTCGTCGCCCGCCTTGATCCGCGCGGTGTGGGGCAGGTTCTTCGGATCGGCGAGGAGGCGGCGCTGGTGCGAAGGGTTCTTGTGAAAGATGTCGATGGAAGAGCCCAGCACCTGGTCCGCCTTCACGGGCAGGACATGCTCAATGGATTTGAGGAGCTGGACCGAAGCCTTGTTGAGATAGCAGATCACCAGATTCTGCGGTTCGCAGAGCATGACCGCGGAAGGCAGATTGTCGAGGAACTGCGCCGCTGCACCGATCGAAGCGGTGTCACGGCGAAACGGAAATGCAGCAACGGCCATGGAGCCCCCCTTTTTCTCGTGTGGGGTGCCGCCGTCCAGACAAGACCGCGATCATGTTCCAGCGCCACCATACGACTAAAGGTTGTGTAGGCAATGGACCTTGCGTGAAACTGCTTCGCAAGCGTTATGATCATACATCCAACCGCCGCCGGGCAACGTAGCGGCGGGTTGGCGTCAATCCTGATCGCTCTCCCGCGCGGCGCGGATGGAGAGCACCGCATAGGCGATGACGAGGGCCACCTCGAACAGGGTGAAGACCAGCAGGCGCGACATGCCGTCGGGCGCCCAGGCGCCGACCACAACCTGACTGGCGGTGGCAAGCAGCCAGAGCACCACGGCCCATCCGGCCCCGAGCCACAGGCCGACGCCCGCGATGGGATCGATGATGGCCGACCAGATGACGACGCCCTGCGCCGCCATGGGCAAGCTCTCAAAGCGCGTCTCGCGCCCATCACCCACGCCGCAGATCATTGCCCAGTGGTAGATGCCCTCCAGCAGAAGGAAGAAGGCGACCGCGCGCAGGAAGAAGACCAGGCGCCGACGCCAGGGCGTCAGGCGTTCCATGCGCGCGCGGGCGCTGGCATCGATGGGGTCGTAATGGCTCATGCGGTTCCGGCCGGAAATTCCAGTTCCTCGGCAATGGGATCGAAATGCGCCGCAATGGCGGCAGGATCCACATCAGCGAGCCGCGGCGGCTGCCAGCGGGGCGTATTGTCCTTGTCCACCAGCAGCGCCCGCACCCCTTCGTAGAAATCATGGCCATGGGCGACGCGGGTCACGACGCGGAATTCGGCTTTCAGGGCCTCGCCGAGGCTGAGAGCCGGGCCGCGCCGCATCTGCTCGGCGGCAATCGCCAGGCTGGTGGGCGATTTGGTGTGGAGGGCCGCCGCGGTCTCGCGCGCGAAATCCGCCTCCGGCCCGCCACGCCCGGCGGCGGCATCGAGCGCTGCCAGGACGGCGAACACGTCGGCCGAAGCGAAGGCCTCCGCGATGAAGGCTTCATGGGCGAGAATGGGCGCGGGACCCGGGTCCACCGCATGGGCGGCGAGCACCTCAGCCACCGCGCCGCCCGCGCACAGCGCCTCTTCCAGGGCGGACATGCCGGCGGAGGGCACCGCATGGGTCAGCAGACCCACGTGCAGGCCGTCGGCGGTCTTGATACGGTTGCCGGTGAAAGCGAGATAGACGCCAGCCGCCTTCGGCAGGCGCGGCAGCACATAGGTGCCGCCCACATCCGGAAAGAGGCCGATGTTCACTTCCGGCATGGCGAAGAGATAGCGATCCCCGCCCACCCGATAGGTGCCGTGGGCGGAGAGGCCGAAGCCGCCGCCCATGCAGATGCCGTCGATGAGCGAGACGAAGGGCTTGGGATAGGTCCCGATCAAATGATTGAGAACATATTCCTCGCGCCAGAAGGCGAGAGCCTCCGCCTGCCGCCCCGCGCGGCCGAGATCATAGATCTGCCGAACGTCGCCGCCGGCGCAGAAGGCGCGCTCGCCCGCCGCCTTCAGGATCACCCGCGTCACGCCAGGATCACGTGCCCACGCCCGCAACCGCGGATCGATGGCCTGCACCATGGCATGCGTCAAAGCGTTGAGGGCCTTGGGGCGATTGAGGGTGATGAGGCCGGCCGCGCCGCGGCGCTCGAACAGAACCTCGGGCTCAGGGGTCACGGGGGCTCCTCGCCACTGAAAGGACGGTGCAGGGTTAGACCCCGCGCAGGCCAGCGTCAACGCGAGCGGGCGGAAGCGCAAGGGCGCGGCATCGCAGCCCTCGCGCACGCTGTTTCGAGACGATATAAAGAGCCGGTCGCGATGCCTGCCGTTGCGGCATTTTTGTGCGCCCGCCCGGAGCTTCTGCAAGAGGCCGAAGCCTTCCCCGCCCGCGCGCCGGATAACGCCCGCCGCCCCGCCCGGTCGGCCGGTGCCAGAAGCGAGATTGACCATGACTGTTTCCCCCGCCCGCCTCCACTCCATCGATCCCGCGAAGGCAGCGGGCGGCCAGTCCCTCGATCTCGTCACCCGCCCCCGCCGCAACCGCAAGAGCGACTGGAGCCGGCGGCTGGTGCGCGAACACACGCTCACCGTCGATGACCTGATCTGGCCGATCTTCGTCGTCGAAGGCGAGAAGGTGCGCGAGAATGTGGCCTCCATGCCGGGCGTCGAGCGCCTGTCCATCGACGAGGCGGTGCGCGCAGCGGAAATGGCGGCAAAGCTGCGCATTCCCGCCCTCGCGCTCTTCCCCTACACAGAGCCGGGCCTGCGCGATCCGCACGGCTCCGAGGCGCTGAACGACAACAATCTCGTCTGCCGCGCGCTGCGCGCCATCAAGGCCCGCGTGCCGGAGATCGGCCTCATCACCGACGTGGCGCTCGATCCCTACACCAGCCATGGCCATGACGGCCTCATGGACGGCGAGCGCATCGTCAATGACGCGACGGTGGAAGTGCTGGTGCGCCAGTCCATCGTCCAGGCCCAATGCGGAGCCGATGTGATCGCCCCCTCCGACATGATGGATGGCCGCGTCGGCGCCATCCGCCTCGGCCTCGACAAGGCGGGCTTCGAGGACGTGCAGATCATGTCCTATGCGGCCAAGTACGCGTCGGCCTTCTATGGTCCGTTCCGCGATGCCATCGGCACCTCCAAGACCCTCATCGGCGACAAGCGCACCTATCAGATGGACCCCGCCAATGGCGCGGAAGCCATCCGGGAAGCCGCCCTTGATGTGGAGGAGGGCGCCGACATGCTGATGGTGAAGCCCGGCCTGCCCTATCTGGACGTGGTCTATCGCCTGAAGGAGGCCTTCGCGCTGCCCACCTATGCCTATCAGGTGTCCGGCGAGTACGCGATGATCGAGGGCGCCATCCGCAACGGCTGGCTCGACGGCAGCCGCGTGGTGGAGGAGAGCCTCATCGCCTTCAAGCGGGCGGGTGCCGACGGCATCCTCACCTACTTCGCCCCGCGCGTGGCCGAGCGGCTCGCCGCCGGCGCGTGACACCGGCGGCGCGCCTTCCGCTTTGCCTCTGGCCGTTGCTCGCGCTGCTGTGCGCGGGCTGCGGTTCGGTGGTGGACGTGGATCAGGCGCGCCTGTGCGAGCGGGTGCTGCCAGCGCTCCTGCCGGACGGCACCCGCATCGAGCGGGTGGAGAGCCGGCCGGCCGAGGCTGGATCGAGCGGCGTCACTCTCGCCTATTTCGCCCGCACCCCAGAGGATACGGCCGCCCGGCCGGACCGCATCACCTGCCGCTTCGCCGCCCCAACCGGGCCGGGGCGGCTTGATTTGGTGGGCGTCACCACCATCGAGGGCGATCTCGGCGAGGCTCGCCTGTTCATCCTCAAGCGCTGGTGGCTGGAGGCGGGCGGGGGCGCGGGCTTCCCTGCCCATTCCGCTCTCTTTCGCCTTCCGACGCCATGGGCCTACGGGCTCCAGCAGGCGCTGAACGCTTTGCCGAACATGACAGCCTATGCGGCGCTCGCCGCCGCTTTCACCCTCATCCATGGGCTGACGGGACGGATCATTCTCGCCATGGGCGAGATCGCTGTGGCCGGCGGCGGCGCCATGCTGGCGGTGGCCGCTCTCGCTCCGGCGACCGGCGCCTTCACGCTGGCCCATCTCCTGCTCGGGCTAGTGGCGGGCACCGCCACGGGCGGTCTCTGGATGCTCACCTTCGGCCGCCTTGTCCTGCGACGGATGGCGGAGCGGCGAGAGGCCTCGCAGGCGGTCATCATCGCCAGCATCGGTCTGGCCCTGGTGCTGCGCGAGGCCATGACGCTGGCCCAGAGCGGGTCCGGCCTCTGGCTCCCGCGCCTCGTTCACACCCCGATCCCGCTCGCCGGCAGTGCCGCCTTCACGGCCACGGTGACGCCCGCCATGATCGGCGGCGCGCTGGCCTCCGGCTGCGGCGTGGCCGGCGTGCTCGCTCTGCTGCGCTTCAGCCGCTTCGGACGGGGCTGGCGGGCCTTCCGCGACGATCCTCTGATGGCCTCGCTGTGTGCCGTGGCACCAAGCCGGCTGCTCGGGGCCACCTTCCTCCTCGCCGGTGCCCTGTCGGGGCTCGCGGGCGCCAGCCTCGTGCTCGTCTTCGGCAATGTGGACGCGGCCCTCGGCCTGCCGCTGACCCTGAAAACGCTGGCCGGCGCCATCCTCGGCGGCGTCGGTTCAGTCGGCGGGGCGGCGGCCGGCGGCCTGCTTGTCGGGGCGCTGGAGGGCGGCTGGTCTTCGGTCTGGGACATCGCCTGGCGCGACGTGGCGATCTATGGGCTCCTCATTCTTGGGCTCGTGGCGCGGCCGGAGGGCCTGTTCGGCTCCGGCACGCGGAATCTTTAGGTCCCGCGCGCCTGCGCTTCGGGCGCCGTGCCTTGCGCCTGCCGCACGGCACCACCACCTTTGTGCCCGAGGAGGCGGAAGCCATGAGCTACACTTCGCAGGACAACGGCCGGTCGGCGCCTTATGAGGGCGTGCGGCCCCATGCCTATGATCCCGTGGCCCAGCCGGAATATTTCGAGGGCGTGCTCGCCCGCCGGGCGCTCGCCTTCCTCGTGGACGCGGTGATGATCACCGCGCCCATCGGCCTTCTGGCCATTTTCATCTTCGTGTTCGGCCTCGTGACGCTGAGCCTCGGCTGGATGCTGTTCCCGCTGCTCAGTCCGGCCTTCGTGGTATGGGCCATCTGCTACAACGCCCTGACGCTCGGCGCCCCGGCCTCGGCGACGCTCGGCATGCGCCTCATGGATATCCAGATGCGCACCTGGTACGGCGCGCCGGCCTATTCCGTGCTCGGCGCGGCGCATGCGGTGCTGTTCTGGGTGTCGGTCAGCTTCTTCACGCCCTTCGTGCTGCTGGTGGCGCTGTTCAACGGCCGGCGCCGTCTCCTGCACGATTTCGCCCTCGGGACGGTGGTCGTGAACACGGAGGCTCGGGCCGCATCGCTGCGGCGCTGGCGATAAATGCATCCTGTCCGGTTCGATAAGTCTTTGACCGACTCGATTCGTGGATGCGATGCTGTGGCATCCGAGGCTTGGGTGCCGTGACCGAACATTCGCGCGACACGCCGCAATTCTATCTGACCGCCCCCTCCCCTTGCCCCTATCTGCCGGGGAAGGAGGAGCGGAAGGTGTTCACCCATCTGGTGGGTGAACGCGCGGGTGCGCTCAATGACGTGCTCACCCAGGGCGGCTTCCGGCGCAGCCAGTCCATTGCCTACCGCCCCGCCTGCGAGGGCTGCCGGGCGTGCATCTCCGTGCGCATCTGCGTCGATGACTTCGTGCCCTCGCGCTCCTTCCGCCGCACGCTGAAGGAGAATGAGGATCTCATCGGCGCCTTGCGCCCGCCGAGCCCCACCTCCGAGCAGTATGGCCTCTTCCGCTCCTACGTGACGTCCCGCCACGGCTCCGGCGGCATGGCGGACATGAGCGTGCTCGACTACGCCATGATGGTGGAGGACACCCATGTGCAGACCCGGCTGGTGGAATATCGCCGCCGGGGGCCGGACAGCCGCATCAACGGGCGCGGCACCGGCGACCTGTTCGCCGTCGCCCTCACCGACATCCTCGGCGACGGGCTGTCCATGGTCTATTCCTTCTACAATCCGAACATTCCCGAGCGTTCGCTCGGCACGTTCCTGATCCTCGACCACATCGCCAAGGCCAAGGAGATGGGCATGCCCTATGTCTATCTCGGCTATTGGGTGAACGGTTCGCGCAAGATGGACTACAAGCGCCGCTTCCTGCCGCAGGAGCGTCTTTCGCCCCACGGCTGGGAGCGCGTGGACGAATAGTCGAAGGTCCTTCAAAACCTTAAAGACCAAGGCCGGGGAGCGGCTTGAGCCAGTTCATCAACATCTTCGTGGCGGTCTTCGCCGCCCTCTTTCCCATCGTGAACCCGCTCGGCGGCGCGCCCATCTTCTATGAGATGACCCGCGCCTGCGCGCCGCAGGTGCGCGCCTCGCTGGCGATGAAGGTGGCCATCTACGGCTTCATCCTGCTGGTGGTTTCTCTGGTGGCGGGCTCGCGCATCCTCACCTTCTTCGGCATCAGCCTGCCGGTGCTGCGGGTGGCGGGCGGGCTCGTCGTCACCTTCGTCGGCTGGAACATCCTGCATCAGGGAGACGCGAGCGCGGAGAAGGCGCCGGACGCCACCGCAACGCGGGACGTGGACGTCCTGCGGGTGGAGCAGCAGGCATTCTATCCGCTCACCATGCCCCTTACGATGGGCCCCGGCTCCATCGCCACCGCCATCGCGCTCGGCTCGCAGGGCACGTTCAATCCGGCGGACGGCTACGGCCATATGATCATCGAGGCCATGGGGGCGCTCTCGGGCATCGCGGCGGTCTCGGCCTCGGTCTATTTCGCCTATCGCTATGCCAGCGATATCGAGCGCTTCCTCGGGCCCAACGGCACCAACGTGCTGGTGCGCCTGTTCGCCTTCATCCTGCTCTGCATCGGCATGCAGATCATGTGGCTGGGCATCCGCGATCTCGTCGCAAGTCTGCCCGTCCACGGCTGACCGGCGCCCGGTTCAGGCCTCGCCAGCTTCTGCCGCCGCGCGACCGAGCGGCGCCGCGAAGGTGAGGAGGTTCCAGGCCCCTCTGCCGCCACGCAGTTCCGTCAGCGTCAGCGGCCGCACATCGAGCCGCCAGAAGGTCTCCGGCGGCAGATCGAGCGCTGCGACGACCATCGCCCGGACCACGGCGGGATGGGTAACGGCCAGCACGCGCTCGCTGTCCCGCTCCCGCTGAAGATCATCGATCCAGCCGCGCAGACGCGCCAGAAGCGTCAGCAGGCTCTCGCCGCCATGGGGCGCCGCTTCCGGATCATTCCGCCAGCGAGACACGGCGGCGGGTTCCGCCGCAGCCAAAGCATCAAAACCAAGCCCGCGCCAGCGGCCACAGTCCCAGTCCGCCAGCCGCTCCTCCCGTAAAGCCGCAAGCCCCGCGGCTTCGGCCGTCTCCCGCGTCCGTCGCTCCGGCGCACACCGGAGCAGGTGGGCGCGCGGCAGAACGGACGGCAGCGCGCGGGCGGCCATGAGCGCGCCGGCTTCCAGAGCCTCGTCCGCCGGAAAGGCCGCGGCGCGCAGGGCGGGCGTCATTCCGTGGGAGAGGAGGAACAGGCGGCGGGTCATTTTCCTGTGTCTCCGGACGCTGCGGCAGGGGAAAACCGCGATTGACACGAGTCGGCGCCGGGTAACATAGTCGCATCTCGTCTGCGGATCGGAAGCCGGTGCAAACCCGGCGCGGTCGCGCCACTGTGATCGGTTCCGCAACCTTGAGCGGGGCCGAGAGCCAGACCTGGTCCGCACGTTTTCACTTCTCCCATTTCGGGACGCGTCATCCCCGGAGAGACCCATGGCCTCGATCGCTTCCTCCGACATCCTCGTCCGCCCCGCAGCCACGCCCATCCCGGTGGGCGAAATCCTGCCCTGGGCCGTCTTCGGCGGCCTGATGCTGCTGCTCGCGGTCTATTTCGTCGGTGCCGAACAGGGCGCGACGGCCATCTTCTCCGGCACCTCCGTGCACGAATTCGTCCACGACGGCCGCCATCTCCTCGGCTTCCCCTGCCACTGATCCAGGCCTCCCGCCTGACGACACGCTGCTGCGTCCCTGCGGACGCGGCCACGCTCCTCTTTGAGCCGGGGATTTCCCATGGTTGGTTCTCTTCTTTTGCGCGGGATGCTGGTCGGCGTCCTCGCGGGTCTCGTCGCATTCGGTTTCGCGCGCCTCTATGGCGAGCCTCAGGTGGCGCTCGCCATCGCCTTCGAGGAAGCGAGCGGCGGCCACAGCCACGCGGAGCCCGCGCCGGCCGCCGCGCACAGCCATGATGGCCATGCCCACGCGGGCGAGGCCCACGACCACGGCCCGGCGGCCGCCGACGAAGAGGTCTTCAGCCGCGCCACGCAGGCCGGTCCCGGCCTTCTGGTGGCTCTCACCGTCTATGGCGCCGCCATGGGCGGGCTGCTCGCGCTGGTCTTCGCCTTCGCCAACGGTCGGCTCGGCGCGCTGTCGCCGCGCGCCGTGGCCTCCCTGCTGGCGCTCGCCGCCTTCGTCGCGCTGGTGCTGGTACCGGGGCTGAAATATCCGCCCAACCCGCCGGCGGTGGGCGATGCCGCCACCATCGGCCTGCGGACTCGGCTGTTCTTCCTCATGCTTTCGGCGTCCCTCATCGCTCTGGTGGGCGCCGTCGCGCTCGCCCGCCGCCTGGCCGCCCGCAACGGGGCCTGGAACGGCAGCCTCATCGCGGCGCTGGCCTATGTGGCGGTGATCGCCGGCGTCATGGCCCTGCTGCCCGCCATCGACGAGGTTCCGGACGGGTTTTCGGCCAGCCTCCTATGGCAGTTCCGCCTGTCGGCGCTCGGTCTTCAGGCGGTGCTGTGGGGGGTGATGGGCATCGCCTTCGGGGCCTGGGTGGAATATGCGCCCCTCTCCTCGCGGCCCCGCCTCGCCCCGGCGCACTGAACGGCACTCCCCGAAAAGCATCGATCAGGAGCCTCATCGGGGGTTCCCTTCGCGCCTGCGGGAGGGCACCCTGCGGGCCCGCCTGAACCGGGCCCGTTGATAGAAGCGCGCAGGGAACCACGGGAGGCCTCTCCTCCCGCCCCCTGCGCCCAAGGTCTGATGCCGCCGATGGACGCCTCTCCGCCCCTCGCTTCACCGCCGGCCCCGGCGCCCGATGCAGCAGACGCCATGCTGGCCGAACAGGTGGCGCGCGGCGAGCGGGCGGCGCTGGCCCGCGCCATTACCCTCATCGAGAGCCGACGGCCGGACCATCGCCGCCGGGCGGAAGCCCTGCTCCAGACGCTGCTGCCCCGCACCGGGAATGCAGTGCGCGTCGGCATTACCGGCGTGCCGGGTGTCGGCAAGTCCACCACCATTGATGCCCTCGGCAGCCATCTGACCGCCGCCGGGCACAAGGTGGCGGTGCTGGCGGTGGACCCCTCCTCCACCCGCACTGGCGGCTCCATCCTCGGCGACAAGACGCGCATGGCGCGGCTCGGCACCGATCCCAATGCCTTCATCCGGCCCTCGCCCTCCGGCGGCACGCTGGGCGGCACCGCCGCCAAGACCCGCGAAACCATGCTGCTGTGCGAGGCTGCCGGCTTCGACGTGGTGCTGGTGGAGACGGTGGGCGTGGGCCAGTCGGAGACGGCGGTGGCCGATCTCACCGACACCTTCCTGGTGCTCATGCTGCCCGGCGCGGGCGATGAACTGCAGGGCATCAAGAAGGGTGTGCTGGAACTCGCCGACATCGTGGCCGTGAACAAGGCCGATGGCGACAACCTGCCCCGCGCCCGCGCGGCGGCGGGCGAATATCGCGCGGCGCTGCATCTGCTCGGCGCCCGCCAGCCCTTCTGGTCGCCGCGCGTTCTCACCTATTCGGCCCTGACGGACGATGGCGTCGCGCAGGTGTGGGAGGCCGTTCTCGACCATCGCAAAGCGGCCGAGGCCGCCGGCGCGCTCGCGGCGACCCGTCAGGCCCAGCAGGTGCGCTGGATGTGGACCCTGCTCCAGGAGCGCCTCGCGGAAAAAGTACGGACGGATCCCGCCATCAAGGCACGGCTCCCCGGCCTGGAACGCAGCGTCGCCGACGGCACGCTCGCCCCAACCCTCGCGGCGAACGAGATCGCCGCCTTGCTGGGGCTTTGAGCCAATGGCGCTGCCGCTCCGCGTGCTCATCTGCGGCTTCGGCCCCTTTCCCGGCGTGCCATCCAACCCCTCCGGACGCCTCGCCGGCAAGCTCGCCCGGCTGCGACGCCCCGCGCTGGCGGGTCTCGACGTCCGCCTGAAGCTGCTGCCCACCACATGGGAGATGCTGCCGCAGGTGGCGGACTGGATTTCGGACGAAGCACCGGACGTGGTCCTCATGCTGGGTGTCGCCGCGCGCCGCAAACGCCTGTGCGTGGAAACGCGGGCCGTGAATGCCACGAAGGACGCGCCCGATGCCCTGCGCCGCCATCCGGTCGCCCGGCGCCTCAGGTCCGACGCGCCCGGCGTGTTGCCGGCCCCAGTCCGGCCAAGGCATCTCCAGGCGGCGCTGGGCCGCCGGGTCCCAAGCGCGCTCTCCCGCGACGCCGGCCGCTATCTGTGCAACGCGCTTTCCTTCGAGACATTCGCCGCCCTCAGGGCGCATCAGCGCGACACTCCGGCCGTGTTCATCCATCTGCCGGGCGTGCCGAAGGGGCGGCGGGCCGCTTATGACACAGCCCATCTCGCCGCGCTGGGCGACCTGCTGGTGGCGCTGGTGGGCGCGGCGCGGAAAACCGCCCTCCCATGACCATCTACCTGCCCATCGCCGAACTGCCCGTCGCCATGTTCACCCTGTTCGCGCTCGGGGCAGCGGTGGGCTTCGTCTCCGGCATGTTCGGTGTGGGCGGCGGCTTCCTCATGACGCCACTGCTGCTGTTCATCGGCGTGCCGCCGGCTGTGGCGGTGGCGAGCGTCTCCACTCACATGGCCGCCTCCTCCTTCTCCGGCGCCCTGTCCTATTTCCGCAAAGGCATGGTGGATCTGCAACTGTCCGGCATGCTGCTGATGGGCGGCCTCACCGGGACGGTGGTCGGCGTCGGCACCTTCACGGTGCTGCGGGCCTATGGGCAGGTGGATCTCGTCATCGGCATCTCCTACGTGACGCTGCTCACCACGCTCGGCCTGCTGATGCTGACCGAAAGCGTGCGCGCCATCGCCCGGACACGCGCCGGACAGGCGGCACTGGTCCGCCGGCCGGGGACGCGAGCCTGGTTCCTGCGCATGCCGTTCAAGATGCGCTTCCGCCGCTCGCGCATCTATGTGTCGCTGCTGCCAGTGGTGGGCCTTGGCCTCGTGATCGGCTTTCTCGGCGCCCTGCTCGGCATCGGCGGCGGCTTCATTCTGGTGCCCGCGCTCATCTATATGCTGCGGGTGCCGACCCAGACGGCGGTGGGCACCTCGCTCGTCATCACCCTCGTCACCATGTGCATCGCCACCATCCTCCAGGCGACCGTGAACGGCACGGTGGATGCCGTTCTGGCGCTGATCCTGATGCTGGGGGGCACCGTGGGCGCACAGTTCGGCGCCCGCGCCGGACAGGGCATGCGGGCCGAGCACCTGCGCCTGCTGCTGGGCCTGCTGGTGCTCTGTGTCGGCCTGCGCGTCGGCTATGACCTCGTGCGCACGCCGGCCGATCCCTATGCCGTCAGCGTTCAGGAGGCCCGTGGCCTCTCGCCGGCACGGAGTGTCCAGCCATGAGAGCACTCGCGGCGATGCTGCTGGGTCTCGCCCTGGCGTGCGGCGCGGGCCGCGCCCATGCCGAACGGCTGGTGCTCTCGCCGTCGCAGGCGGACGTGCGCATCTCCTCCAATTTCGCGGGCGTCGAGCTCGTGCTGTTCGGCGCCATCGAGGGTGCGACGCCCGGCTCTTATGATGTGGCGGTGACGGTGCGCGGCCCGCACGAGACGGCCGTGACCTGGCGCAAGTCGCGCCTGCTGGGGCTCTGGATCAATACCGACAGCCGCACCTTCATCGACACCCCGTCCTATCTCGCCGTCGCAACCAGTCGTCCGGCGGCGGAGATGGCACCGGCGGAACTGCTGCGCCGGGAGCAGATCGGCCTGTCACGGAACATCTTCATCCAGCGGGTGGGGCCGGACTTCGCCGACGTGGTCACGGACGATCCGTTCCGCGCCGCCTTCCTGCGGATCAAGGAATCGGAAGGGCTCTACGAGGAGCAGCCGCAGGGGGTGAGCTTCCTGTCGCCCAGCGCCTTCCGCGCGACATTCGCCTTGCCGGGACGCGCCCGCACCGGCCGCTATGAGGTGGTGGCAAAGCTGCTGCGGGACGGGGTTCTCGTGGCCGAAGCCCGTACGGCATTCGAAATCCGCAAGGCGGGATTTGAGGCCAGGATGGCCGGATTTGCCGAGAATGAAGGCTTTTTATACGGCCTCGCGGTTGTATTTGCGGCACTTTCCGTCGGGTTCGGGGCCAATGTGGTGTTTCGTCGCGATTAAAAAACACGCACCTATCCCAGTCCCCGCTACCGCCGCTCGGTCGCGGAGGAATGCTGAAATGCATGACTTTTCTTTCGCGACGCTTGAGCTTTGAACGAATGGTGCAAAGCGGCGAGATTTTCCTTGCAGGAATGATCGCGGCAGGTTGTATAGCGAAGAACATCCGGTGCATCGCTGACGCGCCGCGAGCTTCGGGTACCAAGCCCTGACCGGTGCCCGTAGGGGTGGGACGGTGCCTTTCTAGAGGGCGCCGTCCCATCTTCCCTGAGCTCCACATCCCGATATTTCCCAGCCCAATCGTCCGCCCTCAGCCTGTCCCCAAGGCCGCAGGGGGGTGGCAGGCTGCGCACATTCCGGGCATATGGAGGCGTCGGCACCGGGCAGGCATCGTCCCGGCGCCACCGCACGAAGCCCGCGCCCTGTCTTGGAGCGCGGCCAGGACTGAGGGGGCACCATGACGTCCGCACCCGCGCCGGCCTCAAGCGCCGTTTTCGTCACCGTGGAGGGCGGCATCGCCCGTCTCGTCCTGTCCAATCCCCAGCGCCGCAATGCCATCTCGAGCGGCATGTGGAAGACGCTGGCGGACTTCGCCGCCGAGGCGGGAGGCCGCAGCGACATCCGCGCGGCGGTGATCCGGGGTGAGGGCACGCTGGCCTTCTCGGGCGGGGCAGACATTTCCGATTTCGACGCCGCGCGGGCGGACGCCTCCGGCGCGCAGACCTATGACGACGTGGTGGAAGCGGCCTGTGCCGCCTTCCAGGCCCTGCCCTTTCCCACCCTCGCCCTCGTGCACGGGGCCTGCGTCGGTGCCGGTGCGGCGCTTTCCGCCTGCTGCGACCTGCGCCTTGCGGCGACGGACGCCTTCTTCGCCATTCCTGCCGCGCGCCTCGGCCTCGGCTATGATCCGCGCGGCGTCTCCCGCCTCGTGCGTGCCTTCGGCCCGCAAGCCGCTCGGCTGATGCTGTTCACCGCCGAGCGCCTGCCGGCGGAGCGCGCCTTCGCCCTTGGTGCCGTGGACGAGATCGCCGCCGCGGACGCGGTGGACGCGGCCGCAGAGCGCCTGCTGTCGCGCATGGCCGAGAATGCCCCGCTGACGCTGAAGGCGGCCAAGCTCGCCATCCGCGCCGCAGAGGGTGCGGGCGGCGGCGCCTTCGCGG
Organism: Azorhizobium caulinodans ORS 571; assembly: GCF_000010525.1. Classification (GTDB taxonomy): domain Bacteria; phylum Pseudomonadota; class Alphaproteobacteria; order Rhizobiales; family Xanthobacteraceae; genus Azorhizobium; species Azorhizobium caulinodans. Next base: position 1,744,795 of record NC_009937.1, on the reverse strand, counting down.
AGGCCCGGCGTCTCGCCGCGGCCGCCAATGCCAGCGCGGATTATCGTGAGGGCCGGCTCGCCTTTGCCGAGAAACGCGCCCCCCGCTTCAAGGGCGCCTGACCGGCCCGCCCGCATCGCCGCGCATGCGGCCTGTGGGTTGTGCCACGGGAACGGGTTGCGCGCCGACGGCGGGTGCGGATATGGTCCCGGCCCTGCGCTTTGGGGCGTAGCCAAGTGGTAAGGCAGGGGATTTTGATTCCCCCATTCCCAGGTTCGAATCCTGGCGCCCCAGCCAGAGCTTTTGTTTGGAAATTTTTCCTTTAAAATCAACTATTTAAGCCAGAGCCTGCGCACTCTGGTAGCCCACCGGTAGCCCAAGCTGGTAGCCCACGCACGCCCGCCAAGCTCTGTGTGCTTTGGGCGTTGGTCCGGAAGGTGCCTTGCTGATCCCGACCGCCGCCTGACCGGCCCATCACACTCACAGGACCTGTAGCGTGATGCGATCACAGGATTGCATCCGTCCTCCCCTATTCGAGCCACTGGGCATGTTCACCTGATTTACATACGAAGCGGATCGGGTCGGCATTGATAATGGCCATCCGCCCCGAAACGAGGTGGCCTCTCGAACTTGGCCCGCGAAGCTGGACGCCCGCAGACCACAACGCGCGATGCAGACAGAGGAATTTTCGCCTTTCAAAACAAAAGGTTGACGGCCGATTTGTTGCCTCGACCGTCAACCGTTTACAAAAGCTCAGAAGTCGTCGTCTGCGAACCCGTCCGTTGCTGGCACCGGCTCCCAAGGTGCAGCCGCCTCGATGCGCTCAAGAGCTGCCCGCAGTTCGGCAATGACCTGTCCGCGTCGGAGCGGATCGGTGATCCCGCGAGCGTGCGCGACAACCTCACCAATGGCATTTCTCACGGCCATCTCACGGCGCTCCTCAACGTCCACCACGGCCAGACCTCCTTCATATCGGGGTTCATCCTCGGCTCTTCCCATCTGCCGCCGGATGTGCGGGAAGTCCTCCGCCATCCACTTCAGAACCCCGGCATGGGAGATAAGGCCGTGAAGGTCGGACGAGATTTCGCGGGATGACTTGATCCGCCTGCGTCCCTTCAGATGCTGCCCCGCGCGAACGTAGGCCCGAAACACGTTCCGCCGTTCACTTCGCTTCAGGGGCACGCCGTGCCGTAGATTGGCCTCTGCGGCGAGCCACGGAAGCTCGGCCTCAGGAGGATCAATCAGGAGGGCAGGCAGGGCAGCGATTCCCGCCAGCTTTGCCGCATGAACCCGGTGCCAACCGTCGATGACCACGGGTGCTCCGTCTACCCGAGCGATGGTGATGGGAGGCAGTTTATGGCCCGTCCGCATCGCATCGGCATATCGCCGGATAGCACCGTGATCGAGCGCAAGGCGCGTCTGGTACTCTCGGTCGAGGATGAGGTCATCCAGCGCGACCCTCACGTGGCTGCCGCCGGTCACGATGCTTCACCTGCGCACAGCAGCGTGTGGGGCAGCGAGACAGGGGCAACACGGGCAGCCGCTTTGGACGCCTCCGCTCTCGCGAGCATGTCGGCAAGCTCATTTCCGGGGTCCCCCGCATGTCCCCGAACCCACGCGAAGCGAACGCCGGGCCTGTCATCGGATAGCCGGTACAACGTCCGCCAGAGGTCTGCATTGGCAACCGGCTGGCCTTTGCTGTTGCGCCAGCCTCTGCGCTCCCATCCAGAACGCCAATCGGACACGCCTTTGACGACATACTCACTGTCGCAGCGGATCACGCCCGCCGCATCCATCGGGAGCACATTGAGGGCCTCGATGGCAGCCCGCAGTTCCATCTGGTTGTTGGTGGCCCATGGCTCCGATCCCGCGAAGGTCTGCGGGCCTCCATGAGGCGGGATGACGAGAACCGCCCAACCCGCAGGGCCAGGGTTTTGGAGCGACGAGCCGTCCGCGTACACCACGAAGGCGTCAGCTTGCGGCTTCTCTCCGAGCAACTTCGAGGAGGGGGATGGCGTTGGTTGAAGATGTCCTTCCATGTGATGGTCCATGACAATGGGCGGGTTCGCGCGTTGGTCGCGACCCGCTGGGTGTTGGTGATTGTGGGTGGGATTTGCGCGTGCAACAGATTCACACGCACGCTTGAGGAAAGATGCGCGAGGCAGGCCAACGGCCGGGGCATCTGCCTCCGAGGGCCTGTTGTCCCCCTGAAAGTGAGTGGCAATCGTCTCGGCAGAAGACGATGAGGCCGTTGGTGCAGTGACTGCACTTCTGGGCGTGTCCCCGGCAGGGCCGGAGGTCAGGCACCGCCTCTCGACACCGCCAACGGCTCCGATGATCGTCCCTCGGGGAGCCCGCCCTTCCCTCTGAAAGTGGGGGAGAATTGTCGTCGTTGCGACCGCCGTTGCATCGGTGCAGTCACTGCACGTCGTGGCTGGACACCCCGACAGGACGGGAGGTCAGACACCCAGTCTGTCGAGGAGCCTGCCCACGCTTGCCGCGTGCCAACGGCCTCCCCGTGGCGTCTCCACGCCTGCGCTGTTGAGGGCGTCCGCGATGTCCCGCAGGCTGGCATTCGCCTCCCGCAGTGGCCGGACGATGCCGTCGAGCTTCGACGCCCGCGCATCGGCATTCGCCTTGAGGACGGCGTTTCGCTTCATCGTCGCGTCTCTCAGTCCCCCAAGCTTCTGGCCTCGGGCCTTGGCCTCCCGGAGGGCTGCTTTCGTCCGCAGGGAGATGAACTCCCGCTCCTGTTCCGCCAGAGCGGCATAGATGTGGAGCTGGAACTTGTCCGCGTGGGGCATGGAAGCGACCCGCAAGGTGAGCTTGGGGTCATCCATCAGCGTGGCGATGAGGGACACCTTCCGGGACAGCCGGTCGAGCTTCGCCACCAGAAGGGTCGCCCTCGACCGCTTCGCCAGATCGACGGCCCGCCACAACTCGGGCCTGTCGCTGTTGGCGCCGCTCTCGATCTCGACCACGTCGGCCACCACCTGCCAAGGCTCCGGGCTGTAGGTGTCGAGATAGATGCGGATGTCGCGTTCTTGGGCTTCAAGGCCAAGGCCGCTCTTGCCTTGGTCCTCGGTGGAAACGCGCTTGTAGGTCACATACCGGATCACGCCCGGTCCTCCATTCACCGAACGGAGGCAGGCTAGCCAAGGAGTGTATCAAACGTCAAGGTTGGTTGTGCATGTTCCCTATCGGCGCTTCATTCCTTGCCTTCGATCCTGCACCGCCAACACGAGCAGTCGCCAGATCGCTTCGGATGGCCGGCAGGACCTCGCGGGCCTTCCAATCTCGGAAGGCGCGGGCGTCCGGCTTCTCAGACCGGATGATGAGCCGATAGAGCCCGCTTTCGGAGATGCAAGTCGTGCCCCTGTTAGGGAAACTCGTAGGAGCATCTGAGTGGACACTAGACTTGGGGACGAACCGTGTTTCGCCCTCAAGAAGCCCTCTCAAGCAACGCCTCACGGTGCCCTTACCGGCACTGAAGGCATTCCGAGCGCCCGGCAGACATCAGCGGCCACGCACCACGGCTCGCCGTCGATGGTGAGCACCCGGATGGATAGATTTAGGAAGCTGTCTTCCCAAGATGCAGCCGCGCCTCGGTTCACGAGGCTAACTTCATTCTGATTGACGTTACGCAGCGCCAGTTACTTCCCTCCGTGCGGCTTCAGCCACCCCAAGCCCGGCTGTTCGCCCTGCGCCGTTGGGAGGTGCGGGCGCAGGCGTGGGGGAGTTGGCGAGTTCAGTGCAGTGACTGCACTTTTGCGGGACGCGGCAAGACTCTTCGCAACGATTGAGGAGGTCCGGGCCAGACGCCGGTGAAGTCCGTCTAGCTCGGTAAGCCCTGCATCGGCACTCGCTCGCGCCCACGCACGCGGAGGCCGCCCCCACGGGGGAATTTCGGCCGCGCATCAGCGCGTTAGCGTCTCAGATTTTTGCACCAGAATGTCCGAGCCCTACGGACCCACCTCAACCCGTGGGGGGAGGACTGCCAGCAAGATAGGCAGTCCCCGCACCGCAGATCAAAACACCTCGTTGTGGAAGTGGTAGACATAGCGGTATGGGCCGAGGCGAGGGCGCAAGCCCCTCCATTCAAAACCATCGAAGGACCACTTAACGGCAGGCGCTGTAGCTGTAGCCGCAGCGCCCATCCCTGCCAAAATCGCACCTGTGACGGGAAGCCCCACGCTCTGAGCTGCACCAAAGCCGCCAATTCCACCAATAAGGGTAACCAGCGGCCGGACCTCATAGGTGGGCTTGAAATTCGTTAAGCGCATAGGGAAATGCCACTCCTTGCCGAGTCTAAGCACATCCGCGCAAGCCACATCGACCTTTCTTACGTTTTCCTCCAGTTTAGCCTTGGGATCGTCCGCCGCTCCGATTTGCGCGAACAAGCCGTCTATCTCCGATCGGAGATGCATAAGCTCGTCATGGCGCTTCGCTTTGAACTCCAAAATATCGGCCAATGGGACGTCTTTATTGGGTACGGGGATTGCCCGAACCAATTCAACCTCTGCGGATTTGCCATTGACAAGCTGGCCATCTAACAGAAGAAACGAATTCTGCCCCTGCGCCAGAGACCATTTCCCCGGCTCTCGACTATCCAGCTCTTGAAAGGCCATTATTTGCGTCTTGGCCATACCCTGAGCAACATCGCCATTAAAGCTGTAAGATGGCCGACTAAGAACACCGGCGTCTTCGAGAAATTGCTCATCTGGACCACTTGAAAAATAAACCATCCTCGAACTAGGCCAGACCAACTTATCCCAATACAACAATGCAGCCCTCAGCTCTTGTACATCCAAGTTGCTACTCTTGGCGAAAAGGCTAGTACCCTGAATTTCAATTGGATTACTGACAACCAAACCTTTAACATCACTATCCATACCAAGTTGATTTTTCTGTCGCCTTTTAGCCTCTCCCACTTGTCCCTCCCATACGCCTTGATATTGGGTAAGATTAATCACGGCACCCTGCTTGACAAGGCAGCACCCTCAGAAACGCAAAAAGAGCCCCGTAGAGCCCCTTCCGCCGGTCGGCTAGCGGGTTAGTAGCGGGGCGACTCAATAGGGCCTGTACGGCCTCGCCTGAGTCGGCCCGTAGGATGGGCCATAATAGGGCTGCGGCTGAAGCTGCTGAATGGCCCGTTGCGCCTCCCAAGCCTGCGCTGCTACGTCTGATAGCGTCACTGGTCCACCGCCCCGACACCAAGCCATTCACTCGACCAGACAGCCCGTGGGTAGCTGCACCGCCTCCACCACAGCCCGCATCTGCTGCACGAGCGGCCCTTCCGAATAGCGCCCGAGGGTCATGCCCGACCTCTTATGACCGACCAGAGCCTCGATGAAGTGAACAGGCTGATGGGCCTGCTCAGCCTTGGTGACGAACCAGCGCCGGAAGCTGTGAAAATCCACGCGGGACTGACGGGCTGCTTTCGGCACATCGTCCACGCCAATCTTCCTCCGGTATGCGGTGAATGCCTTCACCACCTTCTGCGACCGCTCGATGGGTGAACCGGGCTTGGGGATCGGCAGCTCTGGGAACAGCGGCGCGGATGGAGCCTTGTCCTTCGTCCGCCGGGAAACGATGCCATCGAGCGCAGGATGAATTGGCACCATGCGCACGCCCGCCTTCGTCTTGGCCTCGGTGATGTCGAAGCAGCCGTTGAAGATGTCGGCGACGGTGAGCCGCGCAATCTCCTCCACGCGCATCCCCGAGAGTGCGGCAATCGCCATCATGTCGCGAAGAAGAACGCTCGGCGCCCCACCGAACAGCGCCCTCATCTCGTCATCTGTGTAGGGCCGCTTTGCTTCGGCCTTCGGAGGCTCACGCTTCGCCAGAGACTGCCGCGCCCAGACATTGTCCTCGACGTGCCCTTTCCGCTCCAGCCACTTCCAGAAGGACGAAAGGCAGGAGATGTCCTTGTTGGCGGTGCGCGGGTTCACTCCGGTCTCGACGAACGATTCCGTGATGTACCTTCCGGCAAGCTTTCTCGTGATCCGCTCGACGGCCGCCGTCTCGTTCTTCACCGTCAGCCACGAGGTGAACTTGAGAGCCGCCCTGCGATAGTCGGTCTGCTGTCGTGGCTTCATTGGCCTCTCGGCCAACCATTTGTCGATCATCGGCAGGATTGGGGTCGCCTTGCCCTTGGCGATGGCATGAAAGTCATCAGCCTTCTTAAGCCCCTCCTTCCGCGCGATCTCCTCGGCCCGATCACGCAGTAAAGAAAGGGTGACGTCCCTCGCATCCTCGGTCACGTCGTCGTCATCGTAAATGAAGGGGCCGGGATCAGCCTCGGCAACAGCAATGCTCTCCCGCCACTGAAGGGCCTCCTCAATAAGGGGATCTGAAACAAGGCCGGCCCGGCTCTTGCGTTGCTCCTCCGCCCGCTGAAGCCGAGCCTTCATGTCAGCGACGATCCTGAACTTCTCCCGGTTGGCGATGGCGAGGCTGTCCGTGTGCAAGGGGACCTTCAGATGCGCTTTTCCGACGATGTGGCGCAGCCTGTCGGGCACCTTGATGACCACAATCCATTGGTTGCCATGCTTCTTGAGATAGCGCCTGTCCAGACCCATCGGAGCCGCCTTCGATTCCTCCCGGTAGCCCACGGGTAGCCCAATCTGGTAGCCCATCTCAAGCCCTGAAATTCAACATTTCCAACGCTTTCAACGCCTCGACACTTCTCACCCTGATGTTCCTGGCGCCCCAGCCAGAGCTTCCGCACTTTCGCAATCCGACCCTTCTTGCGGCAGATAAGCCCGTGGTGCGCGTGCGGTCCGGGGCTGGATTGCGCATTCACAATCCCCATTTATAACGACGCTCCGACGGAGCGTGGTGCGCGTCAGGCGGGACGTTGAAGAACAGGATCGGGCCTGAGGATCGGCTCGGCCGAGGGGGATTGCGTGCAAGCCAAGTCCGCGGAGCGAAGCCAGACCATCGCCTCTTATTTTGCCGAATCCGCTCGTGTGATCGCCAGCCTCGACGCCCTGAGCTCGAATGTGGAACGGGCAGCCGACGCCTGGGTCTCGGCCCTCTCCACGGATCGCAAGGTCATGTTCTGCGGCAATGGCGGATCGGCGGCCGATGCGCAGCATCTCGCTGCGGAAATCATCGGCCGCTACAGGATCGACCGCGCCCCCATGGCGGCGCTCTCCCTGACCGTGGACACCTCCGCCCTGACGGCCATCGCCAATGACTATGGCTATGACACCGTCTTCTCGCGGCAGGTGCTCGGCCTTGGGCGGCCCGGCGACGTGCTGGTGGGGCTGTCCACCAGCGGCAACAGCCGCAATGTGGTGAAGGCCTTCGAGGCGGCTCGGGAAATCGGCGTCGTCACCATCGGCATGACAGGCGAGCAGCCGGGCCTGATGGGTCCGCTCTCGGACATCCTGATCCCCGTGCCGCACAAGGTGACGAGCCACATTCAGGAAGCCCACATCGTTATCGGACATCTCATCTGCGGGATCGTCGAGACGACCCTCTGCGCCCCGAAGCCTTGATCCCCGCTGGAGAAAGAGGCCGCCCGGCGGCGCTGCCGCCGAGTTACGTCGAGCCCTATCCGCCGGCCCATCGGGCTCACGAGACAGGCCCGACATAAGCCGGCAGGGACCGTCCAGCGCCGGACCTTCCCAGGCGAGCGCCTCCCGAAACGCCCCGCTCCGGCCTCGACACGGCCCGGTCGGTGAACGCCTGACCTTCCGCGACCCGCGCCGCCCGCTCACTCCGAATAGCGCTGCTCGGTCCAGGGATCGCCGCGCTCGTGATAGCCGCGCACTTCCCAGAAGCCGAGCCGATCGGCAGGGATGAATTCGATGCGCTTCACCCACTTGGCGCTCTTCCAGAAATAAAGATGCGGGATCACCACCCGCACCGGACCTCCATGGGCGCGCGTGAGCGGTTGCCCCTCCCAGGAATGGGCCAGAAGGGCGTCCTCGGCGGCGAAATCCTCGATGGGCACGTTGGTGGTGTAGCCGTCATAGGAATGCATCACCACGAAGCGCGCGCTCGGCAGCGGCTCCACCATGGCCATGAGGTCGCGGGTGAGCAGGCCATCCCAGCGATTGTCATAGCGCGACCAGGTGGTGACGCAATGGATGTCCGTCACGAGATCGGATTGCGGCTGCGCCTTGAAGGCAGACCAGTCCCAATGCGCGGGATGGGCCACCAGGCCGTCCACGTCCAGCGCCCAGGCGTTCAGCGGGACTTCGGGCTGCAGCCCAAGGTCGAGGACCGGCCAGTCCTTCACCAGATGCTGGCCGGGCGGCAGGCGGTCCTCGCCCGTCCGGGCGACACGCCCGGTGAGGAAGCGGCCTTCCCGCGCCCATTTCTGCTTGGTCGCGGTCAGCTTGCTCTCGGGCAGGTCCGGTGCCGTTTCGGGCGCGTCGGGGCGGACGTCGGTCATGGCTCTCTCCCGCACGGGGCGCACTGCGGCGCAGCGGCGCGTTTCCCAGTCATGGTCCATCCTAGCATGCGTCGCGCGCGCAGCCTTGTACGCACGCACGATTTGCGGCTGGACGCAGCGCTCAGGACAAGGCCGGCACCGGCGCCGCGATATCGAGGGTGCTCAGGATTTCGTAGGACCGCAGACGGGCGGAATGGTCGAAGATGGCGGAAGCCACCATCAGTTCGTCCGCCTGCGTCTCGGCGATGAGGGCCTTCAGTCCGGTTTCCACGGTCGCCGGCCCGCCGACGATGGCCCGCCCGAGCATGCCCTGCACCTGCACCTTCTCCATCGGCGTCCAGTAGGTCTCGATATCGTCGATGGGCGGGGGCAGCTGGCCGCGCGTGCCGCGGAACATGTGGGTGAAGCTCTGCTGGGTGGAGGTGAAGAGGCGCCGCGCCTCGGCATCCGTCTCCGCCACCACCACCGGCACGCCCACCATCGCATGGGGCTTCTGCAACTGGCGCGAAGGCTCGAACCGGGCGCGATAGGTGTCCAGCGCCTGGATCAGAAGCTCCGGCGCGAAATGCGAGGCGAAGGCATAGGGCAGGCCCAGCATGCCGGCGAGCTGCGCACCGAAGAGGCTGGAGCCGAGAATCCAGAGCGGCACCTCGGCACCCGTACCGGGCACCGCCCGCAGCCGCTGGTCCGGCTGAGCCGGACCGAGCAGGGCCTGAAGCTCCAGCACATCCTGCGGGAAGGTGTCGGCGGCGCGCGGATCGCGGCGCAACGCGCGCATCGTCCATTGGTCGGTGCCCGGCGCGCGACCGAGGCCGAGGTCGATGCGACCGGGATAGAGGGCCTCCAGCGTGCCGAACTGCTCGGCGATCACCAGTGGGGAATGATTGGGCAGCATGATGCCGCCAGCACCCACGCGAATCTTCCGCGTGCCGTCGGCCAGATAGCCGATGACGACCGAGGTCGCGGCGCTGGCGATGCCCACCATATTGTGGTGCTCGGCCACCCAGAAGCGATTGTAGCCCCACCCTTCCGCATGCTGGGCAAGATCGAGGCTGCGCTGGAGCGCATCGCGAGCGGTCGCGCCCTGTGGAATGGGGGCAAGATCAAGAATGGAAAGCTTGGTCATTGAAAGGTCCCGCGCCAGCCCCCGCTTTCCTTTCAGATCAGATCACGGGCGCTGTTTTGCAAGGGCGACGAAGCAATTGCGAAAATCACGCGAACCTGCATGCAACACGCATTCAACAGCCTTTTTTATAGACAATTGCCCACTGAACAGCCACGGGGCCATGCGCAAAATTAAAGCTACTACCCCACTCAAGGATGCCTGACCATCTCATGCAAGCCATTGAAAATAAATATAAAAATATGCATCTCCGTGCAATCTGTCACGCTGGCGCGGTTCGTGCTTGGGCGGGGCTAGGTCATTGCAGGAGCCCTCATGGACACCGTCGCTTCCCTTCTCGCCGCCTATCGGGGCGGCCAACGGACCCCGAGCGACACGGTGCGCGCGACCTATCGACGGATTGCCGAGCACGCCGACCCTGCCCTCTTCATCACCCTGCGGCCGGAAGCGGACGTGCTGGCGGAAGCCGCCGCGCTGGAGGCGCACCACGATGCCGCCCTGCCGCTCTACGGCATTCCGGTGGCGGTGAAGGACAATATCGACGTCGCCGGCCTGCCCACCACCGCCGCCTGCCCGGCATTCGCCTATGACGTACAGGCCGATGCCGCCGCCGTGGCGCGGCTCAAGGCGGCGGGCGCGCTCATCATCGGCAAGACCAATCTCGATCAGTTCGCCACGGGCCTCGTGGGCGTGCGCTCGCCCTATGGCATCCCGCGCAACGTCTTCAAGCCGGAGCTGGTGCCCGGCGGCTCCTCCTCCGGCTCGGCCAGCGCGGTGGCCGCGGGCATCGTGCCCATCGCGCTCGGCACCGACACCGCCGGATCTGGCCGCGTGCCGGCCATGCTCCAGAACATCGTCGGATTGAAGCCGAGCCTTGGACTCGTGCCCAGCCTCGGCCTCGTGCCCGCCTGCCGCACGTTGGACTGCATCTCCATCTTCGCGCTGACGGTGGACGATGCCATGGCCGCGCTGGAGGTGATCGGCGGCTTCGAGCCCACGGACGCCTTCTCCCGCCCGCATACGGTCGGCGCCCTCGGCCCCATGCCGGCCGCCCCCACACTGGGCGTTCTGCCCGCGGCGCAACGCGAATTCTTCGGCGACGCGGATGCCGCCGCGGCTTATGCAGGCGCCCTCGACCGCCTGAAGGCGCTGGGAGCCACGCTGAAGGAGATCGATTTCTCGCCCTTCGCGGAAACCGCACGCCTGCTCTATGAGGGCCCGTGGGTGGCCGAGCGCTGGCTCGCTGCCGAGACACTCATGACCACCAATCCGGACGCGGTGCATCCCGTGACCCGCGCCATCACCGAGGGCGGGGCGAAGCCCACGGCGGCGGATGCCTTCCGCGCCCTTTATCGCCTGCAGGAACTGCGCGCCGTCGTGCGCCCCGTGCTGGCCGGTCTCGACGCGCTCGTCGTACCGACCGCTCCCACCGCTTACACCGTGGACGAGGTGCTGGCCGATCCCATCCGCCTCAACTCGCGACTCGGCACCTACACCAATTTCGTCAACCTGCTGGACCTGTGCGGCACGGCGGTCCCCGCCGCCATCGCGGCCTCCGGCGTGCCCTACGGCATCACCTTCCTCGCCCCGGCGGGACAGGACGCGGAGGTCGCCTCGCTCGCCCGGGCCTTTGCGGCCGATACCGGCCTGCCCATGGCCGCCAGCGCGGAGAGGCCCGCATATCCCCCGCTCGCCCCGCCCGCCGATCCCGATCGCTACGAGATCTGCGTGTTCGGCGCGCACATGTCCGGCATGCCGCTCAACGCGGAACTGAAATCCTTCGGAGCCCGCTTCGTCACCGAAGTGGAAACAGCGCCTGTCTATCGCATGTCGCTCGTGGAAGGCCCCCGCCCCGGCGTGGTGCGGGTGAACGAGGGGGGCGCGAGCCTCAAGGGCGAGATGTGGTCCCTGCCCTATGAGGGGGTCGGCCGGCTCGTGGGCGCCATCGTCTCCCCCCTCGGCCTCGGCACCGTGGAACTCGCGGACGGACGCACCGTGACCGGCTTCCTCTGCGAAGCCGCCGCCACGCACGGCTGCCCGGACATCACCGCCTTCGGCAGCTTCCGGTCGTATGTTGCCTCAGTGGAGTGAGACGGAGAGGGGCAGCATGCCCCCCCCTTTTCACCGCAATGAAGAGAAGGCGTGACCCGCCGCCAGATCGGCGAGGGTGAGCCTGATCCCTTCCGCAAAGCTGAGCCGCGGCCGCCAACCGAGGGCGGCGTGCGCGGCGGAGATATCCAGAACGCTGACCGGCACGTCGTAGGGGCGTGCCGGCTCGTAGCGCACATCCAGCGGCCGGCCGAGTTCCGTCTCCAGTTCCGCGATGATCGCGTTGAGGGTCACGCCTTGCCCCGAGCCGATGTTGAAGGTGTGCGACGCGCCAACACTGTTGGCGCAGGCCAGCGCCACCAGCCCCGCCGCAGCGTCGGCGATGTGGACATAATCGCGCACCACCTCGCCATCACCCCAGATGACGATCTGCTCATTATTGATGGCCCGAGCCAGAAAGGTGGTCGCCGCCCCCTGCCCGCGCGCCAGGTTCTGACCCGCACCGAATGGATTGGAGAGGCGGGCGATGCGCGTGTCGAGCCCATGGAGATTGCTGTAGGTGGAGATATACAGCTCGGCGGCAGCCTTGCCGGCACCATAGGCGTTCAGCGGACTGAGCGCATGATCCTCTCGCACCGGCACGCGGTGCAGACGCCCGTAGACCGTGCCACCCGACGACGAGAAAACGAGGCGCCGCTTCCGCTCTTCCTGACGGGCCCGCATCGCATCCAGCAGGGCGATGGTCGGCAGTACGTTGCCCTTCATGTCGGCGCCGGGATCGGCATTGGCGGAAGACGGGATCGACGCCCAGGCATAATGATGGATGACGTCGATGCCGGCGATCAGGTCATCCCAGTCTGCGGTGGCAAGATCGAACGGACTCCAAGCGATGGAGCCGGCCACATCGTCATCAAATCCGAAGGACAGCGGCACCCGGTCCGCCAGGATGACCTTATGTCCCGCCCGTGCCAGCAGGATCGCCACATGGCGTCCGATAAAGCCACAGCCCCCCAGAATGAGATGGTGCTCGACCATGTCTTGGTAATCCGTCGTAATTGTTCAGGGTGGGCGCCGGCGGAAGACGTCAGGAAGCCGGAGAGCGTCCCAACCCGATGATGGCGTCGGGCCACGGCAGGCCCGATACGCGCTCGACGGCCTCCATCTGCGAACCACGGCGCGCCCTCTTGAAATGCATGGTGCCAGGCACGGGCTTATGCGCGACGCCATTGCGCAGCGTCATGACGTTCCAGTGCCAGTCCTCGTGCCCAAAGCCGAGGCGCAGGTCGTTCGCCCGAAAGGGAAAGCGGCGGTAAATTTCGGTCCGCGCTATGGTCAGCGCATCCCAGAAATTCCCCCACGCCAGATAGGCGCCATCGCAGAGCGCGATCTCGGAATCCGTGTGCCACCAGAGCATGCGCTTACCGCCGAACACCAGATTGCAGGCGGAATGGGCGATGGTGTCCGGACGCGCCGTGATCTGGGCAAAGCCTGCCTTCAGCCAGTTGGAGGACCAGAGGTCGTCGGCATCGAGGAAGGCCACCGTCGTACCCCTGGCCTCGGCCACGCCCCGGTTGCGCGCACCGCCGGGATCGCCGGCGTCGGAGATCGCGTAGCGCGCGCGGTCCCCAAGCGCCTCGCGCAACACGGAACTGGTGAGCTCGTCGGCCCGGTCCAGCACCACCACGATCTCGCATCTCAGGCCGCCCCGCTCGGCCTCGGCAATGGCCGCCTCGGCACTCTTCGCGGACTGCCCGGCGATGATCCCCTCGCCATGAGCAGTGATGACAACCGTGATATCCACCGGCGCATCGGTCGTCTGTGGCATCTCAAATCTCCTCGATGGCGCGCAGATAGGTGGCGGGCGCATGCCGCTCCGCCACGCGCGCCTGCAGTGCGGCGGTGCGCGCCCGGCGCCCGTCGGCATCTGCCAGCATCTGCCTGATCGCCCGCTCGTATCCCGCGACGCCCTCAGATGGCGACACCAACCAGCCCGTTGTGTCGTCGATCAGTTCGGGCACGCCCCCCACCGCACTGGCCACGATGGGCATGCCGATGGTGCCGAGCTCGATCAGGATCGTGGGTAGTCCATCCCATTCGGCCGTGTAGAGCCAGCCGTCCGCGTCAGCGAGAGGCAGCTCGTCGTAATCGGCAAAGGGCGGATGCATGTTCATGTTCTTGGGCAGGGATGACAGGTCGGGCGGTGCATCGAGCACGGCCTTGCCCCAGCAGTCGAACTGGACATCGGGCATGACCTGCGCGAGCTCGATCACGAGATCGAACCGCTTCTGACGATCCAGCCGCCCGCCCCACAGGATACGCGGCCGCTCCCGCGTGACGCTGCTCGCGATCTGCTTCTCAACCACGGATTCGCGCACAGGCATCCGTGCTGGCGTATAGACCGTGCGCATGCGGGCCCGCATTTCCGCAGGCAACTCGTAACGATCCGTCAGAACCTTCACCAGATATTCGGTGTCAAAGATCGCAGTTTGGAGATGGGGGAGAATATTCGCAAAATACCAGATCGGATATCCAACCTCGTTGCCGTGCGGATCGCGGTCGGCGCAGAAATAATAGGAATAAAGCTTGGACGTCACGGCAAGGCGCGCGCCATACTCCACCATCATGTCGAACGCCAGACGGCTGTTGACGTTGAAGATGCGCCGCGGGGCGATCTGCTGGAGGATGACATAAAGCGCCCGGGTTCGACGATGGATCATCGCCAGATCACCGGAAATGTCGATCGCAGGCGCCTCCGGCGGATACCAGTCGGGCCGGTCCCAATCGGGCAGGTCGGTGCGCAGGATCAATGTGCGGCCGAGGCCCGCCAGGGCCGTTGCGAGCACACCGCCCACGAGATCGGCACCACCGAGCTTGCCGAAAGGCACCAGAACCACGGCGTCGAACTCGCCACCGGGTATCTTGTCCATGGCCTGGCGCACCGCACGGTATTCCGTGTCCTGGAAAGGCGTCAGATAGCCCATCTCGTGCCCGGTCAGGGATCCCACTTCCGGGTCGATGGCCGCAGCCTCGGCGACCAGCGCGGCCATTTCGCGGGATCCGCAGAAGCGATCCATATGCGCAAGCGCAAGGCTGCTCGCCTGATCCCGCTCAAGGATGGAGATCAGGTCCGCCACCTCTCCCGGCGCCACGTGGAAAAACATCGGACGGGGCTCGGCGCACGCGGATGCCGGGGGCGGAGGCGCGAGCGTGACCGCAGTCGAAACCGAGGGATCAATCTCCTGCACGGCCGGCGCAATATGGACCCGCACGGCCCGGGCCAGTGCTGCCCGCTCCCGGCGCTTCCGGCGGGAATTCTTCATCCGCATCACGAAGTCGCGGGGGGCATTTCTTATCTTCTTGATCAGTTGCCGGATGAGCCACTTTGAACGATGACTTTTCCGCTCGTAATCAGCGACGATCGCGCGCAGCCTCGCGATTTCCTCCTGCTGATCGAAAGCGGACATCACCTAACTCCCCCGAACCCGATACCTAGCTGCATTAATCCCACCGGACATAACCGAACTGCCGAAGTCGATCCAGTGGGTATGATCCACACCCCAAAATGATTAATCTTTCTTCTGCCCCGTTGCACCGCCGCCTCAATTGGGGTCCTGTGTTTCGCCTATCGCAACTGGAATATGGCATGCCTTCGACGTTCGATTTCGACGCCCACCCGGAATTTGCGGAAATCTGGACCCGCGTTCAGCCCTTTACGATGACATCGCCCGAACGCGGCTTTGCGCTCTGGACCGCAGTCAATACCGTCATCGACGGCAACATTCCCGGAAGCTTCGTCGAATGCGGCGTGTGGCGTGGCGGTTCCTCCATGCTGATTGCGCTCACGCTTCTGGCCCGGGGCGAGCGGCATCGGGAACTGTTCCTGTTCGACACCTTTGAAGGTATGACCGCACCCGGATCCCAGGACGTGGATCTGCATGGCCTCCATGCGAACGATCTGATGGCCGGCTCGCAAGGTCCGGACATCGCCGAGCTGGTGCGCGCCGCGGCGCCGCGCGACGCCGTTTATGAAGCGATGAAGAGCACCGGCTATGACATGCGGCTGGTGCGGCTGGTCCAAGGCGACGTGTCGGAGACGCTTCCCCGCGTGCAGACGCTGCGGATCGCCTTGCTGCGGCTTGACACGGACTTTTATGACAGCACGCTGGCCGAGCTGACGCATCTGTACCCGCGTCTGGCGCACCGCGGCATTCTCATTATCGACGACTACGGCCACTGGGCCGGGGCGAAGCAGGCGGTCGAGGAATATTTCGCCAATCCGGAGACGGGCTATGCGCGGCCGATGCTCTGGAGCATCGACTATACGGGCCGGGGCGCGGTCAAAGCCGAGCAGAAGGAAAACGTCGAGATCGCCCGATACGACTATATCCCGCCCGGCCTCACCCCGCCCGACCTGAAGCCCATTTTCCCGGATGCAGTCCCCCAGAACCCCTATGCGGTGCAGTGGCCGTATCTGAGGCCACAAGTTCCCCATATCTGGCGTTCGGACAGCCGAAACGACACCCCCTATGTCACCGGGAATGCCTCGGTGGAAGAGGCGGCCTGCCTTTATGAGATCGCCCGCCAGTTCGCCGGAAAGCGCGGACTGGAAGTCGGCACCCATTACGGCTGGACGGCTGCCCACATTCTGGCCGCCGGTCTCCATCTCGACTGCATCGACCCGGAGCTCATGCGGGACGAACGGCTGCGTCAGGTCGATGCGTCACTGGCTCAGGTCCAGACCGAAGGCACCTACCGGCTCTGGGGCGGCTACTCGCCGCAGATGCTCGAGGAGGTTTACTCCAGCCGGCCGGAGCCCTGGTCGTTCGCCTTCATCGACGGCCTGCACGATGGCACCGCCCCCGCCGATGACGCACGCGGCGTGCTGCCTTTCCTGGCGCCGGATGCCGTGGTGATGTTCCACGACATGACCTCGCCCCATGTGGAGGCGGGCCTCGCCGTGTACCGCGACGCGGGCTTTTCCACCCGCGTGATAAACACCATGCAGATTCTCGGCGTTGCCTGGCGCGGCAATGTCACGATCTTCAACCATATTCAGGACGAGAACATCTTCCCCGTCTGGTTGCCGCACCTCGCCAAGTACCTGCCATCCGACACGGATCTCGCCACCTAGGCGGCGAGTTCCGTCCCAAGGCCAGTACGAGCCAAGGAACGAGACCATCATGAGTGCAGAGACGTCCAAGCCGATGATCTGGGAAAACCTCGTCTGCCTGAACTCGGACGTGGAGCCCAGCTTCGAGGTCCTGGGTCCGGCGCGCGATTACCACGCCACCGATTCCCGGCTGGGGGACTGGACGGCGCTGGACTATAAGGCCGCGCTAGAGCGAGATACCGCACCGCTGCCGCTGACGAGTGACCGGGAAGGCTATTACGGACCCGACCATTTCAGCTATTGGGCGAGCGGCCTGGCCGATGCCCGCTACCTCCTTGAGGCCGCAGCCCAGCTTGGTGTCGATCCTCAGTACTACCTCGACATGGGCTGCGCGTCGGGCCGCGTCCTACGCCATATGGCCCACGAGCGGCAGGGCATGCGCGCCTTGGGATGCGACATCAACCGCCTGCACGTGGAATGGTGCAACCGCTACCTTCCCGCAAACTGCACGGTGTTTCAGAACCACTCGATCCCGTCTTTGCCGCTGCCGGACAATTCGGTCGACATCGTCTCGGCCTATAGTGTCTTCACCCACATCGAAGCGCTGGAAACCGCATGGCTGATGGAACTGCGCCGCATTCTGCGGCCCGGTGGCGTGGCCTGGATCACGGTGCACAGCGAGCTCACGCTGCAGGACATGACAACGGACTGGCCGCTCTGGAACCCGACCATGTCCCACCCGGAAGCCGCGACCAAACTCGATGCCCAGCGCAATTTTGTGGGCGACCGGATGGTCCTTCGCTGGCACTCGGATAGGTCTTACGCCTCCAATGTCTTCTACAAACTCGACTATCTCAAGAAGACCTGGTCCCGCTTCTTCGAAATCGCCGACGTACGACGTCGCTTCCCGACCTTCCAGGATGTGCTGATCCTCCGCAAGCCGGCGTAAGGACAAGGGGCGCCATCCGAGCGCCCCTCACACCCCTTCCGCATAGCGCTCGTAGGCGACTTCCACGGTCAGGATGTGGCTGCGCATGGCGCTGGCCGCTTCTGCCTTGTCACCTCGCAGGATCGCCTGCACGACGGTGTCATGCTCCGCATAAGAGAGCGCAAGGCGGCCGAGGTTGCGGAACTGGGCGCGGCGGAAGGGCTGAAGGCGGGCGCGGGTGGCGAGGGTGATCTCCGCCAGATAGGCGTTGTGCGCACCCCCATAGAGGAAGGTGTGGAAACGGTCGTTGAGGAAGGTGTAGTTGGCCTCGTCGCCCCGCCGGGTCAGGTCAGCCAGTTCCGCGTGGATCGCTTCCAGCTGCCCCCGCTCGGCCTTGGTCATATGCACGGCGCAGAGGCCGGCGCACAGGGCCTCCAGTTCCGCCATCACGTCGAACATGCCGCGCAGGCGATCGAGCGAGGGCTTGGCCACCAGCGCGCTACGGTGCGGGCGTGTCTCCACGAGGCCTGAGGCGGCGAGATCCCGGATCACCTCACGCACCGGCGTGCGCGAGACGCCATAGCGCTTGGCGACCTCCATCTCCTCCAGCGCGGTGCCCGGCGGAATCCGGCCGCGCACGATGTCATCCGCGATCTGGAGACGCAGTTCCTCCGTGCGCGTTACCGCCCGGCTGGCGGTGCGGCGCCGGCGGGGGCGTTGAGCGGGAGGGGCCGTGACAGCCTCTGGCAGGGGACCGGACATGGAGGACAAGGCTAAAGCACTCGCAGGCAGGTGAAAACGCGTTACGCAATCGGCTCGGCAATGACGCTCACATGGGCCGCCACCACCCGCCAGCCGACGGGAAGGCGCACCCAGGTCTGCTGCTGGCGACCAACCTTGCCGACCATGCCCTCCCGGCTGAACAGAGTGGAGGCAGTGGCAAAGTCGCGGCCGAAGGTGGTGATGACCGTGCCGGCCAATGTCCGCATCAGCCCATGAGGGGAACGGGCGTTCCGGAAGGCGCGGATCTCCCCGATGCCGTAGAGGTTCTCGCCGCCGCCATAACGGATCGTATGGGCGTCATCCCAGAACAGCTCATCGAGCACCTCCACATCATTGGTGACCAGCGCCTGTTCATAGCGGGCGAACGCGGCTTCCACCTCGGCCACGACGGCCGGATTGTTAATCTCCAAAACGCCTCTCCCGCTCAAACCTGCGCCACCGGCGCGCGCGCGGCGCCGGCCTGTTCCAGATGATACGCCACGCGCAGCGCCAGATCCTCGCGCCACGGCGGGGCGATGACCTGCACGCCGATGGGCAGGCCGCCATCGAGCCACACGGGTACCGCCGCCACCGGCAGGCCGATGAAGGAGATGGGCTGCGTGTAAATGCCAAGGTTCGGCCGCACCGCCAGTTCCACGCCGTCCAGCACCATGGTGGCCTGCCCCAGCTTCGGCGCGCGGCAGGGCGTGGCGGGGGCAAGGATGACGTCCACCTCCTCGAACAGCTTCAGCATCCGCGCCCGGAAATGTCGGCGGAAGCGCTGCGCGCCGGCGACCCACGCGGCCGGAATGGCAAGGCCAGCGATGAGACGGTCCCGCACGGCCGGGTCGAAATCCTGCGGCCTCGTCCGTAGCCTCTCCGCATGGAGGCTCGCCCCCTCGGCGGCGGTGATGACATAGGCCGCCGCGCGGGCGCGGGCGGCCTCGGGCAGCTCGACCGTGCGGGAGACGCCGAGCGCCGCCGCCACATGGTCCACCGCCGCAATGGCTTCCGGCATGCCCTTCTGGCGGAAATATCCGCCGGCCAACGCAATCCTAAGGTCCGCGATGCCCTGCCCCAACGCGGGCGTCGTCGGCTCGACCGGACGCTCCACCTGCACGGGATCAGCGGCATCCGCCCCCTGCATCGCGTCATAAGCCAGCGCCAGATCCTCCACCGAACGGGCGAAGGGGCCGAGATGGTCAAAGGCCGAGACAAAGGGGAAGGAATGGGCACGCGACAGGCGGCCATAGGTGGGCTTCAGGCCGAAGATGCCGCACAGGGACGACGGCACGCGGATGGAGCCATTGGTGTCCGAGCCGAGCGTCAGCGGCACCAGCCCCGCCGCCACCGCCGCGCCCGAGCCGCCGGACGAGCCGCCGGTCATGTGGCCGAGGTCATGTGGATTGCGGGAGGGGCCGTCGTGGACATTTTCGCCGGTGAAATCATAGGCATATTCGCCCATGTTCAGCCCGCCCAAGAGGATGGCATCCGCCGCCTCCAGCTTCTCCACCAGCGTCGCGTCGCGGTCGGCGGGGGAAAGCTCGCGGTTGATCAGCGAGCCGGCGCGGGTCGGCAAGCCCTTGATGTCGAACAGATTCTTCACCGCGAAGGGCACGCCGGCGAGCGGTCCCAGCGTCTCGCCCGCCGCGCGGCGGGCGTCCAGTGCATCGGCGGCCGCGCGGGCGCGGTCGGCGGTGACGTCGGTGAATGCGTTGACCTTGGGATCAACGGAGGCGATGCGGGCGAGCACGGCATCGACCACCGCCCGCGCGCTCACCGCTCCAGAGCGCACAGCGGCGGCAATCTCGGAGGCGGGCGCCGTGGCGTAGCCGGCGACGACGGAGGACGGGGCGTTCATGGGTGATAGACCGCGGCGGGCTCGGCCTCGTCGCCAAGCTCATAAGACAGGACGAGATGGGCGGCGTCGGCAATGAAGCGCAGATTGGCCAGCGCCTCCTTGTGCCAGTCCGGCTCCACGGTGAGGCTGAAGGCGGCAATCGCGCCATCGAGCAGAGGCGCGAGCGCCGCATCGGGAACGGGCGGCAGTTCCGGCTTGGATGACATCTGGCACCTCACACGGGCGGATGGGGAATGGCGGCGATGAGTTCGCGGGTGTAGGCGTCTTTCGGCGCCTCCAGCACCTCCTGCGAGGTGCCCTCCTCCACCACGCGCCCCTGCCGCATGACGATGACGCGGTCGCACAGGAGGCGCACCACGTGCAGATCGTGAGAGACGAAGAGATAGCTCATGCCGAGCGTCTGCTTCAGCTCCTCCAATAGGTTCAGCACCACCGCCTGCACGGACACGTCCAGCGCCGCCGTCGGCTCATCGAGAATGACGAGATCGGGCTTGAGGGCAATGGCGCGGGCGATGCCGACGCGGGCCTTCTGGCCGCCGGAGAGCTGGTGGGGGAAGCGGTCCAGCAAATCGAGGGGCAGGCCCACCATGCGGGCGAGTTCCTCCACCTTGTCGTCCAGCGCCGATCCGCCGCCGATGCCGCCCATTCCGCCCATGCGCAGCAGCGGGTCGGCGATGGCGCGGGAGGCGGTGTAGCGCGGGTTCAGGCTCTCGGTGGGGTCCTGGAACACCATCTGGATGCGCCGGCGCAGCGGATGGTGCGCAAAGCAGCGGGCCGGAATGGCACCGATGTCCTGCCCGTCGAAGGTGATGCGACCGGAGGTCGGGTCGATGAGCCGCATCACGATGGTGGAGGTGGTGGACTTGCCGCAGCCGCTCTCACCCACGAGGCCGACGCTCTCGCCCTTCTTCACCTCGAAGGAGATGCCGTCCACGGCGCGGAAGATGAGGTCCTTCGGCTCAGGGGCCTTGCCGGTGAGCTTGGCGAGGAACGTGGAAGGGGCGCCCTGGCGGGGATATTCCTTCAGCAGGTTCTCCACTTTGAGCAAGGGTTCACCGGGCGACGAGGCTGCTTCCGCCGCTGGCGTGGCCGGCGCGGCGGTGGACGACGCCAATTCCTCCGCCGGCAGCAGATCGCGCAGCGAGATCCCCGGCCGGGGCGTCGCGCGCATGAGTTTGCGGGTGTAGGCGTGCTGCGGGTTGCGGAAGATCTGCTCGGCGGGGGCGGTCTCCACCACCTTGCCCTTCTCCATCACCATCACCGTGTCGCAATATGCGGCGGCAAGACCCAGATCATGGGTGATGAGGATGGTGGACATGCCGCGCGCCCGCGTCAGCTCGGTCACGAGATCCATCACCGCTTTCTGGGTGGTGACGTCGAGGCCCGTGGTCGGCTCGTCGGCGATCATCAGCTGCGGCCGGCACGCCAGCGCCAGCGCGATGACGATGCGCTGGCACATGCCGCCGGACAGCTCGAACGGATAGGCGTGATAGCGCTCCTCCGGCCGGGCGATGCGCACCTGGTTGAGGATGTCGATGACCTTTTCCTTCACGTTGCGCGGCTCGGCCTGCACGTGCTGGAGCAGCACGTCGCCGATCTGCTGGCCCACCGTGCGGATGGGATTCAGCGCCGCGCGCGGATTCTGGAAGATCATGGACATTTCGCGCCCGCGCAGATCGCGCATGGCGCGCTCATCCGCATGGGCGACATCGATGCCGGAGAAGGTGATCGAGCCCTCGGCGATGCGCCCGGCGCGGTCGAGGATGCGCATCACCGTATAAGAGGTGACGGACTTGCCCGAGCCGCTCTCGCCGACGATGCCAAGGGTCTCGCCCTTGGCGAGGGTGAGGTTCACCTTTTCCACCGCGCGCACGAGACCCCGGCGCGTGGCGAATTCAACGGTGAGGTCGCGGACCTCCAGCAGGGGGCCGCGCGCCTCTTCGGCGGGGGCCTGCTTCAGGGTGGCGGGATCGATGACGCCGTGCATGGGTCCGGTCCTCACGTGCGACGCTGGGGATCGACGATGTCACGCAGACCATCGCCCAGCAGGTTGAAGCAGAAGACGGCGAACATGAGCGCGAGGCCCGGAAACAGCGCGATCCACCATTCGCCGGAGACGATGAAGGTCGCGCCCTCGGCCACCATGATGCCCCACTCGGCGGTGGGCGGGCGCACGCCGAGGCCGATGAAGGAGAGCCCCGCCGCGTTGAGGATGGCGTAGCCCATGGTGAGCGACATCTGCACCATCATGATGGGCAGGATGTTGGGCAGGATCTGCGTGAGCAGGATGCGCCATTCGGAATTGCCGGTGAGGCGGGCCGCCTGGATGAAGCCCGCCTGCCGCCGGATCGCCGCCTCAGAGCGCGCCACGCGGGCATAGAGCGGGAAATTGATGATGGCGGTGGCAATGACGATGTTCGTCACCGTATTGCCCAGCGCCGCCACGATGCCCATAGCCAGCACGAACAGCGGGAAGGCCATGATGGTGTCGCAGATGCGCCCGACGATCCGGTCCGTCCAGCCGCCGAAGAAGCCCGCCGCGATACCGGCGATGCCGCCCGCCGCGAACACCAGCGCCACCGAGAAGACCGCGATGGCAAGATCGAGCCGCGTCGCCACGATGACACGGGAGAAGATGTCCCGGCCGAGCTGGTCGGTGCCGAACCAGTGGGCGGCGGTCGGCGGCTTCAGCGCATTCACCGTGTCCGAGGCCAGCGGATCATAGGGCACGATGAAGGGGCCAATCAGCGCCGCCACAACAAGCACCAGCAGCATGAAGAAGGCGAGGCCCGTGACCGGATTGTCCGAGATCACATACTGGGCGTGCTTCAGTGTCGCCGTGAGACCGCCGGAGGCGCGGCGGCGGGCGGGTTCGGAGGAGATGGCGGTCATGCTTCGCTCCGGGCGCGCGGATCGATGATGCCGTAGGCAAGGTCGATCACGAGGTTGAGGACGACGTAGAGGATCGCCATGGCGAGCACGAAGCCCTGCACCGGGGCGAAATCGGAGGAGATGAGCGCCTCCACCGCATAGGAGCCGATGCCCGGCCAGGCGAACACCTTCTCCACCAGCACATTGGCCCCGAGCAGGAAGGAGAAGACCATGCCCAGCGTCGTCACCACAGGCAGCATGGCATTGCGGAAGGCATAGGTGACGATCACCGTCTTGGAGGTGAGGCCCGCCGCCCGCGCGGTGCGGATGAATTCCGAGGAAAGCACCTGAAGCATGGAGGCGCGCGTGATGCGGGCGATGGGCGCGAGCGCGAAGATGGCGAGCGTCAGGGCCGGCACCACGAGTTGGGCCAGCGCGGCGCGGAAGGTGTCGCCGTCGCGGGCGATCAGGCTGTCGATGAGATAGAAGCCCGTCACCGTGTCTGGCGCGGAATAGAAGACATCGAGCCGCCCGAGCGGCGCCGGTGCCCAGCCGAGGCGGAAATAGAAGAGATAGACCAGCAGCAGGCCGGTGAAGAAGACCGGCAGCGAGACGCCCGCCGTGGTGATGAGCCGGCAGGCGTGGTCGATCCAAGACCCCTGCTTCACGGCGGCGGCGATGCCGAACGGCACGGCGATGACGAGCGCGAGGATGAGGCCGGAGAGTGTGAGTTCGGCGGAGGCCGGCAGGCGGGTGGCGATCTCCTTCGACACCGGCTGGCCGGTGGAGAGCGAGGCGCCGAGATCGCCCTTCGCCAGCGCGGACACATAGTCCACGAACTGCACCGGCAGCGGCTTGTCGAGGCCGAGCTTGGTGCGGATTTCGGCAATTGCCTGCGGCGTCGCCGCGGGGCCTGCGAAATAAGCGGCCGTGTCGCCCGGCAGCACGCGGGTGAGCAGGAAGGTGACGATGACGACGCCGATGAGGCTCGGAATCGCAGTGGCGAGACGGCTGCCAATAAGCTTCAGCACGGCACCCTCCTGATGGTTGTCCATGGGGCGGTCGGCGGGGGAACCGGAAGACAGGCCGCCGCGCCCGCCTCCCGGCCCGCTCCCCCGCAGGAGCAAGATGCGTGCCCGCCGATCCGGCGAGCGCGCGATGGGGCTCTGGTCCAGCCCCTGGAATCTTCTTCCCGGCCCGTTCCCCCTCCCCAACCCTCCCCCGCAAGCGGGAGAGGGGGCCTGTCGCGCGCACGGCGAGGGCGAGCCAAGGAAGACTGAGCGAGAAAGCCCTCTCCCGCTTGCGGGGGAGGGTTGGGAGGGGGCATTCGGGACGCGCGCGACGCGCGCGCCCTACCCCGGCAGGCGGACTCAGCCCTTCTGGAGCGCGCGATAATCGAGCCGGCGGTGGAACCAGTATTCGTAGCCGGTGATGTTCTTCTGCATGGCGACGTTCACATAAGGCTGGAACAGCGGCACGCGCGGCACGTCGGCGAAGGCGAGGTCCACCATGCCCTTCACGTCCGCATCATAGGCCGCCTTGTCGCCGTTGGCGGCGGCGGCGCGGGCGCCGTCGATGAAGGCATCCATGGCCGCAGACTGGTAGCTCATGGTGTTAAAGACCGAGTTGGAGCCGTGGTAGCACCAGAAGAAGAAGTATTCGGGATAGTCCAGCCAGCCCGAGAAGACGTTGGTGAAGAGCGGCAGCTCCTTCTTGTTCAGCTCGGTGCGCCAGTTGGCGCCAGGGATCTTGTTGATGGTGGTCTTGATGCCGATCTGGGCGAGGCTCTCCTGCACGAGCACGCACAGCGGCTCGTTCACGCCGGCGAAGCCGAGGTCGAAGGAGAGCGTGGTCTCGAAGCCGTCCGCATAGCCCGCCTCGGCCAGCAGTGCCTTCGCCTTGGCGATGTCGGTCTTGTATTTGGTGGGCTGCGGCCAGGCGACCTTGGTCTGGTAGTCCGCTGGCGCGCCAAACATGGGGTTGGCGAGGCCGAACAGCACCGCTTCCATGATCTTCTCATAGGGCAGCGCATAGGCCACCGCCTGCCGCACCTTCGGATTGTTGAAGGGCGGCTTGGTGACGTTCATGCCGATGTACTGCACGCCGTTGGAATAGGGCGTGGAGATGATGTTGAGCTTGGGGTTGGACTTCAGCTCGGCGAAGTCCTTGTTCGGCAGATCGTAGGAGATGTCCGCATCGCCCCGCTCCAAGAGCGCGCGGCGGTTGCCGGAAGATGGCACCATGCGCCAGATCACGCGCTTCACCTTGGGCAGCGGGCCGCCCTTCCAATTGTCGAAGCGCTCGAAGATCACTTCCGTGCCGGGCGTCCACTTGGTCACCTTATAGGCGCCGGAGCCCACCGTGTTCTGCTTGGTGTATTCGAGGCCCCAGGGGTCCTGCGCGGTGGCGTTCTTCTTCACCAGCTCGGAATTGATGACGCAGGGCACGATCACAGCGAGATCGGGAATGGTCAGACGGTCCTTGCGGATGAAGTCGACGCGGATGGTGCGGTCGTCCACCACCACGAACTGCTCGGGCTTCTCCAGCGAGCCCGCCTTCATCTGGAAGGTGGGGAAGCCGCCGACGGAGACGGCGCGGTCCAGCGACCACTTCACATCCTTGGCGGTGACGGGCGTGCCGTCCTGGAAGGTGGCGTCCTTCTTCAGCTTGAACGTCACCGACATGTCGCCGATGCTCATGTCCTCGGCCAGTTCGCCCTCGAACTTGTCGCGGTCGTAATAGGGCGTGCCGTTCACGTCCTTCATGGGGTGGGTAATGAGGCGGTCGTAGCAGTTCCAGCTCGCCTCATAGCCGGGCACGTTGGTGCCGACGCCGTGGATGTCCAGATTGTTCGGCCCGCTCTCGGAGACGATCAGCAGCGTCTCGGACCGCGCCTGCGCCTTGGCGGGAGAGAAGACGGCGGGCGCGGAAACGGCGGCGCCGGCAGCAGCGGCGGTGGCGGAAGCGGTGGTGAGAAACTCACGGCGGTTCATAGGCAAGGATCCCCGTCTGAAAGCGGCCTCGCCCAACCATTCAAGCACTATGCCAATTGCATACTAAAATTTAAAAAGCATTATTATACATGAAGTTATCCATTTCCCGGGCCGATCACCCCCGGAGAGAAACAACGTGAATAGATTAAAAATTGAGCATATTTTTCTCATTGCATGCAGATATAGGCAGATACGCACCTTGTCGCTGCCTTTGGCTCCCTCCGGAGAGGGAGCCATGGAGAGACGGAGCCGCTAAAAGCCCGCCAAATGCATGGGATCCCGATGGGGGAACTCCCGAAAAACCGCATCCCAGCTTCTGACATGGCCATCGGTCGCATCCGCCCATGGGGCAAAGCGGTCCAGATACCGATTGGCAATGGAAGGCACGCCCCAATCATCTTCGCGGCGCGTCATGGGCTGAAGCACGACCAGCTTAAAATTCCGCGCCTGGAATTTCTCGCGCAACAGGGAGGCCACCTTCTCAGCCCGCTCTCGCACCTCAGACTCCTCGGTCGTATAAAACAACACCTTGGATTCCGTAGAAGAAAGAACCGTTTTAAACTTTTTAATCAAATACAATGCCTTGGACTGATGAGCTTTCAAGGCCTCCGTCTCACCGTGAATCTCCGAAAGATCAGCATCTACCCAATGAAAATGGTAATCATGGGATTTATCCCTTACTAAATTACCATTCCCTTCGTAGATCAGATTTCCTGGCTGGACAACGTTCGAAAAATCAGAATCGAGTATAGATATAAGTGAATTGAATTCAGTAACATTCCACGAAAAGAATCCAGATCGGTCTTCCTGCAAGACCCGACGGAACTGGAATGCCGGCTCACAGTTGCGGCCAAGAGAAATATAATGATCGTAACGCATTCGGCCTTCCTCTACACCCCGATCTGTGAACATCATTTCCAGGAGCAAGGCACCCAGGACGAAGTCGCGAGCTGCGCGCGTTTACGCGCGCAAAGTGCATGCGACATTCGCAACCCTAACCTTTTGCCATGCTTGCAGGATCATCGCACCACTGCACGAAATTGCGGCGCAGCCCAAAACGGACGGCGAGTTGGTGAAAGCATGCCGTCACGACAACGTTTCTATTGCGGCGGCAAGCCCGCCACGTGCTCTGCCATCAGTCGTCGGTAGCGCAGCGCCGAGAGCGGCAACATGGCGAGATAGAGAACGCTGCACACAGACAGAACCAACCAGGGGTAACTGGCCAGTAGCCCGGCAAACACCGCGAAGAGCACGAACAGCGGCAGCACCATATCCCGCCGGACCCGCTTGCCGAGCGTCTTGCCCGACCAGGCAGGCACCTTGGAGATCATCAGCACGCCGATGGCGAGGCAATAGATCAGCGCCATGGGCGCACTCAGGGTCACGTGCGGAATGCCGAGGAGTTCCAGATAAACCGGCAGCAGCACGGTGATGGCGCCTGCCGGAGCCGGAATGCCGGTGAAGAAGTCGGCGGTGAAGGCCGGACGGTTGGGATCATCCAGCATCACGTTGAAGCGGGCGAGCCGCAGTGCTGCGCAGATGGCGAAGATGAGGGCGCCGATCCAGCCCAGCGAGCCCGCCTCGTCCAGCCCCCAGAGATAGAGGATGAGCGCCGGCGCGCAGCCGAAATTCACGAAGTCCGCGAGGCTGTCCAGTTCCGCCCCGAAGCGCGAGGTGCCCTTCAGCGCCCGCGCCAGCCGCCCGTCCACGCCGTCCAGCAGAGCCGCAAAGACGATGGCCGCCAGCGCCAGTTCCATGCGGTGCTCGATGGCCATGCGCACTGCGGTCAGGCCCGAGCACAGGGCCAGCAGGGTGACCATATTGGGCAGCAGCAGCCGCAGCGGAATGCGGGCGAAACGGCGCGGCCGCTCCGTGCTCTGGCCGTTGGGGTCGAAGGGCGGGAAAGGCAGGGTCATCTCAGCCTCACGAGACCCGGAAGGCGATGTCGCGGGTGGGTGCGGCGTCGTAATCGGCGAGGATGGTCTCGCCGGCGACGGTGAGTTGCCCCTCGGAGACGAGAACCCGCGTGCCCACGGGGAGATAGACATCGACCCGCGAGCCGAAGCGGATGAGTCCGAAGCGCTCGCCGGCGCCGATCGTCTCGCCTTCATGCACGAAGCTTACGATTCGCCGGGCGATGAGGCCCGCGATCTGCACCACGCCCACCACACCGTTGGGGCCGTGGATGATGAGGCCGTTGCGCTCATTGTCCTCGCTCGCCTTGTCGAGCTCCGCATTGAGGAAGAGGCCCGGCTTGTAGGCGATCTTCTCGATGCGGCCGGTGACCGGCGCACGGTTCACATGGACGTTGAAGACGTTCATGAAGATGGAGATGCGCAGCAGCGGCACCTCGGAGAGGCCAAGCTCGCGCGGGGGAAGCGCAAGGCCGATCTGGGAAATCCGCCCGTCCGCCGGCGCCACCACGAGCCCCTCGCGCAGCGGCGTGACGCGCTGCGGATCGCGGAAGAAAAGCGCGGTCCAGATGGCAAGGCCCACCGCCAGCATGCCGAAGAAGGTGGACACCGACAGGAGTCCGATGGCGATCACGACCGCAATGGCGATGAAGGGATAGCCCTCGCGATGGATCGGAACGAGCGACTTGCGGATGGAGGTGAGAACGGACACGCGTGTCTCCGGATGCGCCCAAAGGGCTTTTCTGGCGCCAAGAGGTAGTGGCGGGGCGCTTCGGCGTCAAATATCCTGCGCGGACGGCAGCCATGTGGCAGCCCTGCCCCGCGCCGGTCCGGCTTCAAAGCACCCGGCGGGCCGGCACACGGAACTTGGCGTCGATCACCTCGATGCCCCCCGCCTCGTGATAGGTGTGGACCCCGGTCGCCACCGCCTTGCCCTGCCGGGGCACATGGTCCGGCGTCACGACAAGGGCGACGTGTTCCGCATAGTGGCCTGCCGACAGTTCATCGACCATGTTGAACTCCAGCGCCCGCCCGTAGCTGCCGGACCCGTCCTGGCTTGGCCGGAACAGCTTTCCCGACCGCTGGAACAGCGCACCCGCGCCGCGCGCCCGGCGCACGTCATAAGAGAGGGGGTTCTCCGGATGCGGCTCCCACGGGCCGTGAAGCGTCTCGGAAAAGAACAGATGCAGGCTGGAGGTGCGGCTGCGCAGATCCACGACGGTGGCGAACAGGTACCAGTGCCCGTCCTGCTGCCAAAGTGCCGCATCCACTACATTGCCCTGCAACAGCACCCGGTCCTTTTCCCAGTGATGCGGAAACGCCACGGCCCGGTAGAGCGCCAGTTCCCCCGCCTCGAGGCTCTCCGGCATCATGAATATCTCGCCCTCGGCCTCGAAGACCTGAGGAAACGACAGGTGAAAGGGCAAGGCGAGGCAGGGGGAGACAGGGCCGATCCCGTCTGCACCGATCTGCGCCACGCTGATGATGGCCGGCTGGCCGCGATAGCTGTCGCACTCGAAGAAGACGTAAGGCTGCCCCTGGTGCCAGAACACGAAGGGGTCCGCGTAGCACAGGCCCTTGGGCGACGGCACGAATGCGAATCCCGACAGGTCCACACTGCCGCGCTCGGGCTGCACGGCGAAGGTTGTGCCCGAACGGCGCACCGCGATCTGCCAGTGCTCCACCTGCCGCGGACCGAATTTGTGGCGCAGCTTGCAGGCGAGCGTGCCCAGAAACCAGCGCAGGAACTCGCCGTTGGATGGGGTCCGGTAGATGACCCGCCGCCCGCGATAGGGCACGGCGGGATAGGCCTGCGCCAGCAGATGCTCGATCCCTTGCTCGTGCAGCACCTTCAGGCGGGCGATGACGAAGTGGACGGAGCCCCAGAAGACCGTGATCCGGTTGCGCCGGACGGAAATGGAGAGGTCGTTGGAAAAGATGCCCTTCTCCAGCACCGTCCCGCCGTCCAGATGCTCATCGAGGATCTGGAGCACGGCGCCGGAGCGCGGATTGCCCTCGGCCATCTCCCAGAATTGCGGCGGCGCGCCGCGATAGAATTCCGGATCGCCGTGATGGTAGGACCAAATCCCACAGCGCGCGGCTGTGAGAATATCGCCTTTTAGGATGTTGAAGCCGAACCGCAGCAGCACGTCCAGCTTGTATTCCCGCACGGTCTCCACCGTCTCGGCGGGAAAGCGATGGACAAAGCCGCTTGCCTGGGGCTCGACCTCGAGGCGCGGAATGCCCGAGAGTTCATGGCTCACATCCACCATGCGCAGAGGATCGGCCTGCGGGTTGCGGGCGAGCTTCTCCTCAAGCCTGGTATAGAGGGCGTAGCAGAAGGTGCGCCGGCGCGCCTTGGTGCGCAGGACGCGCCATGCGCGCTTAAGCCAGTTGGGCTTTTCCGCAAGCTGGCTTTGTCCGTCCTTGCGCTCCACCACCAGAACGATGTCGGCGAAATCGCACGCGCGAATGTGCTCGATCACCACCGCCGCAAAGGCCGGAACGTGATCGCCATCGACCAGCAGGCCGATCCGCAATCTGGGGCCCGCTTGGTCCGACTGGAAATAGAAGCGATCAATCACGGGGACACCCACCGCACGAATTTACCGCATAGCATGGGAGCCCGTCTTGTGTGCAAGTGGGATTGTTCCAATCTTGCAGGCCTGCGGGCGTCCACTCCGGCTATGGCGGGCGGAGCAATCAGCGCGGTGTCAGACGGCCGAACTCGGCTCCTCTTCGCGATGCGCCACGAGATGCGGCTCCTCCCGCTGCGGCTCGGCCTCCGGCTCCGGTGAGGCGGCCGCCTCCAGCAGCTTCTTGCGGGCGTCGTCCGCCTCGCGCTGGCGCTGCCAGAGGGCGGCATAAAGGCCGCCCTTGGCGAGCAGTTCCGGATGCGTGCCCCGCTCGGCCACACGCCCCTGCGAGAGCACGAGGATTTCGTCGGCATTGATGACGGTGGAGAGGCGATGGGCAATCACCAGCGTCGTGCGGCCGCGCGACACGCGGTCGAGCGCGTCCTGGATCTCCCGTTCCGTGTGGCTGTCGAGCGCGGAGGTCGCCTCGTCGAGCACCAGAATGGGCGGTGCCTTCAGGATGGTGCGGGCGATGGCCACCCGCTGCTTCTCGCCGCCCGAGAGCTTCAGCCCGCGCTCGCCCACCTCGGTCTTGTAGCCCTTCGGCGTCGCGCGGATGAAGGCGTCGATCTGCGCCAGACGCGCCGCCTCCTCCACTTCTGCCTCGGTGGCATCGGCCCGGCCATAGCGGATGTTGTACGCGATGGTGTCGTTGAACAGCACGGTATCCTGCGGAACCATGCCGATGGCGGCCCGCAGGCTGTCCTGCGAGACATCACGGATGTCTTGCCCGTCGATGGTGATGCGCCCGCCCTTCACGTCATAGAAGCGGAACAGCAGGCGCGAGATGGTGGACTTGCCCGCGCCGGACGAACCGACAATGGCGAGCGTGCGCCCGGCCGGCACCTCGAAGGTAACGCCCTTGAGGATGTCCCGGTCGGGGTCGTAGGCAAAGCGCACGTCCTCGAAGCGGACGGTGCCTCCTGCGATCTTCAGCGCCGGCGCGTCCGGCCGATCCTCGATCTCGGGATCGCGGGCCAGCACCGCGAACATCGCCTCGATATCCACGATGGCCTGCTTGATCTCGCGATAGATCATGCCGAGGAAGTTCAGGGGCTGGTAAAGCTGGATCATCATGGCATTGACCATGACGAAGGCGCCCAGGCTCTGGCGGCCGGCGCGCACGTCATAGGCCGCCATGACCATGACCGCCGTGAGGCCGAGGGTGAAGATGAAGGCCTGCCCGGCGTTCAGCCAGGCGAGCGAGGTGAAGGTCCGCACCGTCGCCTGCTCGTAGCGCGCCATGGAACGGTCGTAGCGGTTGCGCTCGCGCGTCTCCGCCCCGAAATACTTCACCGTCTCGTAGTTGAGCAGGCTGTCAACCGCCTTGGTGTTGGCCTCGGTATCGCTCTCGTTCATGTCCCGCCGGATGGCGATGCGCCATTCGCTGGCCGCATAGGTGAACCAGGTGTAGAGCGCGACCGTCAGCGACACCGCCACCACATAGCGCCAGTCGAAGGCGAACAGCAGAACCGCAAGCACCAGCACCATCTCGACGATGGTCGGCGCGAGTTGGAGCACCAGCATCCGCACGATGGTCTCGATGCCCTCGCGGGCCCGCTCCAGCACACGGGTAAGGCCGCCGGTCTTGCGCTCCAGATGGAAGCGCAGGGACAGGGCGTGCATGTGCTCGAAGGTCTCGGTGGCGAGCCGGCGCACCGCATGCAGCGCCACGGCGGCGAACATGCCGTCGCGCAGCTGCGTGATGCCCGCCATCACGATGCGGCTGAAGCCATAGGCGAGCGTGAGCAGGACGGGAGCCGCCAGCAGCCACGAGATGTCGGGGTCGCCCTGCCCGTCCGGCACATGGGCCAGCGCGTCGGTGGCCCATTTGAAGATGAAGGGCACCGCCATGGTGGCAAACTTGGCGAGGAACAGCAGGACGGTCGTCGCCATCACCCGGCGCTTCAGGTCCGGCCGGCCCACCGGCCAGAGATAGGGCCAGAGCGCCGCGATGGTCTTGCCGAGCGCGCCGCGGGCCGCCGAAACGCCCTTGAACATGCGGCGGCGGGAGGCCGCGGCCGCAGGCCCCGGTGTTGAAAGATCAGTCATGGGTACCCACTTTGACAGTCATATCGCCCGC
This sequence comes from Azorhizobium caulinodans ORS 571, assembly GCF_000010525.1. Taxonomy (GTDB): domain Bacteria; phylum Pseudomonadota; class Alphaproteobacteria; order Rhizobiales; family Xanthobacteraceae; genus Azorhizobium; species Azorhizobium caulinodans. The sequence continues at coordinate 1,712,080 of NC_009937.1, read as the reverse complement.
AGGGGCGGTCTCGGGAGCGGCCGCAGGCGGCGCTCCCTCTCCGGTCTCAGCGGGGCTGGGTCGTTCGAGAGCCGCGAACAGCGCAAGGACATCGTCGCGCAAGGCGGCAATCTTAGCCTTGTCGAGGCAGTAGCAGATGCGCGTGCCGTTCGGCGCGGCACGCACGAGGCCCGCTTCGACGAGGATCTTTATGTGTTGCGAGACAGTCGATTGCGCCAGAGGCAGGCCCCGGACGATCTCGCCGCACATGCAACCCTCCTGCCGCGCGAGCGTTCGCAGCACAGCGACCCGCGCGGGATGGCCAAGAGCGCGGAGCATCGTCGCGAGGGTGTCGTCCGCGGCACTCATGGTCGCGTCATCGGCAGGGGGCATCATCATCGTTGATCGTCGATAGACGATAAAGATGACATTCACAAGGCGGCGATGTCATTTGGCCCTCGCCGCCGCCACTCTTTCGGAAAGGAGCCGGTCCGCTAAGATGGCCGGAAAAATGAACGTGCAAGCCCCCAAAGACCCAGACGGCACCATGGCCACCATCGACAGCGTGTGTGTTTATTGCGGCGCGTCCAAGGGCGCCGACCCGCGCTTCGTCGCCGAGGCCCGCGCCTTCGGGCTCGATCTCGCCCACAACGGCATCCGTCTCATCTATGGCGGCGGCGGCATCGGTCTCATGGGTGAGGTCGCGTCCGCTGTGGCGCTGAACGGAGGCCATGTTACCGGGATCATCCCGGAATTCCTGATCTCCCGCGAACGGGCCTTCGCCCACAAGGCGGAACTGATCGTCACGCAGGACATGCATGAGCGCAAACGCCTGATGTTCGAACGGGCCGATGCCTTCGTCGCCCTGCCCGGCGGCGTCGGCACGCTGGAAGAGCTGGTGGAGCAGTTGACCTGGGCCCAGCTCGGCCAGCATGCCAAGCCCATCCTGGTGCTGAACACGGCCGGCTTCTGGGACCCCTTCCTCAGACTGCTGGACCACATGCGCGACAGCGCCTTCATCCGCGACGCGGCGCCGGTGAACTTGCTGGTGGCGAACGAGGCGTCCGAAATCCTGCCCATGCTGCGCCGGGCCGTGGCGCCCCTTTCGGAGACGACCCTCCACACGCCGGGCGACGCGGAAGCCGTCGCCCGCATGTAAGCGCATGATCTCCCGCCGGCCCCGCGCCGGCGGACGCGCACGACGGCCGGGCTGAACCGATCAGCTGCGATAACGTAAACGCTCGCGCTTAGGGATATGTGATTTTCAGAAGAGATATGGTGCCCAGGGGCGGAATCGAACCACCGACACTGCGATTTTCAGTCGCATGCTCTACCAACTGAGCTACCTGGGCGCCGGGCGGTGCGTGACCGCCTCAGAGCCGCGTGTATAGAAGGTACGGCCGGGCCTGTCCATAGGAGGGCGCTGGCAACGTGCAGCCTGTGGATATTTCGCCGAACAAGCGCCCCAAAACCCCAGCAATCGCAACATATTCGACCGCAACTCCCACGCAAGTGCCGCCCCGCGCCCCACCTGAAACCGTCCGCAAAGGCTTCCGATTTTCTCGCAGCGACGATGGGCCCTGCGGCGGCGATCCCGTGCGCCCTGCACGTCCCGCATGGCAGTTCCTCCGACCTTAAGCGGGGATCCCCCCGTCTCGGTATCGTCATGAGGCTCTGGGGCAGAGCGCCGTCATTCTCCCGCGGCGCCGGCGGAGGCCAGTCATGCCGCTCACCCCAACCGCGCTCCCATCCGCAACCGCTCCGAAGCGCGCCTCCGAGCCCCGCTGCAGGCGGCACTTTTCGGGTCGAGTACACATGGATAATACCGGAAAATCCTGTTTCCGTGCGGCTTTTCCGAAAAACAGCGACAACAGTGACCGGCAACGCCCCCTTGACGCGACGCACCGCCATGGCCGAGGTAGCTAGACATTGAGTAGCAGCTTCAGACTGTCGAGATCACGACTTGGGCCGAGCCGACCCAAGTCTTGATATGCAGCCGCACTTTGCGCAGGCGGACAGTTGAATAGCTTTCAATACCATCCTCACCCCGCAGTGGATGCAGAAATGCCCAATCGTTCCGTTCTGGCCAAGCGCCTGCAATATCTTCTTGCCGCGACCGCCTTGAGCCTGCTGGCCCAGCCGGCGCTCGCGCAGAGCGCCAATTCGTTCCTGACCCCCGAATATTATCGCTCAGGCGCCCTGGCGCAGGTGAACGCGGCCGCAGCCTATGCCCTCGGGTTCACAGGGGCGGGCGTCACCGTCGCAGTCGTCGACAGCGGCCTCGATACCCGTCACCCGGAGTTCACAGGCCGCATCGTGCCGGGCTACGACTTCGCCTTCAACATTCCGGTCCAGATCAATGAGGATCATGATACGGACGCGAAGACGCCCACCAATTCGGGCAGTCACGGCACCCACGTGGCCGGTATCATCGCCGCCGCACGGAACGGCACGGAGATGCAGGGTGTGGCCTATAACGCCAATATCCTTCCGGTCGTCTACAATGACACCACGAATAACCCCGATACTTTCTTTTCGGCTGCCTGGAATTACGTCGCCGCGCAGAACGTGGCCATCGCCAGCAACAGCCTCGGCCTGAACGACTGCGTCCGGCGCCCGACTGACAAGTGCAACGTCACCGAATATACGCGTGCCGAAGTCGATTCCCTGTATCCGACGATGCTCGCTTCCATGCGGGCGACGGCAGCCGCCGGCACGCTCATGGTGTTCGCCACCGGCAATGAAGCCCAGTCCAGTCCGGATGTGCTCGGCGGCATGCCCTATCTGGTGCCGGAGCTGAAGAACAACTGGCTCGCGGTCGGAGCGGTGGATGCGAACAACACCATCGCCAATTTCAGCAACCGCTGCGGCGTCGCCAAGGACTGGTGCCTCGTGGCGCCGGGCGTCGCCATCTATTCGACGGTGACGCTGGGCGAAGGAACCGGCACCGATGGCGGCTATGGAGACAAGTCCGGTACCTCCATGGCGACGCCGGTCGTCTCCGGCGTCGCGGCGCTGGTGAAGGAAGCCTTCCCCTGGTTCACCGCTTATGACCTGCAGCAGGCGCTGCTCACCACCGCGACCGACCTCGGCGCGCCCGGCGTGGACGACGTCTATGGCTGGGGCCTTGTGAACGCCGCCAAGGCCGTGCTCGGCTATGGCCAGTTCGTCACCACGACGACGCTCGACACGAAGGGCTACAGCTCCACCTTCAGCAACGACATCTCCGGCACCGGCGGGCTCATCAAGGCGGGCGCCGGCACGCTGACGCTCATCGGCACGAACACCTATTCCGGCGGCACCACCATCGCAGGCGGCACGCTGCAGATCGGCAATGGCGGCACGACGGGCTCCATCACCGGCAACGTTCTGGACAACGGCACACTTGCCTTCAACCGCTCGGACGCACTCACTTATGGCGGCGTGGTGTCCGGCGCCGGCAATCTCGTGAAGGCGGGCGCCGGCACGCTCACCCTCACCGGCGCCAACACCTATACCGGCGGCACGACGATCAGCTCCGGTACGCTCCAGATCGGCAATGGTGGCACCACCGGCGCCATCGTGGGCAACGTCGCCAACAGCGACACGCTCGCCTTCAAGCGTTCCGACACGCTGACCTTTGGCGGCGCAGTCTCCGGCACCGGACGTCTCGTCCAGGCCGGCACCGGCACCACCATCCTCACCGGCACCAACACCTACACCGGCGGCACGACGATCAGTTCCGGAACGCTCCAGATCGGCAATGGCGGCACCACCGGCTCGATCGTCGGCAATGTGGTGGACAATGGCACGCTGGCCTTCAACCGCTCGGACAGCTTCATCTTCAGCGGCGCCATCTCCGGCACCGGCAATCTGGTGAAGGACGGCGCCGGCACCCTCTCGCTCACCGGCAACAATTCCTACACCGGCCTCACGGCGGTGATCGGCGGCCAGCTTTCGGTCAACGGCGCCTTTGCGTCCCAGCTCGCCATCGGCAGCTCGGGCACCTTGCGCGGCACCGGCACGCTGAACGGCCCGCTCGTGGTGGCCGGCCGCCTCGCCCCCGGCAACTCGCCCGGCACCCTCACGGTGGCCGGCCCGGTCACCTTCGCCTCCGGCTCCACCTTCCAGACCGACATCGACGGCACGGGAACGGGGACCGGCGCGGGCAATTACTCGCGCCTCGTCACAACAGGCTCCAGCGGCACGGTGACGGTCACCGGCGGCACGATCACGCCGACGCTGCGGGGCATCACCGGCAGCGCCACGAACAGCTACACGCCGAGCCTCGGCAGCAGCTACACGGTGATCCAGACGAGCGCAGGTCTTGCCGGCTCCTTCTCGGGCCTCGCCCAGCCGGCGAGCGGCCTGCCCACCTCCACGCGCTTCGATGCGCTCTACACGCCCACCAGCCTCAGCCTCGTGGTGACGCCGCTCTCCTATGGCACGCTGGCGGCGAACGGCCTTGCCAGCACCGCCAACACCAATGCTACGGGCGCGGCGCTCGACAGCTTCCGTCCGACGGCCGGCGTTGCCATGGCCGGCACCACCGGCCTCCTGTTCGGCAATCTCTACACCCTCACCCCGGCCGCTTTGCCCTATGCCCTTGCCCAGCTCTCGGGTGAGGCCCATGCCTCCGCGGCCGCGCAGGTGTTCGAGGATGCCCGGCAGGTGCGCTCGGCCATCTATGACCGCCTCGACGGCTCCGCCGCCGCCAAGGCCGGCACCGACAGCGCCCGGCTTTCCAAGAGCCTCGATATCGCCATCTGGGCCACGGGCTATGGCGGCTGGGGCAATGCCTCCGGCAGCGGCGCCTACAAGCTCGACTGGACGCAGAGCGGCTTCATCGGCGGCGCGGACGTGGAGGTGTTCGGCAACACGAGGCTCGGCCTTGCGCTCGGCACCGGCTCGTCGGCCGGCAATGTGGGCAGCCTGAATTCCACCGTGGACAACAGCCATACGGATCTCGCCGCCTATGGCGCCACCCGCTTCGGCGCCCTGCTCGCCAAGTATGGCGTCGCCTACAGCTGGAACAACATCGACACCAGCCGCACGGTGGCCTTCTCCGGCCTGTGGAACCAGCTCGGCAGCAGCGCGGACGGCAACACCACGCAGGTGTTCGGTGAACTGTCCTACGACTTCAGGGTCAACCAGGCACAGGTCTCGCCCTTCGCCTCGGTCGCCTACGTGAAGCAGGACTTCGATGCCTTCCATGAGACCGGCGGCGCGGCGGCGCTCTATGGCTCGACGCTCGGCATGACGACGACGCTCACCACGGTGGGTGCCCGCGTCAGCACCGACATCGCCCTCGGCAACGGCACGCTGACGCCCAGCGCCAAGCTCGGCTGGCAGCACGCCTTCGGCGACACCGCCACCGGAGCGACCATGTGGTTCGCGGGCTCCAACCCCTTCCTCGTCACCGGCACGCCCATCGCCCGCGATGCGCTCGCCCTGAACCTGGGACTGGCCTACGGCTTCACGAACAACGTCAGCGCCTCGGTCGCCTATGACGGCGTGCTGGCGGCGGATGCGCAGGACTCCACCCTCAAGGCCAATCTGAAGGTCGCCTTCTGACCGGCCTTCCTTGAAACGGGCGCGCTCCGACCGGAGCGCGCTTCAGGGTGCGGCCGCGACCCGGGGCGGGGCCGCGGCCCGGTCTCCCGCCCCGTACCGGACACACACCGGACGGGGCGGGAGACGGAACGCTCCGCCGGGACCCAAGGCAATTTTCAGGTTGATGATTGGCACCGACGCGCGCAGCGGTATGTTCTGCATCTGATAGTTTGGTCATTCCGGCCCGAAAGGGAGGGAGGCCCAAGAAGGACATGAGAGTGCCGGACCGCAGAAGCAAAGCCGCCAAGGACGAAACCGAGACAGCCTCCTACATCACGGGTTCCGGTGCGCCCGCCGCCGGCGCGACCAGCCTCGAGCAGGCCCTCGGAATCCAAGTCCGCTCCATCCGGCGCCAGCTCGACCTCACCGTCTCCGATCTCGCCAATGCGGCGGGAATCTCCGTGGGCATGCTCTCGAAGATCGAGAACGGGCAGATCTCCCCCTCCCTCTCCACGCTCCAGTCCGTCGCGCGGGCGCTCAATGTGCCCATCACGGCGCTGTTCTCCACCTTCGAGGAGCGGCACGACTGCTCCTATGTGAAGGCAGGCCAGGGCGTCGTCATCGAGCGCCGCGGCACGAAGGTCGGCCACCAGTACGAACTGCTGGGCCACGGGCTCGGCGGCGACATCGTGGTGGAGCCCTATCTCATCACGCTCACGCAGGAAGCCGTGCCCTACACCAGCTTCCGCCATGGCGGGGTGGAGTTCATCCACATGCTGTCCGGCGAGGTGGTCTATCGCCACGGCGACCGCACCTACCACCTGCGGCCCGGCGATTCCCTCATGTTCGATTCCGCCGCCGCCCATGGGCCGGAGGAATTGATCACCCGCCCGATGACCTATCTCTCCATCATCGTCTACAGCCGGCAGGCGGAGTGATTTTCTTCGTAGGAAAATAATATTCCCCCCATTGACGATTCCGGCGGCGCGACGTACCAAATCTCCATGGCCCCGAAGGGCGATGGAGCAACGCCATGTGCGGCATTGTCGGCATCTTTCTGAAAGACCCGAAGCTCGAACCCGAGCTCGGCCAAATGCTCTCTTCCATGCTCTGCGTGATGACCGATCGGGGGCCGGACAGTGCCGGCTTCGCGGTCTATGGCGCCGGCACGGCGGACCATGTGAAGCTCTCTCTGCGGGCAGCGGCGGGCTATGATTTCGAGGCGCTGGCCCGCAGCCTCTCGGTGAGCGCCGGCGGCGCGCCGGGCCTCTCCGTCCGCGCCACCCACGCCGTCATCGAGGTGCCGGCCGCTGCCGAGGCAGCGGTGCGCGCGGCCTTGGCCAGCGACCATCCGGAGGTCGCCCTGGTGGGCTCCGGCGCCCGCATGGAAATCTTCAAGGAAGTGGGCCTGCCGAGCGACGTGGCGCTGCGCTTCGATCTCTCCAAGATGCGCGGCACCCACGGCATCGGCCACACCCGCATGGCCACCGAAAGCGCCGTGACCACCGCCGGCGCCCATCCCTTCTCCACCGGCCGCGACCAGTGCCTCGTGCACAATGGCTCGCTGTCGAACCACAACGACCTGCGCCGCGTGCTCACCCGCGAAGGCCTCACCTTCGCCACCGAGAACGACAGCGAGGTGGCCGCCGGCTATCTCACCTGGCGCATGCGCGAAGGCGCAACACTCGGCGAGGCACTGAAGGCGGGCCTCGACGATCTCGATGGCTTCTACACCTTCGTGGTGGGCACCGAGAGCGGCTTCGGCGTGCTGCGCGATCCCATCGCCTGCAAGCCCGCCGTGATGGCCGAGACCGACCAGTATGTGGCCTTCGGCTCCGAATACCGGGCGCTCGTGGACCTGCCCGGCATCGCGAAGGCCAAGGTCTTCGAACCCGAACCTGCCACCGTCTATTTCTGGGACCGCGCCGCATGACCGCGCCAGCAACCGACCTCACCTTCGATCTCGCCGCCCAGCCGCTGCGCGAGTTGAACGCCGCCCTCCACAAGGCGGGCGTCGAGACCAACGCCCGCCGTTGGCATGTGGCGAACCCCAACGGCCGCCATGCGCTGGCGGTTGGCATCAACGCCCCGCTGGAGGTCGAGATCGACGGCCACGTTGGGTATTACTGCGCCGGCATGAACCAGCAGGCCCGCGTGACCATCAACGGCAATGCGGGCGTCGGCGTCGCCGAGAACATGATGAGCGGCTTCGTCCATGTGAAGGGCGACGCCAGCCAGGCGGCGGGCGCCACCGCCCATGGCGGCACGCTGCTGATCGAGGGCAATGCCTCGGCCCGCTGCGGCATCTCCATGAAGGGCGTGGACATCATCGTGAAGGGCTCCATCGGCCACATGAGCGCCTTCATGGGGCAGGCCGGCCACCTCATCGTGTTCGGCGATGCGGGCGATGCGCTGGGCGACAGCCTCTATGAAGCAAAACTCTTCGTGCGCGGCACGGTGAAGAGCCTCGGCGCCGACTGCATCGAGAAGGAGATGCGCGAGGAGCACAAGGCGCTGCTGGCGGAAAAGCTCAGCGCAGCCGGCCTTGCCGGGACCATCGATGTCTCGGAATTCAAGCGCTACGGCTCGGCCCGGCGGCTCTACAACTTCCACATCGACAATGTCGATGCCTATTGAGCGGGAGACAACCATGACCGCGCACAACAACGTGCCCCGCACCCTGCCCCGCTTCTCCTCCACCTTCGATCCGCACACGCTGTCCGAGATCCGGCGCGCGGCAGCGACCGGCATCTATGACATCCGCGGCGGCGGCACCAAGCGCAAGCTGCCGCATTTCGACGACCTGCTGTTCCTCGGCGCCTCCGTGTCGCGCTATCCGCTGGAAGGTTATCGCGAGAAGTGCGGCACCGACGTGGTGCTCGGCACGCGCTTCGCCAAGAAGCCGGTCCGCCTCAGGACGCCCGTGACCATCGCCGGCATGAGCTTCGGCGCGCTGTCGGCCAATGCCAAGGAAGCGCTGGGGCGCGGCGCCTCGGCCATGGGCACCTCCACCACCACGGGCGACGGCGGCATGACGCCGGAGGAGCGCCAGAGCTCGCAGACGCTGGTCTATCAGTATCTGCCCTCGCGTTACGGCATGAACCCCAACGATCTGCGCAAGGCGGACGCCATCGAGATCGTGATCGGCCAGGGCGCCAAGCCCGGCGGCGGCGGCATGCTGCTCGGCCAGAAGATCACCGAGCGCGTCGCCGGCATGCGCACCCTGCCCGCCGGCATCGACCAGCGCTCGGCCTGCCGCCATCCCGACTGGACCGGCCCCGATGATCTGGAGATCAAGATCGAGGAGCTGCGCGAGCTGACCGACTGGGAAAAGCCCATCTATGTGAAGGTCGGCGCCTCCCGCCCCTATTACGACATCTCGCTTGCCGTGAAGTCGGGCGCCGATGTGGTGGTGCTGGACGGCATGCAGGGCGGCACCGCCGCAACGCAGGACGTGTTCATCGAGCATGTGGGCATCCCGATCCTCGCCGCGATCCGCCCGGCGGTGCAGGCGCTGAAGGACCTCGGCATGCACCGCAAGGTGCAGCTCATCGTCTCCGGCGGCATCCGCAATGGTGCGGACGTGGCGAAGGCGCTCGCGCTGGGCGCCGATGCGGTCGCCATCGGCACGGCGGCTCTGGTGGCGCTGGGCGACAATGATCCGATCCACGAGGCCGAATATCAGGCGCTCGGCTCCACCGCCGGGGCCTATGACGACTGGCACGAGGGCAAGGACCCGGCGGGCATCACCACGCAGGATCCGGCGCTCGCCGCCCGGCTCGACCCGGTGAAGGCCGGGCGGCGCCTTGCCAACTATCTAGCGGTGATGACGCTGGAGGCGCAGACCATCGCCCGTGCCTGCGGCAAGAGCCATCTGCACAATCTGGAGCCGGAGGACCTCGTGGCCCTCACCATGGAAGCGGCCGCCATGGCTGGCGTGCCGCTTGCAGGCACCGACTGGATTCCGGGCAAGGGCGGCTTCTGATCGCTCACCCCACCCCGCGTCGTCCTGAAGGGCGGCGCGGGCTTTTCAAATAAAGCCTCCCAGACGAACCAAATTCAGGGGAACACACATGGCCCGTTTGCCGAAGCAGGTGAAGGACGCGGAAGGCCGCGCCTCGGCCGCCAGCGCCAGCCTTGCGACGATCGCGCAGGAGCGCGGCATCAAGTATTTCCTCATCTCCTACGTGGACCTGTTCGGTGGCCTGCGCGCCAAGCTCGTGCCCGCCAGCGCCATCGAGGAGATGCAGAAGGCGGGCGCGGGTTTCGCCGGCTTCGCCACCTGGCTCGACATGAGCCCGGCCGATCCGGATCTCTTCGCCGTGCCGGACCCGTCCTCCCTCATCCAGCTGCCGTGGAACCCGGAAGTGGGCTGGCTCGCCTCCGATCTCGTCATGGACGGCAAGATCGTGGAGCAGGCGCCGCGTTCGGTCCTGAAAGCCCAGCTCGCCCGCGCCGAGGCCCTCGGCTATGAGATGAAGAGCGGCGTCGAGTGCGAATATTTCCTCATCTCCGCCGATGGCTCGGCCATCCATGACGGCTCCGACACCGCCGCCAAGCCCTGCTACGACCAGTCGGCCCTGATGCGCCAGTATGGCGTCATCAAGGAGATCTGCGACAGCATGCTCCAGCTCGGCTGGGGCGCCTATCAGAACGACCATGAGGACGCCAACGGCCAGTTCGAGATGAACTGGAATTATGACAACGCCCTCATCACGGCGGACCGGCACGTCTTCTTCAAATATATGGTGAAAAGCATCGCCGAGAAGCACGGCCTGCGTGCCACCTTCATGCCGAAGCCCTTCATCAACCTCACCGGCTCGGGCTGCCACGTGCATGTGTCGCTGTGGAAGAAGGGCGGCAACGCCTTCTCCGATCCGAAGGGGGAACTGGGCGTCTCGCAGCTCGGCTATCACTTCATCGGCGGCCTCATCCACAATGCGGATGCGCTCTGCGCCCTCACCAATCCGACGGTGAATTCCTACAAGCGCATCAATGCCCCGCGCACCATTTCCGGCGCCACCTGGGCGCCGAACACGGTGACCTACACGGGCAACAACCGCACCCATATGATCCGCATTCCGGACGCGGGCCGCTTCGAATTCCGCCTCGCGGATGGCGCGGCGAACCCCTACCTGTTGCAGGCGGGCGTGCTGGCCTCGGGCCTCGACGGCATCGAGAACGAGCGCGATCCGGGCAAGCGGCTCGACATCAACATGTACACGGAAGGCCACAAAGTGCGCGGCGCCAAGCGCCTGCCGCTGAACTTGCTGGACGCCCTGCGCGCGCTCGAAAAGTCCAAGGTGCTGAAGGACTCCCTCGGCACCGCACTGGTGGACGGCTATCTGAAGCTGAAGACCGAGGAATGGAACGCCTATTCCCGCCACCTCACCCAGTGGGAACGCGAGCACACGCTGGACATCTGAGGGCGAATATCGCCAACCAGACGAGCCCCCGGCATGCCCATGCCGGGGGCTTTTGTTTTGGCTATTCCGGCGCCGGCGAGGACAGCGGCTTGTCCTTCTCGACGATATAGGTGATGGCGAGGCGCACCTTCTCGCTGCCCACCTGGAAGGCATGGGGCACCTCGGGCGGGATCTGGAAGCCGTCGCCGGCGGCCATGACGCGGTCGGGCTGCCCCTTCACCGAGAGCGTGCCGCCGCCGGCGACCAGAACGGTCGATTCCACGCCGGGATGGGTGTGGCGCGCCACCTTCAGGCCAGCGTCGAACTCCGCCGTCATCAGGATGCAGACATATTTGTCACCGGGAAATTCCGTCTTCTGCAGGACGGTGCGCACCACGCCCGGCGTCTGCGCCACCGCATCGGCGCCAGACGCCACCATCCCCACCGCTGCGCAGATCGCGCAGGATACAAACCCTCGTCTGCTGAGCATGTCCCTCTCCCTAGTGTCCGCCGCTTGTCGCTTGCGACACGCCCCAGCCTAATCCAGCCGAGTCAAGTCTCGCGTGCGGTCGGTTGCTTTATTGCATGGGCTGCAGCATGGAAACGACAACACCCACAATGGAACGCTAACGCCGGACCAAAGGGCTGCCAAGCGGAGGGAACGAGAAATAACCGGGCGCGCAACACCACATTGCACATTGCGACATTCGCAGATCAGCAGTGAAATGCCCTGACCTCTAATGTTATCGTTATCGTCTTATGATAATTTGAGCCCAAGTGCTGAATCCCTTCGCGGCAAGGAGCCTAGTGTGCCCAAAGCAATAGATGAACTCAGAGCCGCGCTCAAAAAAGGCTCAACCAACATCAAAGACGTTAAGTATGGCGAAAATAATAACATAATAATTATAGAATGCATATTCGATCTAGAGCCGCCCGAATTTAGATCAGAATACAATATAGATATGAAAAATTATATATATAACGTATTAATGAAATTAATTAACAATTTTCCGGAATTGGATTTGCCTTACAAAATCGAACCAATTGAGAAATAAAGACTTTTTATACCCGCTCGCCCTTGGGCGAGGCGCCGAAGCGGGCCTTGTAGGCGCGCGAAAAATGGCTGGTGGAGACAAAGCCGCACGCCATGGCCACCTCGGCCACCGGCAAGGCCGTCTGCTTCAGCAGGGAGCGGGCGCGATCGAGCCGCACGCGCAGATAATGGGCACCCAGCGTCTCGCCCAGATGGTCGGCGAACAGCCGCTCCAGCTGGCGGAGGGAGATGCCCGCCAGCGCCGCCAGTTCCTGCCGCGTGGCCGGCTCCTCCAGCCGCGCCTCCATTTCCGCCAGAACGCTCAGCACCTTGGCATTGCCGATGCCGAAACGTTCGCGGGGCGCCATGCGCTGCGCGCCGGAGGCGGGGCGGGCCTGCGTGCGCAGGAACCATTCGGACACCGCGTTGGCGAGCCCCGGCCCGTGATCGCGGGCGATGAGATCCGCCATCATGTCGAGCGTGGCGATGCCGCCCGCGCAGGTCACGCGGTCGCGGTCGATCTCATAGAGCGTGCGCTTCACGTCCAAGTCCGGAAACTCCTCCGTGAAGGCCGGGATGTGCTCCCAGTGGAGTGTGCAGCGGTGGCCCGCCAGCACGCCGGCGCGGGCGAGCGCATAAGGCCCACCCGAGATGCCCGCCAGCATGACGCCCCGGTGGGCGAGCCGGCGCAGGAAGGTGAAGGTGGCCTTGTGGCGGAAGCGCGCCGGATTGCCGCCCGCCACCGCCACCAGAGCGTCGAGCGCGAGAGTCTCCCCCACCCGCTCATCGACCGCGATGGCGACGCCGTTGGAGGCCTTCACCGGCTGCCCATCCACCGAAATGTGCCGCCAGCGATAGAGATCCTGCCCCGAAAGGGCGTTGGCCGCCCGCAAGGGCTCGATGGCGCTGGCATAGGTGAGGAGCGCGAAATCCGGCAGCAGCAGGAAGCCGAAGGTGCGCGAGCCGCTGGGTGTCACGATCGTCCTTTCGTGCGCGACGTCGCTTTTCGTCAACAAAGCGTCGCTTTTGGGCATGATGCCAGAGGCGGGATGGGCGATCCATAGTCCAGCCGCGCCCCGATGCGGGGCCCTTCTCAGGAACGACGATGCGCTATTCCGTCTTCAGCCTCTTGGCCAATGCCCTCACCGGGCAGAAGGGCTGGAAGCCCGCCTGGCGCGATGCCGCGCCCAAGCCCGCCTATGACGTGATCGTGGTGGGCGGCGGCGGCCACGGCCTCGCCACCGCTTATTACCTTGCGAAAGAGCATGGCATCCGCAACGTGGCGGTGATCGAAAAGGGCTGGATCGGTTCCGGCAATGCCGGGCGCAACACCACCATCATCCGCTCGAACTATCTGCTGCCGGGCAACGAGCCCTTCTACGAATGGTCCATGAAGCTGTGGGAGGGCCTGGAACAGGACCTCAACTACAATGCCATGGTCAGCCAGCGCGGCGTGCTGAACCTGTGCCACACGGACGCCCAGCGCGACGCCTATGCGCGGCGCGGCAACGCCATGCGGCTCAATGGCGCGGATGCCGAACTGCTGGATCAGGATGGCGTGCGCGCCATGTATCCCTTCCTCGATTTCGAGAATGCGCGCTTCCCCATCAAGGGCGGCCTGCTCCAGCGGCGCGGCGGCACGGCCCGCCATGACGCGGTGGTGTGGGGCTATGCCCGCGGGGCGGACCGGCTCGGCGTGGACATCGTGCAGAATTGCGAGGTCACCGGCTTCATCCGCGAGAATGGCGCGGTGGTGGGGGTGGAGACCACGCGCGGGCCGATCCGGGCGAAGAAGGTGGGCCTTGCGGTCGCCGGCTCCACCTCGCGGCTCACCTCGAAGCTCGACATGCGCCTGCCCATCGAGAGCCACGTGCTCCAGGCCTTCGTCTCGGAAGGCCTGAAGCCGCTTATCGACGGCGTGATCACTTTCGGCGCCGGGCATTTCTACGTGAGCCAGTCCGACAAGGGCGGCCTCGTCTTCGGCGGCGACATCGACGGCTACAATTCCTATGCCCAGCGCGGCAACCTGCCGGTGGTGGAGGATGTGGCGGAGAGCGCCATGGCGCTCATCCCGCGCCTCGGCCGCGTGCGGATGCTGCGCTCCTGGGGCGGCGTCATGGACATGTCCATGGACGGCACGCCGATCATCGATCTGACGCCCATCCCCGGCCTCTATCTCAACACCGGCTGGTGCTACGGCGGCTTCAAGGCAACGCCCGCCTCCGGCTGGTGCTTCGCCTGGACGCTGGCCAAGGACGCGCCCCACGCGCTCAACGCCGCCATGCGGCTCGACCGCTTCCGCACCGGACACATCATCGACGAAAAGGGCGTCGGCGCGCAGCCGAACCTGCACTGAAGGTCTCCCCGTCATGCGCATTCCCTGCCCTTACTGCGGGCTCCGCGATGCCCACGAGTTCGCCTATCTGGGCGACGCCACCGTGAAGCGCCCCGATCCCGCCGCGCCGGACGCCGAGCAGGCGTTCTATGAATATGTCTATCTGCGCGACAACCCCGCCGGCGCCCACAAGGAGCTGTGGTACCACGGCTCCGGCTGCCGCTCCTGGGTGGTGGTGGAGCGCGACACGCGCACCCACGCCATCGCCGGCGCAACGCTCGCCCGCGAGGTGACGCCATGAGCCGCCTTGCCACCGGCGGGCGGATCGACCGTTCGCGCCCCCTCTCTTTCTCCTTTGACGGCAAGACCTACCTCGGCTTCGTCGGCGATACGCTGGCCTCGGCGCTGCTGGCCAACGACGTGCGGCTCGTCGGCCGCTCGTTCAAATATCACCGCCCGCGCGGCATCTTCTCGGCGGGCTCGGAAGAGCCGAATGCCCTCGTGGAACTGCGCACCGGCGCGCGGCGCGAGCCGAACACCCGCGCCACCACGGTGGAGCTGTTCGACGGCCTTGTGGCGCAGAGCCAGAACCGCTGGCCCTCGCTCGATTTCGACCTGCTGTCGGTCAACGGCCTGCTCTCGCCCATCCTCGGCGCCGGCTTCTACTACAAGACCTTCATGTGGCCGGCGGCCTTCTGGGAGAAGCTCTACGAGCCGGTGATCCGCCGCGCCGCGGGCCTTGGCCGGGCGGCGGAAGGCGAAGACCCGGACAGCTATGAGAAGACCCACGCCTTCTGCGACGTGCTGGTGATCGGCGGCGGTGCGGCGGGCCTCGCCGCGGCGCTCAGCGCCGCCCGCTCCGGAGCCCGCGTCATCATTGCGGACGAGGACTTCGCCCTCGGTGGGCGGCTGCTCAGCGAGAAGACGCTCATCGACGATGCGCCCTCGGCCAGCTTCGCCGCCAAGGCGGAGGCGGAACTTGCCAGCCTGCCGAACGTGCGCATCCTCACCCGCACCACGGTCTTTGGCGTCTATGACAGCGGCATCTATGGTGCGCTGGAGCGCGTGTCGGACCATCGCCCGGCGCCCGAGCCCTTCCTGCCGCGCCAGCGCTACTGGAAGATCACGGCCAAGCGGGCGGTGCTCGCCGCCGGCGCCTTCGACCGGCCCATCGTCTTCGGCGGCAACGACCGGCCGGGCGTGATGTCGGCACAGGCCCTGCGCACCTATGCGGTGCGCTATGGCGTGGCGCCGGGCTCGAACGCCGTGCTGTTCGCCAACAACGATTATGCCTGGCTCGCCGCGCTCGATGCGGCGGAAGCGGGCGTGCCGCTCACCGCCGTGGTTGATGTGCGCGGCGCCGTGGATCAGGCCCTCGTGAGCCGCGCCAAGGCATTCGGCGCGCAGGTCATCCTCGGCGGCGAGGTGGTGGCCACCACCGGCAAGGTGCTCTCCTCCGTCATCGTCCGCTCCGGCGGGCGGGAGGAGACGATCGCGACGCAGGTGCTGGCCATTTCCGGCGGCACCACGCCGAACCTGCACCTCACCAGCCATTTCGGCAGCCGGCCCACCTATGATGCGGATCTCGCCGCCTTCGTGCCGGCCACCCCGCCTCCCGGCCTTGCCGTCGCCGGCGCGGCCGGCGGGCGCTTCACCCTCGACGCCGTGCTGCGTGACGGCGCCGAGCGGGGCGCCGCTGCGGCGACCGAGGCGGGCTTTGCCGCCAAGGCCATTGCCGTGCCGAAGACCGACGACCAGCCGTCCGGCATCTCCGCCTTCTGGCAGGTGAAAGGCGCACGCGGCCTCTCCTTCGTCGATTTCCAGAACGACGTGAGCGCCAAGGACGTGGGGATCGCCCATCGGGAAGGCTACCGCTCGGTGGAACTGCTGAAGCGCTATACGACGCTCGGCATGGCCACCGACCAGGGCAAGAACTCCAATGTCACCGGCCTTGCCATCATGGCCGAGCTGACCGGACAGGGCATCGGCGAGACCGGCACCACGCTGTTCCGTCCGCCTTACAGCCCGGTGGCGCTGGGCGCCATCGCCGGACACCATCGCGGCAAGGACTTCCGCCCCACCCGCCCCACGCCCACCCACCAGTGGGCGGCACGGCACGGCGCCGTCTTCGTCGAGGCCGGCCAGTGGCTGCGCGCCCAGTATTTCCCCAAGTCCGGGGAGAAGGAATGGCTGGAAAGCGTGGTCCGCGAAGTGAAGGCCACCCGCTCCTCCGTCGGCCTCATCGATGTCTCGACCTTCGGCAAGATCGACGTGCAGGGGCCGGACGCGGCGGTCTTCCTCGACCGTGTCTACATCAACACCTTCTCGTCACTCTCAGTGGGCAAGGCGCGCTATGGCGTCATGCTGCGCGAGGACGGCATCGTGATGGATGACGGCACCACCGCGCGCCTCGAGCCCGACCACTTCATCATGACCACCACCACGGCCAATGCGGCCAAGGTGTTCCAGCATCTGGAATTCTGCCTCCAGGTGCTGTGGCCGGAGCTGGACGTGCAGCTCGCCTCGGTGAGCGAACAGTGGGCGCAGATCTCCATCTCCGGGCCGAAATCCCGCGAGGTGCTGGCCAAGGTGGTCGACGCCAATGTGGACGTCTCCGGCGAGGCGCTGCCTTATATGGGCGTGCTCCAGGCGAGCGTCATGGGGGGCGTCAAGGCACGCATCTTCCGCCTCTCCTTCGCCGGCGAGCTCGGCTATGAGATCGCCGTCTCCGCGAGCCATGGCGAGGAACTCACCCGCGCCCTCATGTCGGCGGGTGAGCCCTTCGGCATCACGCCTTATGGCACCGAGGCGCTGGCGGTGATGCGCATCGAGAAGGGGCATGTCTCCGGCAGCGAGCTGAACGGCCAGACCACCGCCCGCGACCTCGGCCTCGGGCGCATGGCCTCCACCAAGAAGGACTATATCGGCCGCGTCATGGCCGGCCGTCCCGGCATGGTGGACCCCAACCGGCCGACGCTCGCCGGCTTCAAGCCGGTGGACCGCACCAAAAGGCTGCGGGCCGGCGCCCATTTCCTTCCCGTCGGCGCCGAGGCGAAGATGGAGAACGATCAGGGTTACATGACCTCCGCCGCCTTCTCGCCCACGCTCGATCACTGGATCGGCCTCGGCCTCATCGCCCGAGGACCGGACCGCTGGGGCGAGCGGGTGCGGGCCTGTGACCCGGTGCGCGGCGAGGACATCGAAGTGGAAATCTGCGATCCCGCGTTCGTGGATCCCAAGGGGGAACGGCTGCGTGGCTGACATGATGAAACATCTCCCGCTCACGGACCTCGTCCCTCCCGGCCGCCACGGCCGCATGGACGGCCCCGCCGGCGTCACGCTCGGGCTGGTGCGCGGCCTCGGTGCCGCCATCGTCAATGCCCGCCGCACCGGCCAGCCGGAACCGGCCTTCGAGCACAGCTTCGGCATCACCCTGCCGAACGGCCCCAAGGCAGCCTCCCGCGACGGCCTCACCGCCATCGGCATCGGCCCGCGCCGCTGGCTGGTGTTCTGCGCCCCCGCCACCGGCGATGAACTCGCCGCGCGGCTGGAAGGCGCGGTCGGCGGCCATGCGGCCCTCACCGACCAGAGCGATGCCTATCTGGTGTTCGAGCTGTCGGGCCTCCATGCCCGCGACGCCCTCGCCAAAATGTGCACGCTCGATCTCGATCCGGTCGCCTTCGGCCCCGGCGATGCCGCGACAACCTCCATGGCCTTCGTCGGCGTCACCCTGTGGCAGACCGACGCGGCGCCCACCTATCGCCTCGCGGTCGGGCGTTCGTTCGCGCCCTCCTTCCTGCGCGCCTTCACGGCGGGCGCGGCGCAGTACGGCCTGTTCGTGGAAGGCACCGGCCGAGGTTGAGGGCCGCGCGGCGCGCGGCCTTCCCCCTTCCCGCCGGGGCTTCACCCCCGTAATGACCTCCCCCAAGGGTGCGGCGCCCGGCCGTCGGGCGCCCGCGCCGGTCGATATGTGCGGAACATCCCATGCCCACGCCCAGCCAGACCTTTGTCCTGAAATTCTCCTGCCCCGACCGGGCCGGCATCGTTGCCGCCGTCTCGACCTTTCTCTATGAGCAGGGCTGCAACATCCTGGAAGCCCAGCAGTTCGACGACACGGAGAGCAACCGCTTCTTCATGCGCGTCGCCTTCAACGTGATCGAAGGCACGGCCGACCTTCCGCGGATCCGCACCGCCTTCGGTCCGGTGGCGGACGGCTTCAAGCTCGACTGGTCCATGCGCGATCCGGCCGAAAAGCGCCGCGTGCTGCTGCTGGTCTCGAAGTTCGATCACTGCCTCGCCGATCTGCTCTATCGCTGGCGCATCGGCGAGATCCCCATGGAGATCACGGGCATCATCTCCAACCACCCCATCGAGACCTACGCGCATCTCGATTTCGACGGCATCCCCTTCCATCATCTGCCGGTGAGCAAGGCCACCAAGATGGAGCAGGAGGCGCAGGTCTGGCGCATCTTCCAGGAGAGCGGCTCGGAAATGGCGGTGCTCGCCCGCTACATGCAGGTGCTCTCCGATGGGCTGTCCGCCAAGCTCTCGGGGCGCTGCATCAACATCCACCATTCCTTCCTGCCCGGCTTCAAGGGCGCCAAGCCCTATCATCAGGCCCACCAGCGCGGCGTGAAGCTGATCGGCGCCACCGCCCATTATGTGACGTCCGACCTTGATGAAGGCCCGATCATCGAGCAGGACGTGGAGCGCATCACCCATCAGGACAGCCCGGACGATCTGGTGCGCAAGGGCCGCGATATCGAGCGCCGCGTGCTCGCCCGCGCGCTCGCCTGGCACCTGCAAGACCGGGTGATCCCGAACGGCCACAAGACCATCGTCTTCCGCGACTGACGCGACCGATACAGGAGCCCACACGGAAAAGCCCGGCCCGCGCCTGCGGACCGGGCTTTTCCTTTGTCATCAGCACGAAAGGCTCAGGCCTTGTTAGCCTTGGCATATTCGGCGACCTGCGCGTGGGTCGCGAACCACACATCGCCCTTGGCCTTGGCGTGGCGGATCACCTCCTCGAGGATCCAGATGCGCGAGCGCGGCGTGATGATGTGCGGGTGCATGGTGAGCTGGAACAGCCCGCCCGCCTCGTAAGCGGCATCGAACTCGCGCAGGAAGATGTCCAGCACGTCCTTCGGCGGCGTATAGGGCCGCAGCGACTGGAAGCGGTGCATCATGAAATAGACCGCGTCGTCGCGGATCCACTCCACCGGCACCTCGACGATGCCCGTGGAGACGCCGTCCATGAGCAGGTCGTAGCAGTCCTCGTCGGCCATGAGCGAGGAATCATAGAGGAGGCCGAGCTCGGTCTCGATGCGCAGCGTGTTGGGGCTGAAGTCCCAGGAGGGCGTGCGCAGGCCCACGGGGCGCACGCCGGTCACATGCTCCAGCGTGTCGGCGGCGCGGAACATGAGGTCGCGCTCCACCTCATAGGGCAGCACGGAATTGAGCTCATGGATCCAGCCATGGATGCCGATCTCGTGGCCTTCCGCAATCACCCGGCGCTGCTCGTCCGGATAGGTCAGCGCCACCACGGCCGGCACGTAGAAGCTCGCCGGAATGTCGTGGCGCTTCAGCAGTTCCAGCACGCGCGGCACGCCCACCCGATTGCCATACTGGCCCCACGCCATGCGGCCGATGGACTTGCCGCCGTCCCGCAGTTCGTTGGTCTCGTGGTCGGCATCGAACGACAGCGCCACGGCACAGCGCGCCCCGCCGGGCCAGTTCTTGGGCGCCAGCCGCTCGCCCGCCCGCACCTGATTGATGAGGCCGCGCCAGTGGGCCTCCTCCCACTGCCAGGGCTCCCCGGCCGGGTTCGCCACGGTCTTGGTCATGCGCTTGTCCTTTTCGACATCTGGCGTTCCGCCTGTTTCTATTTGCCGCCGTCCACCGGCAGCACCTGCCCGTTCACGAAGCTCGCGAGATCGGAGGCGAGAAAGAGCACCACCTTGGCGATCTCCTCCGCCGTGCCGAGCCGCTTCAACGCGATGCCCTCCACCAGCCGACGCTGTCCCTCCGCGCCATAGGCCGCCCACTGGCGCTCGGTGGCGGGATTGGTGCGCACGAAGCCCGGCGCCACGCTATTGACCCGGATGCCGAACGGTCCCAGCTCGTGCGCAAGCTGCCGCGTCAGTCCCAGCATGGCATGCTTTGAGGCGCAATAGGCCTGAACGCCAGTCAGCGAGGCCTGCAGGGCGGCACCGGACGTGATGGTGACGATGGCCCCCTGCCCCGCCTTCTTCATGGCCGGCGCGACGGCGCGGCACAGGGTGAAGGCGGCGTTGAGATTGACGTCCACCACCCGGTCCCATTCGGCGTCGGACACGTCCTCCACGGGCTTGCCCGCCTGACCGGCGACGCCGCCGGCATTGCAGACCAGCACATCGAGCGCCCTGCCGGTCTTCTGCTCGATGCCGGAGATCCAGGCCGCGCCCGCGGCCCGGTCGAGGAGGTCCACCCGTGCCATCTCGACGCCGGGCACCGGCTCCTCCGCCGCGAGGATATCGCAGCCGAACACCTGTGCTCCGGCGTCCGCGAACAGCCGCGAAATGGCCCGGCCGAAGCCGATGCCGGCACCGGAGACGGCCACCGTCCTGCCGTTGAAGTCGAGCGTCATCTCAGCCTCCCGAAGTGGGATGGCCCCCGCCGCCGGGCGGAGGCCGGGTCCGTCAGGCCAGATCGTCGTGCGCCGTCTCCGGCAGCAGGGCGATGACCACGGCCGACACCACGCCGGCGGCGATCAGATAGAAGGTCGGCGCCAGCGGCGAGCCCGTGGTGCTGATCAGCCAGGTGGCGATGAAGGGCGCAAAGCCGCCGAACACCGTCACCGCCAGGCTGTAGCCCGTGGACATCCATGTGGAGCGCGAGTGGGTCGGGAATATCTCGGCGATGGCGGCGGGGCCGGGCCCGGAGAACATGGCGATCATGATGCCGAACACGATCTGGATCGCCATCACGGTGAGCAGCGGCGCGCCGCCCGACATCGCCGCGAACAGCGGATAGGTGAGCACCACGAACGCCACGCAGCAGGCGAGCAGCATGGGCTTGCGGCCGATGCGGTCGGACAACAGGCCCATGAGCGGAATCACCACCGCCAGCACCACGA
This sequence comes from Azorhizobium caulinodans ORS 571, assembly GCF_000010525.1. GTDB lineage: Bacteria > Pseudomonadota > Alphaproteobacteria > Rhizobiales > Xanthobacteraceae > Azorhizobium > Azorhizobium caulinodans. The sequence continues at coordinate 1,690,679 of NC_009937.1, read as the reverse complement.
GCCCGAGCGTGTTCGACCACAGGGACTCGGTGCGGCTGAGGCCGGCATACTTCTGGGTGAAGGTGGGCATGTAATAGAGGATCACATAATAGGACACCGTCCAGAGGATGGTGAAGCCGAACGCCTTGGCGGCCAGCACCCAGCCCGGTGTCCGCACGCGGGCCTGCGCCACGGGCTCGGCCCGGGCCTCGCGATAGGCGGGCGTCTCGTCGATGTTCGCCCGCATGTAGAGGCCGACCGGCAGCAGGATGATGCCGAGGATGAAGGGGATGCGCCAGCCCCAGGCGTCCATCTGGTCCGGCGTCAGCAGCGTGCTGAACAGGGCGGCGGTGCCCGAGCCGAGGAGCAGGCCGCCGGCGACACTCGCCTGCTGCCAACTGCCGAAATAGCCGCGCCGGTTCCTGGGCGCCCATTCCACGATGAAGGCGGTGGCGCCGCCCCATTCGCCGCCGGCGGCGAAGCCCTGCAACAGGCGGCAGAGCACCAGCAGCACCGGCGCCAGCACGCCGATGACCTCATAGGAGGGAATGAGGCCGATGCCCACGGTGCCAATGGCCATGGTGAAGATGGTGAGCAGGAGCGCAGCCTTGCGGCCGCGGGTGTCGCCCATCCGGCCAATGAGGATGCCGCCGAGGGGGCGGGCGGCAAAACCGATGCCGAAGGTGGCGAAGGTGGCGAGCAGGCCGCTCACCTCGTCGCCCGGCGGGAAGAACTTGTGCGCGATGATGGTGGCGACATAGCCGTAGATGGCGAAGTCGTACCATTCGAGGATGTTGCCGATGACCGCCGCCGCAACGGCGCGGCGTCCTTCACCTTCGGGCGCGGCGGCACCCTGCCCCGAGCGCGCAAGCGTCTTTGCCATGATGGACCCCTCTGCTTGTTATTGCCGGTGCGTGCGCACCACTAATTGCATTACGATCTAGCGTATTGCATAGTAATACTTAAAATCGTACCGGGAGAGACGCGTATGTCAACTGACAGGGGAAACGACGTGCAGCGCGATCCGCTCCACGTCTCATCGGTTGCAAAGACGTTTCGGGTCCTGGAAGCCTTCGGGCAGACGACCGGCGATCTGAGCCTTGCCGAACTCGCCCAGCACGCGGAACTCGACAAGAGCGCCACCCAGCGCTTCGCCCATACGCTCTGGCAGCTCGGCTATCTGGAGAAGGACGCCCGCACGCGCCGCTTCCGCCTCGGAAAGCCGGTGCTCGACCTCACCTATTTCTACCTGCGCTCCAACCCTCTGGTGGAGCGCGCCACGCCCGCGCTGCTGGACCTGCGCCAGCGCAGCGGCGAGCGGGCCAATCTCTCGCTCTATGACCAGACCACGATGATCTACGTCATCCGTCACCAGTCCAAGCGCGAATATTACGACAGCTCGCTCATCGGCCGCCGCGTACCGGTCTATTGCTCAGCAGGCGGTCGGGCCATCCTCGCGCGCCTCTCGCCGGCGGACGCGGCAGACGTCATCGCGCGCTCGAACATCGTCGCCCGCACCCCGCACACGCTCACCGACCGCGCGGCCATTCTCGCCAAGGTGGAGGAGACGCGCGCCGCCGGCTACGGCCTGGCGGTGGAGGAGACGGAGATCGGCGAGATTACCCTCGGTGCTGCCGTCACCGATGCGCTGGGACGGCCGGTCGCGGCCGTTCACATCGCCGCTTCGGTCAAGGAATGGGCGCCGGAGGCCTTCGCGGAGCGCTTCGCCCATATGGTGATCGAGACGGCACAGGCCCTGAGCAGCACGCGGGACCATCTGCGGCCCCGCGCCCGCTGAGGGGGCGACGGCGCGGTCCTGTCCGCGCCGGACCCCGGTCAGCCGCCGGTGCGCCGTGCCGGCTGGCGGCCGTTGGCGGCGATGGGCGGGCGCGGCAGGGGCAGAGGCACGTCCTCTTCCACCATCGCCTCTTCCCCGGTCTGGAAGGTGGCTGTGCCGGCTTGCGCGCTCACCACCGCCTCGGCGGTGGCCTGCGGGCTCGCCGGCGCGGACGCCACCGCAACGGAGGCCCCTGCACCCGGCAGGGAGCGCGGCAGCGCGATGGAGGTGGGACGGATTTCCCAGCGGCACAGGCGAATGTTCAGATAGCGCTGGGCGAGGTCCACATGGACATGGTCCTCGTGATAGCCGTCCGATCCCGGCCCGAGCACGGTGGTGAAGCGCGAGCAGGCGGAGGCCTTCATGGAGGCCTGCAACGCCATGGGCAGGCCGTTGCCTTTCACCTCATAGACGCGCTTGTCGTCCAGCACGACGCCGCCCACGTCCATGGCGATGCCCATGCCGTGGTCGCTGATCTTGGCGCCGGCGATGCGGTTGCGGGAGCGGCAGTCATAGGAGGCGGCGACCTTCACCGTGTCGAGCCGCCCGCCCAGTTCCATCGCCGCCCGCGAGAGATCCTCGCGCACCCATTGAGTGACGGCCACCGCCGCGTCGCAGCGCAGCGTCGCCGCCGGCTGGAGCGTGACCGTGGTGCCGTCCTCCAGCCGCACGGCGCTGAGCTGGACCGGGCTCGGCACCGCGCAGGCTCCCTTGCCGCCACCGATGGGCGGAGCGGCGGCGGCGACCATGATGTTCTGCTGCACGAGGCTCGCGCAGGCGGCGGGCAGATTGCCGGGCGGCGCGCGATTGGCCTCCAGCGTGTGAGGGCTTTCCGGCAGGGGTGGCGGCAGGACGAAGCTTCGGGCGGCCACCGGCGGCGGCTCGACCGCATAGGCCTGCTGCGGATTGGGCGGCGCCGCCGTCGTATAGAGCGAGGGCGGGTTGGACGGCAGCGAGGCCACGGCCTGCCCGTGGTTCTGGGCGCCGTCCTCGGCGCCGGCCTGCTGGGCGTCCTCCTCTTCCAGTTCCGGCGGGCGCGGCAGGGGCAGCGGCACCGCCCGCATCCGTGCGGTGGCCGAATAGAGGGAGGGACGCTGCACCGGATCGGACGCCGCGAACGCGGGCGCGAGGCCGCATGCGGCCAGCATCAGGGCCGCTGTGGCGCGGGGCGCGAGGGCGGAGAGGGTGTTTTTCCGTTCAATCATTGCGAACAACATAGTAAATGACGCCCTCTCCGGCGTCACCGCCCCTCCCTTACCGCTCCACGGAACGAAGCTCCCCATGACCGGCCTGAAGGCGCTCCTGTTCGACAAGGACGGCACCCTCGTGCATTTCGACCACACTTGGGGACCGGCCGCCGGCGCGGTGATGCGGGCGCTCGCGGGGGACGATCCCCACGCACTGAAGCGCCTTGAGGAGGTGAGCCACTATCTGCCCGAGGAGAGCCGCTTCCTGCCCTCCTCGCCGCTGGTGGCGGGCTCCTCCGCCCATTACGGGCCGCAGTGGGCGCAGTGCCTTGGCCGGCAGGCGGACACCGCCTTCCTGACCGAAATCGACAGGCTCTTCTCCGACGAGGGCCTGAAAGCGCTGACGCCGCTCGGCCGGCCGGCCGACGTGCTCGGGCATTTTCACCGGCAGGGGATGCGGCTCGGCATCGTGACCAACGATGCGGAAGCCAATTCCCGCCTTCAGGCCGAGGCGCTGGGGCTTACGCCTTTCCTCGATCTCATCCACGGTTATGATTCCGGCTTCGGCTCCAAGCCCGGTCCCGGCATGGTAAGCGCCGCCGCCGAACGGCTGGGCCTTGCCCCGCACCAGACGGCGGTGATCGGCGACAGCGCCCACGACATGGCCGCCGCCCACAGCGCCGGCGCCCGTTTCATCCTCGTGCGCACGGGCCCCGCGCCGGTGGAGCATCTCTATGATGCCGCCGATCTCGTGGTGGACAGCATCGACGACCTGCCGGCGCGGCTTGCGGCGGCCGCCTGAGGGGGCGGGCTTCCGCTTCCGCGCGCGCTGGCCTAGACAGAATGGGAGGCGGGCACCTGAAGCCCGCAGGCAGGGTCCGGCATGATCAAGCGACGGCTCTATGTGGAGGAGCGGGAATCGAGGCTCGCGCGCTGGAGCTTCCGCCTCGCCCTGTTCGCCATTCCGGTGATCGTGCTGGCGGCCGCGCTCTACCGCACCGGCGTGCTTGATTTCCAGCTGGCGCTGGCGACCCTTGGCGCGGGCCTTGCCGTGGCGCTTGTGGGCGCGATCCTCGCCGTCGTCGCCTGCGTGAGCATCTGGGAGAGCGGATGGCGCGGCATGGGGCGCTCCATCGGCGCGCTCGCCATCGCGCTCGGCGTGGTGGCGGTGCCGGCGGCGGTTCTCGCGCGCGGCGCCATGCTGCCGCCGCTGACCGACATCACGACCGATCCGTCCGACCCGCCCCGCTTCCGCGCCATGGGACTGGTCCGTCCGCGCACCGCGAACTCCCTCGTCTATGCCGGCGACACCGCCGCCCAGCTCCAGCGCGACGCCTATCCGGGCATCAAGCCCATGGATCTCGACGCGACGCCGGACGAGGCCTTCAACGCCCTCCTGGCCCTGGTGCAGAAGCGCAAGTGGCACATCCTCGATGCGGTGCCGCCGCGCGGCACCCTGCGCGACGGCCAGATCGAGGCTGTGGCACCGACGCCGCTCATCGGTTTCCGCAACGATGTAGTGATCCGCGTGCGGCCGACCGCCAAGGGCACGCGCATCGACGTGCGCTCGGCCTCCCGCTACGGCTTCCATGATCTGGGCGAGAATGCCATGCGCATCTCCAGCCTCATGGCCGATCTCACCGCCGAGCGCCGCAAGCGCTGACCGGCGCCGAACGCCCCCATCAAATTTGAGGTCGATCGGCCGCGCGCCGGGGGCGGTCTGGTCTGATCGCGCCCGAGGATTTCAAGGAGAGACCACCGTGCGCCTGTTCCCGCGTCTGCTGTCGAGTGCCCTTCCCGCCACCACGCTTCTCGCCGCCACACTCGGCACCGCGACGGGCGTCATGGCCGGCCCCCTGCTCTCCGACATGACCGACCGCACCCTCTCCTGCGCCATCAGCCCGGCCCTCTATATCGACGCCAAGGGCGAGACGGTAACCACCTTCGTGTTCCCGGATGCCGGCGGCAGCTGGATCGACGTCACGCTGCCGCTCACCTCGCCCGTGCTCGCCAGCAGCAGCCAGGACGAATTCACGCTGGTCATTCCGCCCCAGAAAGGCCAGGCCAAGGGCGAGCAGATCGCCTTCATCCGCACCTTCGAGAAGCCAGAAGGCGGCGGCAAGAACGCCAAGCCCGTGCCTGTCATCTCCATGCATGTGGACGGCGACACGGTGGGGGATGCATGCGTGGCCGAGAAGGGGCGCCAGAAATTCCTCAAGAACCGCTTCAATTCGGCCCGCGAGAACAGCTGCGGCAACGATCCCACCCCGGCCTGCGAGAAGCTGCTGGCCAAGACCTGCGGGCTGGAGATCACGCAGGACTGCGTCGCCAAGCTCCAGCCGGAACTGGCCAAGGCCAGAAACCGGCGCTGAACGCGGGCCGTCAGAACAGGCTGGGCTGGGCCACCGGAGACGGCGACCCGGCCGGCAGGCCCGTCACCTCGACGAGAAGATCGGCATCGTCATTGCGCACCGCACTCACGCGCGCCGACACCGGCCACAGCCGCATCGCCTCCGCCGGATAGGGCCGCAGCAGGTCCCGCGGATCGGGCGCGGTGAGATAGGGGGCAATGTCGTCCTCATCGAGGATCACCGGCATGCGCTCGTGCAGCGGGCGCAGCAGGTCGTTGGCCGTGGTGGTGAGGAGCGTGAAGGTGCGCAGCCATTGGCCGCTCGCCGGGTCCTTCCAGCCCTCCCAGAGGCCGGCGAACGCCATGGGCGTGCCATCAGCGCGGGCGATGGCGTGAGGCGTCTTGCCACCCGCGCCCTGCTGCCATTCATAAAAGGCATCCGCTGGCACGACGCAGCGGCGCGGCTTGAACCAGGCGGCCTTGAAGGAGGCCTTCTCCGCCACGCTTTCCGAGCGCGCATTGATGAGCGACCCGGCGCGCGCGGTATCGGCGGCGAAAGACGGCACCAGCCCCCAGCGCAGCAGTGACAACTCCCGCCGCTCTTCCTCCGGATTGTGGCGGATGACGAGCGCATCCTGTGTCGGCGCGATGTTGTAGCGCGCCGGGACATTGGGCAGCGCCAGCACCGGATCGACGCCATAGCGCTCCGCAAAGGCGCGAGGCGGAGTGGTCTGCGCAAAGCGGCCGCACATCCTGCCCTCCTCCCTAGCGCACCAGAACGAAGGCGCCGTCGATGGCGGGCGGCCCCTCCGTCGTCACCAGCCCCTTGCCCACCATGTCCTCCAGATGGGCGAGCACGGTGAGGGAAGCGGCTCCGACGAGACGCGGATCGAGGCCAATATAGATGCCGCGCACGAGGTCCGGAATGGTGGTGTTGCGTTCCAGCCCGCGCAGGATGGCCGCCTCCCGCGCCCGGCGGTGGTCGAGATAATCGCGCACGAAGGCGGGCGCATCGCGCACCGGCCCGCCGTGGCCGGGCAGATAGAGCGGTTCGCTGCGGGCGGCGAGCTTCTTCAGCGAGCGCACATAATCGCCCATGGCGCCGTCCGGCGGGGCGACGATGGTGGTGGCCCAGGCCATCACATGATCGCCGGAAAAGAGCAGGTCGTTCTCCGGCAGGGCGAAGGCCAGATGGTTGGCGGTGTGGCCGGGGGTGGCGATCGCCTCCAGCGTCCAGCCAGGACCGGTGAGCGCCTCCCCCTCGGCCAGCGCGATATCCGGCAGGAAATCCATGTCGCCGGAGGCATCGAGGGCGTTGATCTCGCCGATATGCAGCGGACGGGCGGGCCGGTGCGGCCCCTCCCCGACGGTGACCGCACCGGTGGCGGCCTTGAGCGCAGCGGCGGCGGGGGAATGATCGCGATGGGTGTGGGTGACGACGATATGGGTCACGGTCTCCCCGCGCACCGCATCGAGCAGCGCCGCCACATGCGCCGGATCGTCCGGCCCCGGATCGAGGATCGCCACCTGCCCGCGTCCGATGATGTAGGAGCAGGTGCCGGTGAAGGTGAAGGGCGAGGGATTGGGCGCCACGATCCGCCGGACCAGCGGCGTCACCTCGTCGAGACGGCCGGAGGGCACGGGAAACTTGCGGTCGAAGGGAATGTCGTCGCTCATGCCCGCACACTAGAGCGCGATCCGCCCAGATTGAACCAATCTGAGCGGTGAATCGCCCTCCCATTCTTGAAAACGAGACAGATGCGGGCCGGCTGAACAATCGGATGGCGCGAACGGCGCAGCTTGTGCACAGCGCCGCACCTGCGCACCGCGAGGGGGCCATTCCGGCCTGAAATCAGCGGTTTCGCAGCGGCACCGGTTGCGGTACAGCCGTAGAGACAGATTCGAGGATGTCCCATGCGGGTGCCCCTGACGCCGATTGCACTGACCACCGGCCTGCTGCTCGCCCTGACCTGCGGCGCGAATGCCCAGAGCAATCTCACCCTGCCCCCCATCGATCCACCGGCCGTGCCGCAGACCTGCGCCGCCTTTGCAGCATTGGTGAAGAGCCAGGGCGCGGTCGTCGTCGGCAACAGCCCGCAGACGATCCAGCGCTATGTGAAGGACCAGGCCTTCTGCGCCTATCAGCAGGTGGCCAATCCCGCCTGGATCGCGCTCTCGGACAATCCGCAATGCTTCGTCGGCTACACCTGCGGCGACAATAACGACAGCGGCAGCGGCCGCTGAACCTTCGGCAGGGCCGTATGAACGGCGGCCCGCCTACCACGGTGGCATACCTTGGCGTACCATCCATTGAACTGAGGGGTGACGGGCCGGAGCCCGGCCGCCGCATCCGCAACGGGGGAGGCAGGTTCCATGGGAGCAAGACTTGCCGCGCCCCGCCGGCGCTCGCGGAGCACCGCGCGCTTCCTTGCGCTCTCCGGCGCCATGCTCCTGTTGAGCGGCTGCTATGCCAGCCAGGAGCCGGTGATCGAGAACGGCGAGAAGATCGACATCGTCGGCCGCTTCACCTGCCGCGATGTGCAGACCGGCAAGGCCTACGGCTTCGAGTTCAAGGAGCGCAAGGTCGGCTCGTTCTTCCCGACCTATTCCTACGAGGCCAACCGCAAGACCTACCGCTTCATCAGGATCGACGATTCCACCTATCTCGGCCAGGAGGGGGATGAGCGCAACAAGCTCATCAATCTCTTCCTGCTGCGGCCGCAGGGGCGCACCGCCACCATCCTGGTGCCGGACGTGGACGGCAGCCGCAACCGCCTCCAGACGCTGCTCACGGAGAACCGCGTGCTCATCAACGGCCGCACGGGCAATGGCGCGGTGATCCTCGAAGGCGAGGCGGAGGACAAGATCCGCCTCATGCGCGTGCTGCCGCAGGAGGTGCTCAAGGAGATTGCGGTCTGCGAGCCCAAGCCGCCGGTGGAGACCAAGTGACGCCGGGGATCGCGCGGACGGACGGCCTTTATCTGCGCGCCGCCGCGCAGGAGGACATCCCCGCGCTTTCCGCCCTCTCCGCCGCCGCCCGCGCCCGCTATGCCGGCTGGCAGGACCTTGCTTTCGTCGCGACCGCGCCTCCGCTTGGTCCGGACCGCTTCGCCGCCGGCGAGACTCTCGTCGCCCGCCTCGAAGAGGATCCCACACCGCTCGGCTTCGTGCTGCTGCGGCCGCTCGATGGCCTGCTCTATCTCGACAACATCTCGGTTGCCTCAAATGCCGGCGGTCGCGGCATCGGGACCCTTCTGCTGGCGGCGGCCGAGGCGCGGCGGCTCGCCCTCGGGCTGCCGGGCATCAGCCTCACCACCTTTCGCGCCCCGCCCTGGAACGGCCCGTGGTTCCGCCGACAGGGCTTTGCTCCGATGCCACGGGATGCCATCGGCGCCGGACTGGCGGATGTGATCGCACGGCAGAACCGGATGCTCGATCCGGCCAGCCGTGAGGTGCTTTGGCGATCGTCTTCCGACACGGGGCGCGAAGGTTAAGCGCAGGACGATCCCAGGGCCGATACCGGCAACCGCATGGTCATCACCGACGCTCGGCGACTGCGGGGCACACCGTCACAGCATCCACGGCCTGCCCACGAAGACAGGAATACCGCCCCGAGGAAGAGCTGTTGTCAGCGCTGTCTTTACAGGCGCAGCGCCGCAACCCTAGATTTGCCTCAAGCAGGCCGCGCGCTCCACTCGGATGCTATTGCAGGCTCGGCATCGGAACATAGTGACAGGGGAAACGCCATGCCGAGTGCCGCCGATGAATATGTCTACAATATCGATTTCTTCGCCACGCTGTCCCGGCAGACGGGAACGGTGAAGCTCGAATACAACGCAACCACGGGACGCTTCTCGGTTGCGTCCGCCGCGTTCTTCCGCAGCATCGGCAACTGGGGAAAGGGGGATGCCAAGCAGTCCATTACCAATAACAGCATGTTCCACGACCCGATCGTCGCAGTGTTCCGGGCTGCCGCGACCCATGACGCCAATGAGGTCAAGCGTCTGAATGCCTTTCACGGCATACAGTCGCTCCGCAAACATTATTCCGATGCGGAAAAGCTTCGGTACCTTACGGCGACGCTCAACGACATAAAGCCTTTTATCCCGGAGTCGGCCGGCGAAAAGCTCATGGCCCATTTCCGGCGCATCGATCCGGCGACGGTGCTCACCCCGCTTGACCTCACGTTCATGGATAAGATTTGGGATTTCCGGGCGACCCTCTTCGCTTTTCTGGAAGAGGGTCAGAAACCAGACCCTGCAAATAATCCGGAAGTCCGCCCCTATGCGCAGCTCGCCAATGCGATTTACCGGCAGTATGGCGGGCATCTCGAACCAAGGATCACAAACCTTGAAGAATGGATCAAATCCATCCCTACAATCTCACACAAAGGAGCATCATACTACCCCCTACAAAACAAGGGATATTTTCCAGCATCTAAATATATGAGATTGATTACGAGCAGAGATTACGGCGCGGACTTCATCTATTATAGCGTGAATCAGGGCGTTGATCGCGAAGAACTCTGGCGCATCTATCTGAATTTCGCACCCGAACACGCCGGAGCGTTGCTGCGCTTCCTTGGCGAGCAGGCGGCGACTTACCATATACATTCCTTCAAGATCGCTGGGCCCCTCGCTTTCCACACCCGTACGGACAAAGTCGTCGTCTATGTCAGTCACAGCGGCCTCGACGGGCTGACGACCACCCTGATCAGGGATGCCGCGACCTTCGGCTTTTGCAATCCCGTCCCCGCCATGACCATCCAGCTTGCCCCCGGCATCTCCAAGGGCGTCGAACCTGGGTCCGTGAATCTCGGCTTCAGCGTGATGTATGATCGCGATGGAAATCTCGACCTCTCCCCCAGACAACTGCGCCGCCAGAGCTACGGGACCATCCGCAGCCAGCTCATCGCCGCCGCGCTGACGCAGATGTATGCCGTCGAGCATGACAGCGCCCTCGCCCGGGGCGCCTATCTCGGCGACAAGCGGAACTTCCTCAAATGGGTCGCGATCGCCTTCGAGAGCTATCGCGACGAACTGGAAGGCCGCACCCGCTAACTGAGCCCGAGCGAAAGGGGCCGCCCGCGGACGGCCCTTTTGCCGGCGTTCGGGCGTAGCGCCTCAGCCGAAGCCGCGCTCCTTCAGCACCTCCGCGATCTCGTCCAGCGCGACGGGATCGTCGATGGTGGCAGGGGCCGACCAGCTTTCGGCATCCGCGATCTTCTTCATGGTGCCGCGCAGGATCTTGCCCGAGCGAGTCTTCGGGAGGCGGTTCACGGTGAAGGCCAGCTTGAAGGCCGCCACCGGGCCGATCCGGTCGCGCACCAGATTGACCAGTTCCTTCTCGATTATGTTGGGCGCCCGCCGCTCGCCCGCCTTCAGCACCACGAAGCCGCAGGGCACCTCGCCCTTCAGCGCGTCCTTAACCCCGATGACGGCGCATTCGGCCACATCGGGATGGGAGGCCAGCACTTCCTCCATGCCGCCGGTGGAGAGGCGGTGGCCGGCGACATTGATGATGTCGTCGGTGCGGCCCATGACGAAGATGTAGCCGTCCTCATCGAGGAAGCCGGCATCCGACGTCTTGTAGAAGCCGGGGAACTCGTCGAGATACGCCTCGCGGAAACGCTCGTCCTGCTGCCACAGCGTCGGCAGGCAGCCGGGAGGCAAGGGCAGCTTCACCACGATGGAGCCCATGGTCCCCGCCGGCACCGGTTTGGCGGATTCGTCGACCACCTGCACGTCATAGCCGGGCATGGCGACGGTGGGCGAGCCGGGCTTGATGGGCAGGAGGCCGAGCCCGACCGGATTGGCGGCGATGGCCCAGCCGGTTTCCGTCTGCCACCAGTGGTCCACCACAGGCACCTTCAGATGCTGCTCCGCCCAGAGGATGGTGTCGGGATCGGCCCGCTCGCCCGCGAGGAACAGGGTGCGGAACTGCGACAGGTCGCGGCCCTTGAGATGGGTCGCCTCCGGGTCTTCCTTCTTGATGGCGCGCAACGCCGTCGGGGCGGTGAAGAGGGCCACAACCTTGTGCTCCTCGATCATCCGCCAGAAGGCGCCGGGGTCCGGCGTGCCCACGGGCTTGCCCTCATAGATCACCGACGTGCAGCCGAGGATGAGGGGCCCATAGACGATATAGGAATGGCCCACCACCCAGCCGATGTCGGAGGCGCACCAGAAGACCTCGCCGGGCTTCAGGCCATAGAGATTTTCCATGCTCCAGCGCAGGGCCACCATGTGGCCGCCGGTGTCGCGCATCACGCCTTTGGGCTTGCCCGTGGTGCCGGAGGTGTAGAGCACATAGAGCGGATCGGTGGCCTTCACCGGCACGCAGTCCGCTCCGCGGCCCGCATCCGCAAAGGCGGCGCGGCGCTCGGCCCAGTCGTGATCGCGCCCTTCCACCAGCGTGCCGGCCAGTTGCGGACGCTGGAGCACGAGGCAGCCGGTGGGCTTGTGGGCGGCGATGGTGATGGCGAGATCGAGCAGCGGCTTGTAGGGCACGACGCGGTTCGGCTCGATGCCGCAGGAGGCGGCGAGCACCACCTTCGGCCGGGCGTCGTCGATGCGCACCGCCAGCTCATTGGCCGCGAAGCCGCCGAACACCACGGAATGCACGGCGCCGATGCGCGCGCAGGCCAGCATGGCCACCACCGCCTCCGGCACCATGGGCATATAGATGACCACGCGGTCACCCTTCTCCACGCCCATGTCGGTGAGGATGGCGCCGAGGATGCGCACCTCCTCCAGTAGCTCGGCATAGGTGAGGCGGCGCTGGGAGTTGGTGACGGGGCTGTCGTAGATCAGCGCCGTCTGGCTGCCGCGACCGGACGCCACATGCCGGTCCACGGCATTGAAACAGGTGTTGCCCACCGCATCGGGAAACCAGCGGCCATAGACGCCGAGGCTCCCGTCGAAGACGGTGCCGGGCGGGCTGGTCCAGTCGATGTCGCGCGCGGCGTCCCCCCAGAAGGCCGCAGGATCGGCCTTCCAGCGCGCATAGGTGTCGCCATAGCGGCTGCGGCTCTGGTCGAGCATGGCACACTCCTCCCGTCTTCATCTTCTCGTTGTGCCGATTGACGCTCAAGGTTGTGGGGGAGGCAAGTCCGATCTTCTGCGTAAGACCTTGGTCTCAGAACGGCCCGCGTTGCGCCGGCGCGGGCGGCTCGGCTACGGTCACGTCAAACATAAAGACATATCGGGAAACGCCGCATGACATCGATCTTCGATCAGCATCTCGACCGCAATCCCGCCAATTACCAGCCGCTGACGCCGCTCGGCTTCCTGGAGCGGGCGGCGAGCGTCTTCCCCGATCAGGTGGCGGTCATCCACGGGCCGCTGCGCCGCACCTATCGCGAGCTCTATGCCCGCACGCGCCGCCTTGCCTCGGCGCTGGCGCAGCGCGGCATCGGGGTGGGCGACACGGTGGCGGTGATGCTCTCCAACACCCCGCCCATGCTGGAAGCCCACTATGGCGTGCCCATGTGCGGGGCGGTGCTCAACACCTTCAACACCCGGCTCGACGCCGCCATCCTCGCCTTCACCATCGACCATGGCGAGGCGAAGGTGCTGATCACCGACCGGGAATTCTCGCCCGTCATCAAGGCGGCGCTGTCGCTCGCCACCCGCAAACCGCTGGTGATCGATTATGACGACCCGGAATATGCCGGGCCCGGCGAGCGGCTCGGCGCCATCGAATATGAGGACTTCATCGCCGCCGGCGATCCGGATTTCGTGTGGGCGCCGCCCGCCGACGAATGGGACGCCATCTCGCTCAACTACACCTCGGGCACCACGGGCGACCCCAAGGGCGTCGTCTATCACCATCGCGGCGCGCACCTGCTCTCGGTGGGCAATGTGGTGACCTGCCATATGGGTCCGCACCCGGTCTATCTGTGGACGCTGCCCATGTTCCACTGCAACGGCTGGTGCTTCCCCTGGTCGGTCTCGGTGGTGGCCGGCACTCACGTGTGCCTGCGGCAGGTCCGCGCCAAGGCCATCTATGAGGCCATCGAGGACCACAAGGTCACCCATATGTGCGGCGCCCCCATCGTCATGTCGACGCTGCTGAATGCGCCGGAGACGGACCGCCGACCCCTGCCCCACACCGTCTCCTTCATCACCGCCGCCGCTCCGCCGCCCGCCGCCGTGCTCGCGGCCATGCAGGAGGCCGGCTTCAATGTGGTGCATGTCTATGGCCTGACCGAAGTCTATGGCCCGGCGGTGGTGAATGACTGGCATGGCGAATGGGACGCCCTGCCCCCTGCCGAGCGCGCGGCGAAGAAGGCCCGGCAAGGCGTGCGCTATGGCGCGCTCGAAGCCCTCGACGTGCTCGATCCCCTGACCATGGAGCCCGTGCCAGCGGATGGCGAGACCATCGGCGAGGTGATGTTCCGGGGCAATGTGGTGATGAAGGGCTATGTGAAGAACCCCGCCGCCACGGATGCCGCCTTCGCCGGCGGCTGGTTCCACTCCGGCGACCTCGGGGTGAAGCATCCCGACGGCTATATCCAGCTCAAGGACCGCTCCAAGGACATCATCATCTCGGGCGGGGAGAACATCTCCTCCATCGAGGTGGAAGACGCCCTCTACAAGCATCCGGCGGTGAGCGCCGCCGCCGTGGTGGCCCGGCCGGACGAAAAATGGGGCGAGACGCCACTCGCCTTCGTGGAGCTGAAGGACGGGGCCGCCGCCTCAGCCGAGGATCTCATCGCCCACTGCCGGGCGCATCTGGCCGCCTACAAATGCCCGCGAACCATCCTGTTCGAGGAGATCCCCAAGACCTCCACCGGCAAGATCCAGAAATTCAAGCTCCGCGAACTGGCGAAGGGTCTCTGACCTTACGCCATCCTTCCGCTTCGGAAGGACAGTCGCGGCCACTTTTCTTGCGAATTCGTAATCTTGCCGCCATGGTCCTGCCATGCGGCGCGCGCGTAAGCTCGTCGCACGATCCTCCATTGTGACGAGTTCGATGCGCGCACTCCTGACCCTGCTTCGCGACATCCGCCGCCTGGCGCTTCCCTATTTCCGCAGCGAGGAGCGCTGGACCGCCATCGGCCTTCTGGGTGCCGTCATCGGTCTGGAACTCGCCTGGGTCTATTGCACGGTGCTGCTGAACCGCTGGAACAACGCGTTCTATGACGCCATCCAGGAGAAGGACTTCGGCGCCTTCAAGCACCAGCTCCTGATCTTCTGCGCCATCGCGGCGGGGGCCATCTGCGTTGCGGTCTACCAGATCTATCTCAAGCAGTGGCTGGAGATCCGGTGGCGGCGCTGGCTGACGAAACGCTATCTTGAGCACTGGCTCGGCGACGACACCCATTATCGCCTGCGCCTCTCCGGGGATGCGGCGGACAATCCGGACCAGCGTATCGCGCAGGACGTGTCCATGTTCGTCAGCCAGACCATTTCGGTCGGCGTCGGGCTGCTCGGGACCATCGTCTCGCTCACCTCCTTCTCCGTCATCCTGTGGGGCCTGTCCGGGGCCATCGACCTGAAATTGTTCGGGATCGACATGCATGTCCCCGGCTATCTCTTCTGGGCGGCACTTCTTTATGCCGCGCTTGGCACGCTGATCACCCATTTCATCGGCAAGCCTTTGGTGCGGCTCAATTTCGACCAGCAGCGCTATGAAGCGGACTTCCGCGTCGACATGGTGCGCGTGCGCGAGAACAGCGAGCAGATCGCCCTCCTCGGCGGCGAACCGGCGGAAAGCCGGAAGCTCGAAGGCCGCTTCGGCCGCATCCTCGACAATTACTTCGGGCTGATGAAGGCGCAGAAGCGCCTCACCTGGTTCACCGCCGGCTACAATCAGGTCTCGAACATCTTCCCTTATGTGGTGGTCTCGCCCGGCTATTTCGCCGGCGCCATCCAACTCGGCACGCTGATGCAGACGGGCTCCGCCTTCGGCTCGGTGCAGGGCGCCTTCTCCTTCTTCATCTCCTCTTATTCGACCCTGGCCGAGTGGACCTCGGTGGTGAACCGTCTCACCGGCTTCGAGGCGGCCATGGAGGTGGCCAAGCGCGACGACGGCGCCCGCGCCTTCCCGCACCGGCGCGAGGCGGCGCAGGAAGCGGCGCTTGCGCTCGCCGACATGGACGTGCGCCTGCCCACGGGCGAGGCCATCGTGGCGGTGGACCGCCTCAGCATCGGCAAGGGCGAGCGGGTGCTCGTCACCGGCCCCTCAGGCGGGGGCAAGACCACGCTGTTCCGCGCCATCGCCGGCATCTGGCCCTTCGGGACCGGCACGATCACCCTGCCGCAGGATGCGCGGGTGATGATCCTGCCCCAGCGGCCCTATGTGCCGGTCGGGCGGCTGGACGATGCCCTTACCTATCCGCTGCCAGCCACCGACTTCGACCATGCCCGGCTTGCGGAAGCACTGACGGCGGTCGGCCTCGAGGTGCTCGTGCATCGCCTCGAGGAGCAGGCGCTCTGGCCGCACATCCTCTCGCTGGGCGAGCAGCAGCGCCTGTCCATCGCGCGGGCGCTTCTGGAACAGCCGGACGTGCTGCTGCTGGACGAGGCGACCGCCGCGCTCGACGAGCCGTCCGAGGCCGCCGTCTACGCCCTCCTGCGGGCGCGGCTGCCGCAGGCGACCGTGCTCTCCATCGGCCACCGTGCCACCCTCAACGCCCTGCACGACCGCACGCTTGCTCTCTCCGGGACCGGCCTGCCCCGCCGGCTGGTGGACGGGCCGGCTTTTCAGCCGGAAGCCGCCTGATCGGTTGACGCTCGCCATCTTCGCCCGTAACGCCTGTTGAACCTCCGCGCTGCGGCGGGGGCCAGGGGCGGGGCGCAGGACGAGGCGGCCGGCCGGAAGGATCAGGGGCATGTTCAGACGCGACCTGCGGCGGATTCGCTTTGCGCTCACCTCCCGGATGCTCTGGAAGCGCCGGGCGGTGTTCCTGCTGGGCGCGGTGGCGGTCGGCGTCGCCTCCGTCGCCTTCGCCAAGATGGCGGACGGGGCGCAGGAGTTCTATGTCCACACCATGGAACGCATGCCCTATGCGTTCCTCATCCTGACGCCGCTGGGCTTCGGCCTGTTCGCCTGGGCCACCGCCCGCTTCTTCCCCGGTGCGCAGGGCAGCGGCATTCCGCAGGCCATCGCCGCCCGAAGGTCCGGCAGTCCGGCCCACCGCGCCCGCCTGCTCTCCGCGCGCGTCACCATCGGCAAGGTGCTCCTCACCTGCCTCGGCCTTGCGGTCGGCGGCTCCATCGGCCGCGAGGGGCCGACCGTGCAGCTCGGCTGCGCCATCATGGTGGCGCTCGCCGCCTTCGCCGGCATCGGCCGCGCCAACGGCCTCATTCTGGTGGGTGCGGCGGCGGGCATTGCGGGCGCCTTCAACACGCCGCTCGCCGGCGTCATGTTCGCCATCGAGGAGATGGCGAAGTCCTATGACAAGCGCCTGTCCGGCCTCATCGCCGCCGCCGTGGTCATCTCCGGCATGGTGAGCCTGCTGCTGGTGGGCCAGTATCTCTATTTCGGCTCCATCCCGACGGAAGCCTTCGCGACCATCGGCTGGAATGCCGTGGTGTTCTGCGCCGTGGTGGGGGGCGTCGGCGGCGCCATCTTCTCGCGTGGCCTCGTGGCGCTTTCCAATGCGAAGGGCCGCATCCTCGGCCCGCTGCGCAAGCGCCCCTTCGTCTATGGCGCGCTCTGCGGCCTCATCGTCGGCGCGCTCGCCATCCTCACCCACGGCTTTGCCGGCGGCTCGGGCTACGGGCCGACGCGGCTGCTCCTGGAGGAAGGCGTCGCCTCGCCCTGGTGGTACGCGCCGATCAAGCTGTTCACGACGCTCCTGTCCTCCGCCAGCGGCATTCCCGGCGGCCTGTTCTCGCCGTCGCTGTCGGTCGGCGCCAACATCGGCGCCGCGCTCGCGCCCTTCATGCCGGAGATGGACATCCGCGCCCTCGCCATGCTGGGCATGGTCGGCTATTTCGCCGGCGTGGTGCAGGCGCCTTTGACCGCCTTCGTCATCGTGATGGAAATGACCAACGAGGTGCACCTCGTGGTGCCCATGCTGGCGACGGCATTGCTCGGCGCCGGCATCTCCCGCGTGCTGGCGCCCGAGCCGCTCTATCACGCCCTCTCGTTCGCCTATGACCCGAGGCCCGAGGAAATGCCGCAGGCAGGCGAAGCCAAGGCCGACACCAAGGCCCCCTGAAGTGCCCGCGGGCGGGGGCCGCGCGGAGACCTGAGACTCAGCGCAACTGCGCTCCGGTGGCGAGCAGGATCTGCGGCAGCTGGGCGCCGGCGAGGACCTCATATTCGGCCTCGCGGGGGGAGGTGAGCGGATCGCGTTTGCCCAGCGCCTCATCCACCATGCCGGGATGCACCATCACCACCCCCCCGTCCTCCAGCCCGGAAATGAACTGGGTGAGCAGGCGGCCGAAATTGGTGCCCATCTTGAAATTGTAGGCTCCGGCAAAGCCCCGGTTGGTGGCGAGCCCCAGCGCCTTGGCCTCGGCGGCGAAGCCCCGCGCCAGGAAGCCGATGTAGCGGCCCTTGAGGTCGAGCCCCACCAGCGCACCGGGCGCCGGCGTGCAGTCGCGCACCCAGGCCTCGGGCGCCCGGCTGCGGGTGACTTCGAGCACCGCCTCCCGGATGGTGGGCAGCAGATGCACATGCTGGTGGCCGTCCACATGGTCCGGCGGGCGGCCGAAGGCTTCCTCGAAGGCCAGGAACTGCGTCTCGATCTCCGCCTTCACATTCACAGGGTCCAGCCGGCGCGCGAAGGACATGGCCATCAGCCGGCCGAGCGAAGGGAAGGTCGCCCCCTTGAAGCCGTGGGTCAGCGGCTCGAAATTGCCGGTCAGCGTCACATGCAGGCCGATGCTCGCCTGCCCGCTGGTGAGCGGCATCAGAGCATCGGCTTCCTCGAACAGGTCAGGCAGCACGGTCATGACCGAGGTGGCGTTGATGCGCCGCTCCGCCAACAGGGCACGGATGGCAGCGGAGACGCCGGGAGCGATCCCGTAGTCGTCCGCGCAGATGACAATACGCTTCACGGCAAAGCCTTGGGCAACTCCAAGCCGACCGGACGGTCGCCGGCGGCTTCCGCATGGCGGACCGCATGATCAGCGACGAAATAGACCGGACGCGCTTTGATTTCGGACAGAATGCGAGCGATGTATTCGCCCATGATGCCGATCACCAGCAGCTGCACGCCGCCGATGACCATCAATCCGACGACGAGCGAGGGATAGCCCGGCAGGGGAATGCCCCAGACCAGGCGCTCTATGACGATCCAGGAGCCATAGAGGAAGGCGGCGGCGGCGAGCGCCGCGCCGACCATGCCCGCGAGGCGCAGCGGCGCGGGCGAGAAGGAGGTGAGGCCCTCCATGGAAAGGCCGAGGAGGCGCAGGAAGCTCCAGGACGAGGTGCCATGCTCGCGCGCCGCCGGCCGGTAGGGCACTGCCTTCTGGCGGAAGCCGATCCAGCTCGACAGGCCCTTGAAGAAGCGGTTGCGCTCCGGCAGGCGCCGCAAAGCGGCAGCGGCGCGGGGCGAGAGCAGGCGGAAGTCGGCGGCGTCCTCGGGAATGCGGCTTTGCGCGCCGAAGTTGAGCAGCCAGTAGAAGATCTTCACGAAGGTGCGGCGGGCGGCCGGCTCGTCCATGCGATCAGCCTTGATGGCATAGGCGACGTCATAGCCCTCGTCCTTCCAGAGGCCGACGAAGGTCTCGATCATCTCCGGCGGATGCTGGCCGTCGCCGTCCATGAACAGCAGCGCATCGCCGCGGGCGTGGTCGAGCCCCGCCATCAGCGCGGCTTCCTTGCCGAAGTTGCGCGACAGCGCCACCACCTGCACGTCCGTGCCCTGAGGCTTCAGGGCGAGCGCCACGGCGGCGGTCTGGTCGCGGCTGCCGTCGTCCACATAGACGATCTCGATACGCATGCCGCGCGCTTCCGCCACCTTCCGCGCATGGGCGCTGAGGCGCTCGTGGAAGAACGGCAGGCCGGTGGCCTCGTTGTAGCAGGGAACGACGATGCTGAGGTCAGGGGTCATGCGTATTACCGGGGGAGGCCTCAAGCTGCCATGGGAAGGCTTAAATGTGTTTATCCGCAGGCGTGATCCCCGCGAAAATTTTTCACCGCGCTGGGGAACCGGACCCGTGCCGGGGCGTTCTGGAGGTTGGGACGATCGGATCCCCCCACCGACGTCTCACCCGACGCGGCCGCCTTTCCCCCGGGGCGGCCGCGTTTTCCTTTTGAGAAACCGATATTTGCGCCGCGTCAAGGCGGTGTTTTGATCGCTCTTTACGGTAAAGTCGTGTCGCTAGACGCGGTTTTGAGAGAGCCTTCCCCATGATCCGGGACATTCTGGTCAACCTTTCCCTCGGCAGCGAGCGCGATCCCGCGGCCGTTTATGCCGCAAGCCTTGCCGCCGCCTGCAAGGCGCACATCACCGGCCTTGCGGTGAGCTACGAGATTGACGTGCCGCCCTTCTACATGGGCGCCCTCCCCACCGACTTCATCGACCAGCAGATCCGCGAGAATGAAGCGGCGGCGACCACGGCTGCCGGCGCCTTCACGGCGCTCGCCCGCGAGCACGGCCTCTCCTACGACGTGCGCACCCTCTCGGGCTCGCTCGGCGATGCGGCCGCGGCGGTGGGCGACCTGTCCCGCCTCTATGACCTCACCGTGGTCGCCCAGCCCGATCCGGACCGCCCCGGCCCGGAAGAGGTGCTGGCGGAATCCGCGCTCATGGATTCGGGCCGCGGCGTGCTGGTGGTCCCTTATGTGCAGAAGCCGCCCTTCTCGCTCTCGCGGGTCGTGGTGGCCTGGGACGGAAGCCGTGCCAGCGCCCGTGCGCTCGCCGAAAGCCTGCCGCTGCTCCATATGGCCGACAGCCGCGTGATCTTCTCCGTGCGCCGCTCGGAGAACGAAGAAGCGACGCCCAACGCCGCCGATCTGGAGCGCCATCTGGCGCACCACGGCCTGTCGGCTGAACTGCGCCACCTCACAATCGGCTCCGGCGAAAGCATTTCCTCCGCCATCCTGAATGAAGTGTCCGACCAGGGCGCCGACCTCGTGGTGATGGGGGGCTACGGCCATTCGCGCGTGCGCGAACTGGTCTTCGGCGGCGTGACCCGCGACATCCTCGGCTCCATGACGGCGCCGGTGCTGCTCGCCCACTGAGGCAGCAAACGAAAAGCGGCGCCGTCCCGAGGGAGGCGCCGCTCTTTTTTCAGGCCAAAGGCGCGCGAAGAGGATCAGTCCTCCTCGTCCTCGCTCTTGCGGGCGCCGCCGAGCTTGGCGAACACCGTCTCCAGATCCAGCGAATCCTTGCGGCCGGAGGACGGCGCGTCGTCTTCGTGGCGCTGGGTGGTGACGTCCGCCGGCAGCAGGGTCGCGCCACGGTCCTCGGAGGCGAGCGCCGCGGGCCGATCCTTCGCCGCGCGCTGCACTTCGAGATCGAGGTCGATCTGGCTGCACAGGCCGAGCGTGACCGGATCCATCGGCGCGAGCTGGGCCGAATTCCAGTGGGTGCGGTCCTTGATGGACTGGATGGTCGCCTTGGTGGTGCCCACGAGGCGGATGATCTGCGCATCCTTCAGCTCGGGATGGTTGCGCAGCAGCCAGAGGATGGCGTTCGGCCGGTCGTGGCGGCGGGACACCGGCGTGTAGCGAGGGCCCTTGCGGCGCTTGGGCTCCGGCAGGCGGACCTTCGATTCCTGAAGCTTCAGGTGGTAGTTCTGGTTCTTCTCGCCCTTGTCGATCTCTTCGCGGGTGAGCTGGCCGTTGGCGATGGGATCGAGCCCCTTGATGCCCTGCGCCACTTCGCCGTCGGCGATGCCCTTCACCTCGAGGGGGTGAAGTTTGCAGAAGTCGCCGATCTGCTCGAACGTGAGCGCCGTGTTCTCGACCAGCCACACGGCGGTCGCCTTCGGCATCAGCGGGGTGTTGGACATGGCGGCAGCCTCTTGGCTTTTTCTTGGAAAACGCGGGCGGCGGACAATACGGCTTCCCTTTGGTCCGCCCCGGTTCCCCGGAAAGCGAGCCACGGAGCTTCAGAATGTCCGGGATGCCACAACATAAGCCTTCGAGCGGCGCGATGCAAATGCTGCTGCGCGCCCGGCGCCCGCGCGAACAGGCGAGGCCGATTCGGGGGCCGGCGGGCGGGGGAAGAGCCCATCCCTTCCATTCTGGAGGTAAGGCGGACAGACATGCGCCTGGGGAAGGGGTCCGATCCATCACATTCCGCTATGGAATGGCAAAATTCATTCTGCGTTCAGATGCCGCACCGTGCTGCGGCAAAATTCTTCGGGCTTTCGAGCCGGGAAACCACTTGTCAAAGCCTCCAATATGGTACATTCCCAATGCGTCCGGCGCGCAGGGTTAACGCGGGCCGGGAGGTGGTGGGGACCATCGGGGACAAGCAAGGCGGAGACGCGGTTTGCAGCCCCTTCTGGAAAACGCCGGCTGTAGCCGACGAACCCTACAACCCGACATGTTGCGTTGAGAGGAAGCCGGACAGGCTAAAGCTCGTGTGAGGAGCCAAGGGCTTCATGTCACATGGCCAGCCTCGTGCAACCTAGAGAGTATTGCTTAAGCGTACCATCAAATTTCCGAGCCGTCTTTTCGGCGCGGGAACTTGCAACGACAAGAAATGTTTGAAGCACGCATGACGTTTTAACCTTTTGGGTTGAGTGTGGCGACGTTCGCTTGATGGGTTGAGCGCGGTCGCCGCAAACTGGGGAGCGGAAACGATGTTGGCGCCGAAGACGAGCCTCGCCGACGAGTTGCGGGAAAAGGAAATCGGCGTTGTCGGCCATTTCCTCGACGGTTTCATTTCGGAAGCCCCCCGTTCCGCCGTCGTCACCGTTGGACTCGGTGCCGCTTTGGTCCATTTCCAGGGTGTTTTCTCCCCGATGATCCTGGCGGCGTCCCTCGCCGTCGGTCAGATCGTCAGCGCCGCGCGCGGCATGTCCAATTTCCTCGAGGCGCGCGCCAATGCCCGCAGCTTCGATCAGCCCCGCGTGCAGGCCTACCTGCGCCGCATGCAAGAGCATTCCCGTGACGTAACGGTCGCCGCGAAACGCGGCACGGCCTGGATCGTCATGTATCCCGGCAGCCAGCATGTGGAAGCGATGAGCGAGGTGGAGTACGCCCGCTTCAAGAGCCAGTGCATCGCCGCCCGTGCCTCCATCAATGAAGTGCGCGTGGTGCGCCGCAAGGTGTCCAACACCCGCATCCGCAGCGGCTTCACCTTCGCGCCGGAAGAGCGCCGCATCGCGGACATCACGCCGCCCAGCAACCTGCGCTACAGCGCTTCGCGCTTCCTCGCGGTCGGCTCCGGCAT
Source organism: Azorhizobium caulinodans ORS 571 (assembly GCF_000010525.1). Lineage (GTDB taxonomy): Bacteria > Pseudomonadota > Alphaproteobacteria > Rhizobiales > Xanthobacteraceae > Azorhizobium > Azorhizobium caulinodans. The sequence goes on along the minus strand of NC_009937.1, from coordinate 1,668,018 downwards.
TACCGAGGAACCCGCGCTCGGCAGCGCTGCAGCCCCCGTAACCGCTGCGCCCGAGGCTGCGGCCCGCGCCTGAGGGGAGGCTGCCGGGGCCATCCCTGCCCGGGCGCCCGCTTGACAGGATGTGCCCTGCCATCCCATGTCCCCGGTGAACACCGGGAACACCCATGTCCGCTGAAAAGCCCCCTCTCCGCATCCTGCTCTGCGCGCCGCGCGGCTTCTGCGCCGGCGTGGTGCGGGCCATTGACGCGGTGGAGCGCGCACTCGCGCTGCACGGTGCACCGGTCTATGTGCGGCATGAGATCGTTCACAACAAATATGTGGTGGACGGCCTGCGCAAGAAGGGCGCCGTCTTCGTGGAGGAACTGGACGAGGTGCCGCCCGGCGATGCCCCCGTCATCTTCTCCGCGCACGGCGTGCCCAGGTCCGTGCCCGAGGCAGCGGCCGCCCGCAACCTCTTCGCCATCGACGCCACCTGCCCGCTGGTGACCAAGGTCCATCGCGAGGCGCAGTTGCACCACAAGAAGGGCCGGCACGTGCTGCTCATCGGCCATGCCCGCCATCCGGAAGTGGTCGGCACCATGGGCCAGTTGCCCGAGGGCGCAGTGACGCTGATCGAAACGGCGCAGGATGCCCGCACCATCGCGCCGGCCGACCCCGAGAATCTCGCCTATGCGACGCAGACGACCCTGTCGCTGGACGACACGGCGGAGATTGTCGCCATCCTCCGCGCGCGCTTCCCCACCATCGCCGTGCCGCACAAGGAAGACATCTGCTACGCCACCACCAACCGCCAGGAAGCGGTGAAGAAGGTGGCGCCGCAGGTGGACGCCATGGTGGTGGTGGGCGCGCCCAACTCCTCCAATTCCCAGCGCCTGCGCGAAACCGCCGAGCGCGAGGGCTGCGCCGTCTCGGTTCTGGTCCAGCGGGCGAGCGACCTCGACTGGTCGCGGCTGTCGGAGCTGAAGAGCCTCGGCATCACCGCCGGGGCCTCGGCGCCCGAGGTGCTGGTGGAAGAAATCATCGACGCTTTTGCCGAGCGTTACGACGTGGATGTGGAAACGGTGACGGCCGCGCAGGAGGATGTGTTCTTTCCGCTTCCCCGCGCGCTGCGCGAAGATGCGGCGGAGTAGAGCGTGGCGGTCTATACGGACGTTTCGGCGGCGAGCCTTTCGGATTATCTCGCCGCTTACGATATCGGCACACTGGTTTCGTATCACGGCATCGCGGAGGGCGTGGAGAATTCCAACTTCCTCGTCCAGACCACGACCGCGAGCTTCATCCTCACGCTCTATGAGAAGCGCGTCGATCCGGCCGACCTGCCCTTCTTCATCGGCCTGATGCAGCATCTGGCGGCGAACGGCATTTCGTGCCCGCAGCCGGTGGCCATGCGCGACGGCACCATGCTCGGCACCCTTGCCGGCCGCCCCTGCGCCATCGTGACCTTCCTTCCCGGCGTGTCCGTGCGCAAGCCCACCGCCGCCAACTGCGGACAGCTCGGACGCGCGCTGGCGCAACTGCATCTTGCGGGTGCGGGCTTCGAGATCACTCGCCGCAATGCCCTTTCCGTGTCCGGCTGGCGGCCTTTGTTCGAGGCGGCAGGCCCGCGCACCGATACGGTCCATCCCGGCCTTGCGGCGATCATCACCGAGGAACTGGCCGCGCACGAGGCCCACTGGCCCGCCGCGCTTCCGGCCGGTGTGATCCATGCGGATCTCTTCCCGGACAACGCCTTCTTCCTCGATGACACCCTCTCCGGCATCATCGACTTCTACTTCGCCTGCAACGATCTCTTTGCTTATGACGTGGCCGTGTGCCTGAACGCCTGGTGCTTCGAGGCGGACGGCGCCTTCAACGCCACCAAGGGTCGGGCGCTGCTCGCCGGCTACCAGGCGGTGCGCCCGATGGAAGCGGCTGAGGTGGAGGCCCTGCCCCAGCTCGCCCGCGGCGCCGCCCTGCGCTTCCTGCTCACGCGGCTGGTGGACTGGCTGAACGTGCCGGAAGGCGCCCTCGTGCGCCCCAAAGACCCCTTGGAATATCTGAGGAAGCTACGCTTCCACCGGGCCGTAGCCAGCGCCCGCGACTATGGACTTGCCGCATGAGCCGGGTGGAGATCTGGACCGACGGCGCCTGCTCGGGCAATCCCGGCCCCGGCGGCTGGGGCGCCATCCTGCGCTCCGGTCCGCACGAGAAGGAACTGAAGGGCGGCGAGGCTCTCACCACCAACAACCGCATGGAGCTGATGGCCGCCATCTCGGCGCTGGAAGCGCTGAAGAAGCCCTGCGGGGTCGATCTTCACACCGACAGCGAATATCTGCGCAACGGCATCACCAAGTGGATGTTCGGCTGGAAGCGCAACGGCTGGCGCACCGCCGACAAGAAGCCGGTGAAGAATCAGGATCTGTGGGAGCGCCTCGACGCCGCCCTGCACTCCCACGACATCGCCTGGCACTGGGTGAAGGGCCACGCGGGCAACGAACTGAACGAGCGCGCAGACCAGCTCGCCCGCGACGGCATGGCCCCCTTCAAGATGGGGGGCCGCGTCGCCTGAGTTGAGGGCACACCTCGAAGAAGGGCCGCAGGCGATGCCGGCGGCCCTTCTCGTTTCACCTGAGTGAACGTTTCATTTGCCGCGCTTGAAGGTGTTCCAGGTCTTGGTGATGACCCGCTGCACATCCTGCGGATTCGTCGTCACGGTGAACAGCAAAGCGAAGACTTCCGGCGTCGGATAGATGGCCGGATTGTCCAGGACCGCCTTGTCGATGAACTTCTGCGAGGCGAGATTGCCGTTGGCGTATGAGATGAAGTTCGAGTTCTTGGCGGCGATCTCCGGACGCATCATGAAATTGATGAAGGTCAGCGCCTCATCGATATTCTTGGCGTCCTTCGGAATGGCGAAATTGTCGAACCACATCAGCGCGCCTTCCTTCGGCAGCGCATAGGCCACGGGCACAACCTTCTTCTTGGTCTTCTTGGCGGCTTCCTCGGCGCGGGCCTTGGCCTGGAAGACGTCACCCGACCAGCCCACCGCCAGACAGATGTCGCCGCGCGCCAGCGCGTTGATATAGCCGGAGGAATCGAACTTGCGGATGAACGGCCGGATCTTCATCAGCAGTTCGCCGGCCTTGGTGATGTCCTCCGGCTTCTTGCTGTCCGGATCGAGGCCCAGATACCGCATGGCGGTAGGAATGATCTCCTCCGGCCCGTCCAGCATGTAGACGCCGCAGTCCTTCAGCTTGGAGAGGTTCTCCGGCTTGAAGACGATGTCCCAGGTGTTCATGGGCACATCGCCAAGGCGCTGCTTCACCATGTCCACATTGTAGCCGATGCCGGTGGTGCCCCACATGTAATTGACGGCATATTCATTGCCGGGATCATAGACGGCGAGCCGCTTGGTGATCTCGGGCCAGGCATATTGCAGGTTCGGCAGCTTCGACTTGTCGAGCTTGATGAAGACGCCGGCCTTGATCTGGCGCTGCATGAAGGAGCCGGACGGCACCACCACGTCATAGCCGGTCTTGCCGGCGAGCAGCTTGGTCTCCAGCACCTCGTTGCTGTCGAACACGTCGTAGCGGACCTTGATGCCCGTTTCCTTCGTGAACTCCTCCAGCACGCTCTCGTCGATATAGTCCGACCAATTATAGACGTTCACCACCTTCTGCTGCGCGAGTGCGGGACCGGCGACGATCGCCGCAGCCCCCAGCACCGCCGCAAGAACGAACCGGCGCATCTTGTTCTCCCTCTGGTCAGGCAGGGCGGACCCGCCCCCCCCGATTCAGAAGGCTATTGCGGCAGCGCGAAAGGCTCAACTCCTGCGCATGGGCAGAAGGTCACGCGCCCGCGCGCCGGAGCCCGAGGGCGGCGGCGCATCAGGCGGGGTGAGCGCGGCGATCATGGTGATGAGCGGCGGCGAAGAGGGCTTGGCGGGGCCCATCTCCCCGGCGGTCGCCCGCTCCAGGAGGATGAAGAAGCCGGCCACGGCGAGCGCGATGACGAGGAAGATGCCGAACAGCGCCAGCGAGATGTTGCGCGCGACCCGCGAGACGGTGAGGAAGCCGAGCGAGCCGGCGATGATCGACAGGATGAGGAAGAGCGCGGCGTATTTCAGCATGGCGGCGGCTCCGCTTGGAGTGTTCTGCCGCTCCAACACCGGAACGCGCCTTGCGTTCCACCCTACCGCCGCCCGTTAACGATTTTGTCCTCAGCGGCTGTTGAGCCAGGCCCGGATCTCGACCTTCAGACGGCGGAAATCCCAGAAGGCGGCGCCCACTACCACCAGCGGCACGAGGGCGAACGTTAACGAGAGGCCCGTGCTCCAGCCCATGGCGTTGCGCAGGAAATCATAGGCGAAGTAGGCGGTGACGAGCGTGACCAGCGCCGCGATGGCGAGATAGGCCTTGTTGGTCAGCCGGAAGACCCCGTAGCCGACGCCGGCCGCGATGACGAGCGCGATCAGCAGCGCCCAGCCGTAGCCGAGTTGGAACTGGCGGGCCAGGAAGGTGCCGCCCGAGAGGCAGAGCAGGAGGAGCGCAGCGAGCAGCAGGAGGCCCGCCCGCAGCCGCAGGATGGTTCCGTCTTTGTCGTGCGCCTGCGGCATGCTCATGATCGCCCTCCCGAATGTTCTCGATCATAATGCCGACATCGTTTCGCCGCTCAAGGCTGATCACTGGGAACATGACGTAAGGGCGCCGCCCGCCGGAACCGGAGTGGGCAGGCGGAGGTTCTCCGCGCTGGGAGACGAGACATGGGCCGCACGCTGGTTGTGTTGAACGCGAAGGCCGGGACCCTCATGGATCTCGGGCCGAAGACCACCGCCGAGGCCGTGGACAAGGCACTCACCCGGCCCGGCCGGGACGTCACCGTGGTGCTGGCGGAGGGCAAGCAGATCCCGGGCGCCGTCCGCTCGGCGATCGAGGGCGGATACGACACGCTGATCGTCGGGGCCGGTGATGGCACGGTGAGCTACGCCGCATCGGTGCTGGCCGGCAGCGACGTCGCGCTCGGCGTGCTGCCGCTCGGCACCATGAACCTGCTCGCCTACGACATCGGCCTGCCGCGTGACCTGCCCGGCGCGGTCGCGGCACTCGCCACCGCCCGGCCCATGCGCGTGGACCTGACGACGCTCAACGGTCGCGCCTTCCATGGCGTCTCTGGGGTCGGCTTCTTCTCCCAGATGGCGCTCGCCCGCGAGCAGGTGCGCGAGCAGCGCGGCCGCATCTTCGGCTGGCTGTGGGCGCTGTGGCGTGCGGTATTCCGTTCCGGCCGCCTGTCGCTGGAGATTGAGATCGACGGCCGGCGCGAGCCCATTGATGCCTATGCCGCTCTCGTCACCAACAATGCCTTCGATGCGCCCGGCTGGCATCGCTCGCGCCTCGACACCGGGCTGCTGGAAATCCACGTGGCCGAGGAGCGCGGCGCCCTGGCGCGGTTGAAGGCGGGTGCCGACCTCATCGTGGAGAACTGGCGCAACAATCCCGGCATCCGCTCCTTCCAGGCGCACACCGTGACCATTCACGGGCTGAAGCGGCGGCGCGCCTGGGTGGCGACCGACGGCGAAGTGACGCGGGAAACGCTGCCGTTGCGCTATGAGGTGCGGCCGAAGGCGCTGACGCTGCTCATTCCGGAGGCCGCGATCCAGTGGGCGGAACGCCCCGACGGCGCTGCCAGCCCGGCGGCGGTGGCCTGACGCCGCCGCGCCTCTTCCCAGGGTGATTCCGGCCCCTTCCGGGGCCGGCAGGCCCTCAGCGGGGCTCGATCTCATAGACGATGGACACCTGCGCCCGCACATCCATCTCACCGGACTCCACCGGCACGGCGCGCGCCTCGGCCTTCATCGGCATCGGCGCGGGCAAGGCGAGATAATTGTCGCCACCGCGCGGATCGATGCGGCGGATGCGGACCAGCCGGACGCCCGCGGCATCGGCGATCTGCTGTGCCTGCGCCTGCGCGTCCTTCACCGCCGCCACGCGGGCCTGAAGCTGCAGCGGCGACGCATCGGCCAACTGGAAACTGAGGCCGCTGGCCTGGTTGGCGCCCGCCTGAACCACCTTGTCCAGCAGGGTCCCGACGAGCGCGAGGTCCCGAACCGTCACGGTGACGGCGTTGCGCACCTCATAGCCCACCACCTTCGGCGCCTCGCGGCTGTCCTTGCCCGGCTGGGAATATTGCGGCTGGACGGATAGGCCCGAGGTGCTGATATCCTTCGGTTCGACCCCCGCATCCTTGATGGCGGCGATCACCTGCTCCATTGCCTTGGAATTGGCGGCGAGCGCCTCCTCGGCCGTCTTGCCGGCGGCGACGACGCCGGTGGTCACCATCGCAATGTCCGGGCGCGCCGAGGCCCGTCCCTGCCCCACGACGGTGAGCGTCGAGCGGGCAAACTCCTCCGCCTGTGCCGTGGCGCCCATGACGAGACCTGCCGTCAGCACCGCAGCGGCCACAGCCGCATTCCACCTGGGCGCAATCCGCATCCAATTTCCCCCGGCGACCGGCGACCTTCCGGCCCGCTCGCGCATCTGCATGTCCAGTGATGGGCGCTTATGGCGGGCATTGGTGAAGACTTCGCCAAGCCGCCGCACCCCGCCCCACGGGCGGCTCACGAAAGCCCCGGAAGGCGGCGCTTATGGGGCAGCATGGCCCTTGTCCCCATCCCCGCCGCCGAGACGGGCGGCCTGCCGAAAGGCGGCGCGCACTTTGCCGCCGCCTGAGCGACAATCGCCTGATTCGGCAGGGCGAGGGGCGGCATGCGGTGGTTTCCCAAGGCGCGGGTGGAAGCGCTGAGCGACGGCATCTTTGCCTTCGCCATGACCCTGCTCGTGCTCGACATCCGCCTGCCCGCCGACCTGCCGATCACGAGCCCGCAGGAGCTTTCCGCGCAGATCTTCGGCCTCTGGCCGCAGGCGCTGACCTATCTCATCAGCTTCTTCGTGCTCGGCGCCCTCTGGCGCGCCGGCATCGAACTGCGGCGGGCGGAGGAGACCATCGCCGGGGGCCTGCTGCGGGTCTGGCTGGTCTACCTCTTCTTCATCACCGCCCTGCCCTTCTCGTCCGCCCTGGTCGCCCATTACGGCCACATGGCGCCGGCGGTCTGGCTCTACGCGGGGCACATGGCCATCCTCGGCCTGCTGACGCTGCCACTGACCCACTTCGAGGTGGCCCGCGGACAGAAGGCGATTATCGTCGCCACGCGCCGCCGGATGCTGCTCTTCATCGCTTCGGCGGTGCTGGCGGCGGTCATCGCCTGCTTTTCGCCGCGCCATGCCCTGTGGGCCTTCGGCCTCAACATCCTCGACCGCCTCTGGCCCGCCCCCCGCTCCGAAGGCCGGCGCCCCGGTTAGAGCGCGATCCAACCAGATGGAACCGCCACGCGTTTCCATCTGGTCGGTCAATCGCGCTCCAACTTCTTGAGTAGAGACGGGTTCACCGAGCATATTGAAACGCAGGCGTTTCAATATGCTCGGATCCGGCTCCAGGCCGGCACGGGACAGGCCGAGATCCCGGCGCCACCGCGCAGCCGTCCTGCCGATGGACGGCCCGCCGTCCCCAGTCTCGCCGGCGAGGCAGTTGTCCATCGGCATCAAGGTTGCTAGGAGCAGAGCGGTCGGGGCCTGTAGCTCAATGGTTAGAGCTGACCGCTCATAACGGTCTGGTTGGGGGTTCGAGTCCCTCCGGGCCCACCACACCCTTCCGAAATCGCGCAAAAATTCAGAGCCAGCCGGCAGTCGCTGGTCCCGGCGCGGCTGAGGACGCGCGCCCGGATCTGATTGTATGACCGCTGCGAACGCCGCGCTTACTTGTGCTGTTCGCGTTCCTTCAGCAGGGCATCGAGTTCGGCTTGCTGTTCGGCGATGCGGTCGGCGGCGCGTTCCTCGTCCGCTGCGCCGGAATAGGCTGCGGCCTGCTCCGTGAGCTGGCGGAGGTTGTCGCGGGCGATGGCGATGCGGGCATCGAGGTCGTCTGTGTTGAGGCCGTCGGACATGGCGCGCTTTCTCCGATTGTTCGGCCCAGTCTTATCACCCGGCGCTCCCTGGGGCGAAGACGGGATTTCCAACTCGCCCGGTGACAGAAGGCCGCCGGGTGAGCGGCGCCGCGACCGCATCGGCCCGCCGAAGGCTTGCTCCAGGACCGGCAGAGCGATCCCGCCCCTTCCAGCGCGCCGACGAGCGCCACTCGCTTCCGCTCAGAGGTTCTGCACACAAAGGGAACACGCCCCGAGGCCATGCGTTCTTCAAACCGGCTCAGGCCTGTCGGCCCATGCCACCGGGACGTGCCGAAGCACATGGCGTGGGCAGTGCGGGGGCGATAGGTTTCATCGAACGCTATGAATCGAGGCTGTGATGAGTGACGCCGAAACTGAGGTCCGCCGGGAAGAAAAAGACGGCCACGGGCGCTACATCATCGCGCTGGCGCCCGGGGTGGAAGCCGAGATGAGCTTCCGGCGCGGGGCCAATGGAACGGTGATCGTCGATCATACGGGTGTTCCGAAGGCCTTAGAGGGACGCGGCATCGCCGGGCGGCTCATGGCCGCGCTCATCGCCGATGCGCGGCACGAACCCTTCACCATCGTGCCCCTCTGCTCCTACGTGGCGGCGCAGTTCCGTCGACACCCGGAATGGCAGGATCTCCTGGCGGCTCCGGCCGCCTGATCCTTCGGGTTCAGTGCTGGTGATGGGTGCATTTGCCGTGATCGGCCAGCACCTCGATCACCTTGCAGTCGGCGAGCCGACCATGGCTGCACCCCTCGATCATGCGCTCCAGCTCCGCCTTTAGGGCCATGAGGCTGGCAATCCGCCGCTCCACATCCGCCAGATGGCCCCGCGCGATCCTGTCGGCGGCCTCGCAGGATTGCGAGGGATCCTGCTGGAGCGTCAGAAGCGCGCGGATCTCCTCCACCTCGAACCCGAGTTCGCGGGCATGGCGAATGAAGGCAAGGCGGCTCAGGTCCTCGCTTCGATAGGTCCGGCGATTGCCCTCGGTGCGCACCGGCGCGGCCAGAAGGCCGATCTGCTCATAATAACGGATGGTCGGCACCTTCACGCCGCTGCGCCGGGCTGCCTCGCCAATGGCGACCTCATCCTGTTCGCTCTGCCCGCCTCGCGCTCGTCCCGCCATCTCGCCTCCGCTCCCGCCCGCTGCATTTTTCCACAGATGGGGTCTTGCTCCTCTAGTGACTAGAGGACGTAACACGGCGTTGGAAAGATCGGAGGACGAGTCATGTCGAGCGCCCTATCCCGCAGCCGCTTTCGCGTCGAGGAGATGGATTGCGCCTCCTGTGCCGCCAAGATCGAAACCGCCGTGCGCCGCCTGCCCGGCGTGACCGAGGTGTCCATCTCCGTCACCGCCGGCACCATGACGGTCGCGCATCAGGATGCGCCCGAGGATGTGGTGGCCCAGATCGAGCGTCGGGTGTCCGGCCTCGGCTATCCGGCCAAGGCGACGACAGCGGACGCGCCGCCAGCCCCCGCGGGGGCGCCGGCCTCCGCCTGCTGCGGCCAAGGCCATGACCACCATGATCATGACCATCACGATCCCGACCGTCATGACCATGCCCATCATGACCATGGCCCGCACCCGCATCACGGCCATGGGCACGATCACCATGATCACGCTCCCCATGAGCGTGGGGGCCATGAGCATTCCGGCGACACCGCCCCGGCGCCGCTGGGCCGTGCGACTCCCGCCGACAATCCGCCCGCAGCGGTTCCGCCCGCGCGGCGCTGGTGGCAGACGGGCAAGGGGCGCCTCACGCTCATGAGCGGCGCCGCTCTGGCGGCCGCCTATGGCCTCGGCCATCTGCTGCCGGAATGGGCGGGGCTGATCTTCACCGTGGCGATGCTCGTGGGGCTCGTGCCCATCGCCCGGCGCGCTTTCTCGGCGGCGCGCGCCGGAACGCCCTTTTCCATCGAGATGCTGATGACGGTGGCCGCCATCGGCGCGGTCATCATCGGGGCAACGGAGGAAGCTGCCGCCGTCGTTTTCCTCTTCCTCATCGGCGAACTGCTGGAGGGCATCGCCGCCAGCAAGGCCCGCGCCGGCATCCAGTCGCTCGCCGCGCTGGTGCCGAAGACGGCCCTCATCGACACGCAGGCGGGCACCCGCGAGGTGCCGGCCGACAGCCTGCGGGTCGCCGACCTCATTCTGGTGCGTCCCGGAGCCCGCATTCCGGCCGATGGCGAGATCGCAGAGGGAGAGAGCGCCATCGACGAGTCCCCCGTCACCGGCGAGAGCACGCCGGTGGTGAAGGGGCAAGGCGCGGCCGTCTTCGCCGGCACCGTCAATGGCGACGGCGCGCTGCGCGTGCGCGTCACGGCGGCGGCGCAGGACAACACCATCGCCCGCGTCATCCGTCTCGTAGAGGAGGCGCAAGAGAGCAAGGCGCCCACCGAGCGCTTCATCGACCGCTTCTCCCGCTATTACACCCCAGCCATCGTGCTGGTGGCGGTGCTGGTGGCGGTGCTGCCGCCGCTCCTCTTCAGCGGCGACTGGCAGGTCTGGATCTACAAGGGCCTCGCCATCCTGTTGATCGGCTGCCCCTGCGCCCTGGTCATCTCGACACCGGCCGCCATTGCCGCCAGCCTCTCCGCCGGCGCGCGGCGCGGCCTGCTCATGAAGGGCGGCGCGGTGGTGGAGACCATCGGCAAGGTGACGGTGGCCGCCTTCGACAAGACCGGCACGCTCACCGCCGGCACCCCGCGCGTCACCGACATCCTGCCATTCGAGGCGTCGGAGGCGGACGTCCTGCGCCTCGCCGCGGCGCTAGAGACAGGATCGAGCCATCCCCTGGCCCGCGCCATTCTGGAGCGGGCGGCCGAGGCGGGCATCACCCCGCCCGGCGCATCCGAGGCGCGCGCCTATGGCGGCCGAGGCGTCGGCGGCCGGGTGGAGGGGCAGGACGTCTTCCTCGGCTCGCCCGGCGCCGCGGCCGAGCGGACGACTGTGCCGGTAGAGGCCCGCGCGCAGATCGAAGCGCTCAACGATGCCGGCAAGACGGTGTCGGTGCTGGTGGTGGACGGGCGGCTCGCCGGCGCCATCGCCATGCGGGACGAGCCGCGCGCGGATGCCCTCAGCGGACTTCGGGCGCTGCGGGCGGCCGGCATCACGCCGATCATGCTCACCGGCGACAATCCGCGCACCGCTGCCGCTATCGGCGCGCAACTCGGCATCGAGGTCCGCGCCGGTCTGCTGCCGGAGGACAAGCAGCGCATCGTCACCGAACTGAAGCGGGACGGCGCACGCGTGCTGAAGGTAGGCGACGGCATCAATGATGCCCCGGCGCTGGCGGCGGCGGATGTGGGCATCGCCATGGGCGGCGGCACGGACGTGGCGCTGGAGACGGCGGACGCCGCCGTGCTGCATGCCCGCGTCTCGGACGTTGCCGCCATGGTAGCGCTGTCCCGCCGCACCATGGCGAACATCCGCCAGAACATCACCATCGCCCTCGGGTTGAAGCTGGTGTTCCTCGTCACCACCCTCATCGGCCTCACGGGCCTGTGGCCGGCCATCCTCGCCGATACGGGCGCGACGGTTCTGGTGACGCTGAACGCCCTGCGCCTGCTGCGGGCGCCGGCGGCCGATTGATCCGGTGGCCCGGCCCTGTGCGGGGCCGGGCACGTTCCCTCAGGAGGCGGTGCCGAGATAGTCTTCGTCGGAGACCTTCTCCAGCCAGGTCACCGGGCTGCCGTTCTCCATTTCGGCAATGGCGATATGGGTCATGGCGCACTGGGGGGAGGCACCGTGCCAGTGCTTCTCGCCTGGCTCGAAGAAGACCACGTCGCCCGGCCGCAGTTCCTCCACCGGCCCGCCCGCGCGCTGGGTGCGGCCAGAACCGGAGACGACGAGAATGGTCTGGCCGAGCGGATGGGTGTGCCAGGCGGTGCGGGCGCCCGGCTCGAAGGTGACGGTCACGCCGCTGAGGGCGCCGCTGCCGCTGAAGGGCGCATCGAGCCGGACGGTGCCGGTGAAATAATCCGGCGGGGCGGGGCGGGAGGCGACCTCGCCGCTTCTGGTAATCTTCATGGAGCGCAGTTCCTGAACTGGGGGCGCCGGCCATGGGCGGCCGGTCGGTGCCGGCACGCTATCCTAAAGCGGGCGATGAGATTAGCCGCTCGAACGGCATAAACTCAGACGGCCCGCTCATGAATACGACCGCCCCGCGCGCTCATTCGGGCGCGGCGCCGGCCTCCCCGAACACCGGCGCTTCCAGTGGCTGGAGGCGGGCCTGCGCCGCCAGCCGGATGCCGGCATTCGCCGCCCCATAGCCTTCATAGCCGTCCCGTTGGATGATCTCGAAAAACAGACCGCCGTCCAGCAGCGTCGTATAGGCCTGACGGAATTCGCCGGAGGCATCCCGGTCATAGAGGATGTTCAGCGCCTTCATGCGGTCGATGGCCTCGGGCGGGAGGTCGGACCGCGCTTCGAGATCATCGTAATAATTCTCCGGGATCGGCAGCATGGCGACACCGTTCGCGACAAGCTGGCGGACGGTCGCCTCGATGTCGGTGGTGGCGAAGGCAATGTGCTGCACGCCCGAGCCGAAAAGCTCGTGAACGAAACGCGCAGAGAGCGTGCGGTGGCTTTGCGAGCCATTGAGGATGAGGCGCAGCCCCTGCCCCGTGCCCCCCTCTAGCCCGCTCTCCACCACCTGGCTCTGGACCACGCCGCCGGGATCGATCACCGCCTGGCTCGGCGTCTTCCGCGTCTCGAAAAGCGAGGAATAGAAGAGCAGCCAGGTGAGCATTTCCTCATATTGCATGCTCTGGGAGATGTGATCGACGTGGGTGAGCCCGGTCGGCGCCACGTTCGCCGCCACCGGCTCGAAATCCACGGCAGACCAGCCGCCCAGCGCCGAAGCCTGATCGAGGAAGTAGAGCAGGCTGCCCCCCAGACCGCGCACGGCCGGAATGTCCAGTTCCCCCGGCCCGATGGCGCCCGCATAGGGCACGTCCCGCAGCGCCCGCGCCCGCTCAGTGGCGGCGCGCGCATCCGGAACGCGCAGGGCGAGCGCGCAGACGGAGGTGCCGTGGGTGATCTGGTAGCTGTGGGCGAAGCCCTCCGCATCGCTGTTGAGGACGATACGGATGTCGCCCTGGCTCCAGAGGGCCACATCCTTGGAACGGTGCCGCCCCGTGCGGCTGAAGCCGAGTGCCGCCAGCACGCCCTCAAGCGCCGGACGGCCGGTCTCGGAGACCGCAAATTCGATGAATTCCACCGCCTCCACCGGGCCCGGCGGCGGCATGGGTACAGCGCCCTTGAGAGGCCGCCCGAGCCGGCGCGCGGTTTCGTCCAGCAGCCAGATCAGCGAGCGGTGCCCATCCAGCGCCACGGAGCGGGCCGAGCCGGCGCGGAAACGGTCGTTGAAGATTTCCAGCGACAGCACGCCCTCATAGCCGGTGGCCGCAAGTGCATCCATGAAGCCGGAGAGATTGAGATCGCCCTGCCCCGGCAGGCAACGCCAGTGGCGGCTCCAGGAGAGTGGATCGAGCTGAAGCAGCGGCGCATCGGCCATCTGCACCATGGCGATGCGGTCACGGGGAATGCGGCCGATGGAGGTCAGCTCCAGCCCCCGCGCGAGAATGTGGAAGCTGTCCAGCACGACGCCCACGTTGGGCTGGTTCGCGCGGCGCACGATTTCCCAGGCGTCGCGATAGTCCCAGACGTGCCGGCCCCAGGCGAGCGCCTCATAGCCGACCCGCAGGCCGCGACGGGCCGCCCGTTCGCCCAGTTCCACGAAATCCGCAGCCAGCCGATCGATGCCGCTCTCCGCCTCCGGCGAGACGCTGGAGCAGACGAAGAGCAGGTCGCAGCCGAGTTCCTCAAGCAGGTCGAACTTGCGCTCGGCCCGGTCGAAGGTGCGCTGGCGGCGCGCCTGCGGCATGCCCTCGAAATCGCGGAACGGCTGGCAGGTGACGATGGCGAGGCCGAGATCGGCGCAGATGCGGCGCACATCGGCCGGCGAGCCGGGAAAGGCGATGAGATCGTTCTCGAAGATTTCCACCGCCGGAAAGCCGGCGGCGGCGATGGCCTCCAGCTTCTCCACGAGGGTTCCCGAAACGCAGACCGTGGCGATGGACGGGATCATGGCGGGCTCCTTCTCAATCGAGCTGCGCGGCGGCCCTCAGGGCCTCCGGCGTCGTGGGCGGCAGGCCGAAGAATTCGAAATAGGCCGGAATCTGCTCGAACAGCATGTCGGTGCCGACCTGGAAGGCGCAGCCGCGCGCCCGCACGGCGGCGAGGAAGGGCGTGATCTCGTGGGTCATCACCACCTCCCCGACGAAGGCCGAGGGCGCAATGCGCTCCACCTCCACCGGAAGCGGATCGCCCGCGCGCATGCCGAGGGGCGTCGCGTTCACCACGATGTCGCAACCGGCCGGATCGTTCGCGCCCACCTCAACCTCAAGGGCCGGATAATGGCGCTTCAGCCGCTCGGCCAATTGCCGGGCGGCCTCAGGATGGCTGTCGAAGAGCGTGATGCGGGCGACGCCGGCGCGGGCGAGGGACGCTGCGATGGCCGAGCCGACGCCGCCGGCTCCCACCACGAGGGCATGGGTGCCCTCGATCACCCGCCCCTTCCGGCGCATCCCGCGCACGAAGCCCTCTCCGTCGAACAGGTCGCCCTCAAGGCGGCCATCTTCGCGCCGGCGCACGGCATTGCAGGCCCCGGCGATGGCCGCGGTCGGCGAGGCCGCGTCCACCAGCGAGAGGGTCGTCACCTTGTGCGGCATGGTGATGAGCGTGCCGAGCGCATTGGACAGGCGGAAGAAGAGCTTGAGGAAGGACGGGTAATCGGGGACCTCGCAGCCCATGGGCACGACGACCGCGTCGATCCCCTCGCGCTCGAAATAGGGATTGTAGATCATCGGCGACTTGAAGCTCTCGGTCGGAAAGCCGATGTGGCCGATGAGCTTTGTTGTTCCACTGATCATTTCATGCCCCGACCTGTTCCATCCACGGCGCGGCCTGCCCCCGGCGCGAGAGCGGGAAGGGCGCACCCGCCCTTCCCCATCCTGTCGGCCTCAGTGCGAGAGGATCTCGCCAAGGAACTTGCGCGTGCGCTCGTGGCGCGGCCGCGTGAAGAACTCCTGCGGCGGCGCCTCCTCGACGATGGCCCCGCCAGCCATGAAGATGACCCGGTCCGCCACCTGACGAGCAAACCCCATCTCGTGGGTGACGCAGATCATGGTCATGCCCTCCTCGGCGAGACCGATCATGGTGTCGAGCACCTCCTTGACCATCTCCGGATCGAGCGCCGATGTCGGCTCGTCGAACAGCATGACGCTCGGCCGCATGCACAGGGCGCGGGCGATGGCGACACGCTGCTGCTGGCCGCCGGAAAGCTGGGCGGGATATTTGTCCGCCTGCTCCAGGATCTTCACGCGCTCGAGCAGGCCGCGCGCCGTCTCCTCCGCCTCCTTGCGGGAGACGCCGAGGGCACGCACGGGGGCCAGCATGCAGTTCTCTAGCACGGTCATGTGCGGGAACAGGTTGAAGTGCTGGAACACCATGCCGACCTCTCGGCGCACCTTGTCGATGGTGCGGCTGTCGTCACCGAGCCGCGTGCCGCCCACCCGGATCTCGCCCTTCTGATAGGCCTCCAGATGGTTGATGCAGCGGATGAGCGTCGACTTGCCCGATCCCGAAGGTCCGCACAGGACGATCCTCTCGCCCCGGCGGACCTCAAGGTTGATGCCGGACAGCGCCTTGTAGGCGCCGTACCATTTCTCCACGTCGGCCATGACGATCATGGCGTCCACGGCGGTTCCGCTGAGGTTGGCGACATGCGGTGTCATGGCCGGTCTCCGATCGCAAGGGCTGCCGTCAGCCGGCCGAGAAGGGCACGCCTTCGATGCTGTCCGGGAACTGGTGGACCGGCACCTTCATCCACTTGTCGTAGATCTTCTGCAGCTCGCCATTGGCCTTGATCTTGTCGATGAAGGCGTTGATGGAGGCATTGATCTCCTTCTCGCCCAGACGCGTGCAGGCGCCGTTGTAAAGCTTCTGGAATTCCAGCTTGTTCTCGAACTCGCCGGGCTTGGCCTGCTCGATGCGCTGGATGTAGAAGATGTTGCCGCCCACGGCCTGCACCTGCCCCGACACCAGCGCCTGGATGCTCGCCGCATCGCCGTCATAACGGCGGATGGTGGTGCCAGAAGGTGCGTTCTTGGTCACCTGCGTATCCTGCGCCGCGCCCTTGGCCACGCCGATGGTGAACTTCGCCATGTCCGCATTGCTCTTGATCTCGGCGGACTTGGGGCCGATCAGCACGATGGCGTTCGCCACATAGGGCTTGCTGAACTGCACCGCCTTGGCGCGCTCCGGCAGCATGGCCATGGTGGCGAAGAGCACGTCCACGCGACCGGTGGTGAGCGCGGGAATGCGGTTGTTCACCTCCAGAGGCATGAACTCCACCTGCACGCCCAGTTCCTTGGCATAGAGCCGGGCGATGTCGGCGTCGATGCCGTCCTGCTTGCCCTCGCTGGTGACGAAGCCCCACGGCGGGTTGTCGCCCTGGATGCCGACGATGATCTTCCCGCGCGCCTTGATCTCTTCCGGCGTCACGGCCGACGCCGGGCGCAGGGCAAGGGTGGGCAGCGCCAGCGCGGCGAGGAGGGTTGCGGCCACGAGGCGGCGGGTAGGCTTCTGAATGCTCATGTTTCCTCTCCCTTGATGTTCTGTTTTGGCAGCGATGCTCTTGGTTTTGGCCCGTCTCAGCGGGCGGGTGTGGCGAAGCGCCGTTCCAGATGTGCGCCGAACAGCGACAGCGGCCAGCACATCAGGAAATAGAGAATACCGACGATGCCGAAGACCAGCAGCGGCTGGAAAATCTGGTTGGAGACGATATTTCCGGCCCGTGCCAGCTCGGTGAAGCCGACGATGGAAGCGAGCGAGGTGCCCTTGATGAGCTGCACCAGAAAGCCGATCGTCGCCGGCAGCGAGATGCGGATGGCCTGCGGCAGCACCACATCGCGCATGCGCGAGACGTAACCCAGGCTGAGCGCATGGGAGGCTTCCGTCTGGCCGCGCGGCACCGCCTCGATGGACCCGCGCCAGATCTCGCCGAGATAGGCGCTGGCATGAAGCGTGAAGCCGACGGAGACCGCCGCCCAGGGATTAAGCCGGATGCCGACAAGGGCGAGACCGTAATAGACCACGAACAGCTGCATCAGCAGCGGCGTGCCCTGGAAGAGGGAGATGTAGCCGGCGGTGACGCGCTCGAGAAGCGGAACGCCCGAGGTGCGCAGCAGCGCCACCGCGAGGCCGCCGACACCCCCGAGCACGAAGGCGATGGCGGAGAGGATGACCGTCCACTTCAGGCCCTGAAGGAGGAAGAGGAATTCGCCCAGATGCATCCCACGCTCCTCACTTGACCGGATAGCTGAAGTAGCGGGCGGAGATGAGCGCGAAGAAGCGCATCATCATCCAGGAGATCACGAGATACATGAACGTCGCCGTGCCGAAGACCTCGAAGCTGCGGAAGCTGTCGGATTCGATGCGCTGGGCCACCGAGGTCAGCTCATAGGCGGAAATCGCCGAGGCGATGCTGGTGGTCAGCGTCAGAAGGATGAACTGGCTGGTAAGCGAGGGATAAACAGCCCGCAGCGCCGGCTTCAGCACGATGAGCCGGAACACCAGAGCCTTGTGCAGGCCGAGCGCCAGCCCCGCCTCGACCTGGCCACGGCTGATGGACTGCACGCCGCCCCGAATGATCTCGATGGCATAGGCCCCGCCATTGATGCCGAGCGCAATGATGGCGGTGGGTGTCGGGTCAAGACGCACGCCGGCCAGCGGCAGGGCGAAATAGATGAAGAAGATCTGCACCAGGAACGGCGTGTTGCGGATGACTTCCACGAAGGCCTTCACAAGGAAGCGCACGGGGGCGTGGCGCGAGTCGCGCAGCAGCACACCGCCGATGCCGATCACGATGGCCAGCGCCATGCCGCCGAGTGCCAGCACGAAGGTGCCAAGGCAGCCGGCAAGCAGATCCGGCAGCCCCTCGATGACGGGGGTGAAATCAAGCACGTAGTTCATGGCGTTTCCTCGACAGCCGCCCTTCTGCGGGACGGTCCGTTGCACCTTCGCCGATGCGTCTGCGCGCATCTGGCGCATCGCGGAGAGGCGACTTGCGCTCGTTCCGCTATATGTGAAATGTACCATCCAGTTCATTTGGTCAAGCGAAATGGACCAGCTAGTACATTTCGCATCGCAACAGGATCAGCACGGTGAAAGCCGGCGGTGCAGGCATGACGAAGGCACAGAGGTTGGCGAAGGCGCAGACGTCCCCCACGCCCGACAAACGCACCCAATCCTGGACACAGGATCCGGAGGGCGTCCGGCGCAGCATCCTGGAGGCCGCGCGGGCCGAGTTCGTGGAGCACGGGCTGAGAGGCGCGCGGGTCGACGAGATCGCCGCCAAGACCGCCACCAGCAAGCGCATGATCTATTATTACTTCGGCGACAAGGAGGGGCTCTACCGCGCCGTGCTGGAGGCGATGTACGACCGCATCCGCAGTTTCGAGCGCAGCCTCGACCTCTCAGCCCTGCCGCCGGAAGAGGCGATGGGGAAGCTCGCGGGCTTCACCTTCGACTATCACGCGCAAAATCCCGATTTCGTACGCATGGTGATGATCGAGAACATCCATCACGCGCGCCACCTCGCCAGTTCGGACAAGATCGCCGGCCTCAATCTCTCCATCCTCAGCGTCATCCGCGAGGTGTATGATCGCGGTGTTGCGGCCGGCCTCTTCCGGCCGGGCATCGAACCGCTCGACATCCACCTCACCATCAGCGCGCTCAGTTTCTACAATGTCTCGAACCGGGCCAGCATCGGACAGGTGTTCGGCCACGATATGGGGGCGCCGGAGATCGAAGGGCAGCGCCGCCAGATGGTGATCGACATCGTTCTGCGCATGCTGCGCCCCTGACGGCCGGCGCTGTTACGCCGCCGGCACAAGGCGCGCCATGGCCTCGATGGCGAGTTCATAACCGGCCGCGCCGAAGCCAATGATGATGCCCGTGACCACCGGCGAGACGAGCGACTTGTGATAGAGGCTCTCGCGGGCATGGACGTTGGAGATGTGCAGTTCGATCTTCGGCCCGTCGAACATCTTCAGCGCATCCAGCAACGCCACGGACGTAAAGGTATAGCCGGCGGGATTGATGATGATGCCGCAGGCCTGCGCCCGCGCCTCGTGCACGCTCTCAACCAGCTCGCCCTCGAAATTCGTCTGGCGAAATTCGATGTCATAGCCGAGCGTCCGGCCCTTCTCCGCGCTGCGGTCGGCAATCTCCTTCAGCGTGGCGGTGCCATAGATGGCCGGCTCGCGCTGCCCCAGCAGATTGAGATTTGGCCCGTTCAACAGATAGATACGTCGGTCCACCCTCGCCCTCCCCTAACGAACCGCCCGATCCGCGCCCCCAACGGAGCGAGATCTGATGATCTGCAAGTCAGTTCACGTCTTGCCAATGAACAGGAATGTGGCAGCGGGACCGGCGACGATGGGGCGTTTTCCATGCCGCGGCGTTTCATGCCGGACGCCAGCGCTCTTCTCCCTCGCATCGCTCTCTTCTACGGAGCGACGTCGTTCCGGAAAGGTTAGGTGGCCCTACGCCCACCAGCAAGTGGCATCGTGCGTCATTTGATTTTTGTTCGCATATTGAACACTCGGATTTTCGGAGCCTGACCAGAGTGTTCCGCGACTCCGCCCCTCCCGAACCGCGACTAGCGCGCGAAACGGGACTTGTTGACCCGCCGACAAACATGCTCTGCTTGAGCACGACGGTGCCGGGGACCCTTGGAGTTCCATCCGGCAGACGGTGGTGGGCGCCCCAGTCAGGCGGGCCTCACCTCAAAGGGCGCAGCACCTTCCCCTCCGGCCGCAAAACCGGGCGGGAGCGGTTCGCGCCATTTCCAGAACAGGCGCCTCCACGGCCCGGCCACCGTCCGGCGTGGTGGCGCACAAGAACATCACATCAGGGAGAGACGCATGCGGACGCAGGTCGCCATCATCGGGTCGGGGCCCTCCGGCCTGCTGCTCGGAAGGCTGCTGACCCTCGCGGGGATCGACAACGTCATCATCGATCGCGTGGGGCGCGACTACATCCTCGGCCGGGTCCGCGCGGGCGTGCTCGAGCAGGGGCTCGTGGACATGATGCGTGAGGCCAAGGCTGCCGAGCGCCTGGAGGCGGAAGGCCTGCCGCACGCGGGCTTCGACATCGCCGTGGACGGCGCCCTGCATCATATTGATCTGAAAGGACTGACGGGCGGGAAGACCGTCACCGTCTATGGCCAGACGGAACTCACGCGCGACCTCATGGACAAGCGCGCTGGCGACGGCGTGACCACAATCTACGACGCCCAGAACGTCACGCCCTTCGACTTCGACGGCGATCGCCCGTGGGTGTCCTATGAGAAGGATGGCGTGCCGGGCCGCATTGATGCGGATTTCATCATTGGCTGCGACGGCTTCCACGGCGTGAGCCGGAAATCCGCTCCCTCGCGGGCGATCGAGACGTTCGAGCGGGTCTATCCCTTCGGCTGGCTGGGCGTGCTGGCGGATGTGCCGCCGGCCCGCGAGGAACTGGTCTATGGCCGCCACAGCCGGGGCTTCACCCTGTGCTCCATGCGCTCCAGGACCCGCAGCCGCTACTACATTCAAGTCCCCCTTGCCGATCAGGTGGAAGACTGGTCCGACGACGCCTTCTGGGACGAGCTCCGCCGTCGCCTGCCCGAGGACGTGGCGGATGCCATCGTCACGGGACCGTCCTTCGAGAAATCCATCGCGCCGCTGCGGTCCTTCGTGGCCGAGCCCATGCGCTTCGGCACCCTGTTCCTCGCCGGCGACGCCGCCCATATCGTGCCGCCCACGGGCGCCAAGGGCCTCAATCTCGCTGCCAGCGACATCCGCTACCTGTTTGACGGACTGAGGGAATTCTACAAGGACGGGTCACGCGCGGGGATTGACGCCTATTCCGCGCGGGCGCTCGCCCGCGTGTGGAAGGCCGAGCGCTTCTCCTGGTGGATGACCACCATGCTGCACACCTTCACGGAGGTGGACGCCTTCGGCCGGCGCATCCATGATGCGGAGATCGCCTACACGCTCTCCTCGCATGCTGCCCGCGCGGCTCTGGCGGAGAACTACGTCGGCCTTCCTTATTGAGGAGTATCATCCGCGGCGCGGCTCAAGCCATTGCCAACACGTCCCGCGCCGCCTCGCGGATGAAATCAACCAGCAGGGCCAAGGGGAAGGAGGGTGTTTCCCCCGCCCGCACGGTCAGGCCGACCGGCCCCCGTGTGCTGCCCGTATCCACCGGCAAACGGCCCAGAAGGCCTTCGGCGATATCCTGCGCCACCACGCCCTCGGAGATGATCCAGACCGCGTCGCTCGCCCGCACGAAGGCCCGTCCGAAGGCGTCGGACACCGTCTCAACCTGGTTGGGCAGGGCTGAAATCCCGTTGCCGATCAGATAGCTGTCCACGATGGGGCGGATGATGGAGCCGGCGGTCGGCATCAGCACGGGATAGCGGGCGATGTCATCGAACGGCACCGCCTGCCCCCCCAGGAGCGGATGGCCGCGCCGCACGGCGAACACCACCGGCTCGGAATAGAGATGCTCGAAGGAAAAGCCCGCCATTTTTTCGGGCGCGGCGAGGCGGCCCACCACCAGATCGAGATCGCCGACCCGAAGCTGTTCGAGGAGAACGGAATTCTCGCCTGTCACGATCTTCACACGGCTCCAGGGCTGGGCCTTGAGAAACAGCGCCATGGCTGGCGGCATGATGCGGGTGGAGACGGTGGGCAGCGCGCCAATCCGCAGCAAGGGGGCGGCCCCCGCCCGCTCGTGGGAAACGGAATCGAGCCCCTGCCGTACGGCGGCGAGGGCCGCACCCGCGTGGTGGAGAAACACCTCCCCCGCCCGCGTCAGCCGGATGCCCCGCCCCTCGCGTTCGAACAGCGCCGCCCCAAGCACCTCCTCCAGCTCCCGCACTGTCTTGGTCACCGCCGGCTGGCTGACATGGAGCGCCTGCGCGGCCTTGCCCACGCTCTTCTGGCGCGCCACTTCCATCAGCGTCTGGAGATGGCGGAACTTGATGCGGGGATCGATCATCCACATAACCCTCAGGTTATAGATCGTTCCGGAAATATCATTTTACGCGGGGCCTTCAAACGACGAAATTGAGCACGGAGGAGCTGCCCGTGCCGTTCATAACCATAAAAGACGTCACGCT
Organism: Azorhizobium caulinodans ORS 571; assembly: GCF_000010525.1. Taxonomy (GTDB): domain Bacteria; phylum Pseudomonadota; class Alphaproteobacteria; order Rhizobiales; family Xanthobacteraceae; genus Azorhizobium; species Azorhizobium caulinodans. The sequence goes on along the minus strand of NC_009937.1, from coordinate 1,645,799 downwards.
TCACTATAAGCTCTCCGGTCCCCGCAAGGGTGCGCCGGTGCTCGTCTTTTCCAATTCGCTCGGCACGGATTTCCGCATCTGGGATGCCGTGGCGCGCGCCTTTGCGCCGAGCCATACGGTCCTGCTCTATGACAAGCGCGGTCATGGTCTGTCCGAACTCGGCACGGCCCCCGCGACCATCGCGAGCCATGCCGCCGATCTTGCCGGACTGATGGATGCACTCGGCCTCGGGCCGGCGGCCATCTGCGGCCTTTCCGTGGGGGGCATGATCGCGCAGGCGCTCGCCGCTGCACGGCCGGATCTTGTGCGCGCCCTCATCCTCTGCGACACCGCGCCGAAGATCGGCACGCCCGAGAGCTGGAACACCCGCATCGCCGCCATCGCACAGGACGGCCTCTCCAGCCTCCTTGATCCGGTGATGGAACGCTGGTTCACGCCGGCCTTCCGGCGCGCCGACAATCCAGATTATGCCGGCTATCGCATGATGTTCGCCCGCCAGAGCGGCGAGGGCTATGCGGCCACCTGCGCCGCCATCCGCGACGCCGATCTGACTGAAGAGGCCCGCCGCATTGCCGTAGCGACCCTGTGCGTCGTGGGCGATCAGGACGGCTCGACGCCGCCCGACCTCGTCGCCGCCATGGCCGCGCTCATTCCCGGCGCCCGGTATGAGGTGATCTCCGGCGCAGGCCATATTCCCTGCGTAGAGCAACCGGCGGCGCTGATCGCGCTGATGCGCGATTTCCTTGCCGGCCTGCGCCCTGCTGCGGACGATCGTTATGCGCAGGGCATGGAGACCCGCCGCGCGGTGCTCGGCGATGCCCATGTGGAGCGGGCCAACGCGCAGACCACCGACTTCGACCGGCCGTTCCAGCAACTCATAACCGAGGGGGCATGGGGCACGGTCTGGTCGCGGGACACGCTCTCGCGCCGCGATCGCTCGCTCCTCACCCTCGCGCTGCTCGCCGCGCTGAACCAGCACGACGAATTTGCCATGCATATACGGGCCACCGCCAATACGGGGGCGACGCGCGAGGACGTGCGCGAGATGCTCCTGCACGTCGCCATCTATGCCGGCGTGCCCGCCGCCAATCACGCCATCAAGCTCGCCAAGAAGGCGTACGAACAGATGGACGGCGTCGCGGCGGTCTGACGCCCGGCGTCCCGAGAACAAGACGAAGCGCCACCAAGGCGCCGGAGGGCCCGTCCCGTCCGCCGCCCGTAAGGACGGGACACAGGAGGTTGAGGAAACGATCGCCCGCTCAGCCGCACGGCCGAGAGCGGGCCCAATCGAGGTTCGCCATGTCAGAACAGTCCAACCGCAGACCAGAAACGGGCGCCTTCTTCGCGCGTGACAGGGCCTGGCACGCGCCGGCCTACACGCCCACCTACAAGACCTCCGTGCTGCGCTCGCCGCAGCGCGCGCTGCTGTCGCTCGACGGCACGCTGTCGGAAACGACCGGCCCGGTGTTCGGCCATTCGCTGCTCGGCGCGCTGGATAACGACCTCATCCACAATTATGCGCGGCCCGGCGAGAGCGCCATTGGCGAACGCATCATCGTCCATGGCCGGGTGCTGGACGAGCGTGCGCGGCCGGTGGCCGGTGCGCTGGTGGAGTTCTGGCAGGCGAATGCGGGCGGGCGCTACCGCCACAAGAAGGAAACCTATCTCGCCGCCATCGATCCCAATTTCGGCGGCTGCGGGCGCGCCATTACAGATGAGGATGGCCGGTACTTCTTCCGCACCATCAAGCCCGGCCCCTATCCCTGGCCGAATGGAGTGAATGACTGGCGCCCGGCCCACATCCATTTCTCCATCTTCGGCCACGGCTTCGCCCAGCGGCTCATCACCCAGATGTATTTCGAGGGCGACCCGATGATCTGGAAATGCCCGATCGTGAACACCATTCCCGACAAGGCCGCCATTGAGCAGCTGATCGCGCCGCTCGACTGGGGCAACACCATTCCCATGGATGCACGTGCCTACAAGTTCGACATCGTGCTGCGTGGCCGCCGCTCGACCATGTTCGAGAACCGGATGGAGGGCAACTGATGGTCCAGAACCTCGGTTATCTGAAGGAAACGCCCTCCCAGACGGCGGGACCTTATGTCCACATCGGCCTCACGCCGAATTTCTGCGGCATCGAGGGCATCTTTCCGACCGATCTCGGCACCGCCATGGTCAATGAAAAGACCCTCGGCCAACGGATCACCGTCAGCGGCCGCGTGGTGGACGGCGCGGGTGCGCCCCTGCGTGACGCCGTTGTGGAGATCTGGCAGGCCGACGCGGCGGGGCTCTACAACAGCCCCTCGGAGCTGCGGGGTACCGCGGACCCGAACTTTGCCGGCTGGGGCCGCTGCCCGGCGCGGGCAGAAGACGGCCTCTACCGCTTCGAGACCATCAAGCCCGGCCGCGTGCCCTTCAAGGACGGGCGCAGGATGGCGCCGCACATCACCTTCTGGATCGTGGCGCGGGGCATCAACATCGGCCTCCACACCCGCATGTATTTTCCGGAGGAGACGGAGGCCAATGCCGCCGACCCCCTGCTCGCCCGCGTCGAGCATCGCGAACGGGTGGCGACGCTGATCGCCGGCGGTGCGGCCCCGGATTATGTGTTCGACATCCATCTCCAGGGCGAGAAGGAAACGGTCTTTCTCGATATATGAGGAGAAACGGGCGGCCCCGCCGCCCGCCTCGGCCAGCGCCGCGCCACTGAGCGTGGTGGACAGATCAGGGACGACATGAGCCTTTCGCCGTTCGATAACGCCCTCCTCCGCGACTTCCTCGGCGATGCCGAGGTGGAAGCGGCGCTGTGCGCGGAGGCGGACATCAGGGCCATGCTCGCCTTCGAGGCAGCGCTTGCGCGGGCGGAGGCAATCCATGGCCTCATCCCCGCCGAGGCGGCCGAGACCATCGCCACCGTTTGTGTGCAGTTCCAGCCGGATGTGGCGGCGCTGGCACGGGGTGTGGCCAGCGATGGCGTGGTGGTGCCGGCGCTGGTGCGCGCGTTGCGCGCGGCGGTCGGCCCGGAGGCCGCCCCCCATGTCCATCGCGGCGCCACCAGCCAGGACGTGATCGATACCAGCCTGATGCTGCGGCTGAAGCCGCTGGCGGCGCGCTTTTGCACCCGCCTCGGCGCCATCCTTGCCCGACTCGCGGCGCTGGACGCCGCCTTCGGAGAACGGGCCTTGATGGGCCACACCCGCATGCAGGCGGCCCTGCCGATCACGGTATCGGACCGCCTGCGCAGTTGGTCCGGGCCGCTGGCGCCGCTCATGCTGCGGCTCGACCGGCTGTCCTTTCCGGTGCAGTTCGGCGGCGCCGTCGGCACGCTGGAGGGGCTGGAGGGCAAGGGCGCGCAGGTACGGGCGGCGCTGGCCGCTGAACTCGACCTTGAGGATACGCCGCAGTGGCATAGCACGCGCACCGTGATCACCGATCTCGGCCATCTGCTCGCGCTCATCACCGGCGGCCTCGGCAAGATGGGGCAGGACATCGCCCTCATGGCGCAGGCGGGCGATGACATCACGCTGAGCGGCGGCGGCGGCTCCTCCGCCATGCCGCACAAGCAGAACCCCGTGGCGGCAGAGACGCTGGTGGCTCTCGCCCGCTTCAATGCGGTGCAGGCTTCCGCCCTCCAGCAGGCCATGGTTCACGAGCAGGAGCGCTCCGGCGCCGCCTGGACGCTGGAATGGCTCACCCTGCCGCATATGCTGGCCGCCACCGGCGCCGCTTTGCGACATGCGGAGGCGCTGACCCTTTCGATCCTCCGCCTCGGCGGAGCCGACGACACCCGACCCGGTTGACCCTCAGGGCAGCCCGCGAACAACAACAGCCGGACTGTCCGCACGCGGGGCCCCGCCCAAGCGGACGCAGGAGGACGCAATGAGGACGCGCATCATCGCCACCGCTCTGGCGCTTGCCCTGTCGGCCGGCGCCTCTGCCACCGCGCTGGCCGAGACGGTCAAGGTGGGTGTCATCGGGCCATTTTCCGGCCCCTTCGCCCTGCAGGGCAAGAATTTCAAGGCCGGCATCGACGCCTGGTTCGCCACCCACGGCAACAAGGTCGGCAACGACACCATCGAGGTGATCTATCGCGACGTGCCCCAGCCCGATCCGGCGCAGTCCAAGTCGGCGGCGCAGGAACTGGTGGTGAAGGAGAAGGTGCAGTATCTGGCTGGCTTCTACTTCACGCCCGACGCCATGGCCGTGACGCCCATCCTCAAGCAGGCGAACGTGCCCATGGTGGTGATGAATGCCGCCACCTCGGCCATCGTCACCAAGAGCCCGCTGGTGGTCCGCACCTCCTTCACCACCTGGCAGACCTCCACGCCCATGGCCAAGGTCGCGTATGACCAGGGCATCCGGAAGGTGATTTCGGTGGTCAGCGACTATGGCCCCGGCGTCGATGCGGAAAACGCCTTCAAGACCGCCTTCACCGCGCTCGGCGGGCAGGTGGTGGAGACGGTGCGCATGCCGCTCTCCACCAACGACTTCAGCCCCATCATGCAGCGGGTGAAGGATTCCGGTGCGCAGGCCGTGTTCGCCTTCCTGCCTTCGGGACCGACCACGCTCGGCTTCGTGAAGGCGTTCAATGAGAATGGCCTGAAGTCCGGCGGCATCAAGCTGCTGGCGCCGGGCGATCTCACGCAGGAGAGCGACCTGCCGGCGCTGGGGGATGCGGCGCTGGGCATGCTCACCACCTTCCATTATTCGGTGGCCCACGACAGCCCGGAGAACAAGGCCTTCGTGGAAGCCGCCCGCAAGGCCATCGGCAATCCGGTGGAACTGAGCTTCCCGGCGGTCGCCGCCTATGACGGCATGTATGTCATCACCAAGATGATCGCTGCCACCGGCGGCAAGCCGGATGCCCAGAAGGCGGTGGACGCGGTGAAGGGCCTTGCCTGGGTCAGCCCGCGCGGGCCGGTGAGCATCGATGCGGAGAGCCGCCACATCACCGAGAACATCTATCTGCGCGAGGTCGCGAAGGCGGCCGACGGCACCTATTACAACAAGGAAATCGCCACCTTCGAGAAGCAGGACGACCCCGGCCTGAAGGCGGCCCCGTGAGCCGCGCACCGCAGATAAGGACGAACTGATGCAGACGGTGCTCAGCATCGGCGTCGATGCGCTGGCTTATGGCATGGTGCTGTTCGTCATCTCCATCGGCCTCTCCGTCACCATGGGGCTGATGCGGGTGACGAACCTCGCCCACGGCGCCTTCGCCATGATCGGCGGCTACATCGCCTCCTATGCGGCGCGCGATCTCGGCCTCGGCTACGGGGTCGCCGTACTGCTGGCGGTGGTGGGCACGGTGGCCATCGCCATCCCCATCGAACGCCTGCTCTACCGGCGCATCTATGGCGCGCCGGAGCTGACGCAGGTGCTGATGACCATCGGCATTACCTTCTGCATCATCGGCATCGCCAACTATGTGTTCGGCCCGACGCTGAAGACCATTCCCCTGCCCCAAACGCTGCGGGAGCCCGTCGACCTCGGCTTCCGCACCATCGGGGCCCAGCGGGTGTTCGCCATCGTGTGCGGGCTCGCGGTCGCGGCGGCGCTGTGGTTCCTCATCGAGAAGACCCGCTTCGGCGTGAAGCTGCGCGCCTCGGTGGACAATGCCGCCATGGCTGCCGCTCTCGGCGTGCGCACGCAGGTGGTCTATGCGGTGAGCTTCGCGGCGGCGGTGGGGCTCGCGGCCTTCGGCGGCGTCGTGGGCGCCGAACTGCTGCCGGTCGAGCCCTATTACGCCCTGCGCTACATGGTGACGTTCCTGGTGGTGGTGTCGGTGGGCGGCACCGGCTCCATTCCCGGCGCGCTCCTCGCCTGCCTGCTGCTGAGCGCCATCGACACCACGGGGCGCTATCTCTCGCCGGAATATGGCGAGTTCTTCTTCTATCTCGCCGTCATCGCCATCGTGTGCCTGTTCCCCCGCGGGCTGATCGCAAGGGCGAAATAGGATGGACCGCACCATGACCGCCCCTCTCGCCGCCGCAGCAGGCCGCCCGGCTCTCGGCGCTGGTCCGCTGGCCTTCGCCCTCCTGCTGGCGCTGGCCGGGCTCGGCTATCTACTGTTCCCGGACAATCTGGCGCTGCTCACCCGCCTCATTGCCATCGCCTTCCTCGTGCTCTCGCTCGATCTCGTCACCGGCTATTGCGGCGTCGCGACGCTCGGCCATGCGGCGCTCTATGGGGCCGGCGCCTATGCGGCGGGCATCGCATCGGCGCGCTACGGCATCGAGGATCCGCTGGCCATGACCGGCATCGGGCTGGTCGGCGGGGCACTCGCGGGGCTTGTGTGCGGGGTGGTGATCCTGCGTGCCCACGGCCTGCCGCAACTCGTGCTCTCCATTGCGCTCGTCTATCTCTTCCACGAATTCGCCAACAAGGCCTCCGGCTGGACCGGCGGCAGCGACGGCCTCTCGGGCGTCACCACCGGCCCGTTGTTCGGGCGCTTCGAATTCGATCTCTACGGCCACACCGCCTATCTCTATGCGGTGGGCCTGCTGCTGCTGACGCTCATCGTCCTGCGGCTGCTGGTGCGCTCGCCCTTCGGCATGCTGTGCCGGGGCATCAAGGAAGATCCGGTGCGCATCCAGGCCATGGGCGCCTCGCCCAAGGCGGCACTGCTGAAGATGTACGTCATCTCCGGCGCCGTGGCGGGCATCGGCGGCGCGCTGAACGCCATCTCCACGCAGGTGGTGGCCCTCGACAGCCTCTCCTTCACCCAGTCGGCGGAAGCGCTGGTGATGCTGGTGCTCGGTGGCACGGGATCGCTCTTCGGCGCGCTGGTGGGAACGGTGGTCTTCACTTTGTTCGAGGACTTCGTCTCCGCCGCCAATCCCTTCCATTGGCTCACCGTGGTGGGCCTGCTGCTGATCGCCACCGTGCTGTTCGCGCCCAAGGGCCTCTATGGCACCGCCGCCGACTGGATCGCCCGCCGGAGGGCCCGCCCATGAGCGCGCAGGACACGCCCGCCCCCGTCTTCGAGGTGGTGCATCTGGCGAAGAATTTCGGCGGCCTCCGGGTGACCAATGACGTCTCCCTGTCTCTGCGGCCCGGCGATCGCATGGCGCTGATCGGCCCGAACGGTGCCGGCAAGACAACCTTCGTCAATCTCGTTACCGGCGCCCTCAAGGCGGATGCGGGCGAGGTGCGGCTGAACGGCGAGAGCGTCAACCGGCTCGATCCCATCGGCCGCGTGCGCCGGGGCTTGGTGCGCTCTTTTCAGGTGACGCGCCTGTTCCTGGAGATGACGCCCGCCGAGCATGTGGCGCTTGCCGTGCTCCAGCGTACCGGACGCTCGGGGCGCATGTTCGGCAACTTCCGCGCCATGCCGGACGTGATGGAGGAGGTGGAGGAACAGCTCGTCGCCCTGGGCCTCCACGATCTCATGCACCGCAAGGTGCGCGAGATCGCCTATGGCCAGCAGCGCCTGCTGGAGATCGCCATCGCGCTCGCCCTGAAGCCCCGCGTGCTGCTGCTGGACGAGCCCGCCGCCGGCGTGCCCCAGAGCGACACCGGACGCATCGAGCAGGCCCTCGCCGGCCTGCCCGCTTCGCTGGCCGTGCTGATGATCGAGCACGACATGGATCTCGTCTTCCGCTTCGCCAAGCGCGTGGTGGTTCTGGCGGCCGGCGCCGTCATCTTCGACGGCCTGCCGGCCGATGTGGCCCGCGATGACCGCGTGCGCGAAGCCTATCTCGGGAGCTATGCCCATGCCGGCCACGCCGCTTGAGGTGGAGGATCTGAGCGCCGGCTACGGGCCGACGCGGGTGCTGGAAGGCGTGAGCTTCGCCGTGCCGGCGGGCGCGCGCCTTGCCGTGCTCGGGCGCAACGGCATGGGCAAGACGACGCTGCTCGCCAGCCTCGCCGGCCAGACGAAACGCTATGGCGGGCGCATCCGGCTCGGCGGCGCGGACATCACCCCCCTCTCCACCGCCTCCCGCGCCCATGCCGGGCTCGGTTATGTGCCGCAGACCCGGGCCATCTTCCCTAGCCTCACGGTGGAGGAAAACCTGTCCGTCGGGCTGAAGGAGCGTCCCCTGAGCGCACTGGAAGAGGCCTATGCGCTCTTCCCGCGCCTCAAGGAGCGGCGGCGCAACCTCGGCACGCAACTCTCCGGGGGCGAGCAGCAGATGCTCTCCACCGCCCGCACCATCCTCGGCCGGCCAACGGTCCTCCTGCTGGACGAGCCGCTGGAGGGCCTCGCCCCGGTGATCTGCGAGGAGCTGATGGAGGCCTTCGCAGAGCTCGCCCGCACCGGCGACACCACCATCCTTCTGGTGGAGCAGCGCATCCAGATGGCCCTCGACTTCGCGGACCATGTGATCGTGCTGGAGCGCGGCCGTCTGGCATGGTCCGGCACGCCACAGGCCCTGACCGCCGATCAGGACACGGTGGAGCGCCTGCTGGGGGTCGGTGGCCTGCACTGACGCGGTGCACGCAAGCGGGAGGCAACAGCCGTCAAAAGCAGGTGCCTTTGCGGCAACATGGCGAGCAATGACCGAAGAGATGTGTTAGGCTAAACGCCATCGCGCCCTACGGGGTGAGACGGACAAGGGTCATGGCGTTAGCAGACGTAATCGGCATCGGCGCATCGGGCCTGCGGGCGCAGGTCGTCAAGGTGGCGACCGTTGCGGACAATACCGCCAATGCACGGACGCCCGGCCACCGCAAGGTGGCGGCCGAGACCACATCGGCGCCCGCGGGTGCCGGCGTCGCGACGGGTCTGCGTCATTACATCTCGAGCGCCGGCACGGCTTCCGCCACGGGTTCCCCGACCGACATGATGGTGTCGGGCGACGGCTTCTTCATGGTCTCGGACGGGAAAGGCAACACGCTGCTCACCCGGTCCGGCAATTTCGCCTTCGATGCGCAGTCCGGCCAGCTCAAGAATGCCGCCGGCTATGCGTTGATGGCCACGCCGAACGGCGGCGGTGCGCCTACGCCCGTGCAGCTCACCGCCGAGCAAGCGTCGTCCCTGAAGGTCGGCGCGGACGGCACGCTCGCCTCAACCGACGCCGATGGCCGGTCGCAGGCCCTCTATCGCATCCCTCTGGCGACCACCGCCAACCCGGACGGCATGACGCCGGTGGCCGGAGATGCCTTCCAGCCCGGCAGCGCCTCGGGACCGGCCCGCACGTTCGTCAGCGGCCAGGGCCCCGGCACCATCCGTGCGGGCTATCTGGAAGATTCGAACGTGGACATGGCCACGGAGATGACCGACCTCGTGACCTCACAGGCGAGCTTCATGGCCAATTTCAGAACGGTCCGCATGGGCATCGAAATGCTCGATGTCGTGCTGAACATGAAGCGATAGGCGCGACGCTCCCGCACGCCCCACCGCCGCGTTTCCGAAACAATCCTTGCTCTCGCTTGTTCTTCTCCTGATGCAACAGGAGAAATCGTGATGGCGAAATCGCACGACCGCACGCTTGGCAAGCCGGACCCGAACGAGGACAAGGATCTCAACGTCGAGCAGTACAAGGAGCGGGCGCAGGGCACGATCGGAAAGGCGCCGGACCCGAAGGTCAGCAACGCCCGCCCGCCGCACAAGCCAGCCACACACTGAGGCCCTGTGCCGAAGGACGAGGCCTGCGCCGAGCGGCTAAGCCACCCGCACCACGCCCATCATGCCAGTCGCCATGTGGTAGAGGTGATGGCAGTGGAGGAACCAGTCCCCCTTCGGCCCCGCATCGAACGCGATGGTGACCGGGGTGCGCGGCGGAACGTTCACCGTGTCGCGCATCGCCCCGGAGAAGCGGCGCGTGCCGATGCCGACCACCTGAAAATGGTGGCCGTGCAGATGCATGGGATGGTTCATGCTGGTGGGGTTCATGAAGGTCATCTCGACCCGCTCGCCCTGGTTCACCACAAAGGGCGGGGCCTCCCCATACACCGCACCGTTGATGGTCCAGCGATAGCCCGGCTGCTCTCCAAGCAGAAGGGAGAAGCTCTTGTCCGGCTTGCGCGCCGCGAGCGGCATTGCCGCCGACAGACGGCCCTCCAGTTCCAGAGACAGCAGGCCCTGCGCCGCGTCGGCCGTGTCCGTGATCCGGGCCACGGAGGCTCCCGGCGTCGCGAGCACGAGCCCCGTGCGGCGCGGCGACGCCTCCACCTGCGCAAGCACGGGGAACGCGCCACCGCTGGCCGGCACGTCCACCAGCAAGTCGATGCGCTGCCCTTGGGCCAGCGGGAACAGCGCTGCCTCCAGGGGAACGCACGGCGTGCCGTCGACCGCGATGCAGCTGGGCTTCAGGCCCGGGACGGAAATGAAGAAGGCGCTGGCCGTGCCACCGTTGATGATGCGCAGACGAACACGCCCTCCCTTCTCCACGGGCACCACCTGCGGATCGGCGAGCGTACGGCGGTTGGCAAGGAAGGCGTCGTAATCCACGTCATTGGCATGAACCATGCCGCTTCCGCCCATGGCCCCACCGGGCATGGAATGCCCCGAATGGTTCATGGCTCCGCCAGAGGCCATCGCGCCCATGCCGCCCATAGACCCCATGTTATGGCCGGAATGATCCATGCCGGCGATGGACATGCCGCCGCCGGACGTGCCCCCCGTCGCCGCACCGCCGGTCCCGCCCGTCGTGTGCCCGCCGTGGGCGCCATGGCCGTTTGTGCCGCCGAGGCCGGCCAGGATTTCCTCCGGCGTGCGGAAGGAGAAATCGTGGAGCATCAGCACCACATCCTGCACGTCCCCGGCATCGGCCTCGCGGGTCACCAGCGGAGCCGCGAGAAGCTGCTGTTCGGAGAGCGTGTGGGAGTGCATCCAGTGGGTGCCGGGGGTCAGCGGAAAGTCCACCTGATCGCTCGCCCCTGAGGCCAGCGCGCCGCCATCGGGACGGGCGCGGTCCTGATCCGGCGGCGCGAAGATCTGGCCGTGCCAGTGCATGACCGCCGGCTCGGGAGCCGCATTGAGGATGGCGCCGGCGAAGCGGTCGCCCTCCTTCGCGAACACGCCCTCCCCCGCAGGCCCCTGAATGGCATAGACCTTGGCCGCCTTGCCATTCACGTCGAGTGACACGCTCTCCACCGTGATCAGCGGCGCCGCACGCGCCACGTTCCAACGCCCTGAGAGGGCAAGCGCTCCTGCTGCGACGCCGCCCGCCAGCACGGCGCGGCGCGAGAGGGGGGAGGCGGAAAAGGGCTGGGTCATCGTCGTCTCTCCGGGCGCGAGCGGCAGCCTTCGTCCGCGCCGATCTGATCTTGGCCATGCTCTAGCGGCGGCAGAGCATGGGGCCATAGGAAGCGAGAAACAGCAGAAAGGCGATGACCCAGAACACCGCACTGAGGCCGAGAAGCATCACAAAATAGCTACTGGAGAAGATTGCCCCCGCCCGTAGCAGGAGGCTCACCAGGACACAGATGTACAACGCCACCGTCGGTGGCGAGGCGCGCAGGGCCTGCCCGGTATGGCCGAGCGTGGCGCGGGTCATGATGGCGAGCGTCATGCCCCCGATCGCCCCGATGGCCCAGACATGAAGGCCGAAGGCGGACGGCAGATGATCCGGCGCCAGCGCATGCCCGCCCGTGGCGAGAAAGCCGGCGGCGGCCAGGGCAAAGCCCCCGTGCAGCACGAGCACCAGAGGATCGGATGTCGTGCGCCAGCCCTGCCAGCGGGTCAGCCGCCACACATTGGCGAGTCCCGCCGCCAGCAGAAGCGCGCCCGCCAGATGGTTCTCCGGCGTGATGATCCAGCCGAGGAGGGCCAAGGCGGACAGGACCATCACCACGCCGTCACCACGCCCGAACGGCACCGGGCGCTCCGCGATGCCCTGCTTGGCCAGCCAGTTGTGGGTGAAGCTCGGCACCACGCGACCGCCCACCAGCAGGATGAGGAAGACGAGAAGGCCGATGCCCGCCCGCGTGGCATATGGCGCCGCACCCGTGGCCCAGGCTTCCAGATGGAAGCCAATATTCGCCGCCGCCAGCGCCAGCACGATGCCGACCACCTTGGCATTGCGCCAGTTGCGCCCCGCGATCACCTCCCGCCCTGCAAGGAGGGCGAAGGCGAGCAGGAACGCCCCATCGACCGCCAGCGCCACGCCCCAGCCGACAAGGCCCGAGACCAGCACCGCCACCCGGCCCGCACACCAGAGGCCGACGAGCAGCATGAGCGCCCGGCCCGCCACCGGCAGGCGCCCCGTCCAGTTGGGAATGGCGGTCAGCAGGAAGCCCGCCACCACCGCCGCGCCATAGCCGAACAGCATCTCGTGGACATGCCACTCCACCGGCGCGAAGGCGGTGGGCAGGCTCAGTTCGCCCAGGAAGACCGCTGGCCAGATGGCGATGGCAAGCCCCGCCCAGACGCCCGCCGCCAGGAAAAAGGGGCGGAAGCCCCGGCTCCACAGGCCCGGCCCTTGATAGGCCCTCTGGGTTTGCGCGGTGCGCGCCATGGCAGCCTCTCAGGTGATGGCTTCAGAACAGGAACAGCCCATGCGCGCCGGCCACCGCGCCGACCACCGTCAGCGCGGCGACGGACAGCAGGGCGCGGTGCAGGAAGGTGATGCGCCGGAGCGTCGGCGGCGGGGCATGGCGGGCCATGCTGACCACCCAGCGATGCAGGATCGGTTCGATGACGAACAGCAGCAGCATGAACAGCAGCCAGAGCCCGACCATGGCGTGCATCCACCAGAAGGCGGGATCCCGGAAGCGGGACCAAAGGTCGAGGCGCACGATCATCCAGAGGCCGGTGAGGCCGGCGAGCGGCACCGACCAGCGCACCTGCTCGGAGAAGCGCTTCTCAATGGCCTCGAACAGCACCGCCCCCTGCACGCCCAGCAGCACGCGGGAGAGCGGCAGAACCACCAGCGTCACGAAGGCGAGCCCCCCGATCCAGTGCAGCACGGCAAGCACGTGCAAAGCGCGGGCGAAGGTGACGTCGTCCATCGCCGTCACTCCGGCCGGAAGGCCCGGATCACTGCCGGGTTGGTCTCGACGCGCCCGGCGCCGATGAGATCGAGCGCATAGGGCACGGCGGCGAACACCGCCTCAAGGCAGGTGGCGATGGCCGCCGGCTTGCCCGGCAAGGTGATGATCAGCGTCGCGCCCCGCACACCGGCGGTCTGGCGCGACAGGATGGCGGTGGGCACGTCTTTCAGGCTGGCCCGCCGCATCTCTTCGCCGAAGCCGGGCAGTTCCTTGTGGAGCACGCTCGCCACCGCCTCCGGCGTCAGGTCGCGGGGGGACGGCCCGGTGCCGCCGGAGGCAAGGATGAGATCGAGATGCTCCTGATCGCACATGCGCAGCAGTTCGGCGCGCACGCTGTCGATGCCGTCCGGGACCACCCGGCGCACCGGCTCCCAGGGCGAGGTCAGCGCCAGTGCCAGCCATTCCTCCATGGCGGGGCCGGAGCGGTCCACATAATCGCCCCGGCTCGCGCGATCCGAAATCGTGAGAAGACCGATGCGCACCATGGTTCAACCTCCCAGCACAGACATGTGCCGCGCCAGCGCGGGCGCGCCATTGCGGGCAATCGCGAAATCATGGCCGCGGGGCTTCGCTCGGATGCCCGCATCAATGGCGGCGTGGAGCGCCTCGTCCCCCTCGCAGGCCCGCAGCGGCGCGCGCAGGTCCACCTGATCCTCCTGCCCGAGGCAGGTGTAGAGGACGCCCGTCGCGCTCACCCGCACGCGGTTGCAGGTCTCGCAGAAGCTATGGGTCAGCGGCGTGATGAAGCCGATGCGCCCGCCGGTCTCCGCCACCCGCGCATAGCGCGCAGGGCCGCCGCTGCGGTCGGCGGTGTCGGTCAGCGTCCAGCGGGTCTCGATGGTCCGGCGCAGCGTGGCGAGGGATAAATACTGGTCCGTCCGGTCCGCGCCCACATCGCCGAGCGGCATGGTCTCGATGAGGGTGAGGTCCATGCCCCGGCCATGGGCGAAGGCGATGAGATCGTGGATCTCGTCTTCCGTGCTGCCCTTCAGCGCCACCGCATTGAGCTTCACCTTCAACCCGGCCTCCTGCGCCGCCAAGAGCCCCTCCATGACAACACCGAGCGTGCCCCGCCGGGTCAGCGCGCGAAAGCGGGACGCATCAAGCGTGTCGAGCGACACATTGACCCGGCGCACACCGGCACGGGCGAGCCCGTCCGCATGGCGGGCGAGCAGGCTCCCGTTCGTGGTGAGCGTCAGTTCCTTGAGCCGGCGGGCGGCGAGGTGACGCGACAGGCTGGAGACTAGCTCCATCAAGCCCTTGCGCACCAGCGGCTCCCCACCCGTGAGGCGGATCTTCGCAACGCCCCGCGCCACGAAGGCGGAAGCGAGACGATCCAGTTCCTCCAGCGTGAGCAACTGGTTGCGCGGCACGAAGGCCATGTCCTCGGCCATGCAATAGACACAGCGCAGGTCGCACCGGTCCGTCACCGACAGCCTGAGATAGGAAACCCGCCGGCCGAAGAGATCGACAAGCCCGCAGCGGGTCATGCGACGCCCTCCGGCAAGGTGGCGGCGAGGATGGCCTTCACGGCGGCAAGGCCGGGATCTTTGGCCTGGTTCATGATGCCCATGAGCTGGACGAAATGATCGTCCGAGGCCGTGTCGAGGAAGTGCCAGACCCGCGCCGCCATCACCTGCGCGGGCGCCCGCCCTTCCGCCTGCGCGGCAGCCGTGAGGCGGGCGGAGAGGCTCGGCGCATCGAGCGTCGAAAGAAGGCGTTCGCACACCTGCGGATCTTCCAGCGTGGAGAGCAGCGCGCCGAACATGGCAACCTCCTACTGCACGAGCGGGCTATCCGCGCCGCCGAGCGCGATGCCCTGAATGTCCGCCCGGCCGATGAGCAGCGCGACGTACTGGGCATGCGCCGCACGGGTCACATGGTCGGCGAGATAAGCGGCGATCTGATCGCGCACCGCCTCGAAGGGCAGCGTGCGGCCGTCCACATGACGGTTCACGCGGATGAGGTGGACGCCGTAGCGCGTCTCTACCGGCTCGGAGATCACGCCCGGCGTCAATGCCTTCAGCGCCGCCTCGAACTCCGGCGTCGTATCGCCCGGTCCGATCTGGCCGAGGCTGCCGCCGACCCCGGCAGAGGGGCAATCGGACTGCGCCCGCGCCAGCTCGGCGAAGCGCTCCGGTGCACGGGCCAGAACAGCCGCGAGGGTCTGCGCCCGCTCGCGCGCCGCCGGGAAGGCCACCGCGTCCTCCCGGCGGGCGGCGCACAGGATGTGCTCCGCCTCCCAGAGGGGCGCGGACAGGAAACGCCGCCGGTTGTTGTCGTAGAAGCGGCGGAGCGCCGCCTCGTCCGCCTCCGGCGTGCGCACCTCCTGCGCCAGAAGGGCGCGGATCAGTGCCTCCTCCTCGGTCTCCCGCCGGCCGTCCGCCTCAAGGCGCGGATCGGCGGAAAGGCCGAGGCGATGGGCCTCCTGCAGCAGCAGTTCCCGCACCACAAGCGCCAGCGTGGCATTGAACCAGCCTTCCGCCGGGGTCTTGGCCGGGGCGTTCTGCACCTCGGCGGCAATGGCCTTGCGGGAAATGGCAACGCCGTTGACGCTGACCGGGGACATGACCACCCGCTCCCGCGAGGGCGCCGTGTCCCGTGCCAGCGGCGCGTGCTCATGGGGGTGGTCGTGGGAATGATCGGCGCGGGTGGCGGCATGGTCGATGACGAGCGTAACCATGGCCTTCACTCCGCCGGACGCTGTGCGGGAATGGACGTGGCACGGGGCGCCGGAGCGACGACCGGCGCGGATGCCGTGCGGCGCGGCTGGCCGGAGCCATGGGCGAAGCGCGTGCGCACCACCTGATAGCCGGGGCGGCCCAGATACCAGACCGGCGCGCTCCACACATGCACGAGGCGGGTGAAGGGGAAGATGAGGAAGATGGTGAGCCCCAGCAGCATGTGCGCCTTGAAGATGGGGTTCACGTCCGCCACATAGGCCGCCGCCTGCGGCTGGAGGGTGAGGATGCCCTGCGCCCAGTTCATGAACTTCACCATCTCATGCCCGTCCATATGGCCGAGCGAGACGAAGATGGTGAAGAGGCCGAGGGTGAGCTGCACCCACAGGATGAGCAGGATGGCCGTATCGCCGAAGCTCGACGTGGCGCGGATGCGCGGATCGAACAGCCGGCGGTGCGCCAGGAGCGAGATGCCGATGAAGCACAGCACACCGGCGATGCCGCCGGCCGTGATGGCCAGTCCCTGCTTGAAGGAATGGCTGACGCCCATCGCATCGAACACCCAGATGGGCGTCAGCAGACCCACCGTGTGGCCGGCGAAGATGGCGAGGATGCCGATGTGGAAGAGGTTCGAGCCGAGGCGCAGCTGGCGGCGGCGCAGGAGCTGCGAGGAGCCGGTCTTCCACGTGTATTGCTCCCGATCGAAGCGGATGAGGCTGCCGAACAGGAAGACGGTGAGACAGAGATAGGGGTACCAGCCGAACAGGGCCGAGTTGAGCGCGGACATGGATCGTCTCCCTCAGGCGGTGGCAAGGCGCGCGTCGCGCTGGGCGGCGCGGATCTGGGTGCGCAGGCGATCCACGGAACAGCCATCGAGCGCCTCCCCGGGGCCGAAGACGACCGCCGTCTCCTCCCAGGCGGCATCGAGTGCCTTCAGTTCATCCGCCCGGCTGAGCGGGGCGTCATCCCCCGTGATCGGCGTGGCCTCCGCCACGCCACCGATGGCGCGCACGGCGGAAAACACCGCGCCATAGGCGGAGCCGCGCGCGGTGAGCCGCTCTTCCAGCAGAGCGAGGATGTGGTCGGTGTCGGCGAGGAGGCCGCGCGCCTCGGCAAGCGGGCGCGTGGCGAGATATTCGAGGAACAGCGGCAGATAGTCCGGCAGTTCGTTGGCGGTGAGGCAGAGCCCGCCGGCCTCGTAGAGGGCCGCAAGGTCAACCATCGCCTGCCCTCGGTCGCGGCTCTCACCGTGCACATGCTCGAACAGATGCAGCGAGCGCTTGCGGGAGCTGTCGAAGAGTTCGACATAATCCGCCTGAAGCTCATAGAGGTCGCGGGTGGCAAGCGCCTCCAGCAGCGGCGCGAGAGCCGCCCGCTCGTCGCGGCCGAGCAGGTCACTGGCGGCGAGCGCGGCCTTGATCTCCGGAATGCCGGCGGCAAGGCCGGCGTCCGGATAGCTCAGCAGCGCGGAGAGCGCCTTGAAGGCGAGGGTTTCGATGGCCATCACGCCACCTCCATGGGATTGCGCGCCTTGGGCGTCTGGCGGGTGCCGAACAAATTGGTCTCCGTGCTGCCGCCCGAGCAGCCGTTGCCGAAGGAGAAGCCGCAGGAGCCGCGCAGGTCGTAGGCATCCTCGCTCCACTCGCGATGGGCGGTGGGGATGACGAAGCGATCCTCGTAATTGGCGATCGCCATCACCTGATACATGTCCTCGATATGCGCGCCCGTGAGGCCGACCTTCGCGGCGATGCGCTCATCAAGACGCCCGTCCACGGTCTTGGCCCGCATGTAGCCGCGCATGGCAAGCATCCGCTCAAGGGCGAGGGCCACCGGCTCCTCATCTCCCGCCGTGAGCAGGTTGGCGAGATAGCGCAGCGGGATGCGCAGCGAGCGCACGTCCGGCATCTCGCCATTCACCCCCATCTGGCCGGCCGCGGCGGCCGACTGGATGGGCGAGAGCGGGGGCACGTACCAGACCATGGGCAGGGTGCGGTATTCGGGATGGAGCGGGAAGGCCACCTTCCACTCCATGGCCATCTTCCACACCGGCGAATGGCGCGCCGCCTCAAGCCAGGCTTCCGGCACGCCATCGGCGCGCGCCTGCGCGATCACCGCCGGATCCTTGGGGTCGAGGAAGAGGTCGAGCTGGGCCTGATAGAGATCCTTCTCGTCCGGCACGCTGGCGGCGGCCTCGATGCGGTCCGCATCATAGAGCAGCACGCCGAGGTAGCGGATGCGGCCGACGCAGGTTTCCGAGCAGACGGTGGGCTGGCCCGCCTCGATGCGCGGATAGCAGAAGATGCACTTCTCCGACTTTCCCGAAGACCAGTTGTAATAGATCTTCTTGTAGGGGCAGCCGGAAACGCACATGCGCCAGCCCCGGCACTTGTCCTGATCAATGAGGACGATGCCGTCTTCCTCGCGCTTGTAGATGGCGCCGGAGGGGCACGAGGCCGCGCACGCCGGATTGAGGCAGTGCTCGCACAGGCGCGGCAGATACATCATGAAGGTGTTCTCGAACTGGCCGTAGATGTCCTTCTGCACGGCCTCGAAATTCACATCCTTCGAGCGCTTGGCGAACTCACCGCCGAGGATCTCCTCCCAGTTCGGCCCCCACTCGATCTTCTCCATCCGCTCGCCGCTGACCGCCGAGCGCGGGCGGGCCGTGGGGAAAGCCCTGCTCTCCTTCGCCGTGTGCAGATGCTCGTAGTCAAAATTGAAGGGCTCGTAATAGTCGTCAATCTCCGGCAGGTCCGGATTGGCGAAGATATTCGCGAGCACCCGCCACTTGGCGCCGATGCGCGGCTCGATACGGCCGTTCTTCTTGCGCCGCCAGCCGCCGTTCCACTTGTCCTGGTTCTCCCACTCGCGGGGATAGCCGACGCCGGGCTTGGTCTCCACATTGTTGAACCAGGCGTATTCGACGCCCTCGCGGTTGGTCCACACGTTCTTGCAGGTGACGGAACAGGTGTGGCAGCCGATGCACTTGTCGAGGTTCAGCACCATCGCGATTTGAGCACGGATCTTCATTGTGCAGCCTCCATCGGCGCGGTGTTCGGGGAATGATCGGGGGCGAGCGGACCTTCGAGCCAGTCCACCCGCGCCATCTTGCGCACCACGATGAACTCGTCGCGATTGGCGCCCACGGTGCCGTAATAGTTGAAGCCGTAGGCCTGCTGGGCGTAGCCGCCGATCATGTGGGTGGGCTTCAGGACGACGCGCGTCACCGAATTATGGATGCCGCCCCGGTTGCCGGTCATCTCGGAACCGGGCGTGTTCACGATCTTCTCCTGGGCGTGATACATCAGCATCATGCCCTCGGCGATGCGCTGGGAGACCACCGCGCGGGCGGTGAGCGCGCCGTTGACGTTGAACACTTCCACCCAGTCGTTATCGACGATGCCGGCGCGCTTGGCGTCGGTCTCGCTGATCCAGACCACCGGCCCGCCCCTGTTGAGCGTCAGCATCAGCAGATTGTCGGAATAAGTGGAGTGGATGCCCCACTTCTGGTGGGGGGTGAGGAAGTTGAGAACGATCTCCGTATTGCCGTTGGGCTTCACGCCCTTGGCACCGGCAATGGTCTTCAGGTCCACCGGCGGCTTCCAGGTCACGAAGCCCTCGCCGAAGGCCCGCATCCACAGATGGTCCTGATAGAGCTGCTGGCGGCCGGTCAGCGTACGCCAGGGGATGAGCTCGTGCACATTGGTGTAGCCGGCATTGTAGCAGACCTTCTCGCTCTCGATGCCGGACCAGGTGGGGGAGGAGATGATCTTGCGCGGCTGGGCCTGAATGTCCCGGTAGCGGATCTTCTCGTCTTCCTTCGGCAGCGCGAGATGCGCGTGCTCGCGGCCGGTGGCCTTGGAGAGCGCCTCCCACGCCTTCACCGCCACCTCGCCATTGGTTTCCGGCGCCAGCATCAGGATGACCTCGGTGGCGTCGATGTCCGTCTCGATGCGCGGCAGGCCGGCGGCGGCGCCCCTGTCCTTCACGCCGTTGAGCGCTCCGAGCGCGGCCACCTCATGCTCGGTATTCCAGGCGATGCCCTTGCCGCCATTGCCCACCTTGGTCATCAGCGGGCCCAGCGCCGTGAAGCGCTCATAGAGGTTGGGATAATCGCGCGTCACCACGGCCACGGCCGGCATGGTGCGGCCGGGAACGGGATCGGTCTCGCCCCGCGCCCAGTCGCGCACGTCCAGCGCTTGCGCCAGTTCGCCGGCGCTGTCGTGCTGGATGGGGGTGAGGACCACATCCTCCTCCACGCCCAGCACCTCGCCACTCACCTGCGAGAAGGCCTTGGCGAGCCCCTTGTAGATGTCCCAGTCGGAGCGTGCTTCCCACGCCGGATCCACCGCCGCCGAAAGCGGGTGGATGAAGGGGTGCATGTCCGAGGTGTTGAGGTCGTTCTTCTCGTACCAGGTGGCCGTGGGCAGCACGATGTCCGAATAGACGCAGGTGGTGGACATGCGGAAGTCCAGCGTCACCAGCAGGTCCAGCTTGCCCTTCGGCGCCTCCTCGTGCCACGCCACCTCGCGGTTGCGCACCGCGCCCTCGGGGCCGAGATCCTTGCCCATGACGCCATGGGTGGTGCCGAGCAGGTGCTTGAGGAAATATTCGTGCCCCTTGCCCGAAGAGCCGAGCAGGTTGGAGCGCCACACGAACATGTTGCGCGGCCAGTTCGCCGGGTCATCCGGATCGTGGCACGACATTTCCAGCGCGCCGGACTTCAGCCCCTGCGCCACATAATCCTTCGGCTCCATCCCCGCCGCCTTGGCCGCCTTGGCGATCTCCAGCGGGTTCTGCTTCAGCTGCGGCG
The DNA here is from genome assembly GCF_000010525.1 of Azorhizobium caulinodans ORS 571. GTDB lineage: Bacteria > Pseudomonadota > Alphaproteobacteria > Rhizobiales > Xanthobacteraceae > Azorhizobium > Azorhizobium caulinodans. The sequence goes on along the minus strand of NC_009937.1, from coordinate 1,625,363 downwards.
CGGAGGGCAGCCAGCCCATGCGCTCCGCCTTCACATTGTAGTCGATGAAGCTCTGGTTCCAGTCGCCCTCCGGCGCCGTGGGCGAGACGATCTCGGCGGCGGTCAGCGTCTCGTAGCGCCACTGGTCGGTGTGGGCGTAGAAGAAGGAGGTGGAGTTCATGTGCCGCGGCGGGCGGCTCCAGTCGAGGCCGAAGGCCAGCGGCTGCCAGCCGGTCTGCGGGCGCAGCTTCTCCTGCCCCACATAATGCGACCAGCCGCCACCCGACTGGCCGATGGCGCCACAGAAGACCAGGAGATTGATGATCCCCCGGTAGGCCATGTCCATGTGGTACCAGTGGTTCAGGCCAGCACCGAGGATGACCATGGAGCGACCGTTGGTCTTCTCCGCATTGGTGGCGAATTCGCGCGCGACCGTGATGATGGCGTCGCGCTTCACGCCGGTGATGCGCTCCGCCCATGCAGGGGTGAAGGGCACGTCCGCATCATAGCTTGACGCCACATGCTCGCCGCCGAAGCCCCGGTCGAGGCCGTAATTGGCCATCATCAGGTCGAACACGGTGGCGACCTTCACGCTCGCGCCGTCCGCCCCGGTGAGGGTGCGCACGGGCACGTTGCGGGTGAGGATTTCGCCGTGCTGGGTGGAGACGAAATGCTCCGTGGCCCGCCCGCCGAAATAGGGGAAGTCCACGGGGGCGATGGTGGCGTCGTCTCCAGCAAGCGTCAGGCGCAGGCGAGTGTCGCGGCCGGCGCCGTCCTTCTCCTCCAGATTCCACTTCGCCTGCTCGCCCCAGCGATAGCCGATGGAGCCCAGCGGAGCGACAAGGTCTCCGGTCGTCTCGTCTATGGCGACCGTCTTCCAGTCGGGATTGTTCCCCTCCCCGAGCCCGCCGGGCAGGTCGGACGTGCGCAGCAGGCGCTCGGGCACAAGGCGCCCGTCCTTCTCCACGAGGCGGACGAGGAAGGGCATGTCCGAATAACGCCGGGCATAATCCTCGAAATAGGGCACGCTCCGGTCGAGGTGATATTCGCGCAGGATGACGTGGCCCATGGCCAGCGCCAGCGCCGCATCCGTGCCCTGCTTCGGATTGAGCCAGATGTCAGCAAACTTGGTGGCCTCGGCATAGTCCGGGCTCACCACCGCGCTCTTGGTGCCCTTGTAGCGCACCTCGGTGTAGAAATGGGCGTCCGGTGTGCGGGTCTGGGGCACGTTCGAGCCCCAGACGATGATGAAGCCGGCATTGTACCAGTCCGCGCTCTCCGGCACGTCCGTCTGCTCGCCCCAGGTCTGCGGCGAGGCGGGCGGCAGGTCGCAATACCAGTCGTAGAAGGACATGCACACGCCGCCGAGCAGCGAGAGATAGCGCGAGCCTGCCGCGTAGGAGACCATGGACATGGCCGGGATGGGCGAGAAGCCGATGACCCGGTCCGGCCCATGGGCCTTCACCGTATAGGCATTGGCGGCGCCGATGAGCTCGTTCACCTCGTCCCAGGTGCTGCGGACAAGGCCCCCGTGGCCGCGGACCGACATGTAGGAGCGGCGCTTGTCCGCATCCTCCACGATGGAGGCCCAGGCGGCCACGGGGGAGAGCCTGGCGCGGGCGGCACGCCAGAGCTTGAGCAGGCGGCCGCGCACCATGGGATACTTCACGCGGGCGCCGGAATAGAGATACCAGCTGTAGGAGGCGCCGCGCGCGCAGCCGCGCGGCTCATGGTTCGGCAGGTCCGGCCGGGTGCGGGGATAGTCCGTCTGCTGGGTTTCCCAGGTGACGATCCCGCCCTTGACATAGATCTTCCACGAGCAGGAGCCGGTGCAGTTCACGCCATGGGTGGAGCGTACGATCTTGTCGTGCTGCCAGCGCTTGCGGTAGCCGTCCTCCCAGGAACGGTCCTCGTTGGTGACGATGCCGTAGCCGTCGGAGAAGTCGTCCACGGTCTTGTTGAAGAAGGTGAGGCGATCGAGAAAGTGGGACATGGATGTCGCCCTTGATTATTCGGCCGCGGCCGGGCGGATGGAGGCGCGCTTGGCGCGCTCGACGTCGTGGAGCAGGCCGCCCTTGCGGGTGTAGACGGCCCAGGTGAGGACGAGGCAGCTCACGTAGAAGATGAGGAAGCCCCAGAGCGCGGCCTCCGGGCCGCCGGTGAGCGCGATGGAGGTGCCGTAGCCCTTGGGGATGAAGAAGGCCCCGAAGGCGGCGATGGCGGCGGTGAAGCCGGTGATGGCGGCGCTTTCCTTCTCCGCCTGCTTGCGGCGGGCCTCCGCGTCAGCCTTCGGCATCAGGCGGGCCATCTCCTTGGTCATGATTGCGGGGATCATCTGGAAGGTGGAGGCGTTGCCGACGCCGGTGGCGAAGAACAGCAGCAGGAAGGAGGCGAAGAAGCCCCAGAAGGCGCCGGACTGGTCGCGGATGCCGATGAACCACAGCACGCCCGACACGCCGATCATCATCAGCACGAAGGCCCCCATGGTGACGCGGGCGCCGCCATACTTGTCCGCAAGCCAGCCGGTGCCGGAGCGCGAGAGTGCGCCGACCAGCGGGCCGAGGAAGGCGAACTGAAGCGCATTCACATCCGGGAACAGGGCCTTCGCCAGCAGCGGGAAGCCCGCCGAATAGCCGATGAAGGATCCGAAGGTGCCGGTGTAGAGCCAGCACATGATCCAGTTGTGCGCGCGGCGGAAGATCACCGCCTGCTCGGCGAAGGAGGCCTTGGCATCGGCAATGTCATTCATGCCGAACCAGGAGGCGAAGGCGGAGAGCACGATGAAGGGCACGAAGACGAAGCCCGCATTCTGGAGCCACAGCGGCGCCGCCTGCCCCTTCACCATGGCCGGATCGCCGCCCAGCCAGCCGAACACGCCGGCGGTGATGACGAGCGGCACCACGAACTGCACCACGCTCACCCCGAGATTGCCGAGGCCCGCATTGAGCGCCAGCGCATTGCCCTTCTCCGCCTTCGGGAAGAAGAAGGAGATGTTGGCCATGGAGGAGGAGAAGTTGCCGCCGCCGAAGCCGCAGAGCAGCGCGAGGATGAGCAGCACCACATAGGGCGTATCCGGGTTCTGCACCGCATAGCCGATGCCGAGCGCGGGGATGATCAGCGACCAGGTGGTGAGCGTCGTCCAGAGCCGCCCGCCGAAGATGGGCACCATGAAGGAGTAGAAGATGCGCAGCGTGGCGCCCGAGATGCCGGGCAGCGCGGCGAGCCAGAACAATTGGTCCGTGCTGTAGGTGAAGCCGACCAGCGGGAGCTTCGCCACCACCACCGACCACACCTGCCAGATGGCAAAGGAGAGCAGCAGCGCGGGGATGGAGAGCCAGAGGTTGCGGCGGGCAATGGCGCGGCCGGTCTTGGCCCAGAACTCCGGATCCTCCGGCCGCCAGTCGGTGAGCACGGCACCGGACGCCTTGGGCGGAACCGCCGTCACCTTCGGCTCTGGCAGGCCCTGCATCTCGGGCAGTTGCGGCAGGCGGGCGAGGGTCTCGCCCCCCGCCTCGCGCTCCATCTGGCGGACGGCGAGGTGCATCCACACCAGCGCACCGGAGACCAGCAGGAACAGGGCCATGAAGCAGCTGGTCCAGAGGCCGGTGAGGTCGAGGAGCACGCCGAACAGGATGGGCAGCACGAAGCCGCCGAGACCGCCGATCATGCCGACAAGGCCGCCGACGGAGCCCACATGGTCCGGATAATAGACGGGGATGTGCTTGTAGACCGCAGCCTTGCCCAGAGCCATGAAGAAGCCGAGCACGAACACGCTCACCGTGAAGCCCACCAGCCCCATTTCCATATGGAAGGCGATCGGGCCGTTAGTGCCGTGGACCACATAATCGGTGGGCGGATAGGACAGGACGAAGGTGGCGGCGATGCCGACGAGGAACGTCCAGTAGAGGACGCGCCGCGCGCCATAGACGTCCGACAGATGCCCGCCATAGGCGCGGAACAGGCTCGCCGGCACCGAGAAGAAGGCGGCGATCATGCCGGCCGTCTTGATGTCGAGGCCGTAGACGTTGATGAGATATTGCGGCAGCCAGAGCGCGAGGGCCACGAAGGCGCCGAAGACGAAGAAATAATAGATGGCGAAGCGCCAGACCTGCACGTTCTTCAGCGGCTCCAGCTCAAGCCAGGCGCTCTTGGGGCGCAGGCCGGTGCGGCGGCGTTCCGCCTGAACGGGGTCGTCGTTGGTGGTGAACCAGAAGATGGCCGCCATCACCACAAGGGCGGCGGCCCAGACCTGCGCCACCATCTGCCAGCCGAAGGCGACCAGCACGAAGGGCGCGAGGAACTTGGTGACGGCCGAGCCCACGTTGCCGGCCCCGAAGATGCCCAGCGCGGTGCCCTGCTTGCCCGCCGGATACCAGCGCGACACATAGGCGACGCCCACCGCGAACGAGCCGCCAGCAATGCCGACGCCGAGCGCCGCCGCCAGCATCTGCGGATAGGTGGTGGCGTGGGAGAGGAGGAAGGTCGCGGCGGCCGCCGCCAGCATGGTGGCGGTAAAGACCAGGCGGCCGCCATAACGATCGGTCCAGATGCCGAGCACCACCCGGATGAGCGAGCCGGTGAGGATGGGCGTTCCCACCAGCAGGCCGAACTGGGTTTCGCTGAGACCCAGCTCCTTGCGGATGGAGATGCCGATGATGGAAAAGATGGTCCAGACCGCAAAGCACACGGTGAAGGACACCGTGCTCATGGCGAGCGCCCTGCGCTGCTCGCCCCGGTCGACATCGTGGATCGCTGGCATTTTTGCTCTCGCGCCGTCCGCGCATCCGTTCTGCGCAGGGGCAAAATTCCGCCGACGACCAAAGCTCTCCTTGATTTGAATCAGAACTCTTCAATAGAAGATGGAAATGGCTTCAGTATTTAAATATGGTAACGACGCATTTGATCTTATATCAACGTCGACTTGACTTTGATGTTTCCACCAATTGATAATTGTCAAACGATCGGCAAAGGCGCGACGAAAGAGGATGGACGCTGAACCATGCGAGTCGAGGATGCCGCGGCGGTGCGGGGGCTGGCTCTGTTTCGCAGCCTTGAGGACGCCGCCTTCGCCGATCTGCTTGAGACCGCCTATCTCCAGCGTTTCCCGCCGGGCATCGTCCTCATCAGCGAGAATGAACGGGCCGACTTCCTGCATGTGGTCATGGAAGGCACCGTCGAGATGTTCGCCACCAGCGCCGGCCGGGAAACCACCATCGAGCTGATCCGGCCGGTCGGCCTCTTCATTCTCGCCGCCGTGCTCAACGACCAGGTGTATCTGCAATCGGCGCGTACGCTCACCAAGGCACAGGTGCTGCTCATCCCGGCGGAAAAGGTGCGCATGGCCATGGAACGGCAGCCCGCTTTCATGCGCGCCATCGTGATGGAGCTCGCCAGCGATTACCGCCGCACCATCCGCGACCTCAAGGGCCTGAAACTGCGCTCGTCCGCCGAGCGCCTCGCCAACTGGCTGCTGCGTGCCGATACCGAACAGGGCGGCAGCGGGCGCATCGAACTGCCCTGCGAGAAGCGCACGCTCGCGGCCCGGCTCGGCATGACACCGGAGAACCTCTCGCGGGCCTTCGCCGCGCTGAGCGCTTATGGCGTGGAGACCAAGGGCGGAACAGTGCTGCTTACCACTCCTCCCGCCCTCGCCCGCTTCGCCTCTCCCGATCCGCTGATCGACCAGCCCGACCCCGGCCTTGCACCAGAGGCGTCAGCCGTTCCGCCCGGAAGCGGCCCACCGCGCGGCTGATCGGTACCGCCTCAACCCCGGCGGACGGTTCAGCCCTTGCAGGCGGCCACGATGGCGGCGATGTCGATCTTCTTCATCTGCATCATGGCAGTGAAGGCGCGTTTGGCCTCCTCGCCGCCCGCCGCGACGGCCTGGGTGAGCACGCGAGGCGTGATCTGCCAGGAAATGCCCCAGCGGTCCTTGCACCAGCCGCAGGCGCCTTCCTGTCCGCCATTGCCGACGATGGCATCCCAGTAGCGGTCGGTTTCCGCCTGATCATCGGTGGCGATCTGGAAGGAGAAGGCCTCGTTGTGCCGGAAGACCGGGCCGCCATTGAGGCCGAGGCAGGGAAGACCGGCCACCGTGAACTCGACGGTTATCACATCACCCGCCTTGCCCGCCGGATAGTCCGTTGGTGCGCGGTAAACGGCCTTCACCGCGCTGTCGGGAAAGGTCTGCGCGTAGAAACGGGCCGCCGCCTCGGCGTCGCGCTCATACCACAGGCAGATCATGTTCTTGGGGCTTGTCATGGCGTCTCCTCCCACGGAACCGAAGGCGCGCCGGCCGTCACGGCTCGATGTCATCCGCGCCTTTCGTCAGGGTGAGGGAATGTAGCGAATCCGCAAGACGTTCCTGCGATGTCGCCCCGCGCTGGCGTCCGACGAGGCGCGCCGCCCAAGGAGACGGCCCCGCGCATCTGTGTTCTGCGGTCCACATCCTGCGCCTCCGAAAGGCATCGACCGGACGCTTCGGCACTTCTAAGATCGCGCGATAACAGAACCTCTTGACCGGCTCTGCGTTGTTCATCCTTGAGCCTGGCAGCAATGCCGAACAGTCGTTCATCTTGGGGGGCCGCGTGGGAAGATCGACGCCAGATCTGGACGATATTTTCCCCGGTGACAGCGCCATGGCCAAGCTCATGCGCCAGCATGACTGGTCCGCGACGCCGCTCGGCTGCCCGAGCACGTGGCCGGACGGGCTGACCATCCCTCTGCGCATGCTGCTCACCTCGCGCTTCGAGATGTGGCTCGGCTGGGGCGAGGATCTGCGTTTCTTCTACAACGATGCCTACATCCCGACGCTCGGCATCAAGCACCCCAGCATGCTGGGGCGGCCGTTCCGCGAGGTGTGGGCCGAGGTCTATGACGACGTGGCCGATCAGGTGGCCAAGGTCCGCGCCGGTGAGGCCACCTGGAACGACAGCCTGATGCTCATCCTGGAGCGCAGCGGCTATCCAGAGGAGACCTACCACAGCTTCTCCTACAGCCCGCTCTATGGAGCAGAACGGGCGGTAGAGGGCCTGCTATGCATCGTGACCGAGGTCACGCGGCCAGTCATCAGCGACCGCCGGCTCAGCACGTTGCGGCAGCTCGGTACGGCATTGGTAGGTGTGACCTCGCGGGACGAAGTGAGCCTTGCGGTCTGTGCCGTGCTCGGCGCCAACCGGCGGGACTTTCCCTTCGCCCTTCTGTTCCTCGGCGACGGGAGCACACGGCAGGCCGTCGCCTGCTCTGCGGATGCGGCCCATCTGCTGAACGGGCCATGGCCGGATGATCCGCCAGCGAACGGCATCAGCTTCGCCCTGCCGCCAGACGTGGATTATCCCGCCGGCGACTGGCCCGCGCGGCCGCGCGAGGCCCTGTCCGTGCCCATTCCCGGCGCCGCCGGCCGGCCCGCCGCCGGCTTTCTCATCCTCGGCCTCAATCCCTTTCGCCAGCGCGGCGAAAATGTCGCCGATCTCGCCAATCTCCTCGCCGGCCAGATCAGCGGCGCCCTCGCCAATGTGGCGACGCTGGCCACCGAGCGCCGCCGGGCCGATCGCATCTGGACCAACTCCCGCGATCTTCTGGTGACGGTGGACGCAGCGGGCGTCTTCCAGTCCGTCAGCCCGTCCTGGACCCGCATCCTCAAGCACCCCATCGAAGCCGTGGTCGGCCGGAGCTTTTCCGATTTCATCCACCCCGACGATCTGGAGCCGGCGCATCAGGCGCTCCGCAAGGCCATGTCGGGCTCCTATCTGACGGGCCTCGAGAACCGCTTCCAGACGGCGGACGGCGAGGTGCGCCACATCTCGTGGAACACTGCCATGGAGGATGGCCTCGTCTATGGCTATGGGCGTGACGTCACCGAGGAGAAGGCCAAGGCCGCCGCACTCGCCAATGCGGAGGAAGCGTTGCGCCATGCCCAGAAGATGGAGGCAGTAGGACAGCTCACCGGCGGCATCGCGCATGATTTCAACAATCTGCTGACTGGCATCATCGGCTCGCTGGATCTGGTGCGCCGGAGGATCAAGCCCGACTGGCCGTCGGATGTGGACCGCTTCCTGACCGTCGCCACGAGTTCGGCGGAGCGTGCGGCCTCGCTCACACAGCGCCTGCTCGCCTTCGCCCGCCGGCAGTCGCTCGATCCGCAGCCGGTACAGGCGCACCAGCTGGTGGTGGGCATGCTGGACCTCATCAAGAAGTCCATCGGCGAACTGATCGTGCTGCGCATCGAGACCGAGGAGGATCTCTGGAACGCCCGCTGCGATCCCAACCAGTTGGAGAGTTCGGTCCTCAATCTCGCGATCAACTCGCGGGATGCCATGCCGGACGGCGGAACGCTCACCATCCGGACGGAAAATGTCCGGGTCGAGCCCGCCGATCTCGGGCGCGTGGCGCTCCCGGCGCCGGGGGACTATGTGCTGCTCCAGGTCGAGGACACGGGGCACGGCATGCCGGCCCATGTCATCTCGAAGGCCTTCGAGCCCTTCTTCACCACCAAGCCGCTCGGCAAGGGCACGGGCCTCGGCCTCTCCATGATCTACGGCTTTGCCCAGCAGTCCGGCGGTACCGTCCTTATCGAGAGCGTGGAGCAGCAAGGCACGGTGGTCTCGCTGTATATCCCCCGCTCGCGGGAAGATGCCCGGCCCATCGTGCCCGCCGGGGGCGATGCCGATCGCGCGGAAGCGATCAAGCACGCGGCGACCATCCTGATCGTCGAGGACGAGCCTGCGGTCCGGCTGCTGGTCACGGAATCACTTGGCGCGCTCGGCTATGAGACGCTGGTGGCCTCTACCGGGCCCGATGGCCTCAGGATCCTCCAGTCCGACCAGCCCATCGACCTGCTGCTGACGGACGTGGGATTGCCCGGCCTCAACGGACGCCAGCTTGCGGACGCCGCCCGCGTCACCCGCCCCAATCTGAAAGTCCTGTTCGTGACCGGATATGTGCACGATTCCGGCCTGTACGAGGATGGTCTGGAACCGGGCATGGCGGTCGTCACCAAGCCGTTCGACATCGATAAGCTTGCCAAACGGGTCGCGGAGCTCATCGGGCAATGAGGCTCCGCATCCGCGTTTGAGCGACGGCCTCAGCCCTGACGGCGGATGAAGCCGGTGATGGTGACGCGAGCCCAGATGCCCGCCTTCTTGAACGGGTCGGCGGCGTGGAAGCGCTCTACCGCGGCCCGGTCTTCCGCCTCGATGAGGAAGAGGCTTCCGATCATCGTCTGGCCGTCATCGCTCACCAGCGGCCCGGACATCACGATCCGCACGCCGAAGGCCGACGTGTCGGAGAGAAAGGCCTTGTGGGCGTCGTAATGGGCAAGACGCTCGGAAAGCGCGCCATCGCGGTCAACGGCATGAATGGCAAACAGCATCAGCACAGGCTCCATGGGGCGAAAGCGCCTCCCGATGGCCGGAGCGGGTCCCGGTCCAGGCCATCGGGAAAGCGCCCTCTTCTCTCTTCAAAGCGTGACGGCTCTGCCGTCTCAGTTGGTCTTCACCGACAGGGCCGCAGCATCCGACCAGCTCGGGCAGGAACGGCTCTCCAGCGGCACGTCATAGGGCTTGTAGTTCGAGGCATTCACGACGGTGGGCTTCAGCACCACCTCATTGACGATGGTCTCCTTGCGCAGGGCGCGGATGGCGACCATGGTGCCGATGCAGCCCTGGAGGAAGCCGTTGTAATCACCGGACGCCAGCAGCTTGCCGGACTTGATGGCATCCACCGCCTCCTTGGTGCCGTTGATGCCGACCACCTTGGCCTTGCGGTTGGCCCCGTCCAGTGCCTCGATGGCGCCGATGGCCATGGCGTCGTTGGCCGCCAGCACGCCGTCGATCTGCGGGTGCGACTGCATGAGGTTTTCCATCACCTGCAACCCCTGCAGGCGCTGGTAATTGGCCGGCTGGCTGGCGAGCAGCTTCACGTCCTTGAATTCCTTGAGCGCATCATTGAAGCCGCGCACCCGGTCCACATTGGTGAGGGAACCCTTCACGCCTTCCAGGATCACCACGTTGCCCTTGCCGCCCATCTCCTTGAGCAGATAACGGCCGGTCTCGAGGCCGAGGCTGTAGTCGTCCGCGCCGACGAAGGCGAGGAACTTGCCGCCGGCGCTGCGGTCCGTGACATTGACGACGGGAATCTTGGCATCGTTGATCTGCTCGACGCCGGGCACCATGGCCTTGTAGTCCACCGGCACGAAGACGATGGCGCTCGGCTTCTTCACGATCACATCCTCGATCTGGCTGAGCTGCTCGGGGATGGAGTCGGGCTTGGTGGGAATGTAGTGCACCACCTTGGCGCCCATGGCCTTGGCTGCGGCTTCGGCGCCCACGCGCACGGTCTGGAAATAGGGATTGGTCTGGTTCTTGGTGAAGACGGCGATGGTCTCATCCGCCGCAAAGGCGCTGGTGGCCAGCAAGGCGGCGGGCAGCACCACTCCGAACAGCTTGAGCTTCGACATTGGGTTTCCTCCGGTAATTATTCTGGATTGGTGACGCGGCTCAGGCCTTCTTGCGGCCGTACATGTCGAGCCAGACGGCGAAGACGAGGATCGCGCCGGTCACGAGCGGCTGCCAGCTGGCGTTGATGGCGAGCAGGTTCATGCCGTTGAGGACGAGCGTGAGGATGAGGGCGCCGATGAAGGTGCCGAACACGCTGCCGATGCCGCCGAACAGCGAGGCACCGCCGATGAGCACCGCCGCGATGGCCGGCAGCGTCATGGCCTCGCCGATGTCCCCCTCTGCCGAATTGAGACGGGCGAGGAAGACGATGGAGGCGACGCCCGCCATGGCGCCGGAAAAGCCATAGACGAGGATCAGCCGGCGGTGGATGGGAATGCCCGTCAGCCGCGCCGCCACCGGATTGGCGCCGATGGCATAGATCTGCTGCCCCCACACGGTCCTCTGGGCGAAGATCGTTCCGGCGACGAGGAAGACGACCATCAGATAGACCGGGATCGGAATGCCGAGGAAATGCCCCGAGCCGATCTGCCGGAAGCCGGGCGGGAAGCCATGAATGGTCTCGCCGGCCATGTAGTAATAGGTGATGCCGTGCAGCACCCACAGCATGCCGTAGGTGGCGATGAAGGAGGGGATGCGCAGCTTCGCCACCATGAGGCCGTTGCAGATGCCGATGGCGCAGCCGGTGGCGAGCCCCGTCAGCGTGCCCAGCACCGGCGAGCCCGTGGCCTTGATGACGGTGGCGGCGAGGCACGCCGAGAGGCCGATATTGGCGCCGATGGAGAGATCGAGCCCGCCCGTCAGGATCACCAGCGTGAGGCCGGAGGCGAGGAAGAACAGCAGGCTCGCCTGACGCAGCACGTTGAGGATGTTGTTGGTGGTGAAGAAGGCATCGGTGGCGATGCCCAGCGCCAGGCAGATCAGGCCGGCGGCGAGCAGCCGATAGACGATCTGCTGGACATCCTTGGACAGATGGAGGCGGGGCGAGCCCGCCGGAACGTCGCTGGCGAGGCTCATGACTTCTGGCTCCGCATGCCGTCGAGGAAGAGGGCGAAGATGACGAGGGCGCCGATGCAGGCCACCTGCACCGAAGACGGCACGGCCATGAGGTTCAGGCCGTTGCGCAGCACACCGACGGTGAGCACGCCGAGCAGGGTGCCGAAGATCCAGCCGTTGCCCTTCTCGAAAGAGGTCCCGCCCAGCGCCACGGCGGCGATGGCGTCGAACTCCATGCCGATGGCGGCGGTGGGATGGCCGGCATTCATGCGGGCCGTCATCAGCAGGGCCGCGACGCCGGCGGTGGCGCCGCCCAGCATGTAGACGGCGATGAGGAGAGGCCGCCAGCGCACGCCGGCGAGCGTCAGCGCATCCCGGTTGCCGCCCAGCGCGCAGACATAGGTGCCGAAGCGCGTGTGATAGAGCAGCACATGGAAGAGGGCATAGAAGCCCGCGCCGATGAGGATCGGCGTCGGAATGCCCGCCATCTCGCCGGAATAGACCTGCCGCACGAAGCGCGGGATGCCGACCACGCTCTGGCCATCGGACACGATGAGCGCCAGCCCCTGGGCAGCCCCGAGCGTGCCGAGGGTGGCGACGAAGGGCGGGATGCCAAGGACCGCCACCAGCCAGCCATTGGCAAGGCCGAAGACGAGGCCGACCGCGATGGCCCCGAGCAACCCGAGGACCAGCGACTGGGTCGCCACGACGATGAGCGCCAGCACCAGCGAGGCGAGCGTGAGCACTGCGCCCATGGAGAGGTCGAGCCCCTCGGTCATGATGATCAGCGTCATCGGCAGAGCGAGGAGCAGCAGGATCACCGACTGGACGAGGATGTTCGACAGATTGCCCGGCGACAGGAAGCCGGGGCTCGCGATGGCGAACAGGACCGCGAGGCCGACGAGGGCGACGGCAACCCCGGGCACCGCCGGCAACCGGCGCGCACGGGTGGGGGCGAGGGCAAGGTCACTCATCGTGCATCCCCATTCGGACGATGTTCTCTTCGGAAAGGTCGGCGCGGGCGAGTTCGCCGACGATGCGCTTGCCGCGCATCACATAGGCGCGGTCGCAGACATGGACGATCTCGGCCTGTTCGGACGAGATCATCAACACCGCCGCGCCCTCGGCCACCAATTGATCGATGAGGGCGAAGATTTCCGACTTCGCACCCACGTCGATGCCGCGGGTCGGCTCGTCGAAGATGAAGAGCCGCGTGCCGGCGGCCAGCCACTTGCCGATCACCACCTTCTGCTGGTTGCCGCCCGAGAGCACGGCCACGTTCTGGCGTGGCGAAGGCGTTGCGATGCGCAGGCGCTGGATCAGTTCCTGCGCCGAGCGGCGCGCCTTGGCGGGCGAGAAGACCATGTTCGGGAACAGCTTCGGCAAGCCCGCGATGGCGAGGTTGTCGCTGACCGAGCGGATGAGCGCCAGGCCTTCGGTCTTGCGGCTCTCGGGGATGAGGCCGACGCCGGCCCGCGCGGCCGCGTCCGGCCCGCCGGTCTGCGGCTTGCCGAACAGGCGGATCTCGCCGGCGGTCACCGCATCGGCGCCGAAGATGGCCCGCGCCACCTCGGTGCGGCCGGAGCCGACCAGACCGCACAGGCCCACGATCTCCCCGGCGCGGACCTTCAGGTTTATGTCCCGGATGCCGTTGACCGAACTGACATTCTTCACCTCCAGCACGGTCTCGCCGAGCTCGGTGGCGAAGCGGCGCGGATAGGACATGTCGACGTTGCGGCCGACCATCATCCGCACCAGTTCATCCGGAGAGGTCTCGCCCGGAAGCGCCCGGCCCACCATCTTGCCGTCGCGCAGAACGGTGATGCGGTCGCCGAGGGCAAACACCTCGGCCATGCGGTGGGAGATGTAGATGATGGCGACGCCCTTGGCCTGAAGCTGACGCATCACCTCGAACAGACGTTCCGTCTCGCGGTCCGACAAAGCGGCGGTCGGCTCGTCCATCACCAGGATGCGGGCATCCTGCGAGAGCGCCTTGCCGATCTCCACCATCTGCTGCTGGGCGACGCCGAGGCTGTGCACCTTGGTGCGTGGGTCCACGTCGAGGCCGATGAGGTCGAGCACCGCCTGCGCCTCGCGATAGAGACGGCGGCGATCCAGAAGACCTGGAATCTTCGAGGGAAATTCCCGGCCAAGGAAGATGTTCTGCGCGACGTCCAGATAGGGAACGAGCGAGAACTCCTGAAAGATGACCGAAATCCCGAAGCGCCGGGCATCGGCGGGCGAGCGGATATCGACCTGCTCTCCCTTGTGGAAATACTCGCCCGCATCCGCCTGATAGGCGCCGCAGAGCACCTTCATCAGCGAGGATTTGCCAGCGCCGTTCTCGCCGAGCAGCATGTGCACTTCGCCGGGCCAGACGGCGAAGGACACGTCATCCAGCGCTTTCACGCCGGGAAACACCTTCGAGATGCCGCGCAGTTCCAGAAGTGGCGTGCCGGGGGTCTCGGCGGACGGGGCGGCTTCGAGGCGGGGCATCTTTTCCATCACCGCTCTCATGGCGCAGATCCTTGGGTGGGAGGATGGGGCTTGAAGATCTTGCCGGGGTTCAGAATGCCGTGCGGATCGAGCGCACCCTTGAGCAGCCGCATGGCATCCACCGCCTCGCCCAATTCGAGGGCGAGGAAGTCCATCTTGCCCATGCCGATGCCGTGCTCGCCGGTGCAGGTGCCGTCCAGCGCGATGGCCCGGCGTACCAGCCGCTCGTTGAAGGCCTTGGCGCGGGCAAGCTCTTCCGGGTCCTGCGGGTCGATGAGCACCAGCAGGTGAAAATTTCCATCACCCACATGGCCCACCACCGGCGCGACGAGGCCGCATTCGACAAGATCGGCAGCGGTGTCGACGAGACAGTCCGCGAGCCGCGAGATGGGCACGCACACGTCGGTAATCATGGCCTTGGCGCCGGGACGCAGGGCGAGGCCCGCATAAAGCGTGTTGTCGCGGGCGTGCCAGAGCCGGGTGCGCTCCTCGGGCGTCACCGCCCACTGAAAGCCCTGGCCGCCGTTGTCCGCCGCGATGGCCTGCGCGGTCTCCGCCTGCTCGGTCACGTAAGCGCTGGAGCCGTGAAACTCGAAGAACAGGTGCGGCACCTCGGGCAGGCCGAGGCGCGAATGCAGGTTCATGCCCCGCATCATTACGGCGTCGAGCAATTCGATACGGGCGACCGGCACGCCCGACTGGATGACGCCGATGGCGGTGTCCACGGCCGCCTTCAGGTCGGGAAAGGCACAGACGGCGGAGGAGATCGCCTCCGGCTGCGGATGCAGCTTCAGCGTGATCTCGGTGATGACGCCGAGCGTCCCCTCGGCCCCCACGAAGAGGCGGGTGAGATCATAGCCGGCGGCGGACTTCTTGGCCCGCCGCGCGGTGCGGATGGCGCGTCCGTCGGCCAGCACCACTTCCAGGGCCAGCACATTGTCCTTCATGGTCCCGTAGCGCACCGCCATGGTGCCGGAGGCGCGGGTGGAGGTCATGCCGCCGATGGAGGCGTCCGCGCCCGGATCGATGGGGAAGAACAGCCCAGTGTCGCGCAGTTGGGCGTTGAGCTGCTTGCGGGTGATGCCGGGCTGCACCCGCACATCCATGTCTTCCGCGTGGATCTCCAGCATCTGGTTCATGCGCCCCATGTCGAGGCACACGCCGCCATGGAGGGCGGCGGCATTGCCTTCGAGCGAGGTGCCGGCGCCGAAAGGCACGAGTGGCAGATCGAGCTCGCGGCACAGGTTCACGATGGCCTGCACTTCCGCCGTGGTCTCCGGAAAGACCACCACGTCTGGCGGGCGGGCGGCGTGATAGGCCTCGCTGCGGCCGTGATCGGCCCGCACGCCGGGGGCGGCACTGGCACGATCGCCGACGATGGCCGCGAGCCGCGCCATGATGATGTCGAGCGAGGGGGCACCGATGGGCACGCCATCGATGCGGGCTTGGGCAGACATGTCTTCCTCCCTCCGCAAGGGGCCCGTTTTCCGGGCTCTCGGTCTGCGGATGTTCGAAACCGCTTGCGCCATCAAGGGCCGGAGATGGCGTCTCCGGACAGACTGAAGCTACTGGGACGTACCGTCCGGCCGGCTCAAGGCGCCGGCCGAATGGCGAGCCTAGGCCGCACGCGAGGCGGCGTTGGAGACCGGATTGAGCCGGAAATCGTAGGTGAGTTCGCACCATGGGCGGTCAACCACGCGACCGTCCGGCGCGGCGCCGGCGGGATGGACGGCGAAGTCGCAGATGAGCGAGTCCTTCACGCCGAAGACCGCATCGCTGTCGAGATAGGCATCGCCCGCCACGAAGACGTGGGTCACGAGCTTCTCATAACCGGGCGCCTCGATCATGAAATGCACATGCGCCGGACGCCAGGGATGGCGCCCCTGGGCCTGCAGCATCTTGCCCACCGGCCCGTCATGGGGGATCGGATAGGCGGCGGGCTTGATGGACCAGAAATGGAAGTGGCCCGCCTCATCGGTGCGGAAGCGGGCGCGGGCGACCAGCCCCTCCCCTTCGTGCTGCACGTCGTAATAGCCGTCCTCGTCCGAATGCCACACGTCCACGATGGCATTGGCGAGCGGCGTGCCGTCGGCCGTGCGCACGGTGCCGGAGGCGAACATGGGCTCGCCCGGCAGATCGCCGGAAATGTCGCTGCCGCAGGGCTGCTCCGGCGGCCCCTCCACATAGAAGGGACCCAGAACCGTGCTCTCCGTCACCGCCTGCTGGTGATCGTGATTGATCGCATCCACCAGCATGGAAACGCCAAGCGTGTCGGAGAGCAGGATGAATTCCTGCCGCGTGCCGGTGCACATGTGGCCGGTGGCGGTGAGGAAGGCGATGCCCTGCTCCCATTCCGCCTGGGTGGGGCGCACCTCGCGGATGAAATCGTGCAGGTGGCGAACCAGCGCCTCGCTGATCTGCCGGGTGCGGGCGTCCGGCGTGTTGGCGACCCGCTCCAGCACGGCCTGCGTGATGGTGAACTGATCGAAGTTCCTCATGCGAGCCTCCCTTCATTCTGTTCAAGGTCCGGCTCGCCGAGGCCGGCCAGCCATTCCGCAAGGCGTACGGTGGAGATGAAATCCGCTTCGCCCTCGCCCCGCCCGATGAGCGCGCCATAGACCTCGCGCGTCAGGGTCGCGAGCGGCATGGCCATGTCCGCCGCGTGCCCGGCGCCGACGATCAGGTCGAGGTCCTTGGCCATCTGGCGGCAGGAGAAGGTGGAGTTGAAGTCGCGCGTCTCCAGGCTCTTGGCCTTGTAGTGCACCATGGGCGAGCCCACCGCGCTGTTGGTCAGCACGTCGAGGATGTCCTGCCAGGCCAGGTTGCCCTTGCGGGCCAGGACGATGCTCTCACCCATCATGGCGGCGGAGACGGCAATCATGAGATTGACCGCCAGCTTGGCGTAGCGGGCCTCTTCCGCCGTCCCGAGATATTTCTGCGCCCGCGTGAAGGCCTGGGCGACCGGCAGGAAGGTGTCAAAGGCGGCTTTCGGGCCGGACACGAAGCAGGTGAGATTGCCGGTATGGGCGATCGCCGCATTGCCGGAGACCGGCGCCCGCAGATAGGCGATGCCGCGCGCGTCTGCCGCCTGCGCCACTTCGGCCGAGATGCCGGGGCTGACGGTCGAGGTCTCCACCAGGATCGTACCCTTGCGCATGCTCTGGAACAGCGGGCCATCGAGAGCGACCGCCCGCAGCGCCTTGTCGTCCGGCAGGGATGTGAAGACGATGTCGCGCGTTGCGGCATCCGCGAGCGTCGCGGCGGGCTTCACGCCGCTGGCGGCCGCCTCGGAGATGCGCTCCTGATCCCGGTCCGTGCCCGCGATGTCGTAGCCTGCGGCGGCAAGGCGGGTGGAGATGGGAAGGCCCATCTTCCCGAGCCCGATCCAGCCAAGTGTGAGCGTTTCCGTCATCCCCGTCTCCTCACGCCGCCGTCCGCTTGAGACCGAGCTCGTCCACGATGCGCGCGCCGGAGCGGGCGAGACGGGCGAGCGTGTCGTCGAGCGCTGCGGCCAGCAGCTTGCCATTCTTCTTTCGGAAGCGGCCGGCGATCATCACCGCCTCCACGTCTCCCCGCCCCGCCTGCATGACGACGGTGGCCACCGGATCATGCACCGGTTGCAGATGCAGCGCGCGGGCATCGATGAGCGTGATGTCCGCCTGCTTGCCGGGCGCGAGCGAACCGATGCGCCCCTCCTGCCCCAGCATCCGCGCGCCTTCGATGGTGATCCATTCCAGCGCCTGCCGCACCCGCACGGTGGAGGTCGGCGGAATGGCCCCGGTGTCGCGGCGGCTGTCGGTATTGTCGAGCACACGCTGCATGCCCAGCGCGACGCGCGCGACGCCCATCATGTCGCCCGCCAGCACGGATTCCAGATCGACGCCCAGCGAGGGGGCAACGCCGCGCTTCAGCAGGCGGCCGGTGACGGGAAAGCCGTGGCCCTGCGTCATCTCGTTCTCGGGCGTCACCGAGAAGGAAGCGCCCTGATCCACCAACGCCGAGAAGAGCGCGTCGGAGAGGTCGTTGCCATGCACCACATTGATGCCCGGCCCCACCAGCCCTTCGTCGAGCAGCGTCTCCCAGCCACCCGGTGTCTTCGCCGCTCCCCCGCCCTGATGCATGGAGGCGACGAGGCCGAACTCCCGCGCCATCCGGAAATCCGCGCGGGCGACCTCCAATGTCGAATAATGGGGGCCGAGGATGGCGAGGCCGAGGGTCATCAGCCCGTCCTCGCCGGAGAACATCCCCCGGCGTAGCCGCTCGATCTCGGCGCGCGGATGCGGCACTTCCGAGAAATGGGGCTCGCCGGGCTTCGGGTCCGGCTTGGGCGAGCCGTGGAAGAAGGCGGCGCGGATGCCGCTCCGTGCCAGCGCCTCGACCGCCGCATCCGTATGCTCGGGGGTGGGATTGTTATGGCACCAGTCCACGAGCGTGGTGGTGCCCGCATCGATCTGCCCCAGCGCGCCCACGAGGGTCGCGATGCCGATGTCCTCCGGCCGGAAGCGCGTGGCGAGCCCCGCATGCACCCAGCGGAAATATTCCAGCAGCGTCCAGTCCGCCGCGAGGCTGCGCAGGCCGGTCTGCCAGGTGTGCATGTGCGCATTCACGAAGCCCGGCACCGCGATGCGGCCCTCCGCGTCCACCCGCTCCGCGTCATCCGCCTGAAGGACCGGCGCGATGGCAATAATGCGGTCGTCCTCGACGAGAATGTCGCCCTTGGGCAGGTCCCCGACGGCCCCGTCCATGGACAGGATGGTCGCGCCGGTGATGAGGGTGCGGGAGGGGCGCGCCATGGCTCAGGCCGCCTCTTCTGCGGGGACCGCCGCGACCGGCCGCTCGCCCGCATGGGCGCGGGCGATGAGATCGCGGATCGCCTCGCGGGTGATGGGCCGCGGGTTCCAGTAGGGGCTTTCCACCGCGAGATCGGCAGCGCGCTCGATGCCATCCGCCGGCATGCCGATGTCCGCAAGGGCGCGGGGCGCGCCCAGCGCCCGGACGAGATCGAAGATGCCCTGCGCCGCATCGGGCGCGCCGAGGGCGCGCGTGATGGCGGCCATGGCCTCTGGCGCAGCCGGCGCATTATAGGCCACCGCATGGGAGAGGACGATGGTGTGCGTCTCCGCATGGGGCAGATTGAAGGTGCCGCCGAGCGTGTGACAGAGCTTGTGGTGCAGGGCCATGCCCACCGCGCCGAGGCAACAGCCGGCGAGCCAGGCGCCGTAAAGCGCCATGCCCCGCGCTTCCATGTTGCCCGGCTCGTGGACGAGGATCGGCAAAGCCGATGACAGGCTGCGGATGCTGTCCTCCGCCATCAGCGAGATCACGGGATTGCGGTCGCGGGCATAAAGCGCCTCCACCGCATGGGCGATGGCATTCACGCCCGACGTGGCCGACAGGGCGGCCGGCAGGCCGACGGTGAGATCCACGTCATAGATCACCGCCTCGGGCAGCACGTTGAGCGAGCGGAGCGTGGTTTTCCGCCCGTCCTGCGTCTCGCCGAGGATGGGCGTCATCTCGGAGCCGGCATAGGTGGTAGGAATGACGAGCTGCTTCACCCCGGTGCGCAGCGCCAAGGCCTTGCCAAGGCCGGTGGTGGAGCCTCCGCCCACCGACACCACGCAATCCGCGCCGCTCTCGCGCAAGGCGGCAAGCGCCATCTCCGTTACCTCGACGGGCGTGTGCATGACCGCGCCCGGAAACACGCCAGCGGATACGGCACCGAGCAAAGCGGCGATCCGCTCGCCCTCCCCTGCCTGCTGGGGCGTGGTCAGAACGAGCGCGCGCTGCGCCCCGAGGCGCGCCACCTCGGTCGCGACTTCGGCCACCGTGCCGCGGCCGAACCGGACGCGGATGGGCAGGGCATCGTAAGTGAAGCTCATGTTCATGACGCTGTCCTTCCTCGGCGGCCGATGCCGGCCGCGCCGCAGGGTTCAGGCGCCGGCGAAGAGTTCGCCGCGGGATGCGCGATCGGGCTCAAGGGCCGGGGACGCGGCCGGCTCGGCCACATAGTCCACCTGGAAGCGGGCGATGCGCAGATCCCCCAATTCCTGACGCACCCTCAGGTGCTCGGGATGGGTGGCATAGGCCTCCAGATCGGCCTGTGTCTCGAATTCGGAGACGAGCACCACGTCGCAGGCATAATCGACATCACTGATGTCGATGCCCACTTCCACATGGGTCAGGCCGCGGACGCGGCCGCGCAGGCCCTCGAAGGCCCTTTTCACCTTGAGACGGGCGGCGGCGCGCGCTTCGCGCGTATCTCCGCCGACCCGCCACATCACAATGTGGCGGACGGGTCCGGTCATATTGGCGTTTCCTCGACCTTATTGGTCTTTGATTGCTTGCAGTTTTGACTTGCACGCGGTGGAAATAAACCGGAATTTTCGGAACGGTCTTTTGCGCGGAGCGGAAAGATGGATCGCCTGGCCCAGATCGAGGTCTTCCTGAAGACGGCCGAATTGCGCAGCCTCTCCCGCGCGGCCGAGGCGCTGGGTATGTCGAACGCCGCCGTGAGCCGCCATCTCTCGGCGCTGGAGGAGCGCCTGTCCGCCCGGCTCGTCGAGCGCAACACGCGCCGCCTCTGGCTCACGGAAGCCGGACAGGAATTCTACCAGCGCAGCGGCGCGCTCCTTGCCGAGCTCGCCGAGGCGGAGGAGGCCGTCAATGAGCACACGCTTTCTCCGCAGGGATTGTTGCGTGTGACGAGTTCTTTGTCCTTCGCCACCATCTATCTGGCGCCCATGCTCCCGGAGCTGCGCCGGCTCTATCCCAAGCTCAGCGTGCACATCGCGGTGGCGAACCGCTATCTCGACTTCATCGAAGCGGGGATCGATGTCGCCATCCGCACCCGCCTGCACGAGCCGGACACCAACATCGTGGTGCGGCGGCTCGGGCGCATGCGCCGGGTGCTGGCCGCCTCCCCCGCCTATCTGGAGGAACGCGGCCGGCCGAAGGAGCCCGCCGACCTCGCCCGGCATGACATGCTGGTCTACAATCTGGCGCAGGATCCCTTCTCCCTGCGCCTCTCCAAGGGCGAGGCAGAGCGCACCGTCCGCATCACCGCGGCGCTCGATTGCAATGACGGGCAGGTGATCCGGCAGGCGGCCATCGCCGGGCTCGGCATTCTCGTCCAGCCCCTCTACATCGTGCAGGAGGATCTCGAGGCCGGGCGGCTGGTGCCGGTGCTGCTGGACTGGCAACTGCCCATGCTGACCATGAACATTGCCTACCAGAACCGCGAGCGTCTGCCGGCCAAGATCCGCGTCTTCACGGACTTCCTGGTCAATTACGTGCGGCGGACCTCGGACGGCGGCATCTGGTCCGCGTGAGCGCACCGACGCGACCCGTCAGCAGAAATCGAAATCGCACCCCTCGTCCGCCTGAAGGACGTGGGTAAGATAAAGGTGCTGATAGCCGCGCGCCGCCTCGGCCAGATGGGCGGGGGGCGTCCATTCCGCCCTGCGGCGTTCGAGCTCCTCATCCGGCACCAGCAGCGCGATCTCGCGTGCCGCCACGTCGAGGCGGATGGTGTCGCCGCTGCGCACGAGACCGAGCGGGCCGCCGACCGCCGCCTCCGGCGTGATGTGCAGAACGATGGTGCCAAAGGCCGTGCCGCTCATCCGGGCATCGGAAATCCGCACCATGTCCTTCACGCCCGCCTGCGCCAGCTTCTTCGGGATCGGCAGATAGCCGGCCTCCGGCATGCCCGGCGCGCCCTTGGGGCCGGCGTTGCGCAGCACCAATACGTCATCCGCCTGCACATCAAGACCCGGATCGTCGATGCGGTTCACCATGTCCTCGACGCTGTCGAAGACCACCGCCCGCCCGGTGTGGCGCAGCAGGGCCTCGGAGGCGGCGGAATGCTTGATGACCGCGCCGCCCGGCGCCAGATTGCCGCGCAGCACGGCCATGCCGCCGAACGGCTTCAGCGGCGCGCTGGCGGGGCGGATGATGGCTTGGCCGGGCACCTCCTCGGCGGCGTCCGCAATCTCGCCGATGGTACGTCCGTCGATGGTGGGCGCGCTGCGGTCGAGGTGATCGCCCAGCTCTTTCATCAGCTTCGGCACGCCGCCGGCCCAGTGAAAGTGCTCCATGTAATGGTCGCCCGAGGGCTTCAGGTCGATGAGCACAGGCACGGATCGACCGATGGCATCGAAGGCGTCGAGATCGACGGAGAGGCCGGCCCGGCGGGCGATGGCGGCGAGATGCACGAGCCCGTTGGTGGAGCCGCCAATGGCCTGAAGCACCGTCAGCGCATTGCGGAAGGCGGCAGGCGTGAGCAGATCGCGCGGCGTCGGCCCATGGGTTGCCAGTTGCACCGCCTGACGCCCGCTCGCCTCGGCCGCACGGATGCGGTCCGCGTGGGTGGCGGGAATGGTGCCCGTCCACGGCAAGGCGATGCCCAGCGCCTCCACGAGACAGCCCATGGTGCTGGCCGTGCCCATGACCATGCAGGTGCCCTGCGTCGGCGCGAGGCGGCCCGAGAGCACGTCCATCTCCTCCGCATCGAGATGCCCGGCCCGGTGCTGGCCCCAGAGCCGCCGGCAATCGGTGCAGGCGCCGAGGATTTCGCCCTTGTGATGGCCGACCAGCATCGGCCCGGTGATGAGCTGGATTGCGGGCACATTGGCGCTCACCGCGCCCATGAGCTGGGCCGGCACGGTCTTGTCGCAGCCGCCGATCAGCACCACCGCGTCCATGGGCTGGGCGCGGATCATCTCCTCCGTATCCATGGCCATGAGATTGCGCAGGAACATGGAGGTGGGGTTGGAGAAGGATTCGTGGATGGAGACGGTGGGAAACTCCATCGGCAGACCGCCGGCGAGCATCACCCCGCGCTTCACCGCCTCGATGAGGCGCGGCACGTTGCCGTGGCAGGGATTGAAGTCGCTGAAGGTGTTGGTGATGCCGATAATCGGCCGATCCAGCGCATCGTCCGAATAGCCGGCCGCCTTGATGAAGGCCTTGCGCAGGAAGAGCGAAAAGCCCGGATCGCCATAGCTGGCAAGGTTGCGGCGCATGCCGCGGGCGGCGGGTGGGGTCTCGTCATCGGCGCTGGTCATGGGGCATTGGAAGCGGTTGTTGCCAGGATTGTCAACAATATCGAACAGCGTTATTTCGGAGCCCATGGAAGCCGCTGCCAAGCAACAGACCACGGACCGCGTCCGCGCCATCGCCGCGACACTGGAGGAGGAGATCGTGCTCGGCTGGCTGCTGCCGCGCGAGCGCCTCGTCGAGGAGGAACTGGCCGCCCGCCTCGAGGTGAAGCGCCACGTAATCCGCGAGGCGCTGTCAGAGCTGGAGCGGCTGGGGCTGGTGGAGCGCGTGCCCAACCGCGGCGCGGTGGTCAAATCCCTCGCGCCGGATGACGTGCGGCAGATCTATGCCGTGCGCGAGGCGCTGGAGACGCTCGCTGCCGCCGAGATCCCCCTGCCGGTGGACGCCGGCCTCCTGGCCGCGCTGGAAGCCGTTCAGGCCCGGCATTCGGCCGCGGTCGCGAGCGGCGATGCGCGGGCGGCCTTCCGCGCCAACATGGTCTTCCATGAGACGCTGTTCGCGGCCTGCGGCAATCCGCATCTGGCCGAACTGATCGCCGCCATGGCCCACAAGGTGCACGGCGTGCGGTCCATGACCGCCGCCAGCCCCGAGCATCTCGCCCGCGCCCGCGACGAGCATGTGGCGATGATTGCGGCGCTCGCGGGCGGCGATCGCGCGGGGCTTGTCGATCTCTGCCGCCGGCATCTGACGCCCTCGCGCGACGTCTATATCGCCGCAGCCGAGAGCCGCCTGAAGTCCGGCCGGGGCTGACCCGGCCGGGCTGCCCCTCAGGAGCGCTTGCCGGGCTTAGCCACCGGCCGCAGCGTGACGGTGATAGGGTTGGGATAGTGCTCCAGATCGGCACCGTTCGCCGCATCCACGCCCATGCCGATCAGGCCGCCGGCTATGAGGTTCCCGGCGACCGCGCCCTGCCCGTCCTGCGAGCTGCGCGTACGCACCTCCACCACCTCGGGCTCGTAGCCGTCCTTGGTGATGGTGACGGTGAATTCGTCCTTGCGACCCGCCATGATGGTGCACGGGCTCGTGCAGTCATAGCCGAGCGTCGTCGAAACCTTCGCGCCCGCGGGCTCCGTCACCACCTGCACCTTCGACGTGGTGCCGCGGGTCACGGTGGCGCAGCCGGCCAGCAGAACCGCCATCGCCAGCAGACCCACGTAGTGTCTCTTCATGATCCAGACCTCGATGCTCCCGATGGCGGGGTCATGCGGGCCGGACGGAGCGAGGTCAACGACACAAACGGGGTCGAAAAGACAGCCCGGCCACGGGGTGGCCAGGCTGTCGGGCGGTCAGCGCGCGGAGCCGCCGAGGGAGAAGACGCGCAGGTTGTTTGTGGTGCCGGACTGGGCAAAGGGAATGCCCGCCACCACGACCGCGAGATCACCGGGCCCGCCGAAATTCTCGTCCACCAGCGCCTTGCGGGCCGTCGCCACCATTTCCTCATAGGTGGTCACGTCCTGGGACGGCACGCTGTGCACGCCCCACATGAGGGAGGCCCGGCGGGCCACGGCGAGATTGGGCGTCAGTGCCACGATGGGCAGCGCGGGCCGCTGGCGCGCGATGCGGGCCACCGTGGTGCCGCTCGACGTATAGCCGACGATGGCCTTCGCCCCGATGGTCTCCGCAAGGCCGGCCCCGGCGGCAGCCACCGCGTGGGGCGGCGACTGCTCGGGATCGAGCGCGGAGGCAGAGATGAAGGAGCGATAGAGCTTGTGGCGCTCGGTGGCCGAGATGATGCGGTCCATCATGGTCACGGCCTCGACCGGATAGCTGCCGGTTGCGGATTCCGCCGAGAGCATCACCGCATCCGCCCCGTCATAGATGGCGGTGGCGACGTCGGAGGCCTCCGCGCGGGTGGGCGTCGGGGCGTTGACCATGGATTCGAGCATCTGCGTCGCCACGATCACGGGCTTCGCCGCAAGGCGGCAGGCGCGCACCAGTTCCTTCTGGCGGCCGGGCACTTCCTCATGCGGGATTTCGACGCCGAGATCGCCGCGCGCCACCATCACCGCATCCGACATGCGGACGATGTCCTCGATATGCTCCAGTGCCGAGGGCTTCTCGATCTTGGACATGATGCCGGCGCGGTCGCCGATGATGCCGCGCGCCTCGATCACGTCGGAGGCCCGCTGCACGAAGGAGAGCGCCACCCAGTCCACGCCGAGCGAGAGACCGAATTCCAGGTCCTCGCGGTCCTTCGCGGTGAGCGGGGAGAGGTCAAGGATCGTGCCGGGCAGGTTCACGCCCTTGCGGTTGGAGATGACGCCGCCGATGACCACTTCGGCGTCGATGAAATCATCGCCCACGCCCTGCACCCGCACGCGCACCCGGCCGTCGTCGATGAGCAGGTCCTGCCGGGGCGCGATGGCGGCGAAGATTTCCGGATGGGGCAGCGGAATGGCATCGCGGTCGCCGTCCGCGCCGTGAAGCACGAAACGGATCTTCTCGCCCGCCTGCACGGTGATGCGGCCGTCCTTGATGGTGCCGACGCGGATCTTCGGCCCCTGAAGGTCCTGAAGAATGCCGATGGGGCGCCCCATCTCGATTTCGAGGGCGCGGATCGAAGCATGCACCGCCGCATGGTTCTCACGGCTGCCGTGGCTGAAATTCATCCGGAAGGTATCGACGCCGGCGAGATACAGGGCCTTCAGCACCGCAGGATCGGAGCTCGCCGGCCCCACGGTTGCGACGATCTTGGCGCGACGATTGCGATGCATTGGCGTCTCCGGCCCTTAAGGCCGCTCCTCAGGCTGGGATGATGGCCCGATGTTGACGTTTGCGGGTGACGGGCCAGCGTCGGGCGGTTGGGCATGCCGCTCGCCGAGGATCACCCCGACACGCACGCACTGCCGCCGCGCATCCAATCCGAGAGCGTGACCATGATCAAGCGCACGCGGGCCGCTGCCCCCAGCCCGTGGGGTATCGCCGCCACCCAATACCCCCAATGCGTGCAAGCTGCGGCGCAACCACACGAATAGGCTGTCGAGGGAGATGTCAAAGATGTGAAGGGAAGCGACGGGTCAGCACCTGCGCGCCGCCCGCCCTCCCGACTGATCGCGGAGGCGTTGGTCTCAGGAGGCCCGCGCCCGTGCGATCAGGAAGGGCCAGTCGGACGCGAGCGTCGTCGCCACATCGCCCGCGAGAGGAGCCCCGTCCAGGCCCGCCCACTCCTGCGTGCCCCACCCATCCTCGAAGGAGAGGGAGGCTGGCGCCTCATTGGCCGTAGGGACCCGCGTCGGCACAATCACGCGCACCGCCGAGCCCTCATGCCGCCGCTCGAAGCCGAACCAGCGCCAAGGCGAAGGAGCAAGGCGCAGGGGGGTGTAGCTGCCGCGCGTCAGTGCGACCTGCGTTCGGCGCAAGGACAGGAGGCGCCGCACCAGCTCGCTTTTCTCCCGATCTGTGTCCGGCATCTCGCCATGGCCGGCCAGGGCCGCGCGCCGCGCCTCCCAGTCCACGGGACGGCGGTTGTCGGGGTCCACCAGAGAGAAGTCCCGGAACTCGGTCCCCTGATAGATGTCCGGCGTGCCCGGCAGCGTGTGCTGGAGGATGGTCTGGGCCAGGCCGACGATGCGGCCCGCGGGCTCAAGTTGCCGGACCAGCGTTTCGATCCCGGCCCGCACGGCCTCTCCCTGCGCCGCGGAAATGATCTGCGCCGCGAAGGCGGCCGCTGCGTCCTCATACTCGGCGTTGGGAGTTTCCCAATTGGTGTGCCGCTTGGCCTCGCGCAGCGCCTTGGTGAGATACGCGGTGACGCGCTCCTCCGAGAGCGGCCATGCCGAAACAAGCGTCTGAAGGATCATCACCTGATCCAGCGCATCCGGCTGCGCCTGACCCGAGACATTCGCTGCCAGCGCCTCGCACGCTTCGCGCGTGTCTCCCCGGAAGCCGAGCCAGAGGTCCGGCATTGTGCTGATGGCGGCGAGGCGCGCGCGCGTATCCGGCCCGCGCTTGGTGTCGTGGGTCGCAAGAGGGATAAGGTCGCGCATGCCCGCAGAGGCCCGCGCCTCGGACGCGGTGTGTATGGCCTCGAGGGTGCGGGCCGGATGATCAAGACTCCCGCCCACCTCATTGACGCAGAGCAGTACGGGATAGCGATACAACTCCGTGTCCTCGAACCCCTTGGCCATGGCCGGACCGCTGAGCTGCTGGAACCGCTCGCGGAAGCGACGGTCGCTGTCGAGGCGCGGGGCCCGCAGCCGGTCCAGCAGCACCGCCCCGGCCGCATTGGTCAGCGGATCCTCGGCGGCGGCCATGCCTTCAGCGATGGCGTCCCAGAGTGCTTCATCTTCCGGTCCAGCGGCATCCCATGTGGCGTAGGAGCGGTAGACCGGGCAATGAACCAGGAGGGCCGAAACCGCGTCACGAATGGCAGCGTCGGTCAGATCGCCCTCGCGCATGGCCTCGTCGAGCCCGTCGCGGGCCAGCGCGGCGAGGGAGTCCACCTCCGCGGCAAGGCTGCCCTGCAACACCTGCCGCTTGGCCTCGGCAAGGCGCGCGGCCGTCGTGCCCACCAGCACGTTGCGCGCGCGCAGATCCTCTTCCAGCGTCCGGTATCCCGGCTCGTCCACGAAGACACCGTTGATGTCGTTCAGGCGCTCATAGCCGGTCGTGCCATCGATGGGCCAGGGACGCAGCTTCTCCCCCGGCTCCAGGATCTTCTCCACGAAGATCGGCACGTCCGGCCCCACCGCCCGGCGCAGGCGTGCGCAATATCCCGCCGGATCGGCCAGCCCGTCCACGTGATCGACCCGCAGGCCATGCACCCGCCCCTGCCGCACCAGATCGAGCGGCAAACGGTGGACGAAATCGAACACCTCGCGATCCTCGATCCGCACGCCGACGAGATCGGTGATGTTGAAGAAGCGCCGGTAGTTGAGATCGTGGGCGGCGGTACGCCACCAGGCGAGGCGCCAGTGCTGGGCTTCGATGATCTCGGCCAGATCCACCCGTGTCAGCGCCGCTTCCAGCGCGGCGCGATCATCGATCCCGAGGGCGCCGAGGTCCTCCTTCAAGCCGGCGGCTTCCATGATCTGGCGCACGCTTTCGGGCCGAAGGGGGAAGACGTTGCCGCCATAGCACAGCACGATGCGCCGGGTGTCGTAATGGGGCTGAAGCGAGAAGGCGCCAGCTTCCAGAGTCGCGCGCAGCGGCTCGCCGAGCACCGGAAGCAGCAGCTTGCCCGTCTCCCAGAAC
Source organism: Azorhizobium caulinodans ORS 571 (assembly GCF_000010525.1). Lineage (GTDB taxonomy): Bacteria > Pseudomonadota > Alphaproteobacteria > Rhizobiales > Xanthobacteraceae > Azorhizobium > Azorhizobium caulinodans. The sequence goes on along the minus strand of NC_009937.1, from coordinate 1,597,188 downwards.
ACGTCGAACAGACGCGCCCCGTCCGCCTCCGGCCCGCACTCCAGCATCTGCATCCAGAAGGGATTGTGCTGGGAGGCGGCCATATGGTTGGGCACGATGTCGAGCAGAAGGCCCATGCCGTTGGCCGTCAAAGCCCGCGAGAGCCGGTCGAAGCCCTCGTCCCCACCGAGTTCCGGGTTGATGCGCGTGGGATCAACCACATCATAACCGTGCGTGGAGCCCGGTACGGCAACGGTGAGCGGCGAGGCGTAGAGATGGCTCACGCCGAGCCCCGCGAGATAGGGCACGAGCGCTTCGGCGTCGGCGAAGGTGAAACCCTTGTGGAACTGCAGCCGATAGGTGGCGATAAGATCGGGGATCATGCGGCGGCGCGGCTCCAGAGGACGGCGGCGAAGGCTCCGAGTTCCAGACTGCCCTCGGGCAGCAGGTCCACCTCGCCGATATGCGCATCGGCCGGCAGTCCGGCGACGAGATCCGGAAGCGGAACGGTCGCGGACAGGGAAGCGGCGTTGAGGGCCATAACGAGCGTGCCGGCCGCAAAGTGCCAGGATACGCAGAGCCCCTCCCCTTGCCGCTCGACCGTGCTGCCCACATAGGCGCTCGCGGTCAACGGCCAGACGAGATCACGGCGCAGGCCGGCCAGCCGGCGGAAGGCATCAAGGGCCGCGCGGGCGCGCTCATCGGAGAAATCCTCGGGCCGGAGCTTCGCGGCATGGAAGGTGGCATCGTCCAGCGGATCGGGAAACGTCGCTTCCCCATGAGCCGCGAAGAAGTCCCCGAACTCCGAACGGCGTCCATTGCGGACCGCATCGGCCAGTTCGCCGTCGAAGTCGCAGAAAAAGGGGAAAGGCGTGGGCAGTTGCGCTTCCTCCCCCATGAAGAGGAGCGGGATCTGCGGCGAGAGCATCAGAACGAAATGAAGAAAGGCGAGCCGTTCCGGCGACAGGGTGGCCGCCAGCCGGTCACCCAGCGGACGATTGCCGATGTGGTCGTGGTTCTGCACGAAGCTGACGAAGGCATCGGGCGGGAGATGGCCGGACGGCGTCCCCCGCGGATGGCCGCCCGCATCGGGAAAGGCCTCGCCCTGGAAGACGAAGCCGCTCCCAAGCGCCCGTTCGGCCGCAGCGGCCGGATCGCGGGCATAGGGGGCGTAATAGCCGGTCTGCTCTCCGCTTGCCATCACATGGAAGACGTGGTGCCAGTCGTCGTTCCACTGGGCGGTGAACAATTGGTCATCACGGCTCATCCAGCCGGCGACGTTGTCGTGGTTCTCCAGCACGAGGAAGGCATCGGGTCGCACCGCGCGGCACCCTTCCGCCAGTTCGCGCAGAAAGGTTTCCGCACCATCCGTGGCAAAGGCGTGCACGGCATCGAAGCGCAGGCCGTCAAAGCCGAAGTCCGCGAGCCAGTAGGCCGCATTCTCCACGAAGAAGCCACGGACGACTTCGCTCTCAAGGTTCAGCGCCGCGCCCCACGGGGTGCCGATGTCCTCCCGAAAGAAGGATCGGGCATAGAGCGGCATGTAGTTCCCGCGCGGACCGAAGTGGTTATAGACCACGTCCAGCATCATGCCGATGCCGCGGGCATGGGCGGCGTCGATCAGCGCGCGCAGGTCATCGGGCGTGCCATAGGCGCGATCGGGCGCATAGAGCAGGACGCCATCGTAGCCCCAGTTGCGGCGGCCGGGGAAATCCGCGACCGGCAGCAGTTCGAGGACGGTGAAGCCGGCGTCGCGATAATGGTCCAGCCGGTCGATGAGAGCGCGGAACGTGCCCTCCGGGGTGGCCGTCCCGACATGGACTTCCGCAATCACGGCTTCCGTCCAGGGACGCCGCCACGGGCGGGGCATGAGCTGCGGCACGCCAACGACGACGCTCCAGCCCTCGGCATCCTCCGCCTGCATGCGCGACGCGGGGTCCGGCACCGCCTGGTCACCGACCCGGAAGCGATAAAACGTTCCGGGCGCCGCCTGCGCGATCACGGCTTCATGAAACCCATCCGCGCTGCGCGCCATTTTGAAGCCGCCGTGTCCCTCCAGCTCCACCGTGACGGACGGCGCATCCGGAGCGAACAGGCGGAAGCGCGTGCCATCCCCCAGCCATTCGGCGCCGAAGCGAAAGAGAGGCCGTCCGGTGTCAGCCGAGGGATCGAGCGAGGAACGCGAGGACGCATGATGCATGGGGTGGAGCCGCCTCCGGTGCAGGACGGTTGGTAACGTTGCCGTGGCCAAGACGTTCCACCACCAACGCGTCCCGGTCTCCAGCGCAGCCCAGGACGTACCCGCGCGCCCTTGGAAGCCGGCGCGCGCGAGCGCTCACGGATTTGCGAAGGGAACACATCCTGTCTGGAGGCATTCCATGATGGAGGTCCGCGCGCCTGTTGCGTCGGCGACCCTGAGCCCTTCCCCCGGCCCGCCTCCAACCTTCGGATCCGGACATGACCATGCCCCAGCCCACGGCCCTGACGCGACGCGACCTGATCGCCGCCGGAGCCGCCACCCTCGCCGGGAGCGGCGTTGCCCATCCCGCCGCTGCCGAGACGTCCCAGCCAGTATCTACCCCGCCCAACGCGCCCCGCACCCTCGATCCCGTTTCGGCGAAGGTCCGCTTCACCGTGAACGGCGCCTCCCACGAATTGACGGTCGACACGCGCACCACCCTGCTCGATGCGCTGCGCGAGCATCTGCATCTGACAGGCACCAAGAAGGGCTGCGATCACGGACAGTGCGGGGCCTGCACCGTGATGGTCGACGGCGTGCGCATCAACTCCTGCCTGACGCTTGCGGTGATGCACGAGGGCGACAGCGTGACCACCATTGAGGGCCTCGGCAGCCCCGGCAATCTGCATCCCATGCAGGCGGCCTTCATCAAGCATGACGGTTATCAGTGCGGCTACTGCACGCCGGGCCAGATCTGCTCGGCCGTGGCGGTGCTGGGCGAGATCCGCGACGGCATCCCGAGCCATGTCACGGCCGATCTTTCCACCGCGCCCGAGCTCTCCGTGGACGAGGTGCGCGAGCGCATGAGCGGCAACATCTGCCGTTGCGGCGCCTATTCCAACATCCTCGAAGCCATCACAGAAGTTGCCGGGAGAGGCGCATGATCCCCTTCACGTTCGAGCGCGCCTCGTCCCCCGCCGAAGCGGCGGCCGCAGCCGCGCGCACGCCCGGCGCCAAGTTCATCGCGGGCGGCACCAATCTCCTCGATCTCATGAAACTGGAGATCGAGACGCCGAACCACCTCATCGACGTCAACGGCCTCGCCCTCGACACGATCGAACCGGCGGCGGAGGGCGGCCTGCGCATCGGTGCGCTGGTGAGCAATACGGATCTTGCGGCGGATGCGCGCGTGCGGCGGGACTATCCGCTGCTGTCGCGGGCTCTACTGGCAGGGGCCTCCGGCCAGTTGCGCAACAAGGCGACCACCGCCGGCAATCTCCTCCAACGCACCCGCTGCCCGTATTTTTATGACACCGACCAGCCGTGCAACAAGCGCAAGCCCGGCAGCGGCTGCGCGGCGATGGACGGCATCACCCGGCAATTGGCCGTCATCGGCACGAGCGATGCCTGCATCGCCAGCCATCCGAGCGACATGGCGGTAGCGATGCGTGCCCTTGATGCGCAGGTGGAGACGGTGGGGCCGGATGGGACCACGCGGCGCATTCCCATGGCGGATTTCCATCGTTTGCCCGGCAACACGCCCCACATCGAGACCGCGCTCGCGCCGGGCGAACTCATCACCGCCGTGCTGCTGCCGAAGCCGCTCGGAGGCCGGCAGGTCTATCGCAAGGTGCGCGACCGCGCCTCCTATGCCTTTGCGCTGGTGTCAGTGGGCGCGGTCATCCTGCCGGATGGCACGGGCCGCGTGGCGGTCGGCGGCATCGCTCCTCGGCCCTGGCGCGACGAGAAAGCGGAGGAGGCCCTGCCCAAGGGCGCCCGCGCCGTTACAGAACGGCTGCTCGCCGACGCGCGGCCGACGCGGGACAACGCCTTCAAGGTCGTTCTGGTGGAGCGCACGCTCGGTGCGGTGCTCAACGAGGCAAGGGGCTGAACCCATGAAATTCGAGACGCCCGCAACCACCAATCCCATCGACCGCCTGCGCGTGGTGGGCCAGCCGCTCGACCGCATCGACGGTCCGCTGAAGACCACCGGAACCGCGCCCTATGCCTATGAGCGGCACGATGTGGCGGCCGATCCCGCCTATGGCTATGTGATCGGCGCTGGCATCGCCAAGGGGCGCATCACCCGCATGGATATCGAGGCGGCCCGACGCGCGCCGGGTGTCATCGCCATCGTGACGGCCGAGACCGCCGGGAAGCTCGGCAAGGGCAAGCACAATACCGCGCGCCTGCTGGCCGGGCCCCACATCGAACATTACCACCAGGCCGTCGCGCTGGTGGTCGCGGAGACGTTCGAGCAGGCCCGTGCAGCGGCCGGGCGAGTCCGGATCGACTATGCCGCCGAGCCGGGGCGCTTCGATCTCGAAGCCGCGCGCTGGTCCGCCGCCAAGCCCTCGGACGAGGCGACGGGCGGTGCCGCCGATACCAAGGTCGGCGACTTCGCCCGCGCCTTTGACGCGGCCACGGTGCGCCTGGACGAGACCTACAGCACGCCGGACGAGACCCACGCCATGATGGAGCCGCATGCTTCGCTGGCGCGGTGGGAAGGCGACCGGCTGACCGTCTGGACCTCTAACCAGATGATCGGATGGGCCCATACGGATCTGGCCGAGACCCTCGGCGTACCGCCCGAGAAGGTACGCGTAATCTCACCCTTCATCGGCGGCGGCTTCGGCGGCAAGCTGTTCCTGCGCGCCGACATTGTGCTCGCAGCACTCGGCGCGCGGGCGGCGGGACGGCCGGTGAAGGTGGCGCTCCATCGCCCGCTGATGATCAACAACACAACCCACCGTCCGGCCACCATCCAGCGTATCCGCATCGGCGCAGAGCGGGATGGCATGATCACCGCCATCGCCCACGAAAGCTGGTCCGGCGACCTGGAGGGCGGCGGACCGGAAGTAGCGGTGAACCAGACACGCCTCCTGTATGCGGGCGCCAATCGCCTCACCTCCATGCGTCTCGCTAGTCTCGACCTGCCGGAAGGCAACTCCATGCGCGCGCCGGGCGAAGCTCCGGGCATGATGGCGCTGGAGATCGCCATGGACGAAATGGCCGAAAAGCTCGGCATCGACCCGGTGGACTTCCGCATCCGCAACGACACGCAGAAAGATCCCGAAAAGCCCGGCCGGCCGTTCTCCGCCCGCCCCTTCGTGGAGTGCCTGCGGCTCGGCGCGGAACGCTTCGGCTGGAGCAGCCGCAATCCCGTCCCCGGGCAGCGGCGGGAGGGTCGTTGGCTGATCGGAGCCGGCATGGCGGGCGCTTTTCGCAACAACCTGCTCGTGAAGTCGGCCGCCCGCGTGCGCCTGTCCGCCGATGGCCGGGTCACGGTCGAGACCGACATGACCGACATCGGCACCGGCAGCTACACCATCATCGCCCAGACCGCCGCGGAGATGATGGGCGTCTCCCTCGAGCAGGTGGAGGTGCGTCTCGGAGATTCCGCCTATCCCGTCTCGGCGGGGTCCGGCGGCCAGTTCGGCGCCAACAATGCCACCGCTGGCGTCTATGCCGCCTGCGTGAAACTTCGCGAGGCGGTGGCCCGGAAGCTCGGCCTAAATGCCGCGGATGCCGAGTTCGTCCATGGCACGGTGCGCAGCGGCGAGCGGTCCATTCCGCTGGCGCTCGCGGCCTCAAGCGGGGAGCTCACCGGCGAGGACGGCATCGAATATGGCGACCTTCACAAGACCTACCAGCAGTCCACCTTCGGCAGCCACTTCGTTGAAGTGGCGGTGGACGCGGCGACGGGCGAAGCCCGCATCCGCCGCATGCTGGCGGTCTGCGCGGCCGGGCGCATCCTCAACCCGAAATCCGCCCGCAGCCAGGTGATCGGAGCCATGACCATGGGCGCAGGCGCGGCCTTGATGGAGGAACTGGCCGTCGACAAGAAGCGCGGTTTCTTCGTCAATCACGACCTCGCCGGATATGAGGTGCCCGTGCATGCGGATATCCCGCACCAGGAGGTGATCTTCCTTGATGAGACCGATCCGATCTCCTCGCCCATGAAGGCGAAGGGCGTCGGGGAACTGGGCATCTGCGGCGTCGGCGCCGCGGTTGCCAACGCGCTCTACAATGCGACGGGTGTGCGCGTGCGCAACTACCCGATCACGCTCGACAAATATCTCGACCGGCTGCCGGACGTCGCCTGATCTGCCGTCGTCTTCCGCCTCCTGTGCATGCGTGCAGGAGGCGTGAGCCAAGCAGTTTCAGATAAAAATTGGGGCCACGCCGAGCAAAGCGTGATACAAGAAGGGATGAGCGCTAAATTTTCTGTCGATCTCTGGGTCGAATTCATCGTGGGGTTTCGTGCCCCGCCCGGACGTTTCCAGATTCTGCGGCAGTTGCCGCCGGACAGGGGCGAGCCGAGTTACCGCGTGAAAGGTGAAAAGGAAGCCTTTGAGCGCGTCGCGCGTGAATCCGAACTGCGGCCGTGGGCGGACAGAATTTCGGATTGAAATTTCGGCCTTGCTCTCAACACAATTGGCCGCTAGGTTCAATTTGTCTGAACTTGACGGCCGATTTTCCCGGCGCTGCTGACAGCGCCTGACGATCCTTCCCTTCAATTTCTATTCTTGCCTCACCTGCTTCGGCGGGCAAGGCGCCCATGCGCGATTGAAAGGAAATCGTCATGAACTTCGGTACTGTGAAGTGGTTCAACGCCACCAAGGGCTTCGGCTTCATTCAGCCTGACAACGGCGGATCGGATGTGTTCGTTCACATCTCTGCCGTGGAGCGGGCCGGAATGCAGGGCCTCGCCGAGGGCCAGAAGCTCCAGTTCGAGATCATCCGCGACAACAAGTCCGGCAAGAACTCGGCAGGTAATCTTCAGGCTGCGTGATCCTTCATGCCATTGACCACGGATGTACTGGCAATGGCGTGATTCACCTGAAGAGCACACGGAAGGCTCCGTCCATGGGACGGGGCTTTTTGTGTTTCTAGCCCTCGCGTCTTCTGGGGGCCGCCAGCGACCGGATCGAACCGGACCGGGGCCTTGAGCGTTGATGGGCTTCCTGCCTCACGCCGGGGCCGCCATGCGGATCGCCACTTTCAACGTGAACGGCGTCAATGGACGCCTGCCGCCTCTGCTGGACTGGCTCCGGCAGAGCAAGCCCGACGTGGCCTGCCTCCAGGAGCTGAAGGCCCCGCACGAGCGCTTTCCCGCCGCCGAACTGGAACAGGCGGGCTATGGCGCGGTCTGGCTAGGGCAGAAGGCCTGGAACGGGGTTGCCATTCTCGCCCGCGGCGAGATGCCGGTCGAGACCCGCCGCGGTCTTCCCGGCGATCCGGACGATATCCAGAGCCGCTATATCGAGGCCGCCGTCGGCGGCGTCCTGATCGGCTGCCTCTATGCGCCGAACGGCAATCCGGCACCGGGCGCGAAATTCGACTACAAGCTGCGCTGGCTTGAGCGGCTGCGAAATTACAGCGCGCAGATGCTCGACCTCGACCTGCCCATGGTGCTCGCAGGCGATTTCAACATCATGCCCGAGGAGCGCGACGTCTATGCGCCGGAGCGCTGGCGGGACGACGCGCTGTTCCGCCCGGAAGTGCGCGCCGCGTTCGCCGATTTGCGGGACGATGGATGGGTGGACGCGCTGCGCCACCTCCACCCCGACGCGCGCCTCTACACCTTCTGGAAATACCTGCGAAACGCCTTTGCCCGCGACGCCGGGCTGCGGATCGACCATCTGCTGCTCAGCCCGGCGCTCGCCCCGCGCCTCGTGTCGGCCGGCGTGGATCGTGCCGTGCGCGGGCGCGACCATGCCAGCGATCACGCACCAGCCTGGATCACGCTTGATGCGCCGACACGGGGACACGCGGGCGGCGATCGCCGGACGGCCTGACGAGTCCCGATCCATAGCGAGCTAGGCACAGCAGGCGCGACGGTATCATGTGGAAGATCAATAGCCATTGATGAACGGCCAGCCCGACAAATTTTGGGCGCATATCTGCACCTTGTCGATATAACACATTGATATATATCATGAACATGTCGCAGGAACCCACCCACGGGCGCCCGCGCCACTTGTCATCTCTTCATGGTTGCGTCAATGGGTTGTGATGCCAAACGCGACGAAGCGGTGACAGGGGTGGGCAAGGTGAACCATCGGTATGCTCCCATGGCCGTTTCCGGCGCCCTCCTGCACAGCACGGGCCGGCGCGCGGCTGCTTTGCTGACCAGCGCGGCCTTCGTCGGCTCCGCCCTCCCAGCCCTGGCGCAGACCGCCCTCCCCACCTCGGGCAGTGTCGTCTCCGGCAGCGCGGCGATCTCGGCGCCTTCCGCCACCAGCGTGCTCATCACCCAGACGTCGCGCAATGCCATCATCAACTGGGGCTCCTTCTCGGTGGGCGCGGGCAATGCCGTGCGCTTCGAGAATGGCAGCGGCGCGACCCTCAACCGCGTCACCGGCCTTTCGCCCTCGCAGATCGACGGCAGCCTCTCGGCCACCGGCAGCGTCTATCTGGTGAATCCCAACGGCATCACGGTCGGCCCCACCGGACAGGTGACGACAGGCGGCAGCTTCATTGCGTCCACCCATGACGTGTCGGATGCCGACTTCAACGCCGGCGGCGCCATGACCTTCCGGGGCTCCAGCACCGCCAGCGTCATCAATTACGGCAGCATCGGCTCGCTGGGCGGAGACGTGGTGCTGATCGCCCGCAAGGTCGAGAATGCCGGCACCCTCACCGCACCCAACGGCACGGTCGGGCTTGCCGCCGGCTATGAGGTGCTCGTGCGCGATGCCGCGCTCTCGGACGGCAAGTTCGTGGTGAAGGTGGGCGGCGGCGATACGGAAGCCAAGACCACCGGCGTCATCAAGGCCGCCGAGGCGGAGCTGAAGGCGAACGGCGGCAATGTCTATGCGCTGGCCGGCAATACGGAGAGCCTCACCAAGGCCACCGGCGTCGCCAGCAGGGGCGGCCGCATCTTTCTCACCGCCGGCGATGGCGGCAACGTCACGGTGACGCAGAAGCTCTCCGCGCGGGCGGCGGCATCGAACGGCAAGGCCAAGGGCGGCGAGATCCGGGTCTCGGGCGGCACGGTGAAGGTGTCCGGCAAGCTCGACGCCAAGGGCGAAGGCGATGCGGGCGGCACCATCGTCGTGACGGGCCGGGACATCCAGCTCGCGGCCGGCGCAGACCTCGATGCGAGCGGCGCCACGGGCGGGCTGGTGCTGGTGGGCGGCGATTATCAGGGCGGCTATGACGCCACGACCAAATATCTCGCGGAGGATGTGCCGACAGCCGCCACGACGACGGTTGAGGCGGGTGCGAGCATCCGGGTGGACGGTACGGCGGGTGCAGGCGGACGTGCCGTGGTCTGGTCGGACGGGACGACGCGCTTTGACGGAACGATCAGCGCCACCGCGACGGGGATCGCCGCGGGTGGCAAAGTCGAAACGTCCGGACACAATCTGCTGTTGGGCGACAATGTCGCGATTTCGACGCTCTCCGAGCAGGGACAGACCGGCGTCTGGCTCATTGACCCGTACAACGTCACCATTTCATCCTCCGGCAGCAGCAATGTCTTGATCACCGTCTCGGGCAACCCATGGAGCGTCGAGCCGACGGCCAGCGGCGCCAATCTCAACAGCTCGACCCTCAACGCCTATCTCTCCTCCACCAACGTTGCGATCACCACGAACGGTGCCGGATCCGAGGCGGGCAACATCACGGTGAATGCCGCCGTGACATGGAGCGCCGCCACCACCTTGTCATTGCTGGCGGATGCGAGCACGGGCGGCGTCTTCATCAACGCCAATATCTCGGGAAGCAATGCCAATAGCGGGCTGGTGCTGAGCGCGGGTGCCGGCGGCATCAGCCAGGCCGGCGGCGCGGTGATCCAGGCCGGCACGCTGACGGCGACGGCGGCCAATGGCGGCTCGGTCACGCTCACGAACACCGGCAATCTGGTGGGGACGCTCGGGACGTCGAGCGCGGCCGGGTCGTTTGCCTTCACGAACGGTCAGGCCCTGACGGTTTCCGGCAGTGTCACGACCAATGGTGGACTGTCGTTGGTCACCGCCTCCGGTGGCCTCACCATAAACGGTGCGCTGACCGACGCCCATGCGAACTCCAGCTTCACCCTTTCGGCTGCGGGCAGCCTGATCATTGCCAAGGACGTGACCTTTAGCGGTGCGAATGCAGCGGCCAGCCTCACCTCTGGCGGCAGCTACAGCCTCACCAATGGCGCCCGCGTTTCTCTGCCGGACAGTGGAGCTTCGCTCTCCATCAACGGCACGTCCTATACGCTCATCCACGATGTCTCCGCCCTTCAGGGCATGACCGGCTCCGGAAACTATGCCCTCGGCAATGACATCGACGCCTCGGCGACGGCCAGCTGGAACAGCGGCGCGGGCTTTGTTCCGGTTGGTGTCTTCGGCACGGCCTTCTCGGGCACCTTGGCCGGGCTCGGGCACTTCATAGACGGCCTGACGGTCAACCGGCCCGGCACATCGCAGCTCGGACTGTTCGGCTACACGAATTCCGCCACGGTCCGGGACCTTACGTTGTCCAACGTCTCGATGAGCGGCTCCTCCCGCGTGGGTGGCCTGGTGGGCTGGGCCGACACGTCCAACTTCTCCAACGTCCATGTGACCGGCACGATCGCAGCGACGCAGGAGGCCGGCGGCGTTGCCGGCTGGTTCGTGGATTCAACCTTGGCCAGCGCCTCTTCCGCTGCATCGGTGACGGTTTCGGCAAACGGGGCCGGCGGACTTGTGGGCTACGCACTTTACAGCGGCACCATTTCCGATTCCTACACCACCGGATCGGTGACGGGGGCGACATATGTCGGCGGGCTCATAGGGCAAACCTTCAGCGTCACGCCCCTGACGCTCACCAATATCTATGCCAGCGGCCGGGTGACAGGAACGAACGCAGGCGGCCTGATCGGCTTCGACGATCCTGCATCTCCCAGTTCCATTACGCTCAGCCATGCCTATTGGGATGCCAATTCGACGGGGCAGGCGTCCGCCTTCGGCAGCACCTCCGGCGCGACCATCACCGGCACAGCCACCGACGTGGCGGCGGCGCCGAGAACCCAATCCACCTATAGCGGCTTCGATTTCTCCAACACCTGGGTGATGATCGCCGGTGAAACCCGGCCGATGCTGCGCAACGAACAGTCGAGCGTGATTGCGACACCGGCGGCCTTGCAACTGATGTCGCAGGGCCTGTCCGCCAGCTATAAATTGGGCGCCAACATCGACATGGCGAGCGCACTCGCCGTGGGCAGCAACGGCTATTATGGCGGGCTCTGGGGCGCCTCCGGCTTCGTGCCGGTGGGCAATAGCGGCAGCAGCTTTACCGGCACGTTCAATGGCCAGGGGCACACCATCTCCGGCCTTTCGATCAACCGCGGCGGCACCAATTACGTCGGTCTGTTCGGCTATACGAGCGGCGCCGCCATCAGCAACGTGACGCTTGCCGGCGGCAGCATCACCGGCAATGACGACGTGGGGCCGCTGATCGGCTACATGTCCGGCGGTTCCGTCTCCTCCGCCTCCGCCAGCACGACCGTGTCGGGCCTGAGCACGAACGAGGTCAACACGGGCGGCCTCATCGGCGCGGTCGACGGTGGCAGTGTCAGCGGCTCGTCCGCGAGCGGCGATGTGACCGGCGTGGGCTGGGATATCGGCGGGCTGGTCGGCTATCTCATCAACGGCGGGACCATCACGCAGTCCTATGCCACCGGGAACGTCACCGGCACCGGGACCGGCGCCAGCAATGGCTACGTGGGCGGCCTTGTGGGGTCGAACGGCTATATCTCGAACGATGGCGGCACCATTTCCCAGTCCTATGCCACCGGCACGGTCACCGGCGCGATGGGGCCGGTCGGCGGATTGGTCGGACATAACGAGGGCACGATCACCGATGCCTACGCCACCGGCCGGGTGATCGGTCTTTCCGGCGCGAGCAATATCGGCGGCTTTGTCGGCGTGAACTATGTCCATGGCACGATCACCAACGCCTATTCGACGGGATATGTGACCGGCAGTTCGCAAGTCGGCGGCTTCGCCGGCTACAACAACAATAGTGCAGCCGCCATCACCAACGCCTACTGGGACACGCAGACCAGCGGCCAGTCCATGGGCATCGCCGGCGGCCTCGGCAGCGCGACGGCGCGCACCACCGCCCAGTTGCAAGGCAGCCTGCCGGCCGGCTTCTCCTCCTCCATCTGGAGCACCGGCACCAACCTCTACCCCTATTTCGGCTGGCGCTATTCGACGACGCCCGTCGCGGTTTCCGGCGTCGCCTACAGCGACGCGGGCTCGACCGTACTTTCGGGAGAGACCGTGACCGCCGTCTCCGGCGGCGGCGGAATCGGCAGCGCCAAGACCGGCGCCAACGGCTATTATTATATTCTGGTCACTTCCTCCGCGCTGGCCTCAACGGGCGTCCTGACCTATCTCGACAATGGCTCCGCCAAGGGCGCCGCCTTCTCCGACGCTGCAGGCAGCAACGGTATCCAGAATGTCGCCATCTATGGCACGGCGGCCCATGTCATCACCGGCCAGTCCACGCTGACCGCGACGCGCACCAATTATCTCGCCACGCTCGCCAGCTATGCCGACGCCGATCTGTCGTTCCTGTCGTCGAGCTCCTTCGCGCCGCTCACCACCACCGCCGGCTACGGCGTCTATCTGAACCCCACGGGCAGTTACACGCTCAACGCCAATCTGGGCTCTTCCGGCCTGCTGACCGTCGACAGTGGCGGCACCTTGGGCGTGAGCGGCGCCGTCACGCTCTCGGCGGCCGGCGCGCTCACCCTTGCGGATGCGGTGTCATGGACGACGGCTTCCAGCCTGGCCCTCTCCACCACCTCGGGCGGCAACATCAGCCTCGGCGGCGCGGTCACAGGCACCAACGGCACGCTGATCTTGAACGCCAGCGGCACCGCCACCAGTTCCAGCGCCATCAATGTGGGCACGTTCAACCTCTCCGGGGGCACCTGGAGCCAGAACGCGGCGACGCTTCCCTCGTTTGCCGCCACCAATTTCGTGATCGGCAGCGGAGCCACTTTCCTGCGCGTCACTGGCGGCGACGGCTCGGCGGCGACGCCCTACCAGATCGCGGATGTCTATGGCCTTCAGGGGGTCGGCTCCGCCAGCCTGCTGTCGCAGAACTTCGAGCTCGTCGCTGACATTGATGCTTCGGGCACGTCCAACTGGCGTTCCGGCGCCGGCTTCAACCCGATCGGCGACAATCTCAATAATTTTCTTGGCAGTTTTGATGGCGGCGGCCACGCCATCAGCGGGCTTTATGTGAACAATTCGGTCCGGGCGGGTCTGTTCGGAGTCACCGGTGCCGGCGCCACGGTCAGAGATCTTGCGGTGAGCGGCACCGCGAACAGCGTTGTCGCCGGCATGCTGGCCGCCGTCAACCTGGGAACCATCGACAACGTGCAGACGTCCGGCGCCGTCCTCAATGCCGGAAACCCGAACGCGGGCTCCGGCTATCTCGGTGGCCTGGTCGGCAGCAACCAAGGGAACGGGAGCATCCTCAACTCCTCGTCGTCGGCGAGCGTGACCAACTCCCAGGCCAATGTGAATGCGGGTGGCCTTCTGGGCGGCAGCCAGAGCGCCACGGCCTCGGTCAGCAACTCCTTCGCGACCGGCACGGTCACGAGCACCACCACGAGCAACACGAGAACAGCTGGTCTTGTGGCCAGCAATGCCGGCACCATCACCGGTTCCTACGCCACGGGCAACGTGTCGGGTGGCCTTTTCTCCGGCGGCCTCGTCGCCTTGAACACTGGTAACATCTCGAACAGCTTCGCGAGGGGCGCGGTCAGCGGCGACACCTATGCGGGCGGCCTCGTCGGCCGGAGCTACGCGGCCATCTCGAATTCCTACGCCACCGGCAACGTAACGGCAGTCACCTTCGCCGGCGGCCTTGTCGGTTATGATGACGGCCCGATCTCCGACAGCTATTCCACGGGCTCAGTGAGCGGAGCGACCTATCAGGGCGGCCTTGTCGGCTATGATGCCGGCCCGATCTCCAACAGCTACTCCACGGGCTCGGTCAGCGGAGCCACCTATCAGGGCGGCTTCATCGGCTATCTCAACTCCGGCTCCGTCACCGCAAGCTTCTGGAACACGACCACTTCGGGCACCGGCGTCGGCATCGGCGGTGGTGACACCTCGAGCGGCATAACCGGGCTCACGACCGCGCAGATGATCAGCCTCTCCACCTTCACCGGAGCCGGCTGGAGCATCGACGACGCGGGCGGCACCTCCTCCGTCTGGCGCATCTATGATGGCTATACCATGCCGCTGCTGCGCAGCTTCATGTCCAGCCTCACCGTGACAGGCGGCAGCGGATCGAAGACCTATGACGGCTCGGCGGCTTCCAGCGACGTGGGCACGCTGGTCTACAGCCCCGGCAGCTACACCACATCGCTCGTCGCCGGCACGGCGGGCTATACGGCCTCCAGCGCCAATGCGGGCACCTATTCCGGTGCGGGCCTCAGGCTCGCGGGGCTCTATTCCAGCCAGTTCGGCTACGACATCACCTTCGTGTCCGGCACGCTGCTCATCGACAAGGCCAGCCTGACGGTGACCGCCAGCGACGCCGCCAAGACCTATGACGGCTTGGCCTATGCCGGCGGCAATGGCGTGACCTACAGCGGCTTCGTGGGCTCCGACACGGCCGCCAGCCTCGGCGGCACGCTCACGTACGGCGGCACGGCGCAGGGCGCGGTGAATGCCGGCACCTATTCCCTCACCGCAGGCGGCCTCACTTCGGGCAATTACAACATCTCCTACACGGCCGGCACGCTGACCGTGGGCACCGCCGCGCTGACCGTGACGGCGAACGACGGCACGAAGACCTATGACGGCACGGCCTATTCCGGCGGCAACGGCGTCACCTACAACGGCTTCGTGGGATCCGACACCGCCGCCAGCCTCGGCGGCGCGCTCACCTGGGGCGGTACCGCGCAGGGGGCGGTGAATGCCGGAACCTACTCCCTCACCAATTCCGGCCTCACCTCCAGCAATTACGTCATCACCTATGCGCCCGGCACGCTGACTGTGACACCGGCCGCGCTGACGGTGACTGCCAACGACGGCACCAAGCCCTATGACGGCACGGCCTATTCCGGCGGGAACGGGGTCACCTACAGCGGCTTCGTGGGGTCCGACACAGTTGCGAGCCTCGGCGGCACGCTCTCCTGGGGCGGCACGGCTCAGGGAGCCGTAAACGCCGGAAGCTATTCCATCACCAATTCCGGCCTCACCTCCGCCAACTACGCCATCACCTACGTGCCAGGCACGCTCACCCTCACCCCGGCCGCGCTGACCGTCGCAGCCGACGCCAAGACGCTGCGCTATGGCGATGCCCTGCCCGCGCTCACCTATGCGCTGACCAGCGGCACGCTCTATGGCGGCGATACGCTGACCGGCGCCCTTGCAACCGCCGCCTCGCCCACGGCGAACGTGGGCACCTACGGCATCGGCCAGGGCACGCTGTCGGCCTCGCCAAACTATGCCATCACCTATGTGGGCGCGAACGTCACCGTAACGCCACGTCCCATCAGCGTGACCGCCAACGCCCAGTCCATGGCCTATGGCGATGCGCTGCCCGCCCTCACCTATTCGGTGGGCGGCGCCGGCCTCTCGAATGGAGATACGCTCTTCGGCAGCCTCGTCACCGGCGCCTCTGCGACGGCCAATGTCGGCAACTATGCCATCACCCAGGGCACGCTCGCGGCCTCGGCCAATTACACGCTGACGTACACTGGGGCGAACCTGAGCGTCGGCGCCCGCCCGATTACGGTAAGCGCCACCAACCAGTCCATCGCTTATGGCGATGCGCTGCCCGCCCTCACTTATTCCGTGGGTGGGGCCGGCCTCGCGAATGGAGACACGTTGGTCGGCAGCCTCGCCACCGGTGCCTCCGCGACATCCAATGTCGGCACCTACGCCATCACGCAGGGCACGCTCGCGGCCTCGGCCAATTACGCGCTCACCTACATCGGCGGCACGGTGGTTGTGACCCCGCGCCCGCTCGCGGTGATCGCCGACAATCAGAGCCGGACGGTGGGTGCCGCCAATCCCGCCTTCACCTATGTCATCGGCGGGCGCGGCCTCGTGAATGGCGATACCCTGACGGGGACATTGACCAGCCCGGCGGACAGCAATTCACCCGCCGGCCGCTACGCCATCCTGCAGGGAAGCCTTACGGCTCCCGCCAATTATGCCCTCAGCTACGTTCCCGGCACTCTGACGGTCATCGGCACACAGGCTGTCGTCAGTACGCCGCAGAACCCCACGTTCGTGGAAACGAGCGTTCCCGATCAGGTGGTGGTGACGCTGGACACCAATAGCCTGATCTCCTTCATCGATCAGCGGGAGGGTCAGCAGACGCTGGAGCAGAACAGCGCTCCGCGCCTGACTTCCTGTGGCGGCACGTCATCGGGCGGCCAGTGTGCCTTCCTGCCTGTGCCCGCCAATCTGCCCCCCAGCCAGTGGCTGAGCTTCCGGAGCGAGTGAACGCGACAGACGCCTGTTGAGGGAAGCCGCCCAGGGGGCGGCGGCCCCTCACGTGCCGCAGAAGGTCCGCAGCACCTCTTCGCCCGGCGCGGGCGGTTCCGCATACGCCGCCTTGTCCGGCTGCTCCGCATAGGGCGCGGCAAGGACGGCGACCATGTCATGGAACGGCACATAGTCGCCGTCGCTGACGGCGGCGCGGATGACCTCTTCGATGCGGTGGTTGCGCGGAATGAAGCGCGGATTGGCCGCTTCCATCGCCTGCCGCCGCACCTCCGCCGGACGCGGGTCAAGCGTCACGCGGGCGGCATAACGCGCGCTCCAGTCGCGCAGGGGCCCCTCCGCAAACGCCCCGATGAGCGCAACTGGCGCACCGTCCACCGGCAGGCTTGAGAGCGCCCGGAACGTGAGGGTGAAATCGGCCTGCATTTCGTGCATGGCCGAAAGCAGATCCTCGATCAGGCCCGCATCTTCAGGGGTCTCCGTCGAAAGACCCAGCTTCGCCCGCATGTGGAACAGGCGGGCCGCATCGAAGTGGGGCATGAACGTCATCAGCGCCTCTTCGGCCTGTGCCACCGCCCGATCGGGACTGGTATCGATGAGGGGCAGCAGAGCCTCCGCCAGTCGGGCGAGATTCCACATGGCGACGCGCGACTGGTTGCCGAACGCATAGCGGCCGAACTCGTCGATGGAGCTGAACACCTTGTTCGGATCATAGGCATCGAGGAAGGCGCACGGGCCATAGTCGATGGTCTCGCCCGAGACGGCCATGTTGTCCGTATTCATCACTCCATGGATGAAGCCGAGCGAAACCCAATGGGCGACGAGGCGCGCCTGCGCGCGGATAACGAGGTTCAGCAGCGCCAGATACGGATTGTCCGCCTCCGCCGCCTCGGGATAGTGCCGCCCGATCACATAGTCCGCGAGGCTGCGCAGCGCGGTTTCGTCGCGCCTGGCGGCGACGAATTGGAAGGTCCCGACACGGATATGGCTCGCCGCGACGCGGGTGAGGACGGCGCCCGGAAGGCCGATCTCCCGCTGCACGCGCTCGCCCGTCGCGACCGCCGCCAGGGCCCGCGTCGTCGGCACGCCAAGGGCCGCCATCGCTTCGCTGACGATATATTCCCGCAGGACCGGCCCGAGAGCCGCGCGCCCGTCCCCCCGCCGCGAATAGGGAGTGCGGCCCGCGCCCTTCAGCTGGATGTCCCGCCGCACGCCATTGCGGTCCACCACCTCGCCGAGAAGGATGGCCCGCCCGTCTCCAAGCTGCGGAACGAAATGGCCGAACTGATGTCCGGCATAGGCCAGCGCGATGGGATCGGACGCGGAGGGAACGGCATTTCCGGAGAGCGCCGCCAGCCCCTCGGGACTGCGCAGCCAGCCGGCATCGAGCTTCAGCTCGCCGGCCAATTCGTCATTGAGGCGGATAAGCTCGGGCTGCCGTACCGCGCTCGGCACGACCGGCGCGAAGAGGGTGTCGGGAAGCGAGCGGAACGTGTTCTCGAACGCAATGGTCATGGGGACCTGCCGGGCGAATGGGATTGTCCGCAAGATGGGCATCCCGGCCCTTCAGGACAACCCGGATCAGCCCGTGCGCGGCAGGTGCCAGAGGTCGTCGAGGTGCTGGTCGGCCGCGGCGCGCGTGCGGAAGGGACCCGCATGGACGATGTTGGCATGGTCCACGAGGTAGAAACCCATGCGCGTGTAGCCGACGAATTCGGCGCGCTGCGAGTCGTCGATCAGGATGACGCTGAGTTCCGACGGTCGGGCCATGATGACTTCTCGTTGTGGCGAAGGTCGAACTTTGTCGTCCGGCAATTTAGCCGGGCACGATCCGTTTGGGAACGGGGCAGTTCCTGCGAGGCGCGCCGTGATCCACCGCAGGCGTTGTAGTTCGCTTGCGGGTTGGCACGCCCGCATGTGCGCACGGCTCGACGCAACCAGATACCATCAGAGATACACGGACCTCCGCGTGTCGCTCGGATTCAAGGAATGAGCCTCCGCCTCAAGACATTGGAAACAATCAGATTTCTCTGAGCCAATCAGGGAATTCGATCGCTTTCCGAAAAGCATGGATGGCGGCCGGCGACGCCCCGCGCCCGTCTGAAATCGCCTTCTATTTGTCCTGCCCGCTCCTCCCGGGCCCGCCTAGGTTGCGGGTTCAATTTCCGCCCCGGGGCCCTGCACATGAGCGCCATCTCCATCAACGGCAAGACCTACCAGATCGCATCAGACCCAGACACGCCGCTGCTGTGGGTGCTGCGGGACGAACTGGGGCTGACCGGCACCAAGTTCGGCTGCGGCGTCGCGCAATGCGGCGCCTGCACCGTGCATGTGGACGGGGTCGCGGTGCGCTCCTGCCAGATGCCGGTCGGCACGGTCGGCACGCGCGCCGTGACCACCATCGAAGCCGTCGGCGACACGCCTGCGGGCGCCAAGATCCAGAAGGCCTGGCTCGATCTCGAGGTGGTCCAGTGCGGCTATTGCCAGCCCGGCCAGATCATGTCGGCGACCGCTCTGCTGGCCGCCAATCCGAAGCCGGACGACGCGGCCATCGACGCCGCCATGGCCGGGAATCTGTGCCGCTGCGGGACCTATGTCCGCATTCGCGAAGGGATCAAGCATGCCGCGCAGTCCTGAGATGCAGCCCGACAGCCCCACCCTCTCGCGCCGCTCGCTTCTGCGCGGCGCCGCGGCCGTCCTGGGCGGCCTTGTGATCGGCATCGAACTGCCGGCACGGCGTGCACGCGCAGACGAGCCCCAGGCCTCCGGCGCGGCCGTGAACGCCTTCGTGCATGTGCCGGCGCAGGGTCCGGTCTCGCTCATCATGCCCGCCGTGGAGATGGGCCAGGGCGTCTATACCTCGCAGGCCATGTGCATGGCCGAGGAACTGGAAATCGGCCTCGATCAGGTGCAGGCGATCGCCGCCCCACCGGATCGGGAGCACTATGGGCACCCCATCTTCTATGTGCAGGCCACCGGCGGCTCCACCACCACCATGGCCTGGACCGAGCCACTGCGGAAGGCGGGCGCCACGGCGCGCGCCATGCTCGTGGCAGCCGCCGCCGAAGCCTGGAACGTCCCCGCGTCGGAGCTGACGACCGAGCAAGGGGTGATCACGCATCGCCCGAGCGGGCGCACGGTGCGCTACGGCGAGGTTGCCGATCGCGCCGCCGCACTGCCGCCGCCCGCCAATGTGTCGCTGAAGTCCCCGGACCAGTTCCGCCTCATCGGCACGCGCGCCAAGCGCATCGACACGCCGGACAAGGTCACGGGCAAGACGGTCTATGGCATCGACGTGATGCGGCCCGGCATGAAGTTCGCGGCGCTGATGGCCTCCCCAGTGCTCGGCGGCAAGGTCGAGCATGTGGACCAGGGTCCCGCCCTGAAGGTCGCCGGCGTCCGTCAGGTCGTGGTGCTGGACGATATGGTCGCCGTGGTGGGCGACAATACGTGGGCGGCCGAGCAGGGCCTGCGCGCGCTCGACATCGCCTGGGCCGCCGGCCCGAATGCCACGCTCAATCAAGCGCAGCTCTGGGCCGACACCGAGAAGGCGTCGGAAGGTCCGGGCGTCACCGTCCGCAAGGAGGGCGATGCGGCCGGCAAGCTCAAGAGCGGCACGGTGGTCGAAGCGACCTACGAACTGCCCTTCCTGGCGCACACCTCCATGGAGACGCAGAACTGCACCGTCCATGTGCATGATGGGGGCTGCGAGATCTGGGTCGGCACGCAGGTGCCAGGCTTCGCGCAGGCCGGTGCCGCGCAGGTGCTCGGCATCCCGCCCGAGAAGGTCACCGTCCACAATCACCTGATCGGCGGCGGCTTCGGCGGCCGGCTGGAAGCCGCCCCCATCGTCACCGCCACGCGCATCGCCCAGAAGGTGGACGGGCCGGTGAAGGTGATCTGGTCGCGCGAGCAGGACATCCGGCAGGACATGTTCCGGCCGCTCTATCACAACCGGCTGAAGGCGCGGGTGGAGAACGGGCGCATCACCGCCTGGCAGCATCGCGTCACCGGCCCTTCGATCCTCGCTCGCTGGCTGCCGCCCGCCTTCAAGGACGGCATCGACAGCGACGCCATCGACGGCGCGGCCGAGCCGCCCTATGCGCTCGGCGACATGCTGGTGGAATACATCCGCCACGAGAATGTCGTGCCCTTCTCCTTCTGGCGGGGCGTCGGCCCCAACAGCACGGTCTTCTCGGTGGAGAGCTTCCTCGACCGCATCGCGCGCCAGAGCAACACCGACCCGCTGACGCTGCGCCGGGGGATGCTGGAGAAGAACCCGCGCGGGCTCGCCGTGCTGAATGCCGCCGTCGCCAAGGCCGGGTGGGACAAGCCCGTTGCCGGCTCGCCGTTCGGGTCGCGCACCGGGCGCGGTCTCTCGCTCATGCACGCGTTCGGCAGCCTGCTGGCCTGCGTGGCCGAAGTGACCGTGACCGATCACGGCGATGTGCGGGTGACGAAGGTGGTCGTCGCCGCAGACGTGGGCCGCGTGATCAATCCCGACACGGTCATCGCCCAGATCCAGGGGGGCGTCGTCTTCGGGATCGCGGCCGTGCTGCACAACCGCATCACCTTTGCCGGCGGTGAGGTCGAGCAGAGCAATTTCAACGACTATCGCCTGCTGAGGATCAACGAGATGCCCACCATCGAGGTCGAGCTGCTGTCCAGCCAGGAGGCGTCCGGCGGCATCGGCGAGCCGGGCACGGTGATCGTGCAGCCAGCGGTGGCGAATGCCGTCTATGCCGCAACCGGTGTCCAGCTCACGCGCATGCCGCTGGACGCCTCGCTTCTCGCCAAGTCGGTGTGATCCATGACGCGAAAGACGCTCCTCTCCCTCGCAGCGCTCGTCATCGTCATCGGTGCCGCCGCGCTGGGCGTCATCGGCTGGATGGTGTTCCAGCCCGGCCCCTACAGCTTTGCCGGCGGGACGCCCGTCTCGCTGGCCGATTACAAGGCCGCGTCCCCCACCGGCGTGCCGGCGGAACTCGCCAGCGCCGATCCGGCAACGCGCGGCGCCTACATCACCAGCATGGCGGACTGTCAGGCGTGCCATACCGCGCCGGGCGGCAAGCCGTTCGCTGGTGGGCGGGCCTTCGTCCTGCCGTTTGGCACCATCTATTCCCCCAACCTGACCCCCGATCCGGAAACCGGCATCGGCAAGTGGACGGACGCTCAGTTCCTGAACGCCGTGCATCGGGGCGTGGCGCCGGACGGCTCGCGCTACTATCCGGCTTTCCCCTATCCCTCCTACACCCTGCTGACCGATGCCGATGTGCTGGCGATCAAGGCTCACCTCTTCTCGCTCGCTCCGGTGAAACAGGCCAACAAGCCCAACACCTTCGGATTCCCCTATAACCAGCGCTGGCTGATGGGGATCTGGGCGGCGATGTTCAATCCGAATGAGCGCTTCCGTCCCGTGCCCCAGCAGTCGCCGGACTGGAACCGCGGCGCCTATCTGGTCGAGGCGGCCGGTCATTGCGCGGAATGCCATACCCCCCGCAATCTCATGCAGGCGCTGGACCAGCGGCAGAAATTCGGTGGCGCTGTGGCCGAGGGCTGGAATGCCTACAACATCTCCAGCGACAAGGTCAGTGGCGTGGGCGACTGGTCGGCGGACGAGCTGGCGGCCTATCTCTCCACCGGCCATGCGCGCGGCCGCGGCGTCGCCTCCGGCCCGATGGGCGAGGCGGTCGAGCTCAGCCTGTCCCGCCTCACCAAGTCGGACATCGGCGCCGTCGTGACCTATCTGCGCAGCGTGCCGCCGGTGAAGGGTGGCCTGCCGGCGCCCGCCGGACCGGCTCCGGCCCAGCCGCGGCTCACCACCGCGAACAATCCGGTCGGCCAGCGGGTGTTCGAGGGCAATTGCGCGAGCTGCCATGCCTGGACGGGTGCCGGCGCAGCCCGTGAGGAAGCGCAGCTCACCGGCGTGCGGGCGGTCAATGATCCCAGTGGTGCCAACGTGGCCCTGATGGTGATAAACGGTTCCGGGCCTGCAACGGCGCACCGGCCCTATATGCCCGGCTTCGGAAAGGTCTATTCCGACGACGAGATCGCCGCCGTGACCAACTATGTGACCGCCCGCTTCGGCGCCAAGGCCTCCACCCTGAGCGCCGCCGACATTGCCCGGCTGCGGGCCGCGAACTGAAAACGGGGGCTCGCGCCGCGAGCCCCCACCGCCTTTCCTCCCCATCGATCCGAGACCCCCCTGCGATGGACGATCACACCGGCGGGCTGCCCCGCATTCCGGCCTCCTTCTTCGGCATTGTCCTCGGCCTCATCGGGTGGGGAAACTGCTGGCGGGCCGCGCATGAGATCTGGGGCCTGCCCTCGGCCGTCGGCGAAGCAATGATGTTCGCGGGCAGCCTGGTCTGGGCCGTGCTCATCGTCCTGTTCGCCGGCAAATGGCTGTCCGCCCGCGCGGAGGCGCTGGCGGAGGCGCGGCATGCCGTCAATTGCTGCTTCATCGGGCTTGTCGGGGTGGCGACCATGCTTGTGGCAATCGCCGCCCATCCCTATGCGGCCTCGCCCGCTCTGGCCCTGTTCCTGCTCGGGGCGGCGTTCACGCTCGCCTTCGGGCTCTGGCGCACCGGTGTTCTGTGGCAAGGCGGGCGGGACCCGGCTGCGACCACCCCGGTCCTTTATCTGCCGACCGTCGCCGGCTCCTATGTCACCGCCATCGGCTGCGCGGCCTTTGGCTTTCCGGACTGGGGGCGGTTCGCTCTGGGCGTGGGGGTCCTGAGCTGGTTCGCCATCGAATCCGTCCTGCTCCACCGCCTCTATACGTCGCCGGAAATGCCGGCGCCCTTGCGGCCCGTGCTGGGCATCCAGCTGGCCCCCCCGACGGTGGGCGCCGCCGCCTATCTGAGCGTGACGAGCGGACCGCCGGACGTCATCATCTATGGCCTGATCGGCTACGGCCTGATCCAGCTCCTGCTGCTGGCGCGGCTCCTGCCCTGGATCTTTGCCGGCGGTGTGACCGCCTCCATGTGGGGCTTCTCGTTCGGCCTGACCGCGCTCGCAACGGCCATGGTGCGGCTTGTCGGACGTGGCGATGTCGGCCCAGTGGCCACGCTCGCACCGGCTGTCTTCGCTCTGGTCTCGGCGGCGCTCACGACCATGGTCCTGCGGACCATCTGGCTGCTGCTGGCCGGCAGGCTCCTGCCCCCGCCCGCCGTTGCGCCGAGCGTGCCTCCGGCGGCCTGACGCCGGAGGATTGAGCGGCCCTCACGCGCTGCGGTAGCCGCCTCGGATCCAGGCCGAGACGGCTGTCGCATAGCCGTCCGGATCGTCCTCCCAGACAAAGTGCCCGGTGTCGAGAACCGTATGGGCCGCATGGGGCAGACGTTCCACGAGGAAGTCACCATTGGCCGGCGGCACGATGGGATCATGGGCGCCGGAAATGACGAGGACTGGCGTGCGGATCGCGGGCAACAGCCCCTCGAGGCGCGGCAGGTCTCGGGGATAGGCGCGCACATAATCGGCCGCCTCGATCCAGCGTCGACCGAGCGAGGACTGGCGGAAATCCTCCATGGCCTCGGCCGGCGGCGTGGTGCGTGTCATGCGCGTGATGGTGCCCACCACCTGCGCGCCGCCTTCCGGCTCGCCATAGGCACCGGGCGGGGCTTCGATTACGCCCCGCAGGCCCTTGCCGAGGCGCTCCATATTGGCGCCTCCGCTGCCGACCACCACGCTCTCGAACAGGTCCGGCCGGGCGGCTGCGGCGAACAGCAGCGCGGACGTGCCGACATCGGGACCGATGGCGTGACAGCGTGCGATGCCCAGGGCCGCCGCGAGCTTCAGCACGAAATCGCCCATAGGCTGGGGAGCCATGAGGTCGGGGCGGCGCTCGGAACGGCCGAAGCCCGGCAGATCCACCGCCACGATGGGGCCAAGGCGCGTCAACGCCCCCCAGATCCCATGAAAGGCATAGATGCTCTGCGGCCACGGCGCCGTCATGAGGATCGGTAGCCCCTGCCCTTCGCTGCGCACGAGGCGCAGGGAGAGGCCGTCGATCTCGATGAATTCGGGCGAACTGGACTGGAAAATGGCGTCGGTCATGATCGCGCGCTCACAATATCGGAGAGGAAGAGGCAGACAGGCGGGAGCGACCCGCGCCGCCGCTCAGGCGCGCGTTGCGGCGTCAAGGGCCGCAAACTCCTCCTGCGACAGACGGATCGAGGCCGCCCGCACATTGTCCTCCAGATGGGAGACCTTCCCGGTTCCAGGAATCGGCAGGATCACCGGGCTGCGCTGGAGCAGCCAGGCCAGAGCGATCTGGCCGGGGCTGGCGTCATGGCCTGCGGCGACGCGATCGAGGATCGTGCCGCGTTCCGCCAGTCGCCCGGACGCGAGCGGAAACCACGGAATGAAGCCGATGGCGTTGGCCTCGCAGTAATCCACAACCGCCTCATTGCTGCGGTCGGCGAGATTGAAGCGGTTCTGCACGGTGGCCACGGGGAAATACGCGCGGGCAGCCTCGATCTCGCTGACGCTCACCTCGCTCAGGCCCGCGTGGCGAATGACGCCCGTGTCGATCAGGTCGCGAATGGCGGAAAATTGCTCGTCGCGTGGGACGGTCGGGTCGATACGGTGCAACTGCCACAGGTCGATGCGCGCGACACCGAGCCGGTCCCGGCTCGCATGGGCCTGCCGGGTCAGATACTCCGGGTCGCCGCGCATGTCCCAGCGGCCTGGACCCGGCCGCGTGAGGCCGGCCTTCGTGGCCACCCGCACGCCGCCATAAGGGTGAAGCGCCTCGCGGATCAGTTCTTCCGACACATGGGGCCCGTAGGAATCCGCCGTATCGATGAAATCGATGCCGATCTCCGGCAGCCGCCTCAGCGTGGCGAGCGCTCCCGCGCGATCGGCGGGCGGGCCCCAGACGCCTTCGCCGGTGATGCGCATGGCGCCAAAGCCCAGACGATGCACCGGCATGTCGCCGCCAATGGTGAACGTTCCTGCCTTGGCAGCATCGAGAACAGTCATAAGTCACTCCGGTCACACGGGCCCGGATATAAGCTAGGTAGCGCCTTGGCGGTTCGGAACGTCAAATACGCGACCATTCCGGACATCGCCTTGAAGCAGCCGGGGCTGAAGGAGCCGCTTATCAAAAAAACGTGTGCTTTTTCTTTGCGGTTTCGGCGCAATTCATGTTCCGACAAGCCTGAACTGGACAATGGCCGGGTGAAAACCATATAAGAGGCAAAAAGCATTGGCTGGACGAGTGAGATGAGATCCGTTGCCTTCATCATGGAGGATGGCTTCCAGGTCATGGGCCTGGCAGCGATATCGGCGTTCGAGTTTGCAAACCTGCAACTGGGCGAACAGGCCTATTCCATCTCCATCATGTCGGAAAAGGGCGGCAGCATCCTCTCGACGCTGGGCATGAAAGTCGAGACCGCCTCCCTCGGCAGCTTTCCCGATACGCTGATGGTGCTGGGTGAATTGAGGCCGAAGCCGATTTCACCCGTCCTGCGGGACTACATTGCGGCGGCGGGACAGAATTCGCGACGGGTTGCCGGCGTTTGCACCGGAGCCTTCATCCTTGCCGAAGCGGGCCTGCTCGACGGCCGATCCGCCACCACCCACTGGGCCCATTCACGTGCCCTGCAGAGCCGGTTTCCGACTGTGCGTGTGGATGACGACCGCATTTTCATCCAGGACGGCCACATCTGGACCTCGGCCGGCATGAGCTCGGCCATCGATCTTGCCCTCGCGCTGATCGAGGACGACTATGACGCCACCCTGGCGCGGAACATCGCCCGCCGGCTCGTGGTGTATCACCGCCGACCCGGCGGCCAGTCCCAATTCTCGGCCATGCTCGAACTGGAGCCGCGGTCGGACCGCGTGAAGCGTGCCCTCATCTATGCCAAGGAGAACCTGCGCAACCCGCTGACCGTGGAAGAACTCGCCCAGGCCGCGAGCCTGAGCCCGCGGCAGTTCACCCGCGTCTTCCGGGAGGAAACCGGGCAGTCTCCCGCCAAGGCCGTGGAGCGGCTGCGTCTCGAGGCCGCGAAGGTGATGCTGGAGGAAGGCCGCCATCCCATGGATATCGTGGCCCGCGACACCGGTTTTGCCGACCGCGACCGGATGCGGCGCGCCTTCCTGCGCTTCTTCGGCCATCCGCCGCAGACCATGCGCCGCGTGCAGCGTCTCGGCGAGGCGGACGACGCGACCGGCGACGACGGCCTCGCGGCCGACATGCCGGGAGCCCCGCTCGTGCCCGAGCGCACGACCTGAAGCCAGCGCGATCCACGCGCGGGATGGCCTGAATTGCTGCCTTCTTGACATAGGAGACAGGAAGACGCGCGCCTAGCCTGCCACCGTCGACTGCGGTCGAGCGAGGGAGGCACGCGTGTCCTTGAATTCAGAGGTTTATTATCAGCCCACATCCGCCGGCCGGCTTGCCTGGCGCGAGGATGGTCCGGCCGGAGGCGTGCCGCTTGTGCTGTTCCAGCGCTTTCGGGGCACGATGGACGACTGGGATCCCGCCTTCATCGCCGCGATCAGCACGGATCGTCGGGTCATCCGCTTCGACAGCGCCGGCATCGGCCGGTCGGGCGGCACCGTTCCCGACACGGTGAACGGCATCGCCGCGGTGGCGGCGGAGTTCATCCGTAGCCTGAACCTCGAACAGGTCGATATTCTGGGCTGGTCCCTGGGCGGCGTGGTAGGGCAGCAGTTCGCGCTTGACTTCCCTTATCTGGTCCGTCGCCTCATCGTGGCCGGCTCCAGCCCGGGCCCGGTGCCGGATGGGCCGCAGCAGCACCCTCGCGTGCCGCAGATCATGACCAAGTCAGAGAACGGACCGGAGGATTTCCTGTTCCTGTTCTACCCCGAGACGGAAAGCGCGGTCGCCGCAGGCCGGGCCTCGCTCGCGCGCCTTGCCGCGATCCCGGATCGCGGCCCTAAAGTGAGCGCCGCGAGCTTCATGGGGCAGGTGAAGGCGGTTTCGAGTTGGCCGGGCGTGCTACATCGAACCAAGGAACTGCGCCTGCCCCTGCTGGTCGCCAACGGGGCGCACGACGTGATGCTGCCGGCCTATCGCTCCTACGTGCTGTCGCAGCAGGCGCCGGATGCCAAGCTCGTGCTCTATCCGGACGCCGGCCACGCCTTCCTTTTCCAGCACATCGACGACTTCGCAGCCGAGATCGAGCGGTTTCTTGACGAGTGACGGGTCGCGCAGCCCTGTCCAACAGTGGGCATGGCCGGAATCTCCGCTCATTTGGCGTTCGTGAAACTCAGGTTCCCGGCGAAGCTGCCACCCGACCCGATCAGGCCGAGACGGCCTGATCGCTGAATCAGTCTCGACCGGCATCCGCGCCTGGAGCACGTGCCGGCCGGCGTGCGATGCAGGCCGGCCGGGCGATGTCTTCCATCCCCATGAAAGGACACCGTTCCGCACGATGGCCTCCATCGAAGCGGGCCGCGTTCCAGCGCGCATGCAGGGGCCGGTGTCGGTGCATCATCCCGCCTGCCAGGCCTGGCCGGGGCGCGGTGAGGCTCCGCATCGGCGAGACCGCCCGGAGCCCACATCCATGTCAACGACGGAAAATACATCCACCGGCTCGGCCGCGGCCGGCATCCCCCACGAAGCCTCAGGCTCGCTCCTGCCGCCCGCCTTCCTGGCGCTCGGCACGTTTGCGATCGGCACCGAAGGCTTCATGATCGCTCCGCTGCTGCCGACCATCGCGGCGGACCTGAAGATGAGCATCTCCGCCACGGCGACGCTCATCGTGGTCTTCACGCTTCTTCTGGCAGTAAGCTCTCCGATCTCCACCGTCCTCACCGCCCGGCTGCGCCGACGGGACACGCTGCTGCTGGCCATGGCCATCTTCACGGCCGGCAATCTCATCGCCGCCTTTTCCTCCTCCTTCGCGACGCTCATGATGGCCCGCATCCTGATGGCGGTGGCTTCGGGTCTCTACGTGCCCGGCGCCAATTCCCTCGCCGGCGTCATCGTTCCGGAGATCAAGCGGGGCCGCGCCCTCGCCATCGTCAGCGGCGGCATGACCATCGCCATCGCGCTCGGCCTGCCGCTGGGCGCGGTCGTCGGGCATGCCTTCGGCTGGCGCGCAACCTTTCTCGCCGTGGCCGCCATGGGGCTCACCGCCATCATCGGCATTCTGCTCGGCGTGCGGTCGGATGCGGGTGCCGGTGTTGCCGTTGCAAGCCTCTCGCAGCGCCTCAGGGTGGTGCGGCAGACTTCGATCCTGCGGCTGCTGGGCATCAGCCTGTTCTGGGCGATGGGCGCCTACACGGCCTATCCCTATATTGCCCCCTATCTGACCGCCGTGCTCGGTTTCGGCCCCACCGGCATCAGCGCCACCGTGTCCATGTGGGGCATCGCGGCGGCGCTTGGCGTCTCCGTCGGCGGCACGCTGAACGATCGCCTCGGATCGGACCGCGTGGTGCTGGGATCGCTGATCGCGCTCGCAGCGGCCTTCGCGGTGATGGCCCTGTCCGTGCTTCTCTCGCCCGCGCAGGCCCTGCTGCCCGTGCTGGCGGCCATCGCTTTGTGGGGCTTCAGCGTCTGGTCGCTGTTTCCGGCCCAGATGGCCCGGCTGATCGCGGCCGGCCCGGCCTCCGAAGCCTCGGTGGCGCTCGCACTCAACACCTCCACCATGTATCTCGGCTTCTCCATCGGTTCCGCCATGGGCGCCGGCATCATCGGAGCCGGCGTGGTCTGGCCCATCGGCGCGGTGGCTGCCCTGACCGAAGTCGTGGCCATCGCCCTCGATCGCTACCGCACCTCCCAAGTGGCGTCCTGAGCGCATCCGCCGGCGATGTAACACGGCCCTGAACGTCGAAGGCGCCGCGGCATTCCTGCCGCGGCACCTTGCTCGTGACGCACCCGAGGGTGACGGCCCGATCAGTTCAGGCGGATGTCCGAGAGATCGATGGAAACCACCAGCGGCTCCGGCAGAGACGTACCGTCCGCCTGGCGGGGGAAAATGCGCCGCTGCGTCGGAAACTTCAGGCCCTGAACCTCCACATAACCGCCGATATAATGGGCGCCCGGCGTGTTGCCGGCGATCTCCACATCGTAATCGTGGCGCTTCAGAAGGCCCGCATCATCCACATAGAGCGTCTGCACGGTGCTGTGGGTCGCGATATCGCGCGGGAACGTCACCTCAAGCTTCTGCCAGACCTCGCCCTTCTCCTCCCACGGCCCCAGGGACCTGCTGACGACGCCGGGCGCCGCGAGCAGGAAAGGCATGTTCAGATAGGTCCACATGGCGATGCCGGCGAAATAGGCCAGCTGCGGCTCGGTCCACGGCGTCTCGAGGGTATGGCCCGCGAAGGACGCACGCGGCTCGGCCAACTGCTTGAGGAGCGTTCCAGCGGCATCGCGGATCTCCACCTTCCCCGGCTCGAAACGGGTCACGTTCCCGTCCGGCCCGAAAGGCGCGTGCGAGGCCCATTCCGTCCCGAGGCCGACGGTGACATTCGTTTCGTCGAGGGTTCCGGCGTGGCCCTTCAGCGGCCACAGGACGCCGCCCTGGCGCAGATGAGCGCTCAGCTGGGTGAAGGTACGCCACCGGTCGAGCCCGCCATGGGCGGCGATGATCTTTTGAGCCAGCGGATCCATAAGCCTATCCTCTCAGTTCTTGTCTGGCATCAGGCGTCAAGGAACGTCTTGACGTGGGATACGAATGTTTCGGGATACTGAAACAGGGCGCCGTGGGCGGAATCGGGGTAGAGAATGAGCGTCGCGCTGCTCATGTTCTTGAACATCTCGTAGGCATTGATGGACGGAAACATGGTGTCGTCGCTGCCATGAACGATGAGCGTCGGCTGCCGGATTGCCCGGAGCGTCGCGTGCCCGTCCGCTTCCGCGCACCAGCGGATGATCGCCTGGGCCTGAGGCGTGCTGACCGCCTCGCCGCGGTCGGGATCGCGATCCGCCTGCCGCAGCATCGCGCGGTCGACGAAGGCAGCACCGGCGGCCTGGCTGGCGTCGGACGGCGTGAAGAACAGCGGCAGCCGCACATCGCGGGCGTTGCGGGCGAAGGCCTCGTCGACCACCTGGAGCAGATGCTCCTCGCCTCCCCGCGGGGCGGTGCCGGCAAGGATGATGCGGCGAACCTTCACGGCGTTACGCCCAGCCATGACCTGCACCAGAAACCCGCCGAGCGAGAAGCCAAGGAGATCCACCTCCCTCAGGCCGAGAGCCACGATGAACGCTTCCGCGTCCGCCGCCTGCTGCTCCACCGTATCCGGCGTCTCGCCGGAGGAAGACCCGACGCCCGTATTATCGAACGCGATCACCGGCCGGTCCTGCGCCAGGGCATTGACCACCGCCGGGTCCCACGCATCCATGGTGCCGGTGAAATGCTGGAGCAGCACGAGGGGCACCCCGCTGTCCGGTCCCAGCCGCCGATAGGCAAAGCGGATTCCGGCCGCTTCCACATACAGGGTCGGCGCGAGTTCAAGGCTTTTGGACATGCGTCATCCTTCCCCATTCCACATGAGGTCAATTGCCAGTCGCGTTCGGAGACGGCGGCACTCCGGCATGGCGCCGCCGTCCGTTGATCAGCCCTTCACGAAGGCGAGGAGATCGGGATTGAGCACATCGGCATGGGTGGTGAGCATGCCGTGGGGATAGCCCTTGTAGATCTTCAGCGTGCCGTGCTTCAGCAGCTTGACCGCCTTCACCGCGGCGTCCTGATAGGGCACGACCTGGTCGTCGTCGCCGTGCATGACCAGGGTCGGCACGGTGATGGTCTTCAGATCCTCGGTCTGGTCGGTCTCGGAGAAGGCCTTGATGCCATCGTAATGGGCCTTGGCGGAGCCCATCATGCCCTGCCGCCACCAGTTCTGGATGGCTCCGGGAATGGGCGTCACGCCGGGACGATTGAAGCCGTAGAAGGGGCCGGTGGGAACGTCGAGGAAGAACTGCGAGCGGTTTGCGGCGAGCGCGGCGCGGAAGCCGTCGAACACCTCGATGGGCGTCCCTTCCGGATTGGCCGGCGTCTTCAGCATCAGCGGGGGAATGGCGGCCACGAGAACGGCCTTGGCGACGCGCCCCTGCGGCTGGCCGAACTTGGCCACATAACGCGCGACCTCACCACCGCCCGTGGAATGGCCGATGTGGACGGCGTTGCGCAGGTCCAGCGCCTCGGCGACAGCGGAGGCATCGGCGGCATAATGGTCGAGGTCATGCCCTTCGCTGACCTGCGAGGAACGGCCATGGCCGCGCCGGTCGTGGGCGATGACGCGGTAGCCCTGGTTCACGAAGAACAGCATCTGGGCGTCCCAATCGTCCGAGGACAGGGGCCATCCGTGATGAAAAACAATGGGCTGCGCGGTCTTCGGACCCCAGTCCTTATAGAAGATCTCGACGCCGTCCTTGGTCGTAACGTAAGCGGAAGTCATGATTTCTGTTCCTTTCGGATTTGTCGTCTTGGGTGGAGTTGCAGCATCAGCACCGATGGGGAGCAGCGCCATGGCGGAAATACCAGCCGCTCCCGCCAGGAATGCCCGGCGGCTGTGTTCGTGATCTGTGAGGGTCATCGGAATGCACCCGTGATATTTAGGTGCGCCTATGAATACAGGACTCCCCGGCAACGTCTCGGACATAGACACGCAAGATCGGGACATGACCGGGCGCGTCATCGCCGGACGCCAACGGGCCTCGGCCCCTCGCCGGGCAGTGCATGTGCGCTCAGCATTTTGTTGACTAGGAAATATTCTTCATCTAGTTTCCTAGTCAACAAAGAGGATGCGATGCTGGAAGCTGCGCCGGTTGCCGATCTGACGTCACACCTCGGCTATTGGCTCCGGCTGGTGTCCAATCACGTCTCCCATGCCTTCGCCCGGAAGCTGGAAGCGGAGGGTGTGACGGTGGCGGAATGGGTGCTGCTGCGAGAGCTGTATGGCGTGCCCTCCCTTGGCCCCAGCCGCCTTGCGGACACGATGGGCCTTACCCGCGGCGCCATCAGCAAACTCGCGGATCGGCTGATCCGCAAGCAGCTCGTCGTCCGCGAGGATCGCGCGGATGACGCCCGCGCGCATCTGCTCGCCCTCACCCCCGCCGGACGGGACCTCGTGCCGCGGCTCGCGGCCCATGCCGATACCAACGATGCTGCCTTCTTCGGGCATCTGACGCGCGAGGAGCGTGCTGCGCTGGAGGGTTTGCTCAAGACCATCGCCCTCAAGCGCGGGCTGAAGGCGATGCCACTGGCATAATCCGCTTTCACCCATCACCCGAGGACACGAAAGGCCTTCGGCATGAACGCGGAACAGACGACGTGCGCCCGTGCGTGCCTGGAGGCCGCCGAGACCGATGCCATGGCCTTCCCGGACATCGTCGGCAAGCTCATTGGCGCGGGCTTCGAAAGCTACGCGATCGATTTCCGCCGCGGCTCGGCGCTCTATTATCTGCCCTCCGGCGAGAGCATCGAACTTGCCATCGCCACCGAGCCGACGCCTGTTGAGGAGCATTTTAATACGGCAGACCTGCTGGAGGCCATCAGGGAGGCCCAGTCCCGCGCGCCGGGCTACAGCTACAAGGGCTTCTGCCGGAAAGCGAAGGCCGCCGGCTGTGCCGGCTACCTCGTCTCGTTCAGCGGCCGGCGCGCGGTCTATTTCGGCCGCACGGGCGAGACCCACGTGGAGCTGTTTCCGCAGTGACGCACGGGCGGCGATGGTGGAGGCGATGGTCTCTGAACTGATGCTGAGCGCCCGCGCCTCTACCTGGTTCACCTCCACCATGATCCCGCGCTGCGGCTCGCCCGCCGGCATGTTGACGTCGCGTGTCCGGCCGTCGGCATCGACCCGCGTGGCGATCTCGCGCACCTTCGCATCGTCCGGCCCGGTGACGCGGAACTTGAGCGGCCAGCCCACCGGTGGCCCCAGCTCCAGCGGCGAGACGCGGGTGGTGATGCGGGAAAAGTCGCGGGGGAATGCCTGCTCCACGCGGTCCCGGACCGCGTCGCGCTCGGGCCTGATGCGCCATGGTTGCGAACACAAGCCATGTGCCGATGAGGGGCGATGCCATCCAGAGCCTGCCGCGCCACAAGCGGACGGCCAGGATCAGGATTTCTAGGCCTCCGGCACCGGCGACCGTGCCGCCCTCGGCGCCCGCCGCGACCATAGGCGGACCGCGAGTGCGTTGGTGGCCGCATAGAGGGCAAGACCCGAGGCAAGGGCGAGATAGAGACCGCCGGTTCCGAAAGCCTGCATGGCCAGGCGGCCGAGCCCCACCGTGACGGCGACGCGCAGGATGGCGGCGATAAGCGGAATGCCGATGCGGCCCGCCCCCTGCGAGGCGAAATAGAGCGCGAAGCCGGCACCGAAGAAGCCGTAAGCTGGCCCCACGGCCCGAAGATAGGCCGCGCCGCCCGCCACGATATCCGGCTCGGTGGAGAACAGGCGGATCCAGGGCTCAGGCGCAAGGGCCGCGCCAAGGCCGATGGCCTCGGTGATGAGAGCCGCCATGCCGGCAGCGACCCAGGCCACCTGCCCGGCACGCCGGAGATTGCCCGCGCCCATGCTCGCGCCCGCCATGGCCGCGGCCGGGGCGCCGATACCGAAGACGAGCGGCACCAGCAGATATTCCAGCCGCACGCCGGCGCCATAGCCCGCCACGAGGGCCGGGTTCACCGCGCTGACCAGCGAGAGCGTCGCTGCCACCGTGACATTGGTCGAGAAGGCATTGACGGTGGAGGCCGCACCGATGCGCAGGATGTCGAGCGCCGGCCCCACGGACAGGCTGGGCGGCAGTGCCGAGGGCTTCAGCACGCCTTGCCCAGACCAGATGTACCAGCCGAGGATCACGGCGCCCGCCACATAATAGCCGAGCACCGCCACGGCGCCGCCCGCAACGCCGAGCTGGGGAAAGGGGCCGACCCCGAAGATGAGCATCGGCGACAGCGGGATGAGGACCAGTGCCCCACCGACGATCACCAGCGCGGGCACCAGCATGTTGCCGGTGCCCCGGATCATCGCCGCGAAGGTGTTGAAGAGCCAGAGTGGCACCGCACCAACAAAAACGATGCCGGAATAGGTGAGCGCGGCCGCAAGGCCGCCGCCCGTTCCCCCCATGACCGCGTAGAGCCAGGGGCCACCCAGGATCACGCCGACCGTGGTGGCGCCGCTGAGCCCGAGGGTGAGCAGGACGCTCGTCCAGACCACCTGGTTCACACGCCGCCGGTCATCGGCACCGAGGGCGCGGGCCACCGCCGAGAGTACCGCCCCGCCCACCGCGCCGGCCGAGACCATCTGGAGCAGCATCAGGACGGGGAAGACCAACGACATGCCGGCGAGGGCATCGGCACCGAGCTTGGCGACGAAATAGGTCTCGATCAATCCCACAGCCGCCTGCGCGGCCATGACGAGGACATTGGGCCAGGCCAGACGCAGGATGGTGCGGCCGGGAGGAGCCTCCAGCAAAAGGCGGGTGCGCGCATCCATGACAGGCTCCTCCCGTTTCCCTCAGAGCGCGCCGGCGTCGGCACCCGCCCGGTAACGGGGCGCCACGGCGGAACTGGAGAGGTGCGGCAGCATCGCCTGACGCGCGGTCTCATAGGCCTCCCACTCGGCCCCGTCCTGAAGCGAGGGAATGCTGGCGAACTCACCCCGCTCAAAGCCCAGAAGGGCCGCGTCCACGAGGTTTTCCGCGGTCATCACCCATTCGGTGGGCAGATGGCTCACCGGCACGCCGGCCGTGTCCCAGAAATCGGTGGCCGTGGCGCCGGGCAGCACCACCTGCACCTGAACGCCCTTGGGCGAGAGTTCCTTGTGCAGGGACTGGCTGAAGGCCAGCACGAAGGCCTTCGTGCCCCCGTAGACGCCGTTCAGGATTTCCGGACCGATGGCCACGATGGACGCGATATTGATGATGGCGCCCGCGCCGCGCGCCGCGAAGCCCGGCGCGGCCGCATAGGCGAGGCGCATGACGGCGGTGACATTGACGTCCACCATCTCCTCCATGCGGTCCACGTCCGATTGCAGCAGTTCGCCCGCACCACCGAAGCCGGCATTGTTGACGAGCAGCGAGACGCTCGTGTCGTTCCGCAGCAGGTCTTCCACCTGCCGCAGCCCCGACTTGTCCGTGAGATCCGCGCTGAGGGTGCGCACGGCGACGCCGTGTCGGGCGCGCAGCGCCTCGGCCTGCTTTTCCAGCCGCTCTGCATTACGGGCAACGATCACGAGATCATAGCCGCGCCGGGCGAGGCGGTCCGCATAGATGGCTCCGATGCCGGAGGAGGCGCCGGTCACGACGGCAGTTCCCTTGGTGCTCATGGTCAGTCCCTTTGAATGGCCGCCGGGGTCCGGCGGGTGTGCGATGGGTCAAGCCGGCCCTGCCGCGTGCTCAGGTGTGCACGCGGTGAGGCCTTCGTTTCGATGTCGTCCCGACGGACGGCGGTTCAGGTGCTACAGGAGGCGGGCGATCTCGGTGTCCTTGCGGACGGCATCCAGCACTTCGGCCCGAAGACCGGAGCCGGTCCCGACCGCGCGGGAGATGACGACGGCGCCCACGAGGGTCGCAAGCAGCCGCACGGCCTCGGCGCGGTGCTCCTCACGCGGGCCGCCCAGCGCCGCAGCAATGCCCTCAACAACCCGCTGGATGCCGGTGTTGAAGACCTCCGAAACGGAGCCGCCCACATGGCCAGCCTCGCTGCCGACGGAGGCGATCGGGCACCCCATGCCGGGACGATCAAGATGCGACTGCGAGAGATACATCTCGATGTACCCGCGAATGAGGCCGGTGCCCGAGACGTCCCCCTGCGGCGTGAGGGGGGCCGTCCGGTCCGTGAACGCTTCGGCCATGGCCTCGGCGATCAAGGCTTCCTTGGAGGGGAAGTGCCGGTAGAAGCCGCCATGGGTCATGCCGGCGGCCTGCATGATGTCGGCAACGCTGACGCCATCGAAGCCTTTCTCCCGATAGAGCCGGCTGGCTTCCTTGAGGATCCGCCTGCGGCTCTCGGCTGTGTCTTCCCTGCTCTTGCGCATGGTGCCCTCTCCACGACGTCGAATTTAGATGACATCCATCATCTTTTAATACGACAAAAAGGCGGAGATTTCAGCCGCCGTCCCGCCGGCCGCGAGGGGGCATGGGCTTGGCAAGCCCTGGCGACGACATGCTCCGCCCGCCATTGAGAGAGCAGCCAGAACGCAGAAGCCTTCCTCCCCGGCTCTGGGAAGGAAGGCTTTCGTTGTGAGAATGGGCAGCTGAACACGGCCGCGGGGGCTGCCGAACCAGGGGAATGGGCCGCTCAGCCGAGGGCGGTGCGCTTCTTCTTTTCCGGATCGTCAAAGGGCAGCGTGTGGGCGATGGCCTTGGCGGAGAGCGACTTGCCCCGCACCTCCAGCGGCGTGCCCTGCACCGCCTTGTCCACGTCGAGGCGGGCGATGGCCATGGATTTGCCGGTGAGCGTCGAATAGCAGGGACAGGTGATGACGCCGACCTTCTTGCTGTCCGCCCACACCTCATCGCCGAGATCGGCCGGGCCGTCAGCCTCGATCAGCATCCCGAAGATCCTGAAGCGTTCCTTGCCCTTCAGCCGATAATGCTCCTCGGCTCCGCGAAAGCCGGTCTTGCCGGGGCTGACGGTGAAATCGAGGCCGAGTTCCCAAAGCGTGTCGCCGGGCGGCTGGTCCGCGAAGGGATACATCTGCGAATTGTCATAAGGGTAGAACAGCAGGTAGCTTTCCACGCGCAGCATATCGAGCACGCTGAAGCAGCAGGGGATGATGCCCATCTCCGCCCCTTCCGCGACGATGGTGTCCCACACCTTCGCCGCATCCTGCCCCCGCACGAACAGCTCATAGCCGCGCTCGCCCGTATAGCCGGTGCGCGAGATCATCACCGGCACGCCGAACAGCGTGGTCTGCATGTGATGGAAATACTTCAGGTCGCGGATGCCGGGGACATATTTGGCGAGGAAGTCCACCGCGAGCGGGCCTTGCAGGGAAAGATCCTGCAGATCGTCGTCGAACAGCACGGCGCAATTGCGCCCCATGGACTGCTTCACCACCTCCTCATGGCCCGAACCCGAGCCATGGACCAGCATCCAGGCATTGGGGCCGGTGCGGTAGATGATGCAGTCATCGGTAAAGAGGCCGCGATCATTCAGCATGCAGGCATAGACCGAGCGGCCGGGCGTAATCTTCGAGACATCGCGGGTGGTGATGTAATCCAGCACGGCCAAAGCGTGCGGGCCGACCATATGGATCTTCTTGAGACCCGACACGTCCATGAGGCCCGCCTTGGTGCGGATGGCCACGTGCTCGGCCGCCATGTCCTTGTCATAGGTCCAGGCGGTAGGCATGCCGCTCCAGTCTTCGAGCTTCGAGCCGAGAGCCCGGTGGCGATCCGCAAGGACCGCAGTACGCCAGCTGACCGTCATCGTTGTTCCCCTGTTCTGTCAAAGGTTTGTGGCGTGTGAAATGGCGTTTGGACTGTCATGGCCGGGACAAGCCCGGGCATGACTTGGAGGTGGCGTGTCCGTCAGCCCATGCGCTCGGAGGCGTATGAGCCGGGCGAGGCCGGAAAGACCACGGTGCGGTTGCCGTTGATGAAGATGCGGTGGTGAATGTGCGCGTGGATGGCGCGGGCCAGCACCTGGCTCTCCACGTCGCGGCCGATGCTCACGTAATCGTCCGGGCTCTGGGCGTGGGTGATGCGGGCGATGTCCTGCTCGATGATCGGACCTTCATCCAGATCGCTGGTGACGTAATGGGCGGTGGCACCGATGAGCTTCACGCCGCGCTCATAGGCCTGCTTGTAGGGATTGGCGCCCTTGAAGCTCGGCAGGAAGGAATGGTGGATGTTGATGATCCGCCCGGACATCTTCCGGCACAGCGCATCGGAGAGCACCTGCATGTAGCGGGCGAGCACGACAAGTTCCGTGCCGGTCTGCTCGACGATGGACAGGAGCTGGGCTTCCGCCTCCGCCTTGTTCTCCTTCGTCACCTTGATGCAGTGGAAGGGAATGTCGTGGTTCACGACCACTTTCTGATAGTCGAAATGGTTGGAGACCACGCCCACGATGTCGATGGGCAGCGCGCCGATCTTCCAGCGGTACAGCAGATCGTTGAGGCAGTGGCCGAAGCGCGAGACCATCAGCAGCACCTTCATGCGCCGGCTCGCATTGTGGAGCTGGTAATCGATGCCCATCTGGCCGGCGATCGGCGCGAAGGCGGCGTCCAGTTCCTCCTGGCCGATGCCCTCCTCCGAGCGGAAGCGGATGCGCATGAAGAAGCGGCCCGTGTCCGCATCATCGAACTGGGAAGAGTCCGTGATGTTGCAGCCGGCAGTGGCGAGGAAGCCGGAGATGGCGGCGACGATGCCCCGGCGGGTGGTGCAGGAGACGGTGAGCACGTAGCTGGCCGCATCGGCGGCACCGTGGTCCTCAAGCCTGCCGGCGGCTTTGAAGGTGGTTTCCTGGAGCATGGCTGTTTCCTTCGATCTGTGGCGCGCTCAGGCGCGCACGCGCTTCTTTTCGGGGTCGTAGAAGGGGAAGGGCACGACGGTTGCGGCGAGGCGCTTCTGGTGGCCGTCGAGGCGGCCGATCTCCAGCGTCAAGCCGGGCAGCGCATGGGCGACATCGACGCGCGCGAGCGCGATGGTTCGGGCCAGCAGCGGCGAGCGGGTGGCGCTGGTGACGAGGCCGACCTGCGCCCGGCCGATGAAGAGGGGATCGCCATGTGCGGGGATTTCCCCTCCCTGCACCTCAAGGCCCACCAGCTTGTGCGCGGGATGCTCCCGGCGGCGCTGGAGCGCGGCCTTGCCGATATAATCCTCTTCCTTTTTCGTCGGCACGGTGAAGCCGATGCCCGCTTCGAACGGATCCGTGGTGCTATCGAAATCATGCCCGCCGAAGACGAGGCCCGCCTCGATGCGCACCATGTCCAGCGCCTCGAAGCCGAAGGGGCGGATGCCGAATTCCGCGCCCGCCTCCATCAGCGCATCCCACACCTGCGGTGCATCCTTGGGATGGCAGAAGACCTCGTAGCCGAGCTCGCCCGTATAGCCGGTGCGGGAGACCAGGACGGGGATGCCGTCATAGCCGCCGATGCGTCCGATGGTGAGGCGGAAGAGCCCGAGTTCGTCGAGCGTCGGGCGGCCGGGTGCCGTCCAGAGGATCTTGCGCAAGGTCTCGCGCGAGCGCGGGCCTTGGAGAGCCACGTTGTGGATCTCGCCGCTCGCGGTCTTGAGGCTCACGCGGCCGCCGAATTTCGCGGCCTGTTCCTCGATCCAGAGCAGGCTCGCATCATCCCCGCCGATCCAGCGGAAATTGTTGTCGCCGAGGCGGAAGAGCGTGCCGTCGTCCACCATGCCGCCGTGCGCGTAGCAGAGCGGCGTGTAGAAGATCTGTCCGACGGAAAGCTTGCGGATGTCGCGGGGCAAGAGGCCTTGCAGGAAGGTCTCAGCATCCGGCCCCACGATCTCCAGCTTGCGCAGGGCCGAGAGGTCCATGAGCACCACGGCCTCGCGGCAGGCCCAATATTCGGCGATGGCGCCAGTCGAGGCGAAATGCTGGGGCACCCAGAAGCCGCGATAGTCCGTGAAGGCGCGGGTCAGTTCCGAGGTGCGCGGGTGGAACCCGGACTCCCGGGTGAAGCGGGTCGGTGTGTCGGGGGTCATGCGGGTGCCGATCGCACGCTTGAAGGGCACGTCCTTGGGATAGACGCGCACCTGGATTTCGGAGAGTTGCCAGCCGTTGGAGGCATCGATGTCAGAGGGGCAGGCGGAGGCGCCGCAGACGAGATCGCTCAGCGCCCGCAGCAGCACATAATCGCCCGGCCGGGACCAGGGCTCGTCGGACCAGATGATGTTATTGGCAGCGACATTGGTGTTGTAGAAGAAGTTGATGGCCGGCCAGCCACGGTATTGCCCGACGCCATAATCCCGCATGGCGCCATTGAAATTGTCCGAACAGTTCACATGCCCGAAATAGCCCATGTCTTCATAATAGCGGGCGGTGCAGGCGAGGTTGAACGTATCGTGCCGCCCCACCGTGTCCTGCACGACTTCCACCAGCGCATTGCGGTCCTGATCGAAGAATTTGGAATAGAGGCCGGGCCGCGGATAGGCGGCCCCATTCAGGGTGCGGGTGGTGGTGGCGTCGAGGCCGAGTATGCGGCCCTTGTCCAGAGCCTTGCGACCGAAGGCGATGAAGTCGGAGCATTGTCGGCCCTCGATGTCGATGATCTGGATCGTCTCGCCCTCGAAGACCTCAAAGCTGATGGCGGAGGCGACATTGATCCGCAGATCAAGGCGCGGTTCCGCCAGCGGATCCGGCAGGCGGGCCTCGGCCCCGCGGCGCAGCACGGCGCGGGCGAGGAAGACGAGGAGATCGGTGGCCGGGTTCTGCTCCCACACCAGCATGGCTTCCGCCGGCGCCGCCACGATGACGTGGAGCATCCGTTCGGCAACCAGCAGCACGGACTGCCCCGCAACCGCGTCCGGCCCGAACAGGCGGGCCGCATGGCCCGCCGCCGGGTCGATCTGCCGACGGAACAGGCCGAAGCGCACGCGCTCGGCGTCCGGCGCGCCGGAGGCGAGGATGCGCAGCAGCCCCTCCGCCCGCCCCTGCCCGGCCAGCCCCAGAGCCTCAGTGGCGGGCCGGCCGGCGGTATCGAAGGCGAGCAGTTCCACCGGCTGTCCGCCTTCCAGCTGGGCGATCTCGATACGGTCGCCCGGCTCAAGGGTGAAGACCTGCGCCCCACCGCCTGCCACCACATAGCGTTCCACGCCCGGCGCCAGCGCGGGCCGGCTCCGGGGCGGAGCGCCGGCCATGAAGACCGGTGCCGCCGCTTGGGCTATGGACAGACCCGCGCTGTTCATTCCGCGGCCTGGCTGGGCATGGTGGCGAGGAAGGCTTCCAGGCTGTCGTCCAGTGCCTGCATCCATGGCGTATGGTGCTTGGGCGCCAGCGTGCCGGTGAGGGTCGAGCGGTGGCTGCGGTCGCGATAGGTGAGGATGTTCTCGACCTTGTGGTGCTCCCACTCCTTGAACATGCGGGCCACCTCATCGACGTCGAGGCGCGGATAGTCGGTGGCGAGGATCAGTTCGCGCACATATTCGGTCTGAAAGTCGATCATCTGCGAGGCGTCTTCGAGCGCTTCTTCCTTGGCCACCCAGCCCTTGATGTCAGCCTCCATGGCGGCGGCATCGGGCAGCGGAATGCGGCCGAGGACGACGTCGCGGGCGTACCAGGCCTGCGCGTCGAACATGTTGAAGGTGAAGAACTGATCCTGCGCGCCGACATACATGAAGCGCGGGTTGGGCACCCAGAAGATGCCCTTGTAGAGCCCTTCCGGATAGAGGCGGTTGCGCGACTTCAGGCGCAGATCGTCATCGAGGAAGGGATAGTGGTGGAGATAGCCCGTGCAGAGCACGATGGCATCCACCTCCTTGCGCGTCCCGTCCTTGAAGTGGGCGATCTTGCCGACAACCTTCTCCAGCAGCGGCACCTCGGAAAAGCCTTCCGGCCAGTCGAAGCCCATCGCCTTGGTGCGATAGCTGAAGGTGACCGATTTGGCGCCATACTTCATGCACTGGATGCCGATGTCCTCGGACGAATAGCTGGCCCCGATCAGCAGCACGTTCTTGCCCGCGAACTCGTCCGCCGAGCGGAAATCGTGGGCATGCAGAACGCGGCCCGGAAAGGCCTCCACGCCCTCGAAATAGGGCACGTTGGGGGTGGAGAAGTGCCCGGTGGCGCAGACCACATAATCGAAGGCGGAGGTCTCCAGCACGTCGGCTTTCAGATCCTTCACCGTGACGAGGAATTTCTCCGTTCCCGCGTCATAGGTTACGTGGCGGACCGCGTGATTGAGCTTGATGTAGCCGCGCACATTGCTCTTCTCGATGCGGCCCTTGATGTAATCATGCAGCACCGCGCGCGGCGGGAAGGAGGGAATGGGACGGCCGAAATGCTCCTCGAATGAATAATCGGCGAATTCCAGGCATTCCTTCGGCCCGTTGGACCACAGATAGCGATACATGCTGGCATGCACTGGCTCGCCGAATTCATCGAGGCCCGTGCGCCAGTTGTAGTTCCACATGCCGCCGCAGTCGCTCTGCTTCTCGTAGCAGACGATCTCCGGAATCTCGGCTCCCTTCCGGCGGGCGCTCTCGAAGGCGCGGAGCACAGCGAGACCGCTGGGGCCGCCGCCCAGAATGGCAATGCGCTTGGACATGGTGGTTTCCCCTCTTTCCTGATTGAAGGCATGGGTTCCCGTTCGC
Source organism: Azorhizobium caulinodans ORS 571 (assembly GCF_000010525.1). Classification (GTDB taxonomy): domain Bacteria; phylum Pseudomonadota; class Alphaproteobacteria; order Rhizobiales; family Xanthobacteraceae; genus Azorhizobium; species Azorhizobium caulinodans. The sequence goes on along the minus strand of NC_009937.1, from coordinate 1,554,371 downwards.
CGGACGGAGCCGTCCGGCGCTGGGGCAATGGTTCGTGCGGGTGGGCCGCGGACGGCCCCTAAGGTCTATTCGGGGCCGAAGCCGGGGGATGTCGGCGCGCCGTCGTCGCGTTCGGCGAGCCAGCCGATGGTGGTGTCGATGTAGCGGGTAAGGCCCTTATAGGCGGCGATTTCCGGCGGCAGGGTCTTCAGCACGCGATGCAGGCGCCGCCGCCATTTCGGCACGGTGGCGATCTCCGACAGCTTGATGAGATAGCCGCGAATGGAGAAGACGATGGCGTTGGAGCGTGGCAGCCGCCACAGCGCCTGCAACTCCACCCGCAGATGCACCTTGTCGCCCACATTCTCTGGCGTCACGGTGGTGCGGTCGGCACCCCACAGCGGATAGGTTTCCGGCGCCGTGTCGAGGCGCGGATTGATGGTCATGGTCCAGTTGAGCCGCCGCACCGGGCGGCCCATGGGCAACGCAAGCAGGAACTTCTGCGCCCGCTCGAAAATGCCCATCTCGTGGGCCAGCGGCACCGGCGCGTGCCATTCCTTGAAACTCATGCCGATGTCGAAATCGAGCGACCAGTCGGCCTGCGACGTGACCATGCCCGAATCGACGAACAGATCGCCATTGCGCTGATCCAGGAGACAGAAATCGCCCTGCACCTGCCGGGTGATGTATTCCATCGGCCGCTGCGGCAGGGTGGCCACGTCACCGAAGATGAAGCGCTGCTCGACGCCAAGCGGCTTGTTGATCCAGTGCCAGCGGTCCCCGTCCCGCGTCAGCGAGAACAGCTCCGGATAGCTTTCCGACAGCGAGACCATGAGCAGTTCGAGCAGATCCCACTCGGCGGTCAGCATGTGCGGCAGGGACTGGCAGCGCAACGGGTCTTCGCGCAGCGTCAGCGCCCGGTCGCGCATGTCGGAGACATAATGCTCGTCGATATCTATGGGGAATTCATAGACCGATCCTCTAGGGCCGGGTACATGCGGCTCAATGTTCACCGAATACATGTATCGATCTTCGTTGAACGGGAAGGGAAAGCGCAGGATGGCCTCGGGGCTGTTGGCGAAGCGGTAGTCGCCCCGGAAGCTCTCGTCCTTGAACACGATGGTCATCGGAAACTCCTCGGGCTGGCCCGAACGCCCGCGCGGGGGCAGGCACGGATTGGAAGTCAGAGGTCGAGCACCAGTCGCTCGCCGGCGATGCGCGAGATGCAGATCATGAATTTCCGCCCGCCCGCCCGCTCGTCGGGAGACAGGAAATGGTCGTGATGTTCGAGCGCGCCATCACAGGCGAGAACGCCCGTCTCGCACTGGCCGCACGCCCCACCCCGGCAGAGATTGGGGGCGGACAGGCCGGCCGCCTCCATGGCCTCCAGAACGCTCTGGTGCGAACCGACCTCGATGCGCTGGCCGCTGCGCGCGAGTTCCAGCAGGAAGGGTTTTCCGGGCGGCGGCGCGGCGAAGCGCTCGCTGTGCACGTTCTCGTCCGGCCATCCCGCCTCGCGGGCCTGAAGCAGCACGTCGTCGATGAGGCGTGTGGGTCCGCAAACATAGAGGTGCGTGCCCAGCGGTTGACCGTCCAGCAGATCGGGCAGCGGGATGCGCGTGCCATGGGAGCTGACATAGGTGCGCACCCGGTGGGCACCGTAGCGCTCCGCCACCATCTCCCGCGCGGCGCCGGTGTCCGGGCTGCGCATGGCATAATGCAGCTCGAACGTGCCGCCCTCCATGGCCAGTTGCTGCATCATGGAGAGGAAAGGCGTGATGCCGATGCCGCCGGCGATGAAGAGATGCTTGCGGGCCCGACGGTCCATGCCGAAGAGGTTCACGGGCCAGGAGATTTCGAGTTCGTCCCCGGCGGCGAGCCCTTCATGGACGAAGGCCGAGCCGCCGCGCGACGTGGCCGATTTCTGCACACAGATCTCATAGCCCGACCCGTCGGTTGGGCAACTCGTAAGGGAATAGGGATTGCGAAGGACCCCGCGCGGCGTCGGCAGGCTCACCACCACATGGGCGCCGCCAGAGAACAGCGGCAGCGGCGCGCCGGATGTCGCGACGAAGCGGACGCGGCGGATGTCGGGGGTGAGCAGTTCCGTTTCCGCCACGCGGACGGACAAGGTGGGCGCGCCGCTCATGGATAGAGCTCCTCGACAGCGGGGCGATCGCCGGGCACTTCGGCATCGATGCACACGCCCTGAAAGGCGCCGAGACGGCGCGAGTAATGATCGCGGACGAACAGGCTAAGGCCGCAATGTGCGCAGGAGACAGGACTGTGCGTCACCTCCTCCATCATGCCCTTGCAATGCACGCACTGGACCCGACGCCGGAGCGAACCGCGATGCTCGGTGATGACGGAGCGCGGATCTACACCGAAGGCTCCCGCCTCCGCCACCACGCGGCCGATGAAGGGCTCCGTGCCTGTCACATAGAGCCGCGTACCCATGGTGGCCGTCTGGAGCACGCCGCGCAGGCGGAACAGGGTGGTCTCGATGGTGGGCAGCACCCAAAGCGCCTGGGGCGCCAGTGCCTCCAGCGCCGGGACCGTATCGGCCGCGCGGCCCTGGCAGAACAGGATGATGGCGCGGGCGAAGAAGGGCGACGTCACATCGGGATGGCGGGCGAGATCGAGGATGGCCTGCGCCCCCTCTTCCTCTGCCAGAATGAGGTTGGTTTTGGCAAACCGATCCCCATGCAGGCCCGGATACACCGGCCTGCTGAAGATGCTCGGCGACAGCATGGACACATTCCCTGCTCTGGAAGGTCGGCCGGAGAGAACTTCGTCCCTCCGGCCGGTTCACAAGGCCCCGGTCAGCCGGGCAGGACGAAGATGCGGTTGGCGATGAGCACCACGGCAACACCGGCAATGAGGGTCACGTAGGGCCAGATCCCGGCCTTGCGCACCGTCATCTCCTTCTCGGTCAGTTGCAGGTCTTCCAGCATGTGGTCCGGAAAGACGCCCTTGTCCTGGATGTAGTGGCGATAGACGAAGACGGGGATGATGAGGGCCGCCGTGATGAAGCCGGCCGTCAGTGCTGAGGGGTTCCACACCTTCGCACCAGCCCCCATGAAGGCGGCATTGACGAAGGCGAAGAGCGTGCCCAGCGCGATGAGAATATTGGGCGCCTTCCACGGCCGCTTCACGTGGGCATTGTCGATTCGGTGAATCCAGCCCGCATTGAGGTTCAGGAAGTTGAAGATGATGTAGCCCACATTGGAAACCGCCAGCAGGAAGAAGAAGCTGGTGGCGTCGGCCGCCGCGATAGCGAGCGCGAACAGGTTGACGACAAGATCCGTCCACATGGCCCGCGTCGGCGCGCCGTGCTCGTTCACATGGCTGAGGTAGCGCGGCAACCAGCCATCCACCGAACCCTGATAAAGGGTGCGCGAGGAGCCTGCCATCGCCGTCATGATGGAGAGCATGAGCGCCAGGATCATCAGCAGGATGAGAATGCTGGTGACGAAACCGCCGCCGCCCACCATTCCGGCCATGGCCGCCGCAACACCCGAGCCATCGACCACGGTGGGATCAAGCATCCCGTCGATGCCGAGCACACCCTGGAAGGTGAAGGGCACGAGCGTATAAAGCAGCAGGCACAGCAGGCCGGAATAGAAGATGGCCTTGAAAGTGTCCGTCTTCGGATCCCGGAACTCGCTGGTGTAGCAGATGGCGGTTTCGAAGCCGTATGTGGACCAGGCCGCGATGAAGAGGCCGCCCAGAACCAGCGTCCAGCCGCCGATGTTCCATTCCCCGAGGCCTGGCGCATAGGCTACGGCCAAAGGCGCGAGCGGCGTGTAGTTCGACCAGTTGATCTGGCCGGTGATGATCGGGACGATGCCTACGATCAGCATCGGGATGATGACCAGAAGACCGATGTATTTCTGCACGTTGGCGGTGCCGAGGATGCCGCGGTGCTGGATCGCGAAGGTGACGAGCATCAACACCGCGCCGATCCAGAAGGTGGCGTTCAGCGAGAAGCTGACCGGGCCGAGACTGTGGGAGAACAGCGTCCAGCTCCGCAGCGCGGGCGTAAAGGCAGCGATGCCATCCTGCGCGATGAGGGCGGTGACGGCATCCTGCGCCGTCTTGCCGGCGTTAAGCGCGAGCCATTCGGCGACGCGGGGAGAATCCGCCGCCACCGAACCGGCATGGGCGGCGATCCATTTCGCCACTTCGGGATTGTCGGCGCCGGGAATGGGCGCCAGCACGTTCAGGATGTAAGCCGCCGCGATGGAGCAGCCGAGCGAGAGCACGGGCGACCAGGCGAACCAGTTGCACCAGACCGAAAGGGGCGCGATCAGCTTGGAATAGCGCACCCAGGCCGCCGCGCCATAGACGGAGGCGCCGCCGGACTTGTTGGGGAAGAGGCCAGCGATTTCCGCATAGGTGAAGGACTGGATGAAGCCCATCACCATGGAGACGAACCATACGAGGAACGCCACCTTGCCGGTGGTGCCCGCGATGCCGCCGATGGAGAAAAGGACCAGCGCCGGCACGCCGCTCGCCACCCAGAATGCCCCGCGCCAGTCGATGGCGCGCTTCAGCTCACTCGTCTGCCCAAGCGCGATGGGCACAGTCGCTTCCATTGTCATGTGGTGACCCCTCAAGGTTGGCAAAACCAATCTGGACCAGTTTTTATTTTATTGGTTGTTTATGGTTGGGGCCGTCACTTCGGTGCGGCTCACTCGATTACTCTCAGATAAAAATAATTTCCCTTCAAGAACGATTCTTCGGCAAGAAGGAGCAGATTTGCCTAAATTTGGCTCAGCGAAACCCTTGCCCAGGGGCTTTTGCACATTGGTCTATTTTGGTTAGATTTGGGTCTGAATGGTGGAGACAGTCTTCCCTTGGGTGACCACCTCGAAATCTGGCTCGACGCCACCCTCGCCGGCTTTCTCGCCTGGCGGGAACTGGACACGACTGCCGCAGCGGCGCACTGGCGGCGGGCGGCGGCCTGTCTGAGCGCGGAGGGGGCGCCGGTCACCGCCTTTCATGCGGTGACGCTCAACAATCTGGCGGTTGCCGATACTGATCCCGTCTCCATTTCCGGCTTCCACGATGTATCGGCCGCCTGGAATGCAGTCCTGCGCAGGGTGACGCTGGAGGATGTCCCCTTGCCTGCCCGCAGTTCCGTGTTTCACCTGCGCCTCGCGAGCCAGCACGCGGAACCCTTCGCCGCCTTCTTGCGCCGCCGCCATCTTGCACTCGCCGGCCTCGGCCTTTGGCTCAGCGAGACCAATGCGCGGGCGCGCGCATCCGCGCTGGAAACCTCACCAGTTCATTTGCACGCGAATGACCAGCCGCTCGATACGCTGCCCATCTTTCTGGAGCGGGCGGTGAGGATGGCCCGCGACCAGCCCCTGGATCGCGCTGCGGCATACAATCTTCTCAACGCCCAGATCGAGCATATCCGCTCCTTCCGGGCCAGCACCGGCCTGCCGGTGACCTTATCGGCACAGCTTGAAGCCTGCTTGGGCTTCTGCGCCTTCGCACCGCTCGTGGACGCCCTTGTGCGACCCGGCGACCGCATCACCTAGAGCGCGATCCATCTGTTCGCTGAATCGCCCTCTAACTTATTGGGACTCCAGCTCTCAGGGAGACCGAAACGTGACGGACAAGGACGCGCCGCTGGCACCGTGGGAAGAGGATGACGCGACTCATCCTTTCGTGAAGCAGGAGGTGAAGCTCCTGGCGAAGGACCTGTTCCTCCGCATCCGGAGCGGGAAATACCCCTACGGCACCCGCATCCCGGCTGAGCGAAACCTCGCGGAGGAGCTCGGCACGTCGCGCGCCACCGTCCGCCAGGTGCTGGCCTTCCTCGAAGGCTTCGACATGCTGTCCAAGCGCGTAGGGAGCGGCACCTTCGTCATCTGGCGCGGCGCGGTGGCGGCCGGAGCGCGGGACGAAGAGCCCGCGGAAAAGGAGCCTCCGCTGGCCGACGTGGTCTCGCCCTTCGAGATCAACATCACCCGCGCCATCTTCGAGCCGGAGATCGCGCGCCTCGCCGCCATCTACATGTCCTACCGCGACCAGACGGCGCTCGGGGCGGTGCTCCAGCAGCTGGACGAGATCGTCACCGAGGCCGGGCGTTTTGCGGATCTGGAGCGGGCGTTCTTCATGACTCTGTGCGAGGGCACGCACAATGCCCTGCTGATCGCCATGTACCGGATCATGCACGACATCCGCCAGCAGCCGCAGTGGTATGTCAACAAGACCCGATCGCTCACGCCGGCACGCATCAAGGAGGCCAAGCAGGGCCTGCGCTCCATCTATGCGGCGCTGGAGCGGCGCAACATAGAGAGCGCGGTGGAATGCATGCGGCTCTACATCTCAAACATGCAGGAAGAACTGATCTATACGTCGTCCTGAGCGAAGGCCTCCTGCCCGCGCAGGGCGTGGGCATGGCGCTGGTCCCACATGAGGTTCATGGCCCGCAGGTGCCGCACCAGTACATCGGTGTGGCGCTCCAGCCAGTCATGAATGGACACCATCTCCTGAATGCGGGCCTTGCCCGCCTCGATCTGGACCACCGGCCAGTCGCCCACCAGGGCGTTGTCGATGCCGAAGAGTTCGTGCCCCCACCAGATGGCCTCGCCAAAGGCGTGGTGGCCCACACCGCCGAACTTCATCATGGCGAGGACCGAGAAGGGCTCCGCCGAGCGGGCGCGCTGCACCGCCATGCGCCACAGCTCGAGGGTCGAAGCATATTCCCACGACACGGCACTCCACGAGCCGGGAAAACGCTCGCAATATTCTCGGTAGAAGGCGTCGGCATTCTCGAAGTTCACCTGCGAGTCCGCCAGTGCCGGATCGTCGAAATCGGGAAACTGGAAAACAAAGCCCTCCATGAATTCCGGGCTCGTCTGGCGGATGAGCTGGCTGTAATTGTCGCAGGTGCAGGAGAGGAGTTGCCCGTTGAAGCCCTGTCGGTAGGCGGCCCGCGTCAGCGCGTCCACGAAGGGCTCATAGGCCGTGTCCCAGCACAGAATGTCGGGATTGGGCTCCAGCATGCGGGCGACGATGGGCTCGAAATCCGTCGTATCCACGGGAAAGAATTCCTCCCGCACGATATCGATGCCCGCCACCTCGAAGGCCGCGCGATAGGTGGCGACGGAGGGAAGGCCGAACAGGTCATTCTGGCCACACAGGCTCACCGTCTTGAGGTGCGGCGCGTTGCGGCTCAGCCAGTCCACCCCGGTCACGTTGTAGATGGGATGCACCTCGCTGGGCGCGATCAGGGTCGGCACGTCGGGGGAGAGATCGCTGGGCAGCAGGCAGGCCACCAGCATGCGGCTGGCGCTGATGACATCGCGCACCTCGGCGGTCAGGTCGTTGCCGCCGTTCATGAGGATGAATTTCACGTTGTGCTGGTGGATGAGCGTGCGGATGCCTTCCAGCACGCGGTCCGGCTCATAGCACGTGTCGAAGGGGATGATCTCCACCATGTGCCGGCGCATGCCGATCTTCACGCCGCCCATGGCGTTGATCCGGTCGCGCCAGATCATGCAGCCGAACAGGCCGGGCTCCGACCAGGCCCTGAGGCTGCCACTGAGTGGGGCGAGAAAGCCGATCTTGAGCGTCGTGCGCGCCTCGATCCCGTGATCCACCATCGCCACGGACAGAGCCGACAGCAGAGGATTCTTTGCGCCATCACGCATTTCGACGTTGTCTCCCGACCCGCATGCATCCCGCCGCGCGGGCACATGGGGTGTACGCCGGCCCGATCCGCCGACGGTCATCCGCCGTCACCATAGGACGCCGCGGGGAGCCGATGAAGGGGCATGAGAGGGCCGCTGAAGCCGAAGGATCACAACCGAGGCATCGCACGTCCCTCGATCTCGCGGGCCCGCCATCCGCCCGGAGCCATGGCGAGCGGATCCAGAACCTGACGATCCGCCGGACCCAACCATGCGAGCGATATCCGGGCGGACAGTGTCAAACCCGAAGACAATCTTGAGCGTCGCCTTAACCCGGCACATCGACAGGCGAGTTCCATGCCCTCAGGAATGCAGAAGGCCGTTAGTCACGTGAGGTCATAGCATATAATTCAAAACGCTCTATTAGAGGCGCCTCTTCCGCACTGCTCGATCAAGGGTACCGGCAGATGGTATAATCGTACTTTTCATCTTGAACTATGGACTGAGATCAAGATTTTCTGCATCAAGGCCTCCTGTTATTGTGGTGGCGCGACTGCGTGCGATTTTTCCCGAGCCGGAATGGGTCGGCCATCTTCCACCGCTGCGCCGTTGATGGCCGCTGCCGAGGGACACTCCGTCACATGCTGCGTTTCCGCCCATTGGTCTGCGCGCTCGCCCTGCTCGCCCAGTTCGCGCCGACTGCCGCCTCAGCCCAGGCTCCGTCCCGATCGTCGGCGGAAAACGTCATACCGCTCAGCGTCCGCATGCCGCTTTCCGGCTACAACCGCCTGGTGGTGCAGGTCACCGTCTGCGAGCCGGGCACCCGTCACTGCGCGACGATCGACAACATCATGGTGGATACGGGTTCCACAGGCCTGCGTCTTCAGGCCGCCGCGCTGCCCGACAACTTGCGCCTGCCGGCCCTGGCCGGCCCGTCGGGCCAGCCGATGGGCGAATGCCTGCGGTTCGTCAGCAGCAGCGCCTGGGGGCCGCTGCGGACGGCGGACGTGCATTTTGGGGGCCTGACGGCGGAGAGATTGCCGGTCCAAGTGATCGAGCAGGGGCCATCCCCTGCCCGGCCCGCCTCTTGCGAGACCTCCAACGTTCACCCCACATCGAACGGGACTCTCGGCATCGGCTCAGCGCCCAGTGACTGTCACGGCGACTGCATTCAGAGTGCAGGAGCCCCCCATCCGCGCTTCTTCGAATGTGGCTCCGGAGGTTGCCTGCCTTTGACCGGTGCCGTTCCCCCGGCAAACCGGCTGCCCAATCCGGTCACGCGGCTTCCCCTACACAACAACGGCATCGTCATCGATCTGCCCGCTCCCGCCGCCCCCGGCGCGCGTGAGGTACACGGCACCTTGACGTTCGGTGTGGGAACCGCCGGCAACAACCAGCTTGGACGCGCCCACCTGCTGCCGCTCCGGCCGGACGGGCGCTTCACAACGCTCTACAAGGGTCAGACCATCACGGACAGCTACATCGACAGCGGAACGGAGAGCTATATTTTCACCGATCCGGCGTTGCCGCGATGCGCCCGCGTGAACTGGGCTTATTGCATGGCGCCGGAGACCTCCCTGCAAGCGGCGGTGTCTGGCGGCAATGCAGCACCGGTCGACGTGCGTTTCCGCGTCGGAAATTTCGAGGCGATCCGTGATCTCAAGCTCGGCGCCGTGGCTGGAGCGGCGGTCGCGGCCAATGGTGGCCGGTCGGAATTCGTCTGGGGCGCTCCCTTCTTCATGGGACGGCGCGTGTCCGTCCTCATCCAGGGCATGTCGCCGCCGGGGCAGCCTGACATCAAGGGTCCGCTTTACGCCTTCACACCCTGACGCCGGAGAGCGGCCTTCCGGCCCCGTCATGCTGGGCCGGAGCGGCTTCATGTGGTCGGCGGCTCAGCGGAAGGGGCATCACCTCAACGTCGTGGCCGGACCGGGCGGAGAGGGCGGACTGGGGCGGCACCTCGAGCCAGGTGGCGCGGTCATCGTCCAGAGGCTCGGAGGCGATGAGGACGCCGTCTTTTGCCGCCCGGTAATAGAGCGAATTCGCGTGGGCGTTCACCCCATAGCGGAAGGCATGAAGGTCGACGCCGTCCGACAGCGCGGCAGTGAAGAGGAAGGGCTCGCCGCCTGCCAGCGCGGTGATCGTCTCCAGAAGACGCGTCACCGCCCCAATCGGGCTTTCTCCTGCCCCATCCGCCAGTCCTTGCCCGAGGAGGGCGAGAAACAGCGCTTCGGAATCGGTCGAGCCAGCTCGCGCGCCATAAATCTCGTCCGGGATGAGGGCTTCCACCTCCCGGCGCACGGACGTCCAGTTGGCGAGATAGCCATTGTGCATGAAGAGCCAGCGCCCATGGGCGAAAGGGTGGCAGTTGGGCCGTGTCACCGGCGTTCCCGTGGCCGCCCGTACATGCGCAAAGAACAGGCGCGATTTCAGATGCCGGCTGAGGCTGCGCAGATTGTCGTCCGACCAAGCTGGGCGGATCTCGCGGTACAGGCCAGGCTCGGGCAGATCGTCATACCAGCCGAGGCCGAAACCATCGCCATTCATGGCCATGGTGGATTCCAGCGCCATCTGGCTCTGGACCACCAGCGAATGGGAGGAGCGGGTCACATAACGATCAAGGGCAATCGGCTCACCGGAATAGGCCATCCACCGGCACATGGGCCTCCTCCTTTCCAAATCTCTCAGGCGTGGCGCGGGCGCTGCACGACGCGAAGCCCCCTTCAGACCCCGTGCGTCTGGAGCCAGTGTTCCAGCACGGTGACCTGCCAGAGCTTGGAATGCCCCTTTGGCGTGAGGCTCCCTTCGGGGTCTCCGAGCAGGCCCTCCACATAGTCCTGCCGGAAGATGCCGCGATCGCGCGCGGCCTGCTGGTTCAGCACGTCCCGCGCGAAATCGAGATAGGGGCCGCGGATGTATTTGAGCGCCGGCACCGGGAAATAGCCCTTCGGCCGGTCCACCACTTCAGGGGGCAGGATACGGCGCGCAGCCTCCTTCAATATGTGCTTGCCGCCCGATTTCACCTTCAGTTCCGAGGGGATGCGCGTGGCCAGTTCCACCATTTCATGGTCGAGGAAGGGGACGCGGGTCTCGAGGCCGAAGGCCATGGTCATGTTGTCCACGCGTTTTACGGGATCGTCGACCAGCATGATCTCCGTGTCGATCTGCAGGGTCTTGTTGATGGGCGAGGTCTCGCCGCAGCGATCGAAGAAGTCCTTTACAAATATCCGGCTGTGGTCCCCCGAGATCATGTCCGGAGAGAGGGCGTGAGCCATCTCCGCATGATCCCGGTCGAAATAGAGCCGTGCGTAATCATCCAGCGGATCGGCGGCGGTGAGCATCTTCTCATGCCAGTGATAACCGGCGAAGGTCTCGTCCGCCCCCTGCCCGCTCTGCACCACCTTCACATGCCGGGACACTTCCTCCGCCAGCAGATAGAAGCCCACGCAATCGTGGCTCATCATGGGCTCGGACATGGCGCCGATGACGCCCGGCAGCGCCGAGAGCACGCGCTCCGGCGAGATCACGATCTTGGTGTGGTCTGTGCCGTAAGCGCGGGCCATGAGATCGGAATATTCGAACTCGTCGCCCTTCAGCCCGCCCACGGCTTCGAAGCCGACGGAAAAGGTGCGGATGTCCTCATGCCCCAGTTGGGCCAGCAGGGCCACGAGAAGAGAGCTGTCGAGCCCGCCGGAGAGCAAGACGCCCACCGGTACGTCTGAGACCGTCCGCCGCTCCACGGCCCGCAGAAGGCAGTGGATGAGCGTCTCGCGCCACTCCTCCTCGCCCATATCGTCCGTGTCGGTATCGCCTCCCATGCGGACGGACCAGTATTGCCGCTCGCTGCGTTGGCAGTCGGGTTCCAGCGTCAGCAGCGTCGCCGGGGGCAGCTTGCGCACGCCTCGCAGGATGGTCCGGGGTGCCGGCACTACGCTGTGAAAGCTCATGTAATGGTGAAGGCCGACAGGATCGATGGCCGTATCCACCCCGCCGCCCGCCAGCAGGGCCGGCAAGGTGGAGGCAAAGCGCAAGGAAGAGCCCACGTCCGCGAGATAGAGCGGCTTGATGCCCAGCCTGTCCCGCGCCAGCACGACACGCCCTGTCCACATCTCCCAAATGGCAAAGGCGAACATGCCCTTCAGCCGCAGAACGCAATCGGCGCCCCAAGCATGATAGGCCTTGAGGATCACCTCGGTGTCGCCTTCGGAGAAGAAGGTGTAGCCCTTGGCTTTCAGGTCCTGACGGAGGTCGCGAAAATTGTAGATGCAGCCGTTGAAAGCGATGGCGAGCCCCAGTTGGCTGTCCACCATCGGCTGCTGGGAGGTGGCCTTGAGATCGAGAATGCTGAGCCTGCGATGGGCCAGCGCCACGTCGCCCTGGGCAAGCAGGCCGAAACCGTCCGGTCCCCGCGGTGACAGCGCATCCGACATAGCCTCAAGCGGCGCCATCCGGACCGAGCCGTTCCTGTTCACCTCACCGCAGATCCCGCACATGATCATCCTGCCTGTGCTTGACGTCCCGGCGAAGGGCTCCCCCGGTACCCCTAGAAGGGGCAGGCCATAGCCCGAAGTGCCAGGGGAGTAGGAGGCGGCACGCGACGGGGATCGCGAGGCCGCCTTAGCCGGCCACGCATGGAGTGTCAGCCGGACCACCGAGATGTCTGTTCCCGTTGCCGTCCGGCGCGGATGCAAAGACAAGCCGCGGTCGCGAACGGAATGCTCTCTCCCCCAACGCCCCAGCTCCGCCTGCGTTCCCGTCTACAGCTTCGGGGTTGGTGGCGGTCGCCCGCGCCCCTATCATTGAGGCTGGGGTTCAGCGCCGGGACCTGAGACGCTCGGCCACGGATGTTCCAAGGCCGCGGGGCGTGTCAACTCCGGCGCGCGCCGGACGAACACGCTGCGGGAACAGGCTGGTGACGGGTATGCACGATGAGCAGCCGGCAGCTCCGGTCTTCCAACGCTCCGCTCGCGAGAAACCAAGATCACACCGCACCATACATGAATATGATGTTCGTCTCGTCTCTGCCGCAGCACTATTGGCATCGGACAGAGAGGACCGTTGACGCGTGGCTGGCAGGATAGGTGAAGCCGATCTGCTCCTCATGCAGCTGAGCGTCAGACCAGCTTTACCGAGCGCCGGTCGCCGCATTGAGCGCGCGGTTTTCTGCTGCCGCGGCGCGCCCTGCCGTCCATTGGCGCCCGCTTTCCGGCGAAGAGCCCGTTGCAGCCGGATCGGTCCGGCGCATCCGGTGCGAAGTGCCTCCTCGATCTGAACGCGGAACGACAGCTCGCCGTTGCTACCTATGGATGACATCATGGCCCGCACGAAGGGGATTCCCGCCGCCATCACCCTCATCTGGATCGCCAGCGGGCTCGCCCTTGCAGCCCCACATCCTGCCCGCGCGGCTTCGGAACAGCCGGTGCCGGTCCAACTGGCGACGGCAGAGACCCGGGACGTTCCCGTCTTCGTCACCAGCCCGGGAACGGTCACTGCCTACAATTCCGTGACCGTTCGCACCCGGGTCGATGGAGAACTCCAACACATTCTCTTCAAGGAGGGGCAGGACGTGGCCGAAGGGCAGCTCCTCGCGCTCATCGACCCCCGCACCTACGAGGCCGCGCTCCAATCCGCCAAGGCGCAACTCCAGCAGCATGAAGCGACCCTGTCGAACGCCCGGCTCAATCTCACGCGCGACACAGAGCTCGGCAAAAGCGACTTCGTGAGCGTCCAGACGCTCGATAACGAAAGGGCGAAGGTGGCCGAACTCGAGGCGCAGGTGGCGTCGGATCAGGCCGCCATCTCCCGCGCCGCGACCGAGCTCTCCTACACGCGGATCGTCTCGCCGCTCTCCGGCCGCGCCGGCCTGAGGCTGGTGGACCAGGGCAACATCGTCCACGCCGGCGACGCAGGGGGGCTCGTGGTCATCAATCAGATCGACCCCATCTCGGTCATTTCCACGCTGCCGGAGCAGAGCCTCCCGGCGGTGGTCAAGGCCATGCGCGCGGGTGCGCTTCAGGCCCAGGCCCTCTCTCGCGAGGACGGGCGCATTCTGGCGACCGGCACGGTGTCGCTGATCGACAACCAGATCGACCCGAACAGCGGCACGGTGAAGCTGAAGTCGGACTTCGCCAATGCGCGCGATGCCCTCTGGCCCGGCCAGTTCGTGGATATCAAGGTGCGGGTGGATGTCCTGCCCCATGCAGTCACCATCCCCGCCTCGGCGCTTCAGCGCGGCCCACAAGGCCTGTTCGTCTTCGCGGTCGGCCCCGACGACCGCGCGCAGACCGCACCGGTGAGTGCAGGGCAGATCGCCGACGGCACGGCAGTGATCGAGACCGGCCTTGCGCCAGGCCAGCGCGTCATCACCGGCGGCCAGTACCGCGTGCGACCGGGCAGCCTCGTCACGGTCTCCGTCAGCGGGGAGGCAGGCCAATGAGTGCGAGCAGCGAGAAGTGCGCCTCCTTGTCCGCCTGGTTCATCCGCCATCCGATCGGCACCTCCCTGCTCATGGCGGGCCTTCTGGTGCTGGGCCTTGCGGCGTTTTTCCAATTGCCCGTGGCACCGTTGCCGGACGTGGACTTCCCCACGCTTCAGGTCTCGACGCAGCTTCCCGGCGCGAGCCCGGAAATCATCGCCACCTCGGTCACCCAGCCGCTGGAACGGCAGTTCGGCGAGATTCCCGGCGTGGCGCAGATGACGTCCATCAGCACGCAGGGCAACAGCTCGATCACCCTGCAATTCAACCTCGAGGTGAATATCAACGCCGCCGCGCAGCTCGTGCAGGCCGCGATCAACGCGGCCGGCGGCCAGCTTCCGAACGACCTGCCCTCCCCGCCATCCTATCGGGAGGTCAACCCCGCCGATCCGCCCATTCTGGTCCTCGCCCTGTCCTCGCAGACCCTCCCCATCATCCGCGTGGACGATTTCGCCGAGAACGTGCTCGAACAGCACATCAGCCAGATCGAGGGCGTCGGGCAGGTGCTGGTGTTCGGACAGCAGAAGCCCTCGGTGCGCATCCAGGTGGATCCGGCCAAGGTGTCCAGCCTCGGGCTCTCGCTGGAAGACCTCCGGCAGGCCATCGTCTCGACCACCGTGAACGGCCCCAAGGGCACCGTGCAGGGCCAGCGCCGCACTTTCACATTGCTGGATAACGACCAGATCACGCAGGCCGGTCCCTGGCAGGACGCCATCCTCGCCTATCGCAACGGCGCGCCCGTCCGCGTGCGTGACATCGGCCGGGCGGTCGAGGCTCCGGAGAATACCCAGCTGGCCGCTTGGGCGAATGGCAAGCCCGCCATTCTTCTGCCGGTCTTCAAGCTGCCCGGTGCCAACGTCATCGCGACCGTCGAGAGCATCAAGCAGCGGCTGCCCGCGCTTCCGGCCAGCGCGCCGGCCGGGCTCGATATCTCGGTCCTCAGCGACCGCACCGCGACGATCCGTGCCTCGGTGAGCGACGTGGAGAAGACGCTGGTCATCACGGTCGTGCTCGTGGTGGCGGTGATCTTCGTCTTCCTGAGGAGCTTCTGGGCCACGGTCATTCCGTCCGTCGCCGTGCCCCTCGCGCTCATCGGCACGTTCGGCGCCATGTATGCGCTGCATTACAGCCTCGACAACCTCTCGCTCATGGCGCTCAGCATCGCCATCGGCTTTGTGGTGGACGACGCGATCGTCATGCTCGAGAACATCGAGCGGCATCTGGAAATGGGCAAGACGGCGCTTCAGGCGGCGCTCGACGGCTCGGCGGAGATCGGTTTCACCATCCTTTCCATCAGCCTCTCGCTGGTGGCCGTCTTCATCCCCCTTCTGCTCATGGGCGGTCTCGTCGGACGGCTATTCCAGGAATTCGCTGTCACCGTCACGATCACCATCGCCGTTTCGGCCTTCGTCTCGCTCACCCTGACGCCGACGCTCTGCGCACTGGTACTGAAGCCGCGGCAGGAGAACCGCCATGGCCGGCTGTACCTTTTTGCGGAGCGCTGCTTCGATGCGCTGCTCGCGGCCTATCGCAGGACGCTCGACATCGCTTTGGCACACCGCGCCGTGACGCTCGCAACCTTCATCGGCGCTGTCACAGCCACCGGCTGGCTGTTCTACACCATCCCCAAGGGCTTCTTCCCCCAGCAGGACACCGGCCTCATCATCGGCATCTCCGAGGCGGCGCAGGATTCCTCCTTTGCCGCCATGGCGGCCCACCAGCGCCAGCTCGGTGAGATCGTGGCTTCCGATCCGGATGTGGCGACGGTCGGCATGACCATCGGTGCCAACGCAGGCCAGACGGTGAACGAGGGGCGGATGTTCATCACCCTCAAGCCGCGCGACCAGCGGCAAGCCTCGGCTTTCGAGATCGTGGACCGGCTGGAACGGCGGCTGCGCAACGTCGAAGGCGCCGCGCTATTTCTACAGGTGGCGCAGGATCTGAACGTGGGCGGCCGCGTGGCGCGCACCCAGTTCCAATACACGCTGCAAGACGAGAACCTCGCGGAACTGAACATCTGGGCGCCGAAGATCCTCGCCCGCCTGCGCACGCTCCCACAGCTCACGGATGTCGCGACCGACCAGCAATCCTCCGGGGCGACCCTGACGCTGACCGTGGACCGCGAGAAGGCCGCTCGCCTTGGCGTCAGCCTCGCCGACATCGACGCCACGCTCTATGACGCCTTCGGCCAGCGGCAGGTGACACAATATTTCACCCAGCTCAACAGCTACCACGTCATCCTCGAGGTTCTGCCGGAGCTTCAGAATTCGCCGCACGCGCTGGAACGGATCTATCTGAAATCGGCGATCACCGGCGCGTCCGTGCCACTCAGCGACGTGGCCCGATGGTCGAGCGTGCCCAGCACCTTTCTGGCTATCAACCACCAGTCCCAATTCCCGTCAGTCACCTTGTCCTTCAATCTCGCCCAGGGCACCTCGCTCGGAGAGGCCGTGGCCGCGGTGGAGAGGGCAAAAGCCGATCTCTCCGTGCCGGCGACGCTCAGCGCGTCCTTCCAGGGCAATGCGCAAGCCTTCCAGAGTTCGCTCGGCAGCGAGCCCTATCTGGTCGCGGCCGCGCTGCTGGTCATCTATGTCATTCTGGGCGTGCTGTACGAGAGCTACATCCACCCCCTCACGATCCTCTCGACGCTGCCGTCGGCAGGGCTCGGCGCGCTCATAAGCCTGTCCGTGTTCCACTTCGATTTCTCCATCATCGCCCTCGTGGCCGTGCTGCTGCTGATCGGCATCGTGAAGAAGAACGGCATCATGATCGTGGACTTCGCGCTGGAGCGGGAGCGCGCGGGCGCCAGCCCGCTGGAGGCGATCCGGGAAGCCTGCCTGCTGCGCTTCCGCCCCATCCTGATGACGACGATGGCCGCGCTGCTCGCGGGCGTCCCGCTGCTGGTGGGAACCGGCACCGGCTCGGAACTGCGGCAGCCGCTGGGCTGTGCCATCGTCGGAGGCCTCATCGTGAGCCAGTTGCTCACCCTCTACACGACGCCCGTGATCTACCTCTATCTCGACCGGATCTCCCGCCGTTCACGCCGCAGTCCCTCTGCCGTCGAAAGCATAGGCTGACGACAAAAAGGCCCGCCGAAGGATCGGCGGGCCAAGGCGGGAGGAAAGACATGGCGTGCAAGGTGGAGGCGCGTGAACGAGCACGTGCACCTGGGCTCACAGATACGCGCGTCGATCTGAACCTCCGTCGATCGATAGTCCGTCGCGTGATTTCACATGCGCCGTCGACAGGAGGGACATGACCCGCGTCAGCCGTCCGCGCCGCGCCCGGCTCAAGGGCGCGCCTGCCCCGTCGTCCGCAGGGCATCGTCGATGCACCGGATCATCTCGTCGCCCTCGAAGGGCTTTGCCAGGAAGCCGATTGCGCCGCCGGCGTGGGCCTGGCTGCGGATCCTCTCCTCGGGAAAGGCAGTGATGAAGATGAGCGGGACGCCATCGCCATCGGAGCGCAGGCGCGCCTGCAGATCGATGCCGCTCATGCCGGGCATCTGAACATCGGTGATGACACACGCGGTACTCTGCCGCTCCGGCGAGCTCAGGAAGGCTTCGGCGGAGGCGAAAGCGCTGGCGCCCAGTCCAAGGGAGCGGACGAGACTTTCTGTGGCGAGACGCACGGACTCGTCATCGTCGATGATCGAAATCATCGGAACGTGGGACACGCGAAACACACCTCTATGGCACTGACGGCGCCAGCGCCGTCCTGTCCCCAACATAGGCGGGCCCGTCCACAATCTGAACCATACACTTGTTTGCTCCGCTATCCTTTCGCCGCGCGGATGCCCAGCGCCTCCGCCATGCGTACGAGATCGGCCAGGGACTGGGCTTCCATTTTCCGCATGACGTTGCCGCGGTGAATCTTCACGGTGATCTCGCTGAGGCCCACCTCGCCCGCCACCTGCTTGTTCATGAGGCCGGACGTCACGAGCGCCATGATCTGCCTCTCACGCTCGGTCAGCGTGGCGTAAAGGGCGCGCAGGTGCGATGCGGCTTCCCGCTCGGCGCGCCGGGTGCGGTCGATCTCGATGGCGGCCGAAACCGCATCCAGCATGTCCTGGTCCCGGAAGGGCTTGGTGAGGAAATCCACCGCGCCCGCCTTCATCGCCCGCACCGTCATGGGGATATCGCCATGCCCGGTCATGAAGATGATGGGCAGGTCCAGATCGGACCTCTGAAGCTGGCTCTGGAAATCAAGGCCGCTGACGCCGGGCAGGCGGATGTCCAGAACGAGGCAGCGGGGCGTGTCCGGCAGCTTGGCGGCGAGCAATTCCGGAGCCGATCCGAACGACACCACCTCCAGGCCGATGGAGCGGAACAGGCTGGTCAAGGCATCGCGCAGGTCTGCGTCGTCGTCCACGACGATGACGACGGGTCCCTGAGTAGGGGTCGGGCTTCGGCCTTGGGTACGGCTGATCACGAGAGAGGTTCCTTGAGGGGCGCCGGCGGAAGATCGCCGGCGAGCGGGAGGGTGAAGGTCAGGCGCAGGCCGCCTTGCGGCGCAGGCTCGGCCAGAATCCGGCCGCCATGGGCCTCGACGATGGAGCGCGAGATGGAGAGGCCGATACCGATGCCATCCTTCTTAGTCGAGACGAACGGCGTGAAAAGCGAGGCCAGCGTCTCGGACGGCGCGCCCGGCCCCGTATCCTCCACGGACACGGCAACGAAACGCTCCGCCTGTCCTTGCGGGCCGTCAGTCATCGGCGCGGTGCGGATCGTCAGGGCCCGCTGTCCCTCTGGCACCGTATCCATCGCCTGGACGGCATTGAGGGCAAGGTTGATGAGGACCTGCAGCAGTTGGACGCGGTCACCGCGGATCTCCGGCAGGTCGGGGGCGAGCTCAAGCACGAGCCGGACGTCGTGACTGGCCAGCTCGCGCTCCAGAAGCGTGACGCTCTCCTCCACCAGATCCGCCAGATGGACTGGCAGATGATCCGGTTCTCCGCGCCGCACCAGCGCCCGCAGGCGTGCGATCACGTCGCTCGCCCGGCGCGCATTCGCGATCATGCGGGTGACGGTCTTCTCCGCCTCGCCGATGTCGGGCACGGGCCGCCGCAGCCAGCGCAGGCAGGCCTCCCCGTTGGTGACGACCGCCGCCAATGGCTGATTGACCTCGTGCGCGATGGAGGCCGTTAGTTCCCCGACGGTGCTCACCCGCGTGACATGGGCCAGGTGCGCCTGGGCCTCATGAAGCTCGTTCTCGGCCGTCTTGCGGCCCGTGATGTCGTGGTTCGTTTCCATGATGCCGAGGCTGCGTCCGCGGTCGTCGCGCTGGAGCGACCAGCGGCTCAGGCAGGTGACTTTCCGGCCGTCCCTCGTGGCATGGATCACCTCGCCCTCCCACTGTCCCGTCGCCTCGAGCGCCCCCATGATCTCATGACGCGGGGCCGGGAGCACGGAGCGCAACAGCGCGTCTGCCACCTGCCCCGTCGCTTCCGACCGCGACCAACCGTAAAGGCGTTCGGCACCCACGTTCCAGTAAACGACCCTGCCGAGGGGATCGCGCACGAAGATGGCGTCGTAGGACAGGTCCAGCAAGGCGGCCTGATAGCGGAGAGAAGCGGTCGCCGCCTCATTGCGCAGGCACAGCAGCGTCGTCACGGCGATGGCCGCGATGCTCACGACACAGCGCATGACGGCGGCGAGATTGAAATCGTCGGCGTGCATGACGAGGAAGCTGGTCACCGCCAGTGCAATGCACCCCGCCCCGATGACGATCAGGCCCCGACTCCGGAACCAGCGCGACGAAACCAGGACGACGACCACGTAAAGAACAGCGATCGCCATATCGAGCGGCGACAGGGTATCGACGAGGAAGATCGCCAGGCACAACACGCTCACCAGAGCCTGTCCCTGCCAACCGGAGCAGGCGCGGGGCGGTTCGGACAACAAGGCACTTCGCGGGCCGGACATGGGGTCCTCGGTCAATCGCCATCTGGAATGCAGGCAGGTCTGGCGCGCCGCTTGCTGAAGCAAGCGGGCGCCCGCCGACCGCGTGCCTGAGGCGGCGTTGTCGAGCATCGGCGCTGGCGGCCTGCCGGAGCCCGGTCCGCGCCGCTTCGGAGGCGGGCCGGAAATCCTGAACGCCATTATGCAGATCGTTCCGTAACGTTCGCCCCATATCAAAGTATGTCCGCACCCTCTGAGGATATAGACGCGCTCCGCGCGCCGGGGCGCCGCAATCTCCCATTCTGTTGCCTCCCAATCCGGACTCACAAACCAAGGTTCTAATCGGCGGATTGGACGTATAATTTCGCCTGTTGGCTGCGCGCTTATCTTCAAGGCCTCCCGGTATCAGACCAGACGGCGGCCATGAGCGCGGACAGTGAAATTCGCAGCATCGCAGGACGTCCCGCGCGCCCCGAAGCGCGTGCGGCCGTTGCTGCCCTGCTGCCCCTTGTTCCCCGGCTGCTCTTCGGGCTGCGCCTTGCAGCTTCCGTGTGCCTCGCCCTTTACGTCACCTATTATCTCGAACTGCCCAATCCGTTCTGGGCCGCCACCACGGCCGCCATCGTCTGCCAGCCGAACCTTGGCGCCTCGCTCCAGAAGGGGCGGTTCCGGGCGCTTGGCACGGCCATAGGCGCGCTGGCGCTCGTCTGCCTGCTGGCGCTGTTTCCGCAGCAGCGCATCGCCCTCCTCCTCTGCCTCGCACTCTGGTGCGGCCTGTGCGGTTTTGCGGTGGTGCTTTTGCGCAATTCCGCGGCCTATGCGGCGGGCCTGTCGGGCATCACCGCCGCCATCCTCTTCGCCGACAGCATTTCGGACCCGACCTCCGCTTTCTTTCTCGGCATCACCCGTGTCAGCGAGATCTGCATCGGCATCCTCGCCGCCGCAGCCGTCCTGCTCATCACCGATCCCGGCACGGCGCGGCTCGCCCTCGCCAGCCTGATGGAGCGCATCGCCCAGCAGTTGCGCACCGGCTTCCTCGATACCCTCGCCACCGAAGGCGAGACGCCCGACATGCAGGCCGCACGGCGCAATGTGGTGAAGACCCTGACACCGCTCCACATCGCGATCGACGCCGCCACGGGGGAATCCGGCTCCCTCTATGCACGCCGGGGCAATTTCCGGATCGCCATCGCCTCGCTCATCGACGCGCTCGTTGGTTGGCGCAATGTCAGCCATCACCCGTTCCCCGATGGCAGTGACGCCCCTTCCGTCCAGCAGGCGCTGGCCGCCGGCATCTCCCGGATCAATCCCGCGGCCGCCGAGCGTTACGGCTCGGACGCCGATGCCGTTCGAGACATCATCGCGGACATCGAGACCCTGCGTCCGGAGAGCGCGAAGGACGTCCTGTCCGCCCGCCTTCTGGTGGACGCCGCCCACAAGGTGGCGATCTGTCTTGCACAGTTCATGCAGGCAATCACGCTCCTGCGCACCGGGGCGGGCGGGCGTCTGCCACCGCAATCCCAGCCCCTCGTCATCGCCGACAGTCTGCCGGCCTGGCTTGCGGGTGCGCGGGCCTTTCTTTCGGTGGTGACCGTGGCGCTTTTCTGGGTCACCTCGGCCTGGCCGACCGGTCCCTTTGCCATCGCCTTCGCCGTCATCTCGACGTTGATCTTCGCCTCCTTCGCGGAAGAGGCACGGGCGCGGGCGGCGGATTACACCATCGGTGTCGCGGTGATGTCGGTTCTGGGCAGCGTGATCTATTTCTACGTGCTGCCGACGCTTTCCACCTTCCCGGCTCTCATGGGCCTGCTTTTCCTCCTCTATGTCCCGCTCGGCATGATGCAGGTCGGCACCTGGCACAGCGTGCTGTTCCTCGCCATGTCGATCGCGTCTCTCCCGTTGCTGGGGATCGGCAACCCCGTAGCGTATGATCCGGCGGGATATTTCAACATCGCTCTGGCCATTCTCACTGGCAGCGCGGTCGGAACGCTCTTCTTCGTCATTCTGCCGCCGCTCGGACCGGAGCGGCGCGCGCGCCGGCTCATCAGCCTCTCGGCGCGCGATCTTCGCCGCCTGCTCCTCGACCAGGACCGACACGATGAGCGGCATTGGCGCGCCCTGCTCAGCCGGCGGCTCGAGAGCATCCCTGCGCAGGCCACGCTTGAGCAACACGGTGCCCTGCTGGCGCTGCTGGCGATAGGGCATGCCGTCCATCGGCTGCGCGCCGCGGTGACCTCCGGCGAGGGCGCTCGGGCGCTGGTGACCGCGTTCACGGCGCTTGCGGAAGGCGAGCCATCCGTCGCCCTGGCGTGTCTGGAGATCGTGGAACGCCAGACCGGCACCGACACGTCTTCCACCGCGTCCACTGCTCTGCCCGCCGATGTTCAGACTGAGATGGCGGTGCTCGCCGATGCGATCAGGACCAACAGCGCGCTCCTCGCCATGCTTGCTCCCGGGCGGACGCCCCCTTCCGGCCAATGAGAGGCTTCCATGTTCTCGGAGATCAACATCCTCGGCATCTATGTCGCGCCCTTCGCGGTAATGCTGCTGCTGGCTTGGGCAGTCATGATGCCGCTGAACATGCTCGGCGAGCGCATCGGCCTCTCACGCCGCGTGTGGCATCCGGGCCTCTTCAACCTCTGCCTCTACATCATCGTCCTCTCGCTCATCGTGATCGCCTACGGGGGCCGTCCGTGACCGCCGCCCCGCTTACGACGCAGCCCATCCATCCTGTCTGAATCCTCGCCGTGGGAGCCCACCATGACCGCAATCGACATGCCTGCCGGGAACCAGAAATCGTATATCGGCCAGATCCTGCGGGTGCTGGCGACGCTGATCGCCGCCGCCCTCGCCGGCGGGCTTGGCTGGAGGATGTGGGACACCTACATGTCCACGCCCTGGACCCGCGACGGCACGGTGCGGGCCTATGTGGTCACGGTCGCACCGCAGGTCTCCGGCCGCATCGTCGAACTGCCGGTGAAGGCCGACCAATTCGTCCACAAGGGAGACCTGCTGATGGTAATCGAACCCGATGACTATCAGATCGCCCTTGCCAATGCGGAGGCCAATGTCGCCCGCGCCAAGGCGGACCTCGAGAACAAGCAAGCCGAGGCGGAACGCCGGCTACACCTCAGCGCCCTGGCCGTCTCCGACGAGGAGAAGCAGAGCTTCGCGGCGACCGCCAACATGGCGCTCGCCGCCTATCAGCAGGCCCTCGCCGATCGCGACAAGGCCAAGCTCGACCTCAGCCGGACCCGCATCGTCTCGCCTGTTAACGGCTATGTCACGAACCTGCTCACCCAGGTCGGCGACTTCGCCACGACCGGCCAGAGAGCGCTCTCGGTCGTGGACAGCGACAGCTTCTGGGTGGACGGCTATTTCGAGGAAACGCTGCTCAACTCCATCCATGTGGGCGACCGGGCGGAGGTGGCCCTGATGGCCTATCCGGAGCGCCTTAGCGGACACGTGACCGGCATCGGCCGCGGTATTGCCGTCCCCAACGCGCAGCCGGATGGATCGGGCCTCGCCACCGTCAATCCCGTCTTCACCTGGGTGCGCCTCGCGCAGCGCGTGCCGGTCCGCGTCGTGCTTGATGACGTCCCGCCGTCCATCGTCCTGTCGGCGGGGCTCACCGCGAGCATCACCATCCTTGACGGCACCGCGCCCACGAGCGCCGCCGCGCCTGCTCAATCGGCGCACCGATGAGCGGCCCGTGCGCCGCTCTGCCCGCGCATACCCATGTATGGCGGGTGCATCTGTCGATCTGATTCAATCTCCAGCCGAACGCACCATAGTTCATCCATGAACTGCTGATCGTCGGTCCAACACGTGGACGTCAGTCCATCCGACCGGTCTCTCAGCCCCTTGTGTATCCACATCGGCAGGAGCAATCCATGGGCGTCGCCAAGACCATCCGTCCCTATCACCAACCCGCCGGCGGCTGGGGGGCTCTCAAGGCAATGGGCACCGCGCTGGTCGAGCAGCACGTCGCCGTGCACGGCATGGCGACGCTCGCCCGGATGAACCAGCCCGGCGGCTTCGATTGCCCCGGCTGCGGGTGGGCCGACCCGAAGCACACCTCGCCGTTCGAATATTGCGAGAACGGCGGCAAGGCGGTTGCCTGGGAGATGACGACCCGGCGCTGCACGCCCGCCTTCTTCGAAAGCCATACGGTCAGCGAGCTCTCGGCCCTCAACGATTACGAGCTGGAGATGGAGGGGCGCCTGACGCACCCCATGCGCTATGACGCCATAAGCGATCGCTACCTGCCGGTGAGCTGGGATGAGGCCTTCGCCCTGGTCGGCGCGCACCTCAACGCCCTGCCCGATCCGAACATGGCGGAATTCTACACGTCAGGACGCGCCTCCAACGAGGCGGCCTTTCTCTACCAGCTTTTCGCCCGCGAATACGGCACCAACAATTTCCCAGACTGCTCGAACATGTGCCATGAGGCCACCAGCGTCGGGCTGCCCCAATCCATCGGGGTGGGCAAGGGAACGGTGCTGCTGGAGGACTTCGCCCGCGCCGACTGCATCTTCATCTTCGGGCAGAATCCCGGCACCAATTCCCCGCGCATGATGACGGAACTGCGCAACGCCTCGCGCCGCGGCGCCACCATCATGTCCTTCAATCCCTTCCGCGAGCGGGCGCTGGAGCGCTTCCAGGCGCCGCAGAGCCCGGTAGAGATGGCCACCCTCTCCTCGACGCCCATCTCCTCGCGGCTCTATCAGGTGAAGGTCGGCGGCGACGTAGCGCTCATCAAGGGACTGATGAAATGCCTCCTCGCCGCGGACGAAGAGGCCCGCGCACGCGAGTCGGCTCCCGTCCTCGACTGGGATTTCATCAAGGGCCACACCGCCGGGATCGAGGCGCTCGTTGCGGACCTCAACGCGACCTCCTGGAGCGACGTCGAGCGCAAGAGCGGCATTTCGCGCACGGAGATCGAGATCGCCGCACAGGCCTATATGAAGGCGGAGCGGGCCATCCTCGTCTATGGAATGGGCATCACCCAACACCGCCACGGCACGCAGAATGTGCAGCAGATTGCCAATCTGGCGCTGTTGCGGGGGAACGTCGGCCGCGAGGGCGCGGGCATCTGCCCCGTGCGCGGCCACTCCAACGTGCAGGGTGATCGCACCGTCGGGATCACCGAAACGCCGAGCCGGGCGCTGCTCGATGCCATCGAAGCGCGCTACGGCTTCTCGCCCCCGAAAGCCGATGGCCACAATGTGGTGACCGCGCTTGAGGCCATGGTGCGGGGCGAGACCAAGGTCTTCATCGGCCTCGGCGGCAACTTCGCCGCCGCCATCCCGGACTGGCAGCTGACCCAGCAGGCCATGCGCGGGCTCGACCTCACCGTCCACATCGCCACCAAGCTCAACCGGAGCCATCTCGTCCATGGACGCGATGCGCTCATCCTCCCCTGCCTCGGCCGAACCGAGATCGACATGCAGGCGAGCGGCCCGCAATCAGTGACAGTGGAGGACTCCATGTCGATGGTCCACGCCTCCACCGGCCACAATCTGCCCGCATCCGAAAACCTGAAGAGCGAGCCCGCCATTATCGCCGGCATGGCCCGTGCCACGCTGGGCCACCGCTCGAAGGTGAACTGGGAGGCACTCACCGAAGACTATGCGCGGATCCGCGAGGAGATCGAGGCGGTGTTCCCCATCTTCCAGGGCTACAATGCCCGCATTCGCGAGCCGGGCGGCTTCCATCTCACCTCGCTCGCCCGCGAGCGCATCTGGGCCACGGCAACCGGCAAGGCGAACTTCCTCGTCTGCGACGGACTCTGCGAAGATCCGCAGGTGAGCGAGAAGGATGTTCTGTGGCTCACCACCGTGCGCAGCCACGACCAGTACAACACCACGCTGTATTCCCTCTCCGACCGCTATCGCGGCGTCTATGGCCAGCGCGACGTGATTTTTCTCAGCCAAGCGGAGATGGACAGGCGCGGGCTCAAGGCCGACGACCGGGTCGATATCGTCACGGTCTCGCAGGACGGGGTCGAACGGGCCGTGCGGGCCTTCCGTGTGGTGCCCTATGCCTTCCCCGAAGGCGGGTGCGCCGCCTATTACCCCGAGACCAATCCTCTGGTGCCGCTCTATGCGCACGATCCCCAGAGCTTCACGCCGGCCTCAAAGGGTGTGCCGGTCCGTCTCGTGAAATCCACGGCCACGCCCGCCGTTCAGTGAGGTCGGACGCGGCGGCGCGCGGGCGATCTTTGCCGGATCGCCGCCCGATGCGCCGTCGCTCAGCACTCCGCAAGTCGGTGCATGACGATCTGTCGGTATTTTATAACCGCATTCACCCACCTCTGGTGAGCAAAACGAATCCATACGTTGCGCGTCGGCACTATCCAAACGTATGCCGCCGATAGCGCGATGTCTGGCAGCGCAGACGAACGACGCCTTCTATCTTTCCCGAGCCTCGTTTCTTGGCATTCACTTGGAAGGAGATGGCCATGTTCTCTCGTAACGTTGCGGAACTTATCGTAGACACGCTCGGCGAAGCGGGCGTCGAGCGCATCTATGGCGTGGTGGGCGACAGCCTCAACGGCCTGACGGAGGCCCTGCGCACGACCGGGAAGATGCGGTGGGTGCATGTCAGGCACGAGGAAGTTGCGGCCTTCGCGGCGGCCGGAGAGTCGCAGATCACCGGACAGCTCGCGGTGTGCGCCGGCTCCTGTGGTCCGGGCAATCTGCACCTGATCAACGGCCTCTTCGATGCGCAGCGGAGCCGGACGCCGGTCCTCGCCATCGCCGCCCAGATCCCGTCCGCCGAGATCGGGGGCGGCTATTTCCAGGAGACCCACCCGCAGAACCTCTTCCAGGAATGCAGCGTCTATTGCGAACTCGTCTCCGATCCCGCCCAGATGCCGTTCGTGCTGGAGAATGCCATCCGCGCCGCCGTCGGCCAACGCGGCGTGGCGGTGGTTGTCATTCCCGGCGACGTCGCGCTGAAGCCGGCGCCGGACCGCCCGATCTCCGAGCGGCGGGGCCTCGTTCCCGCAGCGCCGGTGGTGGTGCCCGCCGAGAGCGAACTCGATGCCCTCGCCGATCTGCTGAACGGCGCAGAGCGCGTCACGCTGTTCTGCGGCCGGGGCTGCGCGGGTGCCCACCCCCAGCTCATGCAACTCGCGGAGGCGCTCAAGAGCCCCATGGTCCACGCGCTTGGCGGCAAGGAGCACGTGGAATACGACAATCCCTATGATGTGGGCATGACGGGCTTCATCGGCTTCTCGTCCGGCTACGAAGCCATGCACGCCTGCGACGTGCTGCTGATGCTCGGCACCGACTTCCCCTACAAGCAGTTCCTGCCGACGGGCATCAAGATCGCCCAGGTGGACATCCGGCCAGAGCATCTCGGGCGGCGCTGCAAGCTTGATCTCGGCGTGGTCGGTGATGTGGCCGCGACGATCACTGCCCTCATGCCGCGCCTGACCGCCAAGGCCGACCGCCTGCACCTCGATGACAGCGTCACGCGTTACAAGCACGCCCGCAAGGGCCTCGATGCGCTGGCGCAGGGCAAGCCCGGCAGCAAGCCGATCCATCCGCAGTATCTCACGCGGCTGATCAGCGAGCGCGCCACCTCGGACGCAGCTTTCACCTTCGATGTGGGAACGCCCACCATCTGGGCCGCGCGTTATCTCGAAATGAACGGCAAGCGCCGCCTCGTGGGGTCGCTGGCGCACGGCTCCATGGCGAATGCCCTGCCGCAGGCCATCGGCATCCAGGCCTCCCATCCCGATCGGCAGGTCATCTCGCTGTCGGGCGATGGCGGCTTCACCATGCTGATGGGCGATCTGGTCACGCTGGTGCAGGAAAAGCTCCCGGTGAAGACGGTCATCTTCAACAATGGCGTGCTCGGCTTCGTGGCGCTGGAGATGAAGGCGGCAGGCTTCGTGGAGCTGGGCACCGATCTCCAGAACCCGGATTTCGCGGCCATGGCCAATGCCATGGGCATCCTCGGCGTGCGGGTGGAGGACCCCGGCGAGCTTCCCGCCGCCATCGACCAGGTGCTGGCCCACGACGGCCCGGCGGTGCTCGATGTGGTCACCGCGACGCAGGAACTGTCCATGCCGCCGACCATCGGGGTCGAGCAGGCGAAGGGCTTCGGCCTGTGGATGCTGCGTGCCGTCCTCAGCGGGCACGGCACAGAGGTAATCGACCTCGCCAGCACCAACCTGCTGCCGCGCTGAGCCCGACCGCCTCCTCGCATCGCCCCTGCTCGTGCCGGTTCCTCAGAACGCGGGATACTCCCATGGAACTCACCCCCCTTCTGCTGTCGCGAATCCAGTTCGCGTTCACAATCTCCTTCCACATCATCTTTCCGGCCTTCACCATCGGTCTTGCAGCATGGCTCACCTTTCTGGAGGCGTGCCATCTCTTCACCGGCGAGCGCATCTATCGCCGGCTGTCGGATTTCTGGCTGAAGATCTTCGCCGTGGCCTTCGGCCTCGGCGTGGTCTCCGGCATCGTCATGGCCTTCCAGTTCGGAACCAACTGGAGCGAGCTCTCGCGCCGCACCGGCCCGATCCAGGGACCGCTGCTGGGCTATGAGAGCTTCACCGCCTTTGCGCTCGAGGCGGCGTTCTTCGGCGTGCTGATGTTCGGACGGGACCGGGTGCCACGCTGGGCCTATCTCGGCGCCTGCCTGATGGTGTCGCTCGGCACCAGCCTGTCGGCCTTCTGGATCATGGTGAACAACAGCTGGATGCAGTACCCGACCGGCTTCAGCCTGACGCCGGACGGCGTCTTCGTGCCCACGGACTGGTCCGCCATCATCTTCAATCAGGCCGTCTGGACACGCTTCCCGCACATGATCATCGCGGCCTATGTGACATCCGCCTTCTGCGTGGCCGCCACGGGCGCGTGGTACATGCTCCGCGGCACGGCCGTGCAGGAGGGCCGCGCGATGGCGGTCATGGGCCTGCGGCTGGCGGCCATCCTGGTGCCCGTCCAGCTCGGGTTCGGCCATCTCGTGGGCGATTTCGTCCACGACAAGCAGCCCGCGAAGTTCGCGGCCATCGAGGGACGCTGGAACGATCAGCAGCCGGCGAGCGAAATTCTCGTCGCCTGGCCGGACTCCGAGAATGAGCGCAATCTCTTCGAGATCTCCGTGCCTTATCTCGGCAGCGTGATCGGCTCCATGAGCCTCACATCGAAGGAACTGGGCATCAAAAGCTTCGCGCCGCAGGATCGCCCGCCCGTCGCCATCCCGTTCTTCGCGTTCCGGATCATGGTCGGCTGCGGCCTCGTGATGCTGGCGCTCGCCTGGATCGGATCGTGGCTCAGCTTCAGCGAGCGCCTGCTCAAGGCGCGGCTCTTCCTCGTCGCGACATTCTTGTCGTTTCCGCTTGGGTTCATCGCGACCCTGACCGGGTGGTTCACCGCAGAGGTCGGCCGGCAGCCCTGGGTGGTCTATGGCCAGCTTCGGACTGCGGAGGCCGCAACACCGTTCCTGACGTCGCAGGAGGTCGCGACAACCTTCGCCCTGGTCGCCGCCGTCTATGCGCTCATCTTCGGATTCGGCGTCCTCTACATCTACCGGCTCCTGCGGGCCGGCCCGATCCCCGCCGCCGCACTTTCACTCTACGGCACCAATCCCAAGCGCCCCCTGTCCATTCCGGGCGCCAGCCCGGGCGTTTCGGGCGCCGCCAAGACCGGAGAATGACCATGGTCGAGTTCTGGGCCTTCGTTCTGGGGATTTCCATCCTCCTGTACATCCTGCTGGATGGCTTCGATCTCGGCGTCGGAATGCTCTTTCCGTTCGCTCCCGGCGAAGCCGAGCGCCGCCGCATGCTGGGTTCGATCTCGCCCGTGTGGGACGGCAACGAAACCTGGCTGGTGGTTTCCGCCGCCACCCTGTTCGGCGCCTTTCCGGCCGTCTTTTCCATCGTCCTGTCGGCCTTCTATCTGCCGCTCTTCCTCATGCTCGCGGGACTGATTCTCCGCGGCGTGGCCTTCGAGTTCCGCTACAAGGCGACGACCTCGCGCCCGCTCTGGGACGCAGGCTTTGTGGTTGGCTCCTATGTGGCCGCCTTCGTGCAGGGCACCGCGGTCGGCGCCATCGTGCAGGGCTTGCCCATCGAGAACGGCCTCTACGCCGGCCATGCGCTGAGCTGGGCGAGCCCCTTCTCCCTGTTCTGCGGCCTCGGCCTGTGCATCGGCTATGCCTTGATGGGCAGTTGCTGGATCGCCGGAAAGTCCACCGGGCCCCTGCGCGACTTCAGCTTTCGCGTCCTGCCGGCGCTGATGGCGGCGCTGCTGGTGTTCCTGGTGGTGGTCTTCATCTGGTCGGTCGAGATCCGCCTCCAGGTCCTTCACCGCTGGATTGATCGTCCCGCGCTGCTCGTCTGCCCGCTCCTGGGCCTCGTGGCATTCGCCGGGCTGGTGCTGTCTGTTCGGCGGCGGAACGAGCGGTTCCTGTTCCTCTGTGGGGCGACGATCTTCATTGCCGCGTTCACGACACTGGCCGGATCCTTCCTGCCCTACATGCTGCCCTTCTCAATGACGATCTGGCAGGCGGCCTCCCCACCCTCCTCCCTGTCCTTCCTCTTCTGGGGGGCGGGCCTCTTCGTCCTGCCCGTGACGCTCGCCTATACGCTGATCGTCTACTTCGTCTTTCGCGGAAAGATGACCGAGGAGGGAGAATACTGAGCGGCCCCGTATCAACCACCGGCTTATGAGCAGAAAGGCGGCCGCTCCGGAATGGGGCGGCCGCCTCGTTTGGATCGCCCTATCGGGCACGGGCATTTGCCGGGCCCTCAACTGCAAAAGAAAAGGCCATGCTCCTTGCGGAGCATGGCCCGTTGGGCGCCGGCAGTTACGCGCCGGCCAGTGTGGAAAATACCCACCACACCTGTTCCCGGCCGTTGACCCTGACCCGGCGGCGGCGAGCCCGCGATTGCGGAGCCGTCAGCCGCCGGAGCGGATCTCAACGGAAGAGGGTCATGATGTTGGAGGTCGAGTTGTTCGCGATCGAGAGCGACTGCACCGCCAGCTGCTGCTGGGTCTGCAGGGCCTTCAGCTTCGTGGACTCTTCTTCCATGTTGGCATCGACCAGCGAGCCGATCGACGACGTGTTGATGTCGATCAGGGACTGGGCGAAGCTCTGCTGCGAGGTCAGGCGGGTCTGGGTGGTGCCGAGAGCCGTCGAACCGTTCTGCAGGCCGTCGATCGTGGCGGACACGATCTTCATGTAGGAAGAGAGCTTCGCCAGGTCGACGTCGCTGCTGGTGAGAGCGGAGATGTCGATGTCGGCGATGGACGCCGTGAACGCCGCGACCGTGGTCCCGCCGACGGAACCGCTGATCGAGTAGGTGGTGTCCATGAAGCCCTTGAGGTTGCCGGCGTTGGTGCCGACGGCGACGGTCAGACCGCCGGAGACAGTGGCGCTGGTGGCAACCGCAGTCACGGCCTTGTCGATCGTGGAGCTGGTGCCCGTCGCCGTACCGTTGGTCTTCGCGTCATAGACGGCGAAGGCGCCGGTATCGAGCGTGGTGGAGCCGACCGACACGACGCCGCTGGTGCGCGAGAAGTTCGCGAGCAGGCTCTTGTTGGCGTTGAAGCCCGTGGCCGAGCTGTCGACCGAGAGCCAGTTGGCGCCGTTCACCACCGCCGAGGAAGCCGCCGACTTGATGTCGGAGACGGCGTTGGCGATGTTCTTCTGCAGGGAGGTGCGATCAGCCGTGGAGGACTGGGCGCTGACGAGAGCCTGCTTGATGGTGTTCAGGCTGTTCATGATCTGGGTGACGCCGGTGTTGGTCGTCTTCACCGAGGCCAGATCGAGGTTGATGGCATCCTTCACCGCGCCGAGCGCGCCGTTGTCCGACGTCAGGGTGGTGGAGATGTTCCAGTAGGCGGCGCCGTCAGCGGCAGAATTGATCTTCTTGCCGGTGGAGACGCGGTCGTTGGTGGTGTTGAGGCTGTCGTTGATGGAGCGCAGGGTCGCGAGAGCAACGCTGGCGGCATTGTTGGTGATGATGCTGGTCATGACTGATGTCCCATCATTGGAATGAACATGATGTAGGGACATACCGGGTTCTCACCGGCATAGCAGAAGCGGCATCATGCCTTTGATCCAGAGATCCTGAGGTCGGACCTCGCCGCCCGATGAGCGGGCGATCAATCTGCTATTACGCAGAGACACTAGCGGATCGTTTCGCGGAACGCCAGACGTTCTGCACGAGAACAGCTCAAAAAATTCAAATTGCCGAATACACAACCTTTGATTGACGAAGAGCCTCAAATCTATCTGAACGACAGATGACTTAATGGTCGTTCAGAAATGACGATCAACCGGAAGAAATCTGTATTATCCTACAGCGGAGATGCGCCACTGCCGCTCTCGGCACCAAATGATACCGATTGCTGCGGCGCCCGGCGTTCCACCCACCACGCCACATGAAGCGGTGGCGGCGGGCGGCCTGAAGACCAGCCGCCTGCCCTGTCACGGACGCGCAGCGAGCGCTGGAGTCGAGCTACACGCGCGTCGTCGCCGCCCGGCTGAGCACGGAGATAAGGCTTTCCGGTTCCGGCGGCCCTTCATAGAGTTGGCCATTGATGAACAGGCTCGGCGTGCCGTTCACGCCGCCCCGCACGCCGCCGAGGAAGTCCCGCTGGATCTTCTCGTCGTGACGCCCTTCGAACGCGGCCGCCAGGATGGCCCGGTCGATCCCCAATTGATCAGCGTAGGCCTCAAGGTGGCGGTCGCCGAGGGCATCCTGATTCTCGTAGAGCATGTCGTGCGCTTCCCAGAACAGGCCCGCTTCGGCGGCGGCCTCGGCGAACTGGGCGGCACGCAGAGCATGAGCGTGCACTTCGACGAGCGGGAAGTTCCGGAACACGAAGCGAAGGTCCGCGCCCATGGCCCGCTGCACGGCCTTGAGGACCGGATAGGCCTCGCCACAATAGGGGCATTGGTAATCGCCATATTCGACCAGCGTGACGGAGAAGCTGGGAGTGCCGAGAATATGGTCGTCGGCCGCCAGCGAGGGGATGGGCCGGCTCATGACACCGCTCCTTCCGTGCGAACGCTCAGCTTCTCCAGCGCCTCGAGAATTCCGTCCGCGCCAGGATTGATGCCGAGCGGCGACACGTAGGACCAGCGGATGACACCCTCGGCATCGATCACGAACAGCGCGCGGTCTGCAACGCCGTCCTGTACACGATACACGCCATAGCGTCGGGCGACCTCGCCCTTCGGCTCGAAGTCGGCCAGCAGCGGGAAATGCAGCTTGCGTTCGGCCGCAAAGGCCGCATGGCACCAGACACCATCCGCGGAAATGCCGACGAGTTGAGCGCCCAGACGATGGAACTCCGGCAGAACCGCGTTGAGCAGGCTCATCTCATCGCCGCAGACCGGGCTCCAGTCCGCCGGATAGAAGGCGAGAATGACCGGGTGGCCCCTCATCTCGGAGAGGGACAAGGTCTGGTCCGGCGTCGCGGAAAGGGTGAAATCTGGCGCCTGCACGCCAGCCGGTAAGGCCCCGGTTGGGGGGACGGACTGCTCTGTCATTGTGCCGCTCCTTGTCGCGACAATGCTCCGGCTCCGGTCGAGGCGGCGCATTGACACCCGCATTGTCGAAGCGATGCCGGCGGCGGTGAATTGGCTCTTGGCGTATCGCGGCCATACCTAGGTTTGGACGGGCGAAGCAGATCCGCTCCGCTTTCGATCTGCGGCTCGCGCCATCAGGAGCATGACGGCGATCAGGGCCACCGCTGCGCCAAGGCATGGGGTAAATCCCAGCCGGCGAACCACCAGGGCCCCCGTCGCGGCACCAGCGATGAAAGCCAACCAGTTCAGCAGCGACATCAGGGCGCCGGCCAGCGTCGCCCGCCCCTCCGGCACACGTGCAAGCGACTGACCGAGGCGGAACAGCATGCCGGTGACAAACCCCTTGCCGACATCCACACCGCCCACCGCCTGATGCAGAACGTTCTGAAGGCCCATGGTGAGCGCGACACTCATCAGACAGATGAGCGACCAGGAGGCGAGCGAAGCACCGAGGGCCATGACCATCAATGCAACTTCAAGGGCAAGCACTCGCGGGGCGAGACCCGAGCTGGCGTGATCCGCGATTCTGGTGCCGGCGGCTGCGCCCGCGACGAAGGCGCCCACCACACCGAGGATGACCAACATGTCCGGAACGGCCCCATCCGCGAGCGTCATGCCCAGATGGGTGCTGTTTCCGCTCATGAAGGACACATAGAGGTGATCGAACCGGACATAGGCCGCGGCATCGAGGAAGCCGGCGAGACCCGTGAGCGTCAGGGCGAAGGTCAAGGGATGACGCGGTGTCGCGCGATCGAGGCCGGCGTCGCTGCGAACCGGCGTGACCGGCATTCCGGCTCCGGCCTGTGACAGCGCCGTTGTCTGAGGAGAGATGTTCGACGTCATGTCCGTCATCCGAGCCTTACGTAGCCAGAGGATACGCATCCGGCGGCCACGCCCCCTGACACAGATTCGGACAGTTCGCTGGTGACCGGATGCACATTCTGATGCCGCGGATCCGCTTCTGTGCGCCCCATCGCGGAGCGAAGATCAGCGGGCACGAACCTCATGACGGTCGCACCCGGCGAGGGCCGTCGCCATCATACGGAAGGCGAACCGGCCCCGGACCGGCCCTCACACCGGCATACGAGCGTATGCCTTGGCTATATGGGCATCCATCTGGGAAGCCCGCTGCACTCCGGTCATTGTTCGACTGCTTAGGGCGATCCTGGCGCAGATGGGGCATCGCCGCATCCGGCCATTCGCGGCTGCGTCCCTGCGCCACAACACGGCGGGGCACGATCGGCCCTGCACGGGCCGCCGCCCACCACACCAGTCGATTGGCAAGGAGTTCCCGATGACAATCCTGAAGCAGCCCATCGTCGGCACCATGGGCGCCGATATCGTCGGCCCCCGCAACCCGCAGGTCGAAGCCCAGAACCCGGACATCCTCATCCCGCCCCTCACCGACCACGGGGGCATCCCGAACCTCAAGTTCCCCTTCGCCATGGCGCACAACCGCCTGGAGGATGGCGGCTGGGCCCGCGAGGTCACGCAGCGCGAGCTCGGCACGCTGAAGGAACTCGCCATGGTCAACATGCGCCTGCCGCCCGGCGTGGTGCGCGAGTTGCACTGGCACAAGGAAGCCGAATGGGCCTACGTGCTCAACGGCCGGGTGCGCTTCTATCTCGTCGATGACCAGCGCCAGACGCTGGTCGAGGACCTCGGTCCCGGCGACCTGTGGCTGGCGCCCGCAGGCTTCCCGCATGCCATCCAGGGCCTTGAGGAAGGGACGGAATTCGTCCTCGTCTTCAACGACGGCAACTTCTCCGAGAACCAGACGCTTCTGGTCACGGAGCTGTTCGCCCATACTCCGAGGGACGTTCTGGCCAAGAACTTCGGCGTTCCCGTGGAAGCCTTCGACGGCATCCCGGGGCACGAAAAGTACATCTTCCGTCAGCCCGTGCCGCCGCCGCTCGAGGACGTGCGCAAGTCGCTGGGCGCCGCGACCTTCACGGACAGATATGTCTTCCGCGCCTCGCAGATCGCCGCGACTCCGTTCCCCGGCGGCGCCACCAAGGTGGTGGATTCCAAGAGCTTCGCCGTCACCAACCTCGCGGCGCTGTTCATCGATCTGGAACCCGGCGGCATGCGCGAGATCCACTGGCATCCGGACGCGGACGAGATCCAGTATTACATCAGCGGCAAGACGCGCATGACCGTGTTCGATGCGGTGGCCAATGCCCGCACCTTCGATTTCGTGCCGGGCGATGTGGGCTACGTGCCCAAGACGCTGGCACATTATATCGAGAACATCGGCGATGAGCCGGTACGCGTGCTCAACGTCTTCCACACCGGCGAGTATAAGGACGTCTCGCTCAACAACTGGCTGGCGCTGACGCCGCGCCATCTCGTCGAGGGCCATCTCGACGTGGGTGATCCGCTCCTGTCGTCGCTCCGGGCGACCCGCCAAGCGGTTGTAAAGGGCTGAACCGGCAGCAAAGGGATGCGCGGGAAAGCCGCGCATCCCGAGAGTGGCCGAATGGCCGGATGTCGCCGCGCCTGAAGGCCGCGTTCTGATCGTCCTCCGCTGCCACAGATCGGACCAAGGTCCGGCGCACAGGTGGGCGGGCTTCACATGGCCAACCTCCATGGATCTCCGGCGTCCATTTCTGACAGCTCACGTTAGGGCAGCGGTGCACGTCCGGCCATCAGGCACACGGCACAATCATGGCGACACTCAATCTCGTTCTCATCCTGGTCATCGCAGTGGTGATGAGCAGCTGGATCAGCCGGCTGCTGCCGCGCGTGGCACCGCCCCTGGTGCAGATTGCCCTGGGTGCTGCCATGGGTCGCCTCGGGATCGATGCCGTCAGCATCAATCCGGACCTGTTCTTCGTGCTCTTCCTGCCACCGCTGCTCTTCGTGGACGGTTGGCGGTTTTCCGGTCACGAGCTCATATCGCGAGCCGGCCCGATCGCTTCGCTGGCCGTGGGGCTCGTGCTGGTGACCGTGCTCTGTGTCGGACCCGGCCTGCACGCGCTCATTCCGCACATGCCGCTCGTCGCGACACTGGCGCTGGTGGCCGTGCTCTCCCCCACCGACGCCATCGCCGGAACGTCCCTGCTGAAGCGGGCGCCGTTGTCCCGCCGTGCCGGCCGGATCATCGAAGGCGAGGCGCTCCTCAACGACGCCTCGGCGCTCATCTGTCTGCATTATGTCGTCGTCCTTGGGTCGACGGCCACTCCCTCCGGCCCTTTCATCCTGGGAGAAATGATCTGGATCGGCGCCGGCGGGCTGGCGATCGGCGCTGGCGTCGGCGTGATGATCCTGATGCTCAAGAATGCGATCCTGGCGCGCCTTGGAGAAACCACGGCAACGCAGATCCTCATCAGCCTGCTGTTCCCCTATGCGGCCTATCACGCAGCCGTCGCACTCGGCGCTTCCGGCATCCTCGCAGCCGTCGCGGCTGGCGTCGCCATGGGGCGGTGGGAACTGGGCGGCAACGCTCTCCCGGTCACGCGGCTCCGCCGGGCGGCCATCTGGGAGACACTGGAATTCACGCTCAACGGGGTCATTTTCGTCCTTCTGGGAGAGCAATTGCCCGGCATCGTCGAAAAGGCACTCGCGAGCACCGCGCTCGGGGGGCACCTGCCCGTCCTTCGGCTGGGGCTCTATATCGCCGCGGCCGCGACGGCGCTGACGCTGGTGCGTCTGCTGTGGGTGGGCGCCATGGTGGCCTGGCACGAGCGGCAGCAACGGGACGCGGTCGGCACGAAAGTGCGCGTGCTGAAGGTCCTCGCGATGACATTCTCCGGCGTGCGCGGAGCGGTCACGCTCGCCGCCGCGCTTGCTCTGCCCATGACACTGCCCGGCGGCCTCCCCTTCCCCGCGCGCGACCTTGTCATCGCCATTGCCGCTGGTGTTATCCTGACCTCGCTCATCGTCGCAAACATCGCACTGCCCCTGCTCGCGGGGCAGCTAGCGGCGGCAGCCGAGGACGAGGACGCCGAACAGCAAGCGGCACGGCTGCGCACGGCACAGGCCGCGATCGCCGCAGTGGAGCGGATGGCGCTCGAACAGGGCGACGAAGCGAACGGCGAACCGCTGCTCTGGCAGGAGGCGTCCGCCGCGGTCCTGTCGTCCTATCGCCGGCAGGTGGAGCGGCTGAGCGCATCGGACAGCGACCGGAGCGCCGCAGAGCTGCGCGGCACCGCCGAACGGCGTCTGCGGCTGGCCGGCCTTCACGCACAGCGGGCCGAGATCGCGGTGATGGTGGCCGAGCATCTCATCGACAATGAAGCCGCGCGCCGCCTGCTGCTGGAGCTGGATGGCCAGGAAGCCTGGCTGGCGAGCTGAACGCAGGCGCCATTGCCTTCGGAGGAAGCGGCACGGCGGACACTGATCTCACCCCTTACCTTGTGTAATGCAAATGCATTTCGCGGGCCGCAAGGTCCGTTGCCGCCTCCGGACTCCAAGTCCGTTGTCTCCCACCACTTTTGGATGAGACGATCGGATCGTCATGACGTCTGAACCGGCACCTTGCACATTGTTTTTCTGTGCAAACGGGACGGCACGTAACCGGATTGAAGACCTAAACCTACGTATACGGGGGTGATATGCCCGTACAATTTTCCGCCCACGCCGCCCTGTCTAGCTTGATCAGGTAAGCAATGGCAGCAGGACATCACGGCCATGGGCATGTTCCCAACCCCTCCCGGACGCGCAGACGAGTCGAACATTCATTCCGGTGGGCCGGTCGCGGTTCAGACGGAGCGCCTTCAGATGAACCGCCGCGAGCTGGTCGGCATGGCCGCCGGCCTTGCGGCGACCACGATGTTCTCGGCAAGCGCCATCGCAAGCACCGTCACTGCCAATTCCGGCGCGACGAAGACCAATGGAGAGACTCGGATGAGCAGCGGCTTTGTGAAGACGGCCGACGGGACGGAAATCTTCTTCAAGGACTGGGGTCCGAAGGATGCCCAGCCGATCCATTTCCATCATGGCTGGCCGCTCTCGGCGGATGACTGGGATGCGCAGCTCCTGTTCTTCCTCTCCAAGGGCTACCGCGTGGTGGCGCATGACCGTCGCGGCCATGGCCGTTCCACCCAGGTCGACACCGGCAACACCATCGACCGCTATGCGGCCGACGCCTCTGCGGTGGTCGAGCATCTGAACCTGCGGAACGTCGTCCACATCGGCCATTCCACCGGTGGCGGCGAGGTCGCGCGCTATGTGGCCAAGTTCGGCCAGCCGCAGGGCCGGGTCGCCAAGGCGGTTCTCGTCGCCGCCATCCCCCCGCTGATGCTCAAGACGCCCAACAATCCCGAAGGCACGCCGCTCTCGGTGTTCGACGGCTTCCGCAGCGCGCTCGCCGCCAATCGCTCGCAGTTCTACATGGACGTGGCTTCGGGCCCGTTCTACGGCTTCAACCGTCCCGACGCCAAGGTCTCGCAGGGCGTGATCCTGAACTGGTGGCGCCAGGGCATGATGGGCGGCGCCGTCGCCCAGTATGAAGGCATCAAGGCCTTCTCCGAGACCGACCAGACCGACGATCTCAAGGCCATCACCGTCCCGACCCTGGTCCTGCAGGGCGACGACGATCAGGTGGTGCCCTACAAGGACGCGGCGCTGCTCCAGGCGAAGCTGATCAAGAACAGCACCCTGAAGATCTATCCCGGCTTCCCGCACGGGATGCTGACGACGCACGCCGACGTTATCAATCCGGACCTCCTCGCCTTCGTGAAGGGCTGAGGCCGGCGGGCGGCGGATCATTTCCCCCCGGTGGTCCGCCGCCCCTTTTTCAATGCCGAGAGCGCTGCCGTTCTAGCCGGCCGCCTTCCGCCGATATTCGCCGGGCGACATACCAACGTGGCGCCGGAAGGCCCGGGTGAAGGTGGACTGGGACGAAAACCGACAAGAATAAGCAATTTCCGTCAAGCTTGATTGCGTGTGAGCGAGCATCTCTTGGGCGCGCTGCAACCGAAGTGAGCTGATGAACCGATGCGGAGGGACACCCACGGCCGATCGAAACGCCCGCGCAAAATGATGGTGGCTGAGGCACGCGATGTCGGACAGGTCCGACAGCGAAATCTCGGACGCCAGATTGTCGTTTATGTAGTCGATCACCCGGCGCATCTTGGTATGCTCGACGGTCGGGCTCTGCCGGTGCGGGAGCGGGGCGTCTGCGTATTTGGCAACGAGATGGGCGGCCATGGACCGGGCAAGGCTATCCACCAGGAAGCGGCCGACCGACGTCTCCTCTTCCAGTTCAGCGCTGATCCGGTAGCCCACCTGCCTCAGGAAGTCGTCGTCGATGTCCGCGCGGTAGGAGATGGTCTCCGGCGAGACGGCACGCGACACTGAAGCCGATATATCCCTGAATATCTCATGCCCAATGTACATGTGCAGAATGCTGCCGAGATCCTGGGTAATGCGGATCGAATCCTCGACCACGCCGATCGGGCACAGCCAGAGCGTCCCCGCGCGGGCCGCTGTATCCTGGAATTCACCGTTTCCCCGGCGCTCCACGCGCCCGGCATCCGATCCGCGCAAGGCGAGCGTGACCTCCATCTGCTGCGGAACAGGAGGCGGAATCTCCCCGGCCGGATGGTTTCGGATCTCGGCGGCCATGCCCGTCCAGTTCCGCCGCGCGGAACTCGCCAGCACCTCGCCCCTCGGGAATTTGATGCGGCCAAACTCGTGCACACCCGCCATGTTCGACTCCTCGATCTGCAGGGCACCAGCTCGCCTGGCCATTCATTGTGGGGCCTGAGACTTCGCCGGGCAAGGATGTCAATTCAGGCAAAGACAATGCCAGTCCGGGCAAAGACGCCGCCCGGCGGTACGGGGCACACTCCCCCCAAATCATCGGCAGACCCTTGCGCGCCATTGCGGCACGCAGGACACACGAAGCTCAGTGAGTGGCGACCATGAACTCGCGAAGTCATGTGCCTGGCGTCTCGCTCCAGGGCATCGTGCCGGCACCCCAGGCATCCTATTTCCTGAGCAACGAGCTGGCGAGCCGACTTGAGAAGAAGGCCACGGACTGGTGGTCCGAGCTGACTGTCACCTCCCGCACGTCGGAGGCAGGCATCGACCATGTTCACGTTACGGACGCCGCCGGGCGGGACTGGCGCATCCTGCTGGCGGACTGGAACACGCCGCAGGCCTATCAGCTCCAGGTGGATGCCACCCTCTCCCTCACGCTGGGCGAGGAACTGGCGGAAGTGCCGGCCTTCATTGGAGAGCAGGAGCGCCTCGCGCTCGCTTATGCGCCCCGTAGGGCAGAGCCCCTCGCCGAACGGCCAACGGGAACAGCCGACGTCCCCGCCTTCCTAGACCTCGCCCTCGCCGCGACCTCAACCTTGATGCAGGTGCATGAAGCGGGTGTGATCCATGGCGGCCTCTCGCCCGCCCGTCTGCTTGTGGCGCCCGATGGCAAGGTGCGTCTGACGGGATTTGCGTGGCTCTCGGCGGCCGAGGCGGGCGCGGCTACCGATCTGCGCACCTCAGGCCCGGAGATGGCCTATGCGGCGCCGGAGCTGATCCGGACCGACCCCTCCCCCGTGGATGCCCGGACCGATCTCTATGCGCTGGGGGTCGTGCTCTACGAATATCTCGTCGGTACACTTCCCATCACCGCCGCCAGTCTGCCGGGCTGGCTCCACGCCCATGTCGCCATGGAGGCCCCGTCCGCCCGTCTGGCACGGCCGGACATCCCGGCCATCATCGACCGGATCCTGCTCAAGCTCATCAGCAAGGATCCCAAGCAGCGCTACCAGACGGCGCGGGCACTCCATGCGGATTTCCAGCGTGTTGCAAAGACCATCGCTGCAACGGGGCACGCCGAGGATTTCGTGCTCGCGCGCGGCGAATTCGCAGAGCCGCCAAAGGCGTCCGAGCATCTCGTCGGCCGGCGGCGTGAACTGAGGACGCTCACCGATCTCTATGCGGCCTTCCGGACCGCATCCCACCAGAGGATCGTGCTGGTGTCAGGAGAACCGGGCGCCGGCAAATCGACGCTTGTGCAGGCCCTTCTGACCACCCTCGACGACACGAGTGTGCTCCGCGCCTCCGGCAAGGGCGTGCAGATTCGCCAGGGCACGCCGTTCGCCCCCATCGCGCAGGCGCTGCGCACCGCGCTGGCCCAATTGATGGGCGGTGACGAACGCGCGCTGGAGGATGCGCGCCGGCGCCTGTCCGCCGTCACGGGAAGCGGGCGGGCGCTGGCGGAGCTGGTCCCGGACCTCGCCATCCTTCCCTCCGAACCACAGGCCCTGGCCGATGTGCCGGCCCACCTCGCACAGACGCGCGCCGCCCGGATCATCGCGGAGACCTTCGCCGCGCTCGCCTCGGAAGCGTCACCTCTCGTGCTGTTTCTCGACGACCTGCAATGGTTCGATCACGCGAGCCTCAATGTCGTCCGGCAGATGTGCAGCGATACCCCGGCGCACGTCTTTCTCATCGGCAGCTTCCGCACCGAGGCCGAGAACCGCAAGACGGTAAGAGAGTTGCTGGAGACCGCCAGAAGCTCGCCGGCCTTCGCGCAGGAGCTCAATCTTGAGCCGCTCCTGGAGCGCGACACGACGGAACTGGTCGCCTTCATCCTGAAGAGCAAACCGGAGGATGTACGGCCGCTCTCGCTGCGGGTTCATAGCGAGACGCGCGGCAATCCCTTCTATGTCGGCCAACTCCTGCGCAGGTTGCAGGACGAGCATGTGCTCCAGTTCGACGCCGACCGGCAGCAATGGATCTGGAACGACCCTCATCGCGGCCATCCGCGCGAGATTGCGGAACTGATGCCCGAGCGCGTCAACGCCCTGCCCGCGCCGCAACGCAGCTTTCTGCAGCGGTGCGCGAGCCTCGGCGGGCGCTGCTCGGTGCTGTTCGCGGCGCAGCTCTCCGGGGCCAGCGTCGCGGAAACCGTTCGCGCAGCCAATGCGCTGGTGGCGGCGGGCCTCCTCGCGCGCGCAGGCGCCGACTTCGCCATTGCCCATGACCGCGTGCTGGAGGCGGCCTATGCGACGATGTCGTCCGTCCAGAGGGCCCGCAAGCATCTCGGCAACGCCCGCGCGCTGTCCGCAAGCCATCCCGATCCCGATCCGGATGTGGCGTTCGACATCGCCGCGCAGATCGAGCATTGCGATCCGAACGATCTCGCTCCCGACGAACGTCCGCGCTTTGCGCAGGCCCTGCTGCTGGCGGCACGCACCTGCCGCTCCGCCGGCGAGGCCCATCGGGCGCTGCATTTCATGGAGCTGATCCGGCGCATTCTGGTGGCCGCCGATGGCGACAGTCTCGCCGCACTGGCGTTCGCCACCGAATGGCTGCAATGCGACTGCCTGCTCGCGCTCGGCCGCGTGGACGAAGCGCTCGCGGGCATGGATGCCCTGGCTCGGCTCAGCCCTGATCCCATCAGCACGGCCGATGTCTATCGCCTGAAGGCCTTCGCGCTCACAGTGAAGAACGCCTACACCCTTGCCATCGAGGCCGCGCTCGCGGGCCTCAGGGCACTCGATCTGGAGCTCGACCC
Organism: Azorhizobium caulinodans ORS 571; assembly: GCF_000010525.1. Classification (GTDB taxonomy): domain Bacteria; phylum Pseudomonadota; class Alphaproteobacteria; order Rhizobiales; family Xanthobacteraceae; genus Azorhizobium; species Azorhizobium caulinodans. The sequence goes on along the minus strand of NC_009937.1, from coordinate 1,511,336 downwards.
CGCACCGGGACGCCCGGATCTGGACGCCGCCTACGCGGCCTGCCAAACGAGACTCGACGCCCTCGGCATGGATGAACTGATCGCGCTTCCCGAAATGACCGATCGGCGGGCGCGTTCCACCTTGGCGCTGCTCTCGACCCTGATCTCCTCCTTCTTCGTCAAGGGTGAGTTACGGCTTCTCCATGTCATCAAGATCATGGAGCTCACCCTCGCCCACGGCAGCGCGCCGGAATCAGCCTACGGACTGGCGTGGTTCGGCGTCCTCAGCGCCCATTATTTCGGTGCCTACGAGCAGGGCGTCGCTTATGCCACCGCCGCCTGCACGCTCGCCCGGCGCGACGGGTACGAAGCGCAGCGGACGGCCGCACTCATCGCGCTCGATCAGGTCAGCGTGTGGACGCAGCCCATGCGCACGGCCCTCAGCCATGCCCGCGAAGGCGCGCGGGTCGGTCAGGCGGCCGGCGACCTCGGCATGACCTGCTATGCCCGCAACCACATCGCGTCGGATATGCTGGTCATCGGCACGCGGCTCGACCGGGTCTGCTCGGAGCTGATGGACAGCATCTCCATGACCCGCGACATCGGCTACAGGGATATCGAGCTGATCCTGATCGCGCAGCTCAACCTCGCCGAAGCGCTGAGTGCCGGGGAAGCGGCCGAAACCACCACGCACGCTGAGCTCCTCCAGTCCTCCGTCGCCACCCAGTTCTGGGTGAAGCATTATGACGGGCTGCAAGCCTTCTTCCTGGGCGAGATGGAAGCGGCGACCGGCCGTCTGGAGGAAGCGGAAGCCATGGCATGGGCGGCGCCGGCCCATATCGACACGGCCAACAACAGCTTCTTCCTGGCTCTCGCCCACGCGCAATGGCAGGAACCCGAGCGGATGGCGGCGGTCCGCCTTGAACGGATGGCCGCGGCGCGGGAGCGTTTCAGGTCGTGGGCCAGGCTCAATCCCGAGACCTTTTCCCCCAAGCATCTCCTCCTCGAAGCGGAAGCGGCTCGCCTGGAGGATCGGCGCGGCGAGGCCATGGCCCTGTACGAGCGCGCCGCCGCTGCCGCCGCGACCGCGAACTTCATCCACGACCAGGCGCTTGCCCAGGAACTTGCAGGCCATTTCTACCGCGGGCTCGACCTCTCTGCGCCGGCGCAGGGGTGCTTCCAGGCGGCTGTTCGTGGCTATCGGGAATGGGGCGCACAGGCCAAGGCGGCGCGGCTTGCGGAACATCTCACCGTGCCCTCCGGCATCGACGGACCGGTAACCGCGCCCAAGGGGATTCAGCAGGAGCTGGACCTCACGGTGATGACGGCGGCCTCGCAGACGCTGGCGGAAGAAGTCGGCCTCGAGCAGGTCATCCGGACGCTGATGAAGAGCATGCTCATCCATGCCGGCGCGCAGTTCGGCCTGCTGCTCCTCCTGCGCCAGGGCGAGCCGGTCGTGGAGGCGGTGGCGCGGGTCAGATCCCAAGACATCTGCATCGAGCTCCAACCCGCCGCAAAGCCGGAGGAGCTGATGCCAGCTTCCGTGCTGAAGACGGTGATGCGGACGGCGCGGCCCATCACCCTCGCCGATGCCGCCATGGAGGCCGCCCAGCGCGGCCTGTCCATGGGCGGGCGCAGCATCCGCTCCCTCGCCTGCATTCCGCTGATCAAGCGCGGCGAGCTCATCGGCATGCTCCATCTGGAGAATGCCCTGAGCGCGGACGTCTTCACGCCCCGCCGGATGGCGATGCTCGAGGTTCTGGCGCCGCAAGCCGCCATATCGCTCGACGCCGCGCGGCTCTATGGCGACCTCATGGATGAGAACCTGCGCCGCGCGCAGGCGGAATTCGAACTGCGCGAAGCGCGCAGCGAACTCGCCCAGGCAAACCAGCTCACCGCCATGGGCAGTTTCGCCACCTCCATCGCCCATGAGATCAACCAGCCGCTCGCGACCCTTGTCGCCCACGCGGAGGCGGGCCTGCGCTGGCTCAATCGGCCTGAGCCCGATCTCGGCGAGGTGACGAAGAGCCTCCAGAGCATCAGCCAGGCCGGGCGGCGCGCCGCCGACATCATCACCGCGTTGCGCGCGCTGGTGAAGCAGGCCCCGGCGCCGCTGACCCTCGTGACTATCGAGGACGTTCTGGACGAGGTGCTGAAGATCGTCTGCGCGGACCTGAAGACGAACGGCATCCAGCTAAGCCTTGCCCTCAGCACCGAACGCCATGCGATCCTGGTGAACAACATCCAGCTCCAGCAGGTGCTGTTCAATCTGATCACCAATGCCGTTCAGGCGATGGCGAATGCGGCGACGCCCGAGCGGCACCTGCGCATCAGCACCGCCATTGTCCAGGACAACGTGGAGGTGACCATCGAGGACACCGGCTGCGGCATGTCACAGGAGGTCATCGCCCGCATCTTCCAGCCCTTCTTCACCACCAAGACCACCGGCATGGGGGTGGGGCTCGCCATCTGCCGCTCCATCATGGAACGGCACGGGGGCACGCTGGAGGCCCGTTCCATCGAGGGCAAGGGCAGCACGTTCTTCGTCCGTATTCCCCTCGCACCTCCGTAAGACAGGCGAGCGCCAAGGGGAAGCACAGGCGCCTCAGGCCCGGTCGAGTAGGAGGCCCCGTCCGAGCCGCTGGCCATAGGCGACGATGGCCTGACCGACCGGGACACGCTCGGCCTGATAGGCGGCAAGGGCCCTGTCGAGGTCGGGATGGCGGAGCAGCACCTCGCGCAGGGCGAAGGCATCGCCCGCCGCCTTCGCGACGCCCATGGCCGTGTGCGGCCGCGCGACGAAGGCCGCGTCGCCCATCAGGGCCACACGACCCCTGACCATGTGAGCGGGGGCATAATCGAAGATCGCGTGGATGAAAGGCCGGGGTTCGGCCGCCACCGCGGCCGCGAAGGAAGCCGGCAGTCGTTCGGCCGCCTCCTCGCGCAGCGTCTGCGCCAACTCGGGGCGCAGATGACCGGGCGCGAGCGAGAAGGGCCGGTGCGTGCCGTCGATGTCCAGCAGGATGCCGTGCAGTTCCTCGGGCGTATAGCGGCGGTACCAGACCCAGTTGTAGCGCCGCTGTCCCAATTCGGTGGAGCCGTCGGCGCCGGGTACGAGATAGCCCAGAATGTGCGAGCCCGGCGCTTCGTAGAAGGCGAAGCGTTCGAAAAGCTGGCGCTGCGCCAGATGCGGCACCTGCGTCTCCGGCACGAGGCCGCGCCAGGTGGCATAGCCGACATAGCTCGGCTTCGACTGGGCGCCGGACACCGCCTCGCGCACGATGGAGCCGATGCCGTCCGCCCCGATGACGAGATCCGCCGTCTCTTCGTGCCCATCCGTATATTGGACCCGCGCGCCCACGGGATCTGAATGCACCGCCAGTGCACGGGCCTTGATGCGGTAGCGCGCATCCGGGACCAGATCGCGGAAGGTGCGGAACAGAACGTCCCACGACAGTTGCGTCTGGGGCGTGCGCTGGGTCTGGATGATCCTGTCGCTGCGGTCGAGATAGATCCGCTCATGCGCGGTCACGCCGACCCGCGCCACATGCTCGATGCCAACCTCCCGCAGGATGTCGAACACCTCGCGCTGGGCCACGAGGCCGGCGCCCCGCCCCTCCAGCCCGTGTTCGGAGCGTTCGGTAACGGTGACGTCGAAGCCGGCGCGGCTCAGAAGAACGGCGGCGAACAGGCCGCCCATCGACCCGCCGACGATCAGAATGCGAGGGCTCATGGGATGCGTCCCGGCAGTTTCAGGTTGGAGAGTTCAAGCCCCGACGCTTCTGGACCAAGTGGCGATGGAACCGGGCAGCATGTAGCCGACAGCCACTGCGGCGAGGCACAGGGCAAGGGACAGCATGACATTGAGCAGTGCCCGCCCGGGTTCTCCCGCATGTAGCAGGGTCAGGGTCTGGAGGCTGAAGGACGAAAAAGTGGTGAAGCCGCCGCAGAGGCCGACCAGCACAAACTGGCGGACTTCCAGCGGGGTGGAAGCACCCGGCCCGTTCTCGAAGAGGGCCGCGCACAGGCCGATGACGAAGGAACCGCCGATGTTGATGAGGATGGTGCCCCATGGAAGGCCATCGCCCAGCAGCAGCGTCAGCCAGCGGTTCATCCCGAAGCGCAGGATGGAACCGAGCGCGCCCCCGAGCGCCACATATCCATATGCGAGCATGGCTCATCGCCCCATCAGCCGCCGCGCGCCGGCTTGTCCGGGTGCGGCCATGAGCAAGAGTCTCACGCGGGCATGAAGGGCGACATTCTACATTGCGGTCGCCCGATTGAACCATCGTATGGCCGACCCGCTGCGGCATTGATGACGACCGCCGCGGGTGTCACTGGAAAGGCAATTAAGCAGGCGCCGGAAGCATGGCCAGGCGCCTCCGGGCGGCGCCAGCGAGGTGCGGGCGCGAGGGAGCCGCGCCCGCGGGTCGATCAGAATTTGACGGTGACGCGCGTATTCACCGAGCGGCCGGGGCCGGCAACGCCATAACCCCAGACGGACGACGACCCCATCATCGATACCTGCTGGTAATTCACCAGATTGGCCCCGCCCAGCGGGAGGTCGTATTCGGTGTCCAGGATGTTATCGATGCCGAACTGGATACGGACCGCATTCCACTCATAAGCCGTGCGGAAATTGAGCAGGGCATAAGCGGAGGTTTCGGTCTCGTTGCGCACTTCGCTGACCTGCGTCTTGGCGCCGACCATCTGCACTTCGAGGCTGTTGGTCCAGTTGCCGATGGTGTGGTCCAGCCCCACCGTGCCGTTGACCGGCATGATGTGATACAGATCGACACCGTCGGTTCTCTGGCCGCGCACGAAGTTCACGTTGCCGCGCAGGACGCCTCGGCCGTAGACCGGGCCATCCCACAGTGCGAGCTTGCCGTCGATGTTGATGCCGTAGAGCCAGGCGTCATGGTTGGCGAACTGCAAAAAGACGAAGTTGTTGGTGGTGGTGAGATTGCTGGCGAGGTTCGACAGGCACCCGGCGAGCGCGCAGCGATCCACGTCGATGTAGTCCTGTACATAGCTGTAGTAAGGCGACACGCGCACTTCCCAGACCTTCTGGGCCGCGTCATGCCAGCTGGCGGTGAAGCTCACCGTATGGGCCTTCTCCGGCACGAGGTCGATATTGCCCAGATAGCCGTTGCCGTCGCCGAACCAGCCGATCATCTGCATGGCCATGGCATTGGTGGACCAGGCATAGCGCTCGTAGAAATTCGGTGAGCGCGTCTTGCGGGCGAGGCCCAGCTCGTAAGAGCTCATGGCGTTCGGGGTGTAGCGCAGGATCGCCGAGCCATCGAAATTGATGTCGGTGCGGGCGTGATCGAGGGCGTTGAACGCCGCTGCGTTCGCCCCGTACATCATCGCATTGTAGCCCTGCACGTCGCCGGTGTTCATCCAGACGATGTCGTTCCGCACCCCGATGATGCCGGTCCATTGATCGTTGAAGTGCCGCTCCCACTCGGCATAGGTTCCGATGCGCGTGCGCTGGCCATTGTTGATGTTGATGAAGGTGTCGGGGCCCATCATGCTGGAGCCGGCAACGGGCGGCCACCAGTCATCGAGCGTGTTGTAGACGAGCTCGTTGCCGACCCTGACCAGATCGTGCGGCGAGACGTCGATGGTTGCGCGGATATTGTAGCCGAGATTGCTGGTGCGCGTGTCCATGGGCATGTCGCCGGTCTTGTCCGGCTGGATGAAGCCCATGGTGTGCCGGACCCGGCTGAAGAAGGCGCTGGCCTCCAGCCTGCCCCACTCGAACCGGCCTTCGTAATTCCCGTTGATGAAGAAGGAGCGGTTGTCGACCAGATCCATGTACTGGTTGACGTAGCTCTCATAGGGAATGAACTGGCCTCCGAGTTGCAGCGTGAACAGGTTGCTGGCGTCCCGCTTCGAGATGCTCACCGCATGGTTCTGCGTCTCGTACATGGTGGACTTGATGGTGGTGCCGTTGCCCGAGGTATAGTCGCTCGCCCGCGCCCATCCGCCCGTATAGGTCACGTTCGTGTCCTCGTTGGACATGGTGGCGGTCACGTCCGTGCCGTAGCCATTGCCGTTGCTGCGGTAGTAGCCCGAGACACTGCCGCTGGTGGTGATCTGCTGGCCCGGCGTGAACTTGGGCTGCGCGACCTCGACCTTCACCTTGGCGCCGGTGTAGTCGCCGCCGACGCTCACCGGCGATGTGGCGGTGAAGACGGTCATGTTGGAGATCATCGCCGGGTTCACGAAGGACAGCGGCGGGTTCATCTCGTTCGGACAGGCGACACCATAGGTCATGCCGTTGATGTCGATCTGCACCCGGTCGGCGCCCATGCCGTTGATGGCCGGAAGGCTGGAGACTCCACCCGCGCCCCAGGCCGCGCCGCCGGGCACGCCGGTCAGCAAGGCACCGCTGTCGCTCGTGGAAAGCGCGGCCGTTCGGGCCATGATGCTGGTGATCGTCGAGGTGTCCAGCGGCAGGAAGAGGTTTTCGCCCGCGCCCTCATTGGCGCCCCAGTCCGGTTGCGAGGCGGTCACCACGACCGTGGGCAGGCTGTTGCTCACCGGCTTGCCGGCGGATTGGGCGCTGGCCGACGCCATCATCAGCCCGCCGAAGAGCGCAATGAGCGCGGGGGATGTCATAGCACTGCTGTGACGCAATTGATCACGAAAACGCAGGAGGGAATGAGCGTTCATGGGAAGAAATCCAGGAATTTGAGCATGACCCGACGACGCGCGACCATGACGGCGCGCGGGCGCGGGACGGCATCGGTGCCGCGGCAGGAATGGGTGACGGGGCCGCGCGGCAGGCGCGGCAAAGCTCAGGCCTGGAGTGGAGGCGCGCGGGGTTGAGAGGGCCTGCGCGCCGGACGCGCGAACCGCCAGGGCTTCGAAACCGACTGATAATGCGGCGCCTGCGTGCGCCGCGCGACCTGCGCCACGGACGGGGGGGACGGCAGGATCACCGCATCGGCGCGTGCGAGGCAAAGCGGACAATGCACCGCGACGCGCTGGTCGTCGGGTACAGCCCCGTCTGCATCGGAAATGGAAAACGTGCCACAGATGGGGATTTCGGCGCCGGGCAAGGCATGGGCGTTGACCGGCATCAGTGCGCCGATCAGGACAAGCTGCAGCAACAGCGCATAGGCGGCGGTCCAGCCGATGAGCCATTGCGCGCTGCGATTTGCGGATCTCACGGTCCGCAGCATTTCAGAATCCCCCAGTGCTCGACCGAATAACATGCCCGGAAGCAGACTGGAAATATTGATCCAGAAACGATTGTTGATCACGACCGGTCATTTAGGTCCATCATTTGGGCCGGACGCTACCAGCGGCTCGTAGCGCTTGTCGGTCAGTGTCTTCAGGAACGCCACGAGGGCATCGATCCGGCGATCATCGAGGGCCGGGCTGGCCTGCAATTCCGTTTGCGACAGTGTCCCCCGCACCTCGGGCGGAGCCCAGGGCTGGCCCGTCTCGGGATTGATCTGACGCGCCTCCGCGTGGGAATTATACTTGTTGTAGAACAGGATGACCGTGCGCAGGTCGGAGAAGACGCCATTGTGCATGTAGGGTGCCGTGACCGCGACATTGCGCAACCCCGGTACGCGGAATCGCCCGTCCTGTCGGGCATCATGAATGCCCTTCCGGTCGCGCAGGCCATGGTCCGGCTCTGTGTTGCCGACGACCGGGTTTCGCGGCACGCCGATATTATGAAAGCGGTAGTTGGAAAAGGTCTCGGTCGCGGCATCCGGGCCGCCCGACTGGTGGCACTGACGGCAATTGGTGAACTGGTTTGAGAAGAACAGAACCCGCCCCAGCTCCTCCTGGGGCGTCATCTGATATTCGCCCTTCAGGAACCGATCGTATTTGGAATCAAAGGGCGAGACCGCCGGACTGCGCTCATATGCAGCCAATGCCTTGCCAAGCGCGGCAAAGGCCGTCGCAGGCGTTCTGAAGACATCGGGGCCGAACACCTCCTGGAAGGCGGCCACATACTCCGGCTTCTCACGCAGCCGGGCGGCGATGCTTGCCTTGTCCGGCATTGCCATTTCCACTGGATTGAGAATGGGCTGGCCGGCCTGTGCTTCCAGCGTGTCGGCGCGCCCGTCCCAGAACTGCCCTCCCACATAGTCCCCGGCCGTCGTCCGGCCGAAGGGGGGACTGAAGGCGGCATAGGCAACACTCGGGACGTTGCGACCGCCATAGGAATGCCCGTCGTCGCCCAACGAGACCGCGCCACCCTTGGGGCCAGGTCGCGGATCGGTGAAGGCGCGGGCCGGATCGTGACATGTGGCGCAGGACTGCGTCCGGTTCTTCGAGAGGTTGACGTCGAAGAACAGGGCCTCGCCGAGGCGGACAAGCCGGGCATCCCCGTCCGCGGCAGGGAGCGGGCGTGGTGCAATCAGGAGGCATAAGGCGGCCCCTAGCGCGAGCGCGCGCGGGCGCGCGGCACGGCGCGGCAAGGTCATCGGCATTGGAACGTGATCCGTCGAGACGTGGCAGGTGGACCGCCTCCCCCTTTGTGGGATGAGGCGGTCCTGTGTGCGGCGGCGAAGGCCTCAGGAGCCGGAGTGCCCTACTGCGGAGGGCTCGCCAGCGATGAGGCGCCTCAGCTTGGCGTCCCGCGAGGAGGCGTCCTCGCCATAGCCGATGGTTCCCGCAAACTGCCCGCGCGCGTCCATCAGATAGACCGTCGCGGTGTGGTCGAGCGTGTAATCGCCGTCCTTCCCCGGCACGCGCTTCCAGTAGACCCGGTAGGCGCGCGCCAGTCTGGCGATCTCCTCCGACGTTCCGGACAGACCCACGATCTGGGTATCGAAGGCGTCGATATAGCTCGCGAGCACCTGTGGCGTGTCGCGTTCCGGGTCGAGCGAGACGAACAGCACAGGCAGGCCGAGCCCCCCGGTCCTCAGACGTTCCAGGGACTGGGACATGTCCCAGAGCGTGGTCGGGCAGACATCTGGACAGTGGGTGAAGCCGAAGAAGATGGCGAACGGCTTGCCCTTGAGATCGTCGCTGGACAGCACCTCGCCCTTGGACGAGGCCAGCCGGAAAGGACCGCCGACGCTGGTTCGCACCGACGGTTCCCGGCCGAGGAGGAAGTTCGAGACATAGACAGACAGGGCAATCGCACCCGCGATGGCGAGTGCGATGAGCAGCAGGAGGAGAGGCAGACGCCTCCTTCCGATGGGCTGGCTGGTCGTCGTCATGGCGTCACCACGCCGGAGAGCGAAGGCGCGATGCGCGCAGGGGCGGATGTGATCGTGGCGCCCTGCGGGGCCTCATGGGCCGTTAGGGCTCCGTGAGCCATCAGAGCCTGGGCGGTGAGTGCGATGATGGCCAGCACGATTGCTGCGATCGCGATCATCTCTTCCACCTTGAGGCGCCGCAGCAGGCGGCGTGCGCCATCTTTCCTCGGAGCGTTGAGAACAGGGGTCATGGGCGTCCTCCACGGGACGTCGGCCGCGCGCGGGGCACGGGGAATGGGAGCGGAATGGCTGAGAAAGCGCTTTCGCGCGGTCAGGCCATCCGTGGAGGCGCACGGGCCCGTGAGGGGCGCTCGGCGGCGCGTATGGATTGGGAAACGACCTCAGGCGCGCGGCGGCCGATGCTCCGAGGGGGAACCGTCGGAGGCGAGGCCACGGCTTCCGGGGGCGCGAGCGCCGCCGCCCCGAACATGGGGCAGCCCTGCCAGCAGCAATCGGGGGCATGGGCACTGCCGTCCGGCGCCTTGCCGCCCTCTTCCCCGTCCGGATTGCTGGTGCAGATCACCCCGAAGTCGGAGGAGAGATCCGGCATCGCATGGGCACCCAGCGCCATGGCACCGAGAAGCCCTTGCCACAGCAGGACGTACGCCGCCAGACAGGCGACGACGGCTCTCCATGTGGCGGCGCGGGTGCGCATGCGTTCTGCTGCCTGTCCGATGATCGCCGTGTCATAGCGCCCGCTGGACAATCCGGCCATGTGGCGGAAAGCGCCGCCACCATGGGCGCGCATATCCGCAGCATGCCGGCCTGACAGCGGCCACGCAAATGATCGGTCAATCTACATGAAGCCAGCCCGCGTCGGCGGGAGCACTTGGACATATTGCCCGATGCCGCCGAACCAGGGACGGATCGACCACGCGCTGGAAATGGACGCCCGCCGTCTCCACTCAACCGGCATTCATCGAGGGACGCCGCACCTCCCTCCCGAGGTCAGTGTGCTGACAGAGCTAAGTGACCGCCTCAGCCACGGTTGCGCGCGGTCACAAGGCGCCCGACGGGGCGAACGCCCGGCTTACCGGCCGCCACTGTAGGGCTCGCCCGCATCGAGCGATGCCATGCGAGCGCGCAGACGCGGGACGGTCCAGTCGAGGAAGCTGCGCACCTTCAGCGGGAGCATATCCGCCTGCGGATAGATGAGGCTCACCGGCAGCGGCTCGGGCACGGACTCCGGCAGAAGGACCTGCAATTCGCCGGACCGCAGTTCGTCCGCCACCTGATAGGAGAGCACGCGGATAATCCCGAGACCGGCACGGGCGGCCTGGATGGCGGCTTCCGTGGTGTTTACGGCGAGCTTCGGGCTCGGCTCGATGCTAAAGGCCGCACTGTCCCGCCGGTAACGCCACTCTGGCGCGACCGCAAAGCCCTGGAAGCTGATGCCCTCATGGGTGGCGAGATCCTCCGGCCGGCGGGGAACGCCGCGTCGCGCGAGATAAGCGGGGCTGGCGCAGATCACCCGGTGGACCGCGCCGACGCGGGTCGCGATGAGGGCGCTGTCCTCCAGATGCCCGATCCGAAGCGCCACGTCGATGTGTTCGTCTCCGAGGCTGATCTGCCGGTCGGTCAACGTCAGGCGCAGGCTGATCTCAGGGTGTTCCGCGAGAAATTCGAGGGCGATGGGCAGGAGATGACGCTCACCGAAGGAGATGGGCGCGGTGACATGCAGCGTCCCTCGCGGTGTGCTGAATTCTCCGGCCGCCTCCCGCTCCGCCTCCTCCAGCTGGCTCAGGATGCGCCGGGAGGCGGCAACGAACGCGCGGCCGGGCTCGGTGAGGGCGAGCCCCCGCCGGCTGCGGACGAACAGCGGCGTTCCCAGATGAAGCTCCAGCTCAGCAATCTTCCGGCTGACGGTCGCAAGCGGCGCGCGCAGGAGCCTGGCGCCGGCCGAAAGGCTGCCCGCCTCGACGACGGCCAGGAGCACGGACATGGCATCGAAGCGATCCATCTCAACCTACCGAAATCTGGGAGGATAGCTCCCGAAAAACCAGAATACCGCGCGATAAGTGGATATCCTAACGTCACCGTCAACCGGGGCCGAGGTCGGGACGGCCTGTCCCGATGCCCTCTCACCAGACGGATCCAGCCATGCCCGATCTCTCCCGCCGCGCTTTTGCCTCCGGCCTCTCCCTCGGCATTCTCGGCGGCGGTGTCCTCCCGCTCGTCACGTCGGCCGGAAGTGCTACGGCCGCACCTGCGGCGGGGCAGACCTCTGCTCCTGCCGCGGCCGCTGCAGCCGCTCCGGCAGCCAGCGTGACGCCGCTGGCGCAGATCAGGATCGGCCGCTTCACCGTGACGGCTGTCACGGACGGTTATGCGGACATGCCCTACACCTTTTTCCCCGGCCGCACGGCTGCCCAGGTGGAGCAGGCCGCCGTGGCGCAGTTCGTCGCGCGGCCGAGCGGCGTGCGCTTCGTCTTCAACCAGTATCTCATCGAGGATGGCACGCGCAGGATCCTGCTCGACACCGGCCCGGCCGGCTCCATCGGGCAGACGGGTGCGCTGCCGCAGGCCCTCGGGGCGATCGGCCTGCGCCGGGACCAGATCGATGCGGTGATCGTCACCCATATGCACGAAGACCACCTGGGCGGTCTCGTGGTCGGCGGCCAGAACAATTATCCCAACGCCGAACTCTTCATCGACCGGCGGGACGTCACGCACTGGACAGATCCGGCCAAGCGGGCGGGTGCGCCGGAGTATCTCCAGAACAGCTTCCGGATGTCGGCTGCCGTGGCGAAGCTCTATCCCCGGCTCCAGGCCATCGACGGCGAGCGGGAGGTGGCGCCGGGGATCTCGATCGTCGATCTGACTGGGCACACCCCCGGCCATATCGGCGTCCGGATCGCCGATGCCGGCCAGAGCCTTATCATGGTGTCCGACATGCTGTTCCCGGTGGTGCACCCGCAGGCGACGGACGTCGGCTTCGTGTTCGAGCAGGACCGCGCGGCCGCCCAGTCCATGCGCGATCGCTTCTTCTCCCGCGCCGCCTCCGAAGGTGCGCTCATCGCCGCAACGCACATGCCTTTTCCCGGGCTCGGCCGCATCGTTGCCGACCGGGGCCAGATGCGCTGGCAGGTGACGGACTGGGCCTGGCAGTCCTGACAGTTCCCCCGAGAGCTCAGCCGCCATGGAGCGGCGAGAAAGCGCGGAGGATCTCATGCATGAGAGATACCTGAATATCACCTCCACCCCATCCGTCGAGGCCGCGCAGGAACGCTTCGGCAGCGCGGCCCAATGGGCCCGTAGCCGCGCGCGCCACTCTTTGGATGAGGCAGACCCGATCGACGGGCTCGGCGCGGCCGAGCGGGCGTTCATCGCCGCGCGCGACGGCTTCTATCTGGCGAGCGTCTCTGAGACCGGGTGGCCCTATGTGCAATATCGCGGCGGGCCGGCCGGCTTCCTGAAGGTGATGGACGAGCGCACCCTCGGATTTGCCGACTTCCGCGGAAACCGGCAGTACATCACCACCGGAAACGTCGAAGCCAACGACCGGGTCTCCCTGTTCCTGATGGATTATGCCCATCGGCAGCGGCTGAAGATCTTCGGTCACGCCCGTATCATCGACGCGGCGGACGATCCTGCGCTGACGCAGCGGCTGGCGGTTCAGGGTTATGCCGGGCGCATCGAGCGCTCCGTCCTGATCGCGGTCGAGGCCTTCGACTGGAACTGCCCGCAGCATATCACGCCGCGCTTCACCCAGTCCGAACTCGAAGCCGCACTCGCCCCTATAAGGGACGAAATGGACGCTTTGCGGCGCGAGAACGAGCGATTGCGCCATGCGGCCAACGCGAACGTGCAGCACGAGGACGATCCGCAGGCCTGACAAAACCTGCTGAATGGCAGGTCACCCGGAAGGGCGCGGCACGCCTCGCCCGGATATGGCCTTGTGGCTCCGAACGATGCTGCGGTCAGCGGGCGCAGCGGGCGGCCGATCGGGCGTCGTCGCCGCCCGATCGGCATGGATGAGCTTGGGGCGTCCATGCCGTCCTCGCGGCCAAGCCATGCGCCGCCGGGGCGCATGGCCGGCTCCAGCCTCAGAAGTCCATCACGGCCGAGAACTTGAAGGTTCTCGGAAGCCCGGTCGAGACCCACCCATCGTTCACGGCCGCCCAGTAGCTCTTGTCGAAGACGTTCTCCACCGCGAAACGCAAGGCGAGTGGATTACCGAATGCGTGCGTCTTGTACTGCGTCCCGAGATCGAAGCGGATCCAGCTCGGGATCTGCTGGGTGTTCGCCTGGTTCACATATTGGGAACTGGTGGCCAGCATCCGGCCCCATAAGGTGAGGCCGGCAACCGGTTCCGGATCCCATTCGATGCCGATATTGGTCTGCCAGTTGGGTACGCCGACCGCGGCGTTGCCGTCATAGAGCCGGTCCGCGGTCTGGGTCAGCGTGCCTTGCGTGTAGGCGACGCCGCCGAGGAGACGCAGCCCCCTCGAAAGCTCGCCGAAGACGTTGACCTCCACGCCCCGGTTGCGTTGTTCGCCATTGACGCTGAAGACGGACTCGCCCGCTGCATTGGTCGAGATGATGCTGCTGGGCTTGGTGATCTGGAAAATGCTGGCGGTGGCGGTGAAGGCGCCGAAATCATACTTGATGCCGGCCTCCACCTGCTCCGTCATCATCGGCGGGAACACCTCGCCGGCATTCACCGTGCCCTGATAGGCGATCGGTCCCTGCTGGAGGCCCTGGATGTAGTTGGCGTACAGCGACATCCGGTCGAAGGGCTTCAGCACGAGGCCGAAGGCGGGAGTGACCGCCTGTTCATCATAGGCCTGCGAGATGCTTCCATCGGGATTGAACACATCCACCTTGATCTGCTGATAGCGTACCCCGGCAGTAAAGAGGACGCGCTCGTCAAGGATCGAGAGCGTGTCCGTCAGGGTGACGGCAGGTGCGTTAATATTCCAGTATCTCGGCGGGTCGTCGCTGAATCCGAAGGTCGAGGGGCGAGCGACGGTCGGGGCGTTGTAGATATTCGTGTCGAAGGCGTAGAAGCCGTAATAGTTGCTTTCCTGATTCAGGGACTGGTACAGGTATGAGGTGTTGAGATTGATCTTGTGTCCGATGGGGCCGGTCGCGAACTCCCCGCGAATGCCCGCCTGAGCGGAGGTCGAATTGCCGTTGATGGGGCTGTAATAGGCCGTGGCCGTTGCATTCCCCGCCGGATCGACCACAAGGATGTCCGTGGACAGCATCGATTGCCTGTAGGTGCTGCCGCCGATCCCGCCATAGACCGTCCAAGCTGAGTTGATGTCATACTCGAACTTGCCGAGCGCATAGGCGGTGTTCGTGCCGGAATACTCCCAGCTTTGGTAGATCTGCTTGCTGGCGTCCGGCGCGCGCGGGATGGCGATGTCCGAGACAAAGCCGAAGCCGGCCGCGCCGGTCGGAGCATAGGTCTTCTGGCTGATATATCCGGCATCAAGGCTCGCACGCAGGTCCGCTCCGCGGTAGTCCAGCGCAAGGGTGCCGGTCCCGAGGCGGGCGGACTGGCCGTCCACGGACGTGTCCCCGTCCGTGAAGATGCCGTTGACCCGCACGCCCCATTCCTTGTTGGGACCGAAACGCCTTCCCCAATCGATCTGGGTGCCGAGCTGGCCATCGGAAATATAGCTGCCGGTCAAGCGCGTGATCGGCTCGTCCGTTGCGCGCTTGGGAACCACATTGATCGACCCGCCAAGGGAACCATATTGGGTGTAGCCCGTCAGAAGCGCGTTCGGGCCCTTCAGCACCTCCACACGCTCCATGGTTTCCACCGGGATGAGGCGATCGGGAGAAATCCCACCGTAGCCGTCAATCAGGATGCTCTGGTTGGTGACGCTGAAGCCGCGGATGAAGAAGACTTCACCCGCGCCGGCGGAGGAACTGATGCCGTTGGTGAAGACCCGCACGGACGGATCATTCGCCACCACGTCGGCCACCGTCACGGCCTGCTGCTCCTGGATCAGCTTGGACGTGTAGCTGGTGACGCTGAAGGGCGCGTCCATGATGCTGACATTTCCGAGGATTCCGAGCCGCGCGCCCGTTGCGACCTGCCCCCCGGCATAGGACGGCGGGGCATCCCAATCGTTGATCCCCTGCCCTTCCACATTGATCGTATCGAGGAGAAGCGAGCCATCGCTCGCCGTGGTCGCGCTGACGGGGCGCGGCCGGGTGATCAGGACGTTCGTCGCGTCGGAAAAGGAGTAGACGAGCCCCGACCCTTGGAGAAGCTGTGCGATCACCTGCTCGCGCGTCGCGGTTCCCTGGAACCCGGGCGAGGTCTTGCCGTTCGCGATCGCGGCTTCGTAGGAAACCTGCGTGCCCGATTGCCGCCCGAAGGCCGCAAGGGCTCGGCTCAATGGGCCGGCGGGAATGTTGAAGGTGGTTTGGACACCGGCCTGCGCGCGGGCACCGCTTCCGCTGCGCGCTCCCTCCACCAGAAGCGCGGTGGTCGCGAGCAGCGTGGCGATCATCACCTTCCGGCCAACGCTGGCGAAACCCCTTGTCCCAGACCCCGGCTGCATGTCCAAGCCTCTCCGTCGCTTTCACAGGAGGGCTGGCGTCTGCACATCGCTGGTCGCTTGAGCCCCTATTAGGGCTTACGAACGGGGCTCCGGAATCTCCTGCGTTCTCGTCGCCTTTTTGTCAGACGGGAGAAATCACCGTCGCAAACGACCCCAGCTGGCGCACCTTGGCGCCGAACGGACGGACCACCGCCTCAATGGCGCGGAGGGGGTTGCTCAGGTCGAACACCCCACTCACGACGCGCGATCCAAGGAAGGGGTCCGCGAGCATGACGGGACCGGCCTGCCAGCGGGCGATCTTGGCGACCATCGCCGAGACGGTCTCCTGCTCGGCGATGAGCATGCCCTCGCGCCAGGCGGCGATCTGGGACGCCTCGCGCACGCCGCGGGCCACCTTGTGCAAGGACGGATCGAGTGTGATCCAATCGCCGACATTCAGGCGCTCGCCGGGGCTGAGCGACGCATTCGGCGCGTGGACCTCCACGATCCCATGGTCGACGGACACGGAGATGTACCCCCCGTCGCTGGACACATCGAACGCCGTGCCGATCGCCGTCACGGACACCGATCCCGACAGGACGGTGAAAGGCCGTGCCGGGTCTCGCGCGACCTCGAAGAAGGCCATTCCATCGAGGAGTACGATCTCCCGCCGGGCTTCCGAGAAATGGACGGCCACCGTGCTGTCCGGGCCGAGGGTGATCACGCTGCCATCGGCGAGCACCACCCGCCGGATTTCGGCCGTAGAGGTCGATGCGTCCGCACGGGCATGCCGGATGGCCTGCGGACCCAGCCATGTGCCCGCGGCCGCAGCACCGAGGCCGATCATGCCACCCAGGATCACCATGCGCCGTGTCAGCCCGCCGTGGCCATCGGCGGTCTTCCGCTGGTCGCCGAGGATCTTGCCGGTCATGCCGTGGATCTGCGCGACGCGCGCCCAGGCCGCGGCATGCCTGGGGCTGCGGGCGGACCAGGCGCGAACCATGTCGAGCGCGACCGGGTTGGCGGGGTCATTCTGCAGGCGGATGGCCAGATCGGCGGCTTCCCGAAACAGCAGGCGCTCTTCCGGTGCTTCGCTCATGGGCATTCCTCGTGCGGGCGGGCTGCCGACGCGGCAGGATCGGGAGCTTCCTATCACCATACGAACGGCACGCGCGACTGTTCAGCGGCCGTGATGCCGGCCGCTCAGAGGCCGCTCAGCCGCAGGTCGATATGCTCGTAAGCATCCCGCACAAGCGCCCAAACCCGCGACCGGGAGAGGCCGAGCTCTGCCGCCACCTCCGCGACGGTCATCTCCTCCATCCGGTGCAGCTCGAAGGCCCGCCGTGTCTTTTCCGGCAGCTCGGCCAGGGCAGCAGCGGTCAGGGCAAGCTTCTGCCGGTCGTAGACGACGACCTCCTGCGAGGGCGATGGATCGAGGATTGCCGCGAAGCCATCGGGGCAAAGATCCACGCGGTTCAGCAGCCGCTCCCGCCGCAGATGGTCGATGGAAAGATTGCGGGCCACCCGGAAGAGATAAGCGGCAGGATTGTTCACGGGGGCGCTTTCGGCTGGCGGCGACACAAGAACCCGGACGAACGTGTCCTGGGTGAGGTCGGCGGCCATGTCCGCCGTCAGGCCGCGCCTGCGCAGCGCCTGCGCGATATCCTTCGCATGCTGCTTGAACAATGCGGCAAGATCCCAGCCCACTGAACACCACCCTCCGGCCGCGCCAGCGCCGTCCGCCAAGGCGGAACCGGCCCTTGTCGGCGATTGCAGCGCTGGCGGACGTGACACGAAAGCGTCCGACAACACGGAGGGGCTTAGCCCAAATCAAAATTCTTACGCAAGAACAATGATTTATACAGATTCTAAGCAGCAACTTCTTTCTGCGGCGGAGCTCACCAGGCAAGTCGGGAAAATATCCGAGTCATCAGATGGTTGTCCGGAGCTCTGAAACCGAAACGGGCTCTACGCTGGCGAACGCCCGGATCGCAGGACATGCCGGAGCGCCACGAGCAGGGGGACGCCAAGAGCGATCCATGAAAGGACCCACCATATGCCGCCCTGCCCCAGCAGGGCGGACACCAGGCCGAACAATGTGAGAAGCGCGAGGCCGATGGGCCAGCCCCATTGACGCCAGAAGGCCGCAGGACGCGCCTTCATTCCGCCGCCTCCGGCAGGTCCGCGGCCGCGGGAGCTGGCATGCGCTTATGCCGGGGGAATCGAACCCGGCTGTGCTTGGCAAGCCAGAGATAGAGGCCGCTCGCCAGAACGACGATGGTCACAAGGTCGAGCAGCGCCCAGATGATCTTGAGCGGCAAGCCGCCATAGTCGCCGAAATGCAGGGGGCGAGAGATTTCGAGCGCACGCAGGTACCAGGGCATCTCCACCACCGCCGTCAGTTCGCCGGTCCGCGCATCGACCAGGACGGGACTGAAAAGGCGCTCGGCCAGTGGGGTCTTGCCGTGCCCCCAGAGCAGATAATGGTGCGGGCTGCCGAACGGGTTTCCGGGATAGATGACGGCGGCCACATGCATGTCCGGCAACGCCCGGATCGCCTTGTCATAGGCGGACTGCACCGATGTGAGCTCGCCCGGCGCCGGCGGCGTATCGCTCTCCCGCGACGCCAGCATCGCCTGCACGTCGGTGCGCTGCCATAGGGTGAAAAGAGGCGTCGCCAGTTCATTGAGGACACCTGTCGCGCCGACGACCAGCACCCAGAGAGCGGTGACGATGCCGAGGAGATTGTGCAGGTCGAGCCAGCGGGTGCGCTGTGAGCGCCCGCTCCGCACGACGCCGAAGTCGAGCTTGCGTGTGAAGGGGCCGTAGAGCACGACCCCGGACACGAGCGCTGCAACGAAAAGCAGGCCCATCGCCCCCATGAACAGGCTCCCGGCCAGATCCGCGAACAGATCCACGTGAAGCCGGAGCATGAGCGTCATGAAGCTCGTGCGCTGCTGTTCCGGCGGCTTCGATTGCTCGATCACCTGCCCGGTGCGTGCATCGAAGCGGATGAAATGCTCAAGCTTGGGGTCCTTCTCCATCGCAGCAAAGGATGGTGCCATCCACACGAGCACCTGCGGCGCGTCATCGTCCTTGAACAGGGAGACGATGGTCTCGCCCGGATACAGGGCTTGCGCCCGGCCGATCAGGTCATCGAGGCTCTGATGCGGCGTCTCAGGTGGCATCTCCGCATAAGCGGGAGGCGGATCGATCCAGTGGTCGATCTCCTCGTGAAAGGTCAGCGGCAGGCCCGTGAGACATATGAGCAAAAGAAACGCCGTGCATATCAGGCTGCTCCATTTGTGGATGAGGGCCCAGATCCTGATCGCTCCACCCGACATCAGCGTCTCCCCGGCATCATTTCAAGGCACGGGGGCAAGGGAGGTAACGGCGATCCATCGGCGGCACGTGGGAGACGGTCGTCAGGCACTCGCGGGGCTCCTGCTCTTTGGAGCCGAGACAGGGCCCCTAACAGGTAGACGAATGAGGACGACGATTCTCGCACCGATTGGCGGAGCCTGACCTCCGCCATGGGCTGGAGCACGCGCCGATCGGATTGCATCGCAATCTGGTCGGATCACGCGTTCTCTTTCTTGAATCGCCCTCCAGAAGTGGTGACAGCCGGAGCGCGACATTCAGCCCTGCATCGGTCCATAGATCCGCTTGCCCACCATCCTCACGTAAAGCACGGCGGCCAGAGACAAGGCTGCGGAAAGCGCGAACAGGAAGCCGTAGCCGATGCGGTCGGCGACGATGCCCGCGAGGCTGGAGCCGGCGAGATAGACCACGAGCTGGGCGCAGGCGAGCACCGTGAAATCGGTGCCCGGCTGGTCCTTCGAGGCCACCGCCATGAAGAGGCTGTAGAGCGCGACGATCTCCATGTAGCGGATCAGCGTCTGAAAGGCGGCGGCGCCCATGAGGGCGGGCCATCCGTGGACGAGATCGAAGGCATGGAGGGCGAACAGAGCAAAGCAAAGGGTCCGCAGGCCGCCCAGCAATGTCAGGACGCCGCCGGTTCCCATCCGCACCATGAGGACGGCCGCAAGGCCCGAGCCGATGAGGCCGGCCGTGGCCGCCGCGCCCCCCGACAGATAGCCGAGAATGTCGAGGGGCACCCCGCGATCGACGAGATACGGCCCCTCCATCGCCTTCACGAGCCCCTCGCTCGACCGATAGATCAGCGCGAGGAGGAGAGCCTCCCGCGCCTCCGGCCGCGCCCAGAAGGCGCGCAGCGAGGGCCGATACCGGGCGCCATGAGAGGGCGGATCATCCTGTTCGCGCATGGCGAAGGCGGCCGCGAGCGGGAGCACCGAGAGCGCGGCGACGGTCCAGATCATCGGCCGCCAGCCGAAGTGGTGATAGATGACAAGGCTGAGCGTGCCGCCGATGACCACGCCGAAGGCCACCGCCCCACCCTGAATGGCATTGCCGAACGGGCGGTCCTTCACCGCCAGTTCCCGCGTCGCGTAGCCGTCGGTGGCAATATCCTGCGTGGACACGAGCAGAGAGATCAGCATGCCGATGGCCAGGAAGGCCGTCGTGTCGGTGGGCTCGATGAAGGCCAGCAGCCCGATCGCGAGAACCGTACCGGTTTGGGTGAGTGCGATCCAGCCCGCCCGGTGGGCGCGCGCAATGGGACGCAGCCGGTCGACCCACGAGGCCCAGAGGAATTTCAGCACGAGCGGCAGCATGAGGACGGACAAAAGGCCGATGGTAGTGCGCGAGACGCCCTGCTCGCGCAAGATCGGCGGAATGGCCGCCACCAGCAGGTAGCTGGGGATCGACTGGGCCAGATAAAGGCCGGCGAGAACGATAAAGAGCCGCGGTCGGCTGATGCCAGCTGACGATGTCGGTTCGTCCCTCACCACATCCGTGCTCATGGCGGGGCCTCCGCGGGCTTTTGCCGGTGGCCGGCAAGGAAGGTGCGGGCCGCCTGCTCGTCATCGGTGGCCATGAAGGGAAAGGACCACAGCCGGCGAAAGGGCGTGGCCGTAGTCTCGGACGCGCCGGGCCGCACCATGGCGCAGCCGCGACACATCTCCTCCATGCGCAGCCGCGTGCGCTTGAACCAGAGGGCTTGCGCCCGGTCGCCCGACGGCGAGAGGGCCGGCCCGCCGCCGAAGAGGGACAGCAGCACGAAGGGGCGGTCGAGTTCCGCAATCCGCTCCAGCGCCGCCAGATAGTGGGCTTCGTCCTGCGGCCCGTAGGGCGGGAGGAAGCGCAGGACGGCCATGTCGCCGTCCTCCATGTCGAGGCTCACCATGGCGTCAGAAGGTCTTGCTGAAGCCGACTGTGAGCGTGCGCCCCCAGCCGTACACGTCATAATTGCGGGTGGCGGTGGCGGACGGATTCACATAGGCGCTGTCGAGCAGATTGTCGGCGGAGACATAGACGGTGCCGCCTGCCAGAGGATGGGCGACGGCCAGGTTGAGCGTGGCGCCCGACTGGATCTCGAACAGCTGCGTGCCATCAAACTTGCCGCGTCCGCTCCAGAACTCGACCTCGGCCCGCACCGTGGTGCCCTGGTCGAAGCGGTAATTGCCGTAGACCGTGCCTCGGAATGGCGTGGAGATGCGGTTGTTCGGCAGCCAGGCATCGATGGTGCCGTCGCCATTGGAATCCCACCGCCCCTCGCGCAAAGCGAGATTGGTGCCGAGCGCGAAATTCGGGGTGAAGGCATATTCGCCGGTGAATTCGGCGCCGTAGATGATTTCCTTGGACTGACCGATGGCGTTGGTGGACGCGATGAAGTTCACGCCCTCGTTGGAAGTGGAATAGAAGCCGGCGAGGCTGCCCTTGAAGGCACCGATGCTGCCCCGTACGCCGATCTCGTAATTGTTCACGATCTGCGCTTCGACACCCAGATCGTCATAGCTGATGGTGTTGCGCTTGTTGCAGGTGTAGGGCCCGGCCGGCAGGCGGGTGCCGAGGAAACAGCCGTATTGCAGGATCTGGGTGGTTCCCGAAGCCCCGGCGCGCCTCGTAAAGGCGCCGATGTCCGGCAGGGCAAAGCCCTGGCTGAAGCCACCATAGAGATCGACCGTCTCGGTCAGCTTGTAGGTGGCGCCGAGATTGAAGGTGGGGGCGGAGTAGTCATAGGTTCCGCCCGTCACGGCCATGGCGGGGAGCACCGCATAGCCGAGGCCGGAGAAGCCGAGGAAAGCGGCCGGACGGGTGAAGTCGTTGACCGTGACGTCGAGATATTCATAGCGGACGCCACCGCGCACCACCAGCCGTTCGCCGATGGGCACCTGCAACTGGGCAAACCCCGCATAGGTCATCTGGGAAAGCGGCGTGAAGACGTTCTCGCCGTTGGTCAGGGTCTGCCACGTGTCGTCATGCACCACGTCAGCCCCCCAGGTCAGTGTGGCGCCGTTCAGGATGGGCAGGGGCGTATCCACCGTGATGTTCACGCCGCCGCGCTCGGAATTGAGGATGGTCTGGTTGTAGGGCGACGTCGGGCTGCTGAGATTACCCGAATAATAGACCAGATAATTGTTCCGGATGTCGAAGCTGCTGTAATTGAAGCGCTTCTTGATGTCGTTGTAATAGCCCAGCATCGAGAGCGAACCGAGGGCGAACGCGCTGTCCGTATAGCGCAGCGACACGGACTTGGAATCCTCCAGCACGGACTGGCCGGTGTAAGGCGTGCCGATGGCCGGGGCGGCATAGGCGCCCGCATAGCTGGTCGCCCATTTGGGATCCTGCTGCATATAGATCCAGCTGGCCTGCGCCTCGATCCGCTTGGTGGGATCGATGTTGTAGCCGATCTTGCCGAGGAAATTGCCGCGGCCATATTCGCCGCCGCCGCCCTGTCCCAGCATGCCGTCCGAGGGTAGCAGGCGGCCGTCGCCATCATAGGTGTTGTTGGCGAAGGAGCCGGTGGCGGTGACCAGATAATCGACGCCACCCTTCACGCCGCCGGAGACCGTCCCCGAAACCTCCGGAGCAAGCGACGCGCCGGGATTGGCGGTGAAGGTCCGCAAGGCCGCATTGACCGATGCCTTCGGCGCGCCCTCCGTGGGCCGCTTGGTGATGAAGTTGACCGTACCGCCGGTCGCACCCGCGCCATAGGTGCTGGAAGCGCCAGCCACCACCTCGATGCGCTCCACCGAATTCAGATCGATCAGCGCCAGAAGGCGCGAGACGTTGCGCAGGGGCGTGTTCATGGGCACGCCGTCGATCATGACCAGCAGATCGCGACCGCGGAAGGTCTCCGAGGCGCCCGAGATGGTCTGTGTGGACACACTGTAGCCGGGAACGAGCTTGGCCAGCACGGCCGCCGGATTGTTGGTGAGCTGTAACTGCTGCTCGATCTCGGAGCGCTCGATCACCCGCACGGTCTGGGGCACATCGCTGATCGGCCGGTCCGCGCGCGTCGCGGTTACCGTGACCGTATCGAGGTCGATCGTCTCCCCGCCGCTCGTCACGGGCCGGGCCGGCGTTGCCGTCTGGGCGAGGACCGGAGAGGCGAGAGCGACAGCCAGGGAGAGGACACTGGTCATCGTCAACAAACGGGCGCGGCGATCATACGTCATTTTCTGGAACTATTCTGATCTGGTCCGCCTCTCCCGGAGAGGAAGCGGAGAATGAACCCTGGATGAAAGGTGATAAATTCATCCCGATCGCAGCGCTTGGTTGAAAGCGAAACCGAACATGGTCTAAAGCGAACTCGACCTCTTTCATTTCGCCTGTCTCCGAGGCGCAACAACTTGGAATTATTCAACGGAAGCGAGCATGGCCGGCCGTTATGATCCCGCATGGTTCACCACCGCCGGCCTGCCGCCACGGCGGGGGCAGGACGCGGCCGTCAAGCTGTTCGCAGATCTTCTGGGAGACGTGAGCCTGCATTTCGGCGCGGCGAACGGCAGACCGGCGCGCATCGTCCATTGCGCCCTGCCGGACATCCTCATCACCACATGCGTGGACGTGCGCGCCGTCATCCGGTCGGAGCGGGGGATGGTGCCTTCCGATATCATCCTCGTCCGTCCCGTCGGCGGCCGGATCGGCCTGCGCCAGGCCGGACGGGAGATATGGCTGGAGGAGCGCAGTGCGGCCCTCGTCGCGCTCGGACACCCCTTTGAACTCGATGCCACGCGGGCCGAACGGTTCGACTTCCTGCGCATGGCGGCGCCCGTCGCCGCCCATGCGGAAGCCCTGCATGGGCGGATCGCCAAGCCGGCGCCGGCTTCGGACAACCGGCTCATGCTCCTGACCCATTATGCCGGCGCCGTGCTCCAGGGGATGATTCCGCTTGATTCCGAGCGGCATGCGCGGCTCGCGGGCAATCACCTGCGCGATCTGGCGGGAACGCTCTTCGGGCTGGACGACCCCGCGCAAGGAGCCCTGAGCCCGGCCGTCCGGCTCGCCGCGATCCGCTATCAGGTGGATCGGGACTATGCCCGGCGAGACCTGTCCGTGGAGAGCGTCGCCCGGCTGCACGGTGTCACGGGCCGCTATGTGCAGAAGCTGTTCGCGCAGGAGGGCACGACCTTCTCCCGCTATCTGCTCGAGCGGCGGCTCGCCGCTGCCCATGCCCTCCTGACCAGCGAGGAGGGGCCTCGCGCGCGCATCGCGACAGTCGCGCTGGAGGCGGGTTTCGGCGACCTCTCCTATTTCGTGCGCACCTTCCGGACCCGCTACGGCGCGCCGCCCTCCCACATCTCCAAACGCGAAAGGCCGAAGTAACCGCCTCGCCCTTGTCCGAACGGCTGCGCCAGCCAGAAACTGTCTGATAGCGCCTGCGGTGCGAAGGGCGTTTCCGCCAAACAAGCCGACGTTCACTTGAGGCGTGGATCGCCGCCATTCTGCCGCGGTGAGCCTTTGCGCATGCGCCGGAGGTGGTTTGGTGTGCGTCACGCCAACACCAACTTCAATCTGCGCAGCGCCGACTTTTTTCGTCGCAGCGCCCGTCGACCGGGGCCTTGGACTGCAGCTTCACCCGGTCATGCCTTTGCCATTTTTGGAAGATCATAAGGGCATGGGTGCGCGATCCCCTATTGGATCGGCAGGTTGTTGCGCTGGTCGGGCCGCCAGCGTTGGAGACCTGCATGTATCATCGCGCGGATACGAG
Organism: Azorhizobium caulinodans ORS 571; assembly: GCF_000010525.1. Classification (GTDB taxonomy): domain Bacteria; phylum Pseudomonadota; class Alphaproteobacteria; order Rhizobiales; family Xanthobacteraceae; genus Azorhizobium; species Azorhizobium caulinodans. Next base: position 1,486,548 of record NC_009937.1, on the reverse strand, counting down.
CGCCGTCGCTCGTCCTTTGCTTCATAAGCGGATTTCTTCCTCCCATGCGGGAGGACGCCCATGAGCGGGCCGTCCCGGACCCAGCGGCCGATGTCCCCGCTGCGCGCATTCTTTCATCACGAGACCTCCGCCGGACTCGTTCTGATGGCCTGCGCATTGGCCGCCATCGCTGTCGCCAACTCGCCCTTGGCCCCCGGCTACTTCGCGACCCTGCACGCATACGCCGGACCGTTGAGCGTCCAACACTGGGTGAACGACGGACTGATGGCGGTGTTCTTTCTGCTCGTCGGTCTGGAGATCAAGCGCGAAATTCTGACCGGCCAGCTTGCCACCTGGGGGAAGCGGACACTGCCGGGCGTGGCCGCGGTGGGGGGAATGGCCATCCCCGGCATCGTTTATGTGATGTTGAACCTGAACAACCCGGACGCCTTGCGCGGCTGGGCCATCCCCGCCGCGACCGATATCGCTTTCGCGCTGGGAGTGATGTCGCTCCTCGGCTCGCGCGTGCCGTCTTCTCTCAAGATCTTCCTGGCGGCCCTGGCCATCATCGACGACTTGGGCGCCGTCATCATCATCGCGATTTTCTATACGGCCAATATCAACGTTGCCACCCTGCTGGGCGCCGTTTTCGTCTTCGGCATTCTCAGAAGCCTGTGCGCCGCCAATTTCCAGGATCTGCGGATCTACCTCGCGCTCGGCGCGGTGCTGTGGGTCCTGCTCCTGGTGTCCGGCGTCCACGCGACTCTCGCCGGCGTCTTGCTGGCCCTGACGATTCCCATCACCACGGCCTCCGCGACGCCGGATCCCTCCCGCCAGACGGCGCCTCTGCACCGCCTGGAGAGCTTGCTCCATGCGCCTGTCGCCTTCGCCATCCTGCCGATCTTCGGCTTCGCGAATGCCGGCGTGTCCTTTGCCTCGATAACGCCTGCGATCATGACGGACACACTCGCCGTCGGCGTTGCGGCCGGGCTTCTGATCGGGAAGGTCGTCGGGATCTTCGGCGCGGTCGCGCTGATGGTCCGGCTGCGGCTCGCCGAACTCCCCACACACGCGACGTGGCTTCAGGTTCTCGGAGTCGCCTTCCTCTGCGGCATCGGCTTCACGATGAGCCTGTTCATCGGTCTGCTCGCCTTCGAGGACCCGCACATGCAGGACCGCGTCAAGTACGGCATCCTGGCGGGCTCGCTGCTGGCCGGCGTTCTCGGATATGGCATTCTGCGGATCGCCGGAAGAAGAGCTTTGTAGCCGTCGCGTCGGCCCCGTGAGCCGATCCCTGCGCCGCCAGGGCCCATCGGTTCAGGAGATCTGGATCTCGCGCGTGCCCGTGTGTCGAGGTCCAGGGGTTGCTCGGGCCGGAGGCGGGCACACCAGCCCCCTCCGGCAAACTCTCGTTCCTCGCGGCCATGCCGAACGGCGGGACCTGCCTCGCCCAGCTTCGTCTCCTTGATGCTCTACGCCCAACGCCGAAGGGCTTCGAGGACGACCTGAGACGCCTACTCGCGCGACGCGCGAGCGTACGCGCCACCTCAATGCCAGCCCCCGTCCGATACGTCATCGACACGCAGGGCCATCTCCGTCAACCAAAGCTCTTCCCATTGCAGCCAAACCGCTTCCCGCTGTTCGGGTGGATGGCTTGATGCGGGACAGGTCGAGGACTGGCCCTTTCCAAGCTCGGAACTCAGCAGGACCGTGGGAAACGTAGTGTCGTCCGCACGAAAGACGTCGTTCGGCATGGTGCTCTCCGAGGCGTGTCGGCCCTATGGATTCCATAGGAACAAAAAGAGAACAAGTGGAATTTTGAAGCCCCGGAAGCCCTGATTTTCGGCGGGATGTCTGCGGGCAGCAATGCGCGTCACCGAACGCGATGACATCCCCGCTGGCGCTCGACGGCCACAAAGCGGCGTGCGGCAGCGCATCGACCCGAAGCGGTTCAGCATCCGGTAGGCCTCGGGCGCGCTGGCGGAGAAATCATTCGTCTTCCCTGCACGGCCACGCCCAGCGACCATCGGGGCGGTTTGATTACACCGCCCGGTCGGCACGCTGGGATGAACCATACCGAAACGGCATGGATATGTATCCATCGACGGACTTGGACATAGCCCGTTCCTGACGTTTGTAATGCGGCCCAATAGCAAAGCCGCCGGAAGCAGCGGCGGCAGCACGGGAGTGAAGTTCGTTATGGCCCGCTTACGCCAGCTCTATGTTCAGGTGATCATCGCCATCCTGCTCGGCATCGCCCTGGGGATTCTGGCGCCGGCGACCGCCGTCGAGATGAAGCCGCTCGGCGATGCCTTTATCGGGCTGCTGCGGATGATGCTGGGGCCGATCATCTTCTGCTCCGTGGTTCTGGGGCTCACCCACGTGCGGGATATGGGCCAGCTCGGCCGCCTCGCCTTCAAGGCGCTGCTCTATTTCGAGATCCTCACCACCGTCGGCATGGCGCTCGGATTCGTGGTGGTGAACGTGTTCGAGCCCGGCGCGGGCCTCCACGCCACCAGCCTCGCCGTCAACGAGAGCGTAGCCAGGATCTCGAACACCGCCAGCCACTTCACCGCCGTCGGCTTCTTCCTTTCCATCATTCCCAACACGCTGGTGGACGCGTTCGCCAAGGGCGAGATCCTGCAGGTGCTCTTCATCTCCGTGCTCACCGGCGCGGCTCTCAGCATCGGCGGCAAGAAGGATTCGCCCATCCTGCGCGGCATCGAGGAAGGGCAGGATGTCCTGTTCCGCATCCTCGGCTTCATCATGCGCGTGGCCCCCATCGGTGCGTTTGGCGCCATCGCGGCGGCCGTCGGCGCTCACGGTTCGGGCACGCTGATCTATCTCGCCAAGCTCGTCGGCCTTTACTACGTCACGTCCCTCGCCTTCGTCTTCCTGGTCCTTGGCTCAGTAGCTGGCATGGCCGGGCTGTCCATCCTGAAGCTCATCCGCCTGGTGCGCGAGGAACTGCTGCTGGTGCTCGGCACCGCGTCTGGCGAGGTGGCCCTGCCCCGGCTGATGCAGAAGCTGGAAAAGGCCGGCTGCGACGAGGCGGTGGTGGGGTTTGTACTGCCCGCCGGCTACAGCTTCAATCTGGACGGCACCGCCATCTACATGGCCATCGCGGTGGGCTTCATCGCCCAGGCCACCGATACACCCTTTTCGCTTGGCCAGCAGATCGGCGTGCTCGCCATCATGCTGCTCACCTCAAAGGGCGGCACCACCGTCGCCGGAGGCGCCTTCATCAAGCTCGCCGCCACGTTGCAGACGGTGCGTGCGCTGCCGCTCAACGGGCTGGGCCTTCTGTTTGGCGTGGACCGGCTGATGGCCACCTGCACCGCACTCACCAATGTGGTGGGGAACACCGTTGCCGTGTTTGTCATCGCCCGGTGGGAGAATGCGTTCAACCGGACCAAGTTCGACAGCTACATGGCCGAGCTCGCCGCGCCGGCCGGTGCCGGCCCGCAGGCGTCGGCCGTGGCGGTCCCCGCATCCGCCAAGGCCGGTGAGTGAAACCCGCATGTCAGCGGACATAGTCATCTACCACCTTGGCGCCGTACCACGCGCCTGCAGCCACACGCTCCACGATGACGCCGCGCACCACATCGAAGAGCTCATGGGCAAGCGGCGTGGACTGGGTTTCCGTCGGGATGCCGATGGAGACCGTGGAGATGAGCGGGGGCCGGTCGATGACCCGCACCTGCAATTCTCCCCGCTCCGCCTCCCCCGCCACCGCAGCATGGGCCAGAATGGTCCAGCCAAGGCCCCGCTTGATCATGGCCTTGGTCATGGTGACGCTGTCCACCTCGAACACCACGTCGAGGCGGGCGCCACGCTGGATGGCCGCCTGTTCGATCAGGCGGCGGTTGCTGTGGGGCAGAGACGGCAGGATCAGCGGCAGGCCGGAAAGGTCCCGCCAGTTGATGGTACGCGCGCTCATCTGACTCTCGGTAATGGGACCGGCGGCCACCATCCGCTCGTGCAGGATCGGCGTCAGGACGATGCCGTCCAGCGGCGGCGGATTATAGAGGATCGCGAGATCGAGGCGGCGGTCGAGCAGCCATTCCTCCAGAGAGGAACTGATGCCCTCGCGCACGTGGAGCGAGGCATGCGGCCAGCGTTCGCGCAGGATTTCCACCACCACCGGAGCGATGATGAGGCCTGCCGCCGGCGGCACGCCGAGCACCACATGGCCGGCGAAGCTCGTCTCCGGCGCCCGCACGAGTTCCGAGATCTGGTCCACCTGCCGCAGCACGGCGTTGGCGTGCTCCAGCAGCGAGCTGCCGGCGCGGGTCAGCCGCACGCCGCGCCCGTGACGCACGAACAGGCTGACGCCGAGCTCCTCCTCCAGCTTCATCAACTGGCGGCTGAGGGCGGGTTGCGCGACGTTCAGGATGACCGAGGCGCGGCTGACGCTTCCAGCCCGCGCCACCTGGACGAAATAGCGAAGTCCACGGATGTCGATGGCGCACCTCCATCGGCGGTTGCCGCCGCACGGACGCTCGTGATGGACGCCGTTTTGGCAGGCACCTTTCCCGACGTCAAATCCCCTTTCGGGCCTGTTTCGCCATGAACTGGATCGACCTTGAGCAGGTCACCCTGCGCTACACGCTGTCCGGCAGCGGCCCGGTGCAACTGGTGCTGATCCATGAGCTGGGCGGCAGCCTCGAGAGCTTCGATGCGCTCATGCCACGCCTGGAGCGTGACTTTCGGGTGCTGCGCTATGACCAGCGCGGCGCCGGCTGGTCCGAGAAGCCCCGCAAGCCGTTCACGATCGCAGACCATGCGCGGGATCTGCGCCAGCTGCTCGACGCGCTCGGTCTCGCCGGCCCGTTTTGCCTCGCCGGCGTCGCGGCCGGCGCGGCCATTGCCGTGGTGCACGCGCTCAACGATCCGGCCGCCGTGTATGGGCTCGCCCTCTGCTCGCCCGCGCTGACGGTGGCGGAAGACCGCGTCCGCTATCTGGTGGACCGGTCGGAGCGTGCCATGCGCGAGGGCATGGCCGCGATCGTGGACGCGAGCCTCGCCCGCTCGTTCCCGTCCGTGGTGCGGCGGGACCCGGCGGCTTATGCCGCCTACCGCGCGCGGTTCCTTGCCAGCGATCCGGTGGGCTACGCCTACGCCAACATGGCGCTGGCCGATGTGCGGCTGGACGGGCAGCTCCGGGCCCTCGACCTGCCATGTCTTGTGCTCGCCGGAACGCACGATCTGCTGCGTCCGCCAGAGGCCGTCCGTGCCCTCTCGGCGCAACTGCCGCGTGCCATTTATGCGGAGATCGACAGTGGCCACATCATGCCGGTTCAGGCCCCCGAGGCGATGGCCACGCATCTGCGGCACTTCTTCGCCAGCGTGACCCGCGACGCGCTGATGCGAGCCTGATCAGGAGGCGATGATGACCGACCCCAAGGGACTCCTCCTCGTCACCATGGAGCCTCCGGCGAGCCTGGAAGAAGAGTTCAACGACTGGTACGACACCGAGCACTTTCCGCAACGCCGGGCGCTGCCGGGCTTCGAAACCGCCTCGCGCTGGGTCTGCCTTGCCGGCTGGCCCCGCTGGCTCGCCATATACGATCTAGCCTCCACGGCGGCGCTCGCCACGCCCGAGTATCACGCTGTTTCCGCTGCCAATTCCACGCCCTGGAGCAAGCGCATCCTGCCGCGAACCATGGGGCGGCAGCGCGTGGTGGCGCGGCAGATCCTGCCGGGCAACGCGCTGACCCTGCCGCTCGGTCAGGCGGCCGGCCTGCTCTTGGCCCGCTATCATCCCTCCGGGGAGGAAACGCCCTTCGCTGAGGCCTTGCGCGCGGCAGCGCAGGCTCTGCCTGATGCGCTGCAAGCCCGCGTCTTCCGCCAGTCGGAGAGCGAAAAGACCAGCCTCTGGCTGATCGCTGAATTTGCCGCTCCGCAGGGCTTTGAGCCCCTGCGGAGCGCACTCGCGTCGGTGGCCGGCATCGGGGCGCAGATGTTCAATCTCTATGCCCCCTATTTCCGGGGTTGAGCCGATGCCCCGAGCCAACCCCAACAGCATCGAGATCGACGGACTGACCTTCCATTACCGGGTGGACGGCCCCGAGGGCGCGCACTGGCTGGTGTTCAGCAATTCCCTTATGACCGACCTGTCCCTATGGGACGATCAGGCGGCCGCGTTCGGGGAAAGCTTCCGCATCCTGCGCTATGACCAGCGGGGTCACGGGCGGACGGGCATCCCGGCCGAAGACTGCACCATGGAGCGTCTTGCCGCCGATCTGATCGGCCTCATGGATGCACTCGGCATCGCGCGCACCCATCTCGTCGGCATCTCCATGGGCGCCGCGACATGTCTCGGTGCGGCCCTCGCGCAGCCTCGGCGCGTGGCCAGCCTCGTGATGGCGGACGGTCAGGCGGCGACACCGACGGGTGGCGCACAAGCGTGGGAGGAGCGGATCGCCCTCGCCCGCACCCAAGGCATGGCCGGGCTCGCGGACCCCACCATCGCGCGCTGGTTCCAGCCCGCCAGCGTCGAGACGAACGGAGAGGGTGTCCGCCGCGTGGCGGGCATGATAGCGGCGACGCCCCTCGACGGCTTCCTGCGCGCGGTGCGCGCGCTCCAACGCTTCGATTTCCGGCCGGGCCTTACGGCCCTCGCCTGCCCCGCACTCATGCTTGCCGGCGCGGCGGACGGCGCGCTGCCGAAAACCCTGGCTGGCCTCGCCGAGGCCGTGCCGGACGGCCGATTCGTCGAGATCCCCGATGCCGGCCACCTGCCCAATATTGAGCAGCCAGGCGCCTTCAACGCGGCGCTGGCTACCTTTCTGAAGAGAGGCGCGGCATGAGGATCAAGGATCTCCCCCTGGACGAGATGACGCCCGAGCAGCGGGCGGTGGCGGAAGAGGCCATCTCGGGCAAGCGCGGCCGCGTTCCCGCGCCCCTCCGCGCCTGGCTGCACAGCCCGGAGCTGGGCCGGCGCGCGCAGCATCTCGGAGCCTTCGTGCGTTACGACACCAGCCTGCCGCCGGACCTGTCGGAGCTGGCCATCCTTGTCGTGGCCCGCCGCTGGACCTCGCACTTCGAATGGTATGCCCACGCCCGCGAGGGGCTGAAGGCGGGCCTGTCGCAGCAGGTCATCACCGCCATCGCCAATCGCGAGACGCCGCCGCTCGACAGCGCGGCGGCACGGGTGGTGCATGATTTCAGCCGCTCCGTGGTGGAAAGCGGACGTGCGACCGACGCCCTCTACGCCCGCGCCACCGCCGCCCTTGGCGAGAAGGGCGTGGTCGATCTGGTGGGCCTCCTTGGCTACTACACGCTGGTGGCCTTCACCCTCAACGTCTTCGACATCGGCCTGCCCGAGGGCGAGACGTCTGCCCTGGAAGCGTAAGGCAAGACCATGAGCGGACGGCTCGCCAACAAGGTTGCCATCGTCACCGGCGCCGGCTGCGTCGGCCCCGGCTGGGGCAACGGGCGCGCCGCTGCCGTGCTGTTCGCCCGCGAGGGCGCTAGCGTGTTCGCGGTGGACAAGAACCGCGACAGCATGGAAGAGACGCTGGACCGCGCCCGCGCCGAGGGCGGCACCATCGCGCCCTACGCCTGCGACGTCACGGATAGCGCGGCGGTGGCGGACATGGTGTCCGCCTGCCTCTCCACCTTCGGGCGGGCCGATATTCTCGTGAACAACGTGGGCGGTTCGGCGCCCGGCGGCCCGGTGGAACTCTCCGAGGAGCAGTGGGACCGGCAGATCGATTTCAATCTCAAGAGCGTCTATCTCACCTGCAAGCATGTGCTCCCTGTGATGGAGGCGCAGGGCGGCGGCGCCATCGTCAACACGGCCTCGACCTCCGGCATCCGCTGGACCGGCGCGGCGCAGGTGGGCTACGCCTCCTCCAAGGCCGGCGTGATCCAGTTTTCCCGCGTGGTCGCCGTGCAATATGCCAAGCGCAACATCCGCGTGAACACCGTAGTGCCGGGCCAGATGCACACGCCCATGGTCGAGGCCCGACTTGCGGGACAAAGGGCCGGCGGCGACGTGGATGTCCTGCTCCAGTCCCGCCTTGCCCGCATCCCGCTCGGCTTCATGGGCGACGGCCGCGACACCGCGGCCGCTGCCCTGTTCCTTGCCTCGGACGAGGCCCGTTTCGTGACCGGCACGGAGATCGTCGTCGATGGCGGCATGAGCGCCCGGTGTGACTGACATGAGCGCTCCCCTCACACCCTGCCCGCCGCCCAATCCTGACCCAAGCCTTCCGGCGCGACGGCCACCCGCCGGCGCCTGCGACGCCCATTGCCACATCTACGGCCCGTTCGCCCGTTTCCCCCTGCCCGATGACCGCAGTTTCACGCCATCCGAGGTCCCGGAAACGGCCCTGCGCGCGCTGCACGAGCGGATGGGCATTTCCCGTGCCATCCTCGTCCAGAGCCAGGGCCACGGCTTCGATCACCGCCCTCTCCTCGACGCGCTGGAACGCGAGCCGGCCCGCTATCGCGGCGTCGCGCTGATCAGGCCCGACACGAGCGATGCCGAGATCAGAACCTACGACAGGGCAGGCATTTGCGGGGTGCGCTTCAGCTTCCTGTCCCACCTCGGCGGGGCACCCGACCTTGAGGCTGTGGCCGCTGCTGCCCGGCGCGTGGCCGGGCTCGGCTGGCACGTCGCCATCCACGTGACCGGTACCGACATCGCGCGTTACCGGGACTTCATCTCCGGACTGCCGACACGCGTGGTAATTGATCACATGGCCCGCCCGGATATCCGGCAGGATCTCGCGCCGGTCCGAGAGGCCCTGTTCCGGCTGCTGGACACCGGTCGCGTCTGGGTGAAGCTCAGCGGTGCCGACCGCCTCTCGCATGCCGGGCCCCCCTATGAGGACGTCGTCCCCTACGCGCGCAGCCTGCTGGACCACGCGCCGGAGCGGGCGCTGTGGGGCAGCGACTGGCCGCATGTGAACCTGTCCGGCCCCATGCCCGACGACGGGACTCTGGTGGATTTCGTTGATCACATCGCCATCACGCCTGCGCTCAAGCAGAGGTTGCTGGTTGAGAACCCCGAGACATTCTTCGGCTTTCCAGCCTCCCGCAATGATAATCTGTCAGGCTGATTTTTATCGAAGCAAACTGTCACCGTTCGAACATTCGCTCACAGCGCACACCTCAGGCGGCAGCACGCCTCGCCCTCAGCCGCCATCGTTCTGATTGGATCATCGGCATGTTCAAGCGCTTCTCCGTCAAGGCTCTGCTCACCTGGGTCATCGCCCTCCTGGCGCTCGGTCTGGTGACCGTTCTGGCCAGTGGAGCGTGGGAATCCGCCCGCTCCTATGCAACGGCAGCCCGCATTTCCGCAGTAACCCGCGTCTCTCAGGACGTCTTCACTTCCCTCCACAACTTGCGCCTTGACCGGGCGTCGGCACTGCGCGACCTGCCGGCGGATCGGGTTTTCGCGACCCTGACGCCGCAGCTGGAAACCTCCCGCAAGGCCGAAATGCCGGCGCTCAACGCAACCCTCGCGGGGCTTCGGACCCTTGATTTCGCCGGACACGAGGATTTGGCGACAAGTCTCCAGGGTGCGATCAGCCGCCTGGCGGACCTTCACACGGAATCTACCGCCGCGCTCTCCCGCCCGAAAGCCGAACGCCGCCCCTCCCTGTTGACTGACTACAACCGGGAAACCGCAGCACTGCTGGAGCTGCTCGACCGCATCTCGGCCCAGCTCGTCAAGTCGGTGAAGCTCCAGGATCCCTATGTGGACCAGTTGTTCCAGATCAAGCAGCTGGCCTGGACCACGCGGAACGCGGCGGGCGACACGGCGCTGCTGGTGTCCAATCCGCTGGCCGGGCAGCCGCTGGTGAAGGAGCCCCTGCAACGCTATGCCACCCTCACCAGCCAGATCGACAGCACCTGGGCTGTCCTCGTCGAGTTCGCAGCCAGCATGCCGCTGCCGGACCAACTGAGCAGCCGGATCGAGGCCGCCAAGCGGGAGTTCTTCAGCCCCACCTTCATGGACCTGCGCCTGAACACCCTCAAGGCGCTCATGGCGGGGACGCCGCCCGGCATCACCGCTGAGGAATGGACGCCGCTGGCCGTGTCCAAGCTCGCCTATTTCCAGGCCGTGGCGCAGACCGCCCTCGACCTTGCCGAGCAACATGCGCAGAACCGGCAGGCGGATGCCTTCCGCTCCCTGCTGATCCAGAGCGGGCTGCTTCTCCTCTCCGCCGTGTTCGGGATCGCGATGATCGTCGTCGTCACCCGGCGGGTGACCCGACCGCTGGAGCGCATGACCACGGTCATGAAGAGCCTCGCCGCCGGCGATCTTGCGGTGACGGTAAGCGACACCGATCGTTCCGACGAGGTCGGCGCCATGGCCCAGGCGGTGCTGGTGTTCCGGGAGGAGATGGCCCGCAACGCAGACCTGGAACGCGAGAATGCCGAGACCCGCGAGCGCGCGGAGGCCGAGCGGCATCAGGCGATGCAGGCGCTCGCGGACGAGTTCGAGCAGGCGGTCGGCGGCATCATCCGCAACGTCTCCACCTCATCGGACGCGCTCCACCAGACTGCGCGCAGCATGTCGACCACGGCGCAGGAGACCTCATCGCGCTCGACCGCCGTGGCTGCGGCGGCCGAACAGGCGTCCACCAATGTGGTGATGGTGGCCTCCTCGGCGGAGGAACTGGGAGCGTCCGTCGATGAAATCTCCCGCCAGGTGGAGCAGTCCGCCAGCCTCTCGGCCAGCGCCGTGGCCGAGGCCGCCCGCACCGGGGAGGTGATCCGCGAACTCGCCCAGGCGGCCTCACGCATCGGCGACTTCATCGGCCTCATCTCCAACATCGCCTCCAAGACCAACCTCCTCGCCCTCAACGCCACCATCGAGGCCGCGCGGGCGGGCGACGCTGGCAAGGGCTTCGCGGTCGTGGCCTCCGAGGTGAAAGACCTTGCCAGCCAGACCGGCAAGGCCACGGAGGAGATCGAGGCCCAGATCAGCGCCATCCAGCGCACCACCGAACATGCGGTGCAGGTGATCGAGAACGTCAGCAACCAGATCCGCCAGATGAGCGACGTGGCGACAGGAATTTCCGCCGCCGTGGAGCAGCAGGGCGTCGCGACCAAGGAGATCGTCCGCAACGTCGATCAGGCCGCCACGGGCACCAACACGGTGACCAGCCATATCGCGGACGTCGCCCGCACCGCCGACCAGACGGGCACGGCGGCCTCAGAGGTGCTGTCCGCGTCAGCCACCCTCTCCGAACAGGCATCGCACCTGGAAACCCAGATGCGACGCTTCCTCGGCACGATCCGGGCCGCCTGACCCCGCCGGCCGATCCCCTGCCGGATTGCCCGCGAGGGCCGGCGGCGGCAATCACGCCCACGGCCGGCTATCGCCTCGGCGCCTGCGGGCCGTCCAGGGCAGCGCATGGGCAAACGTTCCGCGCCGCCGCCCTGCTCGCGTTGCGCACGTTGGCGGATTACCTCGTGATCTGCCGCACGAAGGAGAGAAACGCGCTGACCTTGGCAGACACGAGGTTGGACGCACGATGATAGGCGTAGAGGGGAAAGGTTTCGTCCGACCACTCGGGCAGCATCTGCACGAGTTTTCCCTCCCCGAGCAAGTTCTCTGCATAGAGCTCGAGCAGTTGCGCCATCCCGATGCCGCCGAGGCACCCGCCGATCAGCGAGCCGGTGTCATGGACCATGAGGCGCCCGCTTGCCTGGAACGGGATGGTCTCGCCTCCCCGGCTGAACTCCCATTCGTATGGACGTCCCGTCGAGGGATCGCGCAGAAGAACGCACTGGTGGCCATTCACCAGATCTCGCGGGTGAGACGGCGCTCCGTAACGGGCGATATAGCTTGCGGACGCGCACGTCAGCACGCGCGTCTCCAGCAAAAGCTCCGCTCTGAGGTTGGAGGGCTCCGGATACCCGAAACGGACGGCGACATCGAAACCATCCCCGACGAGATCGCCCATAGCGTCGCGCACTGCCACGTCGACCGCCAGATCCGGATACTGGTCCAGGAACGCGCCGAGCCGTCGCGTGAGCACGAAATGCCCAAAGGCGCCGTCCACATTCACCCTCAGCCGCCCGCGAACCAGCGCCTTGGCGCGGCCGGCGCTCAGGGTGGCGTCTTCAATGCCTGCAATGAGAGGCGCAACCGCCTCGTAATACCGCCGGCCTTCGTCGGTCAGCGAAATGGACCGCGCCGTCCGATTGAAGATCCGAATGCCGATCCGCTGTTCCAGACGGGCTACGGCGCGGCTGACGGCGGGTTGCGTCAGCCCCAGCGCTTCGCCCGCGCGCGCGAAGCTGCCAGCTTCAACAACGGCCGAAACCACGCCGATCCCATTCAACAAGCGACTATCGAAGGCCACGAGCCATACTTTCAGTCATTCTTTCCCTGATCAGTATGCATTTTTATGCGGGTGACAAGAGGGGTACTCCTGCCATCGAGCCATTCGTTGGAAAGGGCACTCACATGAGCAGTCACGGTAAAAACGCTCTGGTCACAGGCGCATCTCGCGGCATCGGAGCCCTTCTGGCCCTGCGGCTTGCGGCAGACGGCTTCAGGACCGTGGTCAACTATGCCGGCAACGCGGCCGCCGCACAGGACGTGGTGAACCGGATCGCCCAGGCGGGCGGGGAGGCGATCGCCGCGCAGGCCGACGTGGCGGACAGCGGTGCTGTCGAGGCCATGTTCGACGCAGCCGACAAGGCATTCGGCGGGATTGACGTGGTCGTCAACAACGCCGGCATCATGAAGCTGGCACCCATCGCCCAATTCAGCGACCAGGACTTCGGCCAGCTGGTCGCCATCAATCTTAACGGCACGTTCAACGTCTGCCGGGAGGCCGCCAAGCGCGTGCGAGACGGTGGGCGGATCATCAACGTCTCCTCGAGCGTCATCGGCATGCGCTTGCCGTCTTACGGGCCTTACATCGCAACGAAAGCGGCCGTCGAAGGCCTGACCCAGGTTCTCGCGCAGGAAATGCGCGGGCGCGGGGTCACGGTGAATGCCGTGGCGCCGGGCCCTGTCGCCACCGACCTGTTTCTCGAAGGCAAGACTCAGGAGTTGATCGACCGGATGGCCAAAATGAACCCGCTCGAACGCCTGGGCCAGCCGGAAGACATTGCGCGGGTCGTCGCCTTCCTCGCCGGTTCGGAAAGTGGCTGGATCAACGGCCAAATCGTGCGCGCCAACGGCGGCATGTGCTGACCGCAAGGACAGCACTCCAGAGTCACCCATGATGAGGATCATTCGCGATGTCTTGGAGGCCTGCGAACTGCGCTTCCAGCCCATCGTGATGACATCGCTCGCGTTCATATCGCCGGCGTGAGCCGCCCCCGGATGGAGATGGCAGCCCTCGAGCAACCCAATGCAGAAAAGACGTAGTTCCAGCAATCACAACACGGTGCGTACCGAGAGCCGCCCCCGTGCCTACCCTGTTTGTCCTTTTGGACATAAAGGCGCTCGTGTAAAGTTGGGCAGTACAGGACATCAAATGATACCGTCGAATTTGAGCCATGTACGTTTTGAACACCAAGGATCGAAATGGAACTGGCCAACTATGGGAAGCGGCTCGATGACCACTGGAGGGGGATCTGCTCAGCCTCCCAGATCTCGGCTCCTGGCCATTCCGACGTCGGCCTGTCGGTTGCGCGGATAACAGGAGGACCGAATTTCGGCTTCGTGGATCCGGTGCCGGCACAGGACGGCTATGCGCTTTCGCTCGAGCTGATCGATTATCAGCGTGGCGACCTCTGGCTCGATGGTCGCAACACGCCGCAGATCGATCTCAAGCGCAATAACAGCGTGCTTTTCGACCTGCGCCACAAGGTCGAAGCTCGACTGGAGGACCCGTTCGACACCATCCATTTTCACATCCCCCACCGCTATTTCGATGCGCTCTGTGTGGCGTCAGGCCGTCCGGCTATTAGCGATCTCAATTTCGTCAGTGGCCACGGCTTCTTCGACCAGACGCTGATGCATCTGGGAATGGCGATGATTCCTGCATTGGAGCGCCCCGCGGAATCCAGTCATCTGTTTCTCGATCAAATGATGGTTGCGCTCTGCACATATCTCGCGAACACCTATGGCGTTGCTCTGGAGACAAGACCCGGCCCGCAAGGCCTGGTGCCATGGCGCCTGAAACGCGCCAAGGACCTGATCGCGAGCCGCCTGAGCGGGAACCTGACCATCGCGGAGATCGCGGCCGACTGCGGCCTGACACCGAGCTATTTCACTCGGCAATTCGCAGCATCCACCGGCATGACACCTCATCGCTGGCTTCTCAAGATGCGCGTGGAGGCGGCGAAGCAGCTGATTTCTGAGGGCAGGCTTTCACTCGTGGAAGTCGCGCTCTCCTGTGGCTTCGCGGACCAGAGTCACCTCACCCGTATTTTCTCAAGGGAGGTGGGCACGCCTCCACGGACGTGGGCGAGAAACATGCTTCCAAGGCACCTCGCAACGCCAGCCGGCGTGAGATCCGGCGAAGGCAATTTCTGATTGCTCATTAACGCCGGCCTGCGGAAACTGAGGCGGATCAGGGCCCACCCGATCCGCCGCCAAGGCGAGGCCGAAAGCGACACTCCCGGCTTTCAACGCACGGGGGCGGATCAGCGGCTTTAGGATCTGGCGCGCCGCGGACAGCCGCATGGTGCGAGATCACCGCAGCCACGACTGGGGAACGACGAAGCCCGCCCGCGCGCCGGGCGCAGGCGCTCACCCCGGAAAGCGGGCGATGACCTATCTGCCCGTCTGCCCGAGCGGGTCGCGCGTCGCAGGGCGCTGCGATGCAGGCGGGTTAAGGTGAGACCTTCAATACGATCTTTCCGAATCCACCGCCCGCTTCCATGCAGCGATGTGCATTGGCGGCTTCGGACAGCGGAAATACCTCGCCGACCAAAGGCTTCAGCCGGCCATCCGTAAACATCGGCAGCGCGTTTTCCGCGAAGCGCCGGACCATGGCTCGCTTTTCCTCCGCGTCACGCGATTTCATGACGGTGCCGATAATGCGCAGATGGTTATGCAGCAGGACGGAGAGCGGAAGCTCCGCCGTGTCCTTCCCGCCCAGCAGCCCCACCTGAACAAGACGGCCGCCTAGCGCGAGACTGCGGAGGTTGCGGGCGAGATAATCGCCGCCGACGAAGTCGATGATCACATCCACCCCTTGTCCTTGGGTCGCCGCCCGCACGCCCTGTTCAAAATCCTCGGACCGGTAGTCGAACACGCATTCCGCGCCGAGGTTCAGAATGTCCGTGCGGCGCTGGGCATTGGCCGTCGCGAAGACACGGGCGCCGAGAGAATGAGCGATCTCGACGCCGGCGGAACCGACACCGCCGGCGGCTGCGTGGACGAGCACCGTCGTCACGGCGCCGGTCCCGCCCAGATGCACAGCGGCCTCCCAGGCAGTGACGAAGGATTCCATCACCGCCGCGGCACCCGTAAAGTCGAGCGCAGGCGGAATGCGCACCGCCAATCCCCGGTCCACGCGGGCGAATTCGGCGTAGGCGCCTCCACCGACGATCGCCATCACAGGCTCACCCGGCTCGATGTCGGTGACCTCATGGCCTACCGCCACGACTTCGCCGGCCACCTCCAATCCGAGCAGATCGCTCTCGCCATAACTCTGACGTCCGTAATAGCCCTGCCGCTGCAGCAGATCGGCGCGATTGACGCCGGCCGCGTGCACCTTGACCAGAAGATCGCGCGGGCGCACCTCGGGCATCGGCACCTCGGCCAGGCGGAGAACATCCGCCGGACCAAAGGCATCATAGATAACAGCCTTCACTTGGCGGCTGCCTTTGCCATGGCGCGTCGGCCGATGCTCGCGGCGAAAAGCGGCGTTTCCCGCCGGTTGTGATCGCCGCCTGCTTCCTGGCGGGCGATCGCCGCCTGCTCGAAGCTCTGCTTGTGGGCTGCGAGGAAGTCCATGAACACGTCGGTCGGATGCGAGGTGACGCGGTTGGTGTAGCGGGTGCGCCCGCCCTCGATCGCCTCGGCGATGAGTTCCCAGATCACGTTGACCTGCGTGCGCCCGACGGGCGTGAACACGTCGGAGATCGAGTTCATCCGGCAGTAGGCAGGCGTCGCTTCTTCGGCGACGTAGTGCTGGATGACGAGCCCGGTGCCGATCATCTCCACGTTGATCACCATGCGACGGCCATCGTCCTTCGTGGTGACGCCGGAGCCGATGTGATCGGGGGGACAGCAGCGCAGATACTCCGCCTCGGGCAGGGTGAACAGCCAATCGGCGATATCAACCTTCTCGAAGGGAACGTCGATCTCCGCAGAGTACGCCGATTCCGATAGAATTTTGTCGGTGAGGACCTTCATGATTTCATCCTTTTAACTTCAAATAGCGCAGATTTTTTTGCGCTCCAGCAGGCCAGAACAAGGTGCATTCAGACCTCGCCCATAACTCTGGTACGCGAGGTGGAGACGGCATTATTTCGAGATGCCCATGATCACCCTCGTCGCTTGCCAGTTGGAACGCGGCCCGCGGGCCCTCTGCGGCTCGGTTGCGGTGGGGCGCGCGGTGTCGGCACAGCAAATATGCGGGTGTCCAGAACCTCCGATAAGTCATAGGGTTCGGCAAACGGCTTTGCCTGGATCGCAAAGATGAGACCCCATTTCGCCGAATATCTGGCTACCTTTGTGGATGTGGTGCGCGCGGGAAGCTTCTCCGGTGCCGCGCGCCGGCGTGCAGTGACGCCGTCGGCCATCGTCCGCCAGATCGACGCCCTGGAGCGGGATCTTGGCGTTTCCCTGTTCATCCGGTCGACGCGCGCGCTCACGCTCACTGACGCCGGCCAGAGGCTGCACGAGCGGGCCGTGCGCCATCTCGATGACCTCGCGGATACCCACGCGGAGATCGCAGCCTTCGAGGGCTCGGTCACAGGCACTCTGCGCATCGCCTGCTTCCCCACCTTCGGAAAACGCTACGTGCTTCCCGTTGTGGTGGGCCTGCAGGCCAAACATCCCGCCCTGCTGGTCGAACTGGACCTGACGGAGCGGCTGGCCGACCCCGTGGCGGAGCGTCTCGACGTCGTCATCCGAATGGGCGCACTGACCGACAGCACGCTGATCGCGACCAAGCTTGCACCGCTCGCGCGCCTGCTGGTCGCCAGCCCCGCGTATCTGGCACGGGCAGGCACGCCCACAAGCGCGGCGGATCTCTCATCGCATCGGCTGATCGACAAGCTTCACGGCGCTGATCTCCTGGGATGGCGCGATGTACTTGGCTGCCCCGCCGGCTTTGGCGGAAACGGCACCGTGGCGCTCCGTTCCGATGATTTCGAAGCGCAGCGCGCCGCGGCAGAGGCCGGGCTCGGGATCGCATTCCTGTCGAGTTGGGTCGTCGGACCGGACGTGAAGGCCGGAAAATTGATCCGCCTGCTGTCAGGCGACGAGCCCTGGAACCAAGGGCCGTCGGGCGTTTATGCCCTGCGGGCCCTGCCGCAGCCGAGCGCCAAGGTCAAAGCCTTCATTGAAGGGCTGCGGAAAACAATCGGGAGCCCGCCAGTTTGGGAGCCGTGATCGACGCGTTCATCCCAAGCCTCGCCTTGGCGACCGCAGCCTCGCGAATGGTGCCGGCGCGGGGAATCTCTACCGTAAACGTGCCAAGGGCATCGGTATCGATATTCGGCGCCGTGGTGACGACGAGGCCGAGCCTGCCGAGCAGAACCGGCGCGATCGCCGTCTCCTTGCCACGCATGGTCGCCAGCACGCAGCGCTGCCCGGCATAAAGGCCTAGGCGCGCTGCGGCCGTGACGTCCGGCGTTCCCTCGCCAATGCTCACGAAGCACCTCCTTCTTCGGGCGCTTGAAGGCCGCAGGATGCGCGGGACCGCCCTTTACGCGACCTCCCGCACGGAATGCTCATCTGCGTGCTCATCGCCGACGCACGTCTCCCACTGAAGATCGCCGGTATAGCGCCAAGCCATGCGGCCCTTGTCGTCGAGGGCGAACAGATGCAGCCAGAGATTGTCGAACAGCGCCCGGACCTCCGGGTGACGTTCGAGTATCCTTGCGATCGCCTCGCGCGGTGCCTCGATCAGCACGGAAAGCCGAAGGGGCTCATGCGTCAGCCGTTCGCCGTCATGCACTGACTGCCACGGCAGTCCTGCCCGCAAGAGGCCGCCATTGCCCTCGACCACACCGATACCGCCGGTGACGTTGTGAAGGAGTTTGTTGCCTGCCCCGAAGACGTCGGGCGCAACCGTCGATCCGTAATATTGGAGGCTGATCCAGCTGGCGACGACAACCGGCGCCGTCAGGATCAACTCCAGCACGCCGAAGCCGTCGTCGCGCCGCCAGTCATAGTCATGGAGGAAGGCCCGTCCCGCCAGATCGTGCCCCGCAGTCCGTGCCCGCGGCGCCGCGATGAAGGCTTGGCAGCCCGCGAGCGCCCATTCGGGACGAAGCTCGGCCCAATCGCGCGCGCGGTGCGGGATGTCCTGCCCCTGCTTCGCGCGAGGGAGGCGCAGCGCCCGTTCCCCACGCGCGAGAATGCCAGCCGATTTCAGCCACCGCTCTGCCTGATCGACATCCTCGGCATGGGCCGCAGAGGCATGGTCGGCGGCGTAGATGTTGACGTCATCGGTTGTCGTGTCGTGCAGCGCCGCCAGGAACAGCGTATCTTCGGGCACGATGATGCCCCGCTCCGCAAGATCGGCGCGCACCTCGCGGTCGTTGAGCACAGATGCAAGAAGCCGCGCATTCACTTCGCCCGAATACCCGCCGCACGCGCCGCAATGCAGGGCGCTTGCATGGGGATTGTTGACCACATTGGCCCCGTGACCGGCGAGCAGAACGAGCCTCGCGAAGCCTCTCGTGAGCGACATCGCCTTGAGTATGCTCACGGCCATTGTCAGCCGCGTGTCGAGGTCGAGAGCACTGGTCGGCCGCGGGGCTGGATCGTTTGGCGCGGCATGCCGCTTCAGCCCCAGCCCATCGCGCAGAAGCTTGGCGACATAGATCGGGCCTGCGGCCTCAACGAAAGCGAACGAGGAGATGGCGGCCAGCTTGAAGCGTCCCCATGCCCGCTCGACGCGGGCGGTGATCCGCGCGGCCAGGTCCGAGCTTGTCACTGCCGGCGTGGCCTCTCCCGAGCATGTGAAGATGCCCGGCTTCAGCAGCACCGGCAGACGCGCCTCCACGACGTCCGAGCCGAACCGCCGATGGCCGATTCCCAGCCCGAAGAACCCCGCGAAGCCCAGCGTCCGGATGCCGGGATCGAGGCTTTCCAACGCCCGCCGAAACACTTCCGAGCGCACGTCGATGCAGAATGCCATCTGCAACGTGGGGCGACCATCTGCCACCCGGGCCGGAGATGTTCCGGTGAGACAGGCGCCGAGCCGCCATTGCGCCGCGCGCTCGGCGGCCTCCTGCAGAATGGCGTCCACGACATCCTCAGGAGTCGCAGAGACAGGCTCGGCATAGGCAGCGATGGCAGCCTTCCATTGAGCCTCGACCACGGGGCCGAATTTGCGCAGCAGAGCCGCCTCCCAGATCAAGCGGATGGTGAGGAGATCGGTCACGGACGCATCGGTGTTGCCGGTGAGTTCGGCCTGCCAGAGGCGATAGCGGGCGAGTTGGCTCCAGCCGCCGAGCGTCGTCAGAAGCCGATGGAAATAGCTTTCCAGCGCCGGCCCGCAGAGCCCAAGACGGGCGACGCATGCGATGATTGCGTCTTCAGCATTTGCCGGCGCATCCGCAACGCTCTGTGCGAAACCTTCCAGGCCGGCGATCTCAGGCGTGAGATCGTGGGTCGCGATGATGCGCCATGCGCTGTAAGCGGCCCCCTGTTGTCCTTTGGCCCAGAGCGCCTGCCCCTCATCGAAGTAGCTGGAGGCCCAGTGACTGATGCGGTCATTGACGATGGCCGGCCAGTCGATCCCGGCGACGTCGCGTGCCAGATCGGCGAGCGTCGGGATCGCGTGCGGTTCTGGACGTTCAGACTGGACGGCCCGCTTCAATGAGGCGAACGTCTTCGGCCGAAGCGCTGCGGGAGCGCTTTCAAAGGCAGCGCGCAGATCTTCTTCGGCGATCTCACCGGACCGCAAACGGTCCGCGTACCAGGACCGCGGCATGGTCAGCGGGATGCCCGCCACCCGCCGCAGACGGCTCGCCGCAGTCGCGAGCGGCTCGCCCGTCTGGCCGAGGAAGGGATTGACCGCGACGCTCGAGGCCAAGGGCCAAAGGGGGGGAATGGCGCGCGCCGCCCGATTGGCCGCCTCGAGAAGCACATCGGGAGACGGCAGCGGCGATCCGGGAGTGGTCATCAACATGGGTCTTGTCCTTATTCCTGTGGGTTCACGACGCCTTGGGGACAGACCAGCCGCCGAGGACGCGATCGATCGTGGCGTTGACGTAAAGGCCGTTGGAGAGATGGACGCGAAGTCCGGCGGCGGCGGGGTGCGATGCCCAGAGCGGGAACAGCGCCTGCGCCACTGCGGCGGCCCCGAAGCTCAGCACCGCCAGCGCCATCAGCGTCCACTCCAGCCGTCCCGGTGCCGGCGTCGCGGGGAGAACCCCTGCGGTCAGCCATTCGGCTGCGGTCTGGAGCGCGAAGTAGCCGATCGCAGCGGCGCTGGCGTAGATCGCCGTCCTGCGTGTCAGGGGATGGGGCGCCGCATCGGCAAGGCCCTGGGCCAACAGGTAGGCGACACCGAAGATCAGGATGGTGCCGAGCGCGAGCGCTTGCGGTGATTTATGTTCGAAACCGAAGGTGAACCCGAAGGCTGCGCCAATCCCCGCGTAGATCGCGAGTGCGATCAGGAAGGCGCGGACTACCGCCAACCCGTTCGGAACCGCGACAGGCCCAGGCCGGCGAATGGACGCGACCTGCTCCACGGCCCCGCCCGAGGCGAGGAACGCGTGCGCCTTGTAGAGCGAGTGAGCGACGATGTGGAGCAGCGCCAGCGGAAACAGCGCCAGACCACACTGGAGCGTCATGAACCCCATTTGCGCGACCGTCGACCAGGCGAGCGAGGTCTTGACCGCAGGCTGCGTCAACATCACGAGCGCGCCGAACAACGCAGTGAACCCGCCGAGCATCGCCAGCACGGCGAGCACGCCGGGGGCTGAAACCATCAGATCGGCGAAACGGATCAGCAGGAAGCCGCCGGCATTGATCACGCCGGCATGAAGCAGGGCCGAGACCGGCGTCGGCGCCTCCATCACCTCGGTGAGCCAGCCATGGGTCGGGAACTGCGCCGATTTCAGGATGGCGGCGAGCGCGAGCATGGCGGCGGCCGTTACGATGAGCCAGGAGCCCTCGCCCGTGCGGGCTTGTGCATTGATCGTCGCGATATCGGTCGTCCCGAAGCTCACCCAGATGAGACCGATGGCCGTGAGGAGTGCGGCGGCGCTGATCGACGAGAACAGACGCTTCTTGCGGGCGGCCCGCTGCGCCGCCCGACGATCGGGATAGAACAGCAACAGGCGATGTAGCGCCGCGCTGGTTGCGACCCACGCCGCGACCAATTGGACGACGTTGCCCGCCTGGACGAGGAGAAGGACTGCCGCGAGCGCCGTGCAAAGCCAGCCGATGAAATAACCCTGCCGCGCCTCGCCATCGAGATAGGTGCGGGCGTATCTCACCACGATCCAGCCGATGAACGTGACGAGGAGGAGCATCGTTACGCTGACCGCATCGAGCCTCACCGACAGGCCGATGCCCGCCCATCCGATCAGCCCGCTGGCGCCGGGACCGCGAAGGATCAGAACCGCCAGCGATGCCAGGGCGACCAGCAGTCCGCCAAGCGCGGCCGCTTCTGCGCAGACGGGCACCAGGGGTGGGCGCCGCCCCTTCCGCATGAAGCCGAACGCGGCCGCCCCCAGCAGCAGGAGCGGTGCGCAAAGTGGAAGCAGGTAAGGTGACAAGGCGGTTCCCCTGTAGTCGTGACAGTCGGGAAGCCTTGGATATCGATCGCAGGAAGCGAATTAAAATTCATTGTCGGCGCAAAATCGTTCGCTAATATCGAACGTTATGTCCTCGCTGAATTACAACCATCTGCGCTATTTCTGGGCGGTGGCGCATGACGGCAACCTGACCCGCACTGCGGAGCGACTGAACCTCACGCAGTCCGCCCTGTCGGTGCAGATCCGCAAACTTGAAGACCGACTGGGCCATGCGCTGTTTGAACGCCGGGGCCGGCAGCTTCATCTGACTGAGGCTGGAAAGATCGTTCTCGATCATGCCGACGCGATCTTCGCCACGGGCGATGAGTTGCTGGGTACGCTTCGGCAGACCGGAGCGGCCCGGCAGGCGCTGCGCGTCGGTTCGCTCGCCACGCTGTCGCGCAACTTCCAGATGGAGTTCCTGCGTCCGGTGCTTGGCCGCACGGATATCGACCTCGTTCTGCGATCGGGCAGCGTCGGTGAGCTGCTGCGGGCGCTTGAGGCGCTCAACCTCGACGTCGTTCTGCTGAACCAGGCACCGCCCGGCGACGCCCTGACCCCCTTCGTCACGCATCGGCTTGCGGAGCGTCCCGTCAGCCTGGTGGGAACTCCCGAGCGGCTGCGCCATGCCGCGAGCTTCGCGGATCGGCTTCGAAGCCACCCCATAATCCTGCCGACGGTGGACAGCAGCGTGCGCATCGGGTTCGACGCGCTCGCCGATCGCCTCGGCGTCAGGCCACAGATCGTGGCGGAAGTCGAGGACATGGCGATGATGCGTCTTCTCGCCCGGGAGGACATCGGGCTGGCCGTTCTCCCGTCCATCGTCGTGAAGGATGAGATTGCCGCAGGCGTGCTGGTGGAAGGCGATCAGTTGTCAGACATCGTGGAGACGTTCCACGCGGTCACCATGTCGCGACGGTTCCCCAATCCCCTGGTCAAGCTTCTCCTTCAACCCACGGGCACATCGGGAGATAACTGACGCTGGTGCGGACCCCGGTCGCACCGTGACCGGTCAGCCATATGAGCCGGTCTCGCATGCACCCCAGGAGCGACAACCGAGGTCGGTGCGCGAGACCACGGCTTCTTCTGGTAAACAGAGAGCGCGGACGGGCACCTGCCGACAATGGACGCCGTATGCCCGCAGACATATAGCCAGGAAGGCCCAGGGTCGCCCACGCCATGCGCAGACGCCTCCTCTTCCCCCTCATCTGCGTTGTGGGCGCTGTCGGGCTGATCGCCCTCACGCTGCTCGGCGTGCGCATCTATGCCAGTTTGCAGGGGCCACCGCTGGAGCCTTGGCACACCCTTGTGCCGCATGAATTGAGCCTCGCCGAACTGGATCGCGCGGACTGGTCCGTCTATCTCGCGGCCGAGAACCGCGCCTTTGCGGAGGTGCGCGCCGAAGTAACCGGCAAGCTCGATGCAGAGGAGCGCATTCCCACCAACCGCTATTTCGCGGGCAGCCCCATCTACCCCGGCCACTTCCAGCAGGACTGGAACCGCTCCTTCGTGCTGGAGCCGGACGGACCGGTCCGTGGGGCGGTAGTCCTCCTCCACGGTCTCACGGACTCGCCCTATAGCCTGCGCCACGTGGCGAAGCTCTATGCGGAGCGCGGCTTCGTGAGCATCGGGTTGCGCCTGCCGGAACACGGCACCGTGCCCGGCGCGCTGACCTCGTCCCGCTGGGAGCGCTGGCTTGCCGCGACCCGCCTCGCCATGCGCGAGGCGCGCCGCCGCGCGGGGGCGGACGGGCCGATCCATCTCGTGGGTTATTCCAACGGGGCGGCGCTGGCGCTCATGTGTGCGATCGACGCTCTCGACAATCCGGCACAGCCGCGGGCGGATCGCATCGTGCTGCTCTCCCCCATGGTCGGGATCACCGTATTCGCGCGGTTTGCGGGGTTGGCCGGGCTCCCTGCGATCCTGCCGGCCTTCGCCAAGACGGCCTGGCTCGGCATCCTGCCCGAATACAATCCCTTCAAGTACAATTCCTTCCCGGTGAACGCCGCGCGCCAGTCCTACGAATTGACGCAGGCGCTGCAAGGCGCCCTGCGCGACCACGCCCAGAGAGGAGCGCTGCAAGCCTTCCCGCCGGTGCTCACCTTCCAGTCGCTGCTGGATGAGACCGTCCGCACGTCCGCCGTTTTGAGCAGCCTGCACAGCGTCCTGCCCGAGGGACGCAGCGAACTGGTGCTGTTCGATCTCAACCACAATGCCAAGCTGGACGCCCTGCTGCGGCCTACGGTGCGTGCCGAAATGGCGCGGCTCATGCCAGCCGAGCCGCGGGATTTCCGCGTGACCATCCTCACCAACGCCAGCCCCAACGATGCGGCAGTGGAGGAGCGCACCTACGCCCCACGGGCGGTCGTGCCGCAGGTGCGATCACTGGGCCTATTCTATCCCCGCGACGTCTTTTCCCTCTCCCACATTGCCATCCCCTTCCCGATGGATGACGGGCTCTACGGGATGGAGCCCTCGGCCCTGCCGACCGAGGATTTCGGCATCCATCTCGGGTCCTTCGCGGGGCGGGGGGAGCGCGGCTCACTGATCATGGGATTGGACGTGCTGGTCCGCATGACCGCCAACCCCTTCATGCCCTATCTGCTGGAGCGGATCGGCGCGGAGATTACCGCCCCGCGCGGGGCACCTGCGCCGCGATGATACGCCTGAGGGTCGGCCCTGGCGTGAACACCAGGCCCTGGGGCGGGCCCGTGTTGACCGGCCCGGCGGCGGGCGCGATTACGAACCCGCGCGGGCGTGACATTCAGCTTATCGCGAAAGTGTATTAGGGTCATGCTGCAAGCCAAGCGCGCTCCCTCGGAGCCTGCGGGGCTGGGGCAGCGGGGGCGTGAGCGGCTGTGGCGGCTTGGACTGTGGGGTGGCGCGCAGCGGCATGCGCCCTGATGCTGGCGGTGTGCGGCTGCGCCCGTACGGACGGCGCTCTGACGCCCGTGGCGGCCGGCGCAGCCGGCACCGACACGGTCGACATGCTGGTTGCCACCACCCGCGCGCCCTCAGACCGGCCCGGCGTGATTTTCAATGGCGAGCGCGGCGCGGGCCTCTCCTTTGCCAATATCGTCGTGTCGATCCCGCCCGAGCGCGCGCCCGGCACCATCCAGTGGCCGCAGCAGGGACGGGCCGATCCGGCGCGGGATTTCGCGGTGACCACCCTCACCCCCGTGCCGCGCTCCGGCGTGCTGGACTGGTTCAAGAACGTGACCGACGGCAAGGCGCGGCGGCGCGTCCTGATCTTCGTCCACGGCTTCAACACGCGCTTCGACTCTGCGGTGTTCCGCTTCGCCCAAATCGTCCACGACACCCGTGCGGACATGGCGCCGGTGCTGTTCTCCTGGCCCTCGCGGGGCCAAGTGTTCGATTATGTCTATGACCGCGAGAGCACCAATTATTCACGCGACGATCTGGCCTCCGTGATGCGCACGGCGGCCCGCAGCCCCTACGTGAGCGAGGTCGTGGTGATGGCTCATTCCATGGGCGCCTGGCTTACGGTGGAATCCCTGCGCCAGTTGGCCCTGCAGGACGGGCGGGTACCGGCCAAGGTCTCGAATGTGATCCTCGCCTCGCCCGATCTCGATCTCGACGTGTTCCGCCGCCAGGTGATGGAGATGGGCAAGGATCGTCCGCGCATCACCATCTTCGTTTCGCGTACCGACAAGGCGCTGGAAGTCTCCCGCTTCATCGCCGGCGGCGTGACGCGGGTGGGCGCCGTGGACCTGACCCAGCCAGAGAATCTCGCCCAGTTGGAAGTGGCGCAGGGCATCGTGGCGGTGGACCTGTCCGCGCTTCAGAATGGGGACGCGCTCAATCACAGCAAGTTCGCGACCAGCCCAGACGTGGTGCAGTTGCTGGGCGACCGGCTCCGCGCCGGCCAGGAGATCGAAGGCGCCCAGCCGACCAGCGGCGCGGAGGCCGCGCAAATGGTGGGGGCGACGGTTGGTTCGGTCGCCGCCGCCCCGATCCTGATCTTCACCGGGGGCGCCGGCAACTGAGTGTGCGCGCGGGATAGAAGACCGCCCCGTTCAGAACGAGCCGATCGTGCTGCCGAGGACGATCACTGCTGCCAATGCCAGGAGGGCGCTCACCACCGCCACCATGACGATGTCGAGATAGCTCTTGGCATGGGTGGAGCCACAGACCGCCAGCAGCGTCACCACCGCACCGTTGTGAGGCAGGCTGTCCAGCGTGCCCGAGCCGATCACCGCCACGCGGTGCATCAAAGCGGGATCGAGGCCGGTGGTGGCGGCGATCTTCATATAGGCCGGGCCCAGCGCGTCGAGGGCGATGGTCAGGCCGCCGGAAGCGGAGCCGGTGAGCGCGGCGAGGATATTGGTGGCAACGGCCAGCGACACCAGCGGGCCGCCTTCGATACCCAGCACCCAAGTGCGCACCAGTTCGAACGCGGGCAATGCCGCCACCACCGCGCCGAAGCCTACGAGGCTCGCCACACTGAAGGCGGGCAACACCGCGGCATTGGCGCCCGCATCCATGCTGCTGCGCAGGTTCGGCAGACGGCGGAAATTGAGCGCGACCAGGGTGAGGATGGCCGCGGCCAGGGCGGTCGCCACCGACCACACCCCGCCCACCGCTGAGAGCGTCGTGGCGCCCCAGCGCGCCTCCGCCAGGAAGCTCACGTCGAGCCGCGGCAGCACGGCCATGGACATGACGAGATTGACCGCCACCACCACAATGAGCGGCAAAGCGGCAATGATCACCGGCGGGCCTTTGGGCGCGTGGGCGCCGTGGCGGATCTCCGCCGTGTCGAATTCGTGCGATGAGGTGGCGCGCTCGCGAATGAACGGGTCGTCGGCCACCTGCTCGGTGTCGAGCGGCGTCGCGTCACCGAAACCCTCGCCCCTGGCGCGCGCGATGCGCTCGGCACGGCTCAGCCACCACATGCCGAAGCCCAGCATGATCAGGGAGGCGATGAGGCCGAGCCCGGGCGCCGCGAACGGCGTGGTGCCGAAGAAGGGCATGGGGATGGCATTCTGGATCGCCGGTGTTCCCGGCATGGCAGACATGGTGAAGGTGGAGGTGCCGAGCGCGATCGCCGCCGGCATCAGCCGGCGCGGAATGCCCGCGGCGCGGAACAGGGCCTGGGCCATGGGGGCCAGCACGAAGAAGGCCACGAACAGGCTGACGCCGCCATAGGTGACGATGGCCCCGGCCAGCACCACGGCGAGGATCGCGCGCTTCTCGCCCAGCCGACGGGTCATCTCGTCGGCGATCACCGTCACCGAGCCGCTGTCATCCATCAGCTTGCCGAACAGCGCCCCGAGCAGGAACAGGGGGAAGAACTGGGCGATGAAGGTGGCGGCATTGGACATGAAGGTCTGCGTCCAATGGGCCAGCAGCGGCTCCCCGGAGAAGCCCGCGGCCACCAGAGCGGCAGCGGGCGCGAGGAGCAGAATGCTCCAGCCCCGGAAGGCGAGAAACAGCAGCAGCGCAAGGCCGAGGAAGATGCCGAGCAACCCCACCGGTCACACCCCTTCCAGCAATTGATCGAGATCCAGGGTGGAACGCTTGCCGATGTCCGCCCCATCGCGCTCGAGAAAGTCCTCTGCCGCCTTGCGCCCCTCGGCTTTCAGCATGGAGAGAAATTCCCATTCCGCATTGAGCTTGGAGGAGGAGCCGAGCGTCGCCATGAGCGGATTGCGCACCATATGGACGCGCATTTTTGCCCATTGCGCGCCCTCGGTGTTGCCGGGGTCTGCCACCTGACGGAGCATGGCGATCATCCGCAGTTCCTTCAGCAGCACAGCGTTGAAGGAGACCTCGTTGAGGCGGTTGAGGATGTCGCGCGCCGTGCTGGGCGTGCCCGGCCGCTCCACCGGGTTGATGGGGATGAGGATGGTGTCGTCGGAATCCAGCTCGCGCACCAAAGGCGTGATGGTGGGATTGCCGGAGTAGCCTCCGTCCCAATAGCTCTCGCCCTCGATCTCGACGGCCTGGAACAGCGTGGGCAGGCAGGCGGAGGCGAGCAGCACGTCCGGGGTGATCTCGGCATTGCGGAACACCCGCCCGCGTCCCGTGCGCACGTTGGTCGCCGTTATGAACAGGCGCACCGGCGAGCGCTTCAAACGCTCGAAGTCGATGAGGTCCTCAAGGATGCCGCGCAGAGGGTGGGAATTGCCGGGGTTCAGGTCATAGGGCGAATAGAGCCGGGAGATCAGGTCCAGCGTCACATAGAGGGGGGAGTTGTCGAGGGTCCAGCGGCCCAGCATCTTGTCGACGGGGCCCCGCTGGAACGGGCTGAAGCGCGCCGCGTCCGCCACCCGCCGCCAGTAATGGTCGAGCGCCAGGCGGGCCGCACCAGGACCGCCCGCGGCATAGCCGTCCGCCAGCACGGCGGCGTTCATGGCGCCGGCCGACGTGCCGGATATGCCGTCGATCTGCAGCCAGTCCTCCTCGAGGAGACGGTCGAGCACGCCCCATGTGAAGGCCCCGTGCGATCCGCCGCCCTGGAGGGCGAGATCGACCAGCACCGGCGCGCGGCCGCTGGGGTTAGATCCGGTCTGCATCGTGCCTCCACTTCCGGACTTCTTCCGGGCGCGGGCGTGTCCGGCGACGCCGGACGCCGCCGGTCACGAATTCCCGGCCACTTTCGATGTCCGTCAAGACCGTGCTTGGTGGCGGGCCGTGGCGCAAGCTTTTCCGGCGCCACCGCACCCGGGTTTCTGTCGCCGCTTCTGCCTGAGCGGGCCGCTACTCCGCGATGATCTTTTCGGGCACGGCCTCGAAACCATCGGCAGCGACGACCTCCTTGGCCTTTGCGGCGGTTCCCGGCATCACCTCGAAGCGGGGATCGAAATCGATCATGGTCGCCGCCAGCTTCGCCAGAATGCTGACGTCGCCTGTGACCTTCGCGGTGCCGTCGGCAATCTGCGCCGCAAGGGTCTTTGTCCCCATCATCGTCTGTTCGAGGTCTGAACGATTGATGGTCAGTGTCAGATCGGGCTTCTCGGCCTGGAAGCCGGCGATGTTGGTCAGCGTGGCGTTGTCGAGCTCGATAATGAACTTCTCGCCGTTGTCGGGCGTCACCAGATTGATGGTGAAGCGCAACCCTTCCGCCTTCCGGCTGTCCATGCGGATGCCGAGGAAGTTGAGGAACAGCTCGGTCGTCATCGCCCGGATCACATCGGGGCTGGAAGAGCTCACCTTCTCGCCCTGGGAGATACCGGACCGCAACTCATAGGCGCCGTTGAGAAAGCTGTTCCGCAGGCCGGGATTTTCCTGCTGGTAGCCGATCTGCTCGAAGATGTCTGCCAGCAATTCCTTCGCCTCCGTATTCTGAGGCTCGGCCTGTACCAGTTTGTTGACGATCTCGACGGCAAGCATGTACTTGCCCTCGTCATGCAGGGCACGCCCCCGCGCAATGATCTTCGCGCTGCCACCCATCATCTCGACATAGAGTGGCGCCGAATCCGAGGGCGAGAGCGGGATGAGCGTCGCCGGGTTGCAGTCCCAGAAGCCCAGATAGCGCTGGATCACCCCGCGCGCATTGTGCTGCGGGGAGCCATGATAGCCGCGGCAATCCCACCGGGCCTGAAGGCTTTTCGGCACCTCATAGACGTTGTGGATCTCATTGATCGTCACGCCCTGGTTCGCTAGGTGCAGTACCTGATTGTTCATGTTGGCGTAGAGGTCGCGCTGGCCGCGCAGGATCTCCTGGATGCGCGCATTGCCCCAGCGCGGCCAGTGATGGGAGGCGAACATCACCTCGGCCTGGAGGCCGAAGCGATAGAGCGCTTCGGAAATGTATTTCGACCAGGCGAGCGGATCACGCACCTGAGCGCCGCGCAGCGTGTAGATGTTATGAAGCGTGGCGGTGACATTCTCCGCCATCCATAGCGCCTTGAGATCGGGAATCCAGGTGTTCATCTCCCGCGGCGCTTCGGTATTGGGGGTGTTCTGGAACACCATCCGGACGCCATCGACCTCGAACTCCTCGATGGGCTCGCGGACGAAACGCGTCGGCGCGATGAGGCCCACGCTGCCGGCCGAGACGCGCGTTCCGAGGCCCTGTCCCACATAGCCGTGCGGCGCTGCCTTGAGCAGCAGCCCATACTGGTAGAACAGACGGCGGTTCATGGCGTTGCCGGCATAGACGTTCTCGGAGACCGTGAAGTCCATGAAGTCGATGGGGGCGATGATCGGGATCTTGCCGGAGCGCACGTCCGCCTCGTCCACGATGCCTCGCACGCCGCCCCAGTGGTCGCCGTGGGTGTGGGAATAGATGATGGCCGAGACCGGGAGCCCCTCGCCCTTGTGCGCCTGGAACAGGCGCCACGCCGCGCGGGCCGTCTCCGCCGAGACCAGGGGATCGAAGACGATCCAACCGGTCTTGCCACGCACAAAGCTGATGTCGGAGAGATCGAACCCGCGCACCTGATAGATGCCCGGCACCACTTCATAGAGCCCGTAATTGTTGTTGAGCCGCGAGATGCGGTGCAGCGAAGGATGGATCGAGTCGAATTCCTGTTGCTGATCCAGGAACTGGAAGCTGTTCATGTCCCAGGCGACGTGCCCACCATCGGCCGCAATGACCATCTCGGTCATGGGAGCGATGAGGCCGCGCTTCTGTTCGTCAAAATCGCGGGTATCGTGAAAAGGAAGCCCCTCGCGCGCCGCCTTCAGCACCGCCACCGTGTGCCTCGAGGGCGCCTTGCCCCTCGGATGGAAGTGGCCCGCCGCCGGCGGAGCAGGCGTGTCGGCACGGGCCGGCGTGCCCTCCAGCAGAAAATTGCCTCCGATGGCGAAGGCGGCGGCGGAAGCGGGACCGGACTTCAGAATATCTCGCCGGGAAACCATTGGCATTCCTCTTTTTACCAAGACTCAAAGCAAGCAATGTTCTTTTGGTCTTCGCTGGAAGCGGTACGATCCGACGGCACGTTAGTTGATCTGGACCGACGAGATTGCGTAGATTTCCGCAATCTAAGCGGGAGCTTCGCCATGATCCGACCTTCCGAGTGCGATGCCCTCCGCGTGCACGGCTGGCTGTCGGAAACCGTCGAGACGTTCCGCAATGCCGTGCTGGAACGCTGTGTGCCAAGGCGGTTCGCGCGGGGCGAGACGCTTTATCGGGCCGGGGACGAAGCCGGCGGTCTCTATGGGCTCGTGGATGGGGCCTTCGGCGTGATGGTCGACCCCGGAGCGTCCGCGCCCTTTCTCGGCATCCTTGCTCGGCCCGGCTTCTGGATCGGCGAGGCCTCGGTCATCACGCGCGGACCACGGGCCATCGGCATCGTCGCCGCGCGCGACAGCCACGTGGCCCACCTCCCTCTCAGGCAATGGGATGCCATCGCCCGGGCAGAGCCGGAGGCATGGCGCTGGCTCGCTTATCTGACATTGCGCAACGAATTACTGGCGCTCGCCGTCATCGACGCGCTGCGCCAGCGGGGGGCCGAGGGCCGGCTCGCTGCGATACTCGCCGTTCTGGCCATGGGCGCGGATGCCGGGGAAAAAGGCATCAACGGCACGGGGGGAACCGTCATCGAAATCAGTCAGGATGATCTCGCGTCCATGGCGAACCTTTCGCGTTCGACGGCCGGTCGTGTCCTGGATTCCTTCGAGGCCTGCAGCCTCATCAAGCGAAGCTACAGGACGCTGAATATTCTCGACCTCGAAGGGCTCAAACGTCGGCGTGCCTGATATTGAGAAGGTTCCCAAGCCCTCGTCGCGACGAGGAGATCGGCCGACACAGACCGCCTTGCGGCGGTCGGCAGACGAACTGACAGCGCCGGGCACCCGGCCCGGCGCGACGTCATAGCTCAGAAGAGCAGCCCCACATGGGTGGGATCCAGATGGCCGGTAGCGGTGAAGCCGAAGCTGATCTCCGCATCGGCGCCCACGGTGCCGTTCCACGCGGCGTTGCCGATCACGTAGCCGTCCGCGTCGTGGGACAGGATCTGCGCGTTCCAGATGCTGGAAATCTCGTTCGGCATCTCCACTTTCACCTGCCAGCCGGAGGTCGGGATCGTTCCGTCATTGTGGAGGGAGATGTTCGCGTTGAACCCACTGTTCCAGGCATCGACCACCGTGAGTGTCCCGTGCAGATCCGTGTGGGTCGGGGTTGTGGGCGTCGTGGGGGAGGACGGCGTACCGTCATTATCGAGGATGGTGCCGGTCCCCGTTCCCTTGGCGACGGAAACGCCCACGGGATTACTGAGTACGACGGCGAAATGCTCGGTCGCCTCGGCCGCCTTGTCGGCGGTGATGGCGATGGAGATCACCTTGGTCGTCTCACCCGGCTGGAACACTACCGTGCCGCTCGACGCGGTGAAGTCGGCTGCGGAGGCCGCGTCAGGGGCCACGGTATGATACTCGACGCTTACCGCGGTGGACGCGGCTTGCGACAATGTCACCTGGAAATCCGCATGGACGCCGGGCACCCCTCCCCCGCTGCCGTCCAGCGCCGGGAACGGCGCCTCGATCGGCGTGAGATAGACCATCTTGTTCTCGTTCACCGTCGACCAGTCGTTCTGGAGGATGCCGCCGGTGTCGGAGGAGTTGGGGTTCCACGACCAGAAGGTCCAGCTCGGCCCGTGCTCGCCGGCGGAGATGTCTTTCACGCCGTCATTGTTGAAGTCGCCGCCGAGATAGGCGGTGATGGCCTTGAACCAGGCCACGTCCTTGGGGTCGGTGAGCTTGGTGCCAAACTCGCCGATATAGACCGGGGCGATCTGCTCCTTGTAGATGAAGCCCCACATCTGGTCGAACTTGGCCGGCAGATCGGCGGCGAAGTTCGCACCCTGGAACCAGGGTTGGGCATAGACCGAGTTGGGATAATCGTGGGCTGAATAGACCAGCTTGTTGTCCACGTTCAGCTCGATGGGATGGTCGCGCACGCCCATCAGATTGCCGCCCCACCAATAGTTCTGGCCCTGGTAGGTGCCAATGCCCTCGACGAAAATGAGCCAGTTGTCATTAACGGCACCGATGGCATTGCCGGCGGCGGTGGCGGCGCGGGCCCAGTCATTGGTGCCGCCGTCGCCCCAGGTGCCGTTATAGGGCTCGTTGTGGAGATCGGCGCCGATGACGGAGGTGTCGCCGGCATAGCGGGTCGCCAGCATCTGCCAGTCGGCGATCCAGGAGGCTTCAGAATGGCTCGAGTCGTACCACAGGCCGTTGGCCGAGGTGCCGTCGCCGGCGCTGCTGCGGTGGTGGTCGAGGATGATCTTGATGCCGATCTCGTCTGCATATTGGACGATCTTGTCCATCACCTGCAGCGAGGTCAGGCCCTTGAGATCTGGGTTCTTGGAATAGTCGATGCTGCCGGCCTGGCCGGTGGAATGGAGCATGTCGCTGGAGAAAGGCAGACGAATGGTGTTGAACCCTTCATCCAGCATCTGCTGCATCATCTCCTTATAGCCTCGGGTCCACAAGCCGTGCGGCGAGCCGGTGTTGGATTCGAACCCGAACCAGTTCACCCCGGCGATCTGCACGCTGTTGCCATCGGCATCGATGATCTGGTTGCCAGAGGTGCTGAACCAGCCGGTGGCGGTGGCGACCGCCGGATTGCCTTCGGTCACGGTGACGTCGCCGATGGACACGGCGGGCGTTCCCCCGCCCGGCGTCACGTCGTCATTGACGATGGTGCCGGTGGCCGTGCCTGTGGCGATGGTGGCGCCGGCGGGCTGGGAGAGGATCAGCTTCAGCGTCTCATTGGCTTCCACCGCCGTGTCGCCATTGACCTGCACATGCACCACCTTCGAGGTCTCGCCCGCCGCGAAGGTGATCGTGCCCGAGCCCGCCACATAATCGGAGCCGGCGGTGGCGGTGCCGTCCGCCGTGGCATAGTGCAAGGACACCGGCGCGGTGGTGGCCTTGGACAGCGACACGGTGAAGGCCAGGTCCGTGATGCCGGACGCGCCCTCGTTGACGCTGGCATCGGCCACCGACACCGTTGGCACAACCGGGGCCACGTCGTCATTGGTGATCAGGCCCGCGCCGGAGCCATCGGCGATGGTGGCGCCCGTGGGCGAGGAGAGTGTGAGAGAGAGGGTCTCGTTGCCCTCCACCAGCGTGTCGCCCGTCACCTGCACATGCACCTGCTTGGAGGTCTCCCCCGCTGCGAAGGTGAGCGTGCCCGAGGTGGCCCCATAGTCGGAGCCGGCGGTGGCGGTGCCGTCCGCCGTGGCATAGCGCAAGGTCACCGGCCCGGTGGCGGCCTGCGACAGGGTGACATTGAACACCAAATCCTTGGTGCCGGAATTGCCCTCGGTGACGCTGGCATCGGAGACGGACACGGTGGGCACCACCACCGCCGCATCGTCATTGGTGATGGTGCCGGTGGCGGTGGCGCGCACCAGCGTCGCCCCGGTGGGCGCGGAGAGCTTTAAGGCGAGGGTTTCGTTGGCTTCCACCGTGCGGTCGCCGGTGACGGCCACATGCACCACCTTGGAGGTTTCCCCCGGCGCGAAGGTCAGGGTGCCGGAGGCGGCGGTGAAATCCGAGCCCGCCGTGGCGGTGCCGTTGGCGGTGCCATAGGCCACGGTCACCGCCGTGGCCGAGGCCGCCGAGAGGGCCACGGTGAAGGCCAGATCCGAGGTGCCGGAATTGCCTTCCAGCACCGAAGCGTCCGACACCGACAGGGTGGGCAGCGTCGGGGGCAAGCCACCGCCGGAGGGCTGGCCATTGATGAGGAAGCCGCTCGCCGCCGTGCCGCCTGAGCCGGCGGTGGCCTGGAAGCCGAAGGACGTGTCCTTCCCCGCCCCCACGCTGGCGTTATAGCTCATGTTTTTCAGCACATAATGGGTGCCCACATGGCTGACGATGGTGGCATTCCAGATGTTGGTGATGGTGAAGCCGGCGTCGAATTCCACCGTCCAGCCCGCAAGCGCGCCGGCGCCGGCCTCCACGGTCATGGCGGCGGTGAAGCCCGCCCCCCAGTTGCTGGTGACGCTGTAGTCCACCACGGCCCCGCCGCCCGGGGTGCTCGACACATCGTCATTGGTGATGGTGGCGGTGGCGGTGCCATGGCCGAGCGTGGCGCCGGAGGGGGATGACAGCGCGACGGTGAAGGTCTCGTTGGCCTCTACCGCCGTGTCGCCGGTCACCGCCACCTGGATGGTCTTGGAGGTCTCGCCCGGGGCGAAGGTCACGGTGCCCGTCTTGGCGGTGTAGTCCGAGCCCGCCGTCGCAGTGCCATTGGCGGTGGCATAGCTCACGCTCACCGCCGACGTGCTGGCCGCCGAGAGGCTCACCACGAAGCTCAGCGCCGTGGTGCCGGAATTGCCCTCCACCACGGACGCGTCGGCGATGGACACGGTGGGCACCACCACCGCCACATCGTCATTGGTGATGGTGCCGATGGCCGAGCCGTCGGCGATGGTGGCGCCGGAGGGGGCCGAGAGCGTCACCGTGAAGGTCTCGTTGGCCTCCACCACCGTGTCGCCCTTCACCGCCACCTGGATGGTCTTGGAGGTCTCGCCCGGGGCGAAAGTCACCGTGCCGGTGCCGGCGGTGTAGTCCGAACCGCCGGTGGCGGTGCCGTCGCCGGTGGCGTAGCTCACGCTCACCGCCGTCGCGCTGGCGGCCGAGAGAGTGACCGTGAAGCTCAGCAGCTTGCTGCCGCTGTTGCCCTCGCTGATGGCCGCATCGGCGAGGGCGAGCGTGGGCAGGGGCGCCGCCAGATCGTCATTGACGATGGTGGCGATGGCGGTGCCGTCGGCGATGGTGGCATTGGTGGGGTTGGACAGATTGACCTTGTAGGTCTCGTCCGGCTCCACCACGGTGTCGCTATACATGTGGGCGTGGATGGTCTGGGTGGTCTCGCCCGGTGCGAAGGTGAGCGTGCCGTCCAGGATCTCGTAATCGGTGCCGCCGGTGGCGGTGAGATCGGACGAGGCGTAATGCACCGTTATGGTCTCGGTGGAGGCCTTGTCCAGCGTCACCTGGAAGCGGAAATGGGCCATGTCCGTATTGCCCTCCACCACCGAGATGTCGGCGATGGAAATCTTCGGCGGCACGCCGGGGCTGGGGTCGGGATCATTGTCGATGATGGTGCCCACCGCCGAGCCGTCATTGATGGTGGCACCGGACGGCGCGGACAATTGCAGGCTGAACGCCTCGTTGAGCTCGTGCAGCGTGTCGCCGGTGACGGCGATGGCGATGGTCTTCTGCGTCTCGCCGGCGGCGAACGTCACCGTGCCCACGGCGGACGTATAATCCGTGCCGGCGGTGGCGGTGCCGTTGAGGGTGGAATAGCTGACGCTCACCGGCCCGTCCGCCGCATGGGACAAGGACACGGTGAACAGCATCTGCGCCGCGCCGGCATCGCCTTCCACCACTTGCGCGTCGGACAGGTTAATGACCGGCGGCGCCACGGGCTTGGGCGCGGCATCGATGGTGCTCTGCCATTCGGCGCGGGCGGAGGTGTCGAGGGCGATGATATTGTTGATCGCCAGCGCACCGATCTTCACGCCCGTGAGCGTATAGGTCTGGTGGTTATTGGTGATGGAGATGACGGTGGAACCGTTCACCTCGCTGATGTCGAATTCATTGGCCTTGAACCAGCCGAAATCGAGCTTGTCCACGGCCGGATTGAACGCCAGCGTGGTGCTGCTGTCGTAATGCCATTCGATCTTGTAGGTGGTGCCGGTGACGCCGCTCGGCGCCTCGCCGCTGCCGGCGGCGGTGGGCCAGGTATTGGTGCCGGCGATCTCCACGCCCTGGGGGATGACCTGGCTGTCCGGCACGGTAGTGAAGCCCAGCTGCAAATGCACCCGGTCTTCGCGCACCTCGGCAGAGTAAAACACGAAATTGTTGACGGTGAGCTGCGCCTTGGTCACCCCCAGCAGAATCAGCGCCTGACCGGTGCCGGAATTGGAGATGATGACGCCCTCTGAGCTGTCGCTCATATAGATCTGTTCACGGGTGCCGAAATAGCGGAAGTCCACCACGTCGGTGGCCGGGTCGAACGCCACCTTGTCGATCTGCCCGAGTTCGTGCGAGCGGGCATAGACCGTGTGCGGGGCCGGAACGATGCCGTGTTCCCAAGCCAGCGCGCCGGAGAGGGTCTGGCGCAGATGGTCGTTCACGATCGGCACGAAGCTGTCGATGGTCAGTTGCGCCAGCGAAACGCCCTGGACGATCAGCGTCTCCCCCGACCACGGATTCATGAAGCCGACCCCGGTGGGGGTGTCGACAACGATGAAATTATGAACCGAATTGTCGCCCAGGTTCAGCTTGTCCTTGGCCGGATCGAACCCGATGATGTCCGCGCCTGCGGTATCCACCACGAAGATGCGGCCGGAAGAGGTGCTGGTGTCCGCCATGATCGGGCTCCCTTTGCACGCTTGGTGTGTGCTTCTGCCCCTTTGGTCTCACAAAGCGCGGGTCAAGTTCATGGCTGCATCCGCGCTACTCGGTGAAGCAGCCCGGAAAAACGACGAACCTGCCGCAGCGGCCTGCCCCAGCGGCCCGAACAGGTGGCACGCCACCCGCCTTGCCCAGCACCGGCAAATGCCGTTACCTCGGTGAGGAGTTGTACGAACGGGGTTCCGCCGGAGTGGGATGTGTCGATATTCGCCGATGAGGTCAGCACCACGCAGGGACGCGTCCGCACTTCGTGGTATCGCGTGCCGGTGTTCTGGCGGGTGCAGCTGGTGGTCTGGGGGGTGTTTTCCCTGGTGGATCTGGCCACCCGCAGCATCGTCTACCAGAATTTCGCCCTGGCCCTGACCATCACCCTCATCGTCGAGCCGCTGCTGATGCTGGTGGCTGCCACCCTGCGTGCGGCGTTCGGGCGGCTGGGTTTCGAGGGCCGGCTGTCCGGCATGGCGCTGGCCTGCATCCTGCTGCTCAGCGCCGCGAGCGCCGCGGCGGTGGTCGCGGCCATCACCCTGGTGCGTGCGCCCATGGGATGGAACATTCCGGACTGGAATTCCCGCCAGGAAGTGCTGACGCCTTTCGCATATTACATGCTGGTCTTTGTCGGATGGAGCCTTGCCTATTTCTGGGTGAAGGCGGAGCTGGGCGGGCGCACCGACCGCCAGCGCGCGGCGGTGGCCGAGGCCGAGGCGCTGCGGGCGGAGCTCCAGCAATTGCGTCTCCAGCTCAACCCGCATTTCCTGTTCAACGCCCTCAACGGCGTGGCCGAAGAAATCCCCGAACATCCCACCGCCGCTCTCGCCATGCTGCGCGACCTCTCCGCCTATCTGCGCCATTCGTTCGCCGGAGTGGACAAGACTGTGGTCAGCGTCGCCGCCGAGGCCGAGGCGCTCGCCGCCTATCTGCGCGTGCAGGAGGCTCGCTTTGGGCCGCGCCTCCACGCGCAGATTGCGCTCGATCCCGATGCCTCCGGACGCAGTATCGTCAGCTTCCTGCTGCAACCCCTAG
The DNA here is from genome assembly GCF_000010525.1 of Azorhizobium caulinodans ORS 571. Taxonomy (GTDB): domain Bacteria; phylum Pseudomonadota; class Alphaproteobacteria; order Rhizobiales; family Xanthobacteraceae; genus Azorhizobium; species Azorhizobium caulinodans. Next base: position 1,448,349 of record NC_009937.1, on the reverse strand, counting down.
TGGAGAACGCCGTAAAATATGGTGACCGGGCACAGCATCTGGACTTGCGCGTACTGATCCGCGCCGAGGGCGCCGACCTGAGGGTGCGGATCCAGAACAGCGGCACGCTGGCGGAGCCGGCCCAGGCGAGCCTCACCCGCACCGGCATCGGGCTGGAGAATGTGCGCCGCCGGCTGGCACTGCATTATCCCGGCCGCCACTCCTTCAGCCTGCACCAGGAGAAAACCGGCCCGCAGGCCCCCGATTGCACCCATGGCGACGTGGTCGTGGCCGAACTTCTGCTGGAGGGCGAGCCGTGCTCCGGGTCGTGATCGTCGATGACGAGCCCCTGGCCATCCGCGCCATGCGTCGGCTGTTGGCCGCCCACGGCGACGTGGCCATTCTCGGTGAAGCCGACAACCTGTCCGGGGCGGTTCAGCTCATTTCGGCGGAAAAGCCGGATGCGGTGTTCCTCGACATCGACCTCGGAAGCAGCGACGGCTTCCAGTTGATCGCTCGGCTCGATCAGGCGCCGCATGTGGTGTTCGTCACCGCCCATGCGCAATATGCGGTGGATGCGTTCGCCGCCGCAGCGGTCGACTATCTGCTGAAGCCGGTGATACCCGAGCGCCTGGCGGAGGCCATCGCGCGCCTGCGCCGCAACCGCCCGCCCCCGGCAGCCGGCGGCGAGAGCGGGGGCGCGCACGACATCCTGGAGCTGCGCACCCCCAACCGCACGGTTCTCGCCAGCCCCGCCGAGATCGCCGCTTTGTGCGCGGAGGGCGATTTCACCCGCGTGGTGCTGGCGGACCAGCCCTCCTTGCTGATCTGGCGCACCCTCAGCCACTTCGAGAGCGTGCTGCCCGCCCCGCCCTTCGTGCGCCTCAGCCGCTCGCTGATCCTCAACCGCGACCGCCTGCGCAGCTTCGAGACCCCTTCTCGCAACCGCTCGCGGGTGACGCTGGACGGTGTCGGCGAGCCTCTGGTGCTGGGCCGCGCGGCCACCAGCCGCCTGCGCGACGTGGTCTCCGGCGGCACGGAGCGGCTTTAGGCGGAGGAACGGACGGGACGCCAGAGGCTGCCTGTGGTTGGTGATCCGAAATGAATGCGTGAATTTCCGCTTCAGAGTTCGGGACAGGCCCTGCGCTGGTCGTTCAAGCTCGGTGACCGGACGCAGGAGATGATAACGGACGCCGCCATCGTGACGGATGTCAGCGACGCCGTAGCGGCGGTCCTGGCGGCAGGCGGGGGCATCGGCATATCACCCACCTTCGTTGCGGCACCTTATGTCGCGCGCGGCCTTCTGGTGCCGCTTCTTCAGGGCTATTTCGCGCCCCGCTCGGCCATCACGGCGCTCTGGCCGGAGGGACGCCGCGCCAGTCCCAACGTCAAAGCCTTTCTCGGTTTCCTGACCGACATATTCCCGCGCGACCCGCCCTGGGATGCCGTGCTGCGCGCGAATGGTGCGTGATAGATCGGCGGCTGACGACCAGCGAGCCGTGCACGCCGTTCAGGCGGGTCTGGCGCCAGCAAGGGACCATCGCTCTTAGTCACAGGGCGGAGGTCGAGTGCATCGGGCCATGGGCGCGTGTCTTTCCACGCTTGACCAGTTCGGCCAAGCGTGCCCCCCACCCCGATCAGACGGTGGGGACCGTGCCGCCGTCGATAACAAACTCGGCGCCGTGGATCGAGGCAGCGCGATCAGAGGCCAGGTAGGCGATGAGGTCGGCAACCTCATGAGGTTCAGCGCCGCGACCTATGGAAATGCCGCCAAGACCGGCCAGCACGAGCTGGCGCGCGTCCTCGATCGTGCCGCCGTTCGCGGCTTGGATGCGCTTGAGAAAGACATCGGTCCCCTCGGTCATGATCCAGCCGGGAGACACGGCGTTGACCCGCACGCCCTTCGGTCCCAGTTCCTTGGAGATGGACTTGCTATACGTCCTGAGCGCGGCCTTGGCAGCGGCGTAAGCGGTGGTCGCCTCGGGAAGCGGCAGGACGGATTGGATGGAGGTCACGTACACCACCGCGCCGGCGCCCCTCTCGATCATTTGCGGCACGAGAAGACGATCCAGACGCACGGTCGCCAGCAGGTTCAGGTTCAGTTCGGACAGCCAATGATCGTCGGTCAGGGCGACAAAGCCACCTCCGGGCGCGGAGGAGCCGCCGAGCACATGGGCCAGGATGTCGACGCCGCCCAGGCGCTCGAGCGCCGCCTTCGCGAAGGCTGTCCCGCCCTCCGCCGTAGTGAGGTCGGCCTGGACATACTCGACGCCGTCGATCCGCTCCAGTGTTCCGCGGGCTGATGTGATCACCCGGGCGCCGCCGGCGAGGAAACGGTCGACGGTGGCGCGGCCCAGCCCCCTGGTGCCGCCGCTGATGAGCACGCGCTTTTCCGCGAACTCGGTCGGATCGACTTTGATGGTCATGCCGTGATCTCCACGGCTTTGATCGCGTCGTTGCCGAGGGTAAAACGATAGGTGAAGCGGATCGGGCTGCCCTTAAAGTCGCCATGGGCTGGGCCTTCCACGACGACTTGGCCGTCCTCGTGCCTGACGCTATCCGGCGTGAAAATGGCGCTCGCGGCAACCACCTCCTCTTCGAGCAAGCGCCTGATTTCGGCGTGTCCCCGAAAAGCGGTGCCGTTGTCGCGAAGGACGGCATCGGCTGAGAAGGATGCCAGCATGCCATCGACGTCCAGTCGGGCGTTCGCGGCCACATACGCGGCAATGGGAGTGGGAAGCTCGATCGGCATGGTTGTTTGTCCTGCTAACGGAGGGCTGCAACCGCGGCGGCTGCCCCTGCACGCCAAGCTAGCGATAGACAACTGGCGCGATAACCAGGACAATTCGGGACGGCTCATCACGAAAATCGGGATAATGATGCAGGGCAGCCTGACCGAATTGGACGCCGTTCTCATGGTGGCCCGTCATGGCAAGTTCCGGACGGCTGCCCTTGAGCTGGGGCTCTCGACGACCGCGCTCAGCAACGCGGTCGGAAAGCTGGAACGCACGCTCGGCGTCCGCCTCTTCAACCGCACGACGCGAAGCGTATCCTTGACGGAGGCAGGCCAGCAGTTCGTCGCTCAAGTGGCTCCTGCCCTGCGGGACATCCATGAGGCGATGGAGGTTGTGCGCTCTCAAAAGGCCACGCCGTCCGGCACACTGCGCATCAACGCCTTTCCGACGGCGGCACGGGAGATTTTCTCCTGGCTCGTCCTACCGTTTCTCCGGATGTATCCGAAGGTCCACATCGACATCGTCACAGAAGGTCGGCTGGTGGATATTGTCGCGGGCGGCTTTGACCTTGGCGTCCGGAGCGCCGACCTTGTGCCGGTCGACATGATCGCGCTCCCCTTGGGCGGCGGGCGGCGAAATGTTGTGGTGGCCACCCCGCGCTATTTGAAAGCGCACGGAATACCCGTGATGCCTCAGGATCTCGCCGGCCATTCCTGTTTGCGCGTCCGGCTTCCCAATGGCACAATCTACCGATGGCCGTTCGAAAAGGACGGACAATCGGTCCATATCGCGGTGGAGGGCCCCATCACCCTTGACGAAGCGAGCCTCGCACGCGCCGCGGCCCTCGCCTCCATCGGTCTCACACTGGCGATGGAATCCGACGTGCGGGACGACATCGAAGCCGGCCGCCTTGTCCGCGTGCTTGAAGACTGGACCCCGGCTCTGCCGCCCTTGAGCCTCTACTATCCGAGCCGCCGCAATCCGACCGCGGCGTTCAAGGCCTTCGTCGATTTCGCGCGGAGGCAGGCCTGATGGGGGCGATGAGGCTTGCAGCGATAGCTCAAGGAGTCCGCTCATGGGCTGCGCAGGCACACATCGGATGGACACCCGCCACAGACCACATCGACAGGTTCGCGCTTGCGGAGAGACCCTACATTTTTTCCACGGATCACATCCTGCAGCATCTCCAGGTGCTGGACAGGTAGGTACGGCACCAGCTTCCGCAGCATGGTGCTCTCACGCTCAAGCTGCTTGAACCGCCACATCTCCAGCGACGCAGGGCCGTCGTTCTTCTTGCCGTTGAAAGAGGTGGTCTGGCTGAAGCCCGGCCGGCGGCGCGCCAGCATTCAAGCGAGCGGGCGACGGCGTTCGTCAGGCTTTCGCTGACCCGGTGCGTTCCAACAGCAGTTCCCCGGCGATCGCCATGGCCTCTTCGCGGGACGCGGCGAGGCGCAGCGGATAGCCCCAGAACTTGGCGAAGGCTACGCCGAACGGCTTGAAGGCCAGACGCTTGGCGGCGCTCGGTTCGATCACGATCAGGGCCAGCACGAGCGAGCGTAGTTCCGCCTTGTGCTTCTTCATCCACAGCGAGGTGCGCTTCTTTTCCTCATGACTGTGCTCGTGGTCTTCGGCCGGCGCGGAATCGGTCAAGATCACGAATGGCGCGCCGCGCTTGAGATTGGCCTCCAGCTCCGAGAAGTCCTCGTCGTGGTCATGATCGGGAGCGTGGTCATAACTCATCCAGACGTGCGGGAAGTTCGTGCTGTCCAAAGGCATCTATCGTCTCCTAACTCCAATAAATACCTTCAGCGCGCGCGCATGTGCCGCCACGACAGGATCAGCGCGACCGCGCCTGGGAGCGTGACGGCCAGCAGTTCCAGGGCAACGAGATGGATCCCGTCGCGCAGACCGTCGGACACGCCGCCGAGCATGCTCAAGATGACAAGAAGGCCGCCAAGCACGAGCATGGCCCAATCGCTCGCGCGCCGTCCGGCCAGCGCCAGCAAAGGCGGGATCACCCAGGCGCCGTAAAAGAAGGAAACGCCGAATAGCGCGGCGGGGCCGAACGTGATGGCCTGCATCGCTCCACCGCTCCCGACGTAACTGTTGATGTAAGAGAAGCACTGGATCGTGACGAAGATCGAGGCGCCGACCGGTGGAATCAGCCAGGCAAGTGCGAGCTCAACGGGCTTCTTTTCGGTCACGTCACCACTCCTATCCGAATTGCTGGATCGGGCCGTTGAGCGCTGCCCCCGCGCGAGAAAGCGCGCGACCAGATCGCTGCATGTCCCCTCTAGCTGAATGAAATAAGCCCGCCGACGAATGGCGTCATTGCGCAATCCCGCCCCTACATGTTTCAATCCAGCCAAAATCGAAAACGCCGGGGCCTTCGATGTATGTGGACGTCCGTAGCGATTGGCTTTCCTATGTGGACGAGGTGCCGCGCGCGCTCGTCACCGCCAACGCCGTCGCCAGTCTCGAGAGCCTGGAACAATCGCCGCGGCACCACCATCAGAAAGCGCAACTGCTTTTCACCGTCCGTGGCGTGATCAACTGCGAGGTTGAGGACGCAGTCTGGATCGTGCCGCCGCAATGCGCAGTGTGGATTCCGGGCGGGGTGCCACACACCGTTTTCGGCTCAGGCGAAGTGGAGTGCATCTCCCTCTTCATCGAACCTCCTGCGACGCCAGAGCTGCCGAACGCATGCTGCACGATCACGGTTTCGAGCCTTCTCCGTCACCTGTTGATGCGCGCCAACGAGCTTCCGGAGCTCTATGACGTCGACGGCCCGGACGGCCGCATCGTTTCCGTTATCTTCGATGAACTGGCTGCGGCGCCGGTCGAAGACCTCCGCCTTCCAATCCCTGGCGACGTGCGCCTGAAGAAGCTCACCGACCTGTTGATCGCAGCGCCTGCGGATCACGCCACCGTCGCAGAGTGGGCTTCCCGCATCGCGCTCAGCGAGCGCAGCCTGAACCGTATGCTGGCGGAGCAGGTGGGCATGAGCTTCGGCCGCTGGCGCCGGCAATTGCACGTGGTCCTCGCCTTGCGGCGTCTGAGCGCCGGCCAGACCGTCCAGGCCGTCGCGATGGATCTCGGCTATGAAAGCGCCAGCAGCTTCGTGACCATGTTCCGCAAGATGGTCGGCAAGCCGCCGAGCCGCTACCTGATGGAGCGGCTTGACCTGCCCCTATTGAGTGGTCCGGCTTGAGTCTAATGCATTGTGGGCCTGTTGGGCGCATTTGATGTTGGCGGCACCTGCGGCACGATAACGGCCGGTGCCGGAGGCTTGTAGCCGAGCGCGGAGTGTGGCCGCTCGGTGTTGTAGTGCCGGCGCCAGTCCTCGATGACGATCCTCGCCTCGGCCAGGCTGTAGAAGATCTCACCGTCGAGCAGTTCATCCCGGAGCTTGGAGTTGAAGCTCTCGCAATAGCCATTCTCCCACGGCGAGCCGGGCGCGATGAAGGCCGTCCTGGCCCCGACGGCCGTGATCCAGTCCCGCACCGCCTTGGCGATGAACTCCGGGCCATTGTCGGAACGGATATGGCTGGGCACGCCCCGCAGCACGAACAGGTCCGTCAGCACGTCGATGACCGCGGTCGAGTTCAGCTTGCGGTCAATGCGGATGGCCAGGCACTCCCGTGTGAACTCGTCGATCACGTTCAGCATGCGGAACTTCCGCCCGTTGTGGGTGCGATCCTCGACGAAGTCATAGGACCACACATGGTTGGGATGCTCCGGCCGCAGCCGCAGGCAGGACCCGCCGTTGAACCACAGGCGCCCCTTCTTCGGTTGCTTGCTTGGCACTTTGAGCCCCTCCCGCCGCCAGATCCGCTCGACCCGCTTCACGTTCACCACCCAGCCGGACGCCTGCAGCAATGCCGTGATCCGCCGATAGCCATAGCGACCGTATCGGGTGGCCAGTTCGATGATGTCCGCGGTCAGGCCCGCCTCATCGGCACGGCCCACTGGAACCTTGCGTTGCGTGGATCGATGCTGCCCCAGAACCCGGCACGCGAGCCGCTCCGATACGCCGAGCTTGGCCACGACGTGCGCGATGCAGCGACGGCGACGGGCGGGGCTTAGAAGTTTCCCGACGCGGCTTCCTTCAGGATCAGCTTCTCCAGCGTCAGGTCCGAAACCGCCTTGCGCAGCCGTTCGTTCTCCTTCTCCAGATCCTTCAGCCGCTTCACCTGGTCGCTCTCAGCCCGCCGAACTCCTTGCGCCAGCGATAATAGGTGAACGCCGTCACCCCGATGGCCCGGATCGCCTCCGCAACCGGCCGCGCCTGCGACACCAAAACGTCGACCTGCCGAAGCTTCGCGACGATCTCTTCCGGCTTGTGCTTCTTCTGCGCCATCGCGCCATCCTCCAAAGGCTCAAAAAGCCTACTTCACGGAGGACCACTTTTCAGGGGGCAGGCCAAAGATCGATCTGCAGCATTTGGTGATCCTTCTGGTTTGGCCGCCGTCAGGCGGCCGTTTCCAGGATCGAGCGCACTTGGGCTTCGGTGGCGGCGATGGCGGCCTTGGCCGCCTCGGGCCCGAAGACGGTGCCTTCCACGCGGATGATTTCGACGTCGGTCAGGCCGACGAAGCCCAAGAGGTGGCGCAGATTGCCGGTCTGGAAATCAAAGGGCGCCCAGTCGCCTTCCGAAAAGACACCGCCCGCAGCGGTGACGAGATAGACCTTCTTGCCGGTCAGCGTTCCCTGCGGCCTGCCCGCTTCGCCATACCCGAAGGTCACACCCGGCCAAGTGATATGATCGAACCAAGCCTTGAGCTGCGAAGACGGGCCGAAATTGATCATGCCCGAACCCAAGACGATCACGTCGGCGGCCTTCACCTCATCGACGAACTCCTGGGCAAGGGCGACCGCCTCGACCTGCTCGGGCGTGCGTGCCTCCGGCGGCGTGACGCGGCCGTGAATATAGGCCTGCGTGATATGCGGCGGCGGGTTGGCCGCCAGATCGCGCGTCAGTAGCGCGCCGCCAAAACGTGCCTTGAGGCCTTCGGCGATCTCGGTCGCGAAACGGGTAGACAGGCTATCGGCGCCCCGAGGGCTGGACGTCACGAGGAGGATGCTGGTCATGGATTGCTCCGACGGGAACAGGGCGGTAATTTCTTGTTACCGACGCTATTAAAGTGACCGCCACGCTGCTCGCAAGAAGGCACTCCGATGACCCTTAGTGACATTGATTTTCCTACCCCCGGCGAAGGGGACGACTGTCGGATGGTCCGGGAAATCCTTGATCTCATCGGCGACAAGTGGACCCTGTACATCATCGCGACGCTCAAGGATGGGCCCGTACGGTTCAATGAACTGCGGCGTCGCATCGACGGCATTTCTCAGCGGATGCTAACGATTAACCTGCGCAGTCTGGAACGTGACGGGTTGGTGAAGCGGACCTTGTTTCCCACGATTCCGCCGCGCGTCGACTACGAACTCACGGATGTGGGGCGGACGCTTCTCGCGCCCGTCATGACGCTCGTGACATGGGCGAACAGCAATCAGGAGAACATCAAAGGCGCCCGCATCCGATACGACGCCAGCTAGTTGGTATGGGATATCACCTACCGGATTCGGTGCGCTGTCGCGGGACCAAGGTCGATCGAAGGGCTGCTTCCCCCTAAAAGCGTAAGCGTCGTCTTCAGGCCACGTTGCTGAGGACCGGCTGTGCTGGGTAGGCCCATGGCATGAGGTCGTCGATGCGGCTGTTGGGGTGGCTGTTGACGATGCGGGTGATGACGTCCGCGAGGTAGGCCTGGGGGTCGATGTCGTTGAGCTTGCAGGTCTCGACCCGCGAAGCCATGACAGCCCAGTGCTCGGCGCCGCCGTCGGAGCCGGCGAAGAGCGCATTCTTCCGGGTCAGGGCCAGGGGTCGGATGGAGCGCTCGACGATGTTGTTGTCCAACTCGACGCGGCCGTCGTCGAGGAACGGGGTCAGCCCCTGCCAGCGCGAGAGCGCATAGCGGATCGCCTCGGCCAGCTTGGTCTTCTGGCTGATCAGAGCCAGCTTCTCGCGCAGCCATGGCTCCATGGCCTCGATGATCGGCCTGCTCTTCTCTTGGCGCGAGGCTCGGCGCTCATCTGGGGTTCGGCCGTGGATCGCAGCCTCGAGGCGATAGAGCTCGGCGATGCGCTGCAGGGCCTCGCTGGCGATCGGCGCGGGACCGCTCTGAGCGAGCTCGTAGAAGCGGCGGCGCACGTGGGCCCAGCAGAACGCCAGATTCACGGCGTTGCGTCCGGCTAGCGCCTTGTAGCCGCCATAGCCATCGACCTGCAGGATGCCGCTGAAGCCGTCGAGGTGGGCGACCGGCCGCTCGCTCTTACGATCGGGGGCATAGACATAAGCGACGGCGGGCGGATCGGCTCCGCCCCACGGACGGTCATCACGGGCATAGGCGAAGAGCTGCCCGGTCTTGGTGCGGCCACGGCCGGGATCGAGCACCGGCGCCGTGGTCTCGTCGGCGAACAGCTTGGTCGAGGCCCTTAGCATCGCCAGCAGCCGCTCGTGGACAGGTCGCAGCAGGAAGGCGGCGCGCCCGACCCAGTCCGCCAGCGTCGAGCGGTCGAGCGCGATGCCCTGCCGCGCATAGATCTGGACTTGGCGATACAGGGGCAGATGGTCGGCGTATTTCGAGACCAGCACATGGGCGACGGTTGCCTCGGTCGGGATGCCACCTTCGATCAACCGAGCCGAAGCGGGGGCCTGCACCACCACGTCCGCGCAGGACCGGCAGGCATATTTCGGCCGCCGCACCACCAGGACGCGGAACTGGGCAGGCACCATGTCGAGCCGTTCCGCCACATCCTCGCCGATGCGGTGCAGCTTGCCGGAACAGCAGGGGCAGATGTCACTCTCGATATCGATCACGGTCTCGATCCGCGGCAGATGGGCGGGCAAAGCACCGCGGTTCGCACGGCGTTTGGCCACCCGCTCGGCCTTCTCGGCCGGCACCTGTTCATCGGACGCGGCGAAGTAGGCAGCCTCGACCTGTTCGGCCTCTTCGAGCGCCAGCAGCAGTTGGTCCTCGGGCAGGCTCTCCGCCCGCCGTCCGAAGCGGTGGCGCTGCAACTCCTTGATGATCTGGCGCAGGCGCTCGATCTCCGTGTCCCGCGCGATCAGCATCGCCTGGAGCGTCTCGGGGTCACGGGGGGGCTCGGTGGAGAGCGAGGCCATGACCGGAAGTGAATCACATTCGCCAGGCCCCTGCGAGCCTCTTCAGCTGGCGGTGACCGGTGTCATCGTGCGCTGCGCCTCATGCACTCGCCGCCAGTCGAGGCCCTCGAGCAGGGCCTGGAGCTGGGCCGACGTCAGCTGCAGGGTGCCGTCCTCGATCTTCGGCCAGCGGAACTCCCCGTCCTCAAGCCGCTTCGCCACCAGCACGACGCCGGTGCCGTCCCAGAACACCAGCTTCACCCGGTCCGCTCGCTTGGCCCGGAACACGTACACGGTGCCGGAGAACGGATCGGCGCCCATGGTCTCGCGCACCAAAGCGGCGAGACCCTCCGCCCCCTTGCGGAAGTCCACCGGCCGTGTCGCCACCATGACCCGGACCGCGCCGCTCGGGCCGATCACGATCCGGCCTTCAGCGCGCCGAGCACCGCTGCGATGGTGGCGGGCGAGGCCCCGTTCTCAATCGTCACCCTGACCCCGGCGACGTCGACCTCGATGGCTGCCGCGCGACGTTGCCGATCACGCGGCTTCGGCCGTGACGGTTGGGCGGACGGCTCAGATGCGGGAACCGGTTCCGGAGCGACCACCGCCGGCACGAAAGCCGGGATCGTCTCGCTCGCTTTCCGCGCCTCACGGCGCCACGTGAACAACTGCTGCGGCGACAGTCCGTGGCGGCGCGCCACTGCACTCACCGTGGCTCCAGGCTCAAAGCTCTCGGTGACAATCCGCGCCTTCTCCTCGGGAGCCCACTCTCGGCGACGCCCGGCTCCGGTGAAAACCTCGAACCGCCGCACCGGCTCCTCGGCGCTAGATTTAAGCGTAAGCTCTGAAATCGTCATATGTCCAAGCCCTCCAGGCTCGGAACATCGCCCCCTCAGCCTCGCCGGCGAAAGGTGGGGGTAGGACGACGCTTACGCCGTTTGTGACCAGCGCAGCGAACGTTCGCTCTCCGCCCTCTACGGTCAGTCGCACATCGTAAAATGAACGGCGGCTTTGCGGATCGGTCGGCAATATCTGAACGACCAACATGGCGGCGCTTTGCCGACAGACGGCACCGGGGCAGACTGGTGGCGGTCCGCTTTCGGAAGAGAGGCCGTGCAGCCATCCTACACATCCAACGCCACATCGCCGTCGGGTTGCGCCTGACAGGCGAGGATGTAGCCTTGCGCCCTTTCTTCATCGCTCAGTGCATCGTCTGTTCCCAGGCGAACCTTGCCACTTGTCAGCTTCACGCCACAGGTTCCTGAGCGGCACGCGCTATCGATGAAAACCCCAGATTCATCCGCCACATCCAGCAATGTCATGCCCTCGCGCGCGGCTGCCGAAAGATGTGATTCCCGAAACGATACAGTGGCAATCACCTTGCCGAGCTTTTGGGCTTTTTTGCTGGGATCACGTCTGTCGGTTCCGAAACCCTCCGTTTTCACCTGGCTGTTCGGCACGCCCAACTGATGGAGCGCAGCCTTGACGGCGTCCATCATCGCCGGAGGACCGCAGATGAGGGAGGGATGAAGGGCGATGTCCGGAACATGAGCCTGGATGAAGCGGGCATTGATGAAGCCGGTCGAACCGGTCCAGTCGTCGCCTTGCGCGTTGGTGACGGTGGTGGCGACCCGCAGCCGGGGATTGCGCTTCCGCAGGCTCCCAATCTCCCGCCTGAAGATTATGTCCTGCGGGGTAGGAAGCTGGTGAGCAGATAGATGGTGCCAGGCCACTGAGTGTCGGTGAGGTATCGAGCGATACTCATCATTGGCGTGATGCCGACGCCGCCTCCGATAAGGACCACACTCGGCCCCTCGCGACCTGAGAACACGAACATGCCGCCGGGGGCCTCGATATTCATGAGGTCGCCCACGGCCACTTCGTCGTGCAGCCAACGCGATACCAGACCGAATTGCTCTCGTTTGACTGTAATCTCAATGCGGTCACGCCAGCTCGGTGGCGAAGCTATCGTGTAGGAGCGCCGGGTCGCGATGCCGTGAGGGGCAATGTCGAAGGTGAGATACTGGCCCGCAACATGGGTGAACGGAATGTCGCCGCCCTTAGGATTGACGAAGCGGAATGTCTTCACATTCGGCGTAACCTGCTCGATATCCTTCAGAAGCAGAGCGCCGTACCAGCGAGCTTTTCCGGTTAGGGCATCGTTCTTTTCAAACGGCCGTATCGCCGGCACAATCAGCGAGGCCTCTGGGATCACCTCGACATGCTTGCGCTTGATTTCCGGTGACGGGAAGCACTTGCCGAACGCCAGCAGCAGCCGCGGATCGCCGGAGATGCGGATCTTTCGCGTTGCCAGCGCCCAAACGATGTTCTTTTCCTTTGCAAGGAACCCGAGCCAGGTCTTTGCATCCGCTGTAACACGAATGCTAGCCTTCCCGATAAGCCCCTCGCGAACGGTGATTTTGCGGTCCTTTATCGTGATCGTCGCGTCGCGATGATCCGCGCCGGTAAAGGTAAAATGAAAGACGGCGTCGAGCCCGCGCGACTGCTCGGGCTGGAAGACGATCGGCATGAAGGTCAAGAGCCCAGAAATTGTCCGGGGCGTCATACCGTTACCGACAGGTTTGACGGTCTTGTTTTTCCATTTACGGCGGGCCACCTGATCAGCGTCAGTTCCGGCAACGACGTAGATGGTCTCCGGCCGCTCCTGGAGGGGCCGCACAATCTCGCGGCGATGGGCAGCCTTGTCATTTAAATACGGACCGATCACATCCTCGCCTGCAGGGCAAACGGCGAGGCAGTATGCGGATTTGTAATTGGCTCCGTAGGTCAGGCTTTGCCACATCGAAGCGGTTTCAGGCTCGTTGACGCGTTTGCGATAATCAATGGCATCCTTTGCGTCAGCGATCTGCTCGACCCAATCGTTAAACCCACCCATGAACTCGCGGTAATTGTGGGTGAAGCAGGCCTGAAAATTGAACGCGCCATCTGGCTTAATGGCGCCCACCGGGCAGACAGCCACGCAAAGATTACATTCAAGGCACGGATTGTAATCAATCGACTGATCAACCGCACTGACATCCTGATCGAGCAGGACTGTTCCCAGCAGGACAAAGTTGCCGAACTTCGGGTGAATCAGGTTGCGATGGATACCCATGCGACCGAGACCTGCTGCAACCGCCACCGGCTTGTGCGAAACGATCCAGATGGCCGCGCCGGGATTATTCTGCATTTCCATGGGAAAACCCATGGAGGGGTTCACCGCACGAATGCCGCTATCCTGCAGGCAAGAGACGATGCGTGCGGCGATTTCGTTGGTCTCATAACCGGCGCGGTGGAATTCCAGGTTGGAGACAGAGCGCGGCGTTCCGCGTACCGGCTCACGCACCATCTTTACGACGAAGCTGAGCAGAGTGCGTGTCCACGGATAATTCTTGAGGATTTCGTCGCGCTGCGGGTCAAGTTCAGTGCGTCCGATTTCAACCAGCCCGACGTCGTGGGCGCCGCACTCCAGCGCGAGCTTGCGCAACTCATTCGCATCGATGGGGCCAGCTATACTTGCGGTCTCGCCCAGTCGACCTGATGCGCGAAGCTGCCTGACCGTAGGATGATCATCGAGGTTCATGCTCTTGCCTCAGTGGTTGCCATTTTGACAATCGGGCTTCCCGATCAAAACGGGGACCGGCCTTCATTCTTTCTTGGAGTGAAGTGAGGCGATTCGGGTCTCTAGAACGCGGACGCGTCGTTCCAGGAGATCGAATTCATCGACTTCCATAGCCGCCGCGAATAGATAGACTTTTTGTATAAATTTCCGCACTGCGACACGGAACAATTGCAATCGACCCATCATTTTCATCAATCGCCCGCCGTATGAATGACAAAATAATTTCAATGTTACATTTACGCACATTCTTGACGATTGCCGGTTTGCAGCAGAACTGCTTCAGCGGCGGACTGCAGGAGCTTCCGTGAGAGCTTGGGATCATTGACAGCCCGTGCGAGCAATACAGCGCCGACCATCGTCGCCATTACTCCCATGGCCTTGCCATTTGGGTCGTGATCCTCGCCCACCCAGCCAGCTATCATTTCAAGATGATCTTTGATGCCGTCCTCGAACGCCGCTCTTACGTTCGCCCCCTGGCGCGCAGCATCTGAGCCGAGCGCGACCACCGGGCAACCATCGGTCTTTTCGGTGCAGTGCCCCATGCTGAGATAGAAACGCATGATGGCCGCGAGCGGATCTTCGGGATTGGATGCAGCGGCCGTCGACCACCTCTCCACCGCGCCTGCGAGCGCACTTCTAGAAGCCTGAACCGCCAGATCCTCCTTGGACTCGAACTGCTTGTAGAAGGCACCTTGCGTCATGCCCGCACCGGCCATCAGGTCCTTCAGGCCGATGCCGTCGAAGCCGTGCTCGCGAAAGAGACGGCTCGCCACACTGATCACCGTTTGCCGGTTTTCTTCCGCCTGAATTCGACTGACGCGCATAACTGACCTCCCGAATTTAGATTGCGTTCGGCATCTATATCCAATATAGCGTTCGGACGCAATCTAATTTGGCAGGCGACGGCTATGAAAAAGCCCATTCTCCTCGTGGCAGGCGTTGTGACCGCAGTGGCTGGGGCGGCCGGCTTTTTCGCGCTTTCCCCTTCTTCACCACATGCCGGACCGATTGGTGATCCCAGGGAGGAGGCACCGCTTGTAAGGGTGATGAAGATCGCGCCGACAGCGGGCCTCGAGCGAGGCTTTACGGGTCTCATAGAGGCGCGGGTCCAGAGCAATGTCGGCTTCCGCGTGCCCGGCAAGATCGTCGAGCGGCTCGTCGATGTCGGGCAGCAGGTCAAGGCGGGCCAGCCCCTTATGCGGATCGACGACACGGATCTGCGCCTCGCGCTGACCGCCAAGCGCAACGCCGTGGCGGCTGCCCGCGCGGTGCTGGTTCAGGCGAGCGCCGACGAAAAGCGATACGCCGCGCTGGTGAAGGGCGGGCTTGCTGCAACGCCGCAACGCTACGAACAGGCCAAGGCCGCGCTCGACACGGCTCAGGCGCAGCTCGATGTTGCGGAAGCGGAAGCCGATGTCGCCGCAAACGAAGCGACCTATTCCACGTTAACCGCAGGAGCCGACGGCACCATCGTCGCCACCCTTGGCGAACCCGGACAGGTGGTCGCGGCGGGCCAAACGGTCATTCAGCTGGCCCAAGCTGGGCCGCGCGAAGCTGTCGTAGCACTGCCCGAGACGATCCGCCCCGCCTTGGGCTCGCAGGCCAAGGCGCGCGTCTATGGCAGTGATGCCGAACCCAGCTCGGCGCGACTGCGGCAGATCTCCGATGCGGCCGACTCCCAGACGCGCACCTATGAGGCGCGGTACGTCCTTGAGGGGCCCGCCGCCGCGGCCCCTCTTGGAACGACCGTAACGATCACCATCCCCAGCGGGGAGGCCCAACCCTCTGTGAGCGTCCCCATCGGCGCCGTGCTGAATGATGGCGTGCGGACCGGCGTATGGGTTCTCGACCCGACCTCATCCACGGTCCGCTTCGTGCCCGTCCAAGTCAAACGCCTCGGAAACGAATACGCGACGGTCACCGGCGTCGCACTTGGCGCGGACGTCGTGGCGCTCGGCGCGCATCTCCTGAAAGACGGCGCCGCCGTACGGACGGCGAAGCTGATTGAGGGGAATTCCAAATGAGCTTCAATCTCTCAGCGCTGGCAGTCCGTGAGCGTGCCGTCACCCTCTTCTTCATCGTGCTGCTGGCGGCCGCGGGCGTCTATGCCTTCGTCAAGCTTGGCAGAGCGGAAGACCCCTCATTCACTATCAAAACGCTCACCGTCACCGTGGCATGGCCTGGCGCGACGGCGAGGGAGATGCAGGATCTCGTCGCAGAACCGCTGGAAAAGCGCATCCAGGAACTGACCTGGTATGACCGGGTCGAAACCATCGCCCGCCCCGGCTTTGCCTTCCTAACGGTCACGCTCAAGGACAATACGCCCCCCTCGGCCGTCGCGGAGGAATTCTATCAGGCCCGCAAGAAGTTAGGCGACGAGGCGCGCAATCTGCCCTCCGGCGTGCTCGGTCCGTTCGTCAATGACGAGTTCTCCGATGTGAGCTTCGCCCTCTATGCCCTCAAGGCCAAGGGCATGCCCATGCGCGAACTGGCGCGGCAGGCGGAGTTGATCCGCCAGGAACTGCTGCACGTCCCCGGCGTGAAGAAGGTCAACATTCTGGGCGAGCGTCCCGAGCAGATCTTCGTCGAGTTTTCCTATGCCAAGCTGGCGACGTTGGGCGTGTCCGCGCAAGAAATAGCATCCGCCCTTCAGCGGCAGAACACGGTGACCCCGGCCGGATCCATCGACACGCGCGGCCCACAGGTGTTCCTCCGCTTCGATGGAGCCTATGACAGCCTCGCCGCCATCGCGAACACCCCCATCGTGGCCGGGGGGCGCACGCTCAAGCTCTCCGATGTGGCCGAGGTGCGTCGCGGCTACCAGGATCCCGAAACCTACATCATCCGCCACAATGGCGAACCCACCATCATGCTGGCGGCGGTGATGCAGCAGGGGTGGAACGGGCTTGAACTCGGCAAGGCGCTGGAAGCACGCTCCAGCGCCATCGCGGCGACCTTGCAGCTCGGCATGACGCTTGAGAAGGTCAGCGACCAGGCCGTCAACATCGACGCGGCCGTCGGCGAATTCATGCTGAAATTCGCCATGGCCCTCGGCGTCGTGCTGTTCGTCAGCCTCGTCAGCCTCGGATGGCGCGTCGGCATCGTCGTGGCCCTTGCGGTGCCGCTGACGCTTGCCGTTGTCTTCCTGATCATGCTGGAGACAGGTCGCTTCTTCGACCGCATCACACTCGGCGCGCTCATCCTGGCGCTGGGCCTGCTGGTCGACGACGCCATCATCGCCATCGAGGTGATGGTGGTGAAGATGGAAGAGGGCATGGACCGCATCAAGGCGGCCGCCTATGCCTGGAGCCATACGGCGGCTCCAATGCTCTCTGGCACGCTGGTGACCATCATCGGCCTGATGCCAGTCGGCTTCGCCGCCTCCGCGGCGGGCGAATATGCCGGCAACATCTTCTGGGTCGTCGGATTCGCACTCATCGTGTCGTGGATCGTCGCGGTGATCTTCACGCCCTATCTCGGCGTGAAAATGCTGCCCGCCATCAAGCCCGTCGAAGGTGGCCATCACGCCATCTACGATACGCCGAACTATCGGCGCCTACGCGCGGCCATCAAGTTCACGGTGCGGCACAAATTCATGACCTGCGCCGTGGTGGGAGTCGCCATGGCCCTCTCCGTCGTGGGCATGGGCGCCGTTAAGCAGCAGTTCTTCCCGACCTCCGACCGCCCCGAGGTCCTGGTGGAAGTCCGCATGCCGGAAGGCAGCAGCATCGAGGCCACGACCGCGGCGGTCGAGAAGGCGGAACGCTGGCTCAAGGAACAGCCCGAGGCGAAAATCGTCACGAGCTATATTGGACAGGGCGCACCGCGCTTCTTCTTCGCCATGGCGCCCGAACTGCCGGACCCGTCATTCGCCAAGATCGTCGTGCTGACGCCAGATGCGGCGGCGCGCGAAGAACTGAAGCACGATCTACGCGCGGCCATTGCCGATGGGCTTGCACCCGAAGCTTATGTCCGCGTCACGCAGCTGGTCTTCGGCCCCTACACGCCGTTCCCGGTCGAATTCCGCATCATGGGCCCCGACCCGGCCGAACTCTACCGCATCTCCGAGAAGGCCCTCTCCCTCATGAGCAGCATCCCGGACGTGCGCCAGGCCAACCGTGACTGGGGCAACCGCGCGCCTGTCGTGCGCTTTGTCCCCGACCAGGAGCGGCTCAACCTCATCGGCCTGTCGCCCGCAGAGGCGGCCCAGCAAATGCAGTTGCTGCTCACCGGCATCACCGTGACGCAGGTCCGCGAGGACATCCGCAATGTCCCCGTCGTGGCGCGGAGCGCCGGCGAAAACCGCCTCGACCCGGCACGACTCGCTGACTTTTCCCTGATGAGCCGCAACGGGCGCCAGGTTCCGCTGGACCAGGTCGGTCACTCCGAAATCCGTTTCGAGGAGCCAATCCTGAAGCGCCGTGACCGCACGTCCGTCATCACCGTGCGCGCCGACATTAACGAAGCCACCCAGCCGCCGGAAGTCTCCAAGCAGGTGATGCAGGCGCTCCAGCCGCTGATCGCCTCGCTTCCCGTCGGCTACCGCATCGAGATGGGCGGCAATATCGAGGAGTCTCTCAAGGCGAATGTCGCCCTGGTCAAGATCTTCCCCATGATGATCGCTGCGATGCTGATCGTGATCATCCTGCAGGTCCGCAGCATCTCGACCATGACCATGGTGATGATGACGGCGCCGCTTGGCCTGGCCGGCGTGGTGCCGACGCTGATCCTGTTCAATCAGCCCTTCGGCTTCAACGCCATTCTCGGCCTGATTGGTCTTGCCGGCATCCTGATGCGCAACACGCTGATCCTGACCGAGCAGATCAAGGAGAATAGAACCGCCGGACTCGACGACTATCACGCCGTGGTCGAAGCGACCGTGCAGCGGACGCGCCCGGTGATCCTGACCGCGCTGGCTGCGGTTCTCGCCTTCATTCCCCTGACGCATTCCGTGTTCTGGGGATCGATGGCGTACACGCTGATCGGTGGCACCGCCGTGGGTACAGCACTGATCCTGCTGTTCCTCCCCGCCCTCTACGCCGCCTGGTTCCGTATCAAGGCAACGCCCGACGAGGTTCCAGCAAGCACTGCGGACACACGCGCGCCGCACCCCGCCATGGCTGCCGAATGACAGCTTTCAGCCCCTCCCATGCCCAGACGCCCATCAAAGGAATGACAATGTCGACCCGCAAAGTAGTTCTCGTTACCGGTGTCTCATCCGGCATCGGCCGCGCCACCGCGCTGAGATTCGCGGAAGCGGGATGCCGCGTCTATGGTACCGTGCGCGACTTGGCCAAAGCTCAAGCCATCGCCGGCGTGACGCTCATTGAAATGGACGTTCGTAACGAGGATTCGATCGAGCGCAGCATACTGAACATCATGAAGCAGGACGGCCGCCTCGACGTGCTGGTCAACAGCGCGGGCGTGACGCTTCTTGGCGCCACCGAGGAAACATCGATCTTTGAGGCCCAGACGCTCTTCGACACTAACCTCTTCGGCCTCTTGCGTACGATCCAGGCCGTGCTGCCTCACATGCGTCAGCAGCGCTCCGGCCGCATCGTCAATGTAAGCTCGGTCCTCGGTTTTCTGCCCGCGCCCTACATGGGGCTCTATGCGGCGTCCAAGCATGCCGTGGAGGGATTATCGGAGACCCTGGATCATGAAGTGCGGCCGTTTGGTGTCCGCGTTGCGCTCGTCGAACCCTCCTTCACCAAAACAAACCTTGATCTGAACGCGCCGCAGGCAGCTTCCAAGATTTCCGCATACGAAAGGGAGCGCGACGTTGTTTCCCTGGCGATCCAGAAGAACGTTCAGAAGGCACCCGCCCCCGATGCGGTCGCCGCCACGATTGTGCGCGCGGCATTGGGCGACTGGAAAATGCGCCATACGCCGAAGGGTGAGGCGTCTCTCCTAGCAAAACTCCGCCGCTTCATGCCTGCCGGTCCCGTCGACAGAGGGCTTCGGAAGACGTTCGGCCTTAACTGAAGGGTGCTCATCGCCGGTCAAGCGTCCTTTTTTTCAGGCTAATAGGCGCGCTATCCGCTTAAAGGCGCCCGCCCGAATGCCGGCTTTCGGGCCGCAGCCGATGCGAAATCAATGACCGATGGTGGCGCAAAGCGGACGCCGCCGACGATCCAGGAAACTCCAAAGCGGAAGTCTCCGGCGGCCACGCGCTACGATATCTCACCGCTTGAACGGACGTCCACTTTTCGAAAATGAACCGACAGTCAGCGGAGGCGCTGAGCGCGGATTGACGCATTGCCCCTCAATGCATAGGGTCTGCTCCTATGCCTAGACCCTCAATGCCTGATGCCGCAGCGAAGACCGGGCCCGACTTCCTCAGTCGGGCCTACTGGAACGGCACCATCAAGATGAGCCTGTCCAAGTTCTTCATCCTGTGCGTGCTCCACCAGCGGGCCATGCACGGCTACGACATCGCCCGCGCCGTGGAGCAGACCACGAACGGCTGCTGTTCCCCCACCGAGGGGACCATCTACCCGGTGCTGCGGGAGTTCGAGGAAGGCGGCTATCTCACCGTCGAGACCGAGGTCGTCTCCGGGCGGGAGCGGAAAGTCTACACCCTGACCGACAAGGGCCGGGCCGCCTTCAAGGTCGCCGTCGAGGCATGGATGGACGTCACCCGCTGCCTGCTTGATGCCGGAAAGCTCGTCGAGGGGAACGGCCCGGCATGCTGCCCATGACCATCCTTCATTTGCCCCGAAGCATTGATGGTCGATGCATGAAGGAATGCGCTGTTCGCCTTCCACGGGTTCCCGGCTCCGGAATGAACGCATGACCGGCACCTCGGCAGCCACAACAGATGTGCCACCCCTGAGCGGCAGAAGCTGGTTCATCACCGGCCTCGGCATCGGGCAGATTTGCTCATGGGGATCGCTCTATTATGCCTTCCCGCCCATCGCCGAGGCCATGGAGCGGGAACTCGGCTGGTCGAAGCCCGAGACCTATGGCGCAGCCACCCTCGGCCTGATCCTAGCGGGCTTCGCCGCCTATCCCGTCGGATCGGCCATCGACCGAGGCCATGGCCGCTTCGTGATGGCCGGCGGCTCCCTGATCGCTGGCCTCCTGCTTCTCGGTTGGTCGCAGATCGCGTCCCTCCTGCCCTTCTATCTCTGCGTCGCCGGGATCGGCATCGTGCAGGCCGCCACCCTCTATGAACCCGCCTTCGCCGTCGTCGCCCGGCGCAGCGGCAGCGGTGGGGCACGGGCCGGGATCACAGCCCTCACGCTATGGGGCGGCTTCGCCTCCACCGTCTTCATCCCCATCGTCCAGCATCTGCTCGACACCGTGGGATGGCGGGGAACGCTCATGGTGCTGGGCGGCGTGAACCTGATCCTCTGCGCCACCCTCTATGCCCTCGTCATCGATCCACGGGCGGATCATCCCGAACGCACAGCCCCGGCGACGTCGGCAATGGTGGGAAGCGGCATCGTCCGTGGGGTCATGCGCCTTCCCGCCTTCTGGGCCCTAGCGATCGCCTTGACGGCCTATTACGCCGCCTTCTCCGCCTTCACGTTCCACTTCTACCCGCTGCTCATCGAGCGCGGCTTCGATACCGGCACAGTGGTCGCAGCCATGGCCATCATCGGTCCCGCTCAGGTCGCGGGCCGGATCGCCATCTGGGTGTTCGCTCCGAAAGCATCGGTGCGCCTGATCGGCAGTGCCGTCGTGCTGGTCTTCCCGGTGGCACTCCTCGCCCTTCAGGCACTTCCGCCGAGCTTCACCCTCGTCGCCGCCGTGGCGGCCCTCTACGGCGGCGCCAACGGCATCATGACCATCGTGCGCGGCCTTGCCGTCCCGGAGATGCTCACGCGGGAAGCCTATGGGGCCGTCAATGGTGCGCTCGCCGCGCCGGGGACGATCGCGCGGGCCATCGCGCCCGTCGGTGCCGCATCCATCTGGGCCAGTACCGGCTCATACGATGCCGTTGTGATCGCGCTCGTGATCGGAGCCTGCATCCTCGTGATTGGCTTCTGGAGCGCCGCTCTGCTTTCCGTCCGCGCGTCCCGCGCAGCCATCTGACATCAAGGTTCAAGTGATGACCGACACGACTTCGTCCCCGGACTTCCCCGCGCTCGACGAGAGGCACCTCGTCCTTCCCGATGCCGCTCTTCTAGAGCCTCGCTCGGTCCCCGATCACGCACCCCGCATCCTCCTTCTGTACGGCTCCCTGCGCGAGCGGTCGTACAGCCGCCTGCTGACCGAGGAAGCGGCTCGGCTCCTTGAACGCATGGGTGCCGAGACCCGCATCTTCGATCCACGCGACCTCCCGCTGCCGGATAGCGTGTCTCCAGATCACCCGAAGGTGCAGGAGCTGCGCGCCCTGTCCACATGGTCGGAGGGACAGGTCTGGTGCAGCCCGGAACGCCACGGCAACATCACCGGCGTGTTCAAGAGCCAGATCGACTGGCTGCCCCTTGAGATGGGTGGCATCCGGCCGACGCAGGGCCGCACGCTCGCCGTCATGCAGGTGAGCGGGGGGTCCCAGTCCTTTAATGCCGTGAACTCTCTCCGTGTCCTCGGCCGCTGGATGCGGATGGTCACGATCCCGAACCAGTCGTCGGTGGCGAAGGCCCATCAGGAATTCGACGAGGCCGGGCGCATGAAGCCCTCGGCCTATTACGACCGGGTCGTGGACGTCATGGAAGAGCTGATGAAGTTCACGCTGCTCGTCCGGGGCCGAGCCGACTACCTCGTCGACCGCTATTCCGAGCGCCGCCAGCAGGCTGAAGCGCGCAGGCATGCGATGGAGGACAGCTTGGCAGATATCCGATCACGATAGTCTCGAGGATGGGCGCTCGCTTCGCTCCTGCCGAACGCTCCGCTACGATCGGATCGGGCATTTCTAGGGGCGGGATTTGGATGTCGGATGGGAATGAGGCGAAAGAAGCCTATCAGGCACACCTCAAGCACCAATACGGGTTTCCCGATGAATGGTTCTACTACGAACGCATCGACGAACACTCGGGAAGCGGGGGTGTCCGCGCCTTCGACCCTCCCCAACTGGATCGGGTGCCCGAATATCTGCTGAAGAACTGGGGCTTGTTCAAACGCCTGATATTGAGTGTCAGAGACCTGTCACACGCAGGAAGCGCAATTGCCTTTATTGAAGAGGAGGTGGACCACGAAGGGCGATACCCGCTTGCGACCCTGCGAAAGTTCATCTGCTACGAAACGACCTTGATCGTCTCCTATTGTCGGCCGTTCTCGGAATCGAAGGGAGGCATTCCCTCGCTCTCCTACGGTGCCCTCGGGATCAAGCTCTCACCGTTCACCCGCGCCTTGCACGACGACCTCATTATCAAGCGGAACACCCTCTTCGCCCACAGCGACGCCAGCCAGGTCGAATATGGGGCTCCGGTGGTGATGAAGAGCCGCAATTGGGCTGGCGAGTCCTTCACATGCCTGAATCCGCCGAGGTTCAACGAGGGGGTCATGCTTGACTACCAGCGCGTCCAGCAGGCAAAGGTTCTCAACACCTCGCTGCTCGATGCCGTCAGGGCGCGCCTACAGGCGATGCACGTCCACTTCCTCGACGTACTGCCATCTATGGACATGGACCTGCACGACCCAGCACGCTGAAAGCTGCCGTTAGCCACGGATCCGCGTAATGGGTTTCACGCAACTCTTGGCGACGGTTCAAGCTACTGAACGCCAAGCACCGGCAGCCACAGTGCCAGCGCGATGAGCGTGACCAGCAGGACCGGCGGCGTGATCACCAGCCCGACCTTCATGTACGCCCCCCATGTGATCTTCTGCCCCTTGCTGCCCAGCACGTGCAGCCAGAGCAGCGTGGCGAGGCTTCCGATCGGGGTGAACTTAGGGCCGAGGTCGCAGCCAATGACGTTCGCATAGACCATGACCTCCCGCATGAGCGGGGAGACGTCCGGAGCCTGCTGGACGGCAATGGCCCCGATCAGGACGCTGGGCATGTTGTTCATGACCGAGGACAGAATGGCCGACGTGAAGCCGGTCCCGATCGCGCCGGCCATCGTTCCCTGTCCGGCGAACCACTGGAGTAGGCCTGCGAGGTGATCGGTCAGACCCGCATTCTTCAGCCCGTAGACCACCAGATACATGCCGAGGCTGAACAGCACGATCTGCCACGGTGCGGAGGCCACGGCCTTTCGGACGGAAATGGCATTCCCCAGCCCGGCGACCGCTATGAGCACAAGAGCACCGGCCCCCGTCACAGCCGCCACCGGGATGCCGAAGGGCGCGGTCACGAAGTATGCGGCGAGGAGGATCGCCAGCATAGGGAAAGCGGCGACGAACACGCCCCGGTCCCGGATCGCACTTGCTGGAACATCGAGCTCGCCGACATCGTAGGTCGCCGGGATGTCCTTCCGATAGAAGAGCCAGAGCACGATCAGGGTCGCCGCAAGGGAGACGACGTTCACCGGCACCATGACCGCCGCATAGCGGTCAAACGTGATGCCGAAGAAGTTCGCGCTGACGATGTTGACCAGGTTCGAGATGACCAGCGGCAAGCTCGTGCTGTCCGCCACGAAGCCGCAGGCGACGATGAAGGCCATGGCAGCGGCAGGCCGGAAGTTCAGTCTCAGCAGGATGGCGAGCACGATGGGCGTCAGCAGGAGGGCCGCGCCGTCGTTCGCAAACACGGCCGCGATCGCCGCGCCCAGCAGGATCACGAGGGGAAACAGGAGTGCACCTCGGCCCTTCCCCCACCGGGCGACATGGAGGGCCGCCCATTGGAAGAACCCCGCCTCATCCAGCAGCAGCGAGATGATGATGAGCGCGACGAAGGTGAAGGTCGCATCCCAGACGATGTCCCAGACCACCGGGACATCAGCGAGGCCGATCACGCCCGTCGCCAGCGCCAGAGCCGCGCCACCGAGCGCACTCCAGCCGATGCCTAGCCCTCTCGGCTGCCAGATGACGAGCACGAGGGTGGCGATGAAGATCGCGACGGCGAGCATGGGCGCAAATCCAGGGAAAGAGCTCAGGAATTGGTCACGCGGTTTCCCGCGTCGTCGACGACGCGTTCGCCGTCTTCCTTGGTGAAGGCGCCGCGCTGCGGCGGCAGGAGGTCGAGGACCTCTTCGGATGGGCGGCACAGCCGGACACCCTTCGGGCTCACCACCAGGGGACGGTTGATGAGGATTGGGTGCGCCATCATGGCATCGAGCAGGTCGTCATCGGTCAGCGCCGGATTGGCGAGACCTAGCGCCGCGAAGGGCGTGCCCTTTTCGCGCAGGAGGGCGCGGACTGTCATTCCGGCCCGGTCGACAAGCTGACGAAGCATGACGCGAGAAGGTGGGCACTTCAGGTATTCGATGACGTGCGGCTCCACACCAGCGTTCAGGATCTGGGCCAACGTGTTGCGGGAGGTTCCACATTCCGGGTTGTGGTAGATGACCACGTCCATCATTTCGACTCCGAATGGAGGAGATTTGAGCGGGCAACATAAGCGTCCGTCAGTTGACCGATCGCGCGGAGCTGGTTGTGGAGCGCCATGCGATCGAGAGAGCGCAGCGGAAGCGCCATGAATGCCGAAATCCGGTTCAAGAGATAGCGCTGCGCCCTGACAAAAGCCTTCCGCCGCTCAAGATAGGTTCCCTCGACCGCTGCCGGATCTTCAATGCCCCAGTGGGCCGTCGCCGGGTGGCCGGGCCAGATGGGGCAGGTCTCGCCCGCCGCGTCGTCGCAGACCGTGAAGATGAAATCCATGGTGGGAGTATCCGCCCGGGCGAACACCTCCCAGCTCTTGGAAGACAGTCCGTCGGTCGGGAAGTCCGCCTCCCGCAGCACCTCGATGGCAAGCGGGTTGACCTCGCCCTTGGGCTTGCTCCCCGCCGAGAAGGCGCGGAAGCGGCCTTCACCAAGCTTGTTCAGCATGGCCTCGCCGAGGATCGAGCGGGCCGAATTCCCCGTGCAGAGGAAGAGCACGTTGTAGGTGTGGTCAGTCATGTGACCCTTGCTCCGGGCATGAACAGGCGGTCAGCGCCTGCATTGCGGGCGCGCAAACCTCCGGATGGCCTTGGCAACAGTCCCGCATCAGGAAGGCTGCGAGGCCCGCCAGGGCATCGAGGGCTGCGCTGTAGATGATGGAGCGGGATTGCCGGCGCGAGCGGACAAGGCCCGCATGCTCCAGCTCTTTCAGATGGAAGGACAGGGTCGACATCGACGCACCGACCGCCTCGCTGATCGCTCCGGCCGAGATTCCATCAGGCCCGGCAATCACGAGACGCCGAACGATCCGCAACCGGGTCTCCTGGGAGAGAGCGCCGAACGCGGTCAAGGCAGCGAGTTCGTCCATATGGGTCCTCATAATTCGATATTTATCGAAATATTGAATTGTGGGATGATCCGCAAGCCCTTCATAAGCGGGCTTGCGCTATTTCTCTTCACAGTGGGGAGACGGACGGTGGCGCTGTCAAAACGTCAGTTTAGGGCGCAAACGCCAACACATTGATCGCACTGGAGCGTCCACATTGTATTGGCGGCTTGACGTCTGCTCTCGGCGCAAAGGGTGCCTACGTGCCGTGCCTCGCTAATGTCCGCTTTCGGGCCGCAGCCGTTACCAGATCAGTGGCTGAAACGGGGGCGCAATGCCGACGTCGCTGAAATGCGGTCGAGGCGCCGCTATGAGTCATCACCGGCGATCCCTGGGCCCCGCGTTCAGCACGTCGATGCCCGATCCGGGACGTAAATGTCCCCCTGCGGAGGCCTCTCGGCGGCGGATCCCGGTGTCAGGACCAGCATCGCACGCCGTCCTGCGTTAGATCGGCCCGGCGCAAAACTTCGATGGGACCAGCGAGATCCAGCAGCAGCTCCCGCGCCGAGGCCACGCCGAGGACCGAAATGGGCCGGGCTGGGGGCTTGGGAGTCATGCCGCCTGACGGGCGCGCGGCCGGCCAGCGCCTCCTCTACCTTGGGTGCGTTGCCACTTGGCGACACAGCACGTTGCGATTCCCGCGAGGCTCATCGCCTGCGGTCAAACACCGAGAAGGCGCGGAACACAAAAACGAAAAAGGGCCTCCGTGAATGCGGGGCCCTTTCCCTTTATCCGCGCCGTTTTCAGGCAGTGCGCCAACCTTTGGCTGCCAATGAGCCACACTATGGCGTCAAATGCTCAACCTTTGGGTGCCACGACACCAACAACAGCCCCTCCCCCTCACGAGCAGCCGGTGGTGGCGCCGCAGGTGTTGCACTTCAGGCAGGTGCCGTTGCGCACCATGGTGAAGTTCATGCACTCGGGGCAGGCTTCGCCTTCATAGCCGCGGGCGCGGGCCTCGGCGCGGCGGTCCTGGGTGCGGGCCGCCGGTGTCCAGGCGAGCGGCTTGTCGAGCAGGCTCTCAACAGCCTCCTCGAGCTCGGCAGCTCCCTCTTCCAGCTCGGCCTCGGGCTTCAGCGCCGTGGCGCCCTCGGTACGGGCCCGCAGCACGGTCACGTTGTCCGAGGAGGCACGCGGCTCGGCGAGCTGCGGCACCAGCAGGCTCACGTTCTTGCCGCGCACGAGGCCCTTGGAGACCACACGCGAGGCGGCAGCGGCCGCAGCGCCGCCCGTCGGGGCCTTGCCTTCGTCAACGCCCTTGCCGAGCGCGTCGAAGCCGGTCTCCGTCTGGTCCACATGCCCGAGGTCGTAGCGGCCAAGGTAGGAGACCGCCAGCTCGCGGAACACATAGTCCAGGATTGAGGTGGCATACTTGATGGTGTCGTTGCCCTGCACCGGGCCCGCCGGCTCGAAGCGGGTGAAGGTGAAGGCGTCCACATACTCCTCCAGCGGCACGCCGTACTGGAGGCCGAGCGACACCGAGATGGCGAAGTTGTTGATGAAGGAGCGCAGCGCCGCGCCTTCCTTGTGCATGTCGATGAAGATCTCGCCGAGGCGGCCGTCATCATATTCGCCGGTGCGCAGATAGACCTTGTGGCCGCCCACCACCGCCTTCTGGGTGTAGCCCTTGCGGCGGTCGGGCATCTTCTCGCGGTCGTGGACGTTGCGCTCGATGACGCGCTCGATCACCCGCTCAACAATCTTCTCGGTGACGGTCGCGGCGCGGGCTGCGGCCGGCTGGGCCACCAGCGCTTCCACCGCATCCTCCTCGTCCTCGTCGTCCGCCACCAGCTGGGCATTCAGCGGCTGGGAGAGCTTGGAGCCGTCGCGATAGAGCGCATTGGCCTTCAGCGCGAGGCGCCAGGAGAGCAGGTAGGAGGACAGGCAATCCTCCACCGTCGCCTCGTTGGGCATGTTGATGGTCTTCGAGATGGCACCCGAGATGAACGGCTGCGCAGCAGCCATCATGCGGATGTGGCTCTCCACGGAGAGGAAGCGCTTGCCGATGCGCCCGCAGGGCGAGGCGCAGTCGAACACCGGCAGGTGCTCGGCCTTCAGATAGGGCGCGCCCTCAAGGGTCATGGCGCCGCACACATGCACGTTGGCGGCTTCCACGTCGGCCTTGGAGAAGCCGAGGTGCGAGAGCAGGTCGAATTTCGGGTCCGCGAGCTGGGCCGCGGAGACGCCGAGCGACTTCGTGAGGAAGTCGTCGCCGAAGGTCCAGCGGTTGAAGGCGAACTTGATGTCGAAGGCGGTCTTCACCGCGGCTTCAGCCTTGGCGATGGCCTCGGCGTCGAAGCCCTTGGCCTTCAGAGAGCCGTGGTTGATCGCCGGAGCCTGCGCCAGCGAGCCGTGGCCCACCGCATAGGCCTCGATCTCGGCGATCTGCGCCTCGCTGTAGCCGAGCGTGCGCAGCGCCTCTGGCACGGCGCCGTTGATGATCTTGAAGTAGCCACCGCCGGCGAGCTTCTTGAACTTCACCAGGGCGAAATCGGGCTCGATGCCGGTGGTGTCGCAGTCCATCACCAGGCCGATGGTGCCGGTGGGGGCGATCACGCTCACTTGCGCATTGCGGTAGCCGTGCTTCTCGCCGTCAGCCAGCGCCTTGTCCCAGGCCGCCTTGGCGTGGGCCACGAGGCGCTCGTCCTTGCAGGACGCATGGTCGAGCGGCACCGGGGCGATGGAGAGCCCCTCATAGCCCTTGGCCTCGCCGTAAGCGGCGCGGCGGTGGTTGCGGATGACCCGCAGCATGGACGTGGCGTTCTGCTCATAGGCCGGGAAGGGCCCAAGCTCCTTCGCCATCTCGGCGGAGGTCGCGTAGCAGATCCCGGTCATGATGGCGGAGATGGCGCCGCAGATGGCACGGCCCTCGGCCGAGTCATAGGGGATACCGGCGGTCATCAGCAGGCCGCCGATATTGGCGTAGCCGAGGCCCAGCGTGCGGTATTCGTAGGAGAGCTCGGCGATGCGGCGCGAGGGGAACTGCGCCATCAGCACGGAGATTTCCAGCACCACGGTCCACAGGCGCACCGCGTGCTCGAAGCTCTCCACGTCGAAGCGCTTCTCGCTATCGCGGAACTGCAGCAGGTTCAGCGAGGCGAGATTGCAGGCCGTGTCATCGAGGAACATGTACTCGGAGCACGGATTGGAGGCGCGGATCTCACCGCCCGACGGGCAGGTGTGCCAGTCGTTGATGGTAGTGTGGAACTGGATGCCGGGGTCGGCGCAGTGCCAGGCGGCCGAGCCGATCTTGTCCCACAGTTCGCGGGCCTTGACGGTCTTGTGCACCTTGCCGTCGGTGCGGCGGATGAGGTTCCAGTCCGCATCCTCCTCCACGGCGCGCAGGAAGTCGTCGGTCACGCGCACCGAGTTGTTGGAGTTCTGGCCGGCCACCGTCAGATAGGCCTCGCCGTCCCAGTCGGTGTCGTAGATGGCGACATCGATGTCAGTGAAGCCCTGGCGGGCATACTGGATCACGCGGCGGATGGCGGCATCCACCACGCCGGCCTTGCGGGCGGCCTTGATCTCGCGCTTTAGCGCCGGGTTCTTCTCGGGGTCGAAGCAGGAGTCGCCCGTGCCCTCGCAGTTCACGCAGGCCTTGAGCACGGCTTTCAGGTGCTTGGCATTGATGCGCGAGCCGGTGACGAGGGAGGCGACCTTCTGCTCCTCCAGCACCTTCCAGTTCACATAAGATTCGATATCCGGATGGTCGGCATCCACAACCACCATCTTGGCGGCGCGGCGGGTGGTGCCGCCGGACTTGATGGCGCCCGCCGCGCGGTCGCCGATCTTGAGGAAGCTCATGAGGCCGGAGGACTTGCCGCCACCCGACAGGCGCTCTCCCTCGCCGCGCAGGGCGGAGAAGTTGGAGCCGGTGCCGGAGCCATACTTGAACAGGCGCGCCTCGCGCACCCACAGGTCCATGATGCCGCCCTCGTTCACGAGGTCGTCGCCCACGGACTGGATGAAGCAGGCGTGCGGCTGGGGATGCTCATAGGCCGAGGTGGAGGCCAGAAGCTCGCCAGACTTGTAATCGACGTAGAAATGGCCCTGGCCGGGGCCGTCGATGCCATAGGCCCAGTGCAGGCCGGTGTTGAACCACTGCGGCGAGTTAGGCGCCACCATCTGCATGGCGAGCATGTAGCGGTGCTCGTCGAAGAAGGCCTGCGCGTCCGCCTCCGTGTCGAAATAGCCGCCCTTCCAGCCCCAGTAGGTCCAGGTGCCGGCCAGACGGTCGAACACCTGCTTGGCGGAGCTTTCGCCGACGTAGCGCTCCTTCTCGGGCAGCGCGGCAAGGGCCGCCTCGTCCGGCACCGAGCGCCACAGGAAGGAGGGAACGGCGTTCTCCTCCACCTTCTTCAGGCGCGCCGGAACGCCGGCCTTACGGAAATACTTCTGCGCGAGAATGTCGCTCGCCACCTGCGAGAACTGCGCGGGAACCTCGATGCCTTCCTGGCGGAACACCACCGAACCATTGGGGTTGCGAATCTCGCTGACAGCCTCGCGAAACGCGATGGCGTCATAAGGCGAGCGGCCTTCCGTGGTGTAGCGGCGTTCAACGCGCATGACCGAATGCTCCTCAGCGCAGGGCCCCGGTCCGGGGCATAATAGGTGGTCATTGGCAGGCCGCGACGCAACGTTGGGCGCGGCGCTTTGCGCCGTCCCGGAGCCGGACTGCTGTTTCTGGAAGGCAGGCGCGAAGACACGAGGCCGTGGCCTCAGATCGTCCGCGCCGTTCTTGAATGTGGCGACGCTAGTGCGAGTCTGGCGTCGCCGTCAAACGCAGATTTGGGGGCTCCGAGAGCGGCTTTCCTACTAAATATAGTGAGGCGCCACCTGTTAATAAACCCCTAACAGCCGTTTGCCCGTAGCCATTTGCGGCCGGATCGGGGCTGTGGACAGGCATCCCTCGGGCGCGCCGAAGGGCGTGTCCTTATGCACGTCATCCACAAGCCATTGTGGGCACTTTGTGTGACAGCACCAAAACGTTCGATGGGCGCTGGACAAGCGCCGCCAGCTCAGAAGTGGCTGAAGCTGCGCCGGTCGAGATAGAGCGGCTGGCCGTCGAGACCCACTAGATCTAGTCCATCGCCCTTATAGGTCTCGCCGATCACGGTGACCGCGATACCCGCCGCCTGGGCGGCGGCACGGAACACCGGCACGGCGTCGTGCGGTACGGCGGTGGCGATCTCATAATCATCCCCGCCGCCCAGCACGTCAGCCAGAAGCGCGGGCTCGGCTGCGATGGCGGCCGCAGCCGCGTCGGACAGCGGCACCTGAGCCGCCCGCACGAGGCCGCCACAGCCGGAGGCGGACATCATCTTGGCGAAGTCGCCCACGAGCCCGTCCGAGACATCCATGGCCGCCGCGGCATGATCCCGCAGGGCCTCAGCCAGCGGCAGGCGGGGCTGCGGATGCAGGAAACGGTCGGCGAGAAAGGCCTTCTGCTCGGCCGACAGCGCCTCAAAGCCGGGGCGATCCGGCGCGAGGCGCAGTTGCAGGCCGAGCGCGGCGTCCCCGATGGTGCCGGACACCAGCAGCGCATGGCCCGGCGCCGCACCCGTGCGCGGGACGAAGCCGCCGGTGGGTACGGCCCCAAAGGCGGTGATAGAGAGGGTGACGGGCCCGGGCGTGCTTACCGTGTCGCCGCCGAGGATGGGACAGCCGAAGCGCTCCGCATCCGCGCCCAGCGCCTCCGCGAAGGCGCCGAGCCATTCCGGGTCCATGGGACGGGGCAAGGCGATGGCGAGCAGCGCGCCGAGCGGGCGCGCACCCTTGGCGGCGAGATCGGAGAGGTTCACCCGCAGCGCCTTGCGGGCGATCGAAGCCGGGGGATCGTCGGCGAAGAAGTGGACGCCCGCCACCAGCGCGTCCTTGGTCAGCACCAGGTCGCAGCCGGGCGGCGGGGTCAGCAGCGCGGCATCGTCGAACAGGCCGCGCGCCTCGGCATGGGTCGCGATGGGCCGGAAATAACGGGCAATGATGTCGTCTTCCCCGCTGCCGGCCGTCATCGCGCTCCTCGCGTCAGAAAAGAATGGACCGGACGCCGGGCGCATGTCCCCGCCTCCCTGGATGCCCGGATCCGGTCCGGGCACGACCGAAGGCGAAGGGGCGCCTCAGGCGAACTCCTCGGCGCGCAGCTTGCGGGCGAGGGAATCCAGAACCGCGTTCACCATGCCGGTCTCCTCGCGTTCGAAGAAGGCGGCGGCGACGTTCACATATTCGGCGATCACCACACGCGCGGGCGTTTCCGGCTTGCCGATCAGCTCGAAGGCGCCGGCGCGCAGGGTGGCGCGCATCACCAGTTCCACCCGGCGCAGCGGCCAGCCGGCGGTGAGCGCCTCGTCCACCATGGGGTCGATGGTGCGCTGCTGGGCGAGCACGCCTTCGACCACCGTGCGGAACAGGGCGCGGTCGGCTTCCGGATAGACGTCGCCCTCGACCTCGCGGCCGAGCCAGTGGGTCTCGAACTCCGCGAGGATCTCGTTCACCGGCGTGCCGGCGATGTCCATCTGGTAGAGCGCCTGCACGCCGCGAGACGGGCCGCGCTCTTGCGCATGGGCTTGGAGACCTGATCGCTCATTTGAGGCCCCGGCGCTTCAGGCGCACCAGGCTCAAAGCGGCTTCGGCGGCACCGCCGCCCTTGTTGCCCTCGCCCACCCGCGCCCGCTCCCAGGCCTGCGCCTCGGTTTCCACGGTCAGGATGCCATTGCCGAGCGGCAGGGCATGGGCGAGCGCCAGATCCATGAGGCCGCGCGAGGATTCTCCCGCCACGATCTCGAAATGGTAGGTCTCGCCGCGGATGACGCAGCCGAGCGCCACCACTGCCTCGTAAGGCTCGTCCTCTTCCTCGGCCGCCTCGAGGGCGATCTCGGCGGCGATCGGGATTTCCAGCGCACCCGGAACAGTGATCACGTCCACGGTGGCACCGGCCGCTTCCAGCGCGGCGCGAGCGCCGGCCAGAAGCTCGTCCGCCAGCGCCTCGTAATAGCGCCCTTCCACAATCAGCACTCGGGCCCCGGTGACGGGCTCCCCGGCGCTCGCGCCTTCCTTGCGCGTGCTTACCATCTTGATGTTCTCCGATTCGGGCGCGTCAGGTACTAGAGCCGGAAGGGGTCAGAGGAAATCCTTCTGCCCGGGAAATCCGGCTCCGATTTCAAATGGAGAGCGTCTTACGGCTTCAATTGCCGGGCAATCGAAGCCTGACGCCCTCTAGGCCGGCTCATACTGCGCAAGGCGCGCGGCATAGCGGGCCATGAGGTCCACTTCGAGATTGATCTCATCTTCCGCCTGCACGACGCCCCAGGTGGTGACGGCAAGCGTGTGGGGGATGAGCAGGCACGAGAACCGGTTGCCCTTCACCGTATTGACGGTCAGGGACGTGCCATCGAGACACACCGAGCCCTTGGCGGCGATGAAGCGGGCCAGCGGCTCCGGCGCCTCGAAGGTGAAGCGGCTCGTCTCCTCGAAATCGTCGCGGGCAACGACCCTCGCGATGCCGTCCACATGGCCGGTCACGAGATGTCCGCCGAGCTCGCCGCCAATGGTCAGCGAGCGCTCCAGATTGATCCGCGCCCCCTCGCGCCACTTCGCCACCGTGGTGATGGCCAGCGTCTCGGGGGCGGCGTCCACGTAGAAGACGGCGCGCTTGGGCCCGCGCTTCTTCACCTTGGTCACCGTCAGGCACACGCCGGAACAGGCGATGGAGGCGCCGATATCGATGGAGGAAGGCTTGTAGTCGGTCGCGATGCCGAAGGTGCGCACTTCATTGTGCACTTCCAGATCGACGATCTCGCCGAGATCCGTGACGATGCCAGTGAACATGGTTCCGTCCGCGCGGGTCTTCGCCGCAATGAGTGGGGCCGCGCGGCCTGCCCAAGGAGCGGCTGCACGGGGATCGAAACGCCTCTGTACCACCACCCACCGCCAACGGCAGCAAAAACAGGGCGCAGATCAGAGCCGCCGCAGCCGCATGAGACTGTCGCGGCCAAGCTCCGTGCGCTCCACCACCGCAAAGCCCACCGGCTCGGTGAGGCGCGCGAGCGGCCGGCCGGCCAGCGCATCGAGGCCCCCTGCCCCCAGCGCGTCGGGGGAACGCAGCACCGCAACCTCGTCCACCAGCCCCTCATCCAGCAGCGCTGCGGCCACCTGCGGGCCGCCTTCCACCATCAGGCGGGTGACGCCGAGGAGGCCGAGAAGCTTCATCACCGCCGGGAGATCGAGGCGGCCGGAAGCAGCGCGGGGGGCGCGCAACACCTGAACACCCGCATCCACCAGCGCCTTCTCGCGCTCGGCGGGCGCATCCTCGGCGGCGATGGCCCACACAGGCACCTGCTCCGCCGTACGCACCAGGCCGCAGGTGGTCGGCAGGCGCAGGTCGCCGTCGAGCACGATCCGCACCGGCGAGCGCCCTTCCATGCCGGGCAGGCGCACGGTGAGCTGCGGATCGTCCGCCAGAACGGTGCCGATGCCGACCATGATGGCGTCCGCGTGTGCGCGCATGAGATGGACACGGGCGCGCGCCTCCTCGCCGGTGATGGCGGCGGGGCGCGGGCCTTCAAGGCCCGCCTTGCCATCAGCCGAGACGGCCATCTTGAGGAGCACGTGAGGCCGGCCGCGGGTGACGCGGCTGATGTGGCCCGCATGATCCTCCAGCGCCCGCTCGGCGCCGACACCCACGGTGACCCACAGGCCCGCCGCGCGCATGCGGGCGACCCCCCTGCCCCGTACGCGCGGATCGGGATCCTCCACCGCCGCAACCACGCGGGTGATGCCGGCGGCGATCACCGCATCCGCGCAGGGCGGCGTGCGGCCGAAATGCGAGCAGGGCTCCAGCGTGACATAGAGCGTCGCCCCGCGGGCCGCGTCGCCCGCCTGCGCCAGCGCCAGCGGCTCCGCATGGGGACGGCCGGCGGGCGCCGTGCCGGCACGACCGAGAATCTGGGGACCAGCCGAGGTCGGGCGCACCACGACGGCGCCCACGGAAGGGTTGGGCCAGGTGCGGCCGAGGCCGAGCTGGCCGACCGCCAGCGCCTCCGCCATCAGGGCCTCGTCTTCCTCGGGCGAGAAGACGCCGGCCCGGCCAAGGCCCACCGCAGCAGCGCTCATGGCCCCTACTCCGGTTCGCTTTCGGACGCTGTGCGGTCCGCGCGCTTCAGCTTGGCCAGCGCCTCCGCCTTGCGCTCGCCGAGCTGCAATTCGTCCAGCAGGCTCTCGAAATCGCGCGCCTCACGGAAATTGCGATAGACGGAGGCGAAGCGGACATAAGCCACGTCGTCGATCTGCTTCAGACCCTCCATCACCATCTCGCCGATGGTCTCGGAGGTGATCTCCGTATCCCCGAGGCTCTCCAGCTGCCGCACGAGGCCGGAGAGCATCCGCTCCACGCGCTCGGTCTCGACCGGACGCTTGCGCAGGGCGATTTCCACGGACCGGGCGAGCTTGTCGCGATCGAAGGGCACGCGGCGGCCCGAGCGCTTCACCACCATCAGTTCGCGCAACTGCACGCGCTCGAAGGTGGTGAACCGCCCGCCGCAATCCGGGCAGACCCGGCGGCGGCGGATGGCGGTGTTGTCCTCGGTGGGGCGGCTGTCCTTCACCTGGGTGTCGAGACTGCCGCAATAGGGGCACCGCATGAAGACCTGTCCCTTGCCGCACGGGATCGGACGAAAAGCGCGCGGGCCGATGACCCGCGCGCTGCCAAACGGGGCCTGCCCCGGCAGTCGCCGGAGCGGGCAGGATCAGTTGTAGATGGGGAAGCGGGCGAGCAGCGACTTCACCTTGCCGCGCACCGCTTCTTCCACGAGGCTGTCCTCGGCGACGCCCTTCTGCGACAGCACGTCCAGCACTTCGGCGATCATGTCGCCGATCTGCTGGAACTCGGCCACGCCGAAGCCGCGGGTGGTGCCCGCCGGGGTGCCGAGGCGCACGCCCGAGGTGACCGCCGGCTTCTCGGGGTCGAACGGAATGCCGTTCTTGTTGCAGGTGATGTGGGCGCGGCCGAGCGCATTCTCCGAAATCTTGCCGGTGAGGCGCTTGGGACGCAGGTCCACCAGCATCAGATGCGTGTCGGTGCCGTCGGACACGATGTCGAAGCCGTGGCCGCGCAGGTTCTCGGCCAGCGCGCGGGCATTCTCCACCACGTTCTTGGCATAGACCTTGAACTCGGGGCGCAGCGCTTCGCCGAAGGCCACCGCCTTGGCGGCGATGACATGCATGAGCGGGCCACCCTGGATGCCGGGGAAGATGGCGGAGTTGAGCTTCTTCGCCAGCTCCTCGTCATTCGTGAGGATCATGCCGCCGCGCGGGCCGCGCAGGGTCTTGTGCGTGGTGGTGGTCACCACATGGGCGTGCGGGAACGGGCTCGGGTGGGCGCCGCCGGCCACGAGGCCCGCGAAGTGCGCCATGTCCACCATGAGCTTGGCGCCGACGCTGTCGGCGATCTGCCGCATGCGGGCGAAATCGATGACGCGCGGATAGGCCGAGCCGCCGGCCACGATGACCTTCGGCTTGTGCTGGTCGGCGAGCTGGGCGACCACGTCATAATCAATGCGCTGGTCGTCCTCGCGCACGCCATAGGCCACCGCGTTGAACCACTTGCCCGACATGTTGACCGGCGAGCCATGGGTCAGATGGCCGCCGGCGGCGAGGTTGAGGCCGAGGAAGGTGTCGCCCGGCTGCATCAGGGTGAAGAAGACGCCCTGATTGGCCTGGCTGCCGGAATTCGGCTGTACGTTCGCGAAGGCGCAGCCGAACAGCTTCTTGGCGCGATCGATGGCGAGGTTCTCGGCCACGTCCACGAACTGGCAGCCGCCATAATAGCGCTTGCCCGGATAGCCCTCGGCGTACTTGTTGGTGAGCACCGAGCCCTGGGCCTCGAGCACGGCGCGGGAGACGATGTTTTCCGAGGCGATGAGCTCGATTTCCTCGCGCTGGCGACCGAGTTCGGCCGACACGGCGGCGGCGATCTCGGGATCAACCTCCGCGAGGGAGGCGGAGAAGAAGCGGTTCATCTCCGCCGAGGCGGAGGCGCTGTGCGCAGCGGACGAGGCCATGGATAGTCTCCGAAACGTTCGGCGCGGCAGGCTCCTCGCGGGGCGGCCGGTCGGAGGGCTCGCTTATCACAGCGCACCCGCCAAGTCCAAAGCCTACCTGCCCACCAGCCTTGCACCCCATGCCACACCCAGGCGCGTTTCGCGCTTGGACGCATTGTCCGCTGCGGCGCGGACGGTCAGCGGACGTTGAAATCCACCGGCACGGTGAAGGTGATGCTGGCTCCCGCCACTTCGGCGGGCGGTGCCGGGAAGGGCGAGGCGCGGCGCACCATCTCCAGCGTCTCCTCATCCAGCAGCGCGTGGCCCGACGTGCCGGCGAGGCTGGCGCCGATGACGCGGCCGGCCCGGTCGATGGTGAAGCGCAGGCGGGCGGTGCCCTCCTCCCGCTTGGCGCGTGCCTCGGAGGGATAGCGCTTGTAGCGGTTGAGATGGCCCACGATCATGCTGCGCCACGTG
Organism: Azorhizobium caulinodans ORS 571; assembly: GCF_000010525.1. Taxonomy (GTDB): domain Bacteria; phylum Pseudomonadota; class Alphaproteobacteria; order Rhizobiales; family Xanthobacteraceae; genus Azorhizobium; species Azorhizobium caulinodans. The sequence continues at coordinate 1,411,025 of NC_009937.1, read as the reverse complement.
GCCGGCGCCGTGGATGCCGAGGACGAGGCGCCCGCGGACGGCGCCGCAATGGCATTGGACGTCGGCGCATCGAGCTTGGGCGCAGCACTGGTCACCGGCGCGGCCGGGCGACGGCTCGCCTTCTTCTCTGGCTTCTTCTCTTCCGGCTTCTTCTGCGGCGGAGGTGGTTCCTGCACGATCGGGCGCGGAGGCGGCAGCACCGCCTCGGCCATCACGGGGGGCGTCGGCAGGTCCGGCATCTTCTCGATGGGCTCCTCCACCACCTCCGGCGTCGGCGGCGGGGTGGAGTCTTCCATGGTGTCCGGCGCATCCGGCACCGGCTCGGGGGCCTGCACCATCTGCGGTCCGGGCGCCACGTCCTCGGTCTCGGAAGGCGGCGCCACCGGCAGCGGGGCGAGGTCGATCATCACGGCGGCCGGCGGCGGCTCGCTGATGCCCTCCACCTTGTGCCACTTCAGCCCCGCATAGACCGCGCCGCCGTGGATCGCGAGGATCAGGGCGCCGGCCAGCACCCAGCGCCCCACCGGCAGCGGCCCGTGGTGCTCGTGGTGATGATGCGGGTAGGTGGCCGTCACTGGGCGGCTCCCGCCGCGGGCGGGGCACCAGCGGGCGCGGTGGCGGCCGCGGCCGTGTCCAGGCCGACGAGACCGATCTTCAGATAGCCGGCCGAGCGCAGAAGATTCATCACCTCCATCACGTCGCCATAGGGCACGGCCTTGTCGGCGCGCACGAACACGCGCTGCTGGCGGTCGCCATGGGTCACGGCGTCGAGGGCCGCCGGCAGGCTGTCGCGCTGCACTGCCTCGTCGCCCACCGAGAGCTTGAGGTCCGGCTGGATGGTGAGGAACAGCGGCTTGTCCGGCCGCGGCTGCTGCTGGGCATTGGCCACCGGCAGGTCCACCGGCACGTCCACCGTCGCGAGCGGCGCCGCCACCATGAAGATGATGAGCAGCACCAAAATGACGTCGATGAAGGGCGTGACGTTGATGTCGTGGTTTTCGACGAGGTCATCCCCGCCGAGATCAAGCTTCGCGGCCATGGCTCACTCCGCCGCAGCGCGCAGACGGTTGGCCCCCGAGGCCTCGCGATCGAGATCGCGGGAGAGGTGGCGCATCACCTCGGCCGAGGCGTCAGAGAGGCTCGCCTTGTAGTTGGAGATGGCGCGGGCGAAGACGTTGTAGATGATGACCGCCGGGATGGCCGCCACGAGGCCGATGGCGGTGGCGAGCAGCGCCTCGGCGATGCCGGGGGCGACCACCGCGAGGTTGGTGGTCTGCGCCTTCGAGATGCCGATGAAGCTGTTCATGATGCCCCACACGGTGCCGAACAGGCCGATGAAGGGCGCCGTGGAACCGATGGTGGCGAGAAGGCCCGTGCCGAGCGACATGCGCCGGCCCGCCGCCGCCTCGATGCGGTTGAGCGATATGGCGACGCGCTCCTTGATGCCTTCGGCAGGCAGGGCCCGGGAGGCTTCGAGTTCGCCGAGCGCCGACTGGATGAGGCGGGCGGAGGCGCCGCCGCGCGGCGGCAGGGCGCGGGCGCTGCCCAGCAGGTTGGATGATTCGCGCAGGGTGTGCAGCGCGCGCCGCACCTGACGGTTGGCGGTGGTGAGTTCGAGCACCTTCACCAGCCAGATGGTCCAGGTGATGACGGAGGCGAGCGCGAGGCCGCTCATCACCACCTTCACCACGATGTCCGCAGCCATGAACATGCCCCAGGGGGACAGGTCATGGGGCAGCAGCGCCGCCGGCCGGGGCGCGGCTTCCGCGGCGGGCGCAGGCGGCGCGGGAAGCGCAGGCGCAGCCGCCGAGGCCGGAGCAGCGCCAGCGGGGGCGGTCGGGGCGGGCGGAGTGGCGGGAGCCGTAGCCGGAGGGAGCTGGGCCGTCGCGGGGGCAAGGGCGGCCGACGGCGGCGGCGGTGCACCGACGGGCGCCGGCGGAGCGGAAGGCTGCACGCCGTAAGGTGACGGCGCCACGGGTGCGGGCTTCGGCGCTGTGGGGGTAACGGCGGGCGCGGCCGCCACCGGGGCGGTTGTCTGCGCGAGGCGCAGTTTGTCCTCGGCCCGGGCTCCGCAGCTGAGGGTCAAGGCAACGGACAGCGCAGCGACGGCTGCCATCGCACCCCGCACACGCGCCACAGGCTTGGAAGAACCACCGCGTATCGTCATCACGCCACCAGCAATCGATCGTTCAAAGGACATCGGTTGGCTGGCGATCCCCGATCGCACGGGGAATTGGCTGGCTGGGTCCCTTATAACGCGTTTTCGCCGCGCTGCGGAATGAAAATGTGCGCGGAACGACCGTTGTGCGCAGATGACGCATCCGGTGACGTTGCGAAAATCGCCGCGGATGTGGCATCCATATGGATCAATTGCGGCAAGCGCCGCGCGCGTCCGCCGCAGGAGCGGACATTTCCAGCCATCCAGAGGCCGACGCAGTGGCGGGTTCCCCAGCACCCCTTCTGACGCCGCAGAGGCATCCCGCGGCCGCGCATGCGCGCGGCGGTGCCCGCATCGGCCTGAGCTGGCTTGCCGCCTATCTTCTCGTCTTCCAAGCGCTGATCTCGGGCCTTGCGCTCGGTGCCATGGCAGCGCCGGCGGGGAATGACGGGTTCATCCTCTGCCTCGGCACCTCGGCCGATCAGGATCACGGTGGTCCGGACACGCCGTCCAAGGCACACGATTGTTTCGCGTGCCCGCTGGCCGGCGGAACGCCAGTCCTGCCGGGCCCCCTCGCCTCGCCGCTGAAGCGGGCCTTCGTGGTGCTGGCACCCGAAGCCGGGCGTTCGGACTGGCCGCTTCTCTCCCACCGGGCCGCCACGTCGGCCCGTCCCCGCGCACCGCCCGCCACGGCCTGAGATTGCGCACGCTGGAGCGTTCGCGGCAGGCCCTGCGCCTGCTGCCGCCCTTCGGGCTGCGGCACTCGAGGTCAATGGCTGGCTACCGGTTGGCGATCGAGAACCGCAGGCGCTGAAGGGCACCGCTCCCGCCATTTCCGCCCATAGCTCGTTTCTCAGGCCCGGCCGCCGATGGGCGCCGGAGGCCGCGGTGCATTGCCATGCCTTATTCCCCACCCCGTCCCCTGCTTCGGGGCGCCCTTCCGCGCGCCCTCCTTGCCGCCACCGCGCTGGCGCTTCCCGGTTCCGCTCTCGCCCAGCAGGTCCCCGCTGCCGCGAGCGCGGTGGAACTGCCCACCATCTCCGTGCAGGCGGCACCGGGCGGCAGCCTTACCGTCCCGTCCGAATCGCAGGCGCGGGCGAACATCGAGCTCACGCCCGGCGGCGCCGAGGTGGTGGGCGCCATGACATGGGATGACACGCAGGCCAAGACCATCAAGGACATGCTGGACTTCGTGCCGGGCGTGTTCGCGCAGCCGAAATGGGGCGAGGACACCCGCCTGTCCATTCGCGGCTCCGGCATCTCGCGCAGCGCGCACCTGCGGGGCATCCAGCTGTTTCAGGATGGTGTTCCCCTGTCCTCCGTGGATGGCGGCGGCGACTTTCAGGAGATCGACCCCACCGCCTTCCAATATGTGGAGGTGTTCAAGGGCGCCAACGGCTACCAGTTCGGCGCCAATGCGCTGGGCGGCGCCATCAATTTCGTGACGCCCACGGGCCGCACGGCGAGCCCGTTCGAGGCCCGCTTCGACATCGGCTCCTTCGGCTTCTATCGCCTTCAGGCGAGCAGCGGCGGTGCGCAGGGCGCCTTCGATGGCTTCGTCACCGGCTCGTGGCTGACTCAGGAAGGCTTCCGCGACCACTCCGCAGGCGAGAACACGCGCGGCAGCGCCAATTTTGGCATCCAGCTCAACGAGAGCCTGGAGACGCGCTTCTATCTCAATGCCACCAATGTGAACCAGCAGATCCCCGGCGCCGTCTCCAAGACCGTGGCGCTGAATTCTCCGCAGACCGCCAATCCCACCAACGTGCTGCTGAATTACCAGCGCAACATCGAGTCCGTGCGCCTCGCCAACAAGACAACGGCCCTGCTCTCCGACACCACGAAGCTGGAGGCCGGCGTCTTCTACACCAACAAGGATCTCAACCACCCCATCTTTCAGGTGCTGAACTACAATTACGAGGAATATGGCGCCTTCACCCGCCTCGTGGACGAGCGCAGCATCGGCGGCTTCAACAACCGCCTCGTGCTCGGGATCAATTACGGAACCGGCACCACCGACGCCAAGCGCTACAACAATGTGGCGGGCATCGCCGGCGCCCTCGCCTACTGGAGCAACGACAGCGCCACCACGACGACCTATTATTTCGAGGACCATTTCTATCTGGCCCCGAACTTCGCCTTCGTCGGCGCCGGCCAGTTCCTCACCGCCAGCCTCGACCGCACGGCCTTCTACAAGGCGGTGTCGGGCGGCAACGACTACAACCTGTTCCTGCCCAAGGGCGGCTTCGTCTACGAGATGGCGCCGGGCGCGCAGGTCTTCGGCAACGTCTCGCGCTCCGGCGAGATACCGACCTTCTCCGAGCTCACCGACTTCGGCAGCGTGGTCATCGGCAATCTGAAGGCGCAGACGGCGACGACGGTCGAGATCGGCACCCGCGGCCGCCAGCCGACCTACAGCTGGGACGTCTCGCTCTATCGCTCGTGGGTGCAGAACGAGCTGCAGTGCCAGGACCCCGGCAACACGCAAGGCCTCACCTGCACGGTGGTCAATCTCGGCAGCACCATCCATCAGGGGCTGGAGCTGGGCTTCGGCGTGCAGGTGCTGAAGGATCTCTTCACGCCCGGCCCGATCACCGACAGCATCTGGCTGAATGTCGCCTACACCTACAGCGACTTCTATTTCGACAATGATCCGGTGTGGGGCAACAACCGCCTGCCGGGCATCCCGCCCCACTATCTGCGGGCGGAACTGCTCTACAAGCATCCGAGCGGCTTCTACGCAGGGCCGAACGTGGAGTGGGTGCCGGTAGCCTATTATGTGGACGACGCCAATACGCTCGACACCTCGCCCTACGCCCTGCTCAACTTCCGCACGGGTTACGACAACGGCAAAGGGCCGGCGGTCTATCTCGACGCCCGCAACCTTCTGAATGTGAACTATATCGCGAGCGTGAGCGTAACCGGTCGGGCCAGTCCAAACCAGGCGCTGTTCGAGCCCGGCAACGGCCGCTCTGTGGTGGTGGGCACGCGCTTCAAGTTCTGAGCGCAGGGTCCGGGCCGCCGCCTTCGGGCGGCGACCCGGTCGGGGTCAGGTCCTGTCCGGCGCGCGGGTGGCAAGGGCGCTGAACGGCTTGCCAGCCTTCAGATGCGCCTCGATCTCCTCCAGCGACACCTGGCTGGTCTCCGGCACGAGGCGGGCGGTGAATACGAGCCCGGCGAGGCAGACCAGCGCATAGATGCCGAACACACCCGCAAGGCCGATGGCCTCCACCAGCACGGGGAAGGTCAGCACCACGATAAAGTTGAACACCCAGTTTGTGATGGAGGCCGCGCTCATGCCGGGGCCGCGCAGGTGCAGCGGGAAGATTTCCGACATCATCACCCACGGCAGCGGCCCGATGGCGACCGCGAAGGCGGCGATGTAGAGCAGCAGCCCCACCAGCGCGAGCGCCTGCAGATCGCTGGCGCCCGTGCCGGCCGCCACCGCGATCATGCCGAGGCTGAGCGCCGCCCCGGCAAAGCCGATGAACATGAGCTTGCGCCGGCCGATGCGATCGATGAGCCCCATGGCCACGAAGGTCATCAGGACGTTGACGCATCCCACACCCACGGTGGCGAGCATCTGGGTGGAGGTGTTGTCGAAGCCGGACAGGCGGAAGACGGTGGGCGCGAAATAGATTACCGCGTTGATGCCGCTGAGCTGCTGGAGCAGGAACAGCCCCATGCCCACCACCAGCGCCGGCCGCACGGTGGGGCTGAGCAGGTCGCGCCAGCCGCCCTGTGCCTCATCGGCCGCCGCCGCCTTCTCGATCTCCCGCAGCTCGGCCACCACGTCGCGATGATCCCGCGGCAGCCCCTGCGTGCGGGCGATGACCGCGCGGGCCTCGTCGCGCCGCCCGCGCAGCACCAGCCAGCGCGGCGTGTCGGACAGCACCACCACGCCGAAGAACAGGATCAGGCCCGGCACCATTCCCGTGGCGAACATGGTCCGCCAGCTATCGGAGAAGACGTAGCCCACCAGATAGGCGCCGAGGATGCCGAGCGTGATGGCGAGCTGATAGATGGACACCAGCATGCCCCGGATGCGGGCGGGGGCGGTCTCCGAAATATAGAGCGGGGCGATCATGGCGGCGACGCCGATGGCCAGCCCGAGCAGAAGGCGGGCGATACACACATGGGCAAGGCTCGTCGCCACCGCAGACAGCAGTGCGCCGAAGACGAACAGCAGCGCCGCGCCCAGCAGCAGCTTGCGCCGCCCCATGGGCCCGGCCAGCCAGCCCGCGAGCAGCGCCCCGCCGATGGCGCCGAACGGAACCGTCGCGGTCATCAGCCCTTCGGCCAGGGGAGAGATGGTGAATTCCGCGCGCAGGAGATGCAGCGCGCCGGCGATGACGCCTTCATCAAAGCCGAAGAGCAGGCCGGCGATGCCGGCGATGGACGCGATCAGATAAATCATGCGGGCACCCCAACCGGACAGGCTGGAGTTGTGTACCTTGGGCGCCACGGGACGGAAAGGCGCAAGGAGGACGGTACCGTGGGATGCGCCCGGACAGCGCCCGCGCCGGGCAGCCATGCGGCAGCGGGATTGACGGGCGGGTCAACCTCCCGTAACGCCTCTGCGCTCTCTGATACCAAACGGACCTGCGCGCCACATCATGGCCGAACCCACCAGCACGCTCTCGACCGCAACCCCGGCGGCGCCCCGCATCTCCTTCGTTTCGCTGGGATGCCCCAAGGCTCTGGTGGACAGCGAGCGCATCGTCACGCGCCTCAGGGCGGAAGGCTATGAGCTGACGCGCAACCACGACGGCGCCGATCTCGTCATCGTGAACACCTGCGGCTTCCTCGACAGCGCCAAGGCGGAAAGCCTCTCGGCCATCGGCGAGGCGCTGGCGGAGAACGGCAAGGTGGTCGTGACCGGCTGCATGGGCGCCGAGCCGGAGCAGATCCGCGCCGTCCACCCGAGCGTGCTCGCCATCACCGGCCCGCAGCAATATGAAAGCGTGCTTGACGCCGTGCACCAGGCGGTGCCGCCCAAGCACGATCCCTTCCTGGACCTCGTGCCCGAACAGGGCGTGAAGCTCACGCCGCGCCACTACGCCTATCTGAAGATTTCAGAAGGCTGCAACAACCGCTGCACCTTCTGCATCATCCCGAAGCTGCGCGGCGATCTCGTGAGCCGCCCGCTGAACGAGGTGATGCGCGAGGCGGAAAAGCTGGTGGCGGCCGGCGTGAAGGAACTGCTCGTCATCTCGCAGGACACCTCGGCCTATGGCGTCGACCTGAAATATGCCGAGAGCCGCTGGAAGGACCGCGACTGGGCGACCCGCTTCTTTGATCTGGCCGATGCGCTGGGCGATCTCGGCGCCTGGGTGCGCCTCCATTACGTCTATCCCTATCCGCACGTGGACCGGGTGATGGAGCTGATGGCGAGCGGCAAGGTGCTGCCCTATCTCGACATTCCCTTCCAGCACGCCAGCCCCACCGTGCTGCGGCGGATGAAGCGTCCGGCGGCGCAGGAGAAGACGCTGGCCCGCGTGCTGGCGTGGCGGGATGCGGTGCCCGACATCACCCTGCGCTCCACCTTCATCGTCGGCTTCCCCGGCGAGACCGAGGAGGAGTTCCAGGAACTGCTGGACTTCCTCGACGAAGCACAGCTCGACCGCGTCGGTTGCTTCAAGTTCGAGCCGGTGGCGGGCGCACCCGCCAATGCGCTGGAAAATCCGGTGCCGGACGAGGTGAAGGCCGAGCGCTACGACCGCTTCATGCTGAAGCAGCAGGCAATCTCCGCCCGCCGCCTCAAGCGTAAGGTGGGCACCCGCCAGCAGGTCATCATCGACAGCGTGACGCCCGGCGGCGCCATCGGCCGCACCAAGGGCGATGCGCCGGAGATCGACGGCTCGGTGAAGATCGCCTCCCGGCGCCCGCTGCGCGTGGGCGAGATCGCCACGGTGAAGATCGAGGCGGCGGACGCCTATGATCTGATCGGCTCTGCCGTCGGCTTCTGACGCGGCGGCTACCCGCCGCCCCTTGAAATACCCGACACAGATACCCTCTCGTCCAGCCTTAAGCGGAGAGGGACGCGTCATCGCGTCCCAAGGCGGATGCGCGGCCGGCGAACGGATTGCCGCGCGACGGACGCCATGCAAAACTGTGCCAACTCAATTCAAAAGCTATGCACACAATGCAAAACGCCAGCAGAATCCCGAGAGACCCTGCTGGCGTCGAATTTGAAGTGCGGGACCGCACGCGGCCCCAGCGGGGTGGTCACCCCTCGTCGTCGTCCGTCTGCTCCGGCGGCACAAGGCCCTGGAGACCGGCGAGGAGTTCTTCCTCGGTCATGCGGTCCAGAACGATATCGGCGTCGTCGACGCCGCCTTCGCTGCTGGCGATGAGCGGCACGGACTCGGGCTCCGGCTCGTCCACTTCCGTGTACTTCTGGAGCGAGTGGATGAGGTCTTCCTTGAGATCCTCGGGGCTGACCGTCTCGTCAGCGATCTCGCGCAGCGCAACGACCGGATTTTTGTCGTTATCGCGGTCCACCGTGATCGGCGAGCCGGACGAGATCATGCGGGCGCGATGGCCGGCGAGGAGGACAAGCTCGAAACGGTTGTCCACCTTATCGATGCAATCCTCAACGGTGACACGGGCCATGGTGTCGGCACTCCTTGGTGCGCGCTACGGCTGGGCGAAGCGTGGGAAAGTTTGGCGCTATATCCGATTTGGGATTAGCAGGCAAGCAACCGATGCGTTTTTCGCTTGCGCTCGGACCCGCCATGCTTGAGAAATGGCATGCGATACAAATTTAAAATCCCTGTAGGGTAACGTCTAGTTTTTAGGGTCGGTGAAACGAATATGCAGGGTATGGAAAAGATCGCGCTGTTCATCGATGGCGCCAATCTGTATTCAGCCACGAAAGCTCTTGGATTCGATATCGACTACAAGCGCTTGCTAAAAGAATTCCAGAGCCGCGGGTATTTGCTCCGCGCCTTCTACTATACGACACTGGTCGAGGACCAGGAATATTCGTCCATCCGCCCGCTGCTGGATTGGCTGGATTACAACGGTTATTCCGTCGTAACGAAGCTCGCGCGGGAGTTCACGGACAGCCAGGGCCGACGCCGTGTGCGGGGCAACATGGACATCGAGATCGCCGTCGATGCCATGGAACTGGCCGGCAGCCTCGACCACATCGTCCTCTTCTCCGGCGACGGCGATTTCCGCTCTCTTGTGGAAGCCCTGCAGCGCAAGGGCGTCCGCGTCAGCGTCGTCTCCACCATCTCGACCCAGCCGCCGCTGATCTCCGACGACCTGCGCCGTCAGGCCGACGTCTTCATCGATCTGGTTGACCTTCAGGCGAAAATCGGACGTGATCCGGCCGAGCGCGCCAACCGCCTTCAGGAGACGCCCCGTTTCCTTGAGCGGCGCGGCGCCCCCGTGGCGGACCCGAACGAGAACTGACCGTTTCGATGCTTGCAGACCCGGGGCGCGATTGCCCTTTGTGCCCGCGCCTCGTCTCCTTCCGCTCCACCTGGCGGGCGGCGGAGCCGTCCTGGTTCAACGCTCCGGTTCCGACCTTCGGACCACAGGAGGCTCGCCTGCTCATCGTCGGCCTCGCCCCCGGCCTGCGCGGAGCCAACCGCACGGGACGCCCCTTCACGGGCGACTATGCGGGGGACCTGCTCTACGAGACGCTCATCCATTTCGGCTTCGCGCGCGGCACCTATCGCGCCGATCCCGATGACGGCCTGGAACTGATCGACGCCCGTATCGTGAATGCGGTGCGCTGTGTGCCGCCGGAGAACAAGCCGACCACGGAAGAAATCCGCACCTGCCGCCCCTTCCTTGCGGCAGCGATGGCGCAGATGCCGCGCCTGTCCGCCATCGTGGCCCTCGGCAAGATCGCGCATGATTCCGTTGTGGTGACGCTGGGCGAACGCATGTCGCGCGCGCCCTTCGGCCATGGGACCCGGCGCGAGATCGGCGGCCATACGGTGTTCGGCAGCTATCATTGCTCCCGTTACAACACCAACACCGGCGTACTGACGCCCGAGATGTTCCGCGCCGTCTTCTCGCAGGTCCGAAGCTTCCTCGACGCTGCCTGAGGGGGCCACGGGGCGGACATGCGGCACCCCCTCCTCTCCATCGCTCTCGGCGTCGGCATCGGCGCCTGCGCGGTCGCTCTGGCATGGCGGTTCTGGCCGGGCTTCGCGCCGAGCCAGCGCCCGCCCCGGCCGGTGCCGGAAAACGCCACCCTCGCCGACCTGCTCCGCGATGCGGACCCGGCCGCCGGAGCGCAGGTCTTCCGCATCTGCGGATCCTGCCATTCCGTCGGACGCGCCGGCGGCAATCTCGACGGACCGAACCTCCATGGCGTGATGGGCAGCCTGATCGGCCGGAACAGCCCGCGCTTCAGCTACACCGCTGCCCTGCAAGCGGTGGGCGGACGCTGGACGCTCGAGCGGATGGATGCCTGGCTGAAGGACCCGCAAGCCTTTGCGCCCGGCACCAGCATGGGCTTTGCCGGGCTTGAGTCCGCCCGCGACCGGGCCGACGTCATCGCCTACCTGATGCGGCAGACGGGGCCCTGAGACCCGTCAGAACAGCGTGCGCATGGAGACGAGATCGAACGGCACCGCGTGACCCGCAAGGTTCCACATGCCCGCGGTCTCGCGGATGACCAGGAAGAAGGGCGACAGTTCGTCGAAGCCGTCGCCGGTGATCACGGTGCCGCCGAACTGGAGGTCGTCATACTTCAGCTCGAGCCCGAGACGATCCCATTCCTCGCTGAAGGCGGGCACATAGCCGTCGGGATTATGCCCCTCCCCGAAGTCCACCGGCTCACGCCCGGCATTGGGATCCTCCGCCGGCGTGATGCTGAGGGCCAGAATGTCCCAGGGGCCTTCCGGCCGGCGGCCCGCCAGCCGATGCAGATAATAGTCGCTATCGAACGGCTCCTGCCCATTCCAGCCGAACAGGCGCTGGGCCGCTGTCGTCTGCCGCCAGTCCTGCCACTGTGCGTCCTCATTGGCTGCGGTCCGGATCGGCTCCGGCGGCTCGCACTCCGGTCCGTTGAACTCTGCCTCGGTCAGCCAGATGGCGGCATGGGTGGAATAGAGGATGTCGTAGGAGCGGAACTCCATGGGATGGCGGTTGCGCAGAGAGGCCACGAAGGGCGCGATCGCCGGATCGGGCGCCTCAGGCAGCGCCCGTCCGTCCATGGCCATGGTCATCACGTCCAGCACCTGCGGCGCGCTGCGGTTCTCCGTAGTGGTGTCGCTGAAGAGCGCGAGCGCCACATATTGCGCACCATGGACCCGGTAGGGCTCCGGCACCCGCACGGTGAAATGGTGCTCCAGAGGCAGGCCGGTCTCGGTGGACAGCGGCCATTGCGCGGGCGTGATGCCCCGCGGCAGGCCGCAGCACCAGCCCTCCGGCGCGTCGCTGCCGCGCGGCTTCAGACCCGGAACGACGCGCACGTTGAAGGCGGCGGAGGGCGGCGTGAGGCTGAGATCGCGCCAGGAGGGATAGACGGCCTTCGGATGGAACAGCTGGATGCGCTGAACCTTGCCATAGCCCGTCTCAACGAACTGGCGGGCGCCGCTCGGCAGGTCGCGCGATCCGAAGCGATAGGGCGCGCCGCCCTCCGGCGGCTTGGAGAGATGGAGATCCGGCGCGACGGCGGCGAGCTCCGCCTCCGGCATGCGCACCCGCAGGCCCGCAATGGAGACCTCCGGATCGAAATTTCCGCGAAACTCGATCCGCCCCAGCCGGCCCGCACGATCAAGGCGCGCGGTCACATGGAACGAGCGGTCCAGGTAGCGCACCCACCCGCCCTCATGGGGAAGCGGCGCCCGCCAGCGGGAGCCCACGGCCGCTGCCAGCTTCTCGGCGGGGTCGCCGGGACGGAGCGCACCAAGGGCCTGCATGTCGGGGGGCGTCGGTTCCAGCATATGCGTCTCCCTGTCTGCGCAGGTCCGCAGACCTGCCGGGAGGCGAAGGCTAGCGCCGGACAGAGGGGGGGGAGAAGCGATAAATCCATCGCTTCCTCAATGCCTTAACCCGCAACCTCCGGGGAAGGTCGGATGATCCGGTCAGCCCCTGTCATAGGTCCGGAAGAACTCGACCACCTGCCGCGCGCTCTCCTCGGGCGGAAACACGGGATAGAAGGTGTGGGCGATGGCCCCATCTTCCACGACCAGCGTGAGCCGCTTGAGGAGTTTGAGCCCGCCGACCTCGAAGGTGGGGAGCCGGATGGCGCGGGCCAGTTGCAGGCCATGGTCGGAGAGCAGCGGAAACGGCAGGTTGAGGCGTGTGGCCACTTCCTTCTGATGTTCCGTGTCCTGCGCCGAGAGGCCGAAGACGTGCTCGATGCCGACGGCCCGCAGATCCTCCAGATGGTCCCGGAACGCGCAGGACTGCACGGTGCAGCCGCGGGCGCCAGGTATTTCGTCCCACCCCTCCAGCGGCGGCTCGCCCGGCCGCGCGGTGCGCGGATAGACATAGACCACCGCACGACCGGACAGGTCGGAGAGATCCACCGGATGGCCATGGGTGCCCATGAGCCGGATGATCGGCAGCTCCAGCCCCGGCAGATGGTCTGCGGCGCCGTCATCCTCGGGCACGGGCAAGGCGGCGGGATCGAGGGCACTCATCTGACATGCTCCGGGTGACGGTATCCAAACGCGCCCGATTGTAGCGCAGCCTGACACCGCCGCCAGAGGTTTGCCCGCCTCCGGCCGCACCGTCAGCGCCCCGCATCGAGCGCGCAACATGGAAGGCTTGCGCAGACCTTGCAGCAACATGCACGCAAACCTGCCGCAACGGCCTGAAGATTACGGCCGGATTAAAAATATCCGTCCGATCTCGGAAAGTATCCCTGCTTGCCGTAGCGTCCCGAATACACCGGCCCCCGCCGTTGGGTCAGATGACGAAACGACAGGCGACGACCCTCAACTTAGTGTGTGGTGAGCACAAGGCGCCTCGCCATTAATCTCACTGCGCTGGAACAGGTCATGCGGCAGGAGCCGCCACCGGGGCTGGGGAGCGGGGCCATGAGCATCTATCTTGGGTCGACATTCGCGACCTTCAATTATTATTCCAAGAACAGCGATACGGCCCTGAAGCAGGAAGCCGCCCAACCCGAGGTGGCCCGCGATACGGCCTATTACGAGGCCAATATCGGGTCGGTCACGAGCGTGGACGACTTCGTGAACAACTATCGCCTGCTCAATTATGCCATGACCGCCTATGGCCTCTCGGACGAAACCAACGCCAAGGCCCTGGTGAAGCAGGTCCTCAGCAGCGATCTCTCGGATTCCTCCAGCCTCGTCTACAAGCTCAACGACCAGCGCTACCTGAACCTCGCGAAGGCTTTCGCCAATCTCAATCCCAACGATTCCGCTGCCAGCTATACGGCCGCCACGACCCAGCAGGTCGTGAACAGCTATCTGGAACAGCAGTTGGAGAACGACGTGGGCCAGCAGGACGAGGGCACGCAGCTCGCGCTCTATTTTCAGCGCAACGCCGCGAACATCACCTCCGGCTATTCGATCCTCGGCGACAGCCAGCTCTGGAAGGTGGTTCAGACCGTCTACGATCTGCCGGAAAGCCTCGGTTCCATCGACATCAACCAGCAGAAGGATCTGGTGGAATCCAAGGTGAACATCGCGGACCTTCAGGACCCCACCAAGGTCTCCGCCCTGCTCGACCGCTTTTCCGCCGTCTGGGACGCCACCAACAGCAGCGCGGCCAGCAGCGATCCGGTGCTGGAGCTCTTTTCCGACGGCGGCTCCGACGCGTCGGCCTCGGGCGCATCCAGCAACATCCTCGATCTCGAATACGGCGGCTGACCGCCTCCGCCGGACGACAGCTTCACGCAAGCCTCGCGCCAGCCGCATCGTGCAGGATGCAGCCGTGGTTTCAGGACTTGCGTTCTCCTGCCGCGCGCTCTGGCGCGCCCGCGGGCTGGACACAAGACCCCGGTGCCACGACAATGCGTTGGAGACGGTGGGGACTGTCAGCCATGGCTATCGATTTCGGGTCGACGTTCGCGACCTATAATTATTACCAGAAGAACAGTGCCATGGCGCTCAAGACGAAGGCCGCCGAGCCGATCGTCAAGAACGACATCGCTTATTTCAGGGCGAACATCACCAAGGTCAAAACCGTCGACGAGTTCGTCGGCAACTACCGCCTTTTCAATTTTGCCATGAATGCGTTCGGCCTCAGCGAGATGGCCAACGCCAAGGCCTATATGAAAAAGGTGCTGAACAGCGACCTGTCCGATTCCTCCAGCTTCGTGAACAAGCTGGCGGACGACAAGTTCAAGGTGTTCGCCCGCGCCTTCTCCAACCTGAACCCGACCAACGCTCTGACCACCGTTCCGGCCACGGCCGACGACGTGGTTGGATACTACCTCAACCAGTCCATCGAGACGGAGTTGGGGCAGACGGACCAGGGCGTTCAGCTGGCGCTCTACTTCAAGCGCAACGCCGCCACCATCAAGTCGGCCTACAGCATCCTCGGCGACCCGGCGCTCTATAAGGTGGTGAAGACGGTGTTCAACCTGCCCGACAACATGGGCAAGGTGGACATCGCTCAGCAGAAGCGGATCGTGGATGCGAAGCTGAACGTCAACGATCTTCAGGACCCGACGAAGGTGAACAAGCTGCTCCAGCGCTTCGCGGCGATCTGGGACGCGACGAACAACACCGCCGCCAACAACCCGATCCTGACCCTGTTCAACACCAGCAGCTCGCGCAGCTCCGTCAGCAGCGGCGCCGCGTCCTCGATCATCGGCCTGAAGTACGGCGGCTGATCCCGCTGGCGCCGGGCGGCCCTTCGCTTCCCCAGTGGCCTAAAGGTCGCGCGAGAGCACCACAAGCGTCCCATGGCCGGCCTTCACGGGCCGGCCGAAGGGCATGCGGCCGATCTCGGCAAATCCCCACTTCTGATAGGTTCGCACCGCCCAGGGCGCCGTTTCCATGGCATCGAGCCACAGATAACCCGCGCCTTCATCGCGTGCGCAGGCGGCCGCCTCGTCCAACAGGCGGCGGCCCAGCCCCTGCCCGGTCGCTGCCCGCGCCAGATAGATGCGCGGCACCTCGGCGCCGGCCGACCGGCCCGTCACGGGCTCCGGCACGCCGAGAAGCAGCGACAGGAAGCCAAGCAGCGCGCCATCATCTTCCACGAGCCACACGCGCGCATCGTCGCGGGCCAGCAGGTCTGCGAAGGCGTCCGGCCCGAAGGTGGCAAGCTGCGCGGCATAGGCCGCATCGTCGTCCCAGAGAAAGGCGTAGCTTTCCGCATAAAGTGCCGGGCCAGCCGCCCCGAGACGCCGGGCGTCGACCGGGCCGGCGCGGCGGATCACGGGGCCGACCGACATGGCCGTCTCAGCCGCGATCGCGCATCAGGCGGGCTTTGTCGCGGTTCCAGTCCCGCTCCTTCACCGCCTCGCGTTTGTCATGGGCCTTGCGGCCCTTGGCGAGGGCCACTTCCACCTTCGCCCGGCCCTGCTCGTTGAAATAGATTTTCAGCGGCACCACGGTCATGCCCTCGCGCTCCACTGCCACGGTGAGCTTGTGGATCTGCCGCTTGTGCATCAGCAGTTTGCGCGGGCGGCGCGGCTCGTGATTGAAGCGGTTGGCTTCCAGATATTCCGGCACGTAGGAATTGAAGAGCCACAGCTCGCCATTCTTGCCGCCGGCATAGCTCTCGTGGATCGTCGCCTTGCCGGTGCGCAGCGCCTTCACCTCGGTGCCCTTCAGCGCGATGCCCGCCTCGAACACCTCGCCGATGTCATAGTCGAAGCGCGCCCGCCGGTTGTCGGCGACCACCTTGCGGGGCAGCTCCTTTTTCTTCTTCTCAGCCATCACACTCTCGAAACGGGACGGGGCACGGGTGGCGCCCCGCCCTCGGCAGCGCGGACGCGGCCGGATGTCGCCATCCGGCCCGGCGCAGGATCAGTTGATGAGGCCGGCATGGACCATGGCGCTCTTCACCACGGCCTTGGTCGGCTCCGAGACCGGCACCATGGGCAGGCGCACGTCCTCGGCCATCTTGCCCAGAACGGACAGGGCATATTTGGTGGGCGACGGGTTGGTTTCAACGAAGAGCGCCGTGTGCAGCGGCACCAGCTTGTCCTGGATGGCGAGCGCGGCGGCATAATCGCCCCTGGTGCAGGCGGCCTGGAACTCCGCGCACAGGCGCGGGGCAACGTTCGCCGTCACCGAGATGCAGCCCACCCCGCCATGGGCGTTGAAGCCCAGCGCGGTAATGTCCTCGCCCGAGAGCTGGATGAAGTCCTTGCCCAGCGTCTGGCGCTGCAGGGACACGCGCGACATGTTGGCGGTGGCGTCCTTGATGCCGACAATGTTGGGGAACTCGCGCAGACGCGCCATGGTCTCGACGCTCATGTCGATCACCGAGCGGGCGGGGATGTTGTAGATGAAGATGGGCAGGCTCACCGCCTTCGCGATGGCCGCGAAGTGCTGGTACAGGCCCTCCTGCGAGGGCTTGTTGTAATAGGGCGTAACCACGAGCAGGCCCTGCGCGCCGACCTTCTCGGCATGCTGGGAAAACTCGATGGCGGTCGCCGTATCGTTGGAGCCCGCGCCGGCCATCACCGGCACGCGGCCGGCGGCCTGCGACACCGCCCACTCGATCACGCGCTTGTGCTCGTCGTGGCTGAGCGTCGGGCTCTCGCCCGTGGTGCCCACCGGCACGAGCCCATTGGTACCCTCGGCGATCTGCCACTCCACGAGATCGCGGAACGCTTTCTCGTCCAGGGCCCCATCGCGGAACGGCGTCACGAGCGCGGTAAAGGAGCCACGGAACAGAGCGTTGGGCGAAGCGGAAGACATGGCAGGGCCTTGTTCTGGGTTATGAACGCACCCGCCCCCTTGGCGCGGGGCAAAGCGGACCGCGACAGATACAGCGTTGTCCGCGTCAGCGAAAGGCCCCAGCGGTTCCTGCGCCCGCCGAGACGGGGCGTTGATCGCCGCGCGAACTCGCCTCAGGATAGCAACGTCACGTTTCTGCCCGTATCGGTGCGGCAGGGTAGTTAGCGTTTCGTCAACGCGGCTCGCCCAAGATCGGCGCCGGATCCGCTTCGGCGCTGCGCCGTGAGGAAAAATGATGCCGTCTGTCCGTCTCCTGCTCTCATGCACCGCCCTCGCCCTGGCGCTTGCCGTGGCGCCGCCGGCCATGGCGGCCCAGGACAGCGACGCCCCCACCAAGAAAACCGACACCAAGAAGGCCGACGCGAAGAAGGCGGACCCGAAGAAGGACGCCAAGAAAGACGCGAAGAAGCCGGACGCCAAATCCAAGGCCGCCGCCAAGCCTGCGACCCATAGCCCCGGCCGCGGCGTGGCCGCCCGCCCGGCGCCCAAGGCCGCGCCGCTGACGCTCGCCCCCACCGCCGCCATCGCCACCGGCGAACTCGGCGAATTGCGCAATGCGGTGATCGCTGCCAAGGCCGGCCGCGGCACGGAAGCGCTCCAGATGGCGCGCCAGCTGGAAGACCCGGTGGCGCGCAACCTCGTGGTCTGGCTGGTCATCCGCAACGCGCCGAACGACTACGGCTTCACCAACATCGCCGCCTTCCTGCGCGAGAAGCCGGGCTGGCCGACGCCCGGCACCCTGCGCCGCCGCGCCGAGCGCGTGCTGCTGGCGGAGAACAAGGATCCGGCCACCGTCCGCGCCTTCTTCTCGGAACAGGACCCGATCTCCGGCGAGGGCAAGATTGCGCTCGCCCGCGCCATGGCCGCCTCCGGCGACCGCAACACGACCGCCGCACTCATCCGCGACGCCTGGCGCAACGATGATCTGACCGAGAACACCGAGAATCAGGTGCTGGGCGAATTCGGCGTCCTGCTCACCCGCGCCGACCACAAGGCCCGCGCCGACCGCTACAGCTACAAGCCCGATCAGGCCCGTGCGATGCGCGCCGCCGCCCGCGCGGGCTCGGACGTGGTCCTGCTGACGCAGGCCCGGCTCGCCATCGCGAAAAAGGCGCCGGAAGGCGCCCGCCTGCTGTCGCAGGTGCCCTTCACGCTCGCCAACGACCCGGCCTATCTCTTTGCCAAGTCCCAGCTCGCCCGCCGCGCCGGAAAGGACAGCGAGGCTGCCTCCGCACTGCTTCAGGCCGCGGGCGCCAGCCCCGACGTACTGGTGGACACGGATGAATGGTGGATCGAGCGCCGCCTTGTCTCGCGCGAGCTGCTGGATGCGGGCGACCCCAAGACCGCCTATCGCGTGGCCGCCACCGGCGCCATTCCGGACGCCTCCAACTATCGCGCGGAGCAGCAGTTCACCGCCGGCTGGATCGCCCTCGCCTTCCTGAAGGACCCGCGCACGGCGCAGGCGCATTTCTCGCGCATCGCCCACGGCCAGAGCAACCCGATCACGCTGTCCCGCGCCTTCTTCTGGCAGGGCCGCGCGGCGGAGGCGGCCGGCGACACTGGCTCGGCACGGTCGCACTATGAGCACGCGGCGCAGTACTCGACCACCTATTACGGGCAACTCGCCCGCCAGCGGCTGGGCCTGTCGGCCGTCGCCCTGCGCCGTGCGCCGGACGGTGGCATGCAGGCCCGCGCCACCTTCGACCGCATCGAGCCGGTGAAGGCGGTGCGCCTGCTCTATGCGCTGGGCGACCGCGACACCGCCATGACCATTCTCTACGACCTCGCCTGGCGCATGGAGGACAGTTCCCACCTCCAGATGCTCTACCAGCTGGCACAGGAGAACAATGACGCGCGCGGCGCGCTGGTGGTGGGCAAGGAGAGCGTGGCCGAGGGCCATCCGCTGGACGCCGCCGCCTTCCCCACCTTCGGCATCCCGAACTACACCTCGATCGGTAATCCGGTGGACCGGGCCATGGTCTATGCGGTGGCCCGGCAGGAGAGCCAGTTCAACCCGCGCACCCTCTCCAGTGCCAAGGCCATGGGCCTGATGCAGGTGACGCCGGAGGCAGGCCGCGAGGTGACGAAGAAGACCGGCGTTGCCTATGACGAGGCCCGCCTGATGAACGACCAGTCCTACAACGTGCAGTTCGGCGCGGCGGAACTGGGCGAGCTGATGGAGAATTACGGCGGCAACACCGCCCTCGTCTTCGCCGCCTACAACGCCGGGCGCGGCTCCGTGCGCAAGTGGATCGACCGCTATGGCGACCCGCGCTCGCCGGATGTGGACCCCGTGGACTGGGTGGAACTCATCCCCTATTCCGAGACGCGCAATTACGTGCAGCGGGTGATGGAGAATTATCTCGTCTACCGCGCCCGCTTCGGCTCGGACCGCGCCCAACCGGTGGCCGCCCGCTGAGGACGGACGGCATCCACCCCATTGCTCCGAGGGCAATGTTCCCGTTGCATGCGCCCGCCCCCGGCGCCACCTTGCCGCGCCCGCGCTTCGCGGGCGCTGTGATCAGCGACACGGTGGCCCTTCATGCTCCGCATCCTCGGCAAGCGGCAATCCATCAACGTGCGCAAGGTGCTCTGGGCCTGCGACGAGATCGGACTTGATTACACGCAAGAAGACTGGGGCGCCGGCTTCCGTCCGACCTCCGATCCCGCCTTCCAGGCTCTGAGCCCCAAGGGGCTTGTGCCGGTCGTCGTGTATGGCGATGCGGTGCTCACCGAGAGCAACACCATCGTGCGCTATCTCGCCGCCCGATATGGCCGCCCCGACCTGCTGCCCGTCGATCCGGTGGAACGTGCGCAGGTGGAAGCCGCCATGGACTGGCAGGCGACCGAGTTCAACACCGCCTGGCGCACCGCCTTCCTCGTGCTGATGCGCAACCGGCCCGACGCCGGCACACCGGAACAGGTGGAGGCCTCCATCACCGAATGGACGCGCATGGTCGCCCTGCTGGACGGCCAGTTCGCCGACGGACGCGCCTTCATCTGCGGTGCCACCTTCACGGTGGCCGACATCGTGATCGGGCTTTCGTTGCACCGCTGGTTCCGGGCGCCCATTCCCCGCCCGGACTTCACACACGCCGCCGCCTATTACGCTCGGCTGGCGGAGCGCCCCGCCGGACGGGCCTACATGGCCGCCACCTACGACTGATCCTGATCCGAGCCCCTCCCATGAAAGCCCCGCTGTTCCAGGTCGACGCCTTCACCACGCGCCGCTTCGCCGGCAATCCCGCCGCCGTGATGCTGCTGGAGGCCTATCCGGAAGACGAAACGCTGCGCGCCATCGCAGCCGAGAACAACCTCTCAGAGACCGCCTTTCTGGTGAGAGAGGGCGGCGACTATCACCTGCGCTGGTTCACGCCCAAGGTGGAAGTGCCGCTCTGCGGCCATGCCACGCTTGCCAGCGCGGCGGTGGTGATGGAGCGGCTGGAGCCGGGGCGTGCTTCGGTGACGTTCCACACCGCCAGCGGCGCCCTGCCCGTTTCCCGAAGCGGCACGGGCTATGTGCTGGACTTCCCGGCGCGCGGCAGCGAGCCCATCGCCATGCCGGGCGTCGCGGCCGCGCTGGGCGCGGCGCCGGAAGAAGTGCGCATCAATCCCTTCACCTACATGGCCGTGCTTGCGGACGCCGCGACCGTGCGCGGGCTTTCTCCCGGTATGGCCGCCATCGCCGCGCTCGACCGGCCCGGCCTTATCGTGACCGCGCCGGGCGATAACGCTTATGATGTGGTCAGCCGCTACTTCGCCCCCGCCAAGGGGATTCCCGAGGACCCGGTCACGGGGGCGGCCCATACGACTCTCGTGCCCTACTGGGCGGAACGCCTCGGCCGCAGCACGCTCGCCTGCCATCAGGCCTCGGCGCGCGGCGGCGACCTCACCTGCCGCCTTTCGGATGACCGCGTGCTCATCGAGGGCGCGTGCGTCTTCTTCCTCGAAGGCACGGCGGAATACTGAACTGAGACGAAACGTCAGGCCCGGACGTGAGCCGGGCCTGCCGATCCCTCACCAGCCCCGGAAGCGGGACCAGCGGGCGATATGGGCGCTGCCGTCCGCCGGCAGCACCGCATAATCGTCGAACTCGGTGGCGGTGGCGCAGGCATGGTTGGGCAGGATGCGCACCTGCGCCCCCACGGGCAGGTCCGGCGCGGTGGCCGTGCTGCCCGCCCGCAGGCCGATGATGCCGTGCTCCTGATTGGCGCCCACAACGATGAGATCCGGGATCACCTGTCCCTCGACGTCGCACACCAGGCCATAGCCCTGATCGACCGCCTGCGAGGCGGTGCCACGATCGCGGGAAAGGGCCATCCAGCCCGCATCCACCAGCGTCCAGCCGCGCTCGCTCTGGTGACCGATGACGGTGGCGAGGACCGAGAGGGCGATATCATCCGGCGTGCACACGCCGATGCCCGCCATCACCAGATCCTGGGAGACATAGACGCCGGCGCGCACTTCCGTCACGCCGGTGAGATCGCGGGCGAAATGGGCGGTGGGGGTGGAGCCGACGCTGACCACCGGGCACGGCAGGCCGGCGGCGCGCAGGGTCTCGGCGGCTGCCACGATCGCCGCGCGCTCCTGCTCGGCAAAGTCTGCGAGCGCCTCGGGACCCACTTGCCCGTAACTGCCGCCGGAATGGCAGAGCACGCCGCGCAGTTGCGCGCCGCCCTCGTGCAGGATGCGGCCGATGGCGACGATCTCCGGATCATCCGGCTTGAGACCGGCGCGATGGCCGTCGCAGTCGATCTCGATCAGCGCCGGAATGGCGTCCCCCACGGCCCGCGACATGGCGGCGACCGCCGCAGCCTGCACGCGCGTATCCAGCACCACGGCGAGATCGCAGCCCGCGCCGCGCAGGGCGATCACGCGCGGCAGCTTCTGCGGGGCGATGCCCACCGCATAGATGATGTCGCGCACGCCGGCGGCGGCGAACACCTCCGCCTCCTTCAGCGTGGAGACCGTCGCAGGGCCATTCCCGTCCTTCAGCACACGGCGAGCGGCCTCCACGCTCTTCAGCGTTTTCAGGTGCGGACGCAGCGCAACGCCGAGGCCGTCCAGATGCGTCTTGAGCCGGGCGATGTTCCGCAGCATGCGCGCCTCATCGAGGATGAGGCATGGGGTGGGAAGGTCGGCGAGGGCGGCGGCGACGGTCATGGCGCGGGGCTTTCTTTGGGCAGGGCAGGGACGGCCCTATCCCGCATTTAGAACGGCCCGGCGCGCGTGAAAAGCCTCATCCCGCCTGCGCCACTGGGGCGGCGAACCGGCCGATGGAAAAGGGCGCAATGGGCAGGTTGCTGGCGCCCGTGGTGACTAGTTCCGCGAGAATGCTGCCCACGATGGGGCCGAGCTGGAAGCCGTGGGCGGAGAAGCCGAAGGCGTGATAGGCGGCTTCGGCCTGAAGGCTCGGGCCAATCACGGGGATGTCGTCGGGCATCCGCGCCTCGATGCCCGCCCAGGCGCGGTTGATCTGCGCCTCCGCCATGATGGGGAAGATCTCCGCCGCCGTGCGGGCGTTGAAGGCGAGCTTGCCGAAATCGAGCGACGTGCGGTTGGTGTCGCGATCCGCGATACCGCGGTGCCCGCCGCCAATCAGCACCGTGCCGTTGGCATATTGCTTGAAAGAAAGCGGGCGCCGCGTTGCGCCCACCACCGGCTTCACGAAAGGTGGCATCCGCAAGGTGATCATCAGCATGGGGGCGATCACCTCAAGCGGCACCGGCTCGCCCAGCGCCGCAGCGATGCGGTCCGCCCAGGCTCCGGCGGCGTTCACCAGCACGGGGGCCTCGTGCGTCTTGCCCCCCACCTGTACCCGCCACAGGCCGCCCCGCCGCTCCGGCAGGCCTGCCGGGCGGCCTTCGAGAAAGGTCGCGCCGAGGCGGATGGCGGCATTGCGGAAAGCGAGCACGGTTCGGAAGGGCAGCGCCGCCCCATCCGCCCGCGAGACGATGCCGCCCACGCAATGGGGCGAGACGGCGGGCAGCAGCGCCCGCAATTCGTCCTGCGCAATCAGTTCCTCATGGGTGAAGCCGAGCGCATTGAGCCTGGCCACCCGCTCGGCGAGGAGCGCGAGGTCGCCCTCGTCCTCCGCCACCTTCACCTGCCCGTGGCTCTCGAAGCCGCAGTCGTCATCCACCAGATCGCGGATGGAATGCCATAGTTCCATGGAGGCGACGGAGAGCGGCACCTCCGCGAAGGCGCGGCCGAGCCGCCGCACCCCGCCTGCATTGACGCCGGAGGCATGGCGGCCGGCGTGGTCCTTCTCAATCACCAGCGCCTTCACGCCGCGCCGGGCGAGATGCAAGGCTGTTGAGCAGCCGTGCAGGCCGCCGCCGATGATCAGGACATCCGGCCGCGCCATCTCAGCCCCGCTCCACCGATTTCATGGCCGTCTCGTCCCGTGGCAGGGAGGCGAGTTCAGCCACCGAAATGGGCTTTACCGGCGCCCGCAGGCGGTAATGGCCGATCTCGGCCGGGGAAACGCCCTGCGCCTCAGCCATCAGTTCGGAGATGGTGAGGCCGCACATCCGGCCCTGACACGGGCCCATGCCCGTGCGCAGGAAGGACTTGAGCTGGTTGGGCCCGGCGCAGCCGAGCGCCACCGTCTCGCGCACCTGTTTGGCCGTCACTTCCTCGCAGCGGCAGGCGATGGTGTCGTCGGCCGGGCGGCGGAAGCCATCCGCCGGGCGATAGAGCCGGTCGAGGAAGGCGCGGCCCTTCAGCGCCTGCGCGAGCGCCGCCTCCACCTTCGGCTTCTCCGCCAGCACCGGCGCGCCGGGCTTCAGGACGGCGATGGCAGCGAGCGCCGCCAGCCGGCCGCGCTCGGCCGCGCCCAGCGCGCCGCCGATGCCGGCGCCGTCACCCGCCACCGCAATGCCCTCCAGCGGGCTCGTGCCTTCGCCATCCACATCGGGGCGGAAGCAGCATTGCGCCTCGTCCCAGACCACGGGAATGCCGGCGGCATTGGCGAGATTGAGGTTCGGCACCACTCCCTGATGCAGCAGCAGCGTATCCACCTCCATGCGCCCGCGTGCGCCGGATGCCGTCGTGTAGGAAACGGCACGCACCACACGGTCGCCCTCCGCCTCCAGCGCCGTGATGCCGGAGAGGATGCGCACATTGGCCCGCACCTTGCGTAGCAAGGTCAGGCCCTTGCGGAAGTAAGGCGAGGTGAGGAAGCCGAACGCCTCCGGCAATGCCGCCCGCCACGCGCCGGGGGCGGTGGTATCGAGAATGGCGGTGATCTTCACGCCTGCGTCGAGCAACTGCGCGGCGAGCAGGAACATCAGCGGCCCGCAGCCGGCGAGCACGAGCCGGCCGTCCGGCACAAGCCCGGAAGACTTCAGCAGCGTCTGCGCCCCGCCCGCCGTCATCACCCCCGGCAGCGTCCAGCCGGGAATGGGCATGGGCCGCTCCAAAGCGCCGGTGGCGAGGATGACGCGCTTCGCCGTGACGAGATGCGCGCGCCCGGCGACGGACACCGCAATCTCCCGCTCCCGCGACAGCGACCAGACGGTGGCACCGGGCACATAGGCCGCGCCGCTGGTGAGCATCTCATCAGCCAGCGTCGCGCCGGACCAGTAATCCGCCCCCAGCACCGCGCCCTTCGGCAGCGGCGAGCGGGTGATGGCGCGGTAGATCTGACCGCCGGGCGCCGGGTTCTCGTCCAGCAGCACGGTGGAGAGGCCGGCGCGCGCGGCAAGCGTTGCGGCAGCGAGGCCGGCGGGGCCGGCGCCCACCACGGCCACGTCGCAGGCGGCGGGAATGGGGGTCGCGGGGCGCGCGTTCATCGGCCGATCTCCCTCTTGCCCTTCTGCGTCTCCACGCGCATCCCTTCGGCCACGGGCACCATGCAGCCCTGCCGGTTGCCCGTGCCGTCGATCACCACCAGGCAATCGAAGCACACGCCCATCAGGCAGTAAGGCGCGCGCGGCGCCCCGCTGACGGGCGTCTCGCGATTGTGGTCGATGCCGGCGGCGAGCAGCGCCGCCGCCACCGTGTCGCCCGCCCGCGCCGTGACGGGCCGGCCGTCCACCGTGATGCGCACGGTGTCGCCTTGTGCCTCAGGCAGCCGCCGGAACATGGAACCTCCGCGCACTGAACACCTCGAAATCCTCCCGCGGCAGGCCACCGGCGGCGATCGCCGGAGCCACCACGAACGCATGGGTCGCGGCCAGCGTCACGCCGCTGTGGCAGGTGGCGACGAACGCCCCCGGACAGGTGGCGGACTGGTCGTAGATGGGAAAGCCGTCCTTGGTCATCACGCGCAGCGCCGCCCAGGTGCGCACCACATTGAGCCCGCCGAGACGCGGGAACATGCGCACCGCGCGGTCGGCGATGGCCGAGACGATGGGCAGGCCCACGGTCGGGTCCGGCCCCGCCTCCTCAACGGAATCGCCCAGCATCACCGTGCCCTCGTCGGTCTGCCGCACGGTGACGACGGGATAGCGCATGAAGGGCTGCGTGCGCTCCGTCACCACGATCTGCCCGCGCTGCGGGCGCACCGGCACGTCGAGGCCGACCATGGGGCCGAGCCGCGCATTGCCGTTGCCGGCGGCCAGCACCACCTTGGCGGCGCGCACCTCGCCCCTGGCCGTGGCGATGCGGAATTCGCCGCCCTCATACGCGATGGCCTCGACGCCATGATTGGCGAAGTAGCGCGCGCCCGCCCGCTCCATGGCGGTGTGCAGGGCGCGGAACAGCCGCAGCGAGTTCACGTGGCCGTCGAGCGGACAATAGCTCGCCCCCACCACCTGCGGGCCGATCTCCGGCATCATCTCCTTGACCCGCGCGTGGTCGAGGATCTCATAGTCGTAGCGCATCATGCGCGGCTGATTGTGCAGCCGCTGCAAAAGGTTGGAGCGCTTTTCCAGCTCCGCCTCGGACAGCGCGAGATGGAAGCCGCCGGGCTGCTGGAGGGTCACGTCGAGGCCGGTGTCGGCCTTCAGCGCCTGCGCAAGCTGCGGCCAAAGGCCCGCGCCGCGCACCGTCCAGGCGGCATATTCGGGCATGCCGAGGCCCTTGGACTGCACCCACACGAGAGCGAAATTGCCGCGCGAGGCCCGCAGGGCGATGTCGCCCTCGTCCAGCACCGCCACGCGGGCGCCGCCGCGGGCGAGGCCATAGGAGATGGACGCGCCCACCAGCCCGCCGCCGATGACGGCGACGTCGAATTCGTTCGCTGCCGCGCTCATGACCGTCCGCCCCCCTCGCCGGCGAGCAGCCGCTCAAGACCGAACAGCTTCTCGATGAGCGCCATCACCACCACGGTGAGCGCGATGAGCGCCGCCGAGATCGATGTCACCAGCGGATCGATATTGTCCTGGATGTAAAGAAACAGGCGCACCGGCAGCGTGGTGGCGCCGGGGGCCGCGATGAACACCGTCATCGTCACCTCGTCGAAACTGTTGATGAAGGCGAGCACGAGGCCGGAGACCACGCCCGGCAGGATCAGCGGCAGCGTCACCCGGCGGAACAGGGTCGCCCCCGAGGCACCGAGCGAGATCGCCGCCTGCTCCAGCGAGCGGTCGAGGCCCGTGGTCGTGGAGAGGGTGAGGCGGAAGGCGAAGGGCAGCACGATCACCACGTGCGCCAGCACTAGGCTGACCTTGGTGCCGCTGACCCCGATCTGGGTGAAGAAGCGCAGGAAGGCGACGCCCAGCACCACGTGCGGGATCATCAGCGGCGACAGGATCAGCGCGCACAGGGCATCCCGGCCGGGGAAGCGATGGCGCGCCACCACCAGCGCGGCGGGCACCGAGACGCCCACCGCGATGAGCGAGGAAAGCGCCGCGAGCCAGAGCGAATCCCCGAAAGCCGAGATGAACTCGGGATATCCCGCGATGGCCTTGAACCAGCGCAGCGACGGGCCGTTGGTGGGCAGGGAGAGATAGCCCTCGGGCGTGAAGGCGACCACGCACACGATGAGGATGGGCGCCAGCATGAACACCATGACCAGCGCATGGAAGACGAGCGCGAGGGGACCGTTGCGGCTCATTGGGTCATCCTCGCATAACGCCGCTCCACCAACGTGTTGCAGCCGATGACGATGGCGGCGATGGCGGCGAGCAGCAGCACCGCCACGGCGGCGCCGAGCGGCCAGTTGAGCGTGTTGAGGAACTCGTCATAGGCCAGCGTCGCCGCCACCTTCAGCCGCCGGCCGCCGATGATGGCGGGGGTGGCGAAGGAGCTCGCCGACAGGGCGAAGACGATTATGGCGCCGGACAGGATGCCGGGCAGCACCTGCGGCAGCACGATGCGGGTGAGGATGGTGAATTGCGAGGCGCCGAGCGAGGCGGCGGCATTCTCCGTGCGCGGGTCGAGCCGCTGCAGCACGGCCCAGACGGAGAGCACCATGAAGGGCACCATCACATGGGTGAGCGCCACCATCACCCCACCCTCGGTGAACATGAAGGGGATGGGCTGGGAGAGCACGCCGAGGTCCATCAGCGCCTTGTTGACGACGCCGTTGCGGCCGCCGAACAGGAGCGCCCAGCCAAGGGTGCGCGCCACCACGGAAATGAGCAGCGGACCAAGCGTGACCACCAGGAAGATGCCCTTCCAGGGCGCCTTCATGCGGTGGATGACATAGGCCTCCGGCGCGCCGATGAGGCAGCAGGCCAGCGTCACCACACCGGCGATGCGGAAGGTGCGCAGGAACATCTCGCCATAATAGGGATCGGCGGCGATCTCGGCCCAGTTCTCCAGCGACAGGCCCGGCGAGATGCCGGTGGAGCTGGAGAAGGAATGGAAGGACAGGAGCGCCGTCATGACCAGCGGCACCAGCACCACGCCGAACACGATGAGCAGCGCCGGCAGCAGCATGAGCGCCGGGGCCATCCAGGCGGGCGCCCCCTCGCGGGCGGGGGCGAGATGGGCAACCGCGCTCATCGCCCCTCTCCCGCCCGCAGGCCGGCATCCTCCGGGCGCCAGGAGAGATGGACGCTCTCGCCCTCCTCCGGCTTCGGCGCGCCGTCATTCTGGCACACGATGGTGGCGATGCCGGCCGGCGTCTCGCCGATGAACAGCCAGTGCGTGCCCTGGAACACCCGCGAGACGACGCGGCAGGCAAGGCCCGCCTGCGCGAAGGCGATCTTCTCGGGCCGCACGGACAGGCTGACGCGGCCGGCGGACGCCAGATGCGGCGGGCACGGCACACGCAGGCCGCCGATGACCGCCTCGCCCGCCTGCACCGGCGCCTCGAACACGTTGGTCTTGCCGAGGAAGGAGGCGACGAAGGGCGTCGCGGGGCGCTCATAGACCTCCTGTGGGCGGCCGATCTGTTCCACCTTGCCGGCGTTCATCACCACGATGCGGTCGGAGAGCGCCATGGCCTCCTGCTGATCGTGGGTGACGAGGATGGTGGTCGTGCCGAGCGAGCGCTGGATCTGCCGCAGCTCGATCTGCATCTCCTCGCGCAGCTTGGCGTCGAGGTTCGACAGCGGCTCGTCCAGCAGCAGGATGCGCGGCTTGATGACCAGCGCGCGGGCAAGCGCCACGCGCTGCTGCTGGCCGCCGGACATGCGGCGGGGATAGCGGTCCGCCAGCGCGCCGAGGCCGACGAGGGTGAGCGCGTCCGCCACCCGCGTGGCGCGCTCGGCCTTCGGCACCTTCTGCATTTCAAGGCCGAAGGCGACATTCTCCGCCGCCGTCATGTGCGGGAAGAGAGCATAGCTCTGGAACACGATGCCGAGGCCCCGGCGGGCGGGCTTCACCGCCACCAGATCGCGCCCCTCCAACCGGATGGCGCCGCCGCTCGGCTCGGTGAAGCCGGCGATCATCTGCAAGGTGGTGGTCTTGCCGCAGCCGGAGGGGCCGAGCAGGGAGATGAACTCTCCCTGCGCAACTGCGAGGCTCAGCGCATCCACCGCCACATGGTCGGCATAGCGCTTGGTGAGCCCATCGAGGGTTAGGAAGGCGCTGGCCATGCCGGGCGCGGACGTGCTGGAGGACGTGCGCGCGAGGATCAACGTTCCACCTCGCGGTTCCAGCGCTTCGTCCAGTCGTCGATCTTGGGGTTGATGGCGTCCCAGTCGAACACGAGCAGCTTGGCCGCCCGCTCGCCCACAGGGGCCATGCGCAGGGCTTCCATGTCCACCTTGGCGTTCTTGTTGACCGGGCCGTAGCCATATTCCCTGGAGAGCACGGCCTGGAACTCGGGTGCCACCATCGCCTGCACGAAGGCATTGGCGAGCGCATTGTCACCGCCTTTCCCCACCGGACAGGCGGAGGCGAGCAGTGCCACCGCGCCTTCCTTGGGATAGACGAAATCCACCGGGAAGCCGGTGGCGGCGAAGGAGGCGACGCGGCCCGAACCCCACACGGCGATCACCGCCTGCCCGCTCTGGAACAGCTCGGTCATCTTGCCCGGCGAGGGCTCATAGGCGAGCACGTTGGGGTTCACGTCCGTTTTCATCACCTTGAAGCCGGGCTCGATGGCGTTCTCCCCGCCGCCATTCATGCGGGCGAACTCCACCAGCGTATAGAGGCCATAGGTGTTGTTGATCGGCGGAATGACGAGCTGGCCCTTGTATTTCGGGTCCTTCAGGTCGTTCCAGGAGGTGGGCGGCGCCCAGCCTTTCTCCTTGAACACCTTGGTGTTGTACATGAGGCCGGTGGCGACGAGGCCGATGCCCACCGCCTTGTCGTCCTTGAAGCGGGCGGTGTCGAACAGCTCCGCCGTGGGCAGGCCCTTGATGGGCGCGCAGAAGCCGAGATTGATGGCACGATACATGGGGCCATCGTCGAGGATGGCGACGTCGATCTGCTGATTGCCCTTCTGGGCCTGAAGCTTGGCCAGCGTATCGGTGGAATTGCCCGCCACATATTCCACCTTCACCCCGTGCGCCTTCTCGAAGGCGGGGATGATCTCCTTGCGCATGATCTGCTCGAAGGTGCCGCCATAGCCGGCGACATAGAAGGTCTGCTGCGCCTGCGCGCCGCCGATGAGGCCAAGGAGGCCGGCGAGGCAGGCAAGGGAGGCGGCGGCACCGTGCTTAAACGACAAGCGCTTCATCGAAATCCCCTCGTGGCAACCACGTGCGTGCGGAACGGGAAGGAAGGCAGGCGCGCCTTTGCCGTCTTTGTGTGCGCGCTGACAAAATGGTCATACAGCGGGGGCTTGTGCGTCCAATGCATTTGGAATGATTTTACATAACGAGATGTTATGGCCCTGCAGCCCCGGAGTGTTCCCGTGTCCTGGCTCAATCCCCGGCAGATCGAGGCTTTCCGCGCCATCATGGTGTCCGGCACGGTGACCGATGCCGCCGCCCTCATGGGCGTGACCCAGCCGGCCGTCAGCCGCATGCTCCGTGACCTTCAGGCGACGCTGGGGCTCA
The DNA here is from genome assembly GCF_000010525.1 of Azorhizobium caulinodans ORS 571. Lineage (GTDB taxonomy): Bacteria > Pseudomonadota > Alphaproteobacteria > Rhizobiales > Xanthobacteraceae > Azorhizobium > Azorhizobium caulinodans. Next base: position 1,380,660 of record NC_009937.1, on the reverse strand, counting down.
CGCTGTTCGAGCGGCGCGGCGCCAAGCTGGTGCCCACCAATGAGGGGCTGACCGTCTATGCGGAGGTGGCGCGCTCCTTCGTCGGGCTGGAGCGCATTGCGCACGTGGCGCGGGAGGTGAAGGAGCGGCGCGCCGGTGTGCTGCGCATCGCCGCCATGCCGGCGCTCATGAACGGCTTCCTGCCCCGCTTCGTCGGCCGCTTCCTGAAAGACAAGCCGCGCATGGATCTCTCGCTCAGCGGCGTCAGCTCCCACCTGGTGCTGGAGCACACGCTGTCGGGAGAATGCGATCTCGGCTTCGTCATGGGGCCGCTCGCCCATGCGGGCCTGATCGCCCATCCCATGCCTTCCGCTCCCATGGTGGCCGTGCTGCCGCAGCATCATCCGCTGGCGGCCAAGGACGCCATCCATGTCACGGACTTCGATGGTCAGGACTTCATCGCCATGGAGCCGGGCGGCCTCTCGCGCATGCAGCTCGACCGCATCATGGAATTGCACAATGTGCGGCCGGCGGTGCGGGCGGAAACCCGCCTCTCGGGCATCGTCTGCGGCCTCGTCACCTCAGGCCTCGGGGTGAGCGTGTGCGATCCCTTCACGGCCCATGAATTCACCGCGCGGGGCCTCGTCATCCGGCCGTTCACGCCATCGGTCGATTTCGAGTTCGCCGCCGTGCGTTCGGCGCAGAAGCGCTTCCCGGCCGTGGGCAAGGCGCTGCTGGATGCCTTCGTGCTCCACAGCCGCGCCTTCATCGCCGAGGCGCCTTGGACCCAGCCCGAGCCCGCTGCCGCCGGCTGAGGCCGCTCAGTGGAAGAGGTGCAGCGGCACGAGATGCTGCTGGATCAGATAGAGCAGGCCGGTCACCGTGGCGACGGAGAGCACCGTGCCCACGAGCACGCCGGCGGAAGCTTCCTCCATATAGGTCCGGTATTGCCGCGCCAGCACGAAACAGTTGAGAGCCGGCGGGAGCGAGGCCATGAGGACCGCCGTTTCCATCCAGCGGTCCGAGAACGGGCCGAGGGCACTGAACACGGTGAGCGCAAGCGCCGGATGCACCAACAGCTTGAGGCCGAGCAGCGCCGGCAGTTCCGCCGGCACGCGCTTCAGCGGCCGCAGCGCGACGGTGACGCCGAGCGTAAAGAGCGCACAGGGCGCGGCCGCATTTTTCAGGAAATCCAGCATCCGCTCCACGGCACCGGGCGCATGGAGATCGAAGGCGGCGGCGATCACGCCGAGGAACGTGGCGATGTTGAAGGGGTGCGTCACCACCCGCTTCACGACGGTCACGAGCGTCTTTGAGAGGCGCTCTCCGCGCCCGTGCACGGCGATGAGCAGCGGCACCAGCGTGAAGAACAGCAGGCTGTCGCAGGCGAAGATCAGGGCCGCCGGTGTTGCCGCTTCCGCCCCGAGCGCGGCCAGCGAAAGGCCCGGGCCCATGTAGCCAACGTTGGCGTAGGCCCCGACATTCAGGGCGATGGCGGACTCTTTAAGATTTCCCCGCCTGAACCACAAAGCGATGGCGAGCGCGAGCGCGGCGGTGGTGGCCGTGGAGAGGCCCGCCGCCAGGATGAAGCGCGGGTTGGCCAATTCCGAAAATGGCGTCTGGGCAACGATGCGATAGAAGAGTGCCGGCAGCGCCACATAGATGATGAAGAAGGACAGCCAGGCGAGCCCTTCTTCCGGCAGGCGCACCAGCCGGCCGCAGGCAAAGCCCAGAAAGATCAGTCCGAAGAAGGGAAAGGCGAGGCCGAACAGGTCCGTCATGACGCCGGAACAGACGATGTTCGTCCCGCCGCTGCAAGCGGTCTGCCGCGCAAGGCCAAGCCGACAGCCATGCGCGGTGCGCTGCGGTAGTCCTAGGGCCGCGCCGGGGTCAGGTGGCGGACGGCATATTCCCCTTCATAGAGCCGCTGACCGAAGACGCTGCTCGCGGGCGCGGTCGAGGACAGCAGGCTGTCGATGGCTCCGGCATGGGGCACCATCGCCCAGGGCCGCCGGGCCACCGGCCGATCGTTGAGCCAGAACGGACTCCAGCCGTCCGTGGTCTCGATGAGTTCGGCCGCAAAGTCCCGGCCATAGGACAGGGCGCCCTGGAGGACGAGGTCGATATAGCTCTGGAGAAGTGGGAACTGCGCCTCGGGCGGGAAGTCCCGCTGCCCGGCCTTCGGCACATAGATCCACATGGTGCCGCTGTCCGGCAGGCGCAGCCAGGAGAGGCTCTCCACCAGGGCCGGGGCGACCATCACCCGGTCGTAGCCGGATTCCCGCGCGTCGAACTTCACCAGCGAGGCGTCCGTGACCGGAAAGATCACGCCGTTGATGGGCGTCGGTGCCTTGCCCGCCGCCTTCTCCAGCCCCAGCGCGGTGAAACCCGAGCGGGAGCGTGCGTTCCAGGTGCGCCGATAGCCGAAGCCGTCCGTGACCCGCACCGGCACCGCGTCGGTCCGCTCGCCGGCCGTACCGCTTCGGGAATCCCCATCGATGAGCGAGCCATAGCCGATGAGGAACTGGGTGGGCAGCACCGGGGTGCGCGCCCAGGCCGGCGGTGCGCCGGGCAGCACCGCGCCAAGACCGAGGCTCGCGAGGCCACCCAGAACGTTGCGCCGTGTCAGCATTGGCGTCTCCTTCGCATCCCCCAGCCGGCGTCTTCTAGAGCACGCGCGGATCGGATTGCATCGCAATCTGATCGGATCACGCGTTCTCTTTCTTGAGGTTAGAGGGCGATTCACCGAGCGGATTGATTAAATCCGCTCGGATCGCGCTCTAGCAGGGCGGGCCGAGCGCCGCTGCCACCTGCGCTGCACCGCCACATGGACATGCTGCACGGCAAAGTTGCTCTTGCCCCTGCCGGAGCGCCTGTCCATTCTGCGGAAACAACGATTGGGGGAAACCAATGAAACTGCCGCGCAACTTCTTCAAGCCGCTCGCCATCGGAGCCCCTGCCCCCTATCGGGAACTGCCCGTGCGGCTGGAGCGCATGATCCATTTCGTGCCGCCGCATCTGGAGAAGATCCGCGCCAAGGTACCGGACCTCGCCCGTCAGGTGGACGTGGTGCTCGGCAATCTGGAAGACGCCATCCCGATCGACGCCAAGGAGGCCGCGCGCACCGGCTTCATCGAGATGGCGAAGGCGGTGGACTTCGGCACCACGGGACTCTGGACCCGCATCAACGCGCTGAACAGTCCCTGGGCGCTCGACGACATCACCGAAATCGTGGGTGCGGTGGGCGACAAGCTCGACGTCATCATGCTGCCGAAGGTGGATGGCCCGTGGGACATCCACTATCTCGACCAGTTGCTGGCGCAGCTTGAAGCCCGGCACAAGGTGGAGAAGCCCATCCTCATCCACGCCATCCTGGAGACGGCGGAGGGGGTAAAGAATGTGGAGGCGATCGCTGCGGCGTCTCCGCGCATGCATGGCATGAGCCTCGGCCCTGCCGACCTTGCGGCGTCGCGCGCCATGAAGACCACCCGCGTCGGCGGCGGCCATCCGGAATACAAGGTGCTGGCAGACCCGGACGGGGATGCGCCCCGCACCGGCTATCAGCAGGATCTGTGGCACTACACCGTGGGCAAGATGGTGGATGCCTGCGCCTCGGCCGGCATCAAGCCCTTCTATGGCCCGTTCGGCGACTTCGCCGACGGCCCCGCGTGCGAGAGCCAGTTCCGCAATGCCTTCCTTCAGGGCTGCGTGGGCGCATGGTCGCTGCATCCGACGCAGATCGACATCGCCAAGCGCGTCTTCAGCCCCGATCCCGGCGAGGTCGCCTTCGCCCTCAAGATCCTCGAAGCCATGCCGGACGGCGCCGGCGCGGTGATGATCGACGGCAAGATGCAGGATGATGCCACCTGGAAACAGGCCAAGGTGATCGTGGACCTGGCCCGCATCGTCGCCGCCAAGGATGCGGAGATGGCGAAAATCTACGGCCTGTGAGGCCGGCGCCGGCTCATCCCCAGGGCGTGGGCCGGCGTATCAGGGTTAAGGAGTGGTGAAGATCGCGGCGTTGCGTTATGTGACGGCGCAGCGACACACGGGAGATTCACGGGAATGGCACGGTCGGTGAAGGAACAGGCGCGGACAGACGCACCGGGCGCGACGCCCCGGCGTACACGCCGCCCCGCCCGCACCAGCCGGGCGACGCCCGAGGCGGCTGTGGCCGCGGACACCCGCACGCGCACCGCTCGATTCCGCATCGGCGACGTGGTGCGCCACCGGCACTTCCCCTTCCGGGGCGTGGTGTTCGACGTGGACCCGGTCTTTGACAATACCGAGGAATGGTATCTGTCGATCCCGGAGGAGATCCGCCCCCGCAAGGACCAGCCCTTCTACCACCTGCTGGCCGAGAATGCGGACAATGAATACGTGGCCTATGTGTCGGAGCAGAATCTGGAGCCGGACACGTCCAATGAGCCGGTGCGCCACCCACGTGTGGCCGAGGCCCTCGCCTCGGACGGAACCGGCGGCTGGAAGGTGCGGCGCGACCTCCTGAACTGACAGGATCGAGCCGGAAATCCGGACGTTTGATAGCTGGCGATAGATTGGCAAGCCAGCCTGCTAATCATACCTCCTACCGGTCAGCCCCGCGCAAGCATTCCACTTCAGCGTGCAGTCTGAACGGCTCTGCCGGGGGAGGACTGTATGCGTATCCGTGGGATGATCCTGCTGTGTATTTCGACCCTCGGGGCAGTGTCCCTCGTGGGTGGCGTCGTTGTGGCCGTGAACCAGTGGCAGCGCTGGAATTCGGCAGTCGCGGTGGAAGGCCTGATGCAGGTGTTCGCCGAAATGGCCTACATCAACGAGCGCTATTCCATCGAACGCGGCGATTTCAACCAGATGCTGCTGGCGGATACGCCCGTCACCCCCACGCTCCAGGAAACCATGCGCCGCAACCTCGGCCGCACGGACGAAGCGCTGGCCAACGCCAAGGCCAACGCCGCCAAGCTGCCTGCCGCCGACCGTCAGGCGTTCGAAGGGCCGATCCAGAAGACCATCGACGAAATCCGCCAGCTGCGCGAAGCCTCCTGGCCGCAGGGCGAGAAGCCGAAGGCTGCGCGGGACCCCGCCTTCGTTCAGTCCTTCGTGCCGAAGGCGCAGGACATTCTTCAGTCCCTCGGCCGGACCGCCGCGGCGCTCGAACTGCGCATCAGCGACGAAGACAACAATGTGGGCCGCCTTGCCGCCTTCGCCCGCCAGACCATCTTCCTGCGGGACGCCGCCGGCCGGCGCGCGACCATGGTCACCACGCTGCTCGGCTCCGGCAAGCCCTTCACCCCGGCCCAGCTCGAGCAGTTCTTCCAGCTCGACGGCCAGGTGACCGCCTATTGGGACATGGTCTCCCATGCGAGCAAGGATTTGAACGACGTCCCCGGCATCACCACGGCCATGACCGAGGCCAAGACCAAGTTCACCGACCTCGTCGCCAATCTCAATCGCAGCATGATGCCCGCTGCCAAGGGGGAAGGCCCGGCGCCGATGCCGCTCGCCGACTGGCGCGCGCAGATTTCGCCGGCCCTGAAGAGCTCTCTCGCCCCGCGCGACGCCGCCTTCACCGCCGCCTACGTCATGGCCGAAGCCAGCATCGCCTCCGCCCGCACCGGTTTCGCGCTCGCCTGCGGCGGCATCGTCGGCATCATCGCCATCGTGGGTGGCTTTGCGCTGTTCATCAATCGCCGCCTCATCACCCCCATCCGTGGCCTGACCGTGGGCATCGAGCAGATCGCCGAGGGCAATCTCGACGTGGACATTCCCGGCGCCGGCCGCAAGGACGAGATCGGCGAGATCAGCCGCGCCGTGGAAGTGCTGCGGGGCAACAGCCGCGAGGTGGTGCGCCTTCAGGAGGAGCAGGTGGCCATGCGCGAGCAGGCCGAGCAGGACCGCAGGGCGACCTTCGCCCGTGTGGCCGACGAACTCGACCGTGTGGTCGGCAAGATCGCGGGCGCCGTCTCCGCCACCTCCGAGGAATTGCAGGCCTCCGCCCGTGGCATGTCCACCATGGCGGCGCAGACGTCCGACCGCTCGTCGGTGGCCGCGCAGGCCTCCCATGTCGCCAGCGACATGGTGGGCGCCGTCGCCGCCGCGGCGGAGGAACTCTCCGCCTCCGTGAACGAGATCGGCACGCAGGTGAAGGAATCCGCGCGCATCGCCGGCGTTGCGGTGGACGAGGCCAACAACGCCGCGAGCAAGGTCACCGCCATGTCGGAGGCCGCCCGCAAGATCGGCGACATCCTCCAGCTCATCACCGAGATCGCCGGCCAGACCAACCTGCTCGCGCTCAACGCCACCATCGAGGCGGCACGTGCGGGCGAGGCCGGCAAGGGCTTCGCGGTGGTGGCGAGCGAGGTGAAGAACCTCGCAGACCAGACCGCCAAGGCCACCGCAGAGATCGACACCCAGATCTCAGCCGTTCAGAGCGCCACCAACGAGGCTGTGTCGGCCATCGCCAGCATCGCCGGCACCATCGGCCGGATGAATGACATCTCGGGGTCCATTGCCTCCGCCGTGACCCAGCAGCAGGCGGCCACCAGCGAGATCGCCGGCTCCATCGCCCGCGCCTCCGAAGGCACGCGCGAAGCCAATGAGAACATGGCGCAGGTCACCCAGACGGCCGCCGAGACCGGCAGCGCCGCCAGCCAGGTCCTGGATGCCTCCACCGAACTGTCCCGCACCTCCAGCGAGCTGCGCGTGGCCACCGACGATTTCGTGGCCCGCATCCGCACCGCCTGAGGCGTCGAGGTCCGCAAATGCAGAACGGCCCGCCGATTGGCGGGCCGTTCGTTTTTCCAACGCTGCTTCGATGCGCGATCAGGGCTTGGCGGGAGCCGCCGGGGCCGCGGCGGGAGCCGGGGCCGCAGCACCCTGGGCGGGGGCGCCGCCCTGGGCCGCAGCACGCTCTTCCATCATCTTCTGGGCGCGCTTCTGAAGCTCTTCCGCCAGCTTCTGACGCTCGGCCGCAACCACGTTCGGATCGGACGGGGCGCCGTCATAGGCCTTGGCGAAGTCCTTGGCCGGCAGCACGAAGTTGAGCGTGCGACCGCCCATCTGCAGCGCCTGGATGGTGATGTTCTGCGCCTTCTTGAGCTTGGTCACGAATTCGGCATTCACGTCCATGCTGGCGAAGCAGCCGTTGGGGAAGCAGATTTCGTACTTGAGCGAAAGCGGCGCTTCCTTGTCGATCACCACGCGGGTGCCGGGCTGGATCAGCATGCCGATCGGAACCGACACGATGAACTTCTTGACCGGATCGTCCTGCATCTCGCGGATGGCGGCAGAGGCCAGCGGCTGGCCGGTCTCGGCGGTGAAGTCCTGCGTGGTCATGCAGATCTGCTTGTTGGCGGCCTGATCGGTGCCGCAGACCTTGGTCCAGGGAGTGTTGATGCCGGGCACGGCCACGGACTGCGGACCGGCAGCCTGCTGCTGCTGAGCCTGCGCAGGCGCCTGCTGGCCCTGCGCGGGCTTGGCCGGAGCCGGCTTGGCCGGGGCCGCGTTCTGGGCCAGGGCCCCGCTCGCAACACCAAGCGTCATCGCGGCGACGGCGAGAGCGCTCGCGCGACGCAAAATGGTGGCTGTCGTCATTCCCATCTTCCCTGTCATGCCGGTCGCCGAGCGCGAGACTCGAATTGGCGGCGTTGCATTCCGCCTCTGTAACGCCGCTCTGTTCGGTGTCAATTGAGGCAAGACCGTGACCTGAACATCACAGTCCCACGCGCGCACGGCGTGTGACGTGCTACCTTGAACAGGAATGCGGCCACCACGCGACAGCGTGGCAGGATTTCTGACGTCTGACGGAGGCTGTGACGATTGGACCGGAGCCTGCCCGTATCCCGCGCCAGCCTTGTCCTTGCCTGGCTTTTCGCACTCGCCTTCCCCTGTGCCCTTCCCTCATTCGCCCGCGCGCAGGAGGGGGCCATCGCCATGCACGGCGCGCCGCGCATGGCGGCGGGATTCGCTCAATTCCCCTACGTCAATCCGGATGCACCGAAAGGTGGACGCCTCTCCCTTTCCCTGCTCGGCACGTTCGACAGCCTCAATCCCTTCATCGTGCGCGGCACCGCGCCGCCCATCCTGCGCGGGTACCTCTACGAGAGTCTCATGGTGCGCAGCTATGACGAGCCCTTCACGCTCTACGGCCTGCTGGCCCGGAGCGTGGAGACCGACGAGGAGCGCAGCTATGTGACCTTCGAGATCGATCCGCGCGCCCGCTTCTCGGATGGCACGCCGGTGACGGCGGAGGACGTGCTGTTCTCGTTCCAGCTCCTCCGGGACAAGGGGCGGCCGAACCTGCGCCTCTATTACGGCAAGGTGTCCGAAGCCCGCGCCGAAGGCAGCCGGGTGCGCTTCACCTTCGCCGCGCCGGATCGGGAGCTGCCGCTCATCATGGGCCTGATGCCCGTGCTGCCGCGCCACGCCGTGGACGCGTCGACCTTCGACCAGACCTCGCTCACGGCGCCCGTCGGCTCCGGCCCCTATACGGTGGCGCGCATCGAGCCCGGCGCCAGCGTGACGCTGGTCCGCAACCCCGCCTACTGGGGGCGGGAGCTCGCGGTCACCCGCGGCATGTTCAATTTCGACGAACTGCGCTTCACCTATTTCCGCGATGCGAATACGGAATTCGAGGCCTTCAAGCGCGGGCTCGTCGATGCCCGCTTCGAGACCGACCCCAGCCGCTGGCAGACCGGCTACGACTTCCCCGCCGCCCGCGACGGGCAGGTGATCCGCGAGACCATCGATACGCGGCTGCCCAAGCCCCATTATGCACTGGTGTTCAACACCCGCCGGCCGGTGTTCGCGGACGTCCGGGTGCGCCGGGCGCTGATCGAGCTGTTCGACTTCGAATGGCTCGACCGCAATTTCTACCACGGCCTCTACCGCCGCACGGCCGGCTTCTTCGACGGCTCGGACCTCTCCAGCCTCGGCCGGCCGGAGAGCGCGGGGGAGCAGGCGCTTCTCGGTGCCGGCGCCGCCGAGCTCAGGGCCGACGTGCGAGCCGGCACCTATGCCCCGCCGGTGTCCGACGGCAGCGGGCGGGACCGCACGCGCACCAAGGCGGCGCTCGCGCTTCTGGCGGAAGCCGGCTACCGGCAGAAGGACGGCAAGCTGCGCGCCGTGGGGACGGGCCAGCCGCTCGCCTTCGAGGTGATGGTGACGACACGGGAACAGGAGCGCCTCGCCCTGGGCTTCGCGAGCCAGATGGCCCGCGCCGGCATCACCGCCAATGTGCGGATGGTGGATGCGGTGCAGTTCGATGCCCGGCGCAACGCCTATGACTTCGACATGGTGCCCTTCACCTGGACGCAGTCACTCTCGCCCGGCAACGAGCAGGCCTTCTATTTCGGCTCGGCCGCCGCCGACATGCCCGGCACGCGCAATTATATGGGTGCGAAGTCGACCGCCGTGGACGCCGCCATCGCCGCACTCACCGCCGCCCGCACGACGGGCGAGGTGACGGATGCCGCCCGCGCCCTTGACCGCGCGCTCATCTCCGGCGCCTACGGCGTGCCTCTGTTCTACGCGCCCGGCCAATGGCTGGCGCGCTGGACGCGCATCGAGCGGCCAACCGCCGTTTCACTCTACGGGACCCTGCCGGAGACCTGGTGGCACGCGCCTTGAGCGGCGACCCGTACGCTATTGCGTCTGGAGCCGCAGTTGGTCGAGGGTCGCTTCCACCTCCATGGGACGGAAGAAAAGGAAGCCCTGCGCCATGCGGATGCCGATGCGCCGGATACGATCGAGCTGGCGCTCCGTCTCGATGCCCTCGGCGATGATGCCGACACCGAACTCGCGGGCCACATGGACGATGGAGTCGACAATGTTCGGGTCCGTACCCCGCCGCTCCAGTTCCTGAATGAAGCTCTTGTCCACCTTGATGAAATCGATCTCCAGCAGGGCCAGCGACGCCAGATTGGAGAAGCCGATGCCGAAATCGTCCAGCGCGAACTGGGCTCCCCGCTCGCGCAGCCGCGCCACCACGCGCTGCACCTCGGGGGAGGCATAATCCGTCGTCTCGCGCTCGGTGAGCTCGAACATCACGCGGCACAGGCACAGTTGGTCGTTGCCGAAGGCATCCAGGGCCGCGTCCACCACCCGCTCGTCGCTGAGCTGGTTCGGCGGCAGGTTGATGCCGACATAAAGCTCGTGATGGAGTTCATTCATGCGGGCGAGATCGCTCGCCGCCTGCCGCAACACCCAGCTGGTGGTGTCGTGGATCAGCGGGCTGCGCTCGATCCAGGGAATGAAAGCCGCCGGCTGAAGCAGGCCATGGCGGCTGTGCCGCCAGCGCATCAGCGCCTCCACCCCGAGCCAATGGCCGGTGTTGACCTCGATGGTCGGCAGATACGTGAGGAAGAACTCGCCCCGCTTCAGCGCCGTGCGCACCTGCCCCTCGATGGAGAGCCGGCGGCGCAGCGCGGCGAGCGGGCCGAAATAGATGGCAAGGCCCACGAGTGCAAAAAAGCCGATCTGCAGCGGCAGATCGGCCATCCAGCGGCGCAGGAGCCAGTAAGGGGGAGCGCTCACGTCCAGTTGCACGGGCCACCGCGCCGAGGTCAGCGTGAGCAGGGCATCCGGCTCACCCGCGGCCCGGCGCTCGCGTTTCTCCCGCAGGCCCAGCCCCACGCCGTCGACCGAGAGCGCGAAGGGCGCGAGCATGCAGGCGGGATAGATGCGGGCGGTCGCCGTGACATCATCCTGCGTGCGCGAAATGGCCATTGCCGCCTGCTGGCCGGTGCTGCAGGCCGTGAGCGTGGATTGGGGCGCCGTCCATTCACACAGCACGCGCCCGCCGGTCGCGATGGTCACGCGGTCGAGCGGCACGTTGAGCATGTGGGAGAGCACGCGGGGCTCCACGGCCCCGGCGACGCAGGCTCTGGAGCCGGCCGTAGCGGCCGAGGACATGGCCTCGGAGGCGGCATCCATCCCGCGCTCGGCCCAGGATAGGGCAGCGCCGGCCTGCTCGCGCAGATTCGAAACGGAACGGGACCAGGACCGCTGAAAGTCGAACGCCAGATAGAGGACGAGTACAACCAACGCCACCAGAGCGTAAACCAGAGCGAGCCGGCGAGAAAACTGGTCCCAAGTATCGGTCATCGGCCGCAATTTCCCCCCAAATGGCCATACGGCACGGGCCCACCACACGTAACGGCGGCAAATCCGAAAGCACCGTGAGGTTAACGCGTGCGCGCACAGAGGTTCGGCGGCGCATTCGTCGTAGATTACAATCCGCGCAATAGATCACTTCGATACCACCCGCGCAAGCAGCGCCGGCGGGAACTTTAGTGGTCTTATTCAGCTATCCCGATCGTGCGGGATACAATAAATTCGGCCAAGAACCTCATAATACCTCCATTTATATTAGGAGATAGGTCAGGCAACCTTCCGCTTCTCGACGAGACCCGCGAGCTTCCGCAGCACCTGGAGGGTGCCCTTGAGGCGGGCCTCGGCGGTCGCCCAGTCGCGCAGGAACACCACCTTGAAGTCCGGCCGCACCTTGGCCTGCGGGCCTTCGGCATTGATGAGCTGGACGAGGCCGGCGGGGTCCGCGAACTGGTTCTCGCGGAAGGCCAGGACGACCCCCTTCGGGCCGGCGTCCACCTTCTCGACGTTCGCCTTGCGGGCAAGCGTCTTGATCTGCGACAGGCGCAGCAGGTGGGTCACCTCCTCCGGAGCCGGGCCGAAGCGGTCCACCAGTTCCACCCCGAAAGCGTCAAGCTCGGCATCCTCGGTGATGTCGGCAAGGCGCCGGTAGAGGGCGAGGCGCACGTGCAGGTCGGTGACATACTCCTCGGGAATCAGCACTGGCATGCCGATGGTGATGTTGGGCGACCACTTGTCGTCCACATAGTCGGTGATGCCCGCCTTGAGGTGGGCGATCGCCTCCTCCAGCATCTCCTGATAGAGCTCGTAGCCGACTTCCTTGATGTGGCCGGACTGCTCGTCGCCCAGAAGGTTGCCGGCGCCGCGGATGTCGAGGTCGTGGCTGGCGAGCTGGAAGCCGGCGCCCAGCGTCTCCAGCGACTGGAGCACCTTGAGCCGCCGCTCAGCCTGCGCGGTGATCGGCTTGGTGGCCGGCACGGAGAAGATCGCATAGGCGCGCGCTTTGGCCCGGCCCACCCGGCCGCGCAGCTGATAAAGCTGGGCGAGGCCGAACATGTCGGCGCGGTGCACGATGAGCGTGTTGGCGTTCGGCACGTCCAGCCCGCTTTCTACGATGGTGGTGGAGAGCAGTACGTCATACTGGCCGTCATAGAAGGCGGTCATGATGTCTTCGAGCGTGCCCGCCGCCATCTGGCCGTGGGCCACCGCCACCTTCACCTCGGGCACCGACTTCTCCAGGAACTCGCGCACTTCGGCGAGATCGTCGATGCGCGGTACCACATAGAAGCTCTGGCCGCCGCGATAGCGCTCGCGCAGCAGCGCCTCGCGCACGATCAGCGGATCGAACGGCGTCACGAAGGTGCGCACCGCGAGGCGATCCACGGGCGGCGTTGCGATGAGCGAAAGCTCACGCACGCCGGTCATGGCCAGTTGCAGCGTACGCGGGATGGGCGTCGCGGTCAGGGTCAGCACATGCACTTCGGAGCGCAGCGCCTTCAGCCGCTCCTTGTGGGCGACACCGAAATGCTGCTCCTCGTCCACGATGACGAGGCCGAGATCCCGGAACTGGATGGTCTTGCCCAGCAGGGCGTGGGTGCCGACCACGATGTCCACCGTGCCATCGGTGAGCCCCTTCTTCACGGCGGTGAGGTCCTTGCCCGTCACCATGCGCGAGGCCTGCGCCACGTTCACCGGCAGGCCCTTGAAACGCTCGGAGAAGGTGCGGAAATGCTGGCGGGCGAGCAGCGTTGTGGGCACCACTACCGCCACCTGCTTGCCGGAGAGCGCCACCGCGAAGGCGGCGCGCAGGGCCACTTCCGTCTTGCCGAAGCCCACGTCGCCGCAGACGAGGCGGTCCATGGGATGGCCGGACGAAAGATCGTCCAGCACCGCCGAGATGGCAGCTTCCTGATCGTCCGTCTCCTCATAGGGGAAGCGGGCACGGAATTCGTCATAGAGGCCGGCGGCGGGCACGAGGCGTGGCGCTTCCGAGAGCTGGCGCGCCGCGGCGATCTTGATCAGCTCACCCGCCATCTCGCGGATGCGCTTCTTCATGCGTGCCTTGCGCGCCTGCCAGCCGCCGCCGCCCAGCTTGTCGAGCTGCGCCTCGGTGTCCTCCGAGCCGTAGCGGGTCAGGAGTTCGAGATTCTCCACCGGCAGGAACAGCTTGTCGCCGCCCGCATAATGGATCTCCAGGCAGTCGTGCGGCGCGCCCATGGCCTCAATGGCCTTGAGCCCAATGAAGCGGCCGATACCGTGGTCCACATGCACCACGAGGTCGCCGGCGGTGAGCGAGGTCAGTTCGGAGATGACGTCCTGCGGCCGGCGCGCCTTGCGCTTGGGCCGCACGAGGCGATCGCCCAGAATGTCCTGCTCGCCGATGATGGCAAAGTCCGGCGTCTCGAAGCCGCGCTCCAGCCCGTAGATGGCCAGCGTCGCCTTGTTGCGCGGCATGGCGTCGATGGTGGCGAACTTGGAGATGGGGGCCAGATCCTTCAGCCCATGGTCCGCCATCACGGTGGAGAGGCGCTCGCGCGAGCCCTCGCTCCAGCCGGCTAGGATCACCTTCTTGCCGCGCCCTTGAAGGTCGCGCACATGGGTGACGGCGGCGTCAAAGACATTGGCCTCCGGGTCCGCCCGCTCGGCAGCGAAGGAACGGCCCTCCACGCCGCCCACGTCCACCACCTTGCCCGCGCCACCGTCCGGCGTCGCGAAGGGGGTGAGGCGGGTGAGCGGCAGCGCGTGCAGGCGGCTGCGCCACTCGTCCTGCGTCAGGTAGAGCCGTTCGGGCGGCAGCGGCTTGTACACGGCGCCGGGCGCGCCGGAGGCCAGCGCCTCCTTGCGGGCGTCGTAATAGTCGCCGATCTGGGTGATGCGCTCGGCCGCGGCATCCTCCACCTGCGCCTCCACCACGAAGGGCGTGCGGTCGAGATAGTCGAACAGCGTGTCGAGGCCGGCATGGAACAGCGGCAGCCAGTGCTCCATGCCCGCATGGCGGCGGCCTTCGCTAACCGCCTCATAGAGAGTGTCGCCCTTGGTGTTGGCGCCGAACTCCGCCAGATACGCCATGCGGAAGCGGCGCATGGTGTCGGTCGTGAGCTGGAACTCCGCCATGGGCACCAGCTCCAGCGCATGGAGCGTGCCGGACGAGCGCTGTGTCTCCGGATCGAAGGCGCGGATGCTCTCCAGCGTGTCGCCGAAGAAATCGAGGCGGATGGGCGCATCGAGTCCCGGCGGATAGAGATCGATGAGACCGCCGCGCACCGCGTATTCTCCGGTGTCGCGCACGGTGGGGGTGCGCAGATAGCCGTTGCGCTCCGCCCATTCCACGATGCCTTCGAGGGCGATTGCATTGCCCGGCCGGGCGGAGAGCGACTGCGCCGCCAGAAGATCGCGCGCGGGCACGCGCTGCACGGTGGCGTTCACGGTGGTGAGCAGCACGCTCACCTCGCCGCCCTTCACGCGGGCAAGGCGCGCCAGCGTTGCCATGCGCCGGGCGGTGATGGCGGCATTGGGCGAGGCGCGGTCATAGGGCAGGCAGTCCCAGGACGGGAAGCTCAGCACCTCGATCTCGGGCGCGAAGAAAGCCAGCCCCCGCTCCAGCGCCGCGAGCCGCTGGCCGTCCCGGCAGACCACCGTGAGGCTCGGCCAGGGCGCATCCTTGCCGGCCGCGACGCTGCGGGCGAGGTCCGCCACCACCAGCCCCTGCATCCCTTCCGGCACGCGGGAAAGGGTCAGAGGATTGCCGGCTTTGAGGTCTTCGGCGAGGGAACGGGGACGCTTCACGGGGGATATTCCAATGGAAAGAGGCCCCGGCGGCGCCGCCGGGGCGCGATCTCACTCCGGCAGGGAATTGCCGGCGAGATGCCAGGTCTGGATCTTGCGGAAGAAGGGCGTGTCGAGTTCCGCAGGCACCGGCAGCGAGCCGCTGAGCCAGGAGAACAGGTCCGGATCCTCGATCTCCAGAAGGTGCTCGAAGATGTCCACTTCCGCCTCGGTGAGGGTCTCGATATTGGCATCGGCGAAGCGGCCCATGATGAGGTCCATCTCGCGGGTGCCCCGGTGCCAGGCGCGGTAGATGATGCGCCGCCGCCGCACGTCCAACCCGGCGCTCGACTTCACGGTTCCCGACATGCCTGCCTCCCTGCGCGGAGCGTGACGCCCGCGAAAACGCGCCGCCCACGGGCGATGCCGTGGCCGGAAGAGAACGGTTTCGCGCCGGGCCGCTTCGGCCGGCGCGATCCTTGAACGGACCGGCGCCCGCCCCGGATCACCGCCAGGGCCGTCGCCGAGGGTCCGTTCCCAAAGGCTTGGGGCTTATAGAAGCAAAGCGCGCAGGGCGGAAGCATGCCCCGCGCAACGCCGGTCAGCGCGCCTCGAACACCTGGGCGAGGCGGGTCATCATGGGTTCGTCGGTCTGCTCGACCCGAAGCGGTGTCACCGAGATGCGCCCCTCATCCAGCGCCCGCAGGTCCGACCCCGGCACGGTGTCCGCCGAGCGGCGCTCGAAGGCGATCCAGAAATAGTCGTTGCCGCGCCCGTCCTTCCGCGGATCAATGCGCATCAGCTTCTGGTCGCGCCGCCCCTGCGCCGTCACGGCGATGCCCGCCACCTGGTCCGGCGTGCGGTCGGGAAAGTTCACATTGATCAGCACGCCGGCCGGAATGCCCTCCGCCAGCAGCGTGCGTATGACATCGGGGCCATGGGTCTCGGCGGTCTGGTAGGAAGGATTGTCCCGCGTCTGCGGCCCGAAGGCCTGCGAGAGCGCGATGGAGGGAATGCCGAGAATGGTGCCCTCGATGGCGCCGGCGACGGTGCCCGAATAGCTCACGTCCTCGGCGATGTTCTGGCCCCGGTTGACGCCCGAGAGGATGAGGTCCGGCGGATTGTCGATGAGCACGTGCCGCACGGCCATGATCACGCAGTCGGTGGGCGTGCCCTTCACCGCATAGCGCTGCGCCGCCACCTTGCGCAGCCGCAGCGGATCGTTGAGCGAGAGGGAATGCGCGACGCCCGACTGGTCGGTTTCCGGCGCCACCACCCACACGTCGTCGGAGAGGGCGGCGGCGATGCGGGCACAGGCGTCGAGCCCCGGAGCGTGAATGCCGTCGTCATTCGTCACCAGGATGCGCATGGCCCCGTCCCTTCCCAACCGCAAGCGCCCGAACGCGGCGCAGGCGGTGCTTAACCCCAGACCGGACGGACTGCAACGAAGGTCGCATGCCTTCCCAGCCGCCCGCTCCCCGCTTGCGCCGGCCGCCCAAGGGAGGCATTCGTTGCGATACCTTCCGCGCCTGCCCACGGAGCCGGCCCTTGACCGCCCTTCCCGCCCACATCCTCGACGCCCGCGGCCGACCGGTACCGCTCTCCGAGCGCACGCTGATCATGGGCATCCTCAATGTGACGCCCGATTCCTTCTCGGACGGAGGACTCAGCGCTGCGCCCGAGACCGCGCGCGAGACCGCCCGCCGCCTTGTGCGCGAAGGCGCGGACATTCTCGACGTGGGCGGCGAGAGCACGCGGCCCGGCCACACCCGCATTTCGGATGACGAGGAATGGGACCGCATCGCCCCGGTGCTGGACGGGCTGGCGGACGAACTGGGCGTGCTCGTCTCCGTGGACACTTATAAAGCCGAGGTGGCCCGCCGGGCGCTGAAGACGGGCGTCGCCATCATCAACGACATCTGGGGCTTTGCCTTCGATCCCAACATGCCGGCAGTGGTGGCGGATAGCGCGGCCGCCGCCGTGCTGATGCACAATCGCGAGGCCATTGATCCGGCCATCGACATCATGGCGGACATGATCACCTTCTTCGAGCGGGCGCTGGAGAAAGCCGACAAGGCCGGCATCCCGCTCAACCGGCTCGTGCTCGATCCCGGCATCGGCTTCGGCAAGACGTTCGAGCAGAATCTGGCGGCCTGCGCCCGCCTCTCCGAGCTGCGCGTGCTCGGCCTGCCGCTGCTGCTCGGCACCTCGCGCAAGTCCATGATCGGCAAGGTCATCGAGACGCAGCCCACGGAGCGCCTGCCGGGCACCATCGCCTCGAACGTCATCGGCATCATGGCGGGGGTGGAGATCATCCGCGTGCATGACGTCGCCGAGCACGTGCAGGCGGCCCGCGTGGCCGAAGCCATCCGCCGGGCGCGATGACCACCGCCTATCTCTGCCTCGGCGGCAATGTGGGCGACGTGGCCGCGACCCTTGCCGAAGCCGGCCGGCTGCTGGAGGCGGGCGGGCTGGTCATCCGCGCGCGCTCGCCCCTCTACCGCACGCCGCCCTGGGGGCCGGTGCCGCAGCCGCCCTATCTCAACCAGGTGCTCGCCGTCGCCGGCGCCCCCTCCCCGCGCGCCCTGCTGACGCTGGCGCTGGATGTGGAACGTCAGCTCGGACGGGACCGCGCGCGGGAGGCGCGCTTCGGCCCCCGCACCGCGGACATCGACATCCTCGCCTATGGCGACGAGACGGTGCGCGAGCCGGATCTGGAACTGCCCCATCCGCGCCTGCTGGAGCGCGCCTTCGCGCTGGTGCCGCTGCTGGACATCGCGCCCGACATCATCATCTCCGGCACACGGGCGCGGGACGCGCTGGCGCGGCTTGACCGGAGCGGCATCGAGCGGGTGGACTGACTACTCCGCCGTGCCCTGATCTTCGGCGACAAGCGCCTGCGCCTGCGCCACCCAGCCCTCGCGCTCGATGCGGCCCGGAAAGGCCAGCGCTGCGCCCACCCAGCGCACCTCGTCGGGCGTCCAGGCCGCGATCTGACGCAGATGGTAGATGCCGAGTTCGTTGAGGCGCCGGGCATTCTGCGGGCCGATGCCCTTGATCCGCCTGAGATCATCCGGCGCCCCTTCGGGCGCGTCGAGACGGGGCGGCGGCGTTCCGGGCGTGCCCTCCGGCCGGCGCTCCGCCTCCTTCGGCGCACGGCGGCGCACGACCGTCGGGGTCGGCGGCAGATCGAGGGGGAGTTCCGGGGCCGGCGGCGGCTCGGGTGGCGCGGCGACAGGCTCCGGAGCGGGCGCGACCCTGGGGGCCGGCCGTGGACGCTCTGTCAGATCGATGGTGAACAGCGCCGCATGCGCCAGACGTTCCAGCCGCCGGCGCTCCATCCGCAGCCGCAGCCCATAGGCGGCCGCCCCGCCGATGAGGAAGGCGGCGAACAGCAGCAGGGCGACGTCGACTTCGAACGAGATCATGGGCGCGCCCTCGGACGGAACGCCAGATAGACGGTGGCGAAGCCGAGCCCGAGCGCCAGAAGCTCATAGGGCCAGAGATTTAGAAACAGATAGACCATGGCCGCCCCCTATTGCGGTCGCACGGAAATACGCACCCCGGCGACGGTGAGGGATTCCGCCCCCTCCCCGCCGAAGTCCGCCATCCAGGAGACATGGGAGGCCGGAACGCCCGCCGCCACAAGATGCGCGCGGATCGCCTCGCCCTGGATGGCGGCGACGGGATCGGGCACCGCCGCCCCCTGCGCCCCCTGGAGCGCGAGCGGCGGACAGCGCAGCGCCGCCTGCGCCAGGCGATCCAGCGCCGGCAGGCTGCCCGGCCCCGGCTGGCCGCCCGGCAGGAAGACGAGTCCGCGCGCCGTGGCGTCCGTGAGCAGCTTCAGGCATTCGCGCGGGCCCACGGGCAGGCTCGCCGGAGGGGCCTCCACCGCGAGATCCATCGCGAAGCCCTTAGGCAGCGCGGCCTTGAGCTCCGCCTCAATCTGCGCCCCGGCGGCAGGGTAGCGATCGGTGCCGGACAGGCTCACCTGACCGTCGGAGAAGCGCAGGTCTCCGGTCTCCAGGCGGGCGAGCGGGGCGAGCGCGGCAATCGCCGCATCGGCAAAGCGCGGCGGCGCCCCGGCGCCCACGGCCGTCACGTCATTGACCCGCACGCCGGGAAAGAGGCGCCCGACCGTCTCCAGCAGGCGCGCATGGACCGCATCGTCCGGAAAGAAGCCGGAGAGCGTGACACCGCTCTCCTCCGTCCGGACGGCGAAGACATAAGGCGAGATGACCGGCGGCAGCACGCGGGAGGCATCCACCTTCACGCCCGGCGGCGGTGCCTTGAGCGCGTCGCGCAGGCTGGCATAGCTGGCGCTGTCCGCCGCCTCGCCGCTCAGCGTCACCGCGCCGGTGAGCACCGAAGCCTCGCCCTGCGCCATGCGGCTCACCTGCGTGAGGGCGAAGGTGACCGCGGCGGTCCAGATGTCGGAGGGCGGTCCGCCAGAGGCGAGCCGGACCTGATCGCTCACCTGCACGCCGGCGAACAGCGCCTTCACCGCATCGCCCATCACGCGCCGCGCATCCTCGCTCGGCGCATAGCCGGAGATCTGCGCCTGCCCTCCCTGCCGGGAGACCCGCCATATGAAGGGCGCAGCCACCGGCGGCTCCACGGAGAAGCGGACCACCTGAAAGCCCTCGGGCGGCGCGCGGCGGGCGGCCGAGAGCGCGTCATAGATCGGGAAGGTGCTGGCCGCGCCCTCCAGATAGATGGAGGTGTTGGACAGGCTCACCTGTCCCGTAGGCACGAGCGCGAGCTGGTTGGCGGCGAAACGGACGGCGGCGAGCCAGCGGTCGAGGCTGGGCGCTCCGTCGGCAAGGTCCGTATGGTCGGAGATGCCGGCCTCCGGCATGGCGGCGCGCAGGGCCGCGAGCACCTGCTGGCGCACCTCTTCCGACGGCACATGGCCGCGCACCACCACCGCCCTGCCCTCGCGGGCAGCCGACCACAGATAAGGCGAGGCGGCGGGCGGGCGCACCGCGAAGCGCGCGAGGCGGAAATCCTGCGGCAGCGGCTCGCTCATGGTGAGGCGCAGCGCATTGTAGGCCGCAAGGTCGGGCGCGCGCCCTTCGATGGACAGCATGTCGTCGGAAAGGGTGATGCGCCCGCTCTGCACCCGCATCAGCGCATCAAGGGCGAAGATGACCACCGAGGAAAAATCGCCCGGCGGCGCGCCACGGGCGCGAACGAGCTGGTCGAGGCCACGGACCTCCAGGCCCGGAGGCAGGCCCTTCACCGCAGCGGCGATGCGCGCGAGCGCATAGCGGGAGGGCACGTAGCCTTCGAGCTGGACGCGAGGGCCATCGCGGATGACGGAGAAGGTGAAGGGGCGGCGCTCCGGCAGGAGGGTGGTGGCATCCGTGACGGAGCCGACGCCCGACAGGGATTCGATCGCCCCACGCACCTTGTCGCGCGGCTCCTGCGCCAGCGCCTCGCCGATGAGCGTCGCATCGCGGCCGGAGAAGCGGGCGGTCGCCCAGGATTCGCCGATGGCGTCGAGCCGCTCGGCGGCGCGCACCGCGAGATCCGCCTCGATGCCCGGGCGGCTGACATGCACGGTAAAGGCGACGAGCACGCACAGAAGGATGAGGCCAACCCCGAGTATCCTGAGGTCGAGAAGGGTGCCCCCTTCCGTCTCCCTCTGCCCGCGGAGACCCGCCTTCTCGTCCATTCCTGTCTCCCGCCGGCGGTGCCGCCAAGTCGATGTCATCGGGAGCGCTTTCGCCCCCGGCGTGCCATCGACCCGCATGCGGTCAGGCGAAAAACGATCGCCTCCGGCCGCTCCGGTCCCAAGCCACGCCGCGCGCGACCTTAGCCCGCCGCCGCGCGCTTGGCACGTAAAGGAGCGGTGGCCGATCCGCAACAGGGGCCGTGTGTCAGGTCTGCGATGAAGGGAGAGGCCGGAAGGCTTGCCGCTGGCCGGCCCCCGGGCGCCGGGCACTCCAGGCGCCGCAGCACGGCGGCGTCACCAGCCCACCAGAAGGTGTGAGACGAGTGGCCCAAAACGAAAAACCCCGGCGGTTGCCCGCCGGGGTTCTCCAAACCAATGATCGCGAGGATCAGAAGTTGCGCTGAGCGCGGAAGCCGCCCGACCACACGTCGGTGGAGCCGCCGACCGTGGCAGTCGCGCCGCCGTTGGCAGCGGTCGTGCCGGTGCTGTAGGTGCCGAGGGCAGCGCCGCCATCAACCTTCGAGTAGAGCACTTCGAGGCCGAGGTCGAGGTTCTTGACCGGCGACCAGATGGTGTTCAGGCCGACCTGCCAGATGTTCACGTCGACAGCGCCAACGGTGTTCTGGGGCACGGAGACCTCAGAGTAACCGCCGAACACGGCCGAGCGAACCGCCGGGGTCCAGAAGTGACGGAACTGACCCTGGATGCCCCAAGCCGTCTCGGTGTTGTACGAGCGGGTGGCCTGGTTCCACACAGCGTCGGCGATCGGGTAGTAGGCGCCGGTCGCGAAGGTGGTGGTCTTGGTGTCGAGAGAGCCGAGGCCCGTCGCGCGACCCTGCGTGGTGCCGGCGAAGCCGACATAGCTCAGAGCGCCGTCAGCATAGCCAGCCTGGATGAAGAGGCTGTCGCCGGGGGCGATCATCGGGAGCTTGATTTCCACGGCGCCGCCGATGGCCCAGCCCCAGGTGTCGGTCGAGTTCTGACCGAGGTAGGTGGCGCCCGTGCCGGTGTACACCGGGTTCAGAGCGGTGACCTGATGGGCAGCCGCAGAGAGCTGAACCGTACCCCAAGCCTGATCGAGGCGGATGTTGCCGACGATGTCAGGGATTTCCTGACCAGCCTGGTAGTTGGCATAGCCGAGCGAGCTGGTCGGGTTGTACACGCCGGCCGAGCCAGCCTGCACGCCGGTGATGCGGTTGGCGGCGTCTTCGAGGGCGATGGTCGCCGAGAAGCCGTTACCGAACTGGGCGGTGTAGGCGAGAGCGGTGGTCCACTGGTTCGAACCCGCATACAGCTGCGTGTAGGCGTAGTTGATGCCCGTGTCGAAGAACGACTGGGTGTAACCGAAGGTGAAGCCAGCGAACTGGATGAAGGCGCGCTCGAAGTAGAAGCCGATGCCCGAACCCGCGTTAGCCGTGGACTGGGAATCCCAGTTCATGCCGAAGCGGATGTAGGAGCGCAGGGTGCCGTAGTCGGTCTGCGAACGAGCGTCGAGACCGAACACCGCGCGGGCGCGGGTCAGGTAGGACGAGTCGTCAGAGTCCTTGTACGGATAGCCGCCAGCGCCAGCGCCGGGACCGTTGAAGCCGGTGCCAGCAACCGACGAGATGTTCGGGTTGAAGGTGCCGACGGCGTTGATGTAGGTGTCGAAGCGGGCGTAGCCGTCGATCTTGAGGCAGGTGTCGGTGCCGGGGATGTAGTAGAAGCCCGCGCCGTAAGCGGAGCACACCTTCACGTACTCCACAGCCTTCGCCTTCACGGGAAGGTCGGCAGCCTGGGCGCCGGCGACGGCGGCGAGACCCGCGACGCTACCGAGCAGAAGGCTCTTCACCATGTTCATTGTGACCTCCAAATTTTGTTCCGAGGGAGCCAGCCGCTTCGTCGATGTTGCCACCAGCGAGAGGTCTTGACCCCGATTCCCCCACCGGCTCGCCACCAGGCCAACACAGTATGGGGCGACCGGGGACTGCCCCCCTTCGTCGCAAAGCCACCTTACAAAAGCCGGACCGGGGATCAATCTCGACACACTCCAAAAGGCAGGGGGGAAGGGCCTTTTCCCAGGGGTGTTGCAGGAACAACACGTTTTCGCGACACCCATTCCAATACCACACCCATCCTTGGAAACCCTTCATTTACCTCAATCTTCCGCGCGCGATCTTTTCCGTGGGCGAAAACGGGTGGCGGCATCTTGCCACCACACCCGACCGGGGCCGCCCCGGGAAGCGTGCGGAAATGTGTTTGAAGGCGGGCATGGCTCGAATCATGGCACGCGGGCCACAGGCGCCGCGGCTCGCCCCTTGTGACGCCAAGGTTTTGCCCTGATGCAGGCCGGCCCGTTTCCGCCTGATTGCGCTATAGAGAGACCATGCGCCTGATTCACTCGGCCGACTGGCAACTGGGCAAACCGTTCGGCCGCATGCCGGTGGACGCCCGCGCCGCCTTGAGCGAGGCCCGCCTCGACGCCATCGACACGCTCGCCGCCGCCGCCCGGCAGCACCGGGCCGGCCATGTTCTCGTGGCCGGCGACGTCTTCGACAGCGCCGAGCCGGGCGACCGCATCTATCGGCAGGCGCTCGCACGCATGAAGGCGGCGGCCGGCGTGCGCTGGTGGCTGCTGCCCGGCAATCACGATCCGCTCCGTCCGGACGGGCTCTGGAGCCGCCTCTCCGCCGAGGCGCCAGAGAATGTCGCCGCCTGCCTCACGCCCGCTCCGGTGATGCTGGGCGAGGATGCGGTGCTGCTGCCGGCCCCCCTCACGCACAAGTTCAGCCTCTCCGACCCCACCGCCTGGTTCGATGGCGCCGAGACGCCCGCCGGCCTGCCGCGCATCGGCCTGGCCCATGGCGCCATCCGCACCTTCGGCGGTGACGAGCAGACGAATCTGATCGCGCCGGATCGGGCCCGCCGGGCCGGCCTCTCTTATCTCGCGCTTGGCGATTGGCACGGCCTGCGGAAGATCGATGGCCATACCTATTACAGCGGCACGCCGGAGCCGGACGATTTCGGCCGGGAGGCGACGGGCCTCGCCCTGCTGGTGGATGTGGCCGGCGCCGGTCTCGAGCCGCAGGTGGAGGCGCTGCCCATCGGCCGTCACGCCTGGGTGGAGGAGCGCTGGCACCTGTCTGGCGCCGAAGACGTCGCGCCGCGCATCGCGGCGCTCGCCCCCGGCATCGAGCGCAAGCATCTGGTGGCACGGCTGCATCTGTCCGGGCTCGTGCCGCTGGCCGAGCGCGTCACCCTGCGCCGGCTGCTGGAGGACGGGCTCGCCCATGAGATCCGCTGGCTCGACCTTGATCTGGCGGACCTCATGACACGCCCAACCGAAACCGACCTCTCCGAGATCGACGCCCACGGCGAACTGCGCGACGCCGCCGAGCGCCTTCGGGCCATGGCGGAGGACGGCGGCACCGAGGGCCGGCTGGCCGGGGCCGCGCTGGAGCGCCTCTATGTGGAACTGATGCGCGCCCAGCGCGGGAGCGAAGCCTGATGCGCATCCGCCGCCTCTCCATCGAGAACTTCCGCAAGTTCCGTGCACCCGTAGTGCTCGACGGCTTCTCCGATGGCCTCAACCTCGTCTGCGAGCCCAACGAGAGCGGCAAGTCCACCGTGCTGGAAGCCCTGCGGGCCGCCCTGTTCGAGCGCTACAATTCCAAGAGCGGCCGCATCCGCTCCTTCCGCCCCCATGGCGATGACGTCGCCCCCACCGTCACGGTGGAGTTCGAGGTGGCCGGCGGGCGCTGGCAAATGGCCAAGCGCTTCCTGCAGGGGCCTTCCGTCACCCTCGACGGGCCGGACGGCCGCTTCACCGCCGAGGCGGCGGAGGAAAAGCTCCAGGCCCTCCTCGGCTTCAACCGCGCCGGCAACAGCGGGGCGGACGACGACAGCCGCGGCGCGCTGGGCCTGCTCTGGGTGGAGCAGGGCCAGTCCTTCCAGCTCGGCTCGCCCGCCGAGACCGCCCGCCGCACGCTGGAGGAGGCGCTGGCCTCCGAGGTCGGCGCCGTCACCGGCGGACGCCGGGCCAAGGCCGTGCAGCAGCAGGTGGAGAAGGCGCTCGCCGATTTTTACACCGCGACCGGCAAGCCCACCGGCCGTCTCAAGCAGGCGCAGGACGCGGCTGCCGCCTCGCGCGAGCGCGCGAGCGCCTGCGCGCAGGAACTGATGCAGTTCGACGAGGTGCTGAAGCGTCTCGAAACGAAGCGCAACGAACAGCGGCGCCTCGTCCGCGACATCGAGGACCCGGAAGCGGACAAGGAGCTGAAGGCGCTGGACGCCGATATCGAGCGCGCCCGCAGGGCCGCCGACGCCCTGCGCATGGCCGACCTGACCTGCCGTTCCGCCACGGCCGACCGGGAGGCCCTCGACAAGAGGGCGGAGGTCCGCGCCGGACTGCGCGCGGCGCTCCTGAAGGCCGAAACCGCCGCACGCGCGGCCCTCGAAAACCTGAACGCCCATGCGGAACGGCTTGCGCAGGCCCGCCGGGCCGATCAAGCGGCGGCCGAGGCGCTGGACACGGCCCGGATGCAACTGCGGCAGGCGGAGGAGCTTCAGGACAAGGCCCAGGCGGCGCGCCGGTCGGCCGCCGACCGGCAACAGCTCGCCACCGCCTTCGCGCGGCTCGATCGGGCCAATGGTCTGGCAGCCGAGATCGCCCGGATCGAAGCGCGGATCGCCGGCAGCCGGATGGACGAGGCGGCCGACGCGCGCCTGCGCAAGCTGGAGGCGGCGGTCATCGCGACCCGCGCGACGCTGGATGCCGGCGCCGCCAGCCTCTCGGTCACCCTTCAGCCCGGCGCGGCCATCACCCTCGATGGCGCGCCGCTGGAGAGCGGGACGCAGATCAGCCTGACGCGGGATGCGCGCATCGACATTCCCGGCGTCGGCACACTCGCCTTTCGCCCGCCCGCCGGCAGCGATGCGTCCCTCGCCCGCCATCGGGCGGCGAGCGACGACCTCGCGGCCTTTCTCGCGGCCGTCGGCCATGCCGATCCCGCGGCGGCGCATGCGGCGGCGCGGGCCCGCACGCAGGATGAGACCGCGCGCGCCGCCCTGCGCAGCCGTCTGGAAGCGGAGTGTCCGGCTGATCCGGCCCTGGGCCTGCCGGCCGGTCTGGACGCCTTGCGCGGCGCCCTTGCCGGCCGCGACCGCCCCGAGCCGCTCGCTCCCGATGCCCCGCAGCCGCCGGCGGAGATTGATCTGCGGCCGTTCCGGACCGCGGAGATCGAGGCGACGGCCCGCCGGCAGGCGGCGCTGGACAGTCTCCAGAAGGCCGAGGTGCGGGGCGTGGAGCTTCAGGGCGCCAGCGACCGGGCGGAGGGGGACCGCCTGCGTCTCGCGCAGGAACTTGCCGCCGATCTCGCCCCCCTCCCCGATGCCGACCTAGAGGCAAGGCAGGCCGCCGCCCGCGCCGACGAGGCCCGCGCGCTCGTGGACCGGGAGACGGCCGGACGGGCCGCCAAAGCGCTGGATGTGGAAGCCCTTCACCAGCAGCGCGAGCGCATGGTGAAGAAGCGCGAGCGCCTGCAGGCCGATCTGCCAAACCTCGCCGGCGAGGTGGCGCGCCTTGAGGAACAGGCCCGGACGCTGGGCGGCGAAGGGCCGGGCCAGCGGGCCGAAGCCGCCCGCGAAGAAGCGGAGGCGGCGGAGGCAACCCATGCGCGCCTCAAGGACGAAGGTGATGCCCTCGCGCTCCTGCTCGGCGTGCTGCGCGAGGCCCAGCAGGATGCGGCACGGCGCTACCTGCGGCCCATCACCCGGCGCATGGAGCCGTTCGTCCGGCGCCTGCTGCCCAATGCGAGCCTCGCCTTCACCGAGGACTACAAGCCCGGCCTGCTGATGCGCGGCGGGCGCGAGGAGGCGGCGGAGCTCCTCAGCAAGGGCACACAGGAGCAGTTGGCGGTGCTCACCCGCATCGCCTTCGCCGATCTCCTCATCGACAAGGGCAAGCCGGCCTCGCTGGTGCTCGACGACGCCCTCGTGTTTTCCGACGACGACCGATTCGAGGTGATGACCGACATCCTCGCCGATGCGGCCCGGCGCATGCAGGTCATCATCCTGAGCTGCCGCGCCTCGGCCTATCGCACGGTGGACGCCACCCGGCTGCCGCTGGGATAGGGCTCCACCCCGCCACAATGGTTGTAATACGAACGATCTTGCAGATGAACATTTCGACAGATAGACGTTAACCCTGTCGTAAGCCTGCAACCTACCGATCGGCACGGCGCCCGTTCGCGCCGCGCGAGGCCCCTGGACCCGTCCGCCGCATGATCAAGCCTGGCAGCACTGCACTCAAGGCAGCGCCTCCGTCGGTCGTTCCGCCGGCAGCGCGGCTGATGATTCCTGCGGGCGCGCTGATCTCGGTGATCTTTGCCAGCTTCATGGCGCTCACCCTCTGGCAGAATTACGGGGATGTGGCCCGGGAGGCGGCGAGCCACGGCGAACAGCGGGTGGACAGCCTCGCCCGCGACGTGGCGGGGCAGATCTTCCCCTATCGCGTCCTGCTGCGGCAGGTGGCCGCGGACTATGCCGATCCGCAGACGGACCAGACGCCGGCCGGCTGGCAGCGGCTGCTGGCACGCATGATTTCCGCCACCGAACGCTCCGGCGTGATGCTTCTGACCGATGCCTCCGGGCAGGTGGTGGCCCGCTCCGACCGCCCCGCCGGCCCTGGCGAGCGGGTTCGGACGCAACCCTATTTCGCCCTCCATGCCAAAGGTCAGGTGGACGGTCCCTATCTCAGCGAGCGGGTGGCCTGTGACGGCACAGAGCCCTGCATCGCCCTGTCGCAGGCCCTGAAAGATCCGGACGGCCAGTTTGCGGGCGTGGCCGCCGTCCTGCTGCCCCTCTCCCTCCTGCGCGAACCGCTGAAGGCGGAGGCTGCGGAGACCAGCGACCCCATGCTGGTCGCGCGCATCGACGGCACGCTGTTCGTGGAAGAGTGCGGCACCTCCGGCATCTGCATCCGACCGCCGCCCGACCTGATCCGCGAGATTGCGGGGGCGGTCCACGCGCCCGTGACCCTGTCCTATGGCGACGGCAAGCGGACCTTCTATGCGGCGCCCGTGCCGCAACTGCCGCTGGTGGTGGCCACCGGCCAGTCGATCCGCGACATCTTCCTGCCTTGGCGCTACCGCGTGCTGGTCGGCACCGCGGCCGTTCTCACCGTGGGCTTCGCCTCCATCGCCATCGCCCTCGTGCTGCGGCACGACCTGATGCGCCGCAGCCGCCTCCAGGCGGAACTGCTCCAGCTCTCCCTGACCGACGATCTGACGGGCATCGCCAACCGCCGGCGCTTCTTCGATGTGGCCATCCGGGAATGGCAGCGGGCGCAGCGGCTCGGCTCGCCGGTGGCCGTGCTGATGATCGACATCGACCGGTTCAAGCTGCTGAACGACCGCCTCGGCCATGCGGCGGGCGATGCCGTGCTCCAGGCCATCGCCCAGCTCATCCGCCACAGCCTGCGCCGGCCGGCGGATCTCGCCGCCCGTTACGGCGGCGAGGAGTTCACCGCCATCCTGCCCGACACCGACATGGCCGGCGCCTTCCAGACGGCGGAGCGCATCCGCACGCAGGTGGAGCGGGACGTGATCCGCGGCGACCATCCGGTCACCGTCAGCATCGGCATTGCCGCCGCCATCGCCTCTCCGAACGAGACGTTCGAAAATGTGGTCGCCGCCGCCGACCGCGCCCTCTACCGGGCCAAGGAGAGCGGACGCAATCGCGTGATGGTCGAACGCATCGGGGATGCGCACGTCGCCGTGCCGGAGCCCCATTTCTCAGACGCCACGCTCGATCCGACGCGCGCCTGACCCGCACGGACGTTCCTCCCGCGGATCCTGCGGAGATTTTCACCCGCCGGGGTGCTGCGATATGATCGCTCCATGAGCCGACCGCGCGAGCCCTTTGTCGAGATCACGCCCGATGTCCTGCTGAAGGCCTATGCCTGCGGGATCTTTCCCATGGCGGAAAGCGCGGACGATCCGGGACTTTACTGGATCGAGCCCGACCGGCGCGGCATCATCCCGCTCGACGGGTTTCACATTCCCTCGCGCCTTGCCCGCACGATCCGGCAGGACAAGTTCGAGATCCGCATCGACACCGATTTCGAGGGCGTGATTTCCGGCTGCGCCACCCCGCAGGAGGGCCGCGAGAAGACCTGGATCAACCCGCGCATCCGCCGGCTCTATGGAGAGCTGTTCGATCGCGGCCAGTGCCACACGGTGGAGGCCTGGCGGGACGGCAAGCTGGTGGGCGGGCTCTATGGCGTGGAACTCGGCGCCGCCTTCTTTGGCGAGAGCATGTTCCATTATGAGCGCGACGCCTCGAAGGTGGCGCTGGCGCATCTCGTCGCCCGGCTGAAGGTCGGCGGCTTCAAGCTGCTCGACACCCAGTTCATCACCGGCCACCTGAGCGGCTTCGGGGCGCTCGAGGTCACCCGCCGGCACTACCACCGGCTGCTGGAGGAGTCGGTCTCCGCCCGGGCCGACTTCTACTTCTGGCCGCCGGGCTTCGCCGTGCCGGGGGCGCTCTGCTTGCAGTCGGTCAGCCACACGTCATAGATCGGGTGCTCGACGCCGTGCAGGCCGGGGCTGGAAGCAAACATCCACCCGGTGAAGATGCGCTTGGCCTCGCCCTTCAGCGTGATCTCGTTCACTTCCGTGAAAGACGTGGTGTTCTGCGGCTCGGTCGGCGGGCGCGTGTAGCAGGCACGGGGCGTCACCTGAAGGGCGCCGAACTGCACCGTCTCGCCAATGCCCACCTCGAAGGAGGTGATGCGTCCGGTGATCTTGTCGAGGCCCGCATAGACGGCGATCGGATTGGCGATCTTCTCCGCCGGAGGCTCCACCACCAGAACGTCATTGTTCGGCTGCGGCTGCTGGGCCCCCGCGGGGGCCTGAGCAGCGGGCGCCTGCCCGGCGGGGGCTGGCGCCGCCGGCGCCTGTGCGGGGGTCGAACCGGACGGAAGCTGCGGCACCGGCTGGCGATAGCGGTTCTGTTGCTGCTGCGACTGCGTCTGCTGCGGCGCCTGCTGCTGCGGATTGATGCCGTAGATGCCCTGATAGGGCTGATTCTGCGCCGGCTGCTGCGGCGCCGGGGCGGGCTGGGCCGGCTGCGGCCGATTGTCCGGATAGCCGGGATAGCCGCCCTGATAATTGGGCGTACCGACGCCCGCCGGCGGCAGGAGCGGGGCGGAATCGATGCCATTGCGGCTCTGCGCGAGCGCGTCCCCGCAGACCGCCGCCATCGCAACGGCCGCCACGGCCGGGACGAGGAAACCGGAGGCGGGACGGAGAAAACGCATCAGACGCGCACCTGAGAAAGGAGAGGCCGGGCTCGGGCCGACGCCGGATGGCATCCAGGCCCGTTATCATCCGCATTGCGGCCTTGCGAGGGCGGCGCTGCGGTGTGCCGTGGAAATCCGCACACAAGAACGCGCGGCCCTTGGGACCGCGCGCTCGCAGAAACGGGACTGTCAGAAGCCCGCGATCACTCGCCGGGGGACCAGGCGTTGTAGTCGCCGGTCACGCGCGGGCGGTGGCCGCCGGCCTGCACCGAACCCTTCGGGCGATAGGCGAGCGGCGTGCCGGTGTAGTTGCGGTGGTGCGGCTTCTGCCACGGACGGGGGGTATAGGTCTCTTCGGTCGGCGGGGTGTCCACGCGATGGTGGAGCCAGCCGTACCAGCCGGGCGGAACCGTGGTCGAGTCGGCATAGCCGCTGTAGAGCACCCAGCGGCGCTGGAAGCCGAGCGTCGGGTCCACCTTGCCGCCCTTGGTGCGGTAGTAGGCGTTGCCGAATTCGTCATGGCCGACGAGTTCGCCGAAGCGGCGGGTCCACAGCAGGGTGCCGGGAGTCGCCTTGTGCCACCAGGCGAAGATGTAGAGCAGCAACTCTTTCACGGAGCGAGCCTCTTCTTGGTCGGGCGGAACATGCCACCGTGCCGCCGCGGTGTCCACCCGAACATCCGCCAATGTGGACGGCCGCTTCGCCGGCTCACGGCACGAACAACGTCATCACATAGATGGCGAACAGCACGAGATGCACGAAGCCGTTGAGCAGGTTGGTGCGCCCGGTGCCGAAGCTGACGATGGACAGCACCAGCACCAGCAGCAACTGCACCCGGTCCTCCGGC
The DNA here is from genome assembly GCF_000010525.1 of Azorhizobium caulinodans ORS 571. Classification (GTDB taxonomy): domain Bacteria; phylum Pseudomonadota; class Alphaproteobacteria; order Rhizobiales; family Xanthobacteraceae; genus Azorhizobium; species Azorhizobium caulinodans. The sequence goes on along the minus strand of NC_009937.1, from coordinate 1,350,006 downwards.
TCGATGCCCAGATAGATGGGACGATCCACCCAGACGCTGATCGCCACCATGGCCGGCATGGTGAGGCCGATGGTGGCAAGGGCCGAGCCGAGCGCCGTGTTGATGCTGCGCTGAAGATCGTTGGCGCGGGCGGCGCGGATGGCGGTGATGGTCTCCGGCAGCAGCAGCATCGCCACCACGGCGGCGCTGATGACGGCATCCGGATCGCGCAGATGCAGCCGGTCGAGCAGTTCCTCGACGCCGGCAGCTACCCCGCTCGAGACAAGAACGATGCCCCCGAGCGCCGCCAGCAGCAGCGGGATATGCACCACGAGACGGCGCGGCCGCGCCGGGGCGGGCTCGCTCGCCTCCGGCATGAAGTCCGCCCGGTGGCGCACCGTCTGCATGAAGAGGAAGGCGCCGTAGAGCACCACCGTGCCGCACATGATGAAGGAAATCTGGAACGGATCCACCGCACCCATCAGGCCGGCGTGGGTGTTTTGCGGCAGCAGCAGGCACAGCACCGAAATGGCGATGATGACCGAAAGATAGCCGTTCACGCCCTGCTGGCGCACCTCCTGCTCCCGGTGGCGGAGCGCACCCACCAGCAGGCAGGCGCCCACGACCCCCGTGCAGACGAACATGACGGTGGAGAGCACGGCCTCCCGGCCGACGCCGGGATTGTTCTCGCCGTTCAGCATCATGGCCACAAGCACCGAGACCTCGATGACGGTGACGCTCAGGGTCAGGATCAGCGTGCCGAAGGGCTGGCCGATCCGGGACGAGATGCCCTCCGCATGGTGGACCGCCGCAAAGGAGGTGCCGATGAGGAGCACCGTCTCGATGAAGGACAGGCCCCCCGTGAAAGGGACGGGCAGGACGGAAACGGCAAGGCCGAGGGCGAGCGCGGCGAGGGGAAAGAAATAAGCGAGCCAGATGAACGGCATGAAAATCCCCGAAGAATCCCGCGCATGCGCGCTCTGGCGCGCGCCCTGCCCCGCCGCCGTTCGCCCGGATAATCGCGCCTGGCCGGCCGGGTGAAAGCCCGGCCGGCCTTGCGGACAAAGAAATCCCGGAGCGCGACCGGGCCAGCCTCAAGGGACGATGGATGCACCGGAGGCCTTGCGGCCCGCAAGCACGCCCAGATAGCAGGCGGCGAGGGATGCACCGGCGAGTGCCGTTACGTCCGCATGGTCATAGGGCGGCGAGACTTCCACCACATCGAAACCCTTGAGATCGAGCCCGCCGAGCCGGCGCAGGGTATCGAGCGCCTCGCGGCTCGACAGCCCCCCGCAGACCGGCGTGCCGGTGCCGGGCGCAAAGGCGGGATCGATCGCGTCGATATCGAAGGAGAGGTAGACCGGCGCATCGCCCACGCGCGCCGCGATGGCGGCAGCGATCCCCTTCGGCCCGAGATCGCCGGCCTGAAAGCCGTCGATGATCGCGATGCCGTAATCCTGCGGCGCGTGGGTGCGGATACCGACCTGGATGGAGCGATCCACCCGGATCAGCCCGTCCTTCACCGCGCGGGTAATCATGGTGCCGTGATCGACGCGGGTCCCGTCGTCGTCCCAGGTGTCCTGATGGGCGTCGAACTGGACGAGCGCCACTGGCGCGCCGGTCTTTGCCACCAGCGCCTTCAGGATCGGATAGGTGAGGAAATGATCGCCGCCGAGCGTCACCAGATGGGCGCCGGTGGCATAGAGACGGGCCGCCTGCGCCTCGATGGCGGCGGGGATGGAGGCCGGCAGGCCGTAATCGAACACGCAATCACCCGCGTCCGCCATGTCCAGCGCGGCGAAGGGATCGGCGCGGAACGGAAACAGCGGATCGCCGTCGAGGATGCTGGAGGCGGCGCGGAGCGCGCGCGGCCCGAAGCGGGTGCCCGGCCGGTTGGAGACGGTGACGTCCAGAGGCACGCCCCACACGACCACCTCCGCGCCGCCGCCATCCCGGGCATAGCGCCGGCGCAGGAAGGACGTGACGCCGGAATAGTTCGGCTCCATGGACTGGCCATGCCGGAAGCCGGGGTCCAGCGCGCGATCGACAGGGCGCGGCGCCAGGGGATCACTCGACATTCATCTCTCCCGTGAAGATCGGCGCGCGCTTCGAGGCGCACGCTCAGATGGCATATTCGCCGCTCTGGTGGGCCACTGGCGGCCGGCAGTCGGCACCGGCGCCGGTCGCGGGAAAGAGCCGCGCCCGATTGAAGCGCACCGCGACCTTGGTGCCATTCTCGGCACGGACGGCCGGCGAGATGTCCGCCTCCACCACTCCGCCGGCCACGTCCACGGTAAGCCGCCGGATGGCGCCATGGCGCCGGTAGCCGCGCACGATGCCTTCCATGCCCGGCGTGCCGGCCATGGCGATGGACACGTCCTGCGGACGGACGAAGAGCGATCCGGTGCCGTCCGGAACCGGCGCGATGGCTACGGCCACCGCACCGCCGGCGGCAAAGGCAGCGCCGTCGCGCACCTCCACGTCGAGCCGGCTCGATTCCCCCATGAAGCCGAACACCTGCGGCGTCGCGGGCTGGTCATAGACCTCGTCGGGGGTCCCCACCTGCTCGATGCGGCCGAAACTCATCACCACCACGCGGTCGGCGAGTTCCAGCGCCTCGTCCTGATCGTGGGTCACGAACAGGGTGGTGTGGCCGGTGCGGTCGTGCAGCTCGCGCAGCCAGGCCCGCAATTCCTTGCGCACCAGCGCGTCGAGCGCGCCGAACGGCTCGTCCAGCAGCAGCACCTTCGGCTCGATGGCGAGCGCCCGGGCGAGCGCCACGCGCTGGCGCTGGCCGCCGGAGAGCTGCGCCGGATAGCGCCCGCCATAACCCTCCAGTTGGACAAGGCCCAGCAGATCGGAGACCCGCGCGCGGATGTCCGCCTCGGAGGGGCGAGTGGCGCGCGGGCGCGAGCGCAGCCCGTAGGCCACGTTGTCGGCGACGCTCATATGGCGGAAGAGCGCATATTGCTGGAACACGAAGCCGATGCCGCGGTGGCGCACCGGAACATGGGCCGCATCGGCGCCGTCAAGGACGATCCGCCCGCCGTCGAGTGCCTCGAGGCCGGCGATGGCCCTGAGCAGCGTCGTCTTTCCCGAGCCGGACGGCCCCAGCAGCGCGACAAGCTCACCGGGCGCGACATCCAGCGAGATATCGGCCAGCGCCATCTGCTGGCCGAAGCGCTTGACGGCATTCTCCACGGAAACGGCAACGGTCATGGGCGGGAAACGACCTCCAGCTTCTCCCGCCTTATGCCATGCCGCGGCGATGGGCGGAATGTACCGGTGACGGTGAGAGAGGGGCATTTTGCCGGCAGCGCGGGCAGGCCCAGCGGCGACGAGCTTTTCCTTGCCGCCCCAGAACAGCCGCGCAATGGTATCAGGATTGCGCAATAGCCTGATTGTCTCGGCCCCCCGGATTATGGTCACCCTCGATTTCCAGACGATAGGCTTCGCCGCTGTGGTGCTGGCCACCCTCATGGGTGCGCTGCTGCTGCTGGCGTGGGCCTATGTCCGGAGCGAGACCTGCCTCATCTTCTGGGGTGTCACGGACCTGTTCTGTGCCGGCTCGGTCGCCGTCCTGACCGCCGCCAACGGGCGTCTGGGGCCGAACGTGGCGCCCTTCAGCAACGGCTGGCTTCTGACGGGGGCCGCCCTCACCTATTGCGGCATGCGCGCCTTCGACCGGCGCCCGATCACGCTGCCCATCTGGCTGGCGGTGATCGCCACGCCCCTCTTCTATTATATTGCGTGCGTGCTGTTCCTGCCCAACGTGAACGACAGGGTGGTGCTCTACACCTTCATCTGCTGTTGCTGGTTCGGCGGCTCCGCCTACGTGCTCGCCCACGTGCCGTCCTATGCGCCGGCGTTTTCCCGCATGCTGGTCGCCCTCTTCCTTGCCGGCATGTGCACCATACAGGTGGTGCGGCTCGCAGGCAGTCTCGCCGGCTTCCGGCCGCTCGGCGGCGACATGACATCAGAGCAGATGGCCTGGACCTTCGCCGCCGGCCTCTTCTTCACCGTAGGGCTGAACTTCGGCGGCATGTTCATGGTGCTGGACCGCATGGCCAGCTGTGACGAACTGACCGAACTCAGCAACCGCCGTTCGCTGCTCATGGGCGCCAGCGCCCTGCTGCGCTCGGCCCTTGCCTCGGGGCGTCCGGTCTCGGTGCTGCTGGTGGATCTCGATCACTTCAAGTCCATCAACGACCGCTTCGGCCACCGGACCGGCGATCAGGTGCTGCGGGCCTTCGCGCAGGTTGCGCGCAAGCTGCTGCGCCGGGGCGATCTCGTGGGGCGCTATGGCGGCGAGGAATTCTGCCTCGTGCTCAAGGATGCCGGATCGGATGTGGCCTGCGTAATGGCGGAGCGCCTGCGGCGGCAGGTAATGGACGATCTGCGGGAAGTGGAAGGCCATGCGGTGGAGGCCACGGTCGCGATCGGCGTCGCAAGCCTGGAGGCCGGGCAGCGCGTGGCCGGCATCGACCGCATGATCGATGCCGCGGACCATGCGCTCTATGCCGCCAAGGACGGAGGCCGCAACCGGGTGGTGCTCGCGGCGCCGCTCGTCACGCCCCAGCCGGCGGCCCCGCACGCCGGGGGCGCCGCCGCCTCCACGGGCGTCGCCTGAGCTTCTCGCGTCACTCCGGCAAAAGGCGTCCCGAATAGAGCACGTCGCCGCTCGGCAATTCGGATGTGCCGCCTTCCGGCTCCAGCGTCACCTGGAGCGTGGCCTTGGCCGCCACCTTGGCGCCCAGCTTGCGCACGACGTCCGACCGGGTGGCGAAGCTGGACGAGAAGGTGCCGAGCGAGCGGGGCGACTGGCCGTCCGGCACGATCCAGAGTTGATAGGACTTGCCGGCGGGCGCGGGATCAACCAGCGGGCGCACGGTCACGTCGCCGTCGCTGACATCGATCCGCACGAGGACGGATGCGGCGCGCCCTTCCTGCAGCAGGGCAAAATAGCGCTGGGCCACCGAGCGATCCCATTCGCGATAACCGAAGGTGCCGGCGCAGGCGACCAGCAGCACGCCGAGGCCGATGGTGGCCCAGCGCCAGCGGCGCATCTGGCTGAGGATGGCAGCGTTGGGGGCGAGTTCGATGATCGGCGGCGCCTCGGCGGCATCGACGGCTGCGGGAATGGCGAAGCCGCCCGGCCCCTTCGCTCCCTTAGCTTCCTTCGCCCCTTTCCCGTCCTTGGCCTTGCCCTTCGCATCGGCAGGCTTGGCGGGCTCGTCCGGCGTGCGCTCGATGGGACGGGGAATGAGATTGACGGCGACATCGCGCCACAGATCGGCCGGCGGCGCGACCGGCACCACCAGCTCGTGCAGCGGCGACAGGCGCTGTTCCCATTGCCGGGACACGGCACCGAACGCGCGCTCCTCCTCGATCCGGCTGCGGATCATCAGCCGCAGAGCGGCCGGAAGCGTGCCGAGCACATATTCGGCGACGAACTGACGATCGTCCTCGGAGAGGTTCATTTGGCCAGACACTCGTCGATCTCGGCCACGCTGCGCTTCAGCCAGGTGCTGATGGTGGGCATGGGGGCGTCGAAATAGACGGACAGCGCCTCGCGGCTCCAGCCGTCATAATAAGCGAGCAGGAACATGCGCCGGCGCTCCTCCGACAAGGTGCCGAGGCAGGCGAGCAGGCGCTTCAGTTCGGGCGAATGCGCGGGCGCTGCGAGCGGATCGTCCGCCGGGTCCTCCACCGAGAAGGGCTCCCAGGCCTCGCCCGTATTCTCCATGGTCCGCGCCATCTCCAGCGCCGCCTCGCGGGTCACGCACACGAGCCAGGCGAGCGGGTCGAGGTCCGTCGGGGCCGTCCTGGCGCTCTTCCACACGCGCAGATAGGCGCTCTTGAGGGCGGCGCGCGCCAGTTCCGGCCGGCGCAGGATGCGCAGGCACAGGCCATAGAGTTTCGGACTGGACAGCTTGTAGAGCTGTTCCATGGCGTCGAGGTCGCGCTCCGCGATGGCGGCGAGGAGCGGGGTCAGGCGTTCAGCGCTCGTCACGACGGTTCAGTCCCATGGTGGGGGCCCGACCCACGGCAACGGGACCCCGAAGGGGTGGTTCCGCCACCAGACCGGATCATTCAAGGCAAGGGAGGCGGCGGATTGCGCGGCCAGCGTGAACGCGGCGCGACCTCTTGTCACCCGCCTCCTCCCGATCGCCGATCACAGACGCGCGGGTTCGCCCTGCCGCCACGCCGCACGGCGCTCGATGGGCTCGCCATCGCCACGCTCGCGCTCGCCGGCGGCTTCCACGAGACCGAGCTCCGCTTCCGCCTCGTCGAAGGCGGCCTGCGCCTCCGCGCGCTGGCCGCGCAGTTCGTCCGCCGAGCGCACGAGGTTCTCGCGGCGCTGGCGCGCCGAAGCGGCGAGCGGGGGATAGGCAAAATGCTTGGGATCGGTGATGCCGGAGCGCTGCTCCTCCGCCGTAATGTCCCGCTCGAGCTCCGACGCCATGCGGTCAAATTCCGCGATCATGGTGTCGATCTGTGCGAGGCGACGGCGGGCGTCCTCGATCTTGAACCTTTTGGCACGGATGAGGGGCTCACGCGATTTCATGAACGCGACACTCCGAGGCACGCGACAAGGCGGGAGCCGGGGTTCCGGTCCCTTTCCGCAAGGAGCATGGCCACATACGGTTGTCGTTTCCTTACCGCCAAGCCGACGCGACGGGGAAAATCGACCGGGCCGCCGCTCTGGCAACCAATCGTTTACCCCCTTCGTTAATGATGACCTCACGGTTCGGAGCGGGCGACAGTGGCGCGCGTTCCGGACAGACAAAGCGCTCGCGCGGCGGTGCGACGTTACAGTGTGGGTTAACACGAGGACTTGAGTGAGGGGCGTAGAGTCAGTCGAAGCGCCCGTGCACAAAGTTTTTCGCAAGGACTCTTGTCCGAGCGAATCGGTTTCGGTTAACCATTCAACACACGTAACGCGAATCACACGGTCGGCCGAGCACACGGAGGGCGGCACCCCGCCATTCGGGTTGTTGCGAGGAAAGGGATTGCCATGCGCGTCTTGCTCATCGAGGACGACAGTGCGACCGCCCAAAGCATCGAACTGATGCTGAAGTCGGAAAGTTTCAACGTCTACACGACGGATCTCGGTGAAGAAGGCGTCGATCTCGGCAAGGTGTACGAGTACGACATCATTCTTCTTGACCTGAACTTGCCGGACATGTCCGGTTTCGAGGTTCTGCGCTCGCTGCGCCTCGCCAAGGTCAAGACCCCCATCCTGATCCTTTCCGGCCTTGCCAATACCGAGGACAAGGTCAAGGGCTTTGGCTTCGGTGCGGACGATTATCTGACGAAGCCCTTCCACAAGGACGAGATGGTGGCGCGCATCCATGCCATCGTCCGCCGCTCGAAGGGCCATGCCCAGTCGGTGATCCAGACCGGCGACCTGATCGTCAACCTCGACACCAAGACGGTGGAGGTGGAGGGCGCGCGGGTGCATCTGACCGGCAAGGAATACCAGATGCTGGAACTCCTCTCCTTGCGCAAGGGCACGACCCTGACCAAGGAGATGTTCCTCAACCACCTCTACGGCGGCATGGACGAGCCGGAGCTGAAGATCATCGACGTCTTCATCTGCAAGCTCCGGAAGAAGCTCGCCAACGCCTCGGCCGGCAAGAACTATATCGAGACCGTCTGGGGTCGCGGCTATGTGCTGCGCGAGCCGAACGGCACGGTGGAGCGCATCGCGTCCTGAGGACGCCGCGCGGACACGGGTTCCAAACAAAAGGCCCCGCCGGTTGGCGGGGCCTTTTGCGTTCTGTGAAACGATCGAAGCCGGCGGCAACCGGGCCCGGCGCCGATCAGGCGGCCCCCTTGTCCCGGCGCTTGCGCAGCAGCGCCTCGAGTTCCGCGTCGGGCGTCTCGGGCAGGGCAACGTTCGTGGTGACGAGGAGATCGCCCGCGCCGCCGCCCGTCTTGGGCATGCCCTTGCCGCGCAGGCGGAAGGTCCGCCCGCCCGAGGTCCAGGCCGGAACGTTGAGCTCGACCGCACCCGAGAGGGTCGGCACGCGCACTTTGGCGCCCAGAACCGCATCTTCCAGCGGCACCATCACCTCGGTGCGCAGGTCCTCGCCGTCGCGGCGGAAGCGGGGATGGGGCGCATAGGCGATGGTCACGAAGGCGTCGCCGGGGCTGCCGCCCTCGAAGCTCTGCTCGCCCTGCCCCTTCAGGCGCATCTTGTGCCCTTCCGCCGTGCCGGCGGCGATCTTCAGCTCCACCGTCTTGCCGTTGGGCAAGGTGACGCGCTTGCTCGCGCCCTGGGCCGCCTCCTCGAGGTCGACGGTGACGGTCATCTCCACGTCGTCCCCCCGCTTGGGCGTAAAGCCGCCCCCGGCGGCGCGCTGCTGGCGGCCGAAGCCGAAGATGTCGCCGATGTCGTCGAAGTTCGGACCGCCCGCGCGGCCGCCTCCGCCGCCCCGGCGGGTATAGCCGGTCTGGCCTTCGGGGCCGAAGGTGAAGCTCTCGAAAATCGTGTCGCCGTCGAAGCCGCTGAAGCCGCGGGACCGGCCGCCACGTCCGCCCGCGCCGAAGCCGGCGAAATCGTGCATCCGCGGCTTGCCCTCCGCATCGATCTCACCGCGGTCGAACTGGCCGCGCTTGTCCTTGTCGGACAGGAGCTCGTAGGCGGAATTCAGCTCGGCAAACTTGTCCTGCGCCTTCGGGTCCGACGTGTTGGCGTCGGGGTGCAACTGTTTGGCCTGGCGCCGAAAGGCGCGCTTGATCTCGGCTTCGTCGGCGGTCTTCGCTACGCCGAGGATGTCGTAAGGATCGCGCATGGGTAAACAACCTCAGGGCCGGCACTCAGCGGCCAGCCGCGCCTTTCATGTGGTGTTATGTTGCTCGATTGCAACGGGGGAACTCAAGCCCTTCCCCAAGTCATGATCCGGATAGCACGATTCTGCGCCGCACGGCCCTGTCGGGCCGGCGCGCGGCGGGCGGAACGCCCTTCATTCATGTTGACCGGAGGCTTGGGGCCGGGTGCTCAAGTTCGCTTGCCGCAAGCTTGCGCACCCGAGGCTTGCGCCAGCATCGCTTCGGCGTGGCAAGGCGTGCTTTCCTCCCGCCTGCGGCATCAGGGCCGCATGGCCCACGCTGACCCGCGCCGAAACCTCAGGCCTGGCCGAGGATGCGGACCTGGTTGAGCAGCGTGATGCCGCGCGTGTCCCGGCAGGCCTCGCCCTGCACCCAGTGCTCGCCGCGATGATCGACAATGCCGATACGGAAGTCGCGGCACTTGTTGTCCTTCAGGGCCCCGACGGGGGTGGCGGTGCCGTGCGCGCCGGTGGCCTTGTTCTCCCACGGCATGCTGGCCCCCTCCTCCTTGGCGGCGAGGGCGCCCTCCAGGGCAAGCTTGGCCTGCATCCAGTCACTGACCGCAATGCCGGCGGGCGGCGCCCCCTGGGGCACCGCGAGCGACACGGGCTGGGGCTTGATGGAGCCGGTGACGAGCGCGTCATCGTCGCGGATCAGGGCCCCGCACCCGGCCACGGACAGCGCCACGCATCCGGCCGCGACCAATCGGACCGCGCGAAGCACTGGCCGCGCGGCGACATCGCGCCTATATGGGCGCCGTATCTCCGGCCCGCGCCGTACGAAATACCGATGCGGCGACACGCGATTGGCTCCTGTCATGTCCGATTCCGCCATGGAACCCCAGAACCCCTTAACGTCTGGTGATTTCACCGCCGCCGATGAACCGTTCCGGCTGTTTTCCGAATGGCTGAAGGATGCGGAACGCTCGGAACCCAATGACCCCAATGCCATGACGCTCGCCACCGTCGACCCCGACGGACTGCCGGATGCCCGCATGGTGCTGCTGAAGGGGCTCGATGACCGGGGCTTCGTTTTCTATACCAACACCGAGAGCGCCAAGGGCCGGGAGCTGACCGCTCACCCCAAGGCGGCGCTAGTGTTCCATTGGAAGAGCCTGCGCCGTCAGGTGCGTGTGCGCGGCCCGGTGGAGCGGGTGACCGACGCCGAAGCGGATGCCTATTTCGCCACCCGCCCCCGCCTGTCGCAGATCGGTGCCTGGGCGAGCCAGCAGTCCCGCCCGCTGGAAGGGCGCTTCGCCCTCGAGGCGGCGGTCGCCACCACGACTGCCCGCTACGCCGTCGGCAGCGTGCCGCGCCCGCCCCACTGGACCGGTTTCCGCATCCTGCCGGTGCAGATTGAATTCTGGCACGATCGCCCGTTCCGGCTGCACGACCGCGTCGTCTTCAAGCGGGAAAATCCGGAAATCGACTGGGAAAAGAGCCGTCTTTATCCCTGATCCTTGACCGTCGGGCGCTGCCCGTGCTGCCTGCGGTTCAAACAAGACGTTGCACCGCAGCATCCTCCCTTCCGAAAGTCCGCACCATGGTCGCCGTTTCCAACCAGCCGCCGCGCATCATGCTCCTGACCGGCGCCTCGCGCGGCATCGGCCACGCCACGGTCAAGCGCTTCTCCAGCGCCGGCTGGCGCGTCATCACCTGCTCGCGCCAGCCGTTCCCGGAACAGTGCCCCTGGGCAGCCGGCCCCGAGGACCACATCCAGGTGGATCTGGGCAATCCGGACGACACGCTGGCGGCGGTGGAGGAAATCAAGAACCGCCTGCCCAATGGCGAACTGCACGCGCTCGTCAACAATGCCGGCATCTCGCCCAAGGGCGAGGGCGGCTCGCGGCTCGGCACGCTGGACACCCCCCACGACGTGTGGATGCAGGTGTTCCAGGTGAATTTCTTCGCCTCCATCATGCTGGCGCGCGGGCTGGTCTCTGAACTGGAGAAGGCGCAGGGCTCGGTTGTGAACGTCACCTCCATCGCCGGCTCGCGGGTGCATCCGTTCGCGGGTGCGGCCTATGCCACCTCGAAGGCGGCCCTTGCGGCCCTGACCCGTGAGATGGCGGCGGACTTCGGGCCGCGCGGCGTGCGGGTGAACGCCATTGCGCCGGGCGAGATCGACACGGCCATTCTTTCTCCGGGCACGGACAAGATCGTGGCGCAGATCCCCCTGCGGCGCCTCGGCACGCCGGACGAGGTGGCGAAGATCATCTACGTGCTGTGCACGGAGACCTCGTCCTATCTCAATGGCGCGGAAATCCTCATCAACGGCGGTCAGCACGTCTGAGCCGCCGAAGGCTCAGAGCCAGCGCCGCCATTTGAAGAAGAGGTAGGGCAGGATGCCCGACACCACCATGGCGCAGAGCGCCAGGGGATAGCCGTAGGTCTCGGCCAGTTCGGGCATGTGCTGGAAATTCATGCCGTAGATCGAGGCGATCAGGGTGGGCGGCATCAGCACCACCGAGAGCACGGCAAAGATCTTGATGATGTTGTTCTGTTCGAGGCTCACCATGCCGATGGTGGCGTCGAGCAGGAACTGCAGCTTGGTGACGAGGAAGACCGCATAGTCGGACAGGCCCGTCACATCGCGCATCATGCTCTTCACCGCATCGCGGCCCTTGGGGCTCAGCGTGTGCCCTTCCACGATATCGGCGCCGAGGAAGGCGAGCAGGCGGGTGAGCGAGGACAGGCTTTCCCGCGCGTAGGAGGTGAGGCGCTCCTTGCGGCCAAGCTGGGTGAGGATCGCGCGATAGATCTGGTTGGCGTCGCTGCCCTTGGCCTGCGGCTCGAAGGTGCGCCGGGACAGGCGGTCGATGCCGTCGCCGCACATCTCCAGCACGTCGGCCACGCGGTCGATGATCGTGTCGAGCAGTTCGGCGAGAAGCGTCTCCGCCGAGAGCGGATCGGGGCAGGCGCGGCGCAGCCGATCGGCCAGCAAGGGAAAGGCCTTCGGTTCGCTGTAGCGCACCGTCACGAGGACGGCGTCGGTCAGGATGAAGGTCACGGGCGTGACCTCGGGCGTGTCGGTCTGCGCGCCGCAGAGCACCGACAGCGTCATGTAGCGGGCGCCCCGCTCCGCATAGAGGCGGGAGGAGGCCTCGATCTCCCGCATCTCTTCGCGCGTGGGAATCTCGATGCCGAGGGCGCGCTCGATGGTGCGGTCCTCGAACGCTTCCGGCGCGATCAGATCGAGCCAGACCGCCCCGGCCGGGATGTTGGCGTCGGCGGCAACGACCTCCGACACCAGCGCACCCGCGCGGGGGACATAGGCAATCAGCATGGGCGCTCGGCTCCAGTCCGCGCGCCACGCCTCGGGCGCTCAGCAACCACCTGCCATCAGGCCGAACCCGGCGCCGCCTCTTCAAGAGCGCGGCCGCCACACGGCCTGAAGGCAATCGATCCGGTCCGGCCTCAGGCCGCCAGGAATTCGATGTCGCGGATGGTTACGACTTTCTTCTCGCCATTCTGGGTCTTGGCGTCCTTGGCCGGGGAATACTGGGCCGCGGCAGCGACGGCATTGATGCCGATCTCGCGCCACTGGGCTGCCTGACCCGCGAAATGCTTGCTCTCGGCTTCCAGACGGGCTTGCTGCCCCTGGACGGTATTGGCCGACATTGTCCCTACTCCTTTTGCGTACCGCTTCCTGAAGCAGCGGTCGCCTCCGTGTGTGCCCTTCGACAGATGGAGTTGAACTGCGTCGAAACTTTGCACGCCCGGGGACGAGTCCAAGGTCTTACGGGGACAGCATCGCGCGAAGCTTGCAATGAGCCGTTAACGCCTGACGATGGGTGAGCATCTGCGGCTTTTGTGCAACAGGTTTCCCGGCACTGAACATGGCAGCACGGTGGCCCCTTCAAGGCCCGGGAGGGTTAGGTTAATCCAATCCTGACATCTCGATTCGACGAGATTTTCCAAACATTGAAGAGGCGGCCATGCGGGCGCGGGCGATTGCGGCTGTTTTGACGGGTATTGTGCTAGCGGGCTGCCAGACCAACCAGCTTCAACCGGCGCCGGAGGCTTCCCTCAAGCCGCGCGACAAGCAGCTTCTCGCGAATGCGCCGTATCCGAAGGTGAAGCCGGAAGGCGAATTCGCCCGTCAGATCGTGAGCTACTCCGGCAAGGAGAAGCCCGGCACCATCGTGGTCGATACCGACAAGCGCATGCTCTACTACGTGCAGGGCGACGGCACCGCGATCCGCTACGGCGTGACCGTGGGCGAAGAGAGCCTGGCGTTCCGTGGCGAAGCGAAGGTGGGTCGCAAGGCCGAATGGCCGAGTTGGACCCCCACCCCGGAAATCCACCAGCGCATCGCCGGCCTGCCAAGTTACGTCAACGGCGGCCCGCAGAACCCGATGGGTGCCCGCGCGCTGTACCTCTATCAGGGCAACCGCGACACGCTCTTCCGCATCCATGGCACCAACCAGCCCGAACTGCTTGGTCAGGCCATCTCCTCCGGCTGCATCCGCATGCTGAACGAGGACGTGATCGATCTGTTCAACCGCGTGCCCGTCGGCGCCAACGTGGTGGTTCTCTGAACTGCACGCGCCGCGACGGCCTGAACAAGAAAACCCCGCCGGGCGCACCGGCGGGGTTTTTCTTTGGGTTGATGCCGCCAGATACCTGCGCTCTGCCTCGCCTCAGTTGGCGAGGAAGAGGCGATAGGCGGGATTGTCGGTCTCGTCCCAGCAGGGATAATCGAGGGCGGTCAGCCGCTCGGCGAACTCCGCCCGCTCCTGCGGCGGCACGTCGATGCCCGCAAGCACGCGGCCATAGTCCGCGCCATGGTTGCGGTAATGGAACATGGTGATGTTCCAGGTCTGGGCCATGCTCTCCAGGAACTTCAGCAGGGCGCCGGGGCGCTCGGGAAACTGGAAGCGGTAGACCATCTCGTTCGGCAGGTCCGGCGTGCGGCCGCCCACCATGTAACGCACATGGAGCTTGGCCATTTCGTTGTCGCTCATGTCGATGACGCCATAGCCCTCGGCGCGCAACAGATCCGCCACCGCCTTGCGCTCCGCCTCGCCGCCCGTGAGCTGCACGCCGACGAAGATCTGTGCCTCGCCGGCCGGCGCGTAGCGATAGTTGAACTCGGTGATGGCGCGGGCGCCCAGCACGCGGATGAAGTGGCGGTAGCTGCCCGGCTTCTCCGGGATCGACACCGCGAACAGCGCCTCGCGCCGCTCACCCAGCTCCGCCCGCTCGGCGATGTGGCGCAGGCGGTCGAAATTGAGATTGGCGCCGCTGTTGATGGCGATGAGGCCGCGCTGGGATGGGCCGTGCTGCTCCACATATTTCTTCAGGCCCGCAAGGCTGACGGCGCCGGAAGGCTCGGGAATGGCGCGCGTGTCCTCGAAGATGTCCTTCATGGCGGCGCAGATTTCGTCGGTTGTGACGGTGATCATGCCGTCGAGAAGCTGGCGGCAGAGCCGGAAGGTCTCCTCGCCCGCCTGGCGCACCGCGACGCCATCGGCAAACAGGCCCACCTGGTTCAGCTTCACCCGCTCGTCCGCGGCGAGTGCAGCCGTCATGCTGGCGGCATCCTCCGGCTCGACGCCGATGACCTTCACGTCCGGCCGCAGGAACTTCACATAGGCCGCGACACCGGCCGCAAGGCCGCCGCCGCCGATCTGGACGAAGATGGCCTCCAGCGGATCGGGATGCTGGCGCATCAGTTCCATGCCGATGGTGCCCTGCCCCGCGATCACCTGCGGATCGTCATAGGGATGGATGAAGACGGCGCCGGTCTGCGCCTCCAGCGTCTTGGCGTGGGCATAGGCCTCGTCGAACGTGTCGCCATGAAGCACGGCATCGCCGCCATTGGCGTTGACCGCCTGGACCTTGATGTCGGGCGTCGTGCGCGGCATCACGATGGTCGCCTTGACGCCGAGCGCCTTCGCCGCCAGCGCCACGCCCTGTGCGTGATTGCCCGCGGACGCGCAGATGACGCCATGGGCGCGCGCCTCCTCGTCCAGCCCCACCATCTTGTTGTAGGCACCGCGCAGCTTGAACGAGAAGACCGGCTGCAAATCTTCCCGCTTCAGGAAGACCGGGCTGCCGAGCCGCCCGGACAGGCGGCGCATGGGATCGAGCGGGCTTTCGATGGCGACGTCATAGACGCGGGCGGCCAGAATCTTCCGGATGTAATCTTCCACTGACGTCGAGCCCGAACTGCGTTGCACGGGCAGCGGACGGCCTGCGCCATCCGCTGCTGCGCGCTGATAGCGCAGAACGGCCGGCCCCGTCACCGCTTTCGGCAAGCGGAACAGCAATGTCTCCCCTGCCCCGCCGCGCGGATCAGGCGCGCGCGCCAACACCGGCAGGGGCGACGGCCGGGGTCTTGCGGCGGCCAGCCAGCGCCGCGAGGCCCGTTCCGACGACGATGAGCGCCAGCCCCAGCGACAGCGGCACCGTGAGCCTCTCGCCCAGGAGGAGGGCCGAGGACAGCGCGCCGATGATCGGCACGCCCATGGTGATGTTGGACATGGCGAAGGTGCTGATGCGGCGGCCGTGCTCGGTGGAGATGACGAAGCAGGCGGAGGTGGCGAGCGGCCCGATGTAAGCGAGCAGCCCCACCAGTTCGAGCGACCAGCCGATGTGCGTGGGCGGCCCCTCGGTGACAAGCGCCATCAGGCCCAGCGGCACGGCGGCAAAGAGCATCTGCCACGGGGCGAGCTCGATGGGCCGCGACAGGAAGCGGTGGCGCCGCACATGCAGGATGACCAGCGACCAACAGATGGCGGCGGTGAGCAGCAGCACGTTGCCGCCCACGACCTCGGGGCGCCGCCAGTCCATCTCGAAGGGCGAGCAGATGAGCGCGACGCCGGCCATGCCCACCGCCAGCGCGAGTCCCTGCCGGCCCGTGGGCCGCTGGCCGAGCAGCATCCAGGCCGCGAGCATGGCCCAGAGCGGGGTGGTGTAGCCGAGCACGGCGGCGCGGCTCGCGTCCGTATATTGCATGGCGATGAGGCCGAGGCCGGTGAAGGCCATCATCTGCAGGCCGCCGATGCTGAAGACGATCGGCCAGTCGGCGCGCGGGGGGAAGCGCACGCCGCCGCGCACGGCGAGAAGCGCGAAGAGGGAGGCGGCGGCACTACCAAAGCGGAAAGTGGCGAGCCACAGCGGCGGCACCGTGCCCAGCGCCAGCTTCATGGCCGGCCAGCTCAGGCCCCAGAACAGCACCATGGCCACCAGCCAGGGCGCGGACTGCGCGGCGGTGGAAACGGGGGCTGTGGCCCGGCCTTGAACGGCAGTGGTCATGGGGAACTCCGCATTGCTGCGCTGCAAACTCACCCATTGATATGCCGTGGAGCGGGAAAATTCCGGCCTATCTCTCGCCATTTCCGGGCAAGGCGGGTAATTTTATCCGCATTAGGCCAGCCATCAGGATGATCATGCCTACCGACCGCGAATCCCTTGATGCCGCCAGCCTTCGCATCCTCGACGCCCTCCAGGCGGACGCGGAAATCAGCAATGCGGACCTGGCGGAAAAGGTGGGCCTCTCCCCCTCGCCCTGCTGGCGACGGGTGGCGGACATGAAGGCCAGAGGCGTCATCCGCGGCTCCGTTGCGCTGGTGGACCCGGTAGCGCTCGGCCTTGCGGTGAACGTCTTCGTCCATGTCTCGCTGAAGCAGCAGGACAAGCGTTCGCTGGAGATCTTCGATGCCGCCATCCGCGAGCGGCCTGAGGTCATGGAGTGCTATCTGATGAGCGGGGAATCCGACTACATGCTGCGCGTGGTGGTGGAAGATCTCATCAAGTATCAGCAACTCATGGTGGAGGTGCTGACGCGCATTCCGGTGGTCGCCAACATCCGCTCGAGCTTTGCGCTGGCGCAGGTCAAATACACCACGGCGCTGCCGACCGGACACCTTGCGGGCCACGAGCGTTAGCCTCATCTGCGCGGTGGCGGGATATTTACCAGTCCTTCACCCTCTTTGGCGCGGAACTGCATCGAAGTCCGTTCACAGGCACGGGCGAACATGCCACAAACACAACCGCGGCCGACGGCCGGACCCCATTACCAGAGGAAGAGGCGTGCTCGAGGCCCTGAAAGCGCAGATGGAAGCGCGCACGCCGCGCCTGTTCGGCCTTGTGGCCGGGCTGTTCAACCGCGCCGCCGCCCGCAACAGCGCCGAGCCCGCAAATCTCCTGCCCTTCCTCGTCACCCCCGGGGACCGGGCCTGCGATATCGGAGCGAACAACGGGCTCTTCACCTTCTGGATGCTGCGGCTGGGCGTGCAGGTGGAGGCCTTCGAGCCCAACCCGCGCCTTGCCCGCGTACTCGACCTGCGCTTTGCCGCCGCGCGCCGGGCGGGGCGCTTCCGGCTGTTCGCCTGCGCGCTGAGCGACGGTACCGGGCCTGCCACCCTCCACGTGCCGCGCGGCCTCTCTCCGCTGGCCTCCATCGACGGCGACTTCGTCGCCCACAGCACGGCGCCGGTGGACCACGTGACCATCGCCCGCCGCACGCTGGACGACTGCATCGAAGGCCGGGTGGATTTCCTCAAGATCGACGTGGAGGGGCACGAGGCGAAGGTGCTGGCCGGCGCATCCCGGCTGCTGGCGGAAAGCCGCCCCACCCTGCTGGTGGAAGCGGAAGAGCGTCATCACGCCGGTGCGGTGACCGCCCTTGAGGGCCTTCTGGCGCCGCTGGGTTATGAGGGCTTCTTCTGCGCCGACGGCGCCGTGCAGCCTCTCGCACGCTTCGATCCCGCGCTCCACCAGCGTCCCGGTGCGCTCAACGCGCAAGGCACGCGGGTGCAGCCGGGGGCAACCTATGTGAACAATTTCGTCTTCATCGCCCGCGCCGATCGCAAGGCACGCTTCATGGCGTGGCGCCCCGGCCCGTGGCTGGCACGCGGCCGGGGCAACTCGGCAGCCGATTGACCCCCCGGATTATTGGCAGATCGGCGTGCCGGTTGCGGAACCGCACTCATACAGAGCGTTTCCGACACCGTTCTGGCGGATCAGGTTGAGATAGGGCGCCATGAAGGCCGCCTGGACCTGTGCGATAAAGGGGGCATAGGCATCGGCGTCATGGTTCTTCCGGCAGAAACGCGCGTAGGTGAAGTTCGACGGCGGGTAGATCGTGCTCTTCCAGTCCTTGACCAATTGCCGGGCGATGCGGTCCCCCTCGGCGGAGGACGCGACGCTCTCCCGATAGGTGGCATCGCCAATCCCGACCACCGGGACGCCCACGGCTCCCGTCAGCCGGCAGGCCGCCGTCGCGCCGGTGAGATGGGCGATCGCCGTCTGCGCCGGGACGACCGCCCCCGGATAGCGCGCCGCGAGCTCACCCACCACGCTGCGCCCGCCATGCGGCTGGGCAGCGGAACTGCACACCATCAAGAAGACGTCCGTCGGCGTCGACGGGTGGTGCGCCTGGAAAATGCCCGCGAAGCGCGCGCCGCTCTTGTCCGCGATGCGACCCACGGTGCCGTGGGCGGCAATCACCACACGCGCGAAACCATCGAAAGCATCGGCATGGCCGACCGGCTGGAAATTCGCGCCGTCGAAAAAGAACAGCTTCTGCGTTCCCCATCCGGCAAATCGGCTGGCCGCCCAGGCGGCATCCATGCTGTCCGCCTGATTGTCGCAGAGCGTCTTGGTAAAGACGAAGGCGTAGTCCGCCCGCGCGAGGGACGAAAACCCGCACAGGACCAACAGGGCAAGGATAAACGAGCGCATGATCAACTCCGAATAATCTGGATTCACGATGGGGCCGGTGCGGATCGCGGATGCGAAAGTCGCGATCTGAAAGCGGCAACAGGCCAGAAAATACAGGGGCGATCCGTCCTGGCTGCGCTCAGTGTAGGGTTCACGGCCGGATGGTGTCGGTGACTTCTGTCACCCCGATCGCGTCTACGCCCACCCTCCCCGCCCCGGAGGGAGGATTGACCTGAACACGGGCCTCACGCATGAAAGCCGTCGTCTTCGCGCGGAAGCCGCCATGTCCCCGTCGCCCACCTTCACCGCCGCCCTTTCCGAAATCTGGACCGCCCTCGGCGGCGCCCACGCCGACAGCGCTGCCGTGCGCCTAAGCGGCGCGGGAAGGCTCTCCTCCGCCTTTCCGGTGAGCGATCTCGCAGCGGCGTCCGTCGCGGCCGCGGGCCTCGCGCTCGGGACATTGCGCGCGCAAGGCGACCCCCTGCCGGAGATCGCGGTGGACAGCCGCCTCGCCTCCCTCTGGTTCAGCACCTCCTATCGCCCCGAGGGCTGGCCGGTGCCGCCGGTCTGGGATGCCGTAGCGGGCGATTATCGCACCGCGGATGGGTGGATCCGCCTTCACACCAACGCGCCCCACCATCGCGCCGCCGCCCTCTCGGTTCTCTGCACCCCAGCGGACCGCGAGGCAGTGGCGGCCGCCGTCGCCCGCTGGACGGGCGAGGACCTGGAAGCCGCCATTGTTGCGGCGAACGGCTGCGCGGCGGTGATGCGCACGCAGGAGGAATGGGCCGTCCATCCCCAGGGCGCCGCCGTAGCGCGCGAGCCGCTCATCTGGCGCACCGAGGGCACCGCGAGCGACAGACCGGAAGCCCGACTGGATCCCGTCCGGCCGCTCGCCGGCGTTCGCGTGCTCGACCTCACGCGCGTCCTGGCCGGCCCCACCGCCACGCGCGTTCTCGCCGGCTTCGGCGCCGATGTGCTGCGCATCGATCCGCCCTTCTGGGACGAACCGGCGGTGCTGCCGGACATGACGCTCGGCAAGCGGCGCGCCCATCTGGACCTGCGCGAGGCAGAAGACCGGCAGCAGCTCGCCGTGCTGCTCTCGGAGGCGGACATCCTCGTGCACGGCTACCGGTCGGACGCGCTGGAGGCCATGGGCTTCGGCGCCGAAGCCCGGCAGGACATCCGCCCCGGCCTCGTGGATGTGAGCCTCGATGCCTATGGCTGGACGGGCCCCTGGGCGCAGCGGCGCGGCTTCGACAGCCTCGTGCAGATGAGCAGCGGCATCGCTCATGCCGGCATGGTGCATTACGGCAAGGACCGACCGACGCCCCTGCCCGTGCAGGCCCTCGACCATGCCACGGGCTATCTGCTGGCCGCCGCCGCCCTGCGCGGCCTTGCGCAGCGGCGGGAGGCCGGGCGCGGTTCGCTCTGGCGGACGTCCCTCGCCCGCACGGCCCGGCTCCTCGTCGACCTGCCCGCGGCAACCGGCGAGGCGCCGCTGGCACCGGCGGAAGAGGCAGACTTCGCGCCCGGCCTCGAACAGAGCGCCTGGGGCCCGCTGCACCGGCTGAAGCCGCCGCTGCGCATCGAGGGCACGCCCATGGCATGGGACCACCCGGCGGGCCTGCTGGGGGTGGACGCTCCGCTCTGGTGAGCTTCAGGCGCCCCGGCGCAGCAGGCCGCGATAGATTTCCTCGTCGTCGCACAGGCCGGCGAGGCGGCCGAGCTGGTCCACCAGAAGGATCGGGTGATCCGTCTGGCACTTCAGCGCGATGGCCGCCTTCAGCTTGAGATCGAGCGGCGCGACGATGAGGTCCACCGCCGGTTCCACGGCGCCGCTCGTGGGATCGGCGGCGCCAAGCCGCCCTTCCCGCCCGTTCAGCAGAACGGAGATCGGCCGTCCATCTGCATCGATCACCACCCGTACATGGCCCTCACGGCCGAGGAGGATCGTGCCGCCCTCACGGCGCAGTGCGCTGGCCGGCGTCATCACCGCATTGCCCCGCAACACGTTGAGCGGGTTCATGTGCTTCACGAAATCGGCTACATAGTCATTGGCCGGACGCAGCAGGATGTCCTCCGCCGTCCCCGCCTGCACGATGCGCCCACCCTCCATGATGGCGATGGTGTTGCCGATCTTCAGCGCCTCGTCGAGATCGTGACTCACGAAGACGATGGTCTTCTGGATGCGCTGCTGGAGGTCGAGCAGTTCGTCCTGCAGCTTGTCGCGGATCAGCGGGTCGAGCGCCGAAAAGGGCTCGTCCATGAGCAGGATGTCGGCATCGGTGGCGAAGGCGCGGGCGAGGCCCACCCGCTGCTGCATGCCGCCCGAGAGTTCATGGGCATATTTGTCGGCCCATTTGGAGAGGCCCACCATGGCGAGCTTCTCGTCCACGAGGCGGTTGCGCTCGGCCGCGCCCACGCCCCGCAGCTCCAGGCCGAAGCCCACATTCTCGCGCACCGTGCGCCAGGGCAGCAGGCCGAACTGCTGGAACACCATCGAGACGGTGCGCATGCGGATGTCGCGCAGCATCCGCTCGTCGCAGCGCGCCACATCGATGAGCGTGCCGTCATGGCGCACGAAGACTTCGCCGCGCGCCGTGCGGTTGAGCCGGTTGATGGCCCGCAGAATGGTGCTCTTGCCCGAGCCGGACAGGCCCATGAGCACGCAGATCTCGCCCCGCCCGATGGTGAGGTTCACCCCCGCCGCGCCGAGCACGCAGCCGGTGGCCTCCAGGATGGCATCCCGGGTGCCGCCCGCATCCATCATCGGGAAGGCGCGCTCCGGCTTGTGGCCGAAGACGATGTCCACGTTGCGGAATTCCACCGCCGTGGTACCGGCGGTGCTGATGGCCTCGGTGGTCATGCTGTGCGCCGTCATGGGTCAGGCCCTCCGGGAGCGCCGGCCGGCGCGGTCCGGGCGCTTGCACACCCGGTCAAGCACGATGGCCAGGATGACGATGGCCATGCCGGCCTCGAAGCCCATGGCCACATTCACCGTATTGAGCGCGCGCACCACCGGCTTGCCGAGCCCGTCGGAGCCCACCAGCGCGGCGATCACCACCATGGAGAGGCTCAGCATGATGCATTGCGTGATGCCGGCCATGATGGTGGGCAGCGCATAGGGCAGTTCCACCTTGAAGAGGAGCTGCCGCCGGGTGGCGCCGAAGGCCTCGCCCGCCTCCACCAGCGCTGGCGGCACGGAGGAAATGCCGAGGTGCGTCAGGCGGATGGGCGCCGGAAGCGCGAAGATCACCGTGGAGATGAGGCCCGGCACGACGCCGAGCCCGAACAGCACCAGCGTCGGGATGAGATAGACGAAGGTGGGGATGGTCTGCATCAGGTCCAGCACCGGGCGGATGGCGGTGTAGAGCCAGGGCCGGTGGGCGGCGGCGATGCCCACCGGCACGCCGATGAGGACGCAGACGAAGGTGGCGCAGAGCACGAGGGACAGCGTCTCCACCGTCGCATCCCAATAGCCGAGGTTGGCCACCAGCAGGAGCGCCCCGAGAATGAAGACCGCGAGCCCGATGGAGCGGTGTACCCAATAGGCCCCCGCCGCGCAGGCGGCGATGAGCAGCAGCGGCGGGATGAACAGCAGGGCCGCCGTGAGCCCGCCGATCATGGCGGCGAGCACCGCCGAGATGACGTCGAACACCACCTGCGCGTGGGTGCTCAGGAAATCCACCACCGCGCTGAGCCAGCGGCCGAGCGGGATCTTGTGTTCGACGAGCCAGTCATACATCGGCTTTCTCTCCCCGAGCCGACACCGCCCTTGCGGGCGCGGATGAACCCCGGCCACCCTCCGTTGCGGCGGCAGGCAGCGGGCATCAATGACCGGCCGGCCGGAGCCGGCCGGATCGGCCTCACATCTTGAGCGATGCCTTCACCGCCGCAAGGCCCGGCTTGCCGTCGAAGGTGGTCACGCCCTGGAGCCAGGGCTCCCAGGCCTTCGGATTGGCCTTCAGCCACTTCTCCGCCGCCTTGTCCGCATCCATGCTGTCGAACAGGATGTAACCCATCACGGTGTTTTCGAGCGGCAGGGTGAACTTCAGGTTCTTGATGAGCGTCGCCGCATTGGGGCACTCGCCCATCCAGCCGGCGCGCACATTGGTGTAGATGGTGGCGCCGCCGAGATTGGGGCCGAAGACGTCGTCGCCGCCCTCCAGATACTTGATGGAGAACTTGGTGTTCATGGGATGGGGCTCCCATCCGAGGAACACGATGGGCTCCTTGCGCTTGGTGGCGCGATCCACCTGCGAGAGCATGCCCTGCTCGCTGGATTCCACGATCTCGAACTTGCCGAGGCCGAAGGCATTGTCCTTGATCATGCCCATGATCAGGCGGTTGCCGTCATTCCCGGGCTCGATGCCGTAGATCTTGCCCTTCAGCTTGTCCTTGAACTTGGCGATGTCCGCGAAGGTCTTGAGACCGGAGTCATAGAGATAGGTGGGCACCGCGAGCGTGTATTTGGCGCCGTCGAGATTGGCGCCCACGACCTCCACCGACTTGTCGTCGATATAGGGCTTGCGGTCCGCTTCCATGGTCGGCATCCAGTTGCCGAGGAAGACGTCGATGTCCTTGTTCTTCATCGACGTATAGGTCACCGGTACCGCCAGGACCTGCGTCTTGGGCGTATAGCCAAGCCCCTTGAGCAGCGCGGACGTGATAGCCGTGGTGGCGGCGATGTCCGTCCAGCCCACATCCGCGAAACGGACGGTCTTGCAGGCGGCGGCATCGGCGGCGCGGGCGGCGGGGGCCGCGAGGCCACACAGGGCCGCCCCGATCGCCACCGCGGCGGTCCATGTCCGGAACAGATGAATGCCAGTCATTCCCAATCCCCTCGATCCCGGGGCCGGCATCGCGCGGCCCCCTCTCACTCTGAAGGAAGGTGGCGGCCGTGCTGCTCCGGCCGTCTTGCGCGGGCCACGTTGGGTGGGCCATTGAACGAACATTCAATCCTCATCGCGGCGGTTTGTCACGCGCATTATTTAGCCGTTCAAAGTCGAGATTCTGTGCAGCACATACATTCCTTGCTGACCATTCATCAGCCCGCGCCAGAACGAGCGCTGCCCGACATTTGCGCTGGCCAGTCGCCTGATTGAACGTATAATCAATCGACGATCCGACCCGGAGGCTTCCATGGCAGATGCAGCCCAGACCCGCACCGAGCCTGAGGATGTGCGGCGCCAGCAGCTGATCGATGCCACCATCATCTGCCTCGCCGAGATTGGGTTCGTCGCAACGACGCTGGTGCAGATCGCCCGCCGGGCCAATGTCTCGCCGGGCCTCGTGGCGCATTATTTCGGCGACAAGAACGGCCTTCTGGAAGCGACCTTGCGGCACCTCGCCCGGCGCCTCGCGCAAGGCACCGCCCGCCGTCTCGCCGCCGCACGCACCCCGCGCGAGCGCGTGCAGGCGGTGATCGAGGCCAATCTGGCGCCCGAGGAATTCGACCGCCGCACCTCCAGCGTCTGGCTCGCCTTCTGGGGGCAGGTCATCCACGAGCAGCGCTTCGCCCGTGTGCAGAACGTCTACCAGCGCCGCATGACCTCCGACCTCGTGCATGCGCTGAAGAAGATCATCGCCCCGGCCGATGCCCAGCGCATCGCGGTCTCCATCGCGGCAGTGATCGACGGCCTCTGGCTGCGCGCCACCCTCTCCAACGGCGGCGAGCCGGACAGTGCCCTTGCCCGCTCCATCGCCACAGCCTTTGCCGATTCCCAGATCGCCGCCGCACCACCCCGCCCGAGCGAAGTCCCGCTTGAGGCGGTGGCCCCGCGCGGGCCGGCGAGCGTGCGAAACCAGATCGGCGGCGGGCCGGTGGCGAGCCGCGCCGCCACCACCTTCGAAACCCGCAATCCCGCCACCGGTGAGCTTCTGGCGGAAATCGAGATCGCCGGTCCGGAGGAAGTCGATCGCGCGGTTGCGGCGGCGCGGGACGGCCAGAGGAAATGGGCGGCCATGACCGGAGCCGAGCGCGGCCGCATCCTGCGTCGGGCGGCCGATCTGCTGCGCGCCCGCAACGACGAGCTGGCGCGGCTGGAGACGCTCGACACCGGCAAGCCGATCCAGGAAACAAGCGTCGTGGACGTGCTCTCCGGGGCCGACTGCCTCGATTATTTTGCCGGCGTTGCCCCGACTTTGGCCGGCGAGCATGTGGACCTCGGCCCCGAGGCCTTCGGCTATACCCGACGCGAGCCGCTCGGCGTCGTCGCCGGCATCGGCGCCTGGAACTACCCGCTCCAGATCGCCTGCTGGAAGGCCGCGCCCGCGCTCGCCTGCGGCAATGCAATGATCTTCAAGCCGGCGGAGCTGACCCCCCTCACCGCCGTGAAGCTCGCGGAAATCTTCACCGAGGCCGGCCTTCCGGACGGCGTGTTCAATGTGGTGCAGGGTTTCGCCGACACGGGGCGCCTCCTCACCCGCCATCCCGGCATCGCCAAGGTGTCGCTCACGGGCGAGGCCGGCACCGGCCGCAAGGTGATGGCGGACGCCGCCGCGAGCCTCAAGCATGTGACGCTGGAGCTGGGCGGCAAGTCGCCCCTCATCGTCTTTCCGGATGCCAATCTGGAAGACGCAGTCTCCGCCGCCATGCTGGGCAATTTCTATTCGGGCGGCGAAATCTGCTCCAACGGCACCCGCGTCTTCGTCCATTCCAGCATTCTGAAGCCATTCCTCGCGCAGTTGACCGAGCGCACCGAGCGCATGGTGGTGGGCGATCCGCTCGATCCCGCGACCCATGTGGGCGCGCTCATCAGCGAAGCGCACATGAAGAAGGTGCTCGGCTATATCGAGGCGGCGAAAGCCGCAGGCGCGCGGCTGGTGGCGGGGGGCCATCGCGTCGAGACGGGGGCGTTGGCCCGGGGCAATTTCGTCGCCCCCACCATCTTCGCGGACTGCACGGACGACATGCCCAACGTGCGCGAGGAGATCTTCGGCCCCGTCATGTCGGTGCTGGCCTTCGAGGATGAGGCGGAAGTGGTGGCGCGGGCCAATGACACCGCCTTCGGCCTTGCCGCCGGCGTCTTCACCGCCGATCTCGCCCGCGCCCACCGGGTGATCGCGCAACTTGAGGCCGGCACCTGCTGGATCAACCAGTACAACATCACGCCCATCGAGTTGCCCTTCGGCGGCACCAAGCAGTCCGGTCTCGGGCGCGAGAACAGCCGCGCCGCCATCGAGCACTACACGCAGATCAAGAGCGTCTACGTCAATCTCGGCCGCGTGGCCTCTCCTTATTGATGGAGCGAACCGTGGCCTCCCCCGCGTCCCCCGCCATCTTCGATTATGTCATCGTGGGCTCCGGCTCGGCCGGCGCCGTGCTTGCCGACCGGCTCTCCGCTGACGGACGCTTCACGGTGCACGTGCTGGAATATGGCGGCTCGGACCGCTCCCTGCTCATCCAGATGCCGGCAGCCCTCTCCATCCCCATGAACATGCCGAAATACAACTGGGGCTTCGAGACGGAGCCGGAGCCGGGGCTCGGCGGCCGGCGTCTGGTCTGCCCGCGCGGCAAGGTGATCGGGGGATCATCCTCGGTCAACGGCATGGTCTATGTGCGTGGCAATCCGCATGATTTCGACCGCTGGGAGGAAGAAGGCGCGCAGGGCTGGGGCTATCGCCACGTGCTGCCCTATTTCCAGCGCGCGGAAAGCCGGCAGGAGGGGGGCGATGCCTATCGCGGCGCCACAGGCCCGCTAGCCACCCGCTACGGCCCGTTGGAAAATCCGCTTTACAACGTGTTCGTGGAGGCCGCGCGTCAGGCCGGCTATCCTGCCACCTCGGACATCAATGGCGCCCAGCAGGAAGGCTTCGGGCGCATGGACATGACGGTGAAGGACGGCGTGCGCTGGTCCACCGCCAATGCCTATCTCAAGCCCGCCTTGAAGCGCCCCAACCTGTCGCTTGAAACCCACGCTTTGGTGCTGGCGGTCGAGTTAGAAGGCCGCCGGGCCGTGGGCGTGCGCTATGAGCGGGACGGCACGGAGCAGATCGTGAAGGCAAGCCGGGAGGTGATCCTCGCTGCCGGGCCGATCAACTCGCCCAAGCTCCTCAAGCTCTCGGGCATCGGCCCGGCGCAGGAACTGGCCGACCTCGGAATCCCCGTCGTGGCGGATCGGCCGGGGGTGGGTGAGAACTTGCAGGACCATCTGGAGTTCTATTTCCAGGTGGCCTGCACGCAGCCGATCACCCTTTATTCCAAGACCGGCCTCCTCTCGCGCGGGCTCGTGGGTGCGCAATGGCTTTTGGCCCGCTCCGGGCTTGGCGCCAGCAACCATTTCGAGAGCTGCGGCTTCATCCGCTCGCGCGCGGGCATCCGTTATCCGGACATCCAGTATCATTTCCTGCCGCTGGCGGTGAGCTATGACGGCAAGGGCCTCGCCAGCGAACACGGGTTTCAGGCCCATGTGGGCCCCATGCGCAGCAAGAGCCGGGGCTGGGTGCGACTGCGCTCGCGCGATGCGCGCGAACATCCGCGCATCTTCTTCAATTATCTCGGCCATGAGGACGACATCACCGAGATGCGCGCCTGCGTGCGCCTCACCCGCGAGATTTTCGCCCAGGCCGCCTTCGATCCCTATCGCGGGCGCGAGATCCAGCCCGGCGCCGACGTCACCTCGGACGAGGCGATCGACGCCTTCGTGCGCGAGAAGGTGGAGAGCGCCTATCACCCCTCGTGCAGTTGCCGGATGGGGCGGGCGGACGATCCCATGGCGGTGGTGACGCCCGATACCAAGGTGATCGGCATCGAAGGCCTGCGGGTGGTGGATAGTTCCATCATGCCGTCGGTCACGACGGGCAATCTCAACGCCCCCACCATCATGATCGGCGAGAAGGCCTCGGACATCATCCTCGGCAAGCCGGCCCTCGCCGCCTCTAACGCGCCCTATTACACCGCGGAGAACTGGCGCACCGCCCAGCGCTGAACGGCGCGCCGGGGCTCAGACCGCGCCCACCGCCCACGCAACGCCCAGCATGGCGAGCGCTACACCCCAGGTGTAAAGCAGCGAATGGCGGATGTGGGCGCCGAACTCGACGCCCGCGAGGCCCGCCGCCAGATAGGCGCTGCCAACCACCGGGCTGATAGCGAAGCCGACATTCTCGCCGATCATCAGCGCGCGGGCCACCGCATCGGGCGTCACCCCATGGGCCTGCCCGACGCTGACCAGCACGGGCATGATGCCGAAATAATAGGAGTCCGAGCCGAACATCATGCCGAGCGGCGTCGCGAAGGCGCCGACGATGATGTGCACCCAATGGCCGAGGCTCAGGGGAATGACGGCGACGATCT
Source organism: Azorhizobium caulinodans ORS 571 (assembly GCF_000010525.1). Classification (GTDB taxonomy): domain Bacteria; phylum Pseudomonadota; class Alphaproteobacteria; order Rhizobiales; family Xanthobacteraceae; genus Azorhizobium; species Azorhizobium caulinodans. The sequence goes on along the minus strand of NC_009937.1, from coordinate 1,322,220 downwards.
CGTTGCTGACGGCGGTCAGCATGCCGCTGCCATTGAGCACGCCGAGGAAGACGCCGGCGCAGAGCAGGACGGCCGCCAGCAGCAGCGCTTCCGCCGAATGGCGTCGCACGGTCGCCATCTGGGCGCTGGCGCCCTTGTAATTGAGCGGCAAGGCGATGGCGACGCCGACCATCAGCACCAGCACCGTGGAGATGCCCGAGAACAGCATGGCGGCAATGACCGCCGCCGTGAGCACGCCATTGGCGATGCGGCGCCAGAGCGGCACATCCACCGTCCTGGCGGGCGCCACAGCCGCAGCCGCCACGCCCGCGCCTTCCACCACCGGCCGGCGCCGCTGGCCGAGCCACCAGGCGAGGCCGAGGGCGAAGACAAGGCCCGCCACCTGCACGCTCCACAGCGGCCGCCAGAGCAGAACGGGATCGAGGTGCAGGGCGCTCGCGGCACGCAGGGTCGCCGGCGTCCAGGGCTCCATATTCATGATGCCCGCGCTCATGCCGGCCAGCATGGGCAGATGGCGCACGTCGATATTGAGGCGCTGGTAGATGGGCAGGAGCGCGGTGATGGTCACCACATAAGTGGTCGCCCCGGCGCCATCGAGGTGAACCATGGCGGCCACCAGAACGGTCACCATGAGCACCCGGTGCGGATGATCGCCCGCGAATTTCAGCAGCGCGCGGATCAGGGGCTCGAACAGCCCCTGCTCGTTCATGATGCTGAAGAACAGGATGGCGAAGATGAACAGCGCCACGATGGGCGCCACCGTCGACATGCCGGAGGCGACAAGCTTCTGCGCCTGCGCGAGATCGACACCCGCCGCGCAGGCCCCGAGCAGTGGCACCACCACGAAGGTCACGAGGGGGGACAGGCGGCCGCTGACCAGCAGCAGAACGGCCACAAGGACGGTCGCAAGACCGATGAAGGCGAGCATGGGCGTTTCCCGGACTTTTATTGGAAGCAGCCACGGGCGAGACGGCGCCCGTGGAAAATGTCAGCGCGCGGCGGCCTCGGCGGCGGCGGCGAGCCAGTCGATGACGCGGCCGGCGAGGGCGTCGCTATTGCGATCCATCATCAGGAAGTGGGTGTTGCCGGCCATCCCCTCCTGCGGCATGTCGAGGATGCGGGCCGGCACGCCCTGTGCGGCGAGCGCGCTGACATAGGCATCCACCGCGCCGCGATAGCGGGTCCATACCGGATGGTCGGCGATATGATCGCCCCACAGCACCAGGTGAGGCGGCAGCGCATCGCTGATGCCGGCGGTGTCCGGCGCACCCGAAGGCTCCAGCGCGACCACCCCACGGATGAGATCGGGATAGCGCTGCGTCATCTGCAGCGCGAAGCCGCCGCCCTGGCTGTGACCCACCACAAGGCACGGCCCCACGCGGGCGAGAAGCGCGCCATAGGCCGCCTCCGTCATGGCCTCATGGCCCACCCAGCGCGGCACCCACTGGGCCGCGAAGGCATCGAACGCCTCGGGCGGGAACTGCACCTCAGGCCAGGGCCTGCGGGCCGCCGCATCCGTGGCATAGCTGCCGGGCGGGCCCATGCGGAACATGTCCCACGCCTCGTTCTTCGTGCGGAAGAGCGGCGCGCCCTCATAGATCTGCGGATACATGCTCCAGGAGGAGCGCCCGCGCTCCACCGCATCGCTCACCAGCACGTCGAAGCCGGCTTCCAGAAAGCGCGTGAGCCAGCCGGGGCGACCGTCCGGGGTCGTCTCCCAGTTCACGCCGGTCATGCCGCCACCGTGCCAGAACAGCACGGGATAAGGGCAGCGCGGCTCGGCCAGCCGGAATTCCTGCACATACATCTGGCCGGTGACGTGATCGCCATTGGGATCGACGGGGCGCGGGGCAGCGCCGATGGCGAGCCGCCGCTGCTCCACCGGCAGGCCGTCGAGCGTAACGGTGCGCCCGCCGACGAAGAAGCTGCCAATCTTGCGGAGTTTCATCGCATCAGTTCCGGGCAAAGAGCTGGTCGTTCCGGCTCGGGAAGCAGCGGATGCGCGGCGCCGTCCCGAATAGCTCCATGCACAGATGGTCCAGAGCCTCCATGAAGTCATCCATCACGCCGGGCGAGCGGAAATCCTGATGCCGGTATTGGACGCCGAGATAGATGGACGCGCCATGGACGGGCGCGATCGCCCGCACCATCAGGATCTGCACCTTGTCCGGGGCGGCGGAAAGCTGATCGAGGCACAGGCCGGCCACGCGCGCATTGAAGCGCTCGGCATCGGCCGGCGACACATCCACGGCCGGATCGAAGGTGGCGGTGATGACGGGCATAGGCACTCCCAGAGAACGTGTTCTTTTCCGTACTATGCCGGGCCGCCATATTGATAATAAGTGATAATTCGGCAATGATTATGCAGTAATGCGCATCAATTACGATTTGCCCGAACTGCGGGCCTTCCTCACCGTCGCCCGCCTGCGCAATTTCGGCCGGACGGCGGCGGCGCTGAACCTGTCGCCCTCGGCGATCAGCCGCCGCATCTCGGAACTTGAGCAGGCTCTCAACGTGCAGCTTCTGGAGCGCACCACCCGTTCCGTGGTGCTCACCGCCGCCGGCCGGGCGCTGGTGGCCGAAGTGGCGCCTCTGCTGGAGAAGATGGATCAGGGCCTCAATGCCATCGTGGACGAAGCCCGCGGCAAGGGCGGCTGGCTGGATGTCGGCTGCGTCACCACGGTCGCCTTCAGCATCGCGCCCGGCGTTGCCGACCGCTTCCGCCGCGCCTATCCAGACATGCACCTGCGCTTTCACGACGACACCGGCAAGCGTGTCACCGAAAGCGTCATGGTCGGTGGTGTCGCCTTCGCGGTGAACACCCTGCTCCAGCCGCCGAGCGAACTGCTGGCGGAGCATCTGCTGGACGATCCTTATGTGCTCGTTCTGCCGCGCGATCACCCCTGCGCAAGTCTGGACGCATTCCCGTGGGCGGACCTGTCCGACCTGCCGCGCGGCGGCGTGCCGCTGGTGGCGCTCAAGCAGTCGAGCGCCAACCGCAAGGAGATGGATGCGGCCTTGGAACAGGCGGGCGTCGATGCCCCCTGGAGCGACGAGGTGGAACACCTCTCCACCATGCTCGGCTTCCTGCGGGCAGGGGGCGTTGCGGCGGTGATGCCCCGCCTCGCCCTGCTCGCCTGCGCGGACTGGGGCCTCTCCCATGTGCGGCTGTGCGATCCGGCGATCCACCGCCGCATCGGCCTCATCCGCCGCAAGGATCTGGTGCTCTCGGAGCCCGCACGGCGGCTATGGGATCTGTTCGCCGAGGAACTGCGGACGCACGCCGCGCCCTGATTGGTCTCAGTCGTCTGCGGACCGTGCGCCCGCAAGACCAAGCCCGCGGAGATAGCTCAGGATTTCCCGCGCTGCCTCCTCCGGCGCAGGATCGACGAGCACCCGTCCCCGCGTGTTGCCCCCGGACAGCGCGGCCACGCGCTCGGCTGCCGTGAGACCCGCCTGCGCCATCACCTTCGGCCGTGGACGATAGAGCCGCTCCTCCAGATTCTCCTCACGGACCGGCACGCGCCCTGCCGGCGCGCGGGTGACGGCGCCTCCGGCCCACGCCCGCGCATAGGCGAAGGGCAGAGGCGCAGGTGCGCCCGGATGCACGCTCACGAGCACCGGCAGGCGTACGAGGACGCGCCGGCGTGCGCCGCGCGGCAGGGCCTGCTCGATCCCCAGCGTGCCCGCGTCAGCACCGGGCGACAGCGTGACGGCATCCGGGACGAGAGGCCATCCCAGCGCGAAGGCGAGCGCATAGGGGAGGAGCCCGGTATCGGCGCCGCCCTCGCCGCGCGGCCCCGCCAGCACCACATCGGGCGCGGCTTCCCGCACCGCCGCCGCCAGCGCCGGCACCGGATCATCCTCGGCCGCACAGGCCAGATGGATCAGGTGCGCGAGGCCTCTCCCCAGAGCCTCGCGCACCGTCTCCAGCCCCGGCCCGGCATGGAGCCCGGCCGGGGTTGGATCAAGGATCGTCGCCATGCGCGCCGCCTGCGCCTCCAAGCGGGAGAGGCACGGCTTGCCGGAAACGGGGTGCCGGCTTTCGGAGAGCAGAACCAGCGCCTTCATGAGGCCTCCTCCGCCAGGAGCGCGAGCAGCGCCGGCATGACCGCCTGCGCGTCCGCCACCACGGCGAGCCCGGCGCGCTCGATCATCGCCGCATGCAGGTCCGTATTCACCGCCACCACATGCTCGCAGCCGGCGATCCCCTGAAGATGCTGGGGCGCCCCGGCGATGCCGAGGGCGAAATAGCAGCGGGCCGAGAGCACAGTGCCCGAGGCGCCCACCTGCGCGGCGCGGGGCATGAGGCCGGCGTCGCACACCATGCGGCTGGCTCCGGGCGTCGCCCCGAGCGCCTCTGCCAGCGCGCCGAAGGCGGCAAAATCCGTGACGCCATTGCCGGCCGAGAGCACGAAATCCGCTTCGCCCAGCGGCACGGTGGCGGGATCGGCGGGCACCTCCTCGATGCTCAGGATGGCGCTCTCGAAATCGAGGCGCGCAGGCAAGGGCAGATCGATGGGGCGGGCCTCATGAACGGTGCGCCCGTGCGGGGCGGCGGCGCCCTCGGCGAGCGTTAGCAGCAGGGGCGGTTCACGGCGCTGCTCCACCCGGCGGCCCCGTGCGGGACGGGCGACGGCGCGGGCGCTCACCTGCTCGGCGCCGCAGAACAGGCCCTCGCCTATCCGCACCGCCACGCGGCGGGCGAGATCGCCGCCGATCCGGCTTTCCGGCCACAGCACGTGCCGCGGCCGCAGCGCGGCGATGGCGGCCATGAGCGCACCTGCGCGCCGGTCCGGATCGTCCGCTTCGGGCAGACACGCGATGCGGTCGGCACCGGCCGCGCCCGCATCCTGCGGGAGCGTTCCGCCGAGCAGCACCACGGCGCCGCCGCCGGCATCGGCCAGCACACGGGCGGCGCCCAGCACCTGCCGGTCATGGACGGAGAGGTGCCCGCCCGGCACATCGGCGACGGCAAGGACGAGAAAGGCCGGCTCCGGCACCAGCCGCCGTTCAGGCGCCCTCGGTTCGGGCGCTGCCGGCGGGGAGGCGACAGAGACCGAACGGGGGCCACCGCCGGCGCGGTCGAGCCGCAGGCGGGTCCGGCCCTGCACCTCCGCAGCCGCGCGTTCGGCGAAGGGATTGCGCCGCAGCCGCCCCTCCGACACGGGCGTGCCAAGCTGGAGACGCGGCCGGCCTTGCGTGGGCAGGGCCCGGGCCGCGCGCTCGGCGCGGGGATCGCGGCGGAGACGGCTCACGCGACCGGCTCCGGCTGGCGGGCGCCGGCGGATGCCGGGGCCGCTTGCCCCGCCTCGACGGCGGCGAGCACCAGTTCGGCCACATCCCGCACTTCGGGCCGCGCGCCGGTGACACCTTCCAGCATGACGGCGCAGTGGGGACAGGCCACCGCCACCACCGCCGCGCCGGTCGCCCGCGCCTGATCCATGCGCAAATCGGGAATGCGCAGGTCGCCCGCAATGTCGCTGTGCGGCGCGCCTCCCCCGCCGCCGCAGCACAAAGAACGGGTGCCGTGGCGGGCCATTTCAGTGCGCCTTAGCCCCAGCGCATCCAGCAGCCGGCGAGGCGCCTCCACCTCTCCATTGTAGCGGCCGAGATAGCAGGGGTCGTGATAGGTGACGGAGAGATGTCCTGGCGCGCCGAGCGCGAGGCGCCCCTCGGCCAGCAGACGATCGAGGAAGGCGGTGTGATGCCAGACTTCATACCGCCCGCCGAAGGCCGGATACTCGTTGCGCAGACTGTTGAGCGCGTGCGGATCGGCGGTGAGGATCAGGCCAAAGGAAAGAGCATTCAGCGTCGCCACATTCTCCCGCGCCAGCCGGGCGAAGGTCGCCTCGTCCCCCAGACGGCGGGCGAGATCTCCGCAATCCTTCTCAGCGGCGCCGAGGATGGCGAAATCGACGCCCGCCGTCCGCAGCAGCCGCACCAGGGCCCGGAGCGTGCGGCCATGGCGCAGGTCGTAGGCGCCCTCCCCCAGCCAGAGCAGCACATCCGCATGCCCCTCCGGATGGAGGACCGGCAGGTCGAGCCCGGCGGCGAAATCGGCACGGGCGGCGAGCGCGTGGCCCCCCACCTCGTCGGTTGCGCGCAGATCATCAAGCCGCGCCGCCGCCTTTTCCGGCACGGCGCCGAGCATGAGGGTCCGGTGGCGGCGCAGGTCGATGACCGCATCCACATGCTCGATCATCATCGGGCATTCCTCGACGCACGCGCGGCACGTGGTGCAGGACCAGAGCGTATCGGGATGGATCATCGCTCCCGCGCCCACGATGGGCGACAATGCCCCGCCCTGCCGGGCGACAGGGCGGGCATTGGGATAGGGGCTGCCGGAATAGGCCGCGCTGTCTGATCCCTCCATCGCCGCGACCAGATCCTGCACGAGACGCTTGGGGTTCAGCGGCTGGCCGGCGGCAAAGGCGGGACAGGCGGTCTCGCAGCGCCCGCATTGCACGCAGGCATCAAAGCCGAGCAGGCGGTTCCAGCCGAAATCGGCGGGCGTGCCGACGCCCAGCGTCTCGGCCTCTAGATCGACCGGCGCCAGCGCTACATCCCGCCGCCCCGCAAAACGCGCGGGGCGCGGATGGGCGGCAAGGTGCAGAGCGCCTGCCAGCGCATGGCGCATGGGGCCGCGGGCGACAAGGAAAGCGAGGGCGAGGCCGCAGCCGGCGGTCACCGCCAGAACCACGAACCCCGCCCCGCCCGACAGTCCGGCAACCGCCCCGGAAGCCAGACTGAACCCGCCAAGCCCGTAACCGAGCAGGAGAAAGGGAAGGATCTGAAACCGCCCGCCCGAGAGCCGCGCCGGCCGGGCGGGATAGCGCCGCCCCCCCACCAGCAGCGCACCCGCGAGCATGGTCGCGAAGGCCAGCGCGGTCAGAGCCCACCATAGGCTGGAGGTGGCGAGCACCGGCACGATGGCGAGCGCCGCTAGGCCAGAGCCGGCGATGAGCCCGCCGGCCGCCAGCATATGCATGCGCGCAGCCAGAGGATCGCGCGCCACCACATGGTGCACGTCCACCAGATAGCGCTTCGGCACGGCGGCGAGGCCGGAGAGCCAATCCACCCGCGCCATCCGACCGCGCCGCCAGAGCGCGACGCGCGTGCCGAGCGCGAGCGCGGCCGAAAGCCCCATGGCCCAGACCAGCACCGAGAGGCCGAAGGCGGCGGCCATGGCTCAGATGTCCTTGCACAGGCGCAGGGCATCATAGAGCGCGGCGTGGATGTTGCGCCCGGCCAGCGCATCCCCCACCCGGTAGAGCGCGAAGCCGTGCGAGAGATCGAAGGGCTGCGGCTCGCCGCGCACGACGGCGCCCTGGTCGATCTGCCCCGCATTCACCGCGCGGGCTTTGAGCGCATGATAGACGCCGTCCACGGGCAGCGTGCCATAGTCCACCACCACATGGTCCACCACGCGCTCCTCCTCCTGATCGGTAAAGGTGTTACGCAGGGCGGCCACCAGACGGTTGCCCTCGGGATAGATCTCGATGAGATCGAGATTGGGGGAGAAGATCACCCCGAGCTTGTAGAGCTCGCGATAGTGGATGGGCTGGTTGGTGGTGCCCACCTCCTGCGCCGCATAGCGATCGGCGGTGACGAATTCCACAAGGCAGCCGCGCTTGGCCATCTGCTCGGCGGTGGAGGCGGCATTGTGCTGGCCCATCTCGTCGAACAGCAGCACGGAGCCGGAAAGCTCCACACGGCCTGCCAGGACATCCGCCGTGGTGAGCGCCCGCTCGGCACCCTTGGCGTGGCCGTGGCTCGGCGCACCGCCGGTGGCGATGATCACCACGTCCGGCCGCTCGGCCAGAATGGCCTCCGCGCTGGCCTCGGTGCCGAGGCGCAGGTCCACGCCAAGCTTGCCGACCTGTCCCGCGAGCCAGCGCGGAATGCCCGAGAGCGCCTCCCGCCAGCCCGCCCTGGCGGCGAGGTTGATCTGGCCGCCGGCGAGCGCGTTCTTCTCGAACAGCACCACGGAATGGCCCCGCTCCGCGCACACGCGGGCGGCCTCCAGACCGCCGGGGCCGGCGCCGACCACCACCACGCGGCGACGCACGTCCGCCTTCGGGATGACATGGGGCATGGTGGCTTCGCGCCCTGTGGCGGCGTTCTGGATGCACAGGGCATCGCCGCCCACATAGATGCGGTCGATGCAATAGCCGGCGCCGACACACTGGCGGATGTCGTCCTCCCGCCCCTCGGTGAGCTTCTTCACGAGATGCGGGTCGGCGATATGGGCGCGGGTCATGGCCACCATGTCCACATGCCCCTGCGCCACCGCGCGGGCGGCGGTGGCGAGATCGGTGACGCGCTGGGCGTGGAACACCGGCACCTCCACCTCGCGCTTGATGGCGCTGGGCAGATGCAGGAAGGGCGCGACGGGGAAGGACATGTTTGGCAGGGAGATGGCGTGGGCCATGTCGTCCCGCGCCTGCCCGCCCAGCACATTGATGAAGTCCACCAGCCCGTCGCGGGCGTAGGTGGCGGCGATCTCCACGCACTCCTCATGGGAGAGGCCATCGGCCATCATCTCGTCGCCGGACATGCGGATGCCGATCACATAGTCATGGCCCACCGCGGTGCGCATGGCCTCCAGCACCTCGCGGCCGAAACGCATGCGGTTGGCCAGGCTCCCGCCATAGCCATCGGTGCGATGGTTCACGGCCGGCGACCAGAACTGGTCGATGAGATGGCCATGGGCGGCCGAGACCTCGCAGCCGTCGAGTCCCCCCTCGCGGCAGCGGCGGGCGGCGGCGGCGAAATCCTGGATGATGCGGGCGATTTCCTCCGGCTCCAGTTCCTTGGGAATGGTGCGGGAGGCGGGCTCGCGCCTCGGCGAAGCGGAGACGGTGGGGAACCAGTTCTCCGTGTCCCACTTGGTGCGCCGGCCCATGTGGGTGAGCTGGATCATCAGCTTGGCGCCATGCCGGTGCACGCGCTCCGAAAAGGACCGGAAGAAGGGGATGACACTGTCATCCGCCACCGACACCTGGTTCCATGGCGCCGCCGGACTGTCGAGCGCGACGGAGGAGGAGCCGCCGAACATGGTAAGGCCGATGCCGCCCTTGGCCTTCTCCTCGTGATAGAGCTGGTAGCGCTCCTGCGGCTTGCCGTCCTTGCCATAGCCGGGGGCATGGCTCGTGCTCATCACCCGGTTGCGGATGGTGAGGCCCTTCAGGGTCAGCGGCTTCAGCAAGGCGTCGGCATTGGCGATCATCGGGCGGCTCCAATCGCGCAAGCGGGTCGGGCAATGTCAGGCGGCGCGCTCCGCGCGGGGCGGATGGCCAAAGCGCCGCCCGTAGGCGACGGAGAAATGCGCGGCGGACTGGAAGCCGCAGGCGAGCGCCACGTCCGTCACCGGCAAGGGCGAAAGGCGCAGCAGCTCGCGGGCGCGGGCAAGGCGCAGGTCCAGATAGAAGGCGGCGGGCGAGGCGGAGAGATGCCGCTGGAACAGACGCTCCAGCTGGCGCTGGGAGAGGTTTGCGGCGGCGGCCACCTCCCCCGTGGAGAGCGGGCGCTCAAGATGGCGCGCCATCACCTCCACCGCCTTCGCCAGCACCGGAATGCGCGCCGCGACGTCCGGCGCCACCAGCGCCTTCTGCCGTTCCGTTGCGCCCGGCCGACGGACGATGAACTGGTCCGCCACTGCCCCGGCCGTGCGGGCGCCGAGCGCGGCGGCGATCAGCACCAGCATCATGTCGAGCGGCGCGACGCCGCCGGTGCAGGTCAGCCGGTCGCGGTCGATGACGAAGGCGTCTTCCTGAAAGGCGACGTCGGGAAATTCCTCGCGAATGGCAGCGAGGTTCTCCCAGTGGATGGCACAACGATAGCCGTTCAGCAGACCCGCTTCCGCCAGCGCGAAGGTACCGGTGCACAGCGCCCCCAGCGCCATGCCCTTGCGGGCGGCCCGGCGCAGGGCCTCGCGGGTCGCGCGGCCCACCGCATGGCGCACGTCGATGCCGCCGCACACCATCAGGAGGTCAAGGTCGCCCGCATCAGCGAGGCGGCGGGTGGGGCTCAGCGAGAGACCGTTGCTGGCGGGCACGGGGGCGCCGTCCAGCGTCACCACCTCCCAGCCATAGATGTCGCGCCCGCTCACATAGTTGGCCATGCGGCAGGCTTCGAGCGCATTGGCGAGCGCGATCATGGAATAATTGGGCAAGGTGAGGAAGCCGATGCGCCGCACCTGCGCCATCTCCCCGCCGAGGGGTGAAGTGCCGGGCGCGGACACGGCGGCAAGGTGGGGGGTCGGGGGGCGGGCCATGGCGTCAGCGCTCGATCACGAGATCGCTGGTGGGACGGGCACAGCAGATCAGCACCATGCCCGCATCGATCTCCCGCTGGCGGATGCCGCCGCCGTGCTTCATCTCCACCGTGCCCTCGGCCAGCTTGCACTTGCAGGTGCCGCACAGGCCCTTAGTGCAGGAGGACGGCAGGCGCATGCCCGCCCGGCGGGCGGCCTCCAGTACGTTCATGTCTTCCGGGCACTCGATGACCCGGCCGGACTTGCGGAACTCCACGCGATGCACACGCGCGGCGGAGGTCTCCCCCTCTGCGGCGATCACCTCGGCGGCGACCTCCGGTTCGGCGGTCGCGAGCGTCGCGAAATCGAAGCTTTCCTCATGGTGGCGGGCCATGTCGAAGCCAGCCGCGCGCAGCATTTCGCGCACCGCAGCCATGTAAGGTGCGGGCCCGCAGACGAAAACCTCGCGGGCCCGGAAATCCGGCACCGCGGCTTCCAGATGGGCGAGCGAGAGGCGCCCGCGCAGCCCGTGCCAGGGCTCAAACGGCGCATCCGCCTCGCAGATGGCGGCGAAGCGGAACGTGGGTGTGGTCCGCGCCATCAGCTCCAGCTCGGCGCGGAAGATGATGTCGGCGGGCGTGCGGGCGCTGTGCAGGAAGGCGATGTCCGCGCCGGTGGCAAGGTCCGCATGGGCACGGGCCATGGACATGACCGGCGTGATGCCGCTGCCGCCAGAGAGGAAGAGATATTTGGGCGCCTCGTGCTGCGCGCAGGTGAAATCCCCCATGGGGCCCACCGCGCGCAGCACACTCCCCTCCCGGAGGTGATCGTGGAGGAAGTTCGAAACCGGGCCGCCGGGCACGCGCTTGACGGTGATGGCCACAGTGTCCGGCCGCGTGGGGCTGGAGGAGAGCGTGTAGCAGCGGTTGAGCCGCACCCCGTCGATGTCGAGATCGAGCGTGATGAACTGGCCCGGCAGATAGCGGAACCGGGCCGGCGTGGCGGGCGCGAGGACGAAGGTCTTTACGTCGGCCGTTTCCTGCCGCACCTGACGCACAACGAGGACGTCGTCACGCTCCGGATCCCAGGTGGGCGGCACCTCGGCGGGGGATGCGAGGCGAGGGTCCGGGCGGATGGTGCGCGCGTCCATGGCGTCAGCGGGCACCCTGGGCGCGCATTCGGCCCACATACCAGTTGCAGAACTTCTCCACGAGCATCTCGGTGTGCGGAGAATAGGGGCCGGGCTCATAGGCCGGGCTGCGCGCGCCCTCCTGGCAGAGGCCGACGAGTTCGGCATCCTGCACGTTGGTCGCCTGCCAGACGGCGGTGAGGTTGGCGATGTCGTAATCGACGCCCTCCACGGCATCCTTGTGCACCAGCCACTTGGTGCGCACCAGCGTGCGCTCGGCATCGAGCGGGATGGCCGAGAACGTCACCACATGGTCGCTCATGAAATGGTGCCAGCTGTTGGGCTGGGTCCAGAAATGCAGCGCCCCGTGCCGGGGATCGTTGATGGCGCCGAGCAGCTTCCTGCAGGCGGCCCTGGTGTCGCCGGTGTGGCTCTCGCCGGCCCCATCGAGCGGCAGGCGCTCGGTACGGAAGCCCGTCACCATGTCGTCCAGATGCTCGATCATCTGCGAGGGGAAGCCGCAGCTTTCCCATTCGCCATGGCTCGCCTTGACGAGGTCCGCATAACGCTGCGCCTCAAGGCGGCCCATGTCGTCCAGTTCCTCCGGCGCAAAGCCGAAGCCATAGGCGAAGAGCGGGACGGTGAGTTCGGGATGGTTGCCCGCACAGTGGTAGCACTCGCGATTGTTCTCCATCACGAGCTTCCAGTTGCCGGGCTCGATCAGCTCGCTCTCGAAAGCGACCTTGGCATTCTTCAGATCATGCGGCGCGAGATAGGGCGCCATGCGGGCGGCCATGTCGTCGAAATCCGCCGGCGGATCGTCGGAGAGGCAGATAAAGAGCAGACCCTCCAGCGAGCGGATATGCACCGGCTTCAGGCCGTGGCATCCGGCGTCGAAGTCCTTGCCCATATGCTCGGCAAACAGCAGCTTGCCGTCGAGATCATAGGTCCAGGCGTGATAGCGGCAGACGAGATTGCCGACGCTGGTCTTGTAATCCTGGAGCACCCGCGCGCCGCGATGGCGGCAGACATTGTGGAAGGCGCGCACCTCATTGTCGTCATTGCGGGTGATGATGACGGAGGTCTTGCCGATGTCGATCACCATGGCATCGCCCGGCTCGGCGACATCGGGCTCGACGCCCACATAGATCCAGTGGCGGCCGAAGATGAGGTCGAGGTCGGAAGCGAAGATGTCGGGGTCGGTGTAGAAGGGCGCCTCCAGGCTGTAGCCCGGCTTGCGGCGGCGTAGAAGCGCCTCGAGATGCGTGTCCGTCTTGTCCAGCATGTCGCTCTCCCCCGGCGGCTCGCCGCGCCGCCTCGCGTCGTCTGGAATTGTTCAACGCGGACAGAATGTCGCGCTTTTCCAAAAGCGACAATTTTTATCCTGATACCGACAACCGTCAGCACCGCCGACAGATGTCGGATTTGTTCCAGAGCGAAGTCGCAAAGACACGAGATGGCTGCCCGCGGCTGGAGCATCCTGCGCCGAGAACAGGGGAACATCAGGCCCATGCGGCGCTTTTCACTCGGCTCCCTCCTCTCGGAGGCCTTGAACGCCCATCAGGGCTGGCCGCGCCAGTGGCGCAAGGCCACGCCCAAGGCCGCCTATGACGCCATCATCATCGGTGGCGGCGCGCACGGCCTCGGCGCGGCCTATTATCTGGCCAAGGAGCACGGCCTCACCAATATCGCCGTGCTGGAGAAGGGATGGATCGGTGGCGGCAATTCGGGCCGCAACACCACCATCATCCGCTCCAACTATCTCTATGACGAAAGCGCCGCGCTCTATGAGCATGCGGTGAAGCTGTGGGAAGGGCTCTCCGAGGAGCTCAACTACAACGTCATGTTCTCCCAGCGCGGCGTGCTTATGCTCGCGCACAATGTGCACGACGTGCAGAGCTTCAAGCGGCACGTCTATGCCAACCGCCTCAACGGCATCGACAATGAGTGGCTGACCCCGCGCGAGGCCAAGGCATTCTGCCCGCCGCTCAACATCTCGCCCGACATCCGCTATCCGGTGATGGGCGCCGCCCTCCAGCGGCGCGGCGGCACCGCCCGCCATGACGCCGTGGTGTGGGGCTATGCCCGCGGCGCCGATGCGCGGGGCGTGGACATCATCGAGAATTGCGAGGTCACCGCCATCCATCGCGGCCCGGACGGGGCGGTGACGGGGGTCGATACGACGCGCGGCAGCATCAAGACGAAGAAGATCGGCGTCTCCGCTGCCGGCCACACCTCCATGGTGATGGCCATGGCGGACGTGCGCATGCCGCTGGAGAGCTTCCCCCTTCAGGCCCTCGTCTCCGAGCCGGTGAAGCCCTGCTTCCCCTGCGTGCTCATGTCCAATGCGGTGCACGCCTACATCTCGCAGTCGGACAAGGGCGAACTCGTCATCGGCGCCGGCACGGACCAGTATGTGTCCTACAGCCAGCAGGGTGGCCTGCACATCACCACCCACACGCTGGATGCCATCTGCGAACTCTTCCCACAGTTCACGCGCATGAAGATGATGCGCTCCTGGGGCGGCATCGTGGACGTGACGCCGGACCGCTCGCCCATCATCGGCAAGACGCCGGTGCAGGGCCTCTATGTGAACTGCGGCTGGGGCACCGGCGGCTTCAAGGCGAGCCCCGGCTCGGCCCATGTCTTCGCCCACACCATCGCGCGCGACGAACCCCATCCCATCAACGCGCCCTTCACGCTGGACCGCTTCCGCACCGGCCGCCTCATCGACGAGGCGGCGGCGGCGGCGGTGGCGCACTGAGGCCCGCCATGCTGCTCGTCACCTGCCCCTATTGCGGCGCCCGCCCGGAAATCGAATTCCACTGCGGCGGCGAGGCCCATATCGCCCGGCCCGAAACGCCCGCCGCGCTCGATGATGCGGACTGGGCCAGCTATCTCTACACCCGCGCCAATCCCAAGGGCGTGCATGCGGAGCGTTGGCGCCACGTCCATGGCTGCGGCCGCTGGTTCAATGCTCTGCGCAACACGGTGAGCGACCGTTTCATCGCCACCTACAAGATGGGCGAGCCCCGTCCGGACCTTTCCCCCTCGCAGCCCACACCGGCGGGAGGCCAGTGATGCCCCAGTCGCACCGCCTGCCGCGCGGCGGCCGCATCGATCGCGCCCGTCCGCTCACCTTCTCCTTCAACGGCACCCTGATCGAGGGCTATGCGGGCGACACCGTCGCCTCCGCACTGCTCGCCAATGGCGTGAAGCTCGCCGGCCGCTCCTTCAAGTATCACCGCCCGCGCGGCATCCTCACCCATGGGTCGGACGAGCCGAATGCGCTGCTGAGCGTCTCGCGCGGCCCGGGCCGGGTCGACCCGAACAACCGCGCCACCATGGTCGAAGCGGTGCCGGGCCTGCGCACCGCCTCGCAGAACCACTGGCCCTCGCTGGAGCATGACATCGGCGCGGTGAATGACCTGCTCTCGCCGGTGTTCGTGGCGGGCTTCTACTACAAGACCTTCATGTGGCCGCGCGGCTTCTGGGACAAGTTCTACGAGCCGGTCATCCGCTCCGCCGCCGGCCTCGGTGTCGCGCCCACGGAGGCTGATCCCGACCGCTATGTCCACCGCCATGCCCATTGCGACGTGCTGGTGGCGGGCGCCGGCCCGGCCGGTCTCGCCGCCGCCCGCGCGGCGGCGGAGACGGGCGCCCGCGTCATCCTCGCGGACGAGCAGCCGGAACTGGGCGGCAGCCTGCTGCACGAGACCACCGCCAGCATCGACGGCCTCCCCGCCGCCAGATGGCTGGAGGAGGCCCGCGCCGAGCTGGCGTCGATGCCCAATGTGACGCTGCTGCCGCGCACCACCGTCTTCGGCTATTACAACCACAACCACATCGTGCTCACCGAGCGGGTGACCGATCATCTCGCTACGCCCTCCGCCGACCTGCCGCGCGAGCGGCTGTGGCAGGTGCGGGCGAAGGAAGTGGTGATCGCCACCGGGGCCCATGAGCGCCCGCTCACCTTCGCCGACAACGACCGCCCCGGCATCATGCTGGCCGAGAGCGTGCGGGTGTATATCAACCGCTATGGCGTCGCGCCGGGGCGGCGGATCGTCTTCGTCACCTCCGGCGCCTCCGCCTACCGGGCGGCCGCGGATGCCAAGGCCGCCGGGCTTGATGTCACGCTCGTGGACGTGCGCCCCGACAGCGCCATCGGCGCGGAGCGGGCGCTGGCGGCGGGCCTGCGCTACCTCACCGGCCATACGGTGATCGGCGCCACCGGCACCAAGGCGGTAACGGGCCTGATCGTCGCGCCGGTCTCGGCCAGCGGCGGCATCGGTACCCACGTGACCCTGCCCTGCGATTGCGTCGGCATGTCGGGGGGCTGGACGCCCAGCGTTCACCTGTTCTCCCAGTCGCGCGGCAAGCTCGCCTACCAGCCGGAGGGCGACATCTTCGTGCCGGCGACCTCGGTGCAGAACGAACGCTCGGTGGGCGCCTGCAACGGTACGTTCGACCTTGCCGCCATTCTCGCCGAGGGCTGGGCCGGGGGCGCGACGGCAGCCAAAGCGGACACAACCCGCAGCTTTGCGGCAGAGCCCGCGACGCCGGTCGGCTTCAAGCCGGTGCGGGTGCTGCCCACCAACGCCAATCCGCTGAAGGTGCGCGCCTTCCTCGACTTCCAGAACGACGTGACGGCCAAGGACGTGCGCCTTGCGGTGCGCGAGGGATTCGAGAGCGTCGAGCATGTGAAGCGCTACACCACCACCGGCATGGCGACCGATCAGGGCAAGACCTCCAACATGACGGCCCTCGGCCTCCTGTCGGAGACGCTGGAGCGGCCGGTGCCGCAGGTCGGCACCACCACCTTCCGCCCGCCCTATACCCCCGTCACCTTCGGCGCCATCATCGGCTCCAGCCGCAACGAACTGTTCGACCCGATCCGCAAGGCGCCGCTTCACGAGTGGGCGCAGGAACATGGCGCGGTCTTCGAAAACGTCGCTTTGTGGCGCCGCGCCTGGTTCTTTCCCAGGTCCGGCGAGGACATGCACGCGGCGGTGAAGCGCGAGTGCAAGGCGGTGCGCGAGGGCGTCGGCATTTTCGATGCCTCGACGCTCGGCAAGATCGAGGTGGTGGGGCCGGATGCGGCGGAGTTCCTCAACCGCATCTATCCCAATGCCTGGCTGAAGCTGGAGCCCGGCCGCTGCCGCTACGGCCTGATGCTGAAGGAAGACGGCTTCGTCTTCGACGATGGCGTGGTGGCCCGCGTGGCGCCCGACCGCTTCCATGTGACCACCACCACGGGCGGCGCCGCCCGCGTGCTGGCCCATATGGAAGACTATCTCCAGACCGAATGGCCGGATCTCAAGGTCTTCGTCACTTCCACCAGCGAGCAGTGGGCGGTGATCGCGCTGCAAGGTCCAAAGGCACGCGAAGTGCTCGCGCCGTTCATTGAAGGGATCGACCTTTCTCCCGAGGCCTTCCCGCACATGGCCATGCGCACCGGCCGCATCCTCGGTGTGCCGACACGGCTGTTCCGGGTCTCCTTCACCGGCGAGCTCGGCTTCGAGATCAACGTGCCGACGGACTATGCCCGCACGGTCTGGGAGGCGCTCTATGCGCGGGGCGCCGAATTCGGCATCACGCCCTACGGCACCGAGACCATGCATGTGCTGCGCGCCGAACGCGGCTTCATCATCGTCGGCCAGGACACGGACGGAACGGTGACGCCGGACGACCTCGGCCTCGGCGGCATGGTTTCCAAGCAGAAACCGGATTTCGTCGGCAAGCGCTCCCTCACCCGGCCGGACATGCTGCTGCCGGATCGCAAGCAGTTGGTCGGCCTCCTCTCCGAGGACAGCCGCACGCTGCTGGAGGAAGGCGCGCAGATCGTCGCCGACGTGAACCAGCCGGTGCCCATGACCATGCTCGGCCATGTGACCTCCTCCTATGACAGCGCCGCCTGCGGCCGCCCCATCGCGCTCGCCCTCGTCTCGGGCGGACGCGCGCGCATCAATGAAACGCTTCATGTCACCACGCCCAACGGCTTTGCCGCCGCCCGCGTGGTCCCGCCGGTCTTCTTCGATGCGGAAGGCAAGCGGGTGAACGGAACTGTGGAAGCCCCCGCCCATGCTTGAGACCGCCCTTTCCGCCCGACGCACGAGCGTCCTCGGCCTCGGCCCGACCAGCGCGGGCATCCGGGTGGAGGCCCTGCCGCCCGCTTTGCGTTTCGTGCTGCGCATCTATGGCGGGGAATCCGCAGCGCTGGGATCTGCCGGGGGCTTCGATCTCTCCGCCGGCATCAACAGCGTGCGCGCCACGGGCGGGCATCTGGCCTGCCGCCTTGGCCCGGACGAGTGGCTCCTCATCGCCCCGGATGCGGATGCCGGGCGGCTGTTGCTGGCGCTGGAAACCGATCTCGCCGGCCGGACCTACGCTCTGGTCGAGGTGAGTCACCGCAACGTCGCCCTGGAGGTCGCCGGTCCCCATGCGCGGGAGGTGCTGAACGCCGGCATCCCGCTCGATCTCGCGGACGGCGCCTTTCCCGCCGGCAGCGCCACCCGTACGCTGCTGGGCAAGGCGGAAGTGGTGCTGGTGCGTCCATCCGAGGCTCTGGCCTACCGGGTGGAGTGCTGGCGATCCTTCGGCCCCTATGTGCAAGGCTTCCTTAACGACGCCGCGCGTGAATTCGCCTGATCCCCTCCGGCGGAGCCTCCGGGCCCGCCTCCTTTGCCGGTTACATCATGCCCCTCACTCCGGACGACCTGCTGCGCTTTCTCTCCGAGAACGGTATCGAGGCCCGCACCTATGAACACCCGCCGGTGTTCACGGTGGCGGAATCCCAGGCGCTGCGCGGGGAAATCCCCGGAACGAACACGAAAAACCTGTTCCTGCGTGACGGCAAAAAGACCTACTTCCTCGTCACTTTGGAAGAGAACACGGCGGTGGACCTGAAGGGCCTGCGGGGAAAGATCGGCGCCCGCAGCGGACTGTCCTTCGCCTCCCCCGAGGCGCTCTACGAGCACCTGGGCGTCAGGCCGGGCTCGGTCTCGCTCCTCGCCCTTATCAACGATAAAGCCTGCCAGGTACGGGTCTTCGTGGAAGCCGGCCTCCTCGACGCCGAGCGCATCAATTGCCACCCCCTCACCAACGACAAGACCACCTCGCTCAGCGCGCAGGATCTCCGCCATTTCCTTGCGGCAACCGGTCACACCGTGTCGGAAGTTACTCTGGACGCTACGGAAACCGCTGCGGAAGCGGCGGGAAACTGACCTAGAGACATACCTCCCGCCCTGGCTGCATTCCCCAAAATCACGCGCGCTGATACACAAAAACCATCTCCGGCGATGCTTCCGTAATGGAGGTATCTATCCTTGACGATCGGGGTCCAAGCCGGTCCTCTCGGATGCATGCGAACCAACGATTCTGCCCGGAACCGGGTACTGAATCCGTATGTGCAGAAACGATGGATCTCTCTTTGGCGACCTGCGATTTGATGGGCATGATGCCAACCCGGCCTCACGCCTCGCCGTTCATGGGGGGCGCCCGTGTGATCGAAACGAGCCCGCTTCTCATCGTTGACGACGAGCCGGAATATCTCGACGAGATCCTCGAGGCGCTTGCGTTCGAGGGTGTCTCCGCCATTTCCGCATCCAACGGCATCGACGCGGTCCAGACCCTGCGCCGCTGCCCGGACATCCGCCTCGTGGTCACCGATATCCGCATGCCCGACATGGACGGCATCGCGCTGATGGAAGCGGCGCGCCAGGAATTCTCCGATCGCGACCTCCAGTTCATCGTGGTCACGGGCCATGCCGCCAAGGCGGACATCGAGCGCGCGAAAGCCGCCGGCGTGATCGATTGCCTGACGAAACCGCTGTCCATGGATGCCCTACAGCGCGCCCTCAAAGCCTTGCCGGTGTAATCATGCGGCTGGCCGCCACCCGGAGAGCGATCAGCGAGATATTCGACGGTTCCTATCAACTCGCCATCAATCTGTTCGTGATCTTCCTCCTGATCGCGGCACTGGTGGGCGGCACGGCCGCTGTTCTCGTCGAGCTGAACCTGCGCTCCGAGATCGAAGAAGCCGAGCTGAATGCGCAGAAGACGGCCTATATTCTCCTGCACAATTTCGAGCAGACCGTAGAGCCCATCGACGCACTGCTTCTCAACATCGCCAATGCCATCGACGGCAGCAACACGCCCACCGAAGTCTATGACTTCCTGCGCGGGCTGAGCATTCCCCCGTCCATTGTCCAACTGGCGGTGGCCGATACCACCGGCATGATGATCGCCAGCAATCTGTCCCCGCCGGTGGGTGAGCGGGTGGACCTGTCCGATCGCGAGCACATCCGGGTCCATATGGGCCCCAATCCGCATTCCGGGCTGTTCATCAGCAAGCCTGTGCTCGGCCGCGTTTCCAAGCGCTGGACCATCCAATTTTCCCGCGCCTGGTATGACCATGCGGGCCAGTTCCGCGGCGTGGTGATCGCCTCCTACAACATCTTCGACTTCATCAGCTTCTACAGCCGGCTGCGCATCGACCCGAACTCGCTCATCTCGCTGATCGGCACCGATGGCGTCGTGCGGGCACGCGCGGCCGCGACGGTCAGCTTCGGCGAGGACGTCCGCAACAGTCCCGCCTTCACCCGCATCCTGCGCGCGCAGGAAGTGCCCTATGACCAGGTCAGCGGCGTCGATGGCATCGACCGCGTGGGTTATTACGTCCGTTCCGACCGCTATCCCATCGTCATGCTGGTGGCCTACGACAAGGCCTATATCCGCGGCCTGAGCTATGATTTCCGCATCACCGTATGGATCACCGCGGCCTGCCTCGGTGCGGTACTTTTCGTGCTCGGCGTGGTGGCCATGGCCTACCATCGGCTACAGCAGCGGGTGCGCGCCAGCGCCCTGCGCGAAGGCGCCCGGCAGCGCGAGGTGCACTTCCTGGAGGCGATGGCCGGCGTGCCCGGCGTCTGCGTCGTCCATGTCACGGACCAGGGCAGCCGGCAGGTGGGCGACACGTCGGGCAGCGTCCTGCCGGCGCTGATCCACGACTATGTGGCGAGCCCCCGCTTCCGCTCCATCGCCCGCTCCCTCACCGGCCCGCAGGTCAGCGTCGAATATTTCGCCAAGGAGGGCGAGGAATTCGAGGTGCAGATGATGATCGCGCCGCTGGAAGAGATCGACCAGATGGGAGACGGCGACGGCAGCAAGCGCGACCTCGTGGTATTCGCCGTGGACCAGACCTCCAAGCGCATCGAGGAGAACAACCTCTACCAGATGTCCAAGCTCGCATCGCTCGGCGAGGTGGCGACCGGGCTCGCGCACGAGATCAACCAGCCGCTCGGGGTCATCCGGCTGGCGGCCACCAATGCGCTCACCGGCCTCCAGAAGGGCATGCCGGTCGAGCATATGGAGGCCAAGCTCAAGCGCATCATCCAGCAGACGGTGCGCATGAGCCGCATCATCGACCACATGCGCATCTTCGGCCGCAAGAGCGGCATGCGGCTCGAGCCGAGCGACCCGATGGAGGCCGTGGACGGCGCCCTTCAGGTGGTGGGCGCCCAGTTGCGGCTGGAGAACGTGTCGGTTGCCGTCTCCGGCGGCAGCGACGGCTTGCGGGTGCTCTGCCGGCAGGACCAGCTCGAACAGGTGGTCATCAACCTCCTCCAGAACGCCCGGGACGCCATCCGCGACCGCCGCCGTTCGGTCGGTGTGGAATATCTCGGCGCCATCACCATCGAGGTTTCGCAGGCCCAGGATGAAAACCGGGCGCCGCAGGTGCTCATCCGGGTGAAGGACAATGCCGGCGGTATTCCCGAGAATGTCATCGACAAGGTGTTCCAGCCCTTCTTCACCACCAAGCCTCCGGGACAGGGCACCGGCCTCGGCCTTTCGGTGAGCTTCGGCATCATCCGCGACCATGGCGGCACCCTGAGCGTCGAGAACGCCTTCGAGGGCGCGGTCTTCACCATCCGCCTCCCGTCTATGCAGGACAGTCAGTCTCTCCCGGCGCCGCAGGACATGAGCCTGCGGGCCTGACCCTCGGCGGATCGACGCAGCGACCCCACGGGGGCCTGACGGCACGTCCCATCCGGATCAAGATGGCGCCTGAAGCGCCCATGCGGCGCGAAGCGGAGAGCGAGGCGCCATGACCGACGATCATGTGGTGGCGGACCAGAGCGCCGTCTTCGCCTTTCTGGCCGATCCCGCCAGCCATGGGGGCACCGCACCCGTGACCCGCATCGACACTCACGGGGCGGCTGTCTTTCTGGTCGGCCCCGATGCCTACAAGGTGAAGCGGGCGGTCGCCTTCCCGTTCATGGACTTCTCCACCCTCGACAAGAGGCGGGAGGCCTGCACCGGCGAGATCGCCATCAACCGCCCCAATGCGCCCGATCTCTACCTTTCCGCCCTGCCGGTCACCGAGCAGGACGGCCGACTGACGCTCGGCGGCGCCGGCACGCCCGTTGAGTGGGTGGTGCACATGCGCCGCTTCGACGAGGGCCAGACGCTCGACCGCGTGGCCACACGGGAGGGGCTTCCACGGGAGGTGCTCTCCGCCCTTGCCCGCGCCATCGCCGACGCCCACCGGCGTGCGCCCCTCTGCCCGCCAAGCTTCGACGCCGTGGCGGCGCTGGCCGATGTGGCCTCGGACAATGCCGCAAGCTTCCGCGCCGCGCCGGAGCTGTTCGCCCCCCCGCAGGTACAGGCGCTCGACACCGCGACGGCGGCAGCGCTGGCCGCCTGCACCGAATTGATGCGGGCGCGGGCAGACGGCGGCGATGTCCGGCGCTGCCATGGCGATCTGCACCTGCGCAACATCGCCCTCATCGACGGCCAACCGGTGCTGTTCGACGCCATCGAGTTCAATCCGGAGCTCGCCACCTGCGACGTGCTCTACGATCTCGCCTTCCTCATCATGGACCTGTGGCAGCGCGGACTGCGCCTCGAAGCCAATGGCGTACTCAACCGCTATCTGTGGGCACAGGACGAGGCGCGGCACTATGAGGCGCTCAAAGCCCTGCCGCTGTTCTTGAGCCTGCGGGCCGCCATCCGCGCGAAGGTGGGCATGGCGGCGCTGGCGCGGCTCACCGGCGAAGCACGCGCGAAGGCGGAGCAGGAGGTGCGCGCCTATTTCACGGCCGCGCTCGACTTCCTTGCCCCATCACCGCCGGTGCTGCTGGCGGTGGGCGGCCTGTCGGGCACGGGGAAAAGCCGGCTGGCGGCGCGGGCGGCACCGAGGCTGGGGCGCGCGCCGGGCGCTGTCGTCCTGCGGAGCGATGTGGAGCGCAAGAGCCTCAATGGGGTGGCGGAGACGGAGCGGCTGCCGGCAACAGGCTATTCCCCCGAGCAGACGGCGCAGGTATATGAGCGGGTGCGGCAACGGATCGATCTCGCGCTGAAGGCGGGACAGGCGGCGGTGGCGGATGCCGTCCATGCACGCCCGGATGAGCGCGCTGCCATCCGTGCGGTAGCGGACAGGAACGCCGTGCGCTTTGTGGGGCTGTGGCTGACGGCGCCGCTCGACCTGCTGCAGGCCCGTGTCGCCCGCCGCAAGAACGACGCCTCTGACGCGACGCCTGAGGTGGTCATGAAGCAGGCCGATTACGACCTCGGCCCCATGGACTGGACGGTCGTGGATGTCTCGGAAGGGGCCGATGCCGCCCTCCACGACATCGACCGGCAGCTGAGTTCGGAGAGCGATGCGGACCGCCCGTGAGTACAGAAGACACGGCTCAGAGAGCGCTCCCGATCTCGGCTTGAGAGTCTGATCCAGTCAGGCTCTAGCAGGGCTTGTTCGGCTGGTCGGGAGAGCCGGGATTGGCGCCGGTAACGGTCTCGGGCTGGGACTGCGGTGAGCCGGGCGTCGGCGCATGGTTGGAGGTGCCGATATGGGTTCCGCCCATGCCGTTGGTCCAGCCGGTGCTGCCCACATTGCCCGCCGCCGTGCCGGACGAGGCACCCTGCGAGGGCGGGGTGGCAGCGTGGCCGGAGGTGTCCGCCTCACAGCCGGCCCCACCCGTCTTCGTGGTCTCCGCCGCAAAAGCCTGCCCGGAGAGGCCCGGCACGGGGCCACTGAGCCAGAGGCCGATCAGCAGCGCGCCCGCCAGCAGGGCCGGTCTGGAAGTCTGAAAAGTCGCTCGGGTCATGGGATGACGTCCTCCATTGCTGAAGTAACGTCACTGCAGCGCTGGCCGTTCCCGCCTACGCCGGTACGCCCCCCGGTACACTCTGCCGCGTCAGGCGACCGTGAGCCCCACCGCCCCCTCAGTCACGGCGCCGATGCGGCGGGCGTTCGGATATCCGGCCGCCTGGATCTCCTCCACCAGCCGGTCCGCCTCTTCCGGCGCGCAGGAGACGAGGAGACCGCCAGAGGTCTGCGGATCGGTGAGGAGATGGCGGCGCCATTCGGGAAAATCGGCCGGCAGGCGCGCCTCTGCGCCGTAGCTCGCCCAGTTGCGGATCGAGGCACCGGTCACGAAACCCTGCCGCACGAGGGCTTCCGCATGGGCCATGAGCGGCACGCGGTCGGCCTCGATGGTGACGGCGAGCTTCGAGCCGCGCGCCACCTCCAGCGCATGGCCAATGACGCCGAAGCCGGTGACGTCGGTCATGGCATGAACGGCGCTGTCCTTGGCGAGCGCGCTGCCCACCTTGTTGAGCAGGGTGGTGGAGGCGATCATCTCGTCATACGCGTCGGAGGACAGCGCCTCCTTCTTGAAGGCCGCCGAATAGACGCCGACGCCCACAGCCTTGGTGAGGATCAGCGCGTCGCCGGGCCTGGCATCCGCATTGCGCCGGACCAGCGCCTTGCGCACCGTGCCGATGACCGCGAGCCCATAGATGGGCTCCACGCTGTCGATGGAGTGCCCGCCCGCCACCGGAATGCCGGCTGCGGCGCAGGCAGCGCTGCCCCCTTCGAGGATCTTACGCACGATGCCCGTGTCCACCTTGCCGAGCGGCATGCCGAGGATGGCGAGCGCCATGATGGGCGTGCCGCCCATGGCGTAGACATCGGAGATGGCGTTGGTGGCGGCGATGCGGCCGAAATGGTCCGGATCATCCACCACCGGCATGAAGAAGTCCGTGGTGGCGACGATGCAGGTCTCGCCATCGAGATCCCAGACCGCCGCGTCGTCGCCCGTCTCCATCCCCACCAGAAGCTGCGCATAGGGCTGCGCCGCCGGCGCGCCGGCCAGCAGTTCCTGCAGCACGGAAGGCGCGAGCTTGCACCCGCAGCCGCCGCCGTGGGCGAGGCTGGTGAGGCGGAAGGGCTGTTCGGTCACAGGCTGGGACATGGGACATTCCGTTGAACGGGAAAGCGGATGAGCTGCCACTTGATATGGGCGCGGCAGGCGAGAAACGAAGGGCGCGTTCTGTCCCCTCCCCACCCCTCCCCTCCCCCGCAAGCGGGAGAGGGAGCCTGTCGCGCAGGCCGGTTTGGGGGAGAGGGATTTTGACCCATTGGCGATCAGGATCAGCACCACTCTCAGTCGGGCTCCGTCCCCTCTCCCGCTCGCGGGGGAGGGCTAGGGAGGGGGCATTCGGCTCGCGAAACGCCCCAGTCCCCCTCAGGCCGAGATTTCAGCCGATCGCAGGGTGTACTTGAACGTATCCGGATCGAGGCAATCCAGACGGCCCGCGACCGTCTCCGCCTGCGGATACATGAGGAAGGCCACCTTGCCGCCGGTGGCGCCGGGCAGCACCACGTCGTGGGCGGTGTTGTAGGCCATCCAGTTGCCTTCCCAGCTGCCGAACAGCGCGGCGCGGGCGGCGACCACCTTGGCGTCGTTGATCTCCAGCTTGCCCGGCGGCTCTTCGAGAACCACCTTGCGCACGTCCGCCGGGTCGGCCGGCACCCAGCCATAACCGGAAAGGAACACTTCGGCGCGGCAGTGCTGGGCCTTGGTGATGATGTCGGAATTGGCGCCGAGGCTCTTGTAGCCGAACTTCGACGGGGCAACGCGCACGCCATAGATGTCGCGGGCGGGAATGTCGGAGGCGCGCAGCAGGCCGACGAACAGCGCGTTGAGATCGGCGCACTTGCCGCCCAGCGTGCCGCTCTCCAGCATGGAGGCGACATCCCCCGTGCCGCAGCCGCGGGTGGCGGCGTTGCGGAAGGTGTTCTCCACCACCCATTCATAGATGGCGCGCGCCTTGGCGAGATCGCCGTCCTTGCCGGCGGTGATCTTGTCGGCCGTCGTCTTCACGATGCCCGTGGTTGGGATAAGGTCGGTGGCGGCGATGTATTTCGCGCGCTCCTCGGCAGAGAGCGGCGCGGCGGAGCCGGGCTTCGACAGGTCCACGGAGCGGTCGCGGGTGGAAAAGCGGCTGGTCACTTCCACCACCGGCGGCTGCTCGCCGGCATTCCAGCGCACATGGAGCATTTCGGCGCCCTGCGCATCCTTCACCGCCTCGACGGTGGCGCCATTGGTGGTCCAGGTGTTGCCGAGCGGCTTGAACCAGTCCTGCGCAGCGAAGACCGGCAGCGGCACCCAGGCCTGCGAGGCCCCGCCCGCCGCCTGCACTTCGAGGCGGGTCACCACCTGGAAGGTGCGCCAGTCGCCGGCCTTCGGCGCGAAGGCCGGCGCGGCGGCGCCCTGCGCGCGGGCAAGGCTCGGCAGGGCCACGGCAGCGGCGGCGCCGGATGCGAGGAACGTGCGGCGGGAGATCATTGGGTCAGTCCTCCGGAAGACGGGGAAGGCTCCGGCGCGGCGGCGCCGGGGACAGGGTTTGAGGATGAAGAGAGAAGCTCGGCGATGACGGCGCGCGCGGCGGGGGCGTCCCATGCCACATCGCCAGCCGCCCGCCAACGGGGGCGGAGCGCACGATCGAGAATGACGGTGGACGGCAAAGCCGAGATGCCCCACTGCCGCGTCACCGCCCGGTCGCGGTCGAGGGCAACCGTGAACGGCACCGGCAGCCCTTCGAAGAAGCGGCGCACGCGCAGATCCACCTCGCCCACATCCACGGCAAGGATAGTCACGTCCTGTGGATGGTCCGTGGCGAG
This sequence comes from Azorhizobium caulinodans ORS 571, assembly GCF_000010525.1. Taxonomy (GTDB): domain Bacteria; phylum Pseudomonadota; class Alphaproteobacteria; order Rhizobiales; family Xanthobacteraceae; genus Azorhizobium; species Azorhizobium caulinodans. Next base: position 1,295,865 of record NC_009937.1, on the reverse strand, counting down.
CCGCGACAGGGCCGGCAGTTCCTCCCGGCAGGGCTCGCACCAGGTGGCGAAAAAATGCACCAGCACCACGCGTCCGGCCTGCGCGGACAGCGCCACGTCGCGACCGCCGAGCTCCGGCAAGGTGAAGGACGGCAGCGTCTCCGCTGCGGTGCGCTCAAGGATGGCCTGCCCGGGGGGCTCGGACGCCGCGCGCAGCGGCACCGGCAGCGCCGGAAGCAGCACGCCCGCAACACCTGCGCACAGCACCGTGCGACGCGTGAGGTCCCGCATCGGCGGGCCCGCGGATGCCGTTCGGACGATGTCTGAAGTGTGCCTGTTGCCCCGAGCCTCGGGAGCCGCCATACGGTTCACGCGCGCAAGCTACGCCGGGCAATTGAGAGGCGTCAACAACACGACAGCGTGATCAAAGATTGATGCACCGCAAAATGCTCATTTCGCCTTAGCATTATTTCTTCTGATCTTCTTTGCTTCCGATGCGGAATGAAACGTCATTGACTTCGCAGCGTCCAAGAAAGCGCAGCGGATGCCCATACCAAAGTATGCTCATCTGTAGTTTGACATCGTTCCAGTTACAAAATAGCTTGCCAGCAAGCCGGAATGCAGGTTGGCGACCGGTTCTCCAACCCATTCCCGGTCCCCCGTGTGGGGCAATCGTGTCGGAGGCACACTTCGATGAATATGGAGCTCTCGCGGCGCCAGTTCCTAGGAACGGCCGGCGCGGGTCTCGCGGGTACGACGCTCGGAGCGCTTGGCTTCGGGCCGGCTGAAGAGGCGCAGGCAGCTGCGATTCGCCCCTTCAAGCTTTTCAACACCACCGAGACCAGAAACACCTGCACCTACTGTTCCGTGGCGTGCGGTATCCTCATCTTCTCCAAGGGCGACCTGAAGAAGGGCGAGAAGGCGGACATCACCCACATCGAGGGTGACGTCGACCATCCGACCAACCGCGGCACGCTCTGCCCGAAGGGCGCCGCCCTTCTGGACATCGTGAAGTCCGAGACCCGTCTCAAGCAGCCGATGATCCGGCGCGCGGGCTCGAACAAGTTCGAAGCCATCTCCTGGGATGCGGCGCTCGACAAGATCGCCCGCGCCATGAAGGACGATCGCGACGCGAACTTCATCGCGAAGAATGCCGACGGCGTGACGGTCAACCGCTGGACCACGACCGGCTTCCTCGCAGCTTCTGCAACGACGAACGAGACCGCCTGGGCGACCTACAAGGTCGTTCGCAGTCTCGGCATGGTGGTTTTCGACAATCAGGCGCGCGTCTGACACGGCCCCACGGTGTCCAGTTTGGGCCCAACTTTTGGCCGTGGCGCGATGACCAATTCGTGGACCGATATTCGGAACACGGATCTTGTCGTGATCATGGGCGGCAATGCCGCCGAAGCACATCCTTGCGGTTTCAAGTGGGTCGTGGAGGCGAAGGCCAACCGCGGCGCGAAGCTTGTCGTCGTTGATCCGCGCTTCACGCGGTCCGCGGCGGTCGCCGACTATTACGCCCCCATCCGTCAGGGCTCCGACATCGCCTTCCTGCTCGGCGTGATCAATTACTGCATCCAGAACAACAAGGTGCAGTGGGATTACGTCAAAGCCTTCACCAACGCGACGTACCTCGTGAAGGACGGCTTCGAGTATCGGGACGGCCTGTTCACGGGCTATGACGAGGAGAAGCGCGACTACAACCGCTCCACCTGGGATTACCAGATCGGCCCCGATGGCTATGCCATGGTGGACGAGACGCTGGAGAATCCGCGCTGCGTCTGGAACCTGCTCAAGGCCCACGTCGCCCAGTACACGCCCGAAATGGTCGAGCGCATCAGCGGCACGCCGAAGGACAAGTTCCTGAAGGTCGCCGCCATGATCGCGGAGTGCTCATCGCCCACCAAGACGATGACCTCCATGTACGCGCTCGGCTGGACCCAGCACTCCAAGGGCTCGCAGAACATCCGCTGCATGGCGATGCTCCAGCTCATCCTGGGCAACATCGGCGTGCGCGGCGGCGGCATGAACGCCCTGCGTGGTCACTCCAACATCCAGGGCCTCACCGACATCGGCCTGATGTCGAACATGATCCCCGGCTACCTGAACCTGCCCACGGAACGGGAACCGGACTTCGCCACCTACATGTCGACCCGCGGCTTCAAGCCGTTGCGGCCGAACCAGATGAGCTACTGGCAGAACTACAAGAAGTTCATGGTGAGCTTCCTGAAGTCCATGTGGGGCCCGGCGGCGACCGCGGAGAACAACTTCGCGTTCGACTGGCTGCCCAAGCTGGATGTCCCGACCTACGACATCCTGCGCGCGTTCGAGCTCATGAAGCAGGGGAAGATGAACCTCTACTTCTGCCAGGGCTTCAACCCGCTGCAGGCGTTCCCCAACCGGAACAAGCTGTCGGCGGCGCTGTCCAGGCTGAAGATGCTGGTCATCATGGACCCGCTGGAAACGGAGACCGCCCGTTTCTGGGAAAACCACGGCGTCTATAACGACGTCGATCCCTCCAAGATCCAGACCGAGGTCATCCAGCTCCCCACCACCTGCTTTGCGGAGGATGAGGGCTCGCTGGTGAACTCCGGCCGCTGGCTCCAGTGGCACTGGCCGGCCGGCTCGCCTCCGGGCGAGGCGCGCACCGACGCCTGGATCATGTCGCAGATCCATCTGCGGCTGAAGGAGATGTACCGGAAGGAAGGCGGGGCCCTGCCGGACCCCATCGTCAACCTCTCCTGGACCTACAAGAACCCGGACGAGCCGACGCCCGAGGAGCTCACCAAGGAGCTCAACGGCTATGTGGTCTCCGACGTGCTGGATCCGAACGATCCCACCAAGAAGCTGCTGACCGCCGGCAAGCAGGTGCCGAACTTCGGCGTGCTGCGCGACGACGGTTCCACGGCTGCGGGCTGCTGGATCTACTCCGGCTCCTTCACCGAGGACGGCAACATGATGGCCCGTCGGGACAATTCCGATCCCGACAACACCGGAGCGTATCTGAAGTGGTCGTTCGCCTGGCCGGCGAACCGCCGCATCATCTACAACCGCGCCTCCGCCGACATCAACGGCAAGCCGTGGGATGACACCCGCAAGCTGCTGTGGTGGGACGGGGCCAAGTGGACCGGCTACGACGTGCCCGACATCGCCCCCACGGCGAAGCCGCAGGACGTCGGCCCCTTCATCATGAACCCGGAAGGCGTGTCCCGCCTGTTCGCCCGGGGCATGATGCGCGACGGTCCCTTCCCGGTGCATTACGAGCCGTTCGAGAGCCCGCTGGTCAATGTGATCGCCCCCAAGGTGCGGGGCAATCCGGTGGCGCGCGTGTTCAAGGACGACTTCGCCCAGTTCGCGGAGCCGGCGTCGAAGGAGTTCCCCTATGCGGCGACCTCCTATCGTCTCACGGAGCACTTCCACTACTGGACCAAGAACAACCATGTGAACTCGGTCCTGCAGCCGGAATTCTTCGTGGAGATCTCGGAAGAGCTCGCGAAGGAGAAGTCCATCAACAATGGCGGCTGGGTGCGCGTGTGGTCCAAGCGCGGCTCGGTGTTTGCCAAGGCCTATGTGACGAAGCGCATCCGTCCGCTCATCTGCGACGGCAAGCCGGTGCACGTGGTCGGCATCCCGATCCACTGGGGCTTCGTGGGCGCGGCCAAGAAGGGCTTCCCCGCGAACGTGCTCACCCCGTTCGTCGGTGACGCGAACATCGAGACGCCGGAGTTCAAGGCGTTTCTGGTCAATATCGAGCCCACGACCGGGCCGGTGGCGTGAGGGAGGGTCGAACCATGTTGCAACCAGCACCGAACCCTCCGGTCGCCCCCACCCCGGCGAAGTTCTCGGACCAGGATCTGCTGCGGAAGTCGGCGTCCACCATCACCCCGCCGGCCCAGCGCCAGACGGAGGTGGCCAAGCTCATCGACGTGTCGAAGTGCATCGGCTGCAAGGCCTGCCAGGCGGCATGTCTTGAGTGGAACAACCTCCACGAGGATATCGGCACCTTCAACGGGTCCTACACCAACCCGCCGGACCTGACCGCCAACAGCTTCACGCTGATGCGGTTCACCGAGTGGGTGAACCCGGAGACCGACAACCTTGAGTGGCTGATCCGCAAGGACGGCTGCATGCATTGCGAGGACCCGGGCTGCCTCAAGGCCTGCCCGGCCCCCGGCGCCATCGTGCAGTACACCAACGGCATCGTGGATTTCGTCCACGATAACTGCATCGGCTGCGGCTATTGCGTGAAGGGCTGTCCCTTCAACATTCCCCGCATCTCCAAGGTCGACAACAAGGCGTACAAGTGCACGCTGTGTTCCGACCGCGTGGCGGTGGGCCAGTGGCCCGCCTGCGCCAAGGCGTGCCCCACCCAGGCCATCGCCTTCGGCTCCAAGGAGGACATGAAGAAGCATGCCGCCGAGCGCGTCACGGATCTGAAGTCCCGCGGCTACAAGAACGCGGGCCTCTATGATCCGCCGGGCGTCTCCGGCACGCACGTCATGTACGTGCTCCAGCATGCTGACAAGCCGAGCATCTATGCCGGCCTTCCGGACAATCCGCGCATCTCCCCGATCGTGGAAGCCTGGAAGGGCGTCACCAAGTATGTCGGCATGGGCGTCATGGGCTTCGCCGCCATCGCAGGCGTCTTCCATTACCTCGTCGCGGGCGCCAACAAGGTGAGCCCGGAAGATGAGGAACAGGCCCAGAAGCTGGCAGAAGGCGTCAAGGGTACGAAAGGGGACAAGGCATGAGCGATAATCCCCGCCCCGCCCCCAGCGATGTCATGCCCGGCGACAGCGTGCAGCCGGGCCGTCCGGTGACTGTGAACCGATACACCGTCGGGGCGCGGATCAACCACTGGATCACCGCCATCAGCCTGATCCTGCTGGCGTTGTCCGGCCTGTCGCTGTTCACGCCGAGCCTGTTCTTCCTGACCAACCTGTTCGGTGGCGGACAGCTCACCCGCGCCATCCATCCCTGGATCGGCGTGGTGCTGTTCTTCTCCTTCTCCATCCTGTTCATCCGCTTCTGGCGGGCGAACCTGCCCAAGCGGGAAGACGTGACATGGGTCGCGCGCAGCGGCGATGTCCTGATGGGTCACGAGGAACGTCTTCCTGAACTCGGCAAGTACAATGCCGGTCAAAAGGTGGTGTTCTGGGGCATGTCGGCGCTGATCATCGTTCTGATCGTCAGCGGCCTGATCGTGTGGGAGCGATATTTCTTCACCTACACGAGCATTCCCACGCAGCGTGTGGCGCTCATCGTCCACTCGCTGGCGGCGGTCGGCATCATCTGCATCTGGATCATCCACGTCTACGCGGCCATCTGGGTCAAGGGCACCATGAGCGCCATGACCAGCGGCAAGGTGACGGGCGGCTGGGCCTGGCGGCATCACCGCAAGTGGCTGCGGGAGCTCGTGGCCGGCAAGCGCGCCGGCGGCACCCCGGCCGAGTGAGCCCCGCCTTCTGACGTCATCCGCCCGCGCGGCCCCCAGCCGCGCGGGCTTTCGTTCCTGCCGCGATCCGTCGCCCTCGCGCAATGCGTGCAGAGGCCTATATGATGACGGATGGGCAGTGGCCGCGCCCGTGACGCGGCGCTTCTCGCCACAACCTGATGTTCCACGTGGCCCGTGGGGTTCGTGAGGTTCCATGTCCAGTTTTTCCGGCGCCATCCAGCCCGATCCCAGCGTCATCGGCGGCATCGCCCAGCCGCCGCTCGTGCAACTGCCCGATCCTGTCGGGCTGTTCGATGCGCGCGCGAAACGCTTTGCCCATCTCGCCGAGGGCAACCTGCTCAAGCCCTATCTCACCTTCCTCGCCGCCCTTTCGGGCGTGCAGCGGGACATCCAGGCGGGCCTGCCCGCCGTGGAGCCGGTGGAGCCGGACATCCTGGCGCGGGCACGCGAGCACGCCATGCCCCCGCTCGACCGCAACAAATTCACCTCCGATGCCGCCTTCGAGGCGACGTTCGACCGCCTGCTGGCCGAGGTGCGTGCCATCGAGATGCCGGACGCCGCCCGCGCAGCGCTCCATGCGGTGAAGGAGGGCGGTGTCGTCGGCCGCGAGTTGATGATCCGCAATGTGCTGGCCGACGCCATTCCGGTGGAGAAGCTCGCCGAGCACGTCTTCGTCGCTGCCGCTCTTCAGGTGCATTTCGCCCGCCGGGCCGCCGGCCTTGATGGCGCTTCGCTCGTGCCGGTGGGCGATGGCGCCTGCCCCTGCTGCGGCGGGCCGCCGGTGGCGAGCCTCATCGTGGACTGGCCGCACGCGCCGGGCGCCCGCTATTGCGGCTGCGCGCTCTGCGGCACGCTGTGGAACTATGTGCGGGTGCGCTGCACCGCCTGCGGCTCCACCAAGGGCATGGGCCTTGAGGAGATCGAGGGCGGCACCGGCGCCTGCAAGGCGGAGACCTGCGAGGAGTGCCACTCCTATGCGAAGGTCTTCTACCAGAACAAGGATCCGGCCGCCGAAGTGCTCGCGGACGACGTGGCGACGCTCGGGCTCGACATGCTGATGCGGGATCGGCCCTACAAGCGCGCCGCGTTCAATCCCTTCCTGATCGGCTATTGAGGCGGCCATGAGCAGCGGTTCGAGCGTGGCGGACGTCTCCGCCTTGCGGCGCCTGCCGTCCGTCGATCAGGTGCTGAAAGCCGGCCCCGCCCTTGCGGCAGTGGAGCGCTTCGGCCGCGCCGAGGCGACGGAAGCCGTGCGCACCGCCCTTGACGCCGCCCGCGCCGCCTTGCGCGCGGGCACTCCGGCACCAGTGGATGCGGAGGGCATCGCCGCTGCCGCCCTCGCGGCGCTGGCGGCGGATGCGCGCGCCTCCCTCTGTCCGGTGTTCAATCTCACCGGCACGGTACTGCACACCAATCTCGGCCGGGCGCTGCTGGCGGAAGAGGCGGTGGAGGCGGCGGTGGCTGCCATGCGCTCGGCCGTGGCCCTGGAATATGACCTCGACAGCGGCAAGCGCGGCGAGCGCGACGACCATGTGCGCGACCTGCTCTGCCGCCTCACGGGCGCGGAGGACGCCACCGTCGTCAACAACAACGCCGCCGCCGTGCTGCTGGTGCTGAACACGCTGGCGGCGGGGCGCGACAGCATCGTCTCGCGCGGCGAGTTGATCGAGATCGGCGGCGCCTTCCGCATGCCGGACATCATGGCCCGCGCCGGCACGCGCCTTGTGGAAGTGGGCACCACCAACCGCACCCACCCGAAGGACTATCGCGGCGCGCTCTCGCCCGAAACCGGGCTGATCGTGAAGGTGCACACCTCCAATTACCGCATCGAGGGCTTCACCGCCGAAGTGCCGCCGAAGGAGCTGGCCGCCATCGGCCATGAGGCGCATGTGCCGCTGTTCAACGACCTCGGCTCCGGCACGCTGGCGGACCTTGCCGCCTATGGCCTCGTCCACGAGCCCACCGTCCGCGAGGCGGTGGCGGAAGGCGCGGACATCGTGACCTTCTCCGGCGACAAGCTGCTGGGCGGGCCGCAGACCGGCTTCATCGTCGGCCGGCGCGATCTCATCGCCGCCATCAACAAGAACCCCATGAAGCGGGCGCTGCGGGTGGACAAGATCCGCCTCGCGGCGCTGGAAGCAACGCTAAAGCTCTATCTCGACCCCGACCGCCTCGCCCGCCGCCTGCCGACCCTGCGCCTGCTCACCCGCCAGCCCGCCGAAATGGCGGCCGTGGCGGCCCGCGTGCGCCCCGTGCTGGCGGCGAAGCTCGGGGAGGCCTTCACCATCGAGGAGCGGGCGTGCAAGAGCCAGATCGGCTCCGGCGCGCTGCCGCTCGAAACGCTGGCGAGCACGGCGCTCGCCCTCATTCCCGCCGACGGCAGCGGTCGCCGGCTGGCCGCGCTTGCCGACGCGCTGCGCGGCCTGCCCGTGCCCGTCGTCGGGCGCGTGGAAGACGGCGCGCTGCTGCTGGACCTGCGCTGCCTGGAGGATGAGGCGGGCTTTGCCGCCAGCCTCGCGCATCTGGAGCCTGCCTGATGGGCCTGTTCGATTTTCTCCGCCGCCCCGCCCCCTGCCCGCCCCCGAGCGAGAGCGTGGAGGCGCGCATGGGCCGCGCCCTCGATGCCGCCGCGAGCGGCGATTATGAGGGCGCGCTGGCGCTCTGGGAGCCGCTGGCGCGCGAAGGCATCGCCCGCGCCCAGAACAATATCGGCGCCTGCTTCGCCGAGGGGCTCGGCGTCGCCCGCGATCCCGAGATGGCGCAGAAGTGGCTGAGCCTGTCGGCCCAGTCGGGCGATCCGGTGGGCCAGCGCAATCTCGCTGCCCTCTATTTCAAGGGCGAGGGCGTGCCGCAGGATTACGTCCACGCCGCCGAGCTTTATGGCGCCGCCGCCGCGCAGGGCGATGCCCCGGCGCAGGACATGCTGAGCTGGATGCTGCTCGAGGGCGAAGTCATCCCGGCCGATGTGGCGGAAGCCCGCCGCTGGGCGGAAGCCGCCGCCGAACAGGGCGTCGCCTCCTCCATGACCCGCATGGGGATGCTCTATCACAACGCGCTGGGCGTCGAGCGCGATGCCGCCGAGGCGGCCCGCTGGTGGCAGAAGGGCGCCGAGGGAGACGATGCGGACGGGCAGGCCATGCTGGGCGCCGCCTATCACATCGGCTCCGGCGTGCCGCGCGATCCCGTCGCCGCTTATGCCTGGCTGCTGCGCGCACAGGCCGGCGGCAGCCAGCTTGCCGCCCCCTTCATGACCAGCGCGCGCGAGGCGCTTTCGCCCGATCAGCAGGCCGAAGCGGAACGCATCGCGGCGGCGCCACTGCCCGGCGCGGGCTGAGCACCATGATCATCGGCACAGCAGGACATATCGACCACGGCAAGACCTCGCTGGTGCGGGCGATCACCGGCGTCGATACGGACCGGCTGAAGGAGGAGAAGGCCCGCGGCATCTCCATCGACCTCGGCTTCGCCTACATGCCGGCGGGCGATGGCGCGGTGCTGGGCTTCATCGACGTGCCGGGGCACGAGAAGTTCGTCCACACCATGCTGGCGGGCGCCGGCGGCATCGATTTCGTGGTGCTGGTGGTGGCCGCCGATGACGGCGTGATGCCCCAGACCCGCGAGCATCTCGCCATCATCGACCTGCTGGGCGTGCGCCACGGCCTCGTTGCCCTCACCAAGGCCGATCTGGTGGACGCAGATCGCCTTGCCGCCGTGACCGCCGAAATCGCCGCCACGCTGGACGGCACGGTGCTGGCGGGTGCGGAGATCCTGCCCGTCTCCACCGTGACCGGCGCCGGCGTCGCGGACATCCGCGCCCGGCTTGAGGCGGCGAACGCGCGCCTTGCCAGACGCGCCGCCGAGGGCCGTTTCCGCCTTGCCGTGGACCGCGCCTTCACCCTCTCCGGCACCGGCACCGTGGTGACGGGCACTGTCCTGTCCGGTGAGGTCAGGGTGGGCGACCGGGTGATGCTGAGCCCGAGCGGCCGTCCCGCCCGCGTGCGCTCCATCCGCGCGCAGGACCGCGCCTCCGACATCGGCCGTGCGGGCGACCGCTGCGGCATCAACATTGCCGGCGACGGCCTCTCCAAAGATGACCTCTCGCGCGGCGACGTGCTGCTAGCCGACACGCTCCACGCCCCCGCCGACCATATCGACGCGCGACTGCGCGTGCTCCCCGGCGAGCCCAAGCCCGTCGGCCAGTGGTTCCCGGTGCGCCTGCACCACGCCGCCCGCGAGGTGGGCGCCCGCATCGTGCTGCTGGAAGAGGCCGTGAAGCCCGGCGAGACCGGGCTCGTGCAACTGGTGCTGGACGCCCCCATCGCGGCGGCGGCGGGCGACCGCTTCGTCATCCGCGACACCTCCGCCCAGCGCACCATCGGCGGCGGCGTGTTTCTCGATCTGCGCGGCCCCGCCCGCAAGCGCCGCACACCGGAACGCCTCGCACAACTCGGCGCAATCGCCGAACCGGATGCCGCCGTTGCCCTAGCCCACCTGCTGGATCTGCCGCCCTTCCATCTCGACCTTGCCACCTTCGCCCGCGACCGGGCGCTGGCCAGCGATGCCGTGCCGGCCCTGATCCGCGATCTCGACCTCAAGGCGCTTTCCGTGGGCGACACGGCGGTCGTGCTCTCCGGCGCGCGCTGGGCGACCTTCCATGAGCGGCTGCTCGGCACGCTCGACACCTTTCACGCGGACAATCCCGACCTGCCCGGCATCGGCATCGAACGGCTGCGCATGCAGGCGGAACCGCGCCTCCCGGCGCCCGCCTTCAAGGCGGCCCTTCAGGCGCTGGCGCAGGCGCGCGAGATCGCGCTCGACGGCGCCTGGGTGAGGCGCGCCGGCTTCGAGGTGCGCCTGACGCCGCTCGATGAGGCGAACTGGGCACGGGTCGCCCCGCTGCTCGCCGGCGAGGAGCGCTTCCGCCCACCGCGCGTGCGCGACATCGCCGGTCTGATCGAGGTGCCGGAGGCGGAAATCCGCCGCCTGATGAAGCTGCTCGGGCGCCTTGCCCGCGTGGACGAGGTGGCGCACGACCATTTCTTCCTGCGCGCCACCGTTGGCGAGATGGTCGGCATCATCGCCCGCCTGTCCGCCGCCCACGGCAACTTCACCGCCGCCCAGTTCCGCGATGAAGTGGAAAACGGGCGCAAGGTGGCGATCCAGATCCTGGAATTCTTCGATCGGCACGGCGTGACCTTGCGCCGGGGCGATCTTCGTCGCATCAATCCGCACCGGCTGGACCTGTTCCGCACGAGCAGCGATGATGCGCCGGCTGACAATTCGCCCGCCGCCCCAGATGCGGTTGCGGCGCACGGAGGAGAAGCGTCCCTGGTGGGGCGTCCGGACTTCAAATCCGGGAGGGGCCGCGAGCCGGTCCTTGGTGGGTTCGACTCCCACTCTCTTCCGCCACTTTCCCCGACGCCCCCCAAAGAGAAGCGGCAATGACCCCAGCCGACGCGATGATCGCGCGCCTCGATGAGGCCGCCCGTGCCGCCGACCTGCGCGAGGAAGCCTTCCGCAAGGAGGTGGCGGAGACGACCGCACGCCTCGCAACCGAGCGCACCATTGCCTATCGCCGCCTGAACTTCCTCCGCGCCCTCGTGGCGCGCGTCACCGCCGCCGAGACGCCGGAAGCGGCGGTCGCGGCCGCGCAGGCCCATGTGCGCGAGCGTTTCGACTGGCAGAGCGAGAGCGAGGCGCGCACGCAGGTTCTGGAGCGTCTCACGCCGCTGGCGCTGGCCCTGTTCGGCGCGGCGCATCCGGCCGAGGATGGCGCGAGCCCGGTGGAAGCCGACCCGGCGGCGGAGATGGCCGCCTTTGAAGCTTGGTATGAACAGACTCGCGCAAGCTCCTTCTGGCAGCTTTTCGATTACTACATGCCGGAGACGCCGCGTGTCGATTACTGACAAGTCCACCCGGCCGGGAAGCGCGAACGAGTTCGAGGCCTGGCTTCAGGAGTCCTTCTCGGAGGAAGGCCCGTTCACCGCGCTCGTCATTCTGGTGGAGATCGGCGAGACGCAGGTGAAGCCGCTCGCCTCCACCTTCCTGAACATCATCGGCGACGAGATCACCTGGGGCCAGATCGTCGCCCTGTTTGCAGGTTCGGGCCTGAAGTGGGACGGTGCCGCCTTCTTCGCGCAGTTCGATCCGGACGGCCCGCTGGAGAACGAGGACGCCCGCGCCCGCCTGCGCGAGGTGGAAAGCCGCGTGCGCGAGGATCGCCTGGTGCTGAACGAAGGCCAGTTCTTCGATGCCTGGGGCCGCCGGCTCCAGATCGAGGAAATCAACCTCTCCTGACGCTGCCGGTCAGCGGATCGGCGCGTCGAAATAGGTGTCGGGAAACGGCTCGCCCTTCAGGGTGAAGTGCCACCATTCCATGAGGAAGGGCTCGAAGCCCGCGTCCGTCATGGCAGCAGCGAGCAGACGGCGGTTGTCGCGCTGCGCGTCCGTCACCGCCAGCGAGGCCGGCCAGGAGCGCTCGCTGAAGAGGTCGAACGGCGTGCCCATGTCGAGCTCGGTGCCGTCCGAGGCATGGGCCAGCGTCAGGTCGAGGGTCGAGCCGCGCGAATGGCTGGAGCGGCCGGCGATATAGCCGAGATCGAACAGCTCCGGCTTGTCATGGTCGGGATAGAAATCGGCCTTGGTGCCGAGGTCGTTCGTATCCGCGGCCCAGCGGGCAAAATGCGCAACGGCCCGCGTGGGGCGATAGCAATCCAGCAGCTTCAGCACCAATCCCTGCCGCGCCAGCCCTTCGGCAACGCGGGCGGCCGCTTCCGCCGCCGGCCGGGTCAGCAGCGCCCGCTCGGCTTCATACCCGTCCACCCGCACCCCGACGAAATTGTTCGGCCCGGCATAGCGCAGATCCACGATCACGTTCGGGACCACTGCGGGGACGTCGACGAAGAGCGCAGGCAGGACAGGTTCGGCGGACACGGACATGGAAGCACCTCCGCGCTCCATAGAGCCCGTTCGAGAGCCCGTGTCCATGCACCGATCCGTCAGCGGCCACCCGAGCCTCGAAGGGTCATGCGTTCATTGGCATAGGCGGCGGGCCGGGCTCTTCCCGCGGCTCGCGGGAGGGATCGCCCTCGGGAAGGGGCGGCAGATCCGGGCCAGGCTCCGGCAGATCGTCCGGCTCGCGGGTCGGAGGCGGCGGCGTGAGTGGTGGCATGGGGGGAATGGGCTCGGGCGGCTCGGGCGGCGGAAAAGGCCCGGCCAGAAGCGGAAACGCAAGCGCGTTGTCCGCCGGGAGAAGGTGTTGCGCCATCCAGGTCTCCTGTCTCAGGAAACAGGAACCCGCCGTCCGGTGCCGGGTTCCGCCGGAGGCACCCGCACACAGCGCACACAGCGGAAGATGTCGGCCTCTTGTGCAGCGCACACAACGCGCCCCGTCGCATGGGATTCGTTGCATGGCGCATGCGCCGGGCCGCAGCAGGCCAGGGCAACGCACGCCGGTGGCCGGTATCGGCGTCGGGGACAGCAACACGGGAGTAGAAAAGAAAAATGCCGGACCTCGCGAGAGGCCCGGCAAGTATCGCCGCAGAGCGGCGAACCTTCCAGAGGGGAACACCTGACTGCGCCGCTCACGGCGCGATCAGTGCAAGTGCAAAGTGCACGTCCTGTAGGCATAATGCAATGCGGAATGACCGCATGTCAGGCATGTGCGCGGCGCTTGGCTCATTTGTGATCCAACGACGCCCGCGTCATTCCCCTGTCACGCTCAGTAGCTCCAGCGCTGCGCCTTCGAAATCAGGAAGTCCCGGAACACCTGGATGCGCGCCACGGAGCGCATTTCCTGAGCATAGGTGAAGTAAGCCTCCAGTTGAGGCGTCTCGCGGTCGGTGAAGAGCTGCACGAGCGACGAAGAGTCATCCGAGAGATAATCGGGCAGCGTGCCGATGCCGACGCCGCGCTCCACGGCCCGCTTCAGGCCGAGCACGCTGTTGACCTCGAAGGCCGGCACGCGGGGCGTCGAACCGTCGCGGCCCGCATGCTCCAGCCAGTTGAGGCCCTGGAAATAGCTCGGGATCGGCCCGCCGAGCAGGAGGATGCGGTGCTTGTCCAGTTCTTCCAGCGTGCGCGGCTGGCCATGGCGCTTGAGATAATCCACCGAGGCATAGGCGTGGAAATGCACGGTGAAGAGCTTGCGCTGCACCAGATCCGGCTGCACCGGCTGGCGCATGCGGATGGCGACGTCCGCCTCGCGCATGGCGAGATCCAGTTCCTCGTCGGTGAGGATGAGCTGGATGCGGATGTCCGGATAAAGCTCCACGAACTCGCCCACGCGGGCGGTCAGCCAATGGGTGCCGAGGCCGACCGTTGTGGTGACGCGCAGTTCGCCGTTCGGCTTCTCGCGGCTGTCGGTGAGCTGGGCGCGGGCCGATTCCAGCTTGAGGAACACCTCATGGGCGGTGCGATAGAGCAGTTCGCCCTGCTCCGTCAGGATCAGGCCGCGGGCATGGCGGTGGAACAGGGGAACCTTCAGTTCCTGCTCCAGCGCCGAAACCTGGCGGCTGACGGCGGACTGGGACAGGCCCAGTGTCTCGCCCGCATGGGTGAAGGACCCGGCCTCGGCGGCCACGTGAAAAACCTTGAGCTTGTCCCAGTCCATCACACCCTGCCCTTAGGGCGCGATCCGGTCCTGTTGAGCCAACACGACCTGAGGGATCGCCCCCTAACTTGTTGGAAGAGGACGCGCGCTCCGACGGCCTGAGGCCCGTGCGAAACGCCGCGTACTCCAGCGGCCTACTCTGCGGCTTCCGCCACCTCGTGCTGCGCGAGGAAGCGTTCCGCCTCCAGCGCCGCCATGCAGCCCCGGCCGGCGGCCGTCACCGCCTGTCGGAACACGTCGTCGGCCACGTCTCCGGCGGCGAAGACGCCGGGCACGGAGGTGGCCGTGGAATCCGGCGCCGTCCAAACATAACCGCCGGACTTGATCCGAAGCTGACCTTCCACCAGCGCCGTCGAGGGGGCATGGCCGATGGCGATGAACACGCCATCGGTGGCCAGCTCCGCATGGGCGCCGGTGTTCACGTCCTTCAGCCGCACGCCCGTCACCTTCGATACGGGCTCGCTGACGCCGAGGATTTCATCGATGGCCGCATTCCACACCACCGAGACCTTCGGGTGGGCGAACAGGCGGTCCTGGAGGATGCGCTCGGCCCTCAGCTTGTCGCGGCGGTGCACCAGCGTGACCTTGCTGGCGAAATTGGTGAGGAAGAGCGCTTCCTCGACGGCCGTGTTGCCGCCGCCCACCACCACCACGTCCTTGCCGCGATAGAAGAAGCCGTCGCAGGTGGCGCAGGCGGAAACGCCGAAGCCGCGATAGGCTTCCTCCGACCCGAGGCCGAGCCAGCGGGCCTGCGCGCCGGTGGCGAGGATCACGACGTCCGCCACATAGGTCTCCCCGCCTTCCGTCACCATCTTGAACGGACGCCGGGAGAGGTCGAGGCTCGCCACATGCTCGGAGAGGATGCGCGTGCCGACGTGCTCGGCCTGCGCGCGCATCTGCTCCATGAGCCATGGCCCCTGAATGACATCGGCGAAACCAGGGTAGTTCTCGACATCGGTGGTGATGGTCAGCTGGCCGCCGGGCTGGATGCCTTCGAACAGGATCGGCTCCAGCATGGCGCGGGCGGCGTAGATCGCCGCCGTGTACCCGGCCGGGCCGGACCCGATGATGATGACCTTGCTGTGGGAAGCCATTTCCGTCCTCGAACCTCGACGGTGCCCATGCGGGACCGCCCGCATCCGGCGCCGGCGCGTAGGCGCAGCCGAGATCGGACGCATTGACAAAGAGCTATGCGGGAATGTAGGGGCGGGTTGCGCAGGCGACAAGGCTCAACACGCGTTGCAGTCGCGCCACCGGGGGATGTCCCCAGTTCCCGCAGACAATTCGCCGCGATCCCACCGTGCGAACGCATCGAATCGGTGCACCGCGGCGTCGCGCAATATTATTTCGTTGCGCTGCGTCTAGGCTTCACTAAGGTGCCTGACGAAATCGCCCCGGAGGATTCCCCCTTGACCGTTCGTCTCGATGCCGTGGACTGGAAGATCCTGGCCGAGCTGCAACGGGACGGCCGCATGACCAACGTGGAGCTGTCGCGCCGCGTCGGCATTTCCGCTCCGCCCTGCCTGCGCCGCGTCCGCAGCCTCGAGGAAGACGGAATCATCAAGGGTTACCGGGCGCTGCTGGACGAGAAGCAGCTCGGCTACGACCTCATGGCCTTTGCCATGGTGCATCTCATCAGCCAGGCGGGGTCCGACCTTGCTGCCTTCGAGGCGCGGATCGAACACTGGCCACTGGTGCGCGCCTCCTGGATGCTCTCGGGCGACGTGGACTTCCTGATGCTCTGCGTCGCGCCCGACCTGCCGACCTTCCAGAAATTCGTGCTGGAGATCACCTCCGCGCCCAACGTGCGCAATGTGAAGACGGCGCTGACGCTGAAGCAGTCCAAGAACGCGCCCATCGTGCCCTTGGAAGAGGGCTCCCCGCCCCCGGAGTGAGCGGACCGCCGAGACCGGTCGCCGTTGCGACGTAAAGTCCCGGCAAAACAGACGTTTCGTACGCCTCGGCCCACGCAAAAAGGGCGCCGGAGGCCCCGCGCTGCGGAACACTCCGACGCCCCAGAACAGAGACGCCACTCCGGACGCCCTCAGGCCCAGCGGACCTCGACGATCTCGAACGAGCGCGCACCCTTGGGCGTCACGACCTCGACGGACGAGCCCTTCTTCTTGCCGATCAGCGCACGCGCCACCGGCGAGGAGATGGAAATGCGGCCCGCCTTCGCGTCAGCCTCGCTGTCGCCGACGATCTGCCACACGCGCTCTTCCTCGGTGTCCTCGTCCACCAGCGTGACGGTGGCGCCGAACTTCACGATGTCGCCCGAGAGCTTGGACACGTCGATGACCTCGGCGCGCGAGATCTTGTCCTCGAGCTCCGCGATCCGGCCCTCGTTCAGGGACTGAAGCTCCTTGGCCGCGTGATATTCGGCATTCTCGGAGAGGTCGCCATGGGCGCGCGCTTCGGAAATGGCGCTGATGATCCGCGGGCGCTCCACCTGCTGACGGAAACGCAACTCTTCCTCAAGGGCGACGAAACCCGCCCCCGTCATGGGAATCTTTTCCATGGGTCCTACCTAGAACCTCCTCATGCCGGCGATGCGCGCGATGGCCGGTTCGACCCGCCACCCGCGCCCACACGTCGATCTCAACACGTCCGGCATCCAGACATTGCGGCCCCGTCCGGGAATCGGACGGAAGGAGCGTCCCGCAATCTCCGCGGACATTCCACCCCCAACGCCGAAGCTGCCCGAAGGGGTCCCGCCGGCAACGCCTGGCGGGCTTCGTTGTGCCCGGACAAAAGCCGAATAGCTCGCACCGGCCCACGGCCGATGCGAGGCTGAATACCACGGTTCCGCTCCGGTCAGGCGCCGGGAGAACCAAGGCTCTCCCGCCGCCGCCGGCCTGCCATCACTTGAAGTAGCTTTGCAGCGCGCGGACCTGGAGATCGTCGCCCACATAGGCCTTGATCCCCTGCGCCGCAGCAATGGCACCTGACAGCGTGGTGTAATACGGCACTTTGTGCAAGAGGGCCGCCCGGCGCAGCGACCGGCTGTCGGAAAGGGCCTGCTGGCCTTCCGTGGTGTTGAACACCAGTTGCACGCCGCCATTCTTGATGTCGTCCACGATGTGCGGGCGACCTTCCAGCACCTTGTTGATCTTGCCGGCCTCGACGCCGTTCTCGGCGAGGAAGCGCTGCGTGCCGGAGGTGGCGATCACCTTGAAGCCGAGATCCACCAGCATCTTGATGGTGGGCAGGATGCGCGGCTTGTCACTGTCCTTCACCGAGACGAAGACGGTGCCCGACTTCGGAACCTTGGTGCCGCCGCCGAGCTGGCTCTTGGCGAAGGCGACGCCGTAATCGGTGTCGAGACCCATCACCTCGCCGGTGGAGCGCATCTCCGGGCCGAGCACGGTGTCCACACCCGGGAAGCGGGCGAAGGGGAACACCGCTTCCTTCACCGCGATGTGCTTCAGCGTGCTCTTCTTCAGGCCGAAGGAGGCGATCTTCTCGCCGGCCATCACACGGGCCGCGATCTTGGCAATCGGCGAGCCGATCACCTTGGCGACGAAGGGCACCGTGCGCGAGGCGCGCGGGTTCACTTCCAGAACGTAGATCACGCCATCCTTGATGGCGTACTGCACGTTCATGAGGCCGCCGACGCCGAGCGCCAGCGCCATGGCCGCGGTCTGCTTCTCCAGCGCGGCGATGGTGTCCTCGTCCAGCGAGTGGGGCGGCAGCGAGCAGGCGCTGTCACCCGAATGGATGCCGGCCTCCTCGATGTGCTCCATGATGCCGGCGATGAAGACGTCCTTGCCGTCGCACAGCGCGTCGACGTCCACCTCGATGGCGTCCGACAGATAGCGGTCGAACAGGAGCGGGTTCTTGCCCAGCACCGTGTTGATCTGGCCGGTCTTGTCGTTGGGGTAGCGCGACTTCACATCCTGCGGCACGAGGCCCGGCAGGGTGTCGAGCAGATAGTCGCCGAGCTGCGAATCATCGCGGATGATCTGCATGGCCCGGCCGCCCAGAACATAGGACGGGCGCACCACCAGCGGATAGCCAAGCTCGGACGCGACCGTGCGGCCCTGCTCCACCGAATAGGCGATGCCGTTCGCCGGCTGGCGCAGCTTCAGCTTGTCCAGCAGGTGCTTGAAGCGGTCGCGGTCCTCGGCGAGGTCGATGGCGTCGGGCGAGGTGCCGAGGATCGGCACGTCCGCCTCTTCCAGCGCGCGGGCGAGCTTCAGGGGCGTCTGGCCGCCGAACTGCACGATCACGCCCTTCAGCGTGCCCTTCGTGCGCTCGCGGTCGATCAGCTCCAGCACGTCCTCGGAGGTCAGCGGCTCGAAATAGAGCCGGTCCGACGTGTCATAGTCGGTGGAGACCGTCTCCGGATTGCAGTTGACCATGATGGCCTCATAGCCCGCATCCTTGAGGGCGAAGGCCGCATGGCAGCAGCAATAGTCGAACTCGATGCCCTGGCCGATGCGGTTGGGGCCGCCGCCGAGGATCACCACCTTCTCGCGCTCGGAGGGCTGGGCCTCGTCGGCCAGCTTGCCGGCGAACGGCGCCTCATAGGTCGAGTACATGTAAGCGGTGGGCGAGGCGAACTCGGCCGCGCAGGTGTCGATGCGCTTGTAGGCCGGACGCACGTCGAGGGCATGGCGGCGCTCACGCACCTCGGCCTCGCCGATGCCGGCGAGCGTGGCGAGACGGGCGTCCGAGAAGCCCTGCGCCTTCAGGGCGCGCAGCGCGCCGGGCGTGGTGGGCAGGCCGAACTTGCGCACCTTCGCCTCGGTGTCGACGATGGCGCGGATCTGCTCCAGGAACCACGGGTCGATCTTGCAGGCGGCATGGATCTGCGCGTCGGTGAGGCCGAAACGCATGGCCTGCGCCACCTTGAGGAGGCGATCCGGGGTCGGCACGCCGATGGCGGCGCGGATGGCGCTGCCATCATCGCCCTGGCCGAGGCCCTCGATGTCGATCTCGTCGAGGCCGGTGAGGCCGGTCTCCAGCGAGCGCAGCGCCTTCTGCAAGCTCTCCTGGAAGGTACGGCCGATGGCCATCGCCTCGCCCACCGACTTCATGGAGGTGGTGAGGGTGTTATCGGCGCCGGGGAATTTCTCGAAGGCGAAGCGCGGGATCTTCGTGACCACGTAGTCGATCGTGGGCTCGAAGGAGGCCGGGGTCGCGCCGCCGGTGATGTCGTTGGCGATCTCGTCCAGCGTGTAGCCGACCGCAAGGCGCGCCGCGACCTTGGCGATGGGGAAGCCCGTCGCCTTGGAGGCCAGCGCCGAGGAGCGCGACACGCGCGGGTTCATCTCGATCACGATCATGCGGCCGGAGGCCGGATCGATGGCGAACTGCACGTTGGAGCCGCCGGTCTCCACACCGATCTCGCGCAGCACCGCCAGCGAGGCGTCGCGCATGATCTGGTATTCCTTGTCCGTCAGCGTCAGAGCCGGCGCGACGGTGATGGAATCGCCCGTGTGGACGCCCATCGGGTCGAGATTCTCGATGGAGCAGACGATGATGCAGTTGTCCGCCTTGTCGCGGACGACCTCCATCTCATACTCCTTCCAGCCCAGCACGCTCTCTTCCACCAGCACCTCATTGGTGGGGGAAGCGTCGATGCCGCGCTCGATGATCTCGATGAACTCCGCCTTGTTGTAGGCGATGCCGCCGCCGGTGCCGCCCATGGTGAAGGAGGGGCGGATGATGGCGGGCAGGCCCACCTCGTCCAGCGCTTCCAGGGCTTCACCCAGCGTCTTGATCTGGCGCGACCGGGGCGTGTCGAGGCCGATCTTGGTCATGGCGTCGCGGAACAGCTCGCGGTCCTCGGCCTTGTCGATGGCCTCCGCGGTCGCGCCGATCATTTCCACGTCGAACTTCTCGAGCGTGCCCATCTTCTTGAGCGACAGGGCGCAGTTCAGCGCCGTCTGGCCGCCCATGGTGGGCAGGAGGGCGAAGCCCTTGGAGCGGTCACCGCGCTCCTTCTCGATGATCTTGGCGACGATTTCCGGCGTGATCGGCTCGATATAGGTGACGTCCGCCATGTCCGGGTCGGTCATGATGGTCGCCGGATTGGAGTTCACCAGGACAACCCGGTAGCCCTCCTCGCGCAAGGCCTTGCAGGCCTGCGTGCCGGAATAGTCGAATTCGCAGGCCTGGCCGATGACGATCGGACCGGCGCCGACGATGAGGATGGTTTCGAGGTCGGTGCGTTTCGGCATCTATCTCTGGCGCTCGACGGGCGCAAAAAAAGGGCCGCGGGTCACGCGCCCCTGAATGAGTGGATCCGTCCTTGTGGACGGCGGCGGCAATGCGGGGGACGCAGAAATTTCTCCGCCCCTGCACGCGGATTGGGCTTCCTTAGACCATAATTTCTCGCGACGGAAGACGCCTCGATCGTCCCGGCCCACCGGAGCCTGTTTCGTGTTCGCCCTCCTGACCCGCCTCGCCCAGCGTCACCGCGCCTTCTTCCTTCAGTTCGCGACGTTCGTGGGCGTGGGCTTGACCGCGGCGGCCGGCCATTTCACCACGCTGGCCATCATGGTGGAGCGCAATTGGGCAGGGCCGGTTCTTGCCTCCCTGGCGGGCTTCATCGTCGGCAGCGTCATTTCCTATAGCCTCAACCGTCGTTTCACCTTCGAATCGACGCGCAGCCACGCGGGCGCCCTGCCCCGCTTCGCCACGGTGGCCGGTATTGCCTTCATCATGACCGGGGTGCTGATGGACCTGCTGGTGCACCGCATCGGGCTCTATTACCTGCTGGCGCAGGCCATCACGACCGGGCTGGTGATGATCTGGACCTTCAGTGCCTACCGGATCTGGGCCTTCGCCCATAAGGCCGGTGCGCGCGAGCAGCGGGCCGAATAGCCCGCCGCCCTTACAGAACGGCCCGGAAGGCCATGCGGCGCTGGTTGTGGCCGATGTTCTTCGGCAGGCGCTGGGGCAGATAGCCGGCGCCCCGCAGCAGCGTGATCATCTCGCCTTCCTCATAGGTGGTCAGCCCGAGGTCGGCCCTGAGCTTGCGATAGGGCGAGACTGCCGTCCTGGCGAGACCGAGGAGCGCAGAGAAGAAGAAGCCCTCGCGCGCGCCGAAGGTGAGGAGTGCCGCCGCATCCTGCACCGCGCTGACGTTGGGCGGGATCACGTCCGCCAGGATGACCGCGCCGCCGGGCGCCAGCAGGCCCCGCCACTGCGCCAGCAAGGCCTTGAGATCGGCCTTGGAAATATACTGGAGCAGCGAATTGGCGATGATGAGATCGAGGCTGGCCGGGGGGAGTTCCGCCGTTTCCTCCGGGGAGAGGACGGAGATGTTCGGCTCGCCGCCGAGCCGGTCCTTCAAGGTCGCCCGCACGGTCGGCGCCGCATCGGCGAGGATCAGTTGCGCGCAATTGTCGGCCAGCGTCGGCGCGCCCAGCGCTTCGCCGCACCCATAGTCCATCACGCGGCTGGACGGATCGGGAATAAGGGAAACGATGTCGGCGGTGATGCGCTGGTAATGCACCATCTTGTGCCGGTCGTTCACATAGATGGAATGGGCTCCATCCCAGAACGTCACCCAATCCATGCGTCCTCCGGCTGTCTGCCGTTGCCGCTGTCGCGGCTTCTACCTTCCTGATCCAGCATGCGCAGGCGGCGTTTTTGCGGCCTTGCGCGAACGGGAAGCCGGACACGGCGTCCGGCTTCCGCCTCCCCTCACTGGGCGGCGTAGGCGATGCCTTCCTTGACCTGTTCGATGGCCCGATCCACCAGATCGATGGCCCGGTCGCGATGGCCGCCCTTGTTGGGGGTCGCCTGCACCAGATTTTCCCGCGCCGCCCGCAGCGAGGCCAGCGCGGCGTCCATGAAGGGCTGGTTGGCCAGCGCGCGGCCGTCGAAGAAGGCCTGGGCGCCGAGGACAACGCTCACGCCAAGCACGGCACCAACGGCCAGGGACGGATTGAAAAGGCGGGACAGAGACATGAAGCACCTTCAATGAGACGCGGCCGGAGAAACCAGCCCGTCCGCATGACACCCCAAGGTCATACCGTCGTCAATCAACCCCCGATCGCGCCCATCAGTTGTACATGACCCAGAAGCGGCCGACCGTCGGCTTGAGCGCCCGCACGTTGCGATCGGTGGAGAGGAAGACCTTCGGCCCCACCACCTTGGCCTGCGCGCTCGCCGGCGCGAGGGCGGAGATGGCGAGCTGGACGGTGAGGTTGCAGCCGCCGGGCAGGTTGGCGAGCGCGCCGCCCTGCCAGTCCGTCACCACGCCGCCGGCATCGCCGCCGAAGCCGACGAGACGGAACGGCTTGCCGTTGGCCCGTTCGAGATCGGCGATGGTCGAGCCGATGCGCACGCCGTTGACCGACCAGGCCGACTGCTCGGTGAAGTTGAAGCGGATGGGACCGGCATAGGCGAAGCCGTCCGCCCAGGCCACGGAGACGCGCAGCTGGGGATCGTTCGGCAGCACGATCGTGCCGGGGCCGGTGGTGCCGTCGGGCCGCAGCACGTCGGTGGCCTGCACGGCCCGGCCGCCGCCGAAGATGCCCTTGAGCACGGTGTCACTGGTGGACGGCCCCCACGGCCCCGCGCAGGAGAAGGCCCGCGGCGCGCCGGTGGGCGCGGGCACGTTGATGACCGTCTCGTAATAGTCGCCGAAGCCGTCGGTCTCCTTGACCACGGAGGTGCCCCAGCTCGGAGGACCGCCCGGAGCCTGGCAGCCGGCCGCGAACAAGCCCATCACCATCGTCGCAGCGATCGCGCGTGCGCCCTTAACCATGCCAGCCTCCCAGCTTTCTCCCCTCGGTCATAGACGAGGCGGGTCGAAGTCTCCAGAGCCGGCGCTTCCCACGCATGCTTATGGTTTAGAAGCGCGATTAGGTAAGCTGTGACCGTCACACGCCGTTCATGGGTGACGGAGAGGGTGCGGGCCGCGGAGATCGAGCATGCGTACCGAAACCAGCGACAGCGCCCACAGCCACGCCACACGGCCGCACGGCCAGTCCCTGCACGGCACGCCCGAGGACGTGCAGCGGGTGCAGGACTATATCGACGAGACGCCCATCTGGCGCGACGGCACGGTCGTTCCGGCGGCGCCCATGACGGCCATGCAGTGGCGGATCTGGAGCCTCGCCGCCGCCGGCAAGTTCTTCGAGGGTCTCGTCGTGTTCATGACCGGCGTCGCCCTGCCGCTCATGGGCGCCGAGTTCGGCATGACGCCGCTCCAGCATGGCCTCGTCAGCGCCGCCACCCTGTTCGGCATCCTCGTGGGTGCGCTGGCGCTGGGCGGCCTTGCCGACCAGTTCGGCCGCAAGCCCATGTTCGTGTTCGAGATGGCGCTGTTCATCCTGTTTCTCGGCCTGCTCGCCGCAGCGCCGAATTTCAGCTGGATGCTCATCTTCCTCTTCGGCATCGGTCTGGCGCTCGGCTGCGATTATCCGACAGCCCATCTCGTCATCTCGGAAAGCATCCCGAGTTCCTCGCGCGGCCGGCTCGTGCTCGGCGCCTTCTCCTTCCAGGCGCTGGGCGCGCTCAGCGGAACGGCCGTCGGCTATCTGGTGCTCGTCTTCGATCCGACCCTCAGCGCCTGGCGGCTCATGTACGCCGTGGCCATCGTCCCCGCGCTGATCGTGCTCGCCGGCCGCTTCTTCATCACCGAGAGCAGCCACTGGCTGCTGGCGAAGGGCCGGGTGCCGGAGGCCGAGCACAATCTCAAGCGGCTGCTGACCCGCCAGCCGCGCTACCCCAAGCACATCCGTCTCAAGGGCCTGCACGAGCCCGGCCTCGCCCGACCGGAAAGCCACCTTCTGGTGCTGTTCCGCCGCAAGAACCTGCGGGCGACGCTGTTCGCCTCCCTGCCGTGGTTCCTTCAGGACCTCGGCACCTACGGCATCGGCATCTTCACCCCCACCATCCTTGCCGCCGCACTGGGGGCCGACACCTCCATCCGCATGCCCGGTGTCGCCGGTCTCATTGCGGGTGACATGCGCGCCGCCCAGGGCGCGGCCTTCATCGACATCCTTCTGATCGTCGGCATGGTGGCGGCAGTGATGCTGGCGGACAAGGTGGGCCGCGTGCTGTTGCAGGTGTTCGGCTTCCTCGGCTGCGCCGCCGGCCTGCTGCTCGCCTCGTTCCACGACGCCTTCACCGGCCCGGCGCAGATCGCGCTCATCTATGCCGGCTTCATGCTTTTCAACTTCATGTGCAACATGGGCCCCAACGCCCAGACCTACCTGCTGGCAGGCGAGGTGTTTCCCACCCACATCCGCGGGATCGGGGCGGGCTTTGCCGCCGCCTTCGGCAAGGTGGGGGCGGTGCTGACCGCCTTCCTCTTCCCCATCCTGCTCAGCACGCTCGGCACGTCGAACCTGCTCTACATGCTGGTGGCGACCTCGCTCCTCGGGGCGCTCATCACCTGGCTGCTGCGGATCGAGACCAAGGGCCGCCGGCTCGACGACGTGGGCCTGTGACGGCGCGCGGGGACATCCCGCGCGCCGTCGATCTCTCGAAAACGATGGAAGTTTCGCGCCTCAGCCCCAGCGCTCGCCGACCACCTGCCAGTTCACGCGGTCCTTCACCACCGCCTCCACATGGGCGGTGCGGCGGTTCTCATAGTCGAGATAATAAGCGTGCTCCCACACGTCGATGCCGAGCAGCACCGTCTTGCCGTCCGGCAGCGGGTTGATGGCGTCCTTCATGCCGATGATGTCGAGCTTGTCGCCATCGCGCACGAGCCAGACCCACCCGGTGCCGAACACCTTGTCGCCCTGCTCCACCAGTTTGCGCTGGAGACCGACGAGGGACTGGAAATCCTTCTCCACCTGCTGGGCAAAGGTGCCCTTCGGCGCCGCGGGGCCGCCCTTGAAGCTCTCCCAGTAGAGATTGTGGTTCCAGGCCTGAGCGGCATTGTTGAAGACGTCCGCGTCATTGGCCTTGCGGGCGGAGACCACCACTTCGGCCAGCGTCATGTCCGCATAGGGCTTGCCCTGCACGAGCACGTTCAGCTTGTCGTAATAACCCTTGTGATGCTTGCCATAGTGCAGGCCGACCGTGCGGGCCGAGATGGTCGGCACCAGCGCATCCTCGGGATAGGGCAGCGGCGGCAGCACGAAGGGCACGGCGGCGCGGGCGACATGGGGCGCGGCGAGCACGCTCGCCATGGCGCCGGCCCCGAGGGCCAGAGCGGTACGGCGGGAGACGGCGGGGCGGGACGAAGCGGCGGGCAAGGAGGCGTTGAGCAAGGAAGCGGTGGGCGTGGCGTCCATGGGGCGATCCTCCGCGGAACGGCACGGAAGCGTCCGTGCCTTGCGACGATCATAACCCCAAAGCCGCGCCGCAGGTCCGCCCGCTCGCGCGGACGTGCGCCGCCACCCCGCTCAGGCGGAAGCGGCTTCCAGAATGCGCTCGAAGATGGCCCGCACGCGCGCTTCCGTGTCGGTGAGATGGGCGTCGAGGGAGGAGAAGTCCGGCATCTCGCCCGCCCGCGCCAGCAGCGCTTTCAGCGCCGGGCTCGCCTGCGCCGGCACGAATGGCCGGTCGATGGCGAGGCGGAGCACCTGCGTGAGATCCTGATAGAGCCGGCAGGCGTTGGAGAGGGTCTGGCAATCCTCGGGACTCAGGAGCTGAAGCCAGCCCGCCACGGTGAGGATGCGCGCCGTCGCGGTATCGACGATCTCCGGATGCCGTTCGGCATGGATGAGCACGAGGAACTGGGCGAGGAACTCCGCGTCCACCTGTCCGCCGGCCGCGTGCTTGAGATTCCAGCGGTCGCTTTCGCCCTTCTCCGCCGCGATGGCCCGGCGCATGTCGAGAATGTCGCCGGCGATGCGGCGGGGATCACGCGGATGGGCGAGCACCTGCAGGATCACCTGCTCCACCCGCCGGGCAAAGGCGGGGCTGGCGGAGATGATCCGCGCCCGGGTCAGCGCCATGTGCTCCCAGGTCCAGGCCTCGGTGCGCTGGTAATTCTCGAAGGAGCCGATGCGCGTCGCCACCGGGCCTGACCGGCCGGACGGGCGCAGGCGCAGGTCCACGTCATAGAGCTTGCCGGCATTGGTGAGGCTGGTCAGCGCGGTGACGAGGCGCTGGGTGAAGCGGGCGAAATACTGCGCTCCGACCAGCGGGCGCGGGCCATCCGACGTGCCGTCCGAGGCCGGATCGAAATCGTAGAGCACGATGAGATCGAGGTCGGAGCCGGCGGTCATCTCGCGGCTGCCGAGCTTGCCCATGGAGAGCACTGCCGTATCCGCGCCGGGAATGCTGCCGTGCGCCTCCACGAAGCGCGCCCAGACGCGGGCGTGCAGGGCGCGGATGATGACCTCCGCCACGCGGGCATAGGCCTCGCCCGCCCGCGCCGCCGGCAGCGTGCCGGAGACGATGCGCACGCCGATCAGAACGTGCTGTTCCTGCCGGAAGCGGCGGGCGCGGTCGAACTGTTCTTCCTCATTCGGCGCCGCATCGAGCAAGGCTTCGAGATGGGCGGCGAGGGCCGGCTCGTCGGGCAGCACGTCGAAGAAGGCGGGATCGAGCAGCGCATCGGCGAGCGAGGGGCGCCGGGCCAGCGTCTCGCCGAGGCGCGGGGCGGCGCTGACGATGGTGGCGATGAGGCGCACGAGGTCCGGATTGTGCTCCAGCGCCGCCAGCAGGTGCGGACCGGGCAGGTCGCGCAGGAAGCTGTCCATGGCATTGAGTGCGCCGTCCGGGTCGCCGCCATGGGACAGTTGCTCGATGAGAAGGGCCACGATGCGGGCGAGATGCTCACGCGCCGCGTCCGTGCGCAGCGCACGCGGCTGGCCGGCCAGCCACTCGCGGACCAGACGGCTGGCGGCGGGCGGATCGCGGAAGCCGAGGCGGGACAGGGTGCCGAGCGTCGCGCGGTCGTCCCGGTCCAGCGGGAAGTGGAGTTCGCCCTGGAGGCAGGGATGGGTGACGCTGTCCTCGAACAGATGGGCGTAATGGCCCTGCACCCGCTGGAGCCGCTCCACGAGGGCGGCCGCGAAGCTGTCGCGGTCCTTGTAGCCCATGAAGCGGGCGAAGGCCTCCAGGGCCTCGCGCCCTTCCGGCAGCGTGTGGGTCTGGGCGTCGGCCACCATCTGGAGGCGATGCTCGACCCGGCGCAGGAAGACATAGGCCTCGGACAGATCGTCCCGCACCTCGGGGGCGATCCAGCGGTGGTCCACCAGCGCGCCCAGCGCCTCCAGCGTGCGCGGCGAGCGCAGGTCGCGGTCCCGGCCGCCGGCGATCAGTTGCTGGGTCTGGACGAAGAACTCGACCTCGCGGATGCCGCCCCGGCCGAGCTTCACATTGTGCCCCTCGACCGCCACCACCTCATGCCCGCGGAAGGCATGAATCTCGCGCTTCATGGCGTGGACGTCGGAGATGGCCTGATAATCCAGCACCCGGCGCCAGACGAAGGGGGCGAGCTCGTCGAGATACTCCCGGCCCACCACAAGGTCGCCGGCGACCGGCCGCGCCTTGATATAGGCCGCGCGCTCCCAGGTCGCGCCCTCGCGCTCGTAATAAGCGAGCGCCGAGGCGGTGGAGAGCGCCACCTGCGTCGAGCCCGGATCAGGCCGGAGGCGCAGGTCCACGCGCAGGACATAACCGTCCTCGGTGCGCTCCTGGAGCAGACGCACGAGGCCCTTGGCGATGCGCACATAGGTGGGGCTCGCCTCGGCATCGGGGCCGAGCGGGGCCACGGCCCGGTCATAGACCAGGATCAGGTCCACATCGCTGGAATAGTTGAGTTCGCCCGCCCCGTGCTTGCCCATGGCGATGGCGGCGAGACCCGAACCCTTGCCGGGCACGTTGAGGTCCGGCAGCAGCAGCTTGCCGCTGCCCGCCGCCTCGCGCAGCAGGAAATCCAGCGCCAGCGCGACCGCCGTATCGGCCACGCGGGTCAGGGCCCGCGTCACGTCCATGAGCGGCAGCACACCGCCGATATCGGCGAGGGCGATGACGAGGGCCGCCTCGCTGCGCATGCGGCGCAGCGCCCGCATCACCGCTGCCTCGTCCTCGGCCTCGCGCACCTGCACGCCCGCCGCCGCGACGAGCGCGGCCACCCGGGCGACGGGATCGGTCTCAAGCGCGCGCAAGAGGCGGGCGGGCTCCCGGCGGATGACGTCGGTGAGGAAGGGCGCTCCCTCCATGACGCCGAGCACCACCTGCCGTGCCATGGGATGGGCAACGAGAAGGGCATCGAGGCTCGCGCGGTCGTGGTCCGCGAACCGCTCGAGGGTGTGGGAGAGCTTCACCGCCGCCGCCGCTTCATCGAAAAGCACCGGCGCTTCCCGGATCGCAGCGGCGAGACCAGGCCCGAGTTCAGGAGAAGGGGAGGTCAATGCGGTCATTGCCTGTCTTAAAGGCACAAGGTACGCCCCGCGCGCAAGCCCATAGACGCCGCGCCGGCCGCTTTACGGCAAAATTTGCGCGCGTCCCGTGTGGCGCATCAAGGATTTAGAGCCGGCTTTCGCACGCCGCCGGCACCGCCCAGTCAAGCATCACCGCCTGCCGCAGCCGGCGGCGCGGCCGCACCGCCGGAGAGAGTCGCGCGCATCCTGCGCACTTAAGCGTGAAAACGCCGCACCCGTCAGCGGCCGTCCGGAGTGCGCGCGATGGTCATCTCGCTGGGCAGGGCGCGGATCGGCAGGCGCAGCGTCGCCCGCAGGCCCGGCGCGGCGTCGCTGAACGAGAGCTGTCCCCCGTGAAGCCGCGCCACGGCAGCCACCAGCGACAGGCCGAGGCCCGAGCCCGGCCGCGACCGGCTCGCCTCCAGCCGCACGAAGCGCTCCACCACCCGGTCCCGGTCGGCATCGGGAATGCCCGGCCCGCTGTCGGTCACGGAGAGGACGGCAAAGCCATCCTGACGGTGCAGGGAGACGACGATTCGCCCGCGCACGCCATCGCGGGGAACGCCGTATTTGATGGCATTGTCGATGAGATTGGAGAGCGCCTGCGCCAGCAGTTCGCGCAGGCCGACGATGGACGCCGGGGCAATCTCGGTCACGAGGTCGAGCCCCTGCTCATCGGCCAGCGGCTCATAGAGTTCGGCGACGTTCTCGGTGATGTCGGCGAGGTCCACCTCCACCATGCTGGCGCGCGCCTGTCCCGCCTCTGCGCGGGCGATCATCAGCAGGGCATCGAAGGTGCGGATCAGCCCATCGCTTTCCTCGATCGTCGTCTCCAGCGCCGACCGCCATTCGTCCTCGGTGGTCGCGCCCCTGAGCGCCTCTTCCGCGCGGTTGCGCAGGCGGGTGAGCGGCGTCTTGAGGTCGTGGGCGATGTTGTCGGAGACTTCCTTCAGCCCGGCCATCAGGCTCTCGATGCGCTCCAGCATGGCATTGAGGCTCTGGGCGAGGCGGTCGAACTCGTCACCCGTGCCGTTCACCTGCAGGCGGCCTGTGAGATCGCCCGCCATGATGCGCTCGGTGGTGGCGTTCATGGCATCGATGCGCTTCAGCACCCGGCGGGTAACGAACACGCCACCGGCGAGGCCGAGGATGAGGATCATCACCAGCGCGCCCTGCGCCGGCCGCACCACGAGCTGCCGGAGGGTGTCGCGGTCCTCGATATCCTTGCCCACCAGCAGCCGGTAGCCGCCGGGCAGCATGAAGACCTCGACATAAGCGAGGTTCTCCTTCGCGCCCGGCTCCTCGGAGCGCTTGTAGGTGGTGACACGCGTACCCTGCTGGTCGAGCAGGCCGATGGGCAGTTCGGAAACGTTGGAGGCCAGCACCTCGCCGGCGAAATTCGTCAGCAGATAGATGGACGAGCCGGGCCGCCGCGCCCGCCGGTCGATGACCAGCACAAGCCGCTGGATGCCGCCGAGGCGATACTGCTCGGCGAGGAAGCGCACCTCCGCATCCACATTCTCGGTCACCTGGCTCTCGACCAGCCGGCGCGTATGCCAGGCCACATAGCCGATCATGGAGACGGCAAAGAGGGCGAAGATGACGAGATAGACCGCCAGCAGCTTGAAGGCGGTGGTGCGGACGAGGCGCGACAGGTCGCGCGGAAGCATCATGACGGGCGCCGCGACGGCTGGAGGGGACGAGGGGGATTGGAGGGAGCTCGGAGCGCCCCCCGAAGTCCTTCCCCCTTTTGGGGGAGGGTTGGGAGGGGGGTAGAACGCGCGCTTCTTGCGAAACGTAAGGACATTGCGCGCCGTGGCAGGCGGGTGCGGCAAGGGGAGAGGACCTTACCCCCCTCCCCAGCCCTCCCCCGCAAGGGGGGAGGGAGTCGGGTGCGCAAGGGAGAGATGGATCGCCCGAGACAATGCGCGACAAAGCCCTCCCCCCTTGCGGGGGAGGGTTGGGAGGGGGGTAATGCCGCCTCAGCCATGCCGGACGCCCCTTAGCGCAAGCCCACGCGGACCATGTAGCCGGCGCCGCGCACGGTGTGGATCAGCGGCACGTCGAAGCCCTTGTCGATCTTGGAGCGCAGGCGGGAGACGTGGACGTCGATGACGTTGGTCTGGGGGTCGAAGTGATAGTCCCAGACGTTTTCCAGCAGCATGGTGCGCGTCACCACCTGCCCCGCGTGCCGCATGAGATATTCGAGCAGGCGGAATTCGCGCGGCTGGAGCGGGATCTCCTTGCCGCCGCGCGCGACGCGATGGGCGAGGCGATCGAGTTCAAGGTCGCCCACCCGATAGACGGTCTCGGCTGCCTGCGGCGCCCCCCGGCGCGACAGCGCCTCGACGCGGGCAAGCAGTTCGGTGAAGGCATAGGGCTTGGGCAGATAATCGTCGCCGCCGGCCCGCAGTCCGACCACGCGGTCGTCCACCTGTCCCAGCGCCGAGAGGATGAGCACAGGCGTGGCATCGCCGCGCCCACGCAGTTCGGCGACCAGCGAGAGGCCGTCGCGGCGGGGCAGCATGCGGTCCACCACCAGCACGTCATATTTGCCGTCGAGCGCATAGGCGAGGCCGTCCTCGCCGTCGGCCGCATGGTCCACCACATGGCCCGCCTCGCGGAAGGCCTTGCGCAGGTAGTCGGCCGCGTCTTGGTCGTCCTCGACGAGGAGCAGTCGCATGGAAAGGCTGAAGTCCGTTTCGAGATTCGCGTCCATGTCAGTCTAGATCACCATTGCGGGCTGGCGCAGCACGGTTGCAGCTCTCGGGTCCGCGAAATCGCGAGGCCCCCAAACGATGACGGCGCGGGAAGCAAGGGCTCCCCGCGCCGATTGGACCTTGGCGGCTGTTGGGGCGACGGAAGGGACCGCCTCGGCACCAATCTGGAATTCCGCCCGGCCGGCCCGCTTCAGGCGGGTCCGACCGGGGGCGCGCCGATCCCCCGCAGGCCGGCGCGCCAGAGCGCGATCTGCTCGGATTGCAGCAATCCGAGCAGTGAATCGCCCTCTGTCTCCATGAAGGGAGACGGATTCACTGGGCACATTGCATCGCGTGGCGATGCAATGTGCCCAGATCCGGCTCCGGCAGGCGCGAAGCACGGGGTTCCCCGCACCCGTGCCACCTGCCTTAACCTTCCGAGGCCACCCGGTGCCGGTTGTCGCCGGTCCCGGAGGCCTCAGCCTCCGGGTGGCGGAGGATCAGCCCTTGGACTTGTCGAGGGTGATGGCGACGAAGCGCACGCCCTGCTCGCCCTTCACCCGCATGAGGACCGCCTTGCGGTTCTCGGCCTTGGCAGCGGCGAGCCCCTCGCGGACATCGGACGGGTTGGAGACCGTCTTGCCGCCCACGTCGAGGATCACGTCGCCGGAGCGGATGCCGCGGGCGGCCGCAGGGCCGTTCGGGTCCACTTCCGTCACCACCACGCCCTGGGCGCCGGCGCCCTGGACGCTCTTGGCCGGGGCGAGCTGGAGGCCGAGGCGCGGCACGTCATGCGTGGCCGGCCCGTTGCCGTCGGCGCTCGCCATCTGCTGATCGGTGGGCAGCTGCTCGAGCTTCACGTTGAAGGCCTGCGTCTTGCCGTCCCGCACCACAGTGAGGGCAACGGAGGCGCCGGGCTTCATCATGCCGATCTTGCGGCTGAGGTCGCGGGCGTCCTTCACGGCATCGCCATTGACCTTGGTCACCACGTCACCGCTCTTGAGGCCCGCCTTGGCCGCCGGGGTGTCCGGCTGCACCTGGGCCACGAGGGCGCCTTCGGCGGCATTGAGGCCGAGACCGGAGGCGAGATCATCCGTCACGGGCTGGATCTGCACGCCGATATAGCCGCGCGCCACCTTGCCGTCCTGGCGGAGCTGGTCCACCACCGTCTTCACCGTCTCGGACGGGATGGCGAAGGCGATGCCCACGTTGCCGCCGGAGGGCGACACGATGGCGGTGTTCATGCCGATGACGTTGCCGTTGAGATCGAAGGTCGGGCCGCCCGAGTTGCCCCGGTTGATCGGCGCATCGATCTGCACGAAGTCGTCATAGGGGCCGGAGCCGATGTCGCGGCCGCGGGCCGAGACGATGCCCGCCGTGACCGTGCCGCCGAGGCCGAAGGGATTGCCCACCGCGATCACCCAGTCGCCGACGCGCGGCGCGCCGTCCGCGAGCTTCACGAAGGGCAGGTCGTTCTTGCCGTCGATCTTGATGAGGGCGACGTCCGTGCGCGGATCGGTGCCGATCACCTTGGCGGTGTATTCCTTGCCATCGGTCATGGTCACGTCCACCTCGGACGCGCCATCCACCACGTGGTTGTTGGTCACCACATAGCCGTCGGGCGAGATGATGAAGCCGGAGCCCTGGCCCACGACCCGGCGCTCGCCGGCGCCGCCGCCGCGGGGCATGCGCTGCATGCCGCCGGGACCGCCCTGGCCGTTTTCGAACCCGAAGCGCTTCAGGAAGCGCTCGATCTGGGGCGGCACGTCGGCACCGCCGAATTCGTCATCGCCGCCCATGGCCATCTGCTGGGCGGACACGTCCTTCTTGATCTTCACCGACACCACGGCCGGGGTCACCTTCTGCACCACGTCGGCGAAGGAGAAGCTCTGGGCGGTGACGGGGGCGGCGGTGGTGGCCTGCGCGAGCGCCGGCGTGCTCCCGTAGCCGAACTGGCCGACCGCGACGCCGGCAACCGCGAGACCGACGACACCCGCCATCAGGGCGGTGCGGCGCTTCGTCAGGAAGGAGGAGTTGGTGGAGCGGGTCATGCGTCTCTCTCTGGTCATCCCCGCCATGTCCGGCGGGCGTGAGAGAGAACCTAGGCCCGCGCGCCTTACGGTCCGCTGGCTGAAAGATTACGGTTCTGTAAGACGCGTCACGGCTCCGTGAGGGCGCAGCCCGACTATTCCGGCCGCGTGCCGGGCTCCTCGGAGGCCGCGAGCAGCGCCTTCACGCGTGCTTCCTCCTCGGGCGTCAGGGCCTGGCTCGCGGACGTCGGCCGGCGGCGCAGGGCGAAGAAGGCGGCGCAGGCGCCGAGCACCAGGACGAGGCCGGGCGTGCCCCAGAGCAGGGCGTTGCGCCAGGAGAAGACCGGGCGCATCAGCACGAACTCGCCATAGCGGGCGACGAGGAAATCCAGCACCTGGCTGTTGCTGTCACCCGCCTTCAGCCGCTCGCGTACGAGGATGCGCAGGTCGCGGGCGAGCTGCGCATCGGAATCGTCGATGGACTGGTTCTGGCAGACCATGCAGCGCAGCTCCTTGGAGAGCTCGCGCGCCCGCGCTTCCATTGCCGGATCGGGCAGCACCTCATCCGGCTGGACGGCCAGCGCCGGCAGGACGCTGAAGGTGAGGAACAGCGCCGCAAGAAGGCGGATCACGCGCGTCATGGCCCTACTCCGCCGGAACCGCAGCCGGGGTCCGGCGGCGGGCGGGACGCGGCGCGCCGACGCGCAGGCGCCGGTCGGCCAGCGACAGGCCTCCGCCCAGCGCCATCACCACGGCGCCGAGCCAGATGAGCGTGACGAGCGGCTTCCACGTGGCGCGGATGGAGAGATGGCCGTCCGGCGTTTCCTCGCCCATGGAAACGTAGAGCTGGCTGAAGCCATAGGTGCGGATGCCGGATTCGGTGGTGGCCATGGCCCGCGCCTCGAAGCTGCGCCTGGAGGTCTCCACGGTGCCGGCCGGCGTGCCGCCGGAGCGGATGTCGAACACCGCCACACGCGCCGCATAATTGGGGCCGGAGCGGTTCTCCAGGCGGTCCAGCGTCAGGCTGCGGGTGCCGATGGTGACCGTATCGCCCACCTTCATGGAGGCGATGCGCTCCAGGCTCCAGGCGCTCTCCGAGACGATGCCGATGAGACAGACGCCGACCCCGAGATGGGCCACGGCGGTCCCCAGCGCCGAGAGCGGCACGCCCCGGAAGCGCGCCCAGGCGACCCGCGCCGGCACCCGGCCGACGCCGGCCCGCTCGGCCAGCTCGGTCAACGCGCCGGCGATGATGAAGACGCCGAGGCCGATGAGGATGGCCGGCGTGATCGGTCCCCCGCCAGCGGCTGCCGCCGTAACGACGATGGCCACCACCGCAAGGCCAGCGGCAAGGGTGAGGCGCTGGGCGACGCCCAGCAGGTCGCCGCGCTTCCAGGCCAGCAGCGGGCCGAACGGAATGGCGAAGACCAGCGGCAGCATCAGCCCGCCGAAGGTGAGATTGAAGAAGGGCGGGCCCACCGTGATCTTGCTGTCCGTGAAGGCCTCCAGCGCCAGCGGATAAAGCGTGCCGACGAAGACCGAGGCGGTGGCGGCGGTGAGGAACAGATTGTTCATCACCAGCGCCCCCTCGCGGGAGACGGGCGCGAACAGGCCGCCCTGCCGCAACTCTCCGGCCCGCAGCGCGAACAGCAGCAGGCTGCCGCCGATGAAGACGGTGAGAATGCCGAGGATGAAGACGCCGCGCGCCGGATCGGTGGCGAAGGCGTGGACCGAGGTGAGGACGCCGGACCGCACGAGGAAGGTGCCGATCAGCGACAGCGAGAAGGCGAGGATGGCGAGCAGCACCGTCCAGATCTTCAGCGCGTCCCGCTTTTCCATCACCACCGCCGAATGGAGGAGCGCGGTGGCGGCGAGCCAGGGCATCAGGGAGGCGTTCTCCACCGGGTCCCAGAACCACCAGCCGCCCCAGCCGAGCTCGTAATAGGCCCAGTAGGAGCCCATGGCGATGCCGAGCGTCAGGAACACCCAGGCGGCCAGCGTCCAGGGCCGCACCCAACGCGCCCAGGCGGCATCGATCCGGCCCTCGATCAGCGCCGCCATGGCGAAGGAGAAGGCGATGGAGAGGCCCACATAGCCGAGATAGAGCAGCGGGGGATGGATGGCGAGGCCGGGGTCCTGCAGGACCGGATTGAGGCTGCGGCCTTCCGCCGGCGGCTGGAGAATGCGCAGGAAGGGATTGGAGGTGAGCAGGATGAAGGCGAGGAAGGCTGTGGCGATGGCGCCCTGCACGGCCAGCGCATTGGCCTTCAGGCGGTCGGGCAGATTGGTCCCGAACACCGCCACCAGCGCGCCGAACACCGCCAGCACGAGCACCCAGAGCATCATGGAACCCTCGTGGTTCCCCCAGGTGCTGGTGATCTTGTAGACGAGCGGCATCTGCGAGTGGGAATTCTCCACCACGTTCGCCACCGAGAAATCGGAGGTCACATAGACCGCGACCAGCGCCGCAAAGGCGGCGGAGACGAACAGCAGCAGCGCCAGCGCCACCGGCCCGGCGACGCCCATGAGAACCGGGTCCTGCTTCGCCGCGCCCCAGGCCGGCACCACCATCTGCACCAGCGACAGAGCGAGCGCGAGGACGAGGGCGTAATGGCCGAGTTCCGCGATCATGGGGTGCTCCGGGCAGGAGAGACGGCGGGCGGGGCGGCGGAGGACTGGGGACCGGGCGTCTTGGCGGCTGGCGGCACGGGGCCGCCCTCCTCGCCTTCCTTCCAGTGGCCGGACTTCTTCAGTGCGTCGGCCACCTCGCGGGGCATGTAGCGCTCGTCATGCTTTGCGAGCACGCTATCGGCCTTCACGGTGCCGTCGCTCTGGAGCACGCCTTCGGCCACCACGCCCTGCCCTTCCCGGAACAGGTCCGGCAGGAGGCCCGTGTAAGCCACCGTGACCTTGGAATTGCCGTCCGTCACCGCAAAGCGCACGGACGCACCGCTCTTGGCGACGCTGCCCGGCTCCACAAGGCCGCCGAGGCGCAGGCGGGCGCCGGGCGCGATCTGCTGCTGCGCCACTTCCGTGGGCGTGCGGAAGAAGACGATGGTGTCGTTGAGGGCGGTCAGGATCAGGCCGGCAGCGAGCGCGAGCACGCCGAGGCCCGCGCCGATGAGAATGAGGCGGCGGCTTTTACGGGTCACGGTCTTAACGTCTCCAAGCTCCAGCCCTCATACAGCAGTTCTCCAGCCCGATCCTTGACCTGCATCGGCTGGTTGCAGCCTAACCCCCGAGCCCCAGTTCCTGCCGCGCCGCATCGAGGCGACGGCCCGCCTCCGCATCATCGGCGAAGGCCTTGCGCGCAGATTGCAGCGCGGCCTCCGCCTTGGTCTTGTCGCCGAGCACGCTCCAGGCCCGTGCGAGCCGCAGCCAGCCGTCGAGATCCTTCGGATCGGCGGCGAGCCGCTCCTCCAGCCGCGAGACCATGCCCATGATCATGGCGGAACGCTGCTCCGGCGTCTGCTGGGCAGCCGCGGCCACGTCCTCGGCGGAAGGGCCCGGTGCCGTCGCCGGAGTCGCGGGCTGCGGCAGGCGCAGGACGGAGGTGGACGGGGCCCTGCCACCCACGCGCGCCAGCGCCGCCGTGACGATCGGGCGCCACGGCGCATCGGCCGGCGCGCTCTGGAGCAGGCTCGACCAGAGGGCGGCGGCATCGGCCTTGCGCCCGTCCTGCTCGGCGGCGAGGCCGAGGAAATAGCGGGCCTTCACCGACTGCGGGTCCAGCGCCGCGGCAGCGGCGAAGGCCTGCGCGGCCTCCTGCGTGACCATGCCGTTGGCGGCCAGCGTCAGCACCTCGCCGAGCGCCACCTGCCGCTCGGCGCTGTTGCCGAGCAGGCGGATGGCCTGCCGATAGGCGCGCGCCGCGTCGTCGAGCCGGCCCATGCGGGCATAGACGGGGGCGAGCAGTTCATAGCCCTGCCCGTCATTGGGGTTGGCGGCGAGATGCTCCTCCACCCGCCGCACGAGAATGGCGATGTCGTTGCCATCCGGGGGCGCAGTGAGGCGCGCGGCCAGAGGTGCGCCCGGCACGGTCGGCGCGCCGGTGAAGCCGTAGATGCCGGCGGCCACCACGGGAATCAGGATGAGCACGAAGATGGCGGCGAGCCGGCGCCGGCGCACGCCATTCGCTTCCGCAGGCGAAGCCGCCCCTGCGGTGCCCGCGGCGGCAAGGATTCGGCGGCTGACCTCAATGCGGGCCGCTTCGGCCTGCTCGGCCGGCAGGCGTCCGGCCGCCTGATCGCGGCCGATCTCGGCGAGCTGGTCGCGATAGACCGCAAGGTCCGCCTCGCGCTCGCTGTGCGCCTCGCGCCTGCGGCTCAGGGGCCACAGCACGGCCATGACCGCGGCGGCGGTCATCAGCGCAAAGGCGATGAACAGCGGAAGGGACATCATGACAACTGCCGTATCGGAGCAGGACGGAAATGCAACGCTGCTTTCCGTCGCGGGCCTTCGCAGCGACGGCGTCTCACGCAAGCGTCATTAGATAGCCGCCGGAAGACTGGGCGCTGTGGGGCGACCCTGCGTCAGCTTGGCGCGCCCCAGGTGCCGTCCGCCGCCCGGCAGGCGACCCCGCGGGTCGTCAGGGGCCGACCCTGCACATAAATGGTATGTGAGTAGTCTCGACACTGGGGATTGCCCGGCCGGGCATACGCGGGGCCGGCAATGACCGTGCCGTAGGCACCGCTGTCGCCCTTCCAGCCCACGGGGCTGCCGGGACCGCCATATTCCAGCGCCTGTACTTCGGCGGCATAGGCGCGCTGCTTGTCCGTCTCGTCCAGCGGCGCATTGGCATAACCCGCCGTCACGCCGAGCACGGGCGAGGTGGACACCACGGGCGCCGGCGCCGAGGCGACCTTGGGCCCATCGTCGGACGTGCTGACGCAGCCGGCGAGCGCAAGGGCAAGGAACGACACACAGATGACCTTCGGCGCGATCATGGCTGAGCCTTCGCTCGGGTCTCCGGCGGACGGACCGGAGCACGCACAGGATACAAAATTTACGAGAAAGCGGAGGGGCCTGCCTGCGGCGGACCGCCCCACCTTCGGGTCAGGCTGCGGGCAATACCAGTTCCGTACGCAATCCGCCAAGAGGCGCGGTGTTCATGTCGAACCGTCCCCCGTAGAGCGAGGCGAGTTCATGGACGATGGACAGGCCGAGGCCGGAACCCGGCTTGGATTCGTCGAGCCGACGCCCGCGCCGGCGCACCTCGGCCCGCTTGCCGGGGCTGAGGCCAGGGCCGTCATCATCGATCACCACCCGGAAATAGGCCCGGTCGCTGGCGCCGCGCGGCTCCATCGCCACCCGCACGAACACCCGTCCCGCCGCCCATTTGCAGGCATTGTCGATGAGATTGCCGATCATCTCCTCCAGATCGTGCCGCTCGCCCCGGAAACGGATGTCCTCGCCCACCACTTCCACCTCGATGGAGAGATCGCGCGTCCGGTGGATCTTCTCCATGGTGCGCGAAAGGCCGGTGACGATGGGGATGACATCGCACACGCTCACCACCACCGAGACGCGGGCGGCCATGCGGGCGCGTTCCAGATGGTGCCCCACCTGGTCGCGCATGAGCGTCGCCTGGTCGCGCACGCGCACCGCCAGCGGATCGTCGCGATTGCCGGCCTCGTTGAGCAGGACGGAGAGGGGCGTCTTCAGCGCATGGGCGAGATTGCCCACATGGGTGCGGGCGCGGTCCACGATCTCCTTGTTCGCGTCGATGAGGGCGTTCACCTCCGCCACCAGCGGGGCGACCTCCTCCGGATATTCTCCCTCGAGCCGTTCCGCCTTGCCGGACCGCACGGCGGACAGCGCCTCGCGGATACGCACCAGCGGCCGCAGACCGAAGCGGACCTGGAACAGCACGGTGAGCAGGAAGGCGAGGCCCAACACGCCGAAGGTGCCGACCAGGGCGAGATTGAAATTGGTGATCTCGTCCTCGATCTCGGAGGCATCGCCCGCCACCGTGATGCGGTAGCGTCCGTCCTGCCCCAGGTCGAGGGTGCGCTCCACGAGGCGCAGCATCTGCTTTTCGGGACCCGGCGCATAGCCCTCGCGCACGCCGCCCGGCCGCTCTACGACCCCCAGAGCTTCGAGGCTCGGCAGGCCGCCCTCGGGCAGTGAGCGCGAACGGCGGGAGGCTGGCTCGGGACCATCGAGCCGGCTCATCTGCCAGTACCAGCCGGAAAAGGGGAAAAGGAACAGCGGGTCCGTGAGGCCCTGCGGCTCCGGCAGTTCGCCGGTGTCGGGCATGTCGCCGGTCGCAAGGCCACCCACGATGGTCTTCAGATAGACGTCGAGGCGCCGGTCGAAGGCGCGCTCGGCGCCGTCGCGATAGAGCGAGGACAGCACGACGCCCACCACGAGCAGGATCAGCGCCGTGACCACCACCGCCGAGAGGAACAGGCGGAAGGCAAGCGAGCCGGGCGTGCGCGGCAGGATCATGGGACGGTCTGCCGGAAGGCGGGCATGCTCAGCGCGCGGTCTCCGGCGCTGCCAGAAGATAGCCCAGGCCACGGACGGTCTGGATCACATCACAGTCGATCTTCTTGCGCAGGCGGCCGACGAACACCTCGATGGTGTTCGAGTCGCGGTCGAAATCCTGCTCGTAGAGATGCTCCACCAGTTCGGCGCGGGAGACGACGCGGCCGGCATGGTGCATGAGATAGGAGAGCAGGCGATATTCATGGCTGGTGAGCTTCACCGGCGAGCCACCCACCGAGACGCGGCCGGAACGTGTATCGAGACGTACGGGGCCGCAGGTCAGCTCGCTGGAGGCATGGCCGCTGGCGCGGCGCAGCAGCGCCCGCAGGCGGGCGAGCACCTCCTCCATGTGGAAGGGCTTGGCCACATAGTCGTCGGCGCCAGCATCGAAGCCCTGCACCTTGTCGCTCCAGCGGTCGCGGGCAGTGAGGATCAGTACCGGCATGCGGCGGCCGGCCCGGCGCCAATGCTCCAGGACGGAGATGCCGTCGAGCTTGGGCAGGCCGATGTCTAGCACCACCGCGTCATACGGCTCGCTGTCGCCGAGGAAGTGCCCCTCCTCCCCGTCGAAGGCCGTATCGACCGCGTATCCCGCTTCACCCAGCGCATTCACCAATTGCCGGTTCAGATCCGGATCGTCTTCTATCACCAGCAGACGCACGTCTTCGTCCTCGCCGACCACACCTCAGGCCGGGCGGGAGAATGCCAGAGCGCGCGGCTTCTGTCAGGTCTGCTGTGTACATCTCGGGACGCTCCCCGCGCCAGGCGCGAGCTTGGCTTTTGCTGCAACCGCAGGGCCCGAGCCGCTTCGGTATCATGGAGCGGCACAGCCCACGCGGCACCGACGCGGCAACGGAAGCTGGACGGCACCCGCGCCCGTATCCTATGAGTTGGTTGCAACGTCCTTACGGAAAGCAGTTCCTTCCGGGGTGCATAAATGGAACGGGCCCTCGCCGTGGCGTTTCTTGGGCTGATCGTGATCGCGGTGTCGGTCATCTTCTTCCTGCACGCCAACTCAATGGGCCTGCTCTATTGGCGCTCCTTCCGGGGCGACGAAATGACCTGCAGCTATTTTTCCGGCCTGGCGCTGCACGAGGTCACCTACCACCGCTCGCGCATGGAATGCCCCTGGGTGCGTAAATCCTGGTGAGGTCAGACGGCCGGACGGGCGAACGCTTCGCGCGCCAGCACGCGCACCGGCAGATCCGCCAGCATCTCGCGCCGGGTTGCATGTGCGGGATCGTCCCGCACGGCCGAGGGCAGCACCAAGGTCTCGCCATCCGCGAGACACACCGGCTCCAGCGCCGCGCCCGGCGTCGTTTCGCCGCGCAGCATGTCGGCCTGGGCCGGGGTCAGGATCAGGCAAGCGATGGCGTCATCCGCCACGGGAACATCGGTCATGATCTCCTCCACACTCATGCGCCGAGCGCCGTGAGATAAGCGCGCAGCGCCGCGTCAAGGGCCGCCACCTCCGCCGCCGTCAGTCCGCCGCCGATGAAGGCCGCGGAGACGCGGCTGGTGCCATTGACGTAAGCACTGCCGAGATTGATCGCGAGCAGGAAGAATTCGAGCGCGGGCGGCGGCACGGCCGCGGCGGACACGCTCTCCACGTTCGCACCGTTGCGATAACGCACGACCGAAGCGCTGTCGGTCCGGGTCGCCGCATAAAATCCTGGGTCGAGGAAGGCGCTGTAATTGGCCACGGGGATGATGCCCGACTGGTTGATCGTCAGCGCACAATAGTCACCATCCCCGGCGCCGTAGCGGGCGATATGGCTGCCCTGATAGCCAGGCAACTGGAGGGCGCCGATCGCGAGGCCCCGCCGGCCGTTCTCCGCCACCCACACGCCGAGACTGGCGGAGGCCTGACGGAAGCGGGTCGCGCCGCTCGGCACGAAGCCCGTGCGCAGATGGGAGGTGGCGCCGTCCGACCGATAGCCGCGATCGACACTGAAGGCGGGGCTGTTCACCTCGGTGAGACCATAGGCGGCGGAGACCCAGTTCAACCGCGCCGAGGCGGAATCGGGTGCGGCGAGGACATAGAGCGCATCGAGCTTGGCCCACACGCCGGCATCCACCAGCGCCCCCACCAGCCGGTCCATGAGATATTGCCGCGACGGCGCCGGAGCGGGCATGCGGGCGACCAGCGCCACCGTCTCGGCCCGCGCCGGCACATAGCCGCCGCCCGAGGCGCCAGGCACGGCGCAGAGAAGATAATGGATCGCCACGCGCACCTGCCCGCCCGTGAAGGCCGCGCCCTGCGCGGTGAGAACCACCGGCGTATCCGTATAGAAGGCGCGGGGGCCGATGACGCCGGCATTGGCATTTCCCGCTGCCGCGCCCAGAGAACCACCGAAGGCGGACGGCTCCCCCGCGATGCCGCAGTGATAGGCGGTGGCGCCGGTGACCGTTTCCAGCGTCCGCGTGGAGACGCCGATCACCACCGCACGGGCCGGAATGACCGTCGTGGTGGCGACACTCGTTCCGAACAGGAACACGTCCTCCTCAAGCACGACCGCTTCCAGCATGCCGCCGCGGGCGGCACTGGCGAGGGGCGACACCCAGGCGGTGCCATCAAAGAGCCGCAGGCGGCGTTGATCGGCGACGTAAGCCAGCGTTCCCGGCACGCAGGGCAGGAGGTCCCACGCACCCGCCTCATAGGCGGCGATGCGCCCGGCATGCCCCGCGAAGACGCCGCTCGCGCCCACAGGCACGAACCATCGCGCGCCATGCGCGGGCGCAGCCGGCGGAGTCAGCGCGGTCAGGCTTTCGAGCCGCAGGTGCACCTGTGCGTCCAGGGCCCGCAGCGCCTCATTGTGGGTGACATGCTTCTGCGCCTGCGCCGCCGCGAGATAGGGCAGCGCGAGATTGGCGGTGGTCTCGGAGGCCATGACGGTTTCCTTGTCCAGAAAGATCAGACGCTCAGCGTCGCAACCGCCGGGCGACCGGCGCCGATGAGTGCGGAGAGCTG
The DNA here is from genome assembly GCF_000010525.1 of Azorhizobium caulinodans ORS 571. Taxonomy (GTDB): domain Bacteria; phylum Pseudomonadota; class Alphaproteobacteria; order Rhizobiales; family Xanthobacteraceae; genus Azorhizobium; species Azorhizobium caulinodans. Next base: position 1,253,334 of record NC_009937.1, on the reverse strand, counting down.
GGTGATGCGCACGGTGATCCGGGCCTGCGGCGTGCCGAAATCCAGCAGTTCGTCGGCAGCCGGATAGAGAAAGGCCGTCTCCGGCGTTTCGACTGTCCGCAGCACCGCTTCGCCGGAGAGGATCTCCACGCGGTAGCGCTCGGCCCCTTCCCCGAGTGGCACTTCGACGCCGGCCCAGCCATCGCCGTCGAAGCGCGTCCGGCGGACCCAGGAGAGCGCGATGCCCGCCGAGGTGCGCGTCCCGGCAAGATGCACCGGCGCATAGGGTCGGAGCGCGGTGTCCGGTACGGTGGTGGAGATTTCGAGCACCTGCGCGTCGCCATGGTCCCGGTCGGCCCGGCCGATGCGATAGAGCACGCTGCGGCCGAGCGGCGAGAGGTCCGAAGTGAGCGGCACCAGAGCCGCATCCAGCAGCACGGCCCGCGTACCGGCGGGCCAGCTCTGCGCCACCTCAGCCTCGGTGCCAGCCTGCCCACGGAGCAGGCCGGCGAGTTCATAAACGCCCGACCCCAGCAGCTCCGCCTGTGCGAATGCAGGACCTCGCTCGCGCGCCCCTCCGCCACCAGCGCCAGCGCGTTGGCCTTCTCCAGAACCTCCGCCTCGCTGCGGCCGACAAGGGCGCCGGCCAGCAGCTCCACGCGCACACGGGTGGAGCGGTCGAAGCGCCAGAGCGGCCCCGGCGGCAGCGGATCGAGGAGTGAGAGGACGGTCGCCGGGGTGGTGACGCTGGCGAGCGTCGTGAAGCTCGCACCATCGCTGGAGCGCCAGACGGTGAGCGCCCCCGGCCATGGGGTGGCGGTGGCGGCGAGATACTGAAGCACCGGCGGATCGCCAGCGTCGAGCGGCGGCAGGTCGAGCAGCAGCACGCCCGGCGGCCCCGACGCGCGCGCCACCGGCACGGGCGGCGCCGAGGCGCGCCGCAGAGCGGAGCGGAAGACAGAAAGATCGACGGTGCGGGCCGTCACCGCCCGCCCCTCGCCATCGCTGATCTCGCGGATTTCGAGGCGCCGGGTGCGCCCGTCGCAGGTGAGGTCCACCACGTCGCCCGGCTGGAGCGCCCGCAAGGACGGCGGCAGGGTGAAACGGGCCTCCTCGCGCCCCGCCCATGTGTCCTGGAGGAGCATGTCGGCGGCGCGCACCATCAGCGCGTCGCTCGCCATCGCCGGCACCTCCAGCCGCGTCACATGGCGCGCGGCACCGGCGAGACGGCGGGATGACACCGTGCGGCGCCGATAGTCCGCGCCGCCGTCACCAAAGGCGATCTCCACTTCCAGCGGCAGTTCGGTCTCCTGCGCGCGGGTGAGCAGCAGCGGCGCGGCATCCTCCTGCGCCACAAGGTCGTCCTCGTCGAGCGACGTGACGACGCGCCGCCCGCGCGGACGGAAGACAAGCGTCGCCCCCTCCTCCACCGCATCGAAGGCGAAGGCGCGGGCCAGCGGTTCGATGGCCGCTCGAGCGGTGGTGGGATCGCTCACCACATAGCCATCCACCACGCCTTCGAGCGCACTGGCATCCACATCGGAGAGGCCATGGTCGGCGCAGATGCGTGCCACCAGCGCGTCGAGCGGGGCGGTGCCGAGGCGGCCGGGGAGCCAGTGGCCCGTCTCCCAGTTCTCGCCGTCCGCCCAGACGGAGGTCGCGAGCGGGAAATAGGGAAAGGGCCGGGCATCCCAGGTCCACAGATAGATGCCGGGGTCCACCATCCGCCCGCCGGGCACGCACGCGGGCGGATTGTCCGCATCGCTCGCGCCGAAGGCGGGATCGAAGGCTGCCGTCATCATCTCCAGCGTGCGGCGCTGGATGAAATCATCCCGTCCCCGGTTGGAGAAGGGCGGGAAGCCGCCCTCGGAGGATTTGGCGTCGGGAAAGGTGCTGGGGCGGTTCGGCCCCTTGTCCACAGCGCCGCAGCCCATCTCCATGAGGCGGATGGGCTTCGCGCCCGGCACCCAGGCGGTGGGGGCGCCATCGCGCACGCCTCCCGGCCGCGCGTGATGGGCGTTCGCCCACCAGGACCAGAGGTCCTTCTGGCGGAAGACCCAGGGCTCGCCATAGGCACCATCGGTGATGGGCGTGCGCACCTGCGCCGCGCGGGCGGCCTCGTCCGCATAGAACCAGTCGTAACTCTCGCCGCCGCGCAGGTTCGCCTTCAGATAGGCGCGGTCATAAAGCGTGACGGCGCGGGCGGCGTCGAGATGATCCGCACCGTCCCGCCAGTCGGCGAGCGGGGCGTAATAGTCGATGCCGACGAAATCCACCGCCGGCGATCCCCACAATATGTCGAGCGGAAAGGCGAGCGTGCCGTCGGCGAAGGCTTGCCCGCCATATTCGTCCCAGTTGGCGCCATAGGAGACGTTCGTTCCCGCGCCCACGATGCCTTTCACGTCGGCGGCGAGGCGCGCGAAGCGCTCGGCCGCGGGGAAGCTCCCGCCCGGCCCACGCACGCGGGTGAGCGCAGCCATCTCGGAGCCGATGAGCAGGGTCTCGACACCGCCCGCCATCACCGCGAGATGGGCATAGTGCAGCACCATGCGCCTGAGGCTCCATTCCAGCGGGCCGATATAGAAGAGGTCGGTGCCGAAGCGCAGGAAGTGCTCCGCCCGCGCGCTGCCGAAAAGCGCATCGATCTGCGCTTCCGCCTGAGCAGATCCATCGGGCGAGCCGGGGCGTTCGGGTGCGGGATCACAGGTGATGCGCCCGCGCCAGGGATAGGGTGCCTGATCGGGGCCGAGCGTCCACGGGTCCGGCAGGCCGTTGCCGGCGGGGATGTCCATCATGATGAAGGGATTGAGCGCCACCTCCAGCCCGCGCGCCTTGAGGGCGGCGATGGCGCCCATCACGCTGGAGTCGGAGGGCGTGCCGCCATAGGCCGCCGATCCGCCATACCAGGAGACGGTCGCGACCTCGGCGCGGGAGAGGCCGGCGACGCGCCACTGGGCTCCCAGCGTCTCCTTGTCCTGTCGCTCCACCTTGGGCTCGATGCGACATACGCCCGCCCGCAGATCGCTGCCGACCCAGGTGACGACGAGCGACACGCGCTTCACGTTCGGGCACTGCGCCTGCAACTGGTCGAGGGCGGCCGCAAGGTCGGTGGGCGCACTCACGGTATGCCTGTTCTCGGGCGCGTAGGCAGCATAGCCGGTGACCCGCTGCACGAGGTCCGGCTGATAGCCGAATTCGGTGGCGCCGGGGATCAGCGTCACCGCCCGCACCTGCTGCTCCAGTTGGCCGATGGCGCGCTCCACCTCCACGGTGATCTGCGGCAGGCGGTTGCCATAGCGTGCAAGGGGCAGGCGCTCGAACACCACATAGGCAAGGCCGCGATAGGCGGGCGTGTTGCCTGCGCCCTGCTTGGCCTCGATCCAGGGATCGGGCGACTGGGCCTCGCTGCCCGTATAGCAGCGCACCGTGACGCCGGTCAGGTCGAGCGGCTTGCCATCGGCCCAGATGCGGCCGATCCGCGTCACCGGTCCCTCGCACAGGCCGACCGCGAAGCTGCCGAAATAGCTGTAGGAGACGGTGGTGGTGCGGCTGCCGGACACCGCGCTCTTGCCGCCGCTGCGGGGCGTGGAGGCGGAGGCCACTTCCTCCAGTTGCGTCGCCCAGATGACCTGTCCGCCGACGCGCACCCGGCCATAGATGCGCGGGAGGCTGGCGCCCGCCGCCGAGGTCATCACATCGAGGCTGGACAGGCGCGGCCCAACCACCGTTCGGGAAGAGCCGCCGCCGGAGAGCAGCATCTGGTCGAGCGCCGCACCGCCGAGCGCCCCGAGCGCCCGGCCCGCCAGCGCGCCGATGGGACCAAACAGGCTGCCGACGGCGCTGCCCGCCGCGCCGAGAAGGAGCGTCGCCATGATGTGTCTCCGGAGTTCAGGAAGGCAGGCCGCGCCGGCTCAGCGGCCCGGAAAGGCGAAGACCGCCGCCAGATGCCGCTGCCACCACGGGGCGAAGTCGCCCTCGCACACCGCCGCGCCGTCATAGGCATGGATCATCCGCCCCGGTGCGCTCAACAGGGCGCAGTGCTTGGCGGGAAGGTGGGTGCGGAAGCGGAAGAGCAGCACGTCGCCGGGCTGCATGGCTGCCGTCTGGACCGGCACCAGATGGCGGCCGGCGGCGGCGATGAGCGTCTCCGTGCGCGACGCCTCCGCCCAGTCGGCGGCATAGGGCGGAAGAGGCTCGGGCTCCGCGCCCATCACCGCCCGCCAGACGCCGCGCACCAGGCCGAGGCAATCGGTCCCCTCGCCCCTCACGGAGGCCCGGTGATGATAGGGCGTGCCGATCCAGGCACGGGCTTCCGCTACGATGGCGGCGCGGCGCGCGGCGCCCGTCACGCGAGGGTGCCGCCGTCATAGGCGGCCTCCCCGAGCGCAGCGACGGAGAAGACGAAGTCATTGCCCGGCATGTGCGGGCAGCCGCGAAAATTGCGGGCGTTGGCAAACCGGTCACGGCAGGTGGCAAACTGCTTGTCGCAGCCGGCCGTCACCTCGAACGCATCGCCTGCGACGACACCCTCGGGCAGCGCCTGCCACAGATCGAGCACCACACCTGCCGCGTCCACCGCGTGGGCCTTCACCTCGCAGGCGAAGCCCGCTCCGATCCCGCCGGTGAGGCGGAAGCGCCCGCGGGTGTAGCTGCCCGCCGCGACGTCCGGACCGGAGACGACGAGGCGATTGTCCGCGCCCATCGCTGCGATCACGCCGGTGGTCATATGGCCATCCGAAAGCACGATGCCGCAGCGGGCATCGCCGAGGTCCGCATCGCACAGGGCGCTGAAGACGCGGCCGCGCGTCTGGTTGAGCCCATCGGCGAGGCCGCGCAATTCCGCGGTGAAGGACAGGCCCTGGCGGCGCACCTCGCCCAGCGTACCCCGCCGGAGCAGGACGTGCGTTTCCGGGGCCTGCCAATCGATGAGCAGGAAGTCGAGGAGGGCGCTGTCATAGAGGCCGGCGGCCAGCGCGGTCTCTTCAAGCGTCTCGCCGGAGAGGGCGCCGGACACTTCCATGCCGGTCACCGCAAGGCCCGCCGCGAGCGTGCTCTCGCTGGCGGAAATGCCGCTGGCCGCATGGAAGGTGACGCCATCGATGACGAGGTCGCGGTCGTGGTCGGTGAAGCCCTGCACGCGGCCGTCGCGGCGGGTGATGCGCCAGCCGTTGCAGAACGTCGTGGCGCCCGCCTGGAGAGCGGCGGAGAGGGCATCCGGAAAGCGGCGCATGGCATCCTCACGGATGGATCTCGATGATGGGAATGCGGGGGATCTCCCCGGCAGCGAAATGGGTGAGATTGATCTCGAGGAAATCGGTGTCGAAGCGCACCGGAACGTCGAAGCGGAAGCCGGCGGTGATGGTCGCCCCGGCGGGCGGCACATGCCCCTCCGCAAAGGTCACGCGCCCGCTCGCCGGATCGCAGGAAAACGCTGTCCCCTCGGCCATCACCACGCCGCCCACCGCGACCCGCACGCTGCCCGCGACGGGCTTCGCAATGGTCCGCACATAAGGCGCGAAATGGCTGCCGTAGGTCTTCACCAGCTGGAAGGCGCGGGTCGTTCCATCGCCGGTGCCGATACGCTGATCGAAGGGGGTCGGGGCGGCATCCGGGGCGCCCGAGGACGGGTCGGTCGGATCGCGCCAGCGAAAGCCGTGGAGGCGGCCCCTGCGCTCCTCGAAAAAGGCCAGCACCTCGTGCAGCGCGCGGAGGCTTTTCACGCCGTATCCGGCGTCCCACCTGCGCCGCGAATCAGCGCGCCGGGTGTTGCGTTCCTCGCGGCCGGAAGCGGTTGTGACGACCTCCGTCACCCGTTCTGGGCCACCTGCGGCACCGAGTGCCACATCGAGCGGAAACAAAACCTCATGAAAGGAGGGCATCTTATGTCTACTCCGCTCAATTCTGGCGTTCCGTTAATAGTTTCAGTCTTGACATAGTTGAGAGCCGCGCTTTGACTTCCAACCATCGAAGGATGGAGCCGCCTGATGGCCAAGACGACCCGGACGACGACCGCCGCCGCCAAGGCGCCGGCTGCCAAGAAGACCGAAGCTGCGCCCCCGGCCGCTCCCACGCCGGCCGCCGAGACCGCTCCGGTGAAGACCGCTTCCGCCAAGCCCGCTGCCGCGAAGAAGCCCGCCGCTGCCAAGGCGCCGGCCAAGGCCCCTGCGAAAGCGGCTGCGAAGGCTCCCGCCAAGGCGGCCGAGAAGCCCGCAGCCAAGGCACCCGCGAAGGCGGCGAAGGCCCCGGCCAAGGCTGCTGAGCCGGCGCCCGCCAAGGCTGCGGCCGCGAAGCCCGCCACCAAGGCGAAGGCTCCCGCCAAGGCCGCCGCGCCCAAGGCTGCCGCTGCCAAGACCGCTGCGGCACCCAAGGCGGCGGCTCCGAAGACCGCTGCCGCGCCGAAGGCCGCTGCCAAGCCCGCCGCCGCGAAGGCTGCGGCGCCGAAGGCCACGGCCGCCAAGTCGGCCGCTCCGAAGGCCGCGCCGGCGCCGAAGGCCGCGAAGGTCGAAGCGGCGAAGACCGAACCCGCCAAGCCGGCAAAGGCGCCCGCCAAGAAGGCGGCTGCCAAGGAGGCCGCGCCCGCCGCCGAGGCGAAGGCCCCGGCCGCGAAGGCACCTGCTGCGAAGGCTGCGCCGAAGGCGAAGGCGGCCCCGGCCAAGGCGGCTGTCGCCAAGGCTCCCGCCGCGAAGGCCGCGCCTGCAAAGCCCGCCGCTGCGAAGGCCCCGGCCAAGAAGGCCGCCAAGGCGAAGTGATCGGCGGGGGACCGGCCCACCGGTCCCCGTCATGTGGTCCTTATCGACGGCGTGCGGTCTCGCGCGCCGTTTTGCTATCCGCTCGCTCGGCCTCTCTCGCGGAGAGGCCGATGCGAACCGCCTGTCGCGGCGCGCGCTCCACCGCGCACAACCGGTTGGCGGTCCTTGTTACGCCATCATTGGATGCCAGCGTTCCTGTCGATCGGTTGTGACGGATCGGGTGGGATGGATCACGGCCAGCGGCTTCGGTCGCGCCAGGCTCATCGCCCCGGTCTTTTCGCGATCTGCCTGCCGGAGTTGCCCCATGCGTTTTGTCCCGCGCCTTGGCCGCCTCAGTGTCGCACTGCTGGCTCTGGCGCCGTCGCTCGCCCTTCCCGCTCTGGCACAGACCAAGCCGACCGCGGCGGATGTCGCCTGCGCGGCCATGGGGCCGGGATTCAAGCGGATTTCAGGCTCCGACACCTGCATGCAGCTCAGCGGCAGCGTGGAGATGACCGCGGCCCGCGGCACCGCGCCCAGCAATGCGCCCAACCAGGGTTTCACCAACACGCCCACCGCCGCCGCGTCCGGCACGCCGGCACCGGCCGGTGATCCCTGGAAGCAGATGCGCTGAAGGAACCGCCCACCGTCTCACAGGCTGCGCTGACCGCGCGCCACGGCGCGGGCAATGAGCCCGGACAGATAGGCATCGGAGCGGCGGAAGGCGCCCGCATCGGGCGTTGATACCGAGACATTCACCGTCGTCGTCCCACCGCCGCTCGCCTGTGTGCGTACGCCGAGCGCCCCGTCCGCCCCACGCGCCAGAGGCAGGATGGCTTCCGCCCCCGCCTCCCCCATGAGGCCGACGCCGGACGCCATGGGAAAATAGGTCGGCGCCGCCACCACCCCGCCCTCGGCAAAGGCCCGGACACCGGACACCACGCCGCCGTCCGCGAAGGCGCGCACCGCGCCCGCCTCCAGCACCCCGCCGTTTGCGAAGGCGCCGGAGAAGAGCTGGCCGATGCTGTTGCTGATCCCCTGCTCCAGCGGCTTCAGCGCCGCATTCAGCGCCATGCCGGAAAGCCGCTGGCCCAGCCCCGCCAGCACCGTATCGAGATCGCGCCCCTTCACAGCGACGCTGGCGAAGGCATCCCCCAGCGCGCTGGAAAAACCCCGCGCCGGCACTTCGGCGGCGGAGAAAGCCGAGGTCACGCCGGCGCTGAAGTTGCGGGCGGAGGCCTCCGCTTCCGCCAGGCCGGCGGTGAAGCCGGACGTGTCGGCGGTGAGGGCCAGCGAAACGGGATCGCTCGTCTCCATCTCTATCTCTATCTCCGTGTCGTGTCGGGAAAGCGGGCCATCAGCGCGGCGAGGCCAGCGCGATCGAGGCCGGAAGACGTGGCAGCGGGCGGGCGGCAGGCGGCGGCCAGCTCACGGGGCGTGAGGCACCAGAAATCGCGGGAGGACAGCCGCAGAATGCCGAAGCCGAGGGCCATGGCCGCTTCCCAGGGGAACGGTGCCGGCCCCGCGCTCAGGTCTCCTGCGGCACCGGAGGGCGCGGCGCCTCCCCGCCCCCGAAGGTGCCCGAGAGCAAAGCCGAAACGATGCGCGCATAGCCGACCGCCCCTTCGGGACAGGCGAGCCGCGCCACCTCTTCATCATCGATCGTTTCGCCCGCACCCCGCAGGCCGGCACCGATGAGGCGCACCATGTCGCTCGCACAGAGTCGCCCGCGCCCGAAGCGCTCGGCCAGAGCTGTGAGATCCTCCACCGCGAAGGCGGCCTCCAGTTCGGCCAGCGCGCCGAGCGTGAGGACCAGCGTGCGGTCCCGCCCGCCGAGGTGTGCGGAGATTTCCCCGCGATGCCGGTTGGCCATGGCCGCTCTCCTCACAGTGCCGCGAAGGCGAGCGCGCCGGCGCTCTCCAGCGTCAGGTCGAAGGTCACTTCCCGGTCATGCTGGCCGGCGATCTCCAGCGCGCTGATGAGGAAGGGACCGGAAACGGTGCCGAAATCGGGGATCACCACCGCGCAGTCGCGCACCTCTCCGGCGAAGAAGGCGGCGCGCACAAGCGCGTCCGAGGCGGCATCCTTGAAGATGCCGGCCCCCGAAATGCTGGCGCGCTTCACACCCGCCCCCGCCAGCAGTTCGCGCCAGCGGCCGGCGCTCTCGGAATGGGTCACGTCCACCGTCTGGGCATTGAAGGCGAGCGTGCGCGAGCGCAGGCCCGCGACGGTTACGTAATCGGCGCCATCCAGCATCTTGAGCAGCAGGTCCTTGCCCATCTGCGCGGCCATGGAAGTCTCCTTCGGGAAATGTCGCTTCAGAGCGCCTCGGTCACCGCGCGGAAGCGGACGAAGCCGTGGAAGGTCCGCCCGTCGCCGTCGCGCCGCACCTCGGCGGTGGTGGCCCTGAGATTGGCGAGGCGATGCCCGTCGAGGGCGAGCGGCGCCTCGTGCAACGCCTCCTGCACGGCGGCGCACAGCGCCATGGCCTCCGCCCGGCCGCCCTGGCGGGAGAAGACGTGCAGCGTCAGCGCCTGCTCGCTGCCCGCCTCGGTGGCGGTGGACCAGTCGGAAACCACCGCCTCTCCGAGCGTGACATAGGGAAAGGGGACACCGGCCGGCGGCACGTCATGGATGGCGCCCGCCACCAGTGCGCCGAGCGCGGTGTCGGCGGCAAGGCGCTGGTGGATGGCCTTGCGCAGGGCGAGTGCGGCGGAGGCCGGCGCGCTCACGCGCCGCCTCCCGGCGTGCCGTCCGAAGCGCGCGGCGGCGCCTCGTCCGCGGCCGGATCGGCGGGTCCATCGGGCGCGGGCGCAGGGTCCGGCACGCGGCCAAGCAGCAGGTGCATCGCCTTGTCGCGCAGCTTGTCGAGCAGTTGTTCCACGAGGCCATCCAGGCCTGAAATCTTCACCGAGATCATGTCTGTTCCTCTCTGCACATGGCGCGGGTGTACCGGCCGCGTCCGTCCGGATCGCAGGTCGCCTCCACCGCGAGGCGGCGGGTGCCGTGACGCAGGATGTCGCCGGCCTTGAGCGTGTTGGGCGCGCGCACGGTCACGCGCACGCCGGCAAGGCCGAAGCGCCGTTCGTCGGCAAACGCGCCCGCGGCGCTCTCCTCCACCGCCGCCCAGAGGCGATCGACGGCGACGAAGGTGACGCTGGCGCCGCCGAAGCCGTCCGGCACCGACACCGGGGCCAGATGCGTCACGAGATGGCGCAGCGCGCCGATGGGAATGGCCCCGCTCACAGCCGCAGCATCCGGTAGGGCGCGATGAGTGCGAGGACGGCGCCCGGCAGGCCGATGGCCTCGCCCACCACGTCGCGATGCTCATGGAAATGCGCGAGGGTGAGCCGCACCGCCTGCAGCAGATCCGACGGCACGTCGGCGGGCTCCGGGCCATAGCCGGCGGTCACGTCGAGGGCGATGCCGCCATGGTCCACGGCCGGCTGCGGCAGGTGCGCGCGGTCGAGGCCGATGAGCTGCGGCGTGCGGTCGCCGAGGAGCGAGAGGCGACCGGCGGGCACCTCCTCCCATGTGCCGTCGGCGCGCCGGACCCGCGCCGCATCGAGGCTGGCGACGGGCGCGATGGGCAGCAGGAAGAGCCCGCTCGCCGGCCAGGCGTCGCGGACGAGGCGCCAGCTCTGGGTCATGAGGACGCGCCCCGTGGCGCTCTCGATGGTCCGCCGGGCGGCGGAAAGCAGCGCACCCACGAGCACGTCCGTTGACGGATCGGTGAGGCGCAGGAAGTCCTTCGCCTCGGCCAGCGTCAGCGGTTCCGCAGCGGGGCCTGAAATACGTTGCGTCATGTGCGGATTGTCCCCTCGCATCCGGCAGACGGGGGCCCGACCGCACCAAGGTGCGGGATTGACCCGCCCCCCACGCTCGGGGCAAAAATTTCGCCGCCGTACATGAGGGGGATCCGTGCTGCTTCGTTTCCTGTTGTCCGGCGGGCGTCCGTTGGGTTCCGCCCTGCTCTGCGCCGGCTTTCTTCTGGCGCAGGCTGCTCCCGGCCACGCGGTGGTGGGCGGTCGCCCCGGCGCGGCCCAGGGCACCAGCCACACCGTCATGCTGGTCTCGACGCGGGGCGCCTCGTGCTCGGGCACCGCGCTGGCGCAGGATCTGATCCTGACCGCCGCCCATTGCGTCGCGCCGCCCGGCAGCTATGCGGTGGCGATCACCGGGTCCGGCCCGCCGCGCCTCATTCCCGCGCTGCGGATCGTGGTGCATCCCGGCTTCGATCCGGACCAGTTCCGCAACCGCCATCCGACGCCGGATCTCGCGCTGGTGAAGCTCGCCTCGCCGCTGCCGCCAAGCTTCCGCCCGGCCGCGCTCACGCAGGACAACACCCTACCGCAGCGGGGCGCGGAATATCTCATCGCCGGTTACGGCATGGCCTCGGACGGGGCCGACGAGACCGCCGGCACCCTGCGCTGCACGAGCCTGCCTACCATCGGCACGACGGGCGGCATCATGGCCCGCCTCGCCTCGCCCATGAGCAATGCGGGGGCCTGCACCGGCGACAGCGGCGGCCCGGCTTTCGTGGGCAACCTGCTGGCCGGCGTCATCGGCTGGGCCACGGGCCCCAACGGCGCCCGCGGCTGCGGCGGCGTCACCGGCATCACGCTGGTGGGCCTCCAGCGGGACTGGATCGAGGCCACCGCGCGCAAGCTCGGCAGCCCCGTGCCCTGACCCGCCTTCGCCGCCGGGCTCAGCCGGCGGCGAACTTCAGCAGCTTGATGGCATCGAAGTCCTGGATGCCGCCGCCCACGCGCTTGGTGGTGTAGAACAGCACGTAGGGCTTGGCGGAATAGGGATCGCGCAACACCCGCACGCCCGCCCGGTCCACCACCAGATAGCCGCGCCGGAAGTCGCCGAAGGCGATGGCGAAGGCCCCGTCGCCGATGTCCGGCATAGCCTCGGCCTCCTGTACCGGAAAGCCCATGAGGCTCGCCGGCTGGCCGGCACCGGCCGGCGGCGTCCAGAGATAGGCTCCCGCATCGTCCTTCAGCTTGCGCACGGCGGCCTGGGTGCGGCGGTTCATGACGAAGGCCGCGTTCTGGCGATAGCCGCCCTTCAGCGCATAGACGAGATCGAGCAGCGGATCGGCGGCATCGGACGCGGGAAAGCCCCCCGCGACGCCGGTCGCCACATAGCCCGTCTTGCCCCAGCTCCAGCCGCTTTCCGCCACCTTCGGATAAGCGAGGAAGCCGGTGGGCTTGGCCGTGCCGTCGCCGGAGACGAAAGCGGCGCCCTCCTGCTCGGCGAAGGCGCTGTCCACCTCGCCCGCCAGCCACTCCTCCACATTCACCTGCCCGTCGTCGAGCAGCGCCTGCGTGGCGGCAGGCATGGCGTAGAGCTCCATGGCCGGAAAGGCGAGTTCCGCCAGCACCGGGCTGTCGGTCTGCGGCCGCGCCGCCGTTTCCGCCGCCCAGCCCACCATGGGACCGGAGGTCATGAACGGCTTGCGATAGGTGCCGGCGCCGATGGTGCGCACGGTGGCGAGCGCGCGGATGGGCGAAAGGGCGGCAAGGCGGCGCCCGATCTCCTGCTCGGTCTCATAGGGCACGAGATAGCCGCCGTCGGCGCCGACGCCGGTGGAGAGGGACTTGGCCTCCAGAGCCTTCAGGCCGTCGCTGGCGCCGTGGCGCACATAGCCGGTGAAGGCCGCGCCGTGCTCGCCGCGCGGCGCCTCGGTCCGCGTGATGCCGAGAGGCGGGCGGCGGCGCTCCGTCTCCAGCCGGTCCATGCGCGCCTTGCAGGCGTCGATCACATGGTCCAGCCGCCGCATGCGCTCATCGAGCAGCGGATCGGCGGCGCCGCGCCGCTCGATCTCCGCGAGGCGGGTCTCGTTGGCGGTCTTGTAGGTCTCGAAGGCGTGCATCAGCGTGTCGAGGGCCGACTGGCGCTCGGGCGCCGCCACCTTGGTCTCGGGGGCGGAAAGGAGATCGCTCATGAAGGGATCCTGAGGTTGGAGAGGGATCAGACGGCCGCCAGATGCGGCCGCAGGCGGGCGGCGGCGCGGGACACGGCATCGGCCGCGGCCCGCATCGCGAGGAGAGGCGGCGGCGGGCGGCGGATGCGCGCGTCCGGCTGCATGGGGAAGGTGACGATGGACACCTCCCAGAGATCGATGCGGGTGATCCGCCGCACGCGGGTGCGCGGGTCGGTGCGGGCCTCCACCGCCTTGAAGCCGATGGAGAGGCCATCGAGCGCACCGACGCCGATGAGCGCCGCCACCTCGCGCGCCCGGCCGACGCCGAGCGTGAGCTCGCCCTCGACCTTGAGGCCGATGCCGTCCTCGATGAGTGAGGTCCACACGCCGATGGGCTCGGCGGGGTCGTGCTGATAGAGCAGCCGCACGCCAGCGACGCCCCGCCGCGCCAGCGTCTCGGCAAAGGCGCCGGGGGCGATCACGTCGCGGCCGAGATCCTGCCGGTCGAACAGACAGGCATAGCCCTCGAAGCGCGCCGTCGCTGCCCCAAGGCCCGGTGGAGAAAAGGCGGCGCCCATCAACGCACCTTGCCCGCACCCTGGCCCGCGCCCTTGCGACGCCGCGCCTTCTCGAGGCGCTCGAGGGTGGCGACGAAATCGCGGAACACGCTGGTGCTCTGCGGCGCCGCGCGCCGGACCGGCGCCGGCGACAGCGCCCGGATGCGCGGCGCCGATGCCCTGGCGATGAAGGGGGCTCGCATGGATGGTCTCCTGCTGGGATGGAGGGGTGGCGGCAGTCCGAGCGCGAACCACCGCGCGGCGGCCGCCCGCGCGATCGGTGGGCCGGACGGTGCGGCTTTGGTGAGTGGACGATCATGCGTTGGACTGGTGAGGCTCGTTCCAGCCCCCCTCCCCCGCAGGCGGGAGAGGGACCCGGTTGCGCGAGCGGAGAGGAGCGCGGTCCGATCCTCAGACCGCGCCGGTCACGGGCCCCTCACGGATCGTCGTGGCGGGCGTTGAAGCGGGCGAGTTCGCGGACGAAGGCGTCGATGCGCTCGTTGGCGCGGGACAAGCCGCCGAGGGCGGCCAGCGCAACGCCGGACGCGCTCAGCGCCCAGGCGGCGAGCGCCAGATGGGCGAGGTCGCCGCGCGTGGCGAAAACCTGAAGGATGCTCTCCAAGATGACCTCCCCTCAGGGCGCGACGGGGCCGTAGCCGACCGCCGCGCGCTTCTCCGCATCGGTGAGGAAATCGGCCGCGTTCACGCGGCTCCAGAGCTCGGAGCGCTCGGCGGCGAGCGCCTCCACCTGGTCGAGGTCGGGCACGAGCGCGAGGCCCGAACCGAAGGCCGGCGCGAGCCAGGCGCTCAGCGCACCGGCAACCCGCTTCACCAGCGGCAGCACGCTCTGGCGCCAAAGCACGCGGTTGGCCTCGGCATAATTGGCATAGGTGTTGTCGCCCGGAATGCCAAGCAGCATGGGCGGCACGCCGAGCGCCAGCGCGATCTCCCGCGCGGCGGCCTCGCGGGCGGCGGCGAAATCCATGTCCTTCGGGCTGAGGCCGAGGGGCTTCCAGTCGAGCCCGCCTTCCAGCAGCAGCGGGCGGCCGGCATTGGCGGCACCCTGGAAGCTCGCCTCCAGTTCTTCCCTGAGCCGCGCGAACTGTTCCTCGGAGAGCGAACCCGTGCCGCCATAGACCAGCGCGCCGGAAGGGCGCGCGGCATTGTCGAGCAGCGCCTTGTTCCAGGCGCCGGCGGCATTGTGCAGATCGAGCGCCTGCGCCGCCGCCTCCAGCGGGGCGAAGCCGTAGAGATCATCCAGCGGATTGAACAAGGCGAGGTGCAGCACCGGCGGCACGTCGGCGCCCGGCACGATGCTCTCCTGCGGAATGCGCAGGGTGCGGCCCTCCAGCGTGTAGTCGAACGCCTCCGGCCAGCCGTCGGGGCCGGGCACGATGCGCACGCGATCCGGCCGCAGCACGTGGAGTTCGCGCACGGCGCCCTCCACCGCCACCGCTTCCACATAGGCATTGCCGGCCACCAGCAGATGGCCGCACAGCGCCTCCAGGAAATCCGCCTTCGCCGCACGCGGATGGGGCCGTGCGAGGAGGTCCAGCAGCGGATGGGCGTCGATCTCGCGGTCGCCGTCCATCAAGAGCAGCGGCACGCTGGCGGCGGCCTCGCTGATCAGCCGAACGGCGCGATAGGCCACCGCATTGCGGGCAAAGCCCTCGCGGGCGAGCCCGGCATAATCGCGGGGCGTCCAGCGGGCGCGGCCGGTGGCGAGCAGCGCCACCAGCGCGGCGGTGCGGCTCGCCTTGGCCTCGGCGGGACGCGGGCGCAGGGCCTGGAAGACGGACGACAGCATGCGGGACTCCCTCGGCTCCGCAGCCGGAGCAAGCAGGACAGGCGACGGCCACCGGCCGCTGGAGGATCGTGTCTGAAGCGTGAAAGCGCACCGCGCCCTCGGCGGCCGAGGGACGCGCTGTGAAGCCGCGCCCGAAGGCAAAGCGGCGGCGGCACATTGCAGCGCAATACGGCGCCTTCGCACCTGCACAGCTACCCGATTGACGGTGGGGATAGCCCCCTCTAGTCCTATAGAGGACCAATCAACCGGTGGAGCGCGGGTGGCATGAGCCAGCACGCTGTGGACGCGGACAGGACGCAGGCGGACGCATCGGCCGATGCGCCCGGCGCCGTGCTCGCGCTCAGCGAGACCAGCGACAGCCGCCTGCCCCTCTATCAGCGCCTGCGCGACGCCATCGTCGCCCGCATCGTCGCGGGCGACTGGGGGCCGGGCACGGCCATTCCGGCGGAAAGCGAGATCGCCCGCGTCAACGGCGTGGCGCTCGGCACCGTGCGCAAGGCGCTCGACACGCTGGTGGCCGAGGGCGTGCTCGACCGGGTGCAGGGGCGCGGCACCTTCGTGCGCCGCCCCTCCCTCGACCGCTCGCTCTTCCGCTTCTTCCGCGCCGAGGGGGCGGACGGGGCGCGCGCCATGCCCGAGGGCCGCGTGCTCGCCCGCAAGGTCGCCCCCTGCCCGGCGGAACCCGCGAGGGCGCTCGGCCTCGCGCCGAAGTCGCTCGCCTTGCGCATCGACCGCCTGCGCCTCATCGACGGCACCCCGGTCTTCGCCGAGGAAATCTGGCTGCCGCGCGCCCGCTTCGCGCCGCTGGAGGATCTCGTCCTCACCGGCTTCGGCGACCTGCTCTATCCGCTCTATGAGCGCCTGTGCGGCGAGGTGGTCGCCTCTGCCGAGGAGACGCTCACCATCGACCTCGCTACCGAGAAGGACGCCCGCGTGCTGGAGATCCCCGCCGGCGCGCCCGTGGTGGTGGTGGACCGTGTGGCGCTCGGCTTCGATCGCCATCCCATCGAGTGGCGCCGCTCGCGCGGCCCCGCCGACCGCTTCCGCTACCGCATCGAGATCCGCTGAGCGGTCCGCCGCTCATTTTCGTTCGCAACCGTTCACGCAAGGCGCCAGCCGGCCGCAAGAGCCGCGCGGGCCTGCCGGAGGACACCCATGTTCAGTTGGTTCCGCGAGATCGACGCCACCGAGCGCAAGACATTCTGGGCCTGCTTCGGCGGCTGGGCGCTCGATGCGCTCGACGTCCAGCTCTTCTCCCTCGTCATCCCGACGCTGCTTGCCCTCTGGCACATCAGCAAGGCCGATGCGGGCATGATCACCAGCGTGACGCTCATCGCCTCGGCGCTGGGCGGCTGGGTCGGCGGGGCCATTTCGGACCGCATCGGCCGCGTGCGCGCCCTGCAGGTGATGATCCTGTGGTTCGCGCTCGCGACCTTCGCCTCCGCCTTCGCGCAGGATTACAACCAGCTCCTCGTGCTGAAAGCCTTGCAGGGCCTCGGCTTCGGCGGCGAATGGGCGGCCGGTGTCGCGCTCATGAGCGAGGCCATCCGCCCGAGCCACCGCGGCAAGGCGCTGGGCACCGTGCAGAGCGCCTGGGCCGTGGGCTGGGGCGCCTCGGTGCTGATCCAGACCAGCATCTATTCCTTCGTGCCGCCGGAAATCGCCTGGCGCCTGCTGTTCGGCCTCGGCCTCATCCCGGCGATCCTCGTCATCTTCGTGCGCCGCCATGTGCCCGAGCCCGAGGCCTCGCCGGCCCGCGCGCCCAAGGCGCAGCAGGCGCGCACGCCGCTGCTCGGCATCTTCTCGCCGGACGTGCTGCGCGTCACGCTGGTGGGCCTTCTGCTCGGCACCGGCGCCCACGGCGGCTATTACGCGGTGACGAGCTGGCTGCCCACGTATCTCAAGACCGAGCGCCATCTCTCCACGCTGGGCACCGGCGCCTATCTGGCGGTCATCATCGTCGCCTTCTTCTTCGGCTGCATCGCCGCCGCGCATCTGCTGGACCGCATCGGCCGCCGGCGCACGGTGGGCCTGTTCGCGCTCTCCTGCGTCATCGTCGTGCTGGCCTATGTGTTCCTGCCCATCGGCGACACCGCCATGCTGATCCTCGGCTTCCCGCTGGGCTTCTGCTCGGCCGGCATTCCGGCCAGCATGGGCGCGCTGTTCTCCGAGCTGTATCCGGGCGGCATCCGCGGCACCGGCGTCGGCTTCTGCTACAATGCCGGGCGCATCGTTTCCGCCATCTTCCCCTTCCTCGTCGGCCATCTGTCCGAGCAGATGTCGCTCGGCGCCGCCATCGGCATCGATGCAGCGGTGGCCTATGGCCTCGTGGTGGTGGCGGTGCTCATGCTACCCGAGACCAAGGCGGTGAAGCTCGACGCGGTGGACGCGCCCGGCGCGCCGGCCGGTGCGGGCGTGCGCTCGTCCGCCCCGGCGCAATGAGCCGCCGCGCATCCGGTCCCGCAACATGAACGAACCCCTCGACGGCCGGCGGCGTTCCGCCGGCCTGATGGCCATCGACAGCCACGCCCACATCTTCCGGCGCGACCTGCCGACCATTGCCGCCGCCCGCTACGTGCCGGCCTATGACGCGCTGCCCGAGACCTATGCGGCCCTGCGGGCGGCCAACGGCTTTGCCGGCGGCGTGCTGGTGCAGCCGAGCTTCCTCGGTACGGACAATTCCTATCTGCTGGCCGCGATCGCTGCCGATCCCGACCATCTGCGCGGCATCGCCGTGGTGGCGCCGGACTGCACCGAAGGGGCGATGCGCGGGCTTGCGGCTCAAGGCATCGCCGGCGTGCGGCTCAATCTGATCGGCCGGCCGGACCCGGATTTTGCCGATCCCGTCTGGCGCGCCTTCCTCGCGGCGGCGGCCCGCTGCGGTTTCCAGATCGAGGTGCAGGCGCAGGCCCGGCGGTATCCGCGCCTGCTGGCGGGGTTGCTGGAAAGCGACGTGCCGGCGGTGGTGGTGGACCATTTCGGCCTGCCGGACCCCGCCCTCGGCGTGAATGACCCCGGCTTGGCCGCCCTCATGCTGCTGGCTGCGCGCACGCCGCGCCTCTTCATGAAACTCTCCGCGCCCTACCGCCTCGGGGGCGGCGATCCGCTGCCGCTGGCCGAGGCGGCCCGCGCCGCCTTTGGCGCCGGTCGCCTGATGATCGGCAGCGACTGGCCGCATACCCAGCACGAAAGCGAAGCCGACATCGCCGGCCTCAAGGCCCTCCTCGCCCGCGTCTTCCCGGCCCCCGAGCTGCCGCAGGTTCTCGGCGGCACCGCCGCCCGGCTGTTCGGCTTCCGGGCGCTTTTGGCCGCCGCCTGAAACGGCGCGGGAGCGCCTTCAAAACCGCCGCACGCGCGGCGCCGGGGCGCGGGGGCCGAGGGCGAGCTGGGTGACGGCCCAGACGAGGGCGTCGAGCCGGTCCGGCGAACGGCCGGAGGACAGGCCCTCCGGGCCGAAGTCACACATCTCGTCCTCCAGCGCCGGGAAGGCACCGGCGTGGCGCACGCGCCCCTGCTCATAGAGAGCGGCGACGGGCTCGGCGCGCAGATACTTGCCGCGCGTTGCGCGCACGCTCACCACCGGCACGCTGGCATCCACCTCGGCGAGCACGCTGCGCACCATCTCGCCGCCCTGGTTCACCTCCGCCACCACCGCATCCGCCTCATGGGTGCGCCACAGGTCGATGGCCCGCGCCGCCCATTGGGCGGGGCGCAGGCCGGCGGCGGTGGCGTCCGCCAAGACATGCACAAGGCCCTCCCCGTCGATGCCGGCGGCGATGATCCCGCAGGCGTCCGCCCCGGCCCGCGAGGAGGCCGGCGGATCGAGGGCCACCACCACGCGGGCGAGCGGCGGGGCCGCGGCCTCGCGGGCGGCCTCGAGGGCCGAACGGGTCCAGAGCGCGTCGGGCCGGTCCTCGATGATTTCGCCCTCCAGTTCCTGCCGCCCGAGCCGCGTGCCGCCATAGCGGGCCAGCACCGTGTCGAGGAAAGCGGGCGCGAGGTGAAAGGCGTTCTGAGCCGTGGTTGCGCGGCTCAAGACGGTGGACGGGTCGGCCATGAGGCGGCGCAGCAGGGCGCTCGGGCGGGGCGTCGTCGTCACCATCTGGCGCGGCTGCGCGCCGAGCCGGAGGCCGAACTGGAGCATGTCGAACACCGCCTCGGCCCGCCGCCACTTGGCGAGTTCATCGAGCCAGGCGGCCTCGAATTGCGGCCCGCGCAGGCTTTCGGGGTCCTCGGCGGAAAAGCCCTGCGCCACCGCGCCATTGGGCCAGACGAGGCGGCGGCGGGTGGGCTCCCAGCGGGGCCGTTCGGCGGCGGGATGGACGGCGAGCAGGCCGGACACACCCTCCACCATCACCTCCCGCAGATCGCCCATGGTCTCGGCCACCAGCGCGATGCGGCCCACGGGGGCCGGCGCGAAAGGCGGCCGGCCGAGGGCCAGTCCACGCACCCATTCGGCACCCGCCCGCGTCTTGCCGGCGCCCCGCCCGCCCAGCACCAGCCAGGTGGTCCAGGGCCGGCCACCGGACGCGGCGGGCGGCGGCAACTGGTCGGGGCGCGCCCAGATCTCCCAATCGGTGAGCAGGCGTTCGGCGCCCGCCTCGTCGAGGCCCGAGAGGAACGTCCGCGCCGCGCCCGCATCCGCCATCACCGCCGCCAGGGCCGCACGCAAAGCGGCGGCGGAGGGAGGGGGAAGGGCGAGCGACATGAGGCGCCTCCGGCGAACGAATGCGGCACAGGCGGGCGCCAGCGATTCGGACGGGGTTTGTCCTGTGGATGTTCGCGTCCGTCCCGTTTCGGGACAGGCGCCACGGTGCGGCGGCCCGCTTACCCTTGGGAGAGCAGTGCCGTACCCTCCGGCGGAGTGTCGGGGGCCGGCGGCTGCACGCTGTCGCACAGGCCGGCAAGGCGGCGGGCGAGCTCGGCGCGGAAGGCGCCGGCCCCCTCGGGAGAGAGCGGCGCGGCTCCTGCCGGGGGCGCCGCCTCGGCACGCGCCTTGCGGGCGGCGGCATCGAGGGCGGAGAGATCGCGCATGACGCGGGCGAGAATGGCGAGCGCGCGGGCGTCCTGTACGCCATCTCGGGCCGACCCCTCCCCTTCGGCGAGCCGCTGGAGGCGGGCCTCGATCTCGGCCATCTGCGCCTCGGCAGCCGTCCAGAGACGTCCCATCATCCGAAGGCGGGCGGCGGGGCTCGGCGGGCGGGCGGCCTTGCGCGCCGCGCGCTTGCGGCCCTTGCCGGCGCGGCGCGCGGTCGGGCGGGGCGTCCCGGCATCGGGGCGCAGCCAGTAGCCGAGCTGGCGAAGCGAGAGGCCGGTCTTGGCGGCGATGGCGGCGGGCTCGAGACCCTCGCCGCGCAGGGCGCGGGCGCGGGCCACGGCGGCGGGAGAGGCGGGAGCGGTCATTGGGTGCAGATCCCGGGCGTTCGTGTTCACGCGGGGTGCGAAGGGGCACCGCGGACGCCGGAAAAAAGGAAGGCGCCGCGGGGGCGA
The DNA here is from genome assembly GCF_000010525.1 of Azorhizobium caulinodans ORS 571. Taxonomy (GTDB): domain Bacteria; phylum Pseudomonadota; class Alphaproteobacteria; order Rhizobiales; family Xanthobacteraceae; genus Azorhizobium; species Azorhizobium caulinodans. The sequence goes on along the minus strand of NC_009937.1, from coordinate 1,232,841 downwards.
TGCGGCGCCTTTCAAGTCACAATTCCGGAGCATGGAGAAAAGATGCCTGATGAGCGGCACGCTGTCAAGGCATATTTTCCTAAACTCCGGTCGGGAGACCAAACTCACGAACCCTCAGGAACTCGAACCGAACGCAAACGCTGGTCTTGGCACTGGGTACTGACACTTGAGGACACACGACTTTGCGACTTGGTACCGGTGGCCGAGCCCGGTCGGGACCCGGCGTTTGGGGACTTCGGAACTCTGGAACTTGGAGACGAAACTCGGGTCTTTCGAACGTCGGAAGCTTGAACTTCGGGAACTGCACTTGGGTACTCGGCCCCTCCCTGCCGCCGGTTTCCCTCCGGCGTGCCGGGTGCGTCCCGCGCTGCCGTTGGACCCCTGTCCTGTCCCACCATGACAGGGGTCCCGGCGACCGCGCGTTGCGCGCCCACTGATGCCCTCTCCCGTGGGGGAGAGGGCGTCCCAAGGCACCCGGGGGGGGGAGATAGGTGCCCTGGAACATCCCTCAAACTCGAAAAACCATCCCGCACCGAAGCGGGGTCACCGACCTGCGCGCCTCATGCCCCCTTCGGCGGGCGGGGCATGCGGCGCGCGGTCAGGAGCGCGTCGAGCCGAGCCCGGGCGCGCAGGTGCGAGATCGCCGAAACATTCTCCGCTGTGATGCAGCCGCGGCGCAGCTGGTAGGCGGTGTTCCAGTGGCAACCGCACCGGGTGCAATAGGCCGTCCGGTCGTCGAACTGGTGCTCGGCCTCCATCAACGTCTGGCTCGCTTGAAACATCGCCATCATCCGCCCCTCCCCGGCGTCCGGCTGCATTCACCGTAGGTTCATTTCGTCACCATCCGGCTGCGCGGACAACGCGGACCCTTTCCGGAACGGCATCATCAGGCAGGCGAACGGTCCGGCACTTGCGCCAAAAAGACGGGCATGCCATGAAATGATATATTGTATCATTCAAAGGACCGCCCCATGCCGACCGCCGACAATCGCCTGCCAGTCACCGTGCTTTCAGGCTTTCTGGGCGCCGGGAAGACCACCCTGCTCAACCACGTCCTCGCCAACCGCGAGGGCCTGAGGGTCGCGGTGATCGTCAACGATATGTCCGAAGTGAACATCGATGCGGAACTGATCCGGGCCGGCGGCGGCGATCTTTCCCGCACGCAGGAAACGCTGGTGGAGATGACCAACGGCTGCATCTGCTGCACCCTGCGCGACGACCTGCTGGCGGAAGTCACCCGCCTCGCCCGCGAAGGCCGCTTCGACGCGCTGGTCATCGAGAGCACCGGCATCGCCGAGCCGCTGCCGGTGGCCGCGACCTTCGAGTTCCGGGACGAGGAGGGCTTCTCCCTCTCCGACCTCGCCCGCCTCGACACCATGGTGACGGTGGTGGACGCGGCGAACCTCCTGAAGGACTACGCCTCCACCGACTTCCTGCGCGACCGGGGCGAGAGCCTCGGGGAAGAGGACCAGCGGACCATCGTCGATCTGATGGTGGACCAGATCGAGTTCGCCGACGTGATCGTGCTGAACAAGGTCGGCGCCACCGATCCGGAAAAGCTCCGGCTCGCCCGCGCCGTCATCAAGGGGCTCAACCCGGACGCCCGCATCCTCGAGACGAACCACAGTCAGGTGCCGCTCGCCGAGGTGATGAACACCGGCCGCTTCGATTTCGAGGCCGCCCATCGCCATCCGCTGTGGTTCAAGGAGCTGAACGGCTTTGCGGACCATGTGCCGGAGACCGAGGAATACGGCGTCGCGAGCTTCGTCTATCGCGCCCGCCGGCCCTTCCATCCGCAGAAGTTCTCCGCCTTCCTGCGCCGCACCTGGCCGGGCCTGATCCGCGCCAAGGGGCTGTTCTGGCTGGCGACCCGCGATGCCTATGTGGGCGAGATGAGCCTTGCCGGTTCGCTCTGCCGCACCGAGAAGCTGGGCCTGTGGTGGGCCGCCGTGCCGAAGGAGCACTGGCCGCAGGACCCCGCCTTCCGCACCGAACTGAAGCGCTATTGGGCGCCCTTCTATGGCGACCGGCGGCAGGAGCTGGTGTTCATCGGCATGGGCCTGGATGAAGCCGCCATCCGGGCGGCGCTGGATGACTGCCTGACGGGCCCCACCGATCCGGCGCAGCTCGACTTCGCCGCCTTGTCTCACCTGCCGGACCCGTTCCCCTCGTGGAGCCGGCAGCCGGCCGTCGCCTGACCGGCGCGGCCGGAACCGGCGCCCGGCCTTTTCGCGCCCCCGGCCGGGCGCCGGTGTGATGTCCCTCAGTCCGGGGCGTCCGTCGCCTCGTTGACGGCGGCAGCCAAGCTCCGCCGGCGGCGGTGGCCGGAAATGTCGGCACCCGCATCATGGGGCAGGCGCGCGTTCCAGAAGGTCGCCGCCATGGCGATGGTGGTGACGGTGACGAAGGCCACTGAGAAATCCGCCAAGCCGGCCACGGAACGGCCGTTGGCGGCCATGGAGGTGGCGAGCGCGAAGCCGGCGACGCAGATGCCCATGGAGAGCATGAGCTGCTGGAAGGTGCTGTAGAAGCTGGCGGCCGCGCTCATGCGCGCCGCCGGCACCTCGTCATAGGCGACCGTATTGTAGGCGGTGAACTGGAGCGACATGAAGAAGCCGGCGGCGGTCAGCAGCACGTAGATGGACCAGTGGGGCCAGTCGGGGCGCATGAGGGCGCAGACCGCATAGGTGCCGGTGCAGATGATGCCGTTGACGAGCAACGTGTTGCGGAAGCCGTAGCGGCGCAGCACCTTCGGCGCCACGCCCTTCATCAGCAGCGAGCCGACGGCTGTGGAGAGCGAGATCATGCCCGCCTCCGCCGCCGTCATGCCGAAGCCGAGCTGGAGCATGAGCGGGATCAGGAAGGGCTGGGCGCCCTGGGTGATGCGGGTGATGTTGCCGGCGATCACCGAGAGGCGGAACGTCTCGATGTTCATCAGCGACAGATCGAGGATCGGATGGCCACCCGCCGCCGAGAGCTTGCGGGCGTGACGGAGATACGCAAGGCCACTCAGGACGCCCATCACCATCAGGCCGAAGGTGATGCGGGCATCCCCCTCGCCCCGGCTCGACAGCTCGAAGGCGAACAGCAGGCCGCCCAGCGACGCACCCGAGAGAACGAGGCCGAGGCCATCGAAGCGGTCCGGCTTCTCGGCCCGGCTGTCGGCGATGAAGATGCTGACCAGCACCAGCCCCAGCACGCCGATGGGCAGGTTGATGTAGAAGATCCAGCGCCAGTCGAGGAAGGTGACGAGGAAGCCGCCGAGCGGCGGACCGACCATCGGGCCGATCATCGCCGGCACCAGCAGCCAGCTCATGGCCGAGACGAGGTCCGCCTTGGTGGTGGAGCGCAGCAGCACGAGGCGGCCGACCGGGATCATCATCGCCCCGCCCATGCCCTGCAACAGGCGGGCGAAGACGAGGAAGGCGAGGCTCTGGGACTGCGCGCACAGAAGCGAGCCGATGGTGAAGACGGCGATGGCGAGGCGGAACACCGTGCGCGAGCCGAACCGGTCCGCAGCCCAGCCGCTGGCGGGAATGAAGACGGCGAGCGAGAGCAGGTAGGAGGTGAGCGCGATGCTCATGTGCGGCGCCGTCACGCCGAAGTCCCGCGCCATCGCCGGCAAGGCGGTCGCGAGCACCGTCGCGTCCAGTTGCTCCATGAACATGGCGCTTGCCACGATCAGCGCCACGGCCCGGTAGCCCGGCTGGCGGCGGGGGCCGCCCTTGCGGGCATGGGATGCGGGCGGGGCCTCGGGGGACGGCTGGGAGACGTGCGGGGACGGCATCGGCAGACTCAACAACGACGCACCGCCGCGCAGGGCGCGACGCGAACAGGGCGGAAGCCGGAGCTATCTATTCCGTCTAATCCTCGCTCCCGCCAGCGAAAAGCGCGGATTGCGCATGGCTGGGGCGAGAGCCCCGTCCTGAGCGGGGCCCGGCGCTACGCCGCCACCGGAACCCGATCACACCTGCCCGGCGTTCCTGTTGCGTAACGACGGGAGCACATGATGACGCGCGCGCGAAACTTGAGTTCAACGGAACGCTGGGCCTCCGGCGTGGCCGCCAGCCTGCTGATGAGCTTCAGCCTGAAGCGGGGCGGCCTGCTGGGGCTCATCGGCGTCGGCGCCGCCGCCGGCCTGATCCTGCGGGCGGGCACTGGCCGCTGCGCCCTCAAGGCGGTGGCGGAGAAGGACACCACGCACGGCCGCCGCCACCGGCACCGGGGCAGAACCGCCGCCGCCCCGCAGGACGATATCGAGATGCCGCGGGACCGGAAGGATCTGGAGGGCGCCCCCGGCCCGCTGCCGGTACGGCCCGCCGCGCCGTTCCACTCGGTCTGACGGCGCGCCTCAGGCCGGACGGTCCGGGGCCGGCTTGCGGCGGGACCTCGGCGCCGCGGCCGTCCGGGCCTTGGCCCCCCGCGGCCAGCGGGTGGGCCAGGAGACCACGTGGGCGATGAGTTCCATCAGCCCGAAGGCGTCCTCCGAGCCGGCCGTCCGCCCGCTCACCGAGATTCCGGCGGCGGTCACCGTCGCCGGATCGCCGGACACCAGCGGATGCCACCAGGGCAGATCCTTGCCCTCGTCCAGCAGCCGGTAGGCGCAGGTGGGCGGCAGCCAGCCGATGGTCATCACCGCCTCCGGCGTCAGCCGCACGCAGTCGGGCACCTGCGCCTGACGGTTGGGGTAATCGGTGCAGCGGCAGGTCTCCCCATCGAGCAGGCGGCAGCCGATGTCCGTATAGGCGATCTCTCCCGTATCCTCGTCCTCGAGCTTCACGAGGCAGCAGCGACCGCAGCCGTCGCACAGGCTCTCCCACTGCTCCGGCGTCATGCGGGCGAGCGGCACGGTCCGCCAGAACGGCTCTTGGGGCGTGGCATCATGGGGCATGCCGCTTGCTAGCCGATCCCTGCGGCGAAATGAAGAGCGCGGGGCGGGAACCATACCCGGACGCAGGCGTTGCCGTGGCCGGCGGCGCATCCTACATGAGCGTCGTCGCAGTCCCGGGCGGGGGCCTCCGGCACGGAGCTGGTTGAAGCGTACCGCAGCGGCGGGGCGCTTTCCTCCTGCGCCGGTTCGCCTTAGGTTCAGAGCGGCCGCGACGGCGCGGCCTCCAAGAAGATCGGTTCCCGGCCAGTGAGCGAAGGCGAGCAGAACCCGTTCCGGAAACGGCTGCGCAACGCGCTGCTGGATCTCGATTCCCGCATCGACAGCGGGATGTACCGGCTGGGCGATCTCACCCGCCGCGCGGTCACGAATTATTCCGCCTTCATGGAGCACTTCTCCCTGAGCGGCATCCCGCGCTTCTTCGTCGGGATGGCCTCGGAAGGCTTCACGCTGGGCGCCGCCGGTTTCGTCGTGCTGCTGGCCCTTGCGCTGCCGGCCTTCCAGGAAACCTCCGACGACTGGCTGAAGCGCACGGAGCTCGCCGTCACCTTCCTCGACCGCTACGGCAATCTCGTGGGCGAGCGCGGGGTGAAGCAGAACGACACGGTGCCGCTGGAGGAAATCCCCGACACCCTCATCAAGGCGACGCTCGCCACCGAGGACCGGCGCTTCTACGAGCATTTCGGCATCGACGTCGCCGGCACCCTGCGTGCCCTCGTCACCAATGCGCGGGCCGGCGGCGTGCGGCAGGGCGGCTCCTCGCTCTCCCAGCAGCTCGCCAAGAACCTGTTCCTCTCCAATGAGCGGACCATCGAACGCAAGATCAAGGAGGCCTTCCTCGCTCTGTGGCTGGAAAGCCGCCTGACCAAGAGCCAGATCCTGAAGCTCTATCTGGACCGCGCCTATCTCGGCGGCGGCGCCTATGGCGTGGACGCGGCGGCCCGCTATTATTTCGGCAAATCGGTGCGCGAGGTGAATCTGGCCGAAAGCGCCATGCTGGCGGGCCTGTTCAAGGCCCCGACCAAATTCGCGCCGCACATCAACCTGCCCGCCGCCCGCGCCCGCGCCTCCACCGTGCTCGACAATCTGGTGGACGCCGGCTTCATGACCGAGGGCCAGGTGTTCGGCGCCCGCCGCAATCCGGCGACCCCCATCGACCGGCGCGACGAGGGCGTGCCGGACTATTATCTCGACTATGCCTTCGCCGAAGTGCGCAAGTTCGTGGACACGCTCCCCAAGAGCGTGACCGAGCGCAATTTCGTGGTGCGCACCGGCCTCGACCCGAACATCCAGAAGGTGGCGGAAGCCGCCCTCGACCAGTCCCTGCGGGAATATGGCAAGGACTACAAGGTCACGCAGGGCGCCATCGTCATCATGGAGCCGAACGGCACCGTGCGCGCCATGGTCGGCGGGCGCGACTATGGCGAGAGCCAGTTCAACCGCGCCACCGACGCCCTGCGCCAGCCCGGCTCTTCCTTCAAGCCGTTCGTCTATACGACCGCCTTGCTCGGCGGCATGAAGCCCACCTCCACCGTGGTGGATGCGCCCTATTGCAACGGCAACTGGTGCCCGCAGAATTACGGCCGCAGCTACATGGGCACCATCACGCTCCAGACCGCGCTCCAGCATTCGCTGAACACGGTGGCGGTGCGCCTCGGCGACAAGTTCGGCCGCACCAACATCGCCGCGCTCGCCCACAAGATGGGCCTCACCACCAAGCTCGAAATCTCCCCCGCCCTGCCGCTCGGTGCCGCCGAGGTGACGCTCATCGACATGGCCACCGCCTATTCGGTGTTCGCCAATGGCGGGCGCAGCGTCTATCCCCACGCCATGGTGGAGATGCGCATCGGCAATGGCGAGGTGGTCTGGCGGTTCGACCGCGACGCGCCCAAGCCCGTGCAGATCCTGCCGCCGGACATCATCGACGAGATCAACCCGATGCTGAACAACGTCATCGAGAACGGCACCGGGCGTCGGGCCCGCCTGCCGGGCATCAAGGTGGCGGGCAAGACGGGCACCACGAACGCCTATCGCGATGCCTGGTTCATGGCCTTCACCGGCAATTACGTGGGCGGCGTCTGGTTCGGCAATGACGACTACCAGTCCATGAACAAGATGACCGGCGGCTCCCTGCCCGCCATGACGTGGCAGAAGGTCATGGCCTATGCCCATCAGGGCATCGAGCTGAAATACATCCCCGGCATCGGCAACGCCCCGGCGCCCAAGCTCGACCAGCCGCCGGCGCCGCTGGTGGTGCCGGGCCTTGAATCCACCGAGCGGCCCATCACCCTCTCGCCGAAATCCGCCGCCAACCTCGCGCGCCTCGAACGGCTGCTGAAGGAGGCGCCGCCCTTGCCGGCGCGGCCCGCCGGCCCCACCGCTTCCGCCGCGCCGCTCGGCCGGACGAACTGAAGGCCGGCCCGTGCGTCCGCTCTCCCTCGCCGTCTGCCTCACCGCCGCCGCCGCCCTCGGCCTCGGCGGCACCTGGCTCACCGTCACCTCCTCGCGCGGCATGGATCTGGTGCGGGCGGGCGCCTGGGAAGGCTGGCCGCGCTCCGGCACCACGCAGGCCGATCCCTATGCCCGCGCCTTCATCGCGCGCTCCGGCGAACTGCCGCTGGAACTGGCTGACGGCCTGCTGTTCCTCGCCCGCCAGGACAGCGCCGGCAAGCCGCTGGACGGCCGATGCGTGATCCGCATCACCGGCCGCCTGCCGCAGGCGCGGCTCTGGACGCTCACGCTCATGGACGGCAAGGGCCAGCCCATTCCCAACGAGGCCCGGCGCACCGGCTTCACCTCGGCCGAACTGCTCTACACGGACAATGGCAACATCAACGTGGTGCTGAGCCCCGAGGCCCGTTCGGGGAACTGGGTGCCCACGGGCGCGCAGCCGCATGTGCAGGTGGCGCTCCGACTCTATGACGCGCCCTTCAGCTTCGCCTCCGGCGCCGTGGAGGATGCGGTTCTGCCCCGCGTCACGACGGAGCGCTGCCCATGAGCCTGCGCTTTGACGGCTATCGGCGGACCTCCCGCCTCGGATTGGCCAATCCCTGGCGCTGGCGCATCCCGGCGCGGGCGGAGCGCCCCTCGCTCCTGCTGGCGCTCGCCATCATCCTCGTGCTGGCCGGCATGGTGCACCTCGTCTCCATCCTCGCCATGCCGCTGCTCTCCGAGCGCAACGCCTTCCGGCGGCTGGCGGCGGACCGGCCGGTCAATGAGATGGTGGCGCTGAAGGGCACGGGTGACGTCCTGCCGATGATGGATCCGGCCTTCGTCTATTCCGTCTGCCTCTATGACCTGTCGAAGGAGCCGCTGAAGCTGCGGGTGCCGGCAACCGCCGACTACACCTCGGTGTCGTTCTACACGGCGCGGGGCGTCGGCTTCTACGCCCTGAGCGACAAGGCGGCGGGCAAGGTGATCGAGCTCGATCTCATGACGCCGGCCCAGAAGGCGGCCATTCCCGAGGACGAGGAAATCACCGCAGCCGACCGGTTGGTGGTGGTGTCGCCCTCCACCACGGGCATCGCGCTGGTGCGCGCCTTCACCCGCGACCGGGACATGCGGGACATGGTGCGCGGCCAGCTCAATGCCGCCACCTGCGGGCCCGCGCCCGGCTGATCGGGGTCAGCGATTGCCCGTCAGGAAGAAGCTGAACGGCAGCGGCGGGCGGCTGGCATCGGCGGGGCCCATGCCCATCGGCGCGTCCCCGTGGCGCTCCACGCGGATCACCGGCAGGATGAAAATCTGGGCGGCGCCGTCCTGCACCCGCGGGGGCATGGCGGCACGGCGATCGAGGGGAAAGGGAACCACGGTCGTCATGTTCGGACCTCCGGATCTCATGACCTGAGAACGTCGATCCGACCGGAAGGTTTCGCGAAGCTTGTTCTTGGGTGTAGGTCCAATCTGGTGCAACCTTCAGCCCATCTTCGCGCGCCCGCTCAGGCGGCGAGCGCGGTGGGCTCCACGAGGCCGCGCACGCGCTCGCCGATGGCGAGAGACGAGGTGAGGCCGGGGCTTTCGAGGCCGAACAGGCCGACCAGCCCCTCGACGCCGTGCTGGGCAGGGCCATGCAGCAGGAAGTCCTCCTGCGTGCCGCGCGGCGCAAGCTTGGGCCGCACGCCGGAATAGTCCGGCACGAGCGAGCCGTCCGGCAGGTGCGGCCAGAAGCGGCGCACATTGGCGTAGAAGCTTTCCGCCCGCGCGGGATCCACGGAGAAGTCCACCGCATCCGGATCGCCCGTGTTCAGCCATTCCACGTCGGGGCCGAAGCGCATGCGCCCGGCGAGATCGAGCGTCACATGGGTGCCGAGGCCGCCGTCGATGGGCGCCGGATAGATGAGGCGCGAGAACACCGGCTTGCCGGCATAGGAGAAATAGGAGCCCTTGGCCAGCACGAGGGGGTGGATGGCCGAGATGTCATAGCCCTCGATGCGGCCCGCCACCTTGTGCGTCCAAGGGCCGGCGGCGATCACCAGCGAGCGGCAGGTGAGCGTGAAGGGACCGTCCGGCGTGTCCACGTCCAGCGTGAAGCGGCCCGGCGCAGCGGTGCCCCGCCGCACGCTGTGGCGCAGCAGCACGGCGCCGCCCGCCGCCTCCACCTCGCCCTGGAGCGCCAGCATGTAGCCATGCGTATCGATGATGCCGGTCTCGGCCACATGAAGCGCCGCCACCGCCTTCAGCGCCGGTTCCAGCGCCATGGCGGCGGCGCCGGTGATGAGATCGGTGTTCTCGACGCCGTTCTCCTTCGCCCGCACCGCAATGCCGGCGATCTTCTCGGCCTCGGCCTCGTTGGTGGCGACGATGAGCTTGCCGCACTTGTTGTGGGCGATGCCGTGGCGCTCGCAATAGGCATAGAGCCGCCGACGGCCCTCGACGCAGAGGAGATGGCGCAGGGTGCCGGTGGTGTAATAGACGCCGGAGTGGATCACCTCGCTGTTGCGCGAGGAGATGCCGCTGCCGATGGTCGGCCCGGCTTCCAGCACGAACACCTCGCGCCCTGCCCGCGCCAGCGCCGCAGCGCTGGCCAAGCCGACGACACCGGCGCCGACAACCACATGATCGAGTTCAATGACGTCCATGGCACACCGGGAATCCAAATCGGCGACAGGCTAAGCCGTGGGATGCCAAAGGGAAAGCTGCACCGCAGCGTCAGGGCGGCGGAAATCTCAAGCTTTTGCGAGATCAAGGAAGCTGCGGCCGTCCCGGTCCTCGATCTCCACCAGCCACAGATCGGGATCGAAGCGCACTTCCTTCTGGATGCGCGCTTCCACGTCCGCCTCGGGGGTCCCCGGCCCGAGGATGGGGCTGAACAGGCGGTCAGCAGGAAAGCTCTCGTCGATCTCGCTCTGCGGCGCCGGGCCGTAGAAGGCGGCGGTGCCGTCCAGCGGCGCCACCTTCACGAACACCGCTCCCGCCTCCTCCGCGCCCTTGCGGCGGACGACGGCATAGGCGCCCTCCACCTGCGCGCGGCGGATGAGGGCCGAGACGAAGATCGCGCTCTTGAGCCGCATCACTCGATGGCCGTGCCGGAGACCGTGGAGAGCTCGCGCACCAGACGGTCCGTGATCTCGCCATCCACCGGGAGACCGCGATCGCGCTCGAAGCGCTGCACCGCAAGGCGCGTCTCGGGCGACAGGCTGCCGGTCACCTTGAGCGGGCCATAGCCGAGGCGCGCCAGCGTCTTCTGCACGCCGAGCACGCGGTTGGGCCTGGCCACCTCGCCCGGCGGCCGAAGCGCGCCGGTGATGTCGCCGCCGCCCACATTGGCGGGCGGCAGCATGGCGTTGGAGGCAACCGGCGTGCGGCGGATCTGCGCCAGCAGAGCGTCGCTCGCGGTGCCCGTCACCTTCAGGCGCGCGCTCTGCTCATAGGCGCGGATGGCCGCTTCCGTCTTCGGGCCGGTGAGGCCGTCGGCCGGGCCGTCATAGAAGCCGCGCCGCGAAAGCTCGCGCTGGACGTCCGCCACGACCGGCTGGGGCTGGCGGGGCGCCGGCGCGGCAGGCGCGCCGCCGGTGATGAGGGCGGCGATGGACTGGGGCGGTGCCGCGGGCGGCACGGCGGCGGCCGGCGGCGCCGTGGCGGCGAGAAGCTGCGGCTGGAGCTGCGCCTGCGTCGGCACCGGAGCCGCCGGGGCGGCATCGGTATCGCTCGCCCTGGTGCCGGTCAGCAGGGTGCGCGGATCGATGGTCAGGCGCTTGCCGATGGCCTCCGGCAGCGCGAGGCCGAACATGAAGTTCGAGCGGTTGCCGTTCTGCAGCGAGAAGATGTTTACCAGCACGCCGACGGTGCAGGCCACCAGCAGCGCGCCCGCCATGGCATCGAGCCGGCGCCGCCGCTTCAGGCTGCGCTCGGCCTTGAACGCCTCGAACGCGCCGGCACCGGCAAGGTCATCCGCCTCGGTCTCGGCCGGGCGCCAGAATGCGAGCCTCATGCGATCCGGCGCCCCTCATTGTCCTTGCGGCCGGCCTCATCGGTGATGGCCCGCGCGAAGGGCGAAACAACGCCCGACGACCGCCGCACCGGCAGGCTGATGGTGACGGTGGTGCCGCCGCCGACGCTGCTCGTCACCTCGAAGGCACCGTCATGCAGCTTCACGAGGGCGCGCACCACGGCAAGGCCGAGGCCGCTGCCCCGCGCGCGGCGCTCCGCGTCGCCCGCCTGGAAGAAGGGCTCCCCGAGCCGCTCCACCTCGGCCGGCGACATGCCGGCGCCGCTGTCGCGCACGCTCAGGGACACGACGCCGTTCTGGGCCGAGACATTCACTTCCACGAGGCCGCCGTGCTCGGAGAACTTCACGGCATTGGAAAGCAGGTTCAGCGTCATCTGGCGCACGGCCCGCTGGTCGGCCATGGGGCGCGGCAGGCGGGCGGGCAGAAGCGTCGTCACCTTGATGTTGCGGCGGGCGGCATCGAGGCCGACCATCTCCACGCAGCCATCCACCAGATGGGCCATGTCGATGTGCTCGAAGGAAAGCTCATAGGCCCCCGCCTCCACCCGCGACAGGTCGAGGATGTCGTTCACGACACCGAGGAGATGCTGGCCGCTCTCGTGGATGATGCGGGCATAGTCTTCCTTGCGGCGGGCATCGATACGCTGCTCGGTGTCGGTGGCGAGCAGTTCGGAAAAGCCGAGGATGGTGTTGAGCGGCGTGCGCAGTTCATGGCTCATCGCGGCGAGGAAGCGGCTCTTGGCGAGGTTCGCCCGCTCCGCCTCGGTGCGGGCGCGGTGATCCTCTTCCAGCTGTATCTTCACCGCATGGATGTCGCGCCAGTGCGCGCGGGCGCGGTCCTCGCCAGCCGGGACGCAACGCAGTTCCATCCACACGAAATCGGGGGCCTCGCCCTCGCCCTCGCAACGCAGGCGCACCTCGCACACGCTCTCGGTGGCGGAAAGGCCGTGGGCGGCCGTGGAGAGGGCCGCGAGGAAGGCCGGCCGATCGGGCACCAGCACGCGGTCGAACAGGCCCTGCCCCAGCCAGGCATCCTCCGGCACATGGGCGCGGGCGGCATCCGCATGCTCCAGCCCCAGCACCTCGCCGCCCCGCCCGTGCAGGGTGACGAGCGCCAGATCGACGCCCATCATGGAACGGTCGAGCCGCTCGGCCGCCAGAGACAGGCCAGCGGCGACGGCGGACAGAGCGGCGCTGATGAGGCCGCAGCCGAGCAGCCAGCCGCCTTCCGGCAGGCCGGTCTCCGAGAGCCCGAGCGCCGCCGCCAGCAGCAGCCCGCCGCCGGCGAGCGCGCACATGAAGGCCAGCGCCCCAAGCGCGGCGGCGCTGTGGCGGCCGACCCCGGCCAGATCACGCAGCGACGTGCGGACGCGACCGGATCGCGCCGCGTCCGGCTGCGCGTTGAGGCTGCCTGCACCCTGCCGTTGATCGCTCAAGACCCAATCCATGTGCCCACCGTGCGACCGGCGCCCGCGGCGCCCTTGCATGACGATGGGAGAGAGCCTGACACGGAAGGCTTTAAGGAAGGCTAAGCGCGCAGCGCCATCACGGACGCGATCAGCGTTAACGATGTCTTGAAAAGAAGCGGTGGCAAACGGGTCCCCGCCGCTGCCCCGCGCGCCCGGCTTTGCTACTTTCAAGGGTAAGCGCCCGGCCTCAGGAGGCTGGCCGGGGCCGTGAGGATCGGATGTTCTTCCTGCTGCGAATGGCCTTCTGGCTGGCCCTCATCCTTCTGATCCTGCCCATCGGCGTCACCAGCGACGGCGGGCGGCAGATCGGCGCGTGGCAGGCCTTCACCGCCGTGCAGGCGGCCATCAACGATGCGCGCGGCTTCTGCCAGCGCCAGCCGGATGCCTGCGCGGTGGGCGGCGAAATGCTCGACCACATGGCGGAGAAGGCGCAGGCGAGCGCCAAATGGGTCTATGACGCCATCGGCGCCCACAAGGCCGATGCGGGCACCGCTCCCGCCGCGCCCCAGCCGTCTGCCGCAAAGGAAGGCAGCGCTTCCCACGACCTGACCCCGCAGGACCTCGCGCCCGCCTGGAGTCTGGAGCCGCAGCGCGGCGCGCCCGCCCCCGGCATGCCCCTGCCCCCGCGCCGTCCCGCCTGATCTCCCGCACGCTTTCGCAAGCGCGTGCTGCCGCCTATATGAGGCGGAACGCGCACCCGTGCGCCCGGCCAGACGACGAGAACGGACACTTTCCATGACCAAGCCCAAGACCGCCGAAGACCTGATCGAGGACTTCGAGCTTCTGGACAATTGGGAAGACCGTTACCGCTTCGTGATCGAACTCGGCCGCAGCCTGCCGGACCTGCCGGAGGAGCTGCGCACGGAAGCCAACAAGGTGCAGGGCTGCGCCAGCCAAGTGTGGCTCGTGGGCGCGCGCCGCGACACGGCGGATGGCCCGGTGCTGGACTATCGGGGCGACTCCGACGCCCATATCGTGCGCGGCCTCGTGGCGGTGCTGCTCACCGTGCTCTCCGGCCATACGGCCAAGGAGATCCTCGAGACCGACGCGCTGGCGGTGTTCCGTCGCATCGGGCTCGAAGGCCATCTCACGCCGCAGCGCTCCAACGGCCTGCGCTCCATGGTGGAGCGCATCCGCGCCGACGCCCGGGCCGCCCTCGCCACCGCCTGAGCGGCAGAGCCCTCAGGCCGCGACGCCCTGGGGACCGGCGCCATAGGGATCGGCACCATAGCGGTTGGGGCCGGGCGTGCCCCGCTGCAGCGCGAAGATGAAGATCACCAGGATGCCGATCACGGTGATCTCCAGCAGCAGCCACCAGCCGGTGCGGCCGATGTCATGCAGCCGCCGCACCGAGACGGCGAAGCTCGGCACCAGATGGACCAGGAGAACCACGAGGCCCACCGGGCCCTGATGGTCGAGGCCCGTGCCGAACACCAGAAGGTCCGCCACGGAGGCGGCCAGCGACAGCACCACCAGCACCAGATGGAACACCCAGTATTCCTGCCGCGCGGCGCGGCCGGAGAAGGTGCCGTATTTGCCCATGGCCGCGAGATAGCCGTCCATCCATGCCCCCACCACGTTCGGACCACCCATGATGACCCCGCCCCATGGCTGATGGTCAAGCGGTGGAATGATCCGGCCTGCCGCGATGCACAGACGATCACTCCCCCGCATGCCAGGCCCGCGTCGGCGCCGTGCCCCGTCCCTGCGCCTGCGAGGCAAGGCCGTAGTGACGGGCCAGCCGGTCGAGACCCAGCCCGAGCACGACCTTCGCGGTGCGCGGCGGCCAGCGCCGCTCGCTTTCCACGGTTTCCAGTCCTTTCAGAAAACAGCAAACATCGACGACAGTACCCGAGAGTTCCGGACCGAGCGCGCGCATCGCCAGCGCAAAGCGCGTCTTGGCCGCAAGCACCACGTCGCTGAAGCTGCCGGGGCTGCCCGCGGCACCGGCCGCCCCCGTGCCGAGCGCCGACCAGTTGGCGGTGACGCGGGGCGTGAGGCCGGCCTGCGTGAAATCCCGCCGCAGCCGTTCTCCGGCGCCCTGCTGGGCCGGAGTGATCAGGGGCGTGCCGTCGCGCCCCCTGCGGCGGGCGAGCCAGTCGAGCGGGCTCTCATCGGTGACGACCGGAGCTGCGGTGCGCGCAGGCGGGTGGCGACCGGAGGCCGCACGGCGGGGCATGGCCCGGCTCATCGCGCGGCCACCCAGCGCAGGCCTGCCTCCAGCACGGTCACGTCGCCGTCGAAGGCCGGCGCCTCCCGCCGCTCCTCGATGCGCAGGCAGGCATGCGCCACCGTCCGGCGATCGCGCCGGAAGCCTTCTGCCACCTGGCTTTGCGTCAGGCCCAGCGCCACATGGGCGAGATACATGGCAAGCTGGCGGGCACGGGCCACCGGGGCACTGCGGTCGCAGGTGGCCAGCATCTCCTGCGCGAGAGCGGCATCGTGGCGGGCCGCCGCCAGTGCCGCCATGCGGCACAGCAGCGAGAGATCCGACCCGGAGCACCGCAGGCGGCGGGATGTCGCCGGAGCCTCCGTCTCCCCTGCCGAGGGACCGAACCACGGTTCAACTCCAGGACTGACCCTCACAGGCAGCAGGCAGGCCGCATCCATCGCGCATCTCCCAATATAGGATAAATTTCCTATAACGTGACACACGGAAACGCAAGGGGGATAAGTCGGCACCACTGGCCACCGGCTCCTGACGGCAAAACGTTTTTATGGCAAGGGCTGGCAAGCCGCATACAGGCGAGGGATGCGGCTCAAGAATAGGAACTTATCCCCCTGATCGGCAGGCCGGCGCATGCTGGAGGGGAAAGGAACACTCCATGCCTCCCCGTCCCGACCGCCACCGCATGTCCGCTCCGCCCACCAATCCGGCCCAGCGTCCCCGGCGCCCACGCATTCGCGGCTTCGCCGCACGGGAGCGCGAGCAGGACATCGGGCTGCGCATGGAGGCCCTCAAGGTCTTCACCGCCGGCGACCCCACCGCAGCGCTTCGGGCCGTGCGCCGGGCCGCGCTGACCGGCATCGGCTACGATCCCGTGCGCCATGCGGCCTTGTGCCGCCTGGCCCGGGGCCGCACCTGCCCCTGAGGCCTTCCGGAAGATGAGCGGCCCCAAAAGAAAAGGGCACCGCGGCGGAAGGCCGGGTGCCCTTTTGGCATAACGTTCGGCAAGCGCTCAACGACGGCGGCGACGCTGCTGGCCGAGACCCATCTGCTTGGCGAGTTCGGAGCGGGCGGCCGCGTAATTGGGGGCGACCATCGGATAATCCGGCGGCAGGGCCCACTTCTCGCGATACTGCTCGGGGCTCATGTTGTACTGCGTGCGCAGGTGGCGCTTCAGCGACTTGAACTTCTTGCCGTCTTCGAGACAGACGATGAAATCCGGGGTGACGGACTTCTTGACGGGCACCGCGGGCTTCAGCGGCTCGGGCGCCGGCTCACTCTCGCCCTTGGAGACACGCTGGAGCGCTGCATGAACCTCATTGATGAGGTTGGGGAGGTCTGCCGCCGCGACCGAGTTGTTGCTGACGTAAGCGGAGACGATATCCGCAGCCAGCTCGATGTAGGTGGTCGATTCCGTAGCTTCGCTCATGGGTCTTTCTTCAAGTTTGGAAACAAATTTCACAACGGCGTGCTGACCGCGACGGGAAAATTCGAGCTTGCGCCAAACGCGCGGATATCGCTGCGAGAGCGCTGCGATTCGACGGGCGCCACTCATGCCTACCTATGTTGATCTGCCATGAATTGCAAGTTCATTTTGGCGTGTTTCAACGTTCTTCTTCCCTGCTCTTTGGAAACGGCGCTCCACCATGCGAGAGCACTACAACCTGCAAAGACCACGCGTTCGTTCCACCATCCGCGACGCGCGGTTGGTTGCCGCCGGTTACCGCACACCTTGCCACGGCGCCCGCTGATGCCTACCTCTGAGCACAAGAATTTGCGCCAATAAGTACAGAGGCGACCATGACCCAAAAGGACTCCCCGGAGAAGATCGAACGTTCGGAGGAGGAGTGGCGCAACGCCCTCACCCCAGAACAATATCGCGTGATGAGACAGCACGGCACCGAACGGGCCTTCACCGGTCCCTATTGGGACGAAAAACGGGCCGGTATCTACGAATGCGCTGGTTGCGGAGCAGCATTGTTCAATTCGGAGACCAAATACGACTCCGGCAGCGGATGGCCCAGTTTCTACGCCCCCGTCAGAGCAGACGCAGTCAAGAGTGTCGAAGATCGATCTCATGGCATGCATCGGGTGGAGATCCGATGCGCACGATGCGATGGTCATCTCGGCCATGTCTTTCCGGATGGACCGCGGCCGACAGGCCTGCGTTTCTGCATGAACGGCACCGCACTGCACTTGTCTCCCGCCGATGAGAACACACGTGACGCCTGATCTTCCCGAGGCTCCCCGCCGTCCGACCGCCCGCACGCTGCACGGCGTCACGGTCCATGATGATTACGCCTGGTTGCGGGCCGACAACTGGCGCGACGTCATGCGTGATCCTGCGCTCCTGCCCGCCGACATCCGCACCTATCTGGAAGCCGAGAACAGCTATTCTGCGCACTACTTTGCCGCCTATGGAGAGCTGAAGGAGCGGCTGATCACGGAAATGCGCGGACGCATCAAGGAAGATGATGCGAACGTTCCATCGCCGGACGGCGCCTTCGCATATTATTCCCGCCACCGCACCGGCGGGCAGCATCCGCTCATCTGCCGCAAGGCCCTGCCCGACGGCGCAGAGGAGATCCTGCTGGACGGCGACAGGGAAGCGGAAGGCAAGGCCTATTTCCGCCTCGCGCCCGCCCGCCACAGCCGCGACCACGCCCGGCTCGCCTATGCCGCGGACGAGGCGGGCTCGGAACTGTTCACCTTGCGGGTGCGGGACCTTGCGACCGGCGCCAACCTGCCCTTCAGCATAGCGGATACCACCGGCGACCTGCTCTGGGGCGGCGACGCCGAGACCCTCTATTACATCCGCCGCGACGAGGAACACCGTCCTTCCATGGTGTTCCGTCACCGCATCGGCACGCCGCCGGAGAGCGACGAACTCATCTATCAGGAGCCGGACAAGGGGTTCTTTGTTTCACTGGGTGAAACCCAGTCGGGGACTTTCGGCCTCATCGCCTGCGGCGACCATGAGACGTCGGAAGTCCATCTGCTCGACCTCGCCGACCCGTCCGCCACACCCCGCCTCGTCGCCGCGCGCACCGTCGGGCTGCGCTATGACGTGGAGCACCACCCCGATCTGGGCGGCGCCGATACCCTCATCCTGCTCACCAATGCGGACGGGGCCGAAGACTTCAAGCTCGTGACAGCTCCGACCGCCGCGCCGCAGAAGGCGAACTGGCGCGATCTCGTGCCGCACCGTGCCGGGCGCATGATCCTGTCCCACACCGCCTACCGGCATTTCCTGGTCCGGCTCGAGCGGGAGGACGGCCTCCCGCGCGTCACGCTGCGGGCGCTGGCAAGCGGCGAGGAGCATGCCATCGCCTTCGCCGAGGAGGCTTATGGGCTCGGCCTCAACGGCGGCTATGAGTTCGATCCGAAAAGCCTGCGCTTCACCTATTCCTCCATGACCACCCCGGCTGAGGAATGGGATTACGACATGGCCGCACGCACCCGCGCGCTGCTGAAGCGGCAGGAGGTGCCGAGCGGGCATGACCCGGCGGCTTATGTGACCCGCCGCCTGTTCGCGACGGCCGCGGATGGTGAGCAGGTGCCCATCTCCCTGCTCTACCGCGCCGATACGCCGCTCGACGGCAGCGCACCCTGCCTGCTCTATGGCTATGGCGCCTACGGCATGTCCATGCCGGCGAGCTTCTCCACCACCCGCCTGTCGCTGGTGGATCGGGGATTCGTCTATGCCATCGCCCACGTGCGCGGCGGCACGGAAAAGGGCTGGCACTGGTACACGGACGGCAAGCTGGCGAAGAAGACCAACACCTTCACGGACTTCATCGCCGCAGCCGAACATCTGGTGCAGGCGCGCCTCACCCGGCCGGAGAAGATCGTCGCGCAGGGCGGCTCGGCGGGCGGCATGCTCATGGGCGCCATCGCCAACATGCGGCCGGACCTGTTCGCGGGCATCGTCGCCGAGGTGCCGTTCGTGGACGTGCTCGCCACCATGCTGGACGACACGCTGCCCCTCACCCCGCCCGAATGGCCCGAATGGGGCAATCCGATCATCGATCCGGACGCCTTCCGCACCATCCTCGGCTATTCGCCCGTGGACAATGTGACGGCGCAGGCCTACCCGGCGCTCTTCGCACTCGCCGGCCTCACCGACCCGCGCGTCACCTATTGGGAACCGGCCAAATGGATCGCGCGGCTGCGGGCGGCCAATACCGGTACGGCACCGATCCTGCTCAAGACCAATATGGAGGCGGGCCATGGCGGCGCCGCCGGCCGGTTCGACCGGCTGGAGGAAGTGGCGCTCGTATACATCTTCGCGCTGAAGACGGCCGGCGTCATCGCCTGACCGTCGCAAGAACGGGCGGCGCCGGTCCTTCGAGGACCGGCCCGCTCAGGCCGGCAGGGCCGACAGCGTGACGGTCTCTCCGTCCTGGGAGAAGCCGAGCACGAGGCCGCAGTCCTGCGCCAGTAGGCCGGCATAGAAGGGCTGCACCGCATGGGCGTCGAGCCCGCCTTCCGGCGGCACGCCGTCGAGCAGGGGCAGGATGGCCTGCGGGATGCGGGCGCTGACGCCGGTGGAGGCGATGGAGAAACCCATGTCGGGCGCCGCGCCCACGGCCGCCACCTGGATCACGCCGCCGCGCGGCACGGTCATTCCGGCCAGCAGCATCAGGTTCAGCAGCAGCTTCACCCGGTTCTTCGGCAGCAGCTCGCGCGGCAGCATCCAGTCAATCTTGGTGCGCGCGTCTTCCATCATGCCGCGCACCACATTCTCGGCATCGCCGAGATCGATGGTGGCACGGGCGGAGCCGGCGGCGCCGAAAGCAAGGCGCGTGAACTGGAGACGGGCGGACGCCTGCCGGGCGCTCTTGGAGATGAGGTCGAGGGCCACTTCCCGCATGTCGGGGGCGTCCTCGTCCTCCAGCACTTCCAGGCCGTTGACGATGGCGCCGACCGGGCTGATGACGTCGTGGCACACGCGCGAGCACAGCAGCGCGGCGAGATCGAGCGGCGAGACCTTGAGGGTGACGGTCGAGCCTGTGGACTCGGAAGACATGGCGTATCCGTTGGCGGTTCCGAAACGGCGACCGGGGCGAAGCCTTCGGCGCCTCCATCCATGATGCGGCGCAACCCGGCCCGCAGAACGGCGCTCGGCGCTCTGATATACCGCGAATTCGCCGGCTACAAGCGCGAGCGGGGCGCGGCGGCCCGGACGCAGCGACAGGGCGCCCTCTTCCCAAGCGGTCCCGCCCGGCCTAACAAGCGCCCTTTGACAGCGGGCTCCGCCCCGCCCCGGAGCGATTGCCGCCCATGACCGCCCCAGCCGACCTCACCTTCCTCGCCGCTTTGGCCCGCATCGCCCTCGACGCTGGCGCCGTCATCCGCCGGATCGAGGCGAACGGCATCCATGCGCGGGAGAAGGCGGACGCCAGCGTGGTGACGGATGCGGACGAGGCCGCAGAGGCACTCATCTGCCCGGCCCTGCGCACGCTCGCGCCCGGCACGCCCATCATCGCCGAGGAAGCGGTCGCCGCCGGCGGCGGGGTCGCGCCGGGCCGACGCTTCTTCCTCGTGGATCCGCTGGACGGAACGCGGGAGTTCGTCTCGGGCAATGGCGAGTACACGGTGAACATTGCCTTGGTCGAGGATGGCACGCCGCGCTACGGCATCATCTACGCACCGGCCAAGGGCCTGCTCTATGCGGGCGGCGACGGCGCCGCCTTCAAGGCGCTGCGCGCGCCGGAGGATGCGGTGGTGCCGGAAAGCTGGACGCCCATCCATTGCCGGCTGCGCCCCGCCGGGCCCATCCGCGTCTGCGCCAGCCGCTCCCATTCGGACCCCAGCACCAGCGCCTTCATCGGCGGCTTCGAGGTCGAGGATTGCGTCAACGCCGGCTCGGCCTTGAAATTCGGCCTGCTGGCGGAAGGCGCGGTGGACCTCTATCCGCGCCTGTCGCCGGTGATGGAATGGGATTCGGCGGCCGGCCACGCCATCGTGGTGGCCGCCGGCGGCAGCGTGCGCCGGCCCGATGGATCGCCCCTCACCTACGGCCATCCGGAAAACGACTTCCGCGTCAACGGCTTCATCGCGGAAGGCCGGCCCGTCGCCTGACGGCGGGCGCGGGCTGGCAGCGCGGGTTTGCGCCTCGCCTTGTCTGCGTCACAGTAGCGGGAAACGATCGCCTGCCGAATCGTAACGTCCCGCCCGTCGCCAACCGCGAGTTCCCCGCATGACCACACCGCGTTCTTCCCTGGCCCGCACCCTTGCCGGGCTTGCGTTCCTCGCGGCCCTGGCCAGCCCGGCTGCGGCTCAGCAGCAGCCCTATGGGTCGCAGCCCTATACGGCGCCGCCCCAGCCGCAGCCCTACCAGCCCCAGCAGCAGTACCAGCCCCGCCAGGGCCAGGGGCAGAACAGCACCTATTCCACCAACGAGCTGGTGGCGAAGGGCCATTCCTTCTTCGGCACGGTGTCCAAGGGCCTCGCCCTCTCCATCGAGAAGGCGGTGTCCCAGTGGGGCCAGCCCAACGGCTACATCCTCGGCCAGGAAGGCACTGGCGCCTTCGTGGGCGGCCTGCGCTACGGCGAGGGCACGCTCTATACCCGCAATGCCGGCGACCTGAAGGTCTACTGGCAGGGCCCGTCCATCGGCTGGGACTTCGGCGGCGACGGCGGCCGCACCATGATCCTCGTCTATAACCTGCGCACCGTGGACGACGTGTTCCGCCGCTTCGGCGGCGTCACCGGCTCGGCCTATTTTGTCGCAGGCTTCGGCATGACGGCCCTCACCGCCGACGACATCGTGGTGGTGCCCATCCGTTCGGGCGTCGGCGTGCGTCTCGGAGCCAACCTCGGTTATCTGAAATTCACGCCCCAGCCGACCTGGAACCCCTTCTGAGGCTTCAGCGTTGAGCGGCGCCATCGAAACGCCGCGTTGTAAACCAAGCGTGAGCCATTCGGCCTGCACGGCGGTGCTCTCAGGTAGCCTGCCGTGCTTTTGCATGGCATGAATGACAACACCGGCGGGCGGTGGAAAGCGCAGGTTTCACGTGATCGAACAGATCATGTTCTTCGGGTTGGGCGTGCTGAGTGCGACATTGATCGCGCTCCTCGTGCTGCCGGCTGTCTGGCACCGGGCCGTCCGCCTGACGACGCGGCGCGTCGAGGCCGCCGTGCCCATCTCCATCTTCGAGGTGCAGGCCGACAAGGACCAGCAGCGCGCGGCCTTCGCCGTCTCGCAGCGCCGGCTCGAACTCCAGCTCGACCAGGCCCGGAACACGCTGGTGGCGCAGGCCACGACCATCGAGCGCCAGCGCCAGCGCATCTTCAACCTGGAACAGCAGTTGACCGCCCAGAAGGCGGCGCACGAGGCGCTCTCGACCGCCCATTCCGACCTCGCAGCGCGCTTTGCCGCCGAGGCCGAGGCGCTGGCGGACCACCGCATCCAGCTCGAACAGGCCAATGCAGCCCTCGCCAACACCCGCACGGCGCTGGCGCAGACCACCCGCGATCTGGCGGACCAGACCGCACGCGCCGACGAGATGACGCTCAGCCTCGCCGAGCGGGACACCCGCCTTATCGCCCTCGACGGCCGCATCCTCGAACTGGAGAACACGCTGGCCGAGGCCCGTGCGCGCCAGGAGGAGACGCAGGCGAAGCTTGAGACTGCCGAAGCGCGGGGACAGGAGCTCGATACCCGGCTGGCGGAGGCCGGCGCGGCGCAGGCGACGCTCGAGGCGGAACTTGCCGAAGCCCGCACCGCCCTTGCCGCCACGCGGGACGAGAGCGCGGGCCGCGGCGGCGAACTGGACGCCCGCGCCGGCCGCATTGCGGAACTGGAGGCGGCGCTCGCGCTCTCGCAGGCGGAGATCGCAGCCCTGCGCAGCGGCCAGCACCTGATGGAACACCAGCGCGCCGACGATTTCGCGCGATCGGAAACCGACATCACCCGCCTGACCGGTGAACTCGACATGCTGAAGGCCGACCACGCCATGATGCGCGAAGCGTTGGAGCGCGCGCGGGCCGCCCGCAGCGACGCACCTGCCGGTGACGGGCCCGAGGCGCGGGCGCAGCTCAAGGACGCCATTCTCGATCTCGCCGCCAAGGTGGCGGCCCGTGCGGCGGAAACGCCCGGCTCCCCTCTCCCCGATCTGCTGGCCAAGGCGGAGCGCGAGGAGACGGGCGGGACGCTGACCCTAGCCGGACGCATCCGCTCCGCCCGACAGACGGAAGCGGCGAACGCGGAGCCGGATTATCCCCGCGCCCGGCAGGTCGCCGGAGAGTAGTCTTCAGGACACGGCCGGCGAACGTCGCCGGAGACCGCACAGCAGAACGGCGGCACCCGAGGGTGCCGCCGTCTTCATGTCGTCAGGCGTCTCGTCCGGAGAGGACCGCCGTCACCAGCGGCGGCAGACCTGAACCCAGCGCGGCGGCCCATAGGGGCGCGGCTGGCGGGTCCAGTAGCAGCCCGGACGGGGCGGCGGACCCCAGCCACGGGCCCACGGCGGCACGGGACCACGAGGCGGACCGGGCACCCAGTTGCAGCGCGCCGGCCCGCAGACCCAGGCCGCCTGCTCCACCGGCGCCGAAGTGACGGGCGCGGGGGCTGCGAGGGGGGAAATGGGGCTGGCCGCTTCAGCGGAAACGGTGCCGAACGCCAACAGGCCGAACACGGCCGCGGCGCAAATCCGGGCACTTTTCATCATGCTCTCCACAACAACTTGGAGCGTGTCGCTCGACGGCGTAACCCTGCGGCTTAGCGTTTGGTTCCCATAGAAACCCGCAAGCATTCGCCACTTCGGTTAACAGCCTCTAGCTCACCATGCGGAACGCTCTGTCCACAGGATCGATTGAATACTTTCGAATTCGGCGGAAGTAAGCCCCGCGATCGATCGGGCCGTGCGAATGGAATACGTCTTCTGTGTCTTTCATGTCGCACTGCACCGAAGGCTCGTCGCACCGCGCCCACGGAAGGCCGAGCTTGCGGCCGATGGAATTCCCTGCGAGGGATAGACCGAGGCAGTGTTCCGAGTGGCCGGATGATCGACAAACTTGAATATCTCATTGCTCTGGCCCGCGAACGGCACTTCGGCCGGGCGGCGGAAGCCTGCGGCGTGACGCAGCCGACACTGTCGGCCGGCATCAAGCAACTGGAGGATACGCTCGGCGTACTGCTGGTGCAGCGGGGCTCGCGCTTCATGGGCTTCACGCCCGAGGGCGAGCGCACGCTGGAATGGGCCCGCCGCATCGTGGCCGACAGCCGCGCCATGCGGCAGGACATCGACGCGCTCAAGCGCGGCCTGTCCGGCCCGCTGCGCATCGCCGCCATCCCCACCGCTCTGCCCATGGTGGCGGCGCTGACCACACCCTTCCGCGCCCGTCATCCGGACGTGCGCTTCACCGTCATCTCCTCGACCTCCATCGAGATCCTCAACCATCTCGAGAATCTGGAGATCGACGCCGGCCTCACCTATCTCGACAACGAGCCGCTCGGCCGCGTGAATACCGTGCCGCTCTATCGCGAGCGCTACCGTCTCGTGACCTCGCCGGGCGCCAAATATGGCGACCGCGAGCAGGTGACGTGGGCGGAAATCGCCGAATTGCCGCTCTGCCTGCTGACGCCCGACATGCAGAACCGCCGCATCGTGGACGGACTGCTCGCCGCCTCCGGCGCGGTGCAGAAGCCGACGCTGGAGAGCAATTCCATGATCGTGCTCTTCACCCATGTGCGCACGGGCCAGTGGTCCAGCGTCATGCCGGCGATGCTCGCGGATTCCCTCGGCCTCACCTCCGAGCTGCGCTCCATCCCCATTGTCGAGCCGGAGATCACCCACTCCATCGGCCTCGTGGTGCCCCACCGCGAGCCGACCACGCCCCTCACCGCCGCCCTCGTGGCCGAGGCCCGGCGCATCGCGCCGCGGCTCAACCAGGATCTCGGCATGGGCCGCGATCCTGCCCTGGCGACGCTCACGCCCTGAACGACGAAAGGCCGGGCGGGTTCAGCCAGCCCGCCCGGCCTTTTCGTTATTCCGACGGTCTGACGCTCAGGCCGCGCGGATGGTGGCGAGGAAGCTCTTCATCTGGCTCTGGAGCGAAGCGGCGCGCCCGGCCAGTTCCGAGGACACGTCCAGCACCTGCCGCGCGCCATCGCCCGTCTCGCCCGCCGCCTGCGCCACGCTGGTGATGATGGAGTTCACCTCGTTCGCGCCCACGGACGCCTGGCTGATGTTCTGCACGATCTCCATGGTGGCCTGCGACTGCTGCTCCACCGTGGTGGAGATCTGCCGGGCCGCCGTGTTGATGTCGCGGATGGTGTTCATCACGTGGTCAATGGCCGCCACCGCCTGATTGGTGGTGCCCTGGATGCTCGCCACCTGCTGCGCGATCTCCGTCGTGGCCTTTGACGTCTGCTCCGCGAGGCCCTTCACCTCGGAGGCGACGACGGCGAAGCCCTTGCCCGCATCGCCCGCGCGTGCCGCCTCGATGGTGGCATTGAGGGCAAGAAGATTCGTCTGGCCGGCGATCTGCGAGATGAGATCGACGATGGTGCTGATGCGCGCCGCCGCCTGATTGAGCTCCATGATGACGCCGCTGGCGTTCTCCGCCTCCGTCACCGCCGACTGCGCCTTGTTGACCGAATGCTCGACCTGGCGGCCGATCTCGCTCACCGAGGAGCCCAGCTCCTCCGTCGCGCCCGCCACCGCCGCCACATTGGCGGAGGCCTGCGTCGCCGCCGAAGAGACCGAGGTGGACTGGGACAGCGTGGTGGACGCGGAATAGGACATGGCCTGCGCCGTCGCCTCCATCTGTGTCGCGGACGAGGAGACGGCGGCGACGATGGCGCCCACCGAGCGCTCGAGATCATCCGCAAGCTTCAGCATGCCGGCGCGGCGCGCCTCTTCCGCCTCGCGGGCGATGCGCTTCGCATCCTCCTCCAGTTCCTTGTTGCGCTGGAGGTTCTCCTTGAAGAACTGCACGGCGCGGGCCATCTCGCCGATCTCGTCGCCGCGATCGAGGCTCCCCACCTCGGCTTCGGTATCGCCATCGGCAAGGCTGCGCATGGTGTCGTTGAGCTTCTGGATCGGCCGCGTCACGCGCAGGAGGGTGAAGGCAAGGCCGGCGACGACGATGAGCGCCGAGCCGATGAGACAAGCGAGCGACAGGAAGAAGTCGGCGCGGGATTCCGAGACCACGGCCTCCGCCCTCTGTACCAGTTGGTCGAGCGCGACATTGGCCACCTCCACCACCAGCCCGGCCTTCAACGTGTTTTGCACCTGAAGGTCCTTCGCGGCGATGGGCAGCGGCTTGCCGGCGGCCAGCGTGTCGTAGGCGGCCTTGGTGTCTTCCCAGACCTGCCCGGTGAAGGCAGCTGTGTTTGCCTTGTTGAAAGCCTCACGCACCGCGGGGGCCATGTCATCAGCATTCACCGCATCCTGAAGCACGCTCCAGAAACTGGCCGTCTTGCCCCGCTCCTCGAAGGCGAGACCCGCCTCAACCGGGGTGAAGCCGCGATTGGCCGCCACCACCGTCTCCAGTCGCACAAGCGCCGCGCCATACTGTGCCCGTGCCGCCCAGGCCGCGCGCTTGACCGCCAGATAGCGGTCCACGCCCTTGTCCGCATTCAAGATGGAGGCGTCCACCGCGTCGGTGGTCGCTGTCAGGGCATTGAGGAAATTCTGGTAGGTGGTCTGCGACGCCCCGTGCGACTGCGGATCGCGGGCGGACTTCGGCCGCCCGGCATCCGCATCGAGACGCGACTGGAGCGCCACCATGGCGTCATGCGCCTGCTTCAGCGCCGGAAGCGTCGAGATGGGCTTGGCGATGCCGGCGGCCTCGATGGAAGCGACGAGCGCCCCGTATCCGGCCTCCACCGTCTTGCGATAATTGGCGATATTGCCGGTGATGGCGGCATCCGCCGGGCCTTCGCCGGAGAGCGCGATGTTGAGCGAGCCGCGTTCGAGGCGCGTGCCGAGCAGGGTCTTCAGCGCCGTGCGGCTGGCCTGCGCCAGCGTCAGCACCCGCTCGGAGGCCGCCTGCCGCTTCAGCGCGCCGGCAAGATCAATGCCCGCATAGATGAAGACGATGACGCCCAGAACACCGAGGAAAAGGCCCAGCGACCACTTGATCGACAACCGGCTGGCGAAGCTCATATCCATCCCCACGCAAGAAGACGGATCGCCCGATGCGCGCACCGTCCGCACGACGGCCGCGCAAATCCTGAGGACCCGCACATTATTCCATAAGAACAACGCTGGCTTGCGCGAACCTGATGTAAATGGAGGTATCGAACCGCAATACTATCAGCACGACTGACGAATGCGCTGCACCTCGCCAGCTCAGATGCGATAGCCGCCCCGCAACATCTTGGGCCTGGCAAGACGAGGCGACTTCCCCAACGGCCGAAACCTCCGGCATGGCGACGAGACGTAGGGGAAGACTGAAGGCCGGAGCAGGCCAACGCTCCGGCCGGACGGGATCGACGTTCAGCGCGTCAGCGTCGGCGCCTCGCCCCGCGCGTCCGCCTGCGCCGTCCCGGACGCGGTGCCGGGCAACACCTCCACCGTCGCCGTGCGGCCGGCCACGAGGCGCGTGCCCTCGGGCACCGGATCGAGCGCGATGCGCACCGGCACGCGCTGGGCGAGACGCACCCAGCTGAAGGTGGGCGTCACATTGGCGATGAGGCTCGAGCCGTCGGAGCGCTCACGGTCCTCGATCGCCGCATCGATGCTGCGCACGCGTCCGGAGAGGACCGCATCCGATCCCATGAGCGAGATCTTCACGCGGTCGCCGGGCGCGATGCGGGGCAGCTTCGTTTCTTCGAAATAGCCCGCCACATAATAGGAGCCGGTGTCGACCAGCGCGGCGACGCCCGATCCGGCCGAGACGTATTTGCCCGGCCGCAGTTCGAAATTGGTGATGATGCCATCCACGGGCGCCCGCAGGGTGGAGCGCTCCAGATTGAGGGCGGCAAGATCGCGGTCGCTCTGGGCCTGCGCCAGCGCGGCCTTGTCCTGCGCCAGCGTCGTCTCCGCCTGCTCGCGGGCCTGGCGGGAGACCGCCATCTCGCTCAGCTGCTGGGCACGATCATAGTCCCGCTGCGCCTGCACGAGGGCCGCCTTCCGGCTGGCGAGCGCGGCGTCCGCCTGTTCCAGCGCGATCTGGAAGCGCTGCGGATCGATGCGCAGGATCGGGTCGCCCTTGCGGACCGCCGCATTGTCGTCCACCAGCACCTCGGAGACGAGGCCGGAGACATCGGGGGCCACCTCCACGACGGCGGCGCGGATC
The DNA here is from genome assembly GCF_000010525.1 of Azorhizobium caulinodans ORS 571. Lineage (GTDB taxonomy): Bacteria > Pseudomonadota > Alphaproteobacteria > Rhizobiales > Xanthobacteraceae > Azorhizobium > Azorhizobium caulinodans. Next base: position 1,204,615 of record NC_009937.1, on the reverse strand, counting down.
TTCGCGTCGCGGGTCCAGGGCTCCTCCATGTAATAGGACCACAGATAGTGGCCGGTGAGCACCGCCAGAACGAGGGCGGTGAGGGTGACGCCGATGCGCCCGGCGGTGGCGAGCATCCGTTTCATGATTGCGACCATTGCAGCGAGAGGGCGACGAAACCGCCCAGGACGAGGACGTAGAGGCACACGTCGAACAGCGCGCGGTGCCACACGAGGCGATAGAGGTCGGCGCGGTCGAGGAGCGGACGCAGCAGCGCCAGCGTCACGTAAGCGGCGACCGCCAGAACCAGCAGACGGGGAATGAACACCCCATGCAGATCGAGATCGGCCATCACACGGCCTCCTTCCAGACGGGTTCATGGACGGCGGACGGACGGAAGGCGGCGGCGCCCGGCACAAGGGCGCAGCGCAGCGCCACCAGCGCGGTGAGCGCCTCGTCCCGCCGTCCGCCGGACGGCAGGGCCAGAACCGCGCCGAGCGCATCATCGAGCGGCGGCGCGACGGGGGTCATGGCCTGATCGAAGAGCGTGCCCTCGCCCGCCGCGCGGGCGGCACCGGCGATGCGGCCGAGGAGTTCCTCCACCGCCCGGCGCGGCCCCGCCGGCAGCGCGTGGCGGGCCCGCTTCAGGTCCGCGACATTGATGGCGGCGATGACTTCGCGCAGGGCATGCCCCGCCTCGGGCGCGTCGGGGCCGGCCTTGGCGAGTCGGGGCACGATCAGCCCCAGCCGGTCCAGCATCCGCACCGCCAGCGGGTCGGCGCGCACCTGCGCCGGGCTCTGCGCGATGGCCGCGAGGTCCGAGGCATTGGCCCGCAACAGCCGTCCGATGGCCTGCTGCACCGTCATGGAGCGCACCAGCGTCGCGACCACCGCGGCGAACAGCATACCGATGACGGCGGCCATGTCGCCATTGAGCGTGGCGGCGAAATCGGCGGAGAAGCGCTCCTGAATGCCGATGAGCGCTGAGAAATTGAGGCACAGAGCAAGGCCCGTGCCGCCCCAGCCCGGCATGCTCATCAGCGTGCCGGCAGGCACCAGATAGAGCGCCAGCATGAATGTCAGCAGCGGGAAGCCGTCCGTGCCCGGCAGGATCACGAAGGCATAGAGGCAGACTGCGGCGATGGCCACCAGCAGGCCGCGCACGAAGGAGAGGATGCCCACCGCCGGATCGTCGAGCCCGGCCATGAGGCAGGCGGCCACCGCCACCATCTGCGCGCCGGTCGCGCCGTCGGCCCAGCCGCTGGAGATCCAGAAGGCGCAGAAGAGCAGGATAGAGAGCATCGCCGAGGCCCCCGACCAGACCGCGAGGCGCGGATCGCGATGCACCGTGCCCGCGGGCGGCAGGCGGCGGTTGCCGTCGAGGCTAGGTGGCAGCGCGGCCCCGCCGCTCTTCACGGCGCGCCAGAGGTCGCGGCACTGCTCGCGCACGTCCATGAAGAGGTTCAGGCGGTCGATGAGATAGGCCTGCTGGAGCGCGGCCCAGGCGGCATCGGGGCCGGTGTCCGGCTTGAGGTCCGCGAGACGCGCACGCAGCCATGCCGCCTCCTGCGCGTCCACCGCCTCGCCCGCCCGCGTCCAGGCCGAAAGGCGCTCCAGCACCTGCGCGAGGTCGTCGGTCAGGGCGCCGTCCTGCTTCAGGGAGGACACGCGCGCGGCAATGCCACCCAGCAGGGGCAGCAGCAGCAGCATGCGGCCGCGCAGCGCCTGCATCAGGCCGGTGGTGCCGCGAAACTGGGAATGGTCATAGGCAAGGTGCACCGACAGGCCGTGCAGTTCCGTCGCGTCGGCGGCCAGCCGGGCGCGCTTGGCGCGGGCCTCCGCGCCCGTCACGCCCGCGAAGGCGTCGAGGGTGAGCTCCCCCGCGTCCTTGAGCCAGGCATCAATACGGCCGGCGACCATCGGGCCCACGTGGCGCGGCAGCAGCAGATGGCCGAACAGCCCGGCGCAGGTGATGCCGAGCACGATCTCCTCCACCCGCGCCACCGCCGTGTCGAACACCGCGCCGGGATCGCTCACCGCCGGAAAGCCGATGAGCGCCACCGTGTAGCCCCCGAGCATGGTGACGTAGGACCGCGGGGTACGGTCGAGCAGCGAGACGGCGAGGCACCCGCCGACCCACAGCGCGAGGACGAGGCTGAGCAGTTCCGGGGCGTTCACGAGATTGGGCACCAGCACCACCGTCGCGGTGGCACCGATGATGGTGCCCAGCACCCGGTAGACCGCCTTGGACGACAGCGCACCGGACATGGGCGAGGAGACGATATAGACCGTCGCCATGGCCCAGAAGGGCTTCTCCAGCCCGCAGGACAGCGCGATGAAGAGCGCCGTCATGGCGGCGGCGAAGGTCTTCAGCGAGAAGATCCAGTCCGTCGCCCGTGGGCGCAGGCTGGCCAGCAGCGCGATCATGCGGCATCTCCCTCCGCTCCGGGCCGACGGGTCTCCGCCTCACGATCGAGGCGCCCCTCGACGGTGCGCAGCACATGGAGCGTGCGGGCGAGATCCTCCTCGGACACGTCCGCCAGCAGGCGCGCGCGCATGACCACAAGCGCATCCTCCGCCGCCTGCGCGCGGCGCTGCCCGAGCGGGGTGAGGTGCAGCACCTTGGCCCGGCGGTCTGCCGGGTCTTCCCGCCGCTCCACCAGCCCTTCGGCGGCCAGCGCATCGAGCAGGCGCACAAGCGAGGGGCACTCGATGCCGAGCGCCTCCGCCAGCGCGTTCTGCCGCAGTTCCCCGCGCTCGCGCAGCATGAGCAGCGGCAGAGCGGTCGCAAGGCTCAGTCCGTGGCCGACCAGGGCATGGTCCAGTTCCCGCCGCCATAGCCGGTGCACCTGAATGACCAGGCGCCCGAACTGGGTCGCGGGCGGCAGCGTGGGCGCGGAATATTTATAAGTCATGCTTTCTATTAGCACCCTAATTATTACGATGCAACCAATCCCTGCGGGGCGCCGCCCCGACCCCGATGCGCTCAGCGCACCATGAAGCCGATGGCGATCGCGTTGATGATGTCGATGAAGAAGGCCGAGACCAGCGGCAGGATGATGAAGGCCAGCGGCGCCGGGCCGTGGGTGCGCGTGACCGCCGTCATGTTGGCGATGGCGGTGGGCGTGGCCCCGAGGCTGATGCCGGTGAAGCCCGCCGCCAGCACGGCGGCCTGATAGGTCCGCCCCATGGCCGGAAACACCACGAACAGGATGTAGAGCACGGCGACGAGGCTCTGCAGCCCCAGCACCAGAGCCAGGGCCGGACCAAGTCCGCCCAGGGTCCAGAGCTGCATGCTCATGAGCGACATGGCGAGGAAGATCTTCAGCGACAGGTCCGAGATCAGCGCCAGCGCCGGCGTGCGCGCCGGCCACGGCAGGCGCGGCAACACCAGCGGCAGGAGGTTCGTGACCACGATCGCCACCAGTAGGCACACCACGAACAGCGGCAGCTTGATGCCGGTCTTCTCGACGATTCCCTCCAGCGAATAGGCGACCAGGATCACAACATTGAGCACCAGCAGCGTGCTCAGGATGTTGCGATAGCCCACCTCCCCGCCCTCCGGCTGGCCCGTCTCCTCGGGCAGGCCGACCATGGGCGCCTCCGCAGCCCCGCCACGCAGCCGGAAGCGCGAGATCAGCAGGCCGGCGATGGGGCCGCCGAGCAGGCTCGCGAGAACGAGGCCGAGGGTAGCGCTCGCGATCCCCACCTCCAGCGCGTTGCTGAGGCCGAAGCGCTGCGAGATGAGGGGCGCCCAGGCGATGGTGGTGCCGTGCCCGCCCACCAGTGACACCGAGCCGAGCAGCGGCGCCATGCCCTCCGGTAGCTTCAGCGCCGCCGCAGCGCCCAGCGCCACGGCATTCTGGAGACCGAGATAGACGACAGTGAGGACGAGCAGGATGACCAGCGGCCGCCCGCCGGCGCCAAGATCGGCAAGGCGCGCATTGAGGCCGATGCCGGTGAAGAAATAGAGCAGCAGCAGGTCGCGGGCCGCAATGTCGAAGGAGATGGCGAGGCCGAAGCCGTTGTGCGCCACAAGGGTCGCCAGTGCCGCAAGCAGTCCACCGGTCACTGCCTCCGGAATGTTCCAGCGGCGCAGCGGCGGGACGAGGTTGTTGAGCCCGGCACCGACGAAATAGACCACGATGGCGATGGTGAAGGCGATGAAGCCGGGAACTTGATAGCTCATCCGCCCTGCTCTCCGTGGCACCGGAGCCTTCTTATCGCCCGAACCGCCACGGGGATAAAGCGCCGGCGCTGCCGAAAGCGTTCCTGCCGGCCCCACGGAGAGGCCGGCAGGAAGGTGCTCAGAGCGGCTTCAGGCCCGCCTCGATCTCTCGGCGGCGGCCTTCGAGGAAGGGCGGCAGCGAGAGGCGCTCGCCGAGCGTCGCCTGCGGCTCATCGGCCGAGAAGCCGGGCGCGTCTGTGGCGAGTTCGAACAGCACGCCGTTGGGCTCGCGGAAATAGAGGCTGCGGAAATAGTAGCGGTCCACGGGGCCGGACGAGGGCACGCCCAGTTCGTTGAGCCGCGCGTTCCACCCCTCGTAATCCTCGAAGGTCGGCACGCGGAAGGCCACGTGATGCACGCCGCCCGCCCCCGGCCGCGCCGGGCCGAGCTTGGGATCGACCCGCACATGCAGTTCCGCATCCGGGCCGCCCTGCGCCATCTCATAGACGTGGGTGGTCGCGCCGGAGGCATCGGTGAAGCTGCGCACCTGCCGCATGTTAAGCAGAATGGTGAGCACGGCATCCGTGGGCTTCAGGTCCGGCACGCTGAGCGTGATCGGGCCGAGGCCGCGGATCTGGTGCGCCTCCGGCACCGGGCTCTTCGCCCACGGCACGCCGGGGCCCTGGCCGTTGTCCGCAACGAGGCTGAGGCGCTGGCCTTCCTTATCCTCGAAATCGAGGGTCGGACGGTTGTCCCGCAGCACGATCTCGTCCTGCGTCACGCCGAGTTCCTTCAGGCGCTCCTGCCAATAGCCGAGCGCCGCCTCGTCGCGCACCCGCAGGCCGGTGCGAGCGACCGTATGGTTGCCGCGCCGCTCCCGGCCCACCGGCCAATCGAAGAAGGTGATGTCGGTGCCGGGATTGCCTTCCCCGTCCGCATAGAAGAGGTGATAGGCGGACGTATCGTCCTGGTTCACCGTCTTCTTCACGAGGCGCATGCCCAGCGCCTTGGTGTAGAAATCGTGATTATAGACCGCGTCGGCGGAGACGGCGGTCAGATGGTGGAAGCCGGTCAGTTCAAGGCCTGTGGTCTGCATGTGATCCTCCGGGAGGCGAGCCTCCGGGCCACCGGCCAGCCGCAACATGCGGCCGGCGGGGCCAGTCTCGTGCCGGTTCCGCTCTGGGGCGGCCCGGCTTCGTCCTCATAAGTAGGGCGGATGCGCCTTGCAGGAAAGACAATGGAGATGGCGGAGCGACAATGGATAATTGCGTATATGCAATGACCTAGGACTAGGGCCGCCGCTGCACAGGCCCCTTGCACGGGGGGCGCTTGTCCGCGCCCGCGCCCGCCGCTAGAGCCATGCGCCATGTCCTATGCGGTGAAAGAGATCTTCAAGACCCTCCAGGGCGAGGGGGCGCAGGCCGGCCGTGCGGCCGTCTTCTGCCGTTTTGCCGGCTGCAACCTGTGGTCCGGCCGCGAGGAGGATCGCGCCTCGGCCATCTGCCGCTTCTGCGACACGGATTTCGTCGGCATGGACGGCGAAGGTGGCGGGCGCTTTGCCGATGCGCCAAGCCTTGCCGCGACCATCGCCCGGACCTGGGGCGAGAAGGGCGCCGGCGGTCGACCCTATGTGGTGTTCACCGGCGGCGAGCCCCTGCTCCAGCTCGATGCTGCGCTGATTGAGGCCGTCCATGCGGAAGGCTTCGAGATCGCCATCGAGACCAACGGCACCCTCCCCGCCCCCGCCGGCATCGACTGGATCTGCGTCAGCCCCAAGGCCGGCGCGGAAATCGTGCAGCGCACGGGCAGCGAGCTGAAGCTCGTCTATCCGCAGCCGGAGGTGCCGCCCGAAGCGGTGGCCGGCCTCACCTTCGAGCACTATTTCCTTCAGCCCATGGACGGGCCGGCGCGGATCGAGAACACGCAGGCGGTGATCGCTTATTGCCTCGCCCATCCGCAATGGCGCCTGAGCCTCCAGACCCATAAGATCACCGGCATTCCGTGAAAGCGCGCCCCATGAAGATCACCCAGGCCTTCACCTTCGAGGCGGCCCACCGCCTGCCCAACGTGCCGCAGACGCACCGCTGCTTCCGCATGCACGGCCATTCCTACCGGGTGGAACTGGTGCTGGACGGCGACGTCGATCCGCATACCGGCTTCGTGGTGGACTTCTTCGACGTGGAAGCCGCCTTCGGCCCGGTGCTGAAGCGGCTCGACCATTATTGCCTGAACGAGATCGAGGGGCTGGAGAACCCCACGGCCGAGCACATCGCCATCTGGATCTGGGAGCGCACCAAGCCGCTGCTGGCGCAGCTGGCCACCGTGCGCGTGTTCGAGACCCCGCTCTCGTGGGCGGAGTATGAGGGCCGCTGAGCCCATCCCTGATCTGCCAGCGTGACGAAAAGACGGGTGGCGCTCAGGCGGAGCCGCGCCTATCCTTCAAGGCTGACGCGCAACGGACGGCAATGAGGGACACCCATGTTCCTGGACGTGCCCAGCCAGTGGCCCCCGCAAGACCCGCCCCCTGAACCGCCCAAGGCGCGGTTCTCGCCCAAGGAGGAGAAGTTCCTCCTGTGGGTGGTCGCTCTCAATGTGCTCGGCCTCTTCATCGCCCCGGTGGGCGGCTTCACCATTCTCAATGCGGTGCGGGCACTCTTCGGCCCCTGACCGGCACCCCGAGGATGCCTGAGGCACCCTCGGAAATCGGATGAGGATAACGCTATTTCTCGCGCAAATCCAAAACCTTAACCCTATTTCTTGAAGCTCTCCGCAAAGGCGGAAAAGGCCTTCAGCTGACCGGCGATGAAGTCGCGGGTACCGGCGTCGGTGAGGCTGCCGTCCTCCACCAGCGTCTGCACCTTGCCGACCATCACCTCGGGCACGTTGAAGACCCGGCCGTCGAGGAAGACGAGGATCTGGCGCAGATGATACTGCGCCCGCGCGCCGCCGAGGACGCCCTGCGAGGCCGACTGGATCAGCACCGGCTTCCCGGCAACGGGCTTGCCCGGCAGGCGGGACACCCAGTCGATGGCGTTCTTCAGGCCACCCGGCACGGAATAATTGTATTCCGGCGTCACGATGATGAGGCCGTCCGCCTTGGCGATGCGCGCGCCGGTGTCCTCCACCACGGCCGGAAAACCTTCCGCCTGAAGATCGGCATCATAGATGGGGAATTGCGCCACGGAGGGCAGGATGTCGATGCTCGTGCCCGCAGGCGCGAGTTCCGCCAGCGCCCGCGCGATCGCGGCGTTGTAGGATCCCTTGCGCACGCTACCCACCCACACAGCCCAATTTGCCATGATGTTTCTCCGATGTGATGGCTCGGGAGGTGGACGCCGCGCCGGATGACGGGTTCCCTCTCCATCGCTCCATGCTAAAGCCGGTCCCGTACTGAACCATGACCAGGCCTGAGCTTTGCCGTCGTTCAAGGTTTTGTGATCCGCCCGAGGGGCGTCTGACGGAGGGGCGGGAGCGCCGGACCATGCTGGAAGACTACGACCTCTTCATCACCCAGTTCGTGACGCTCTATGCCCTCCTGGAGCCCATCGGCCACCTGTCGCTCTTCCTCGCCCTCACCGGCGAGCACAGCAAGGCGGACCGCCTCCGGCTCGCCATTCTGAGCCCGCTGTTCGCCTTCGCCGTCTTGTCCTTCTTCGCCTTGGCGGGGCAGACGCTGCTGAATGCGATGAACGTCTCGATCCTGTCTTTCCAGATCGCCGGCGGCATCATCCTCTTCAGCTTCTCCCTGTCGATGATCTTCGGCGAGGCGAAGAAGCCGAGCGGCGTGCCCGAGGAGAAGAACCTGATCTCGCAGGCCATCTATCCCCTGGCGACGCCCACCATCGCAGGGCCCGGCGCCATCCTGTCCGTGGTCCTGCTGGCGGACAACAATCGCGGCAGCCTCATCGCCCAGAGCATGACCGTTCTGGCGGTGGCGAGCATGATGCTGCTGCTGATGGGCGCCTTCCTCGCGGGCGACATCATCACCCGCCTCATCGGCAGCGGCGGGACGAACCTCGTCCGCCGGGTGATGGGCATCCTCATCGCCGCGCTGTCGGTAGATCTGGTGCTGAGCGCGCTGGCCAAATGGCTGCACCTGCCGCCCATCTGAGCGGAAGCGTCAGCTGGCGGTCCAGCGGTTGCGGACATAGGCGGCGGCGAACGGCATCACGTCGGCGGTCAGGTCCGCCTCATGGCGCACCACGCGGATGCCGGACAGTTCCGGCTCCGCCTCCTGCGCGAGGCGCGCGCGAATGACCTCCGCCACCGCTTCGCCCTCGTCCGCCAGCACAAGAGGGCGCAGCACCGCCGCCCGGCGACCATCAAGCACCAGCGTCCAGCCGCCGTCGCGGGCGATGTCGGCCCGCGTGAGGCCGGTCTCCTCCGCCAGCTCCCGCCAGAGGCTCGCTTCGAAATCCACCCGGCGGTCGGGTGTCACGTCGGAGAGATCGGGCGTGCCGCAGGGGAAATAGACACGGCCCGCCGCCGCCGTCCAGGGCGCCATGACGCCGAGCAGGAACGCCCCGTCCGCGCCCTCAAGAGCCGCGGCGGCAAAGGCGTTATAGACATTGAACTCAGGCTTCCAGCCGTGATCGCGCCACCAGAGGAAGCTGGCAAAATCCACCTCGATGAAGCGGCCGACGAGCGTCTCGCCCTCCACCTCCAGATGCCGCATCACGAGCACACGCCCGTTCCAGATCTGCGGCGTGGCCGCCTGGCGGACCGCGAAGTGCGCGTCGATGGCGGAGCGATGGCGCTCCGCCTCGGTCCAGATCCCCGGCTCGACCCGAAGGTCGAGCCGGGAGACCGGATGGACGCTGACCGTCCCCGTATCGCCGTCTGCGCTCACGCAGCCGTGCCGAGGGTCGGATAGTCGGTGTAGCCGGTCGCCCCGCCGCCATAGAGCGTGTCGCGGTTCAGCTCGTTCAGCGGCGCGCCGCGCTTGAGGCGCTCCACAAGGTCGGGATTGGAGATGAAGGGACGGCCGAAGGCGATGAGGTCCGCCTTGCCTTCCGCCAGCACCGTCTCGGCCAGAGCCTTGTCATAGCCGTTGTTGGTCATCCAGGTGCCATCGAAGCGCTTGTGCAGGGCCTCGAAATCAAAGTCGGGCGCCACATCGCGCGGGCCGCCCGTGGCGCCCTCGACCACGTGGATATAGACCGGCTTCAGCCCGTTCAGCTTCTCGACCACGTAATTGAACAGGGCCTGCGGATTGCTGTCCGTCAGGTCGTTGGCGGGGGTTACGGGCGAGAGACGGATGCCGACGCGGTTGGCGCCGATCTCCTTGATGACCGCCTCCATCACTTCCAGCAGGAGCCGGGCGCGGTTCTCGATGGAGCCGCCATAGGCGTCCGTGCGCTTGTTGGCGCCGTCGCGGAGGAACTGGTCGAGGAGATAGCCGTTCGCGGCGTGGATCTCGATGCCGTCAAAGCCGGCCTCGATGGCGTTGGCGGCAGCCTTGCGATAGTCCTCGACGATGCCGGGAAGCTCGGACAACTCAAGCGCGCGCGGCTCGGAGACGTCGGTGAAGGCGTTGTTCACGAAGGTCTTGCCGTTGGCACGGATGGCGGAGGGCGCCACCGGAGCCTTGCCGCCGGGCTGGAGCGAGGTGTGGGAGATGCGGCCCACGTGCCAGGCCTGCAGGAAGATGCGGCCGCCGGCGTCATGCACGGCCTTCGTCACCTTCTTCCAGCCGGCGATCTGCTCGGGGGAATGGATGCCGGGGGTGTCCTGATAGCCTTGGCCCTCCGGCGAAATCTGGCTCGCCTCGGAGATGATGAGGCCGGCGCTGGCGCGCTGGGCGTAATATTGGGCGGTGAGATCCGTGGCGATGTTGCCGGGCGCGGCGCGGTTGCGCGTCAGCGGCGCCATGACAATGCGGTTGGAGAGCGTGATGTCGCCAAGGCGGTAGGGCTCGAAGAGAGACGCTGTCATCGGAGACCTTTCTGGGATCGGCGTGTCGGCGGCAGGCAGCAGAGTGGGCGTCGCGCAACAGGCCGGACAGGTGGGTTGCAATGCACAACACATAGAGTGCCGACGGACCGTTCCAAGGGTAGCGCCCCCAGAAAAGCTGTGCCTTCACGGCACAGGCCCGTTGCGCGCCGGGAAACGGCGGCGTGCCCCAAACCCCTGTCCTTGCGGCAGGATCAGACGTGCAGCGTGCCCTCGGCGATGACGATGGCCGAGCCGCCGATGGTCGCCTGGGCCACCGCGCCGCCCTTCACCGTGAAGGCGAGATTGATGCGGCTGGGGCGCCCCATCTCCACGCCCTGGTCGATGCGGACACGATGGTGGCCGTCCACGCGTGCCTCCGCATCCATGAGCACCGAAGGGAAGGCAGCGGCGGCGGCACCGGTGGCGGGATCTTCGAGCGAGCCGATGCCGGGCGAGAACATGCGGGAGCGGAAATCCGCGTCGCCCTCATCGTCCAGCGTGTAGAGATACATGGCCTCGCCATAGGCGCCGAGATTGCGGATGAAGGCGCTCTCGTCCGGCCGCGCGCGGGCAAGCGCGGTGAGGTTGGCCACCGGCACGAAGAGGAAGGGCACGCCGGCGGTCGCCACCACCGGTCGATGCGCGTCGAAGCCGATGTCCGCCACTTCCAGCGACAGGGCATCGGCGCACTCGCGCTTCGACACTTCCGTCTCTTCCAGCGTGCTGGCGCGCGGCACCACGAAGGTGGAGGTGCCGCGGCGGCTGCCGGTGCCATCGGTCGCCACCTCGCACTTCACGATGCCGATCGCCTCCTCGAGCGCCATGGCCCCGGCTGAGCCGCCTTCCAGCGCCAGCGCGATGGAGGCGCCGACGGTGGGATGGCCAGCGAAGGGGAGTTCGTGGGCGGTGGTGAAGATGCGGATGCGGGCGCGGTTCGCCGGATCCTTGGGCGGCAGGATGAACACCGTCTCCGAGAGGTTGAACTCGCGGGTGATGTGCTGCATGGACGCCTCGTCCAGCCCGTCCGAATTCAGCACCACCGCCAGCGGGTTGCCGCCAAGGGCGCGGTCGGTGAAGACGTCGAGGATGAGATAGCGGCGCGACATGGGCGGGTGTCCGTCGGTTGCAGGCGGTGGGCGCGGCAATCTTGACCTTAAATCGCCTCGGCCGTGAAGACGTGACTTGGGCGTACGAACTCGTCCTGCGCCGCCACCAGCAGCAGTTCGCGGGAGCCCTCCGCATGGGTGCGCGAGAGCAGGCCATAGATGGAGGACGCCGCCGCCCCCAGTGCCAGTGCCGTCGAGCCCGAGCGCTTCCAGTGGAAGAAGAACAGGGCAGCGATCGCATCACCCGCGCCGTTGAGGCTCACATCCAGCCGGGGCGTACGCACGAGGAAGCGCCCATCGGGACCGGAGGCCATGAGATCGATGGAATGGTCCGGGGTCTCGGCAGTCTGGAGACTGGTCACGAGGATGACCTTGGGCCCCGTTGCGTGCAGCACGTCGCAGGCAGCGACGGCCTCCGCGCGGGTGCCGGCAGCACGGCCGGAGAGCAGCTCCAGCTCGAACTGGTTGGGCGTGATCACCTCGGCGGCGGGCACCGCCTGATCGCGCATGAATTCGGGAATGCCCGGCCGCACGAAGACGCCACGGCCCACGTCGCCGATCACCGGATCGCAGCAATAATCGGCCCGCGGATTGGCCGCCCGCACCTTGGCCACCGCATCGAGGATGGCCGCCCCGATGTCCGCCGAGCCCATGTAGCCGGAGAGCACGCCGTCGCAGCGGCCAAGCTGGCCGCGCTCGGCGATGCCGTCCACCAGATCGCCGATGACATTGGCCTCGAACACCTGGCCGCGCCAGGCGCCATAGCCCGTGTGATTGGAGAACTGCACCGTGTGGATGGGCCACACCTCGACGCCGAGCCGCTGGAGGGGGAAGACGGCGGAGGCATTTCCCACATGCCCGTAGGCCACGTGGGACTGAATGGAGAGCAGGTTCATGGTGCGGCCACGCGGAGGGGAACTCTGCCGCGCCGGTTAGCGCGTCACAGCAGCCGGCACAAATGGAATCTGCTGATGGCGGGCAGCGCTTTTCCTGATGGACCGGTCAGGCGGGCGGCACGGGAGAGAGTTCCCGTCGGGAAATGAAGGCGACGACGCGGCGCGGGACCAAACGGATGGCGAAGACGAGCAGCTTGTTCACCGGCCCCGGCACCGCAAGGCGGCGCCCGGCCATCATCGCCTCATAGCCAGTGCGGGCGACGCCTGCGGCATCGGCCACCGGCCCCTTGAAGACGCGGGTGCTGCTCATGCTGGCGCGGCGGGCAAAGCCGGTCTCCGTGGGGCCGGGACACAGGCAGGTGACGGTGACGCCGCTGCCGCTGACCTCTTCGGCCAGCGCCTCGGACAGGCTCAGCACATAGGCCTTCGTGGCGGCATAGACCGCCGCGAACGGTCCCGGCGCAAAGCTCGCCGTTGACCCCACATTGAGGATGCGGCCCGCCTTGCGTTTCAGCATGCCGGGCAGCACCGCCTTGGCGAGCATGGTGAGCGCGGTCACATTGGTGGCGATCATCGCCACCTCGTCGGAGGGGCGGCTCTCGACGAAGGGGCCATAACCGCCGAAGCCCGCATTGTTGACGAGAATGTCGGGCGCAACATGCGCGGCGTATTCGCACAACTCGTCCATGCCATCGGCATCGGCGAGATCCACCGCGCGCAATTCCAGCGCGACATCCGGCCACTCCGCGCGGAGCTTGGCGGCGGCATCCTCCAGCCGCGAGGGATCGCGCGAGACGAGCAGCAGCCGGTAGCCGTCCCGCGCCAGCAGCCGCGCCAGCTCGAAGCCGATGCCGGTGCTGGCGCCGGTGACCAGGGCGCAGGGGCGGCTGTCAGCCGTCGCTGCGCCGCGCCGCCCGCCTTGCGATGAAGGCATCGAATTCCTCCCGGTCCTTGGCCCGCTTGAGGTCGTAGAGGAAATCCTCGAACGCCCCCTGCTCTGCCGCAAGCTGGCGCCGCTCTTCCTCAAGGCGGCGCAGTTCATCCGCCTTATAGGCTTCGAACGCGACATTTCCGGTATCGCGGGAAAGCGGGCCGAAACGCAAGGCCGCCGGCCGTTCCACGCCTTGGCGGCGCAGCTTCTTGTAAAGCAGCATCGCAAGGCCGAGCGGCCAGAAGACGATGAAGCCGGCCACCATCGCCGCGATCTCCCAGCCCTTCCAGCGCGACCGGAAGTCCGACGCGTCCGGCGCGAAACTGCATCTGCTCATGACCTCTCCTTAGGCGTCAAATGTGAATGTTATTTACATTAACATTTCGCTTCACCAATTCAAGGGCCAGGTGGGATGGCGATCAGTCGGATCTGGCACCCTTCAGAATGCCGCTGACGCCCGCCACCAGCGCGGCGTGGGCTTCGGCCTCATCGAGATGGCCGGACGCGGCAAGGGTCGCGGCGCCATGGGCCAGCGCCCAGATGGAGAGGATGGCGCCTTGCGGCAGGCGCTCGACACCCGCCGCCTGACCGGCGGAGGCCGCGAGAAGCGCGAAGGCCCGTCCGCCCTGCGCCGTCTCCCGCCCCGGAGGGCAGACGGTGAACATGGCGCCGTAGAGCCCCGGCTCCCGGCGGGCGAAGGCGAGATAGGCGTCGCCCACCCGCAGGAAGGCGCTCGCGGGGTCCGGCGCGCCGTCGCCGAATGCCTGCGCCAGCTCGTCCGCGAACTGCGCAAAGCCCCGCTCGGCCAGAGCGGCCATGAGCGCGTCACGGTCCTTGAAATGCCGGTAGGGCGCCGCAGGAGAAACGCCGGCCCGGCGCGAGGCTTCCGCGAGCGTCACACCCGCCGGACCTTCGGTCGCGACCAGATCGCGCGCCGCGTCCAGCAGCGCGTCCTTGAGGTTGCCGTGATGATAGCCCCGGCGCGGGGGCGTGCGCTCCGTCATGCACCCATGCATAGCGCAAACGGCCATGGGTGCCACAGGGGCGTGACGGGACAAGGGTCGGGTTCGTTGCCGTCATGCACCGGCAGCAGGGATCGCGCCGGGCGTCCCCGGCACTCACATCCTGCCCTTCATGTCACCCTTGCCGCCATGGGCGCATCGTGCAACGTCCGGTCGAGCTTCCGCTGACTGCGTCGTGATCCGTGCCCCGTCTCTCTTCCTCCCTTCTCCTCGCCCTTCCCCTCTGCCTCGCTGCCGGTGCCGCCGTGGCCGCGCCCGCCTGCTATGCGCCTTCGGCCCTCAAGGCCGTGCCGGGCGAGGAGAAGGTCCAGCCCCACACCTCCAGCGGCAACACGCTGGCCGAGCGTCTCCTGCCGCCCGTGCGGCCGGTGGCAGGGGCGCTGGCCGGTTCCATCCGGCGGGTGAACCTGCCGGCGGGCGTGAAGATGGTAGCCCTCACCTTCGACCTGTGCGAGGCCTCCAGCGAGGTCTCCGGCTATGACGGCGCGCTGGTGGATTATCTGCGCGACCAGAACGTCCAAGCCACGTTCTTCGCCGGCGGCAAATGGGCGGTGAGCCATCCCGAGCGGGCGTCCCAGATCATCGCCGATCCGCTGTTCGAAGTGGGCAACCACACCTGGTCCCACGCCAACATGACGGTGACCACCGGCACCACCATGCAGCGGCAGGTGGATGATGCCGACATGGCCATCGCCGCCCGCCGCGCGGGGGCGCAGGCCGCCGGCTGCAACGTCGCGGATGTGCCGGAGCGCACCACCCTCTTCCGCTTTCCCTATGGCTCGTGCTCCGCCGATTCCATGGCCTATGTGAACGAGACCGGCCATCTGGCCATCCAGTGGGACGTGGATTCCGGCGACCCCGCCTTCCTCGGCGCGAAATTCATGGCCGAGGCCATGCTCAAAGCCATCAAGCCCGGCTCCATCGTGCTCATGCACGCCAACGGGCGCGGCAAGCACACGGCGGAAGCCCTGCGCATCCTCATTCCGGCGCTCAAGGCCAAGGGGTACCAGTTCGCCACCGTGAGCCAGCTCATCGCCGCCGGCACGCCGGTGATCGCCGCCACCTGCTATTCCGAGCGCCCCGGCGACACCAAGGTCTATGACGATGCCGCACGCGCCGGCCGCCGCATCCTGCCGACGCAGTAGGGGCGAGCGGTCAGATCGATCGTTCGCTATGACTATCAGCCGAGAGCGCGATTCCGGCCGCCGGGCCGGACGCCCCGACCGCCAGAGGACCGTCCGCCATGCTGCTCGCCCGCAACCTGTTTGAAGACATCCGCGCTGAACGCCTGACGCCCCGCGACGTGCTGGAGCTCTGTGCCGTCGCCATCGCCGAGCAGGAAGCGGACGTGCACGCCTTCGCCGCCCTCGACCTCGACCGCGCACGCACCGCCGCCGAGGCGCCGGGGCTCGCTCGCACGCCCCTCGCCGGCCTGCCGGTGGGCATCAAGGACGTGATCGACACCGCCGACCTGCCGACCGCCTATGGCACGGAGGCCTTCGCCGGCAACCAGCCGCGCACGGACGCCGCCGTGGTGCGGCAGGTGAAGCGCGCGGGCGGGATCATTCCCGGCAAGACCGTCACCACCGAGCTCGCCTTCCTGCGGCCCTCCATCACCAAGAACCCGCGCCGGCTCACCCACACGCCCGGCGGCTCCTCGGCGGGCTCGGCGGCGGCTGTGGCGGCGGGCATGCTGCCGCTGGCGCTCGGCACACAGACCGGCGGCTCCGTGCTGCGGCCCGCCTCGTTCTGCGGCGTCACGGGCTACAAGCCCACGTTCCGCCTCATCCCCACCGTGGGCATGAAGGTCTTCTCCTGGCATCTCGACACCATCGGCCTGTTCGGCGCGCGGGTGGCGGACGTCGCCTACGGGGCCGCCGCCATCACCGGGCGCGACCTCGATCTGGCGGATGCCGACATCGGACCGGCGCGATTCGCCGTGGTGCGCACCGCCCGTGCGCATCTGGCGGATGCCGCATCCCACGCCGCCCTCGACAGCGCCATTGCGGCCCTCGCCAAGGCTGGCGCCGACGTGCGCGAGATCGCGCTGCCCGAGGAGATCGAGGCGGCCGACGCCATTCACCCTGTCATCCAGGACTATGAAGGCTGGCACGCGCTCGCCGACGAATATGACAACGGCCTCCTGTCTCCGCTGCTGCGCGGGCATCTGGAGGCGGCAGCCGCCATCACGCCGGATGCTTATGACGAGGCGCGCCGCACCGCCAAGCGCGCGCGCCAGCGCCTCGGCGACCTGTTCGCCGATTGTGACGCCTTGCTCACCTTCGCGGCACCCGGCGAGGCACCGGAGGGTTTTGCCACCACCGGATCGGCCATGTTCAACCGCCTGTGGACGCTGATGGGCACGCCCTGCGTCAGCGTGCCCGGCCTCCTCGGCCCCAGCGGCCTGCCGGTGGGCGTGCAGGTGGTGGGCCGCTTCGGCCGCGACCGCCGCACGCTGGCCGCAGCCGCCTTCCTGGAGCGGGCGCTCGCGGCACGCTGAACCGCACCGCGTTCCGTTGGGGAAATCTTGCCACGTTCCGGAAAATCCAGCGACCGTGGGGACATGCCGCGCCGCACCCGCCGACAGGGCGCGGCGCAGCATCGATAGTTGTTGCCGCGCCTCGGTTCTTTGCTACGCTTGCCTCGGGAGGTCGCCCTTGTTCCGTTGCCGAGCGGAGAACCAGAGCGTCTTCGTTCCGGATGAATGCGCCTTCGTGTCCGCACCACGAGGATGACGCGCCCGGGGCGCAGGCACCGAAGGCAGCGGGCCGCGAAAAAGACTCAGAACACGCGGATGGGACCAGACCCCGCGGCGCCGGAGAGCCGTTCCTCTCCGGCGCCGCTTCCTTTTCAGCCGCCCGATGCGCTGCCCGTCTGTGACACACACCCGCCACACGACACGCCTTTCCCTCCGCACATGCTGAGCCGACCCAAGAGGCTGCAAGGGGTCGTGACCGTCACATGATTGTTGCGCGCCGCCGCTAATGGGGAAGTCACTATCCTCATCGGAGCGGCTCCATGCTCGTGATCGACGGCCTGACATGCCAGTTCGGCTCAAAGACGGCGGTGTCAGACGTGAATCTGGAAATCGGCCAGGGCGCCTTCATCGGCGTCATCGGCCGGTCCGGAGCAGGCAAGTCGACGCTGCTGCGCATGATCAACCGCCTGCAGGACCCGACGGGCGGCCGCATCCTCTTCGAGGGGCGCGACGTGACCGGCCTGCGCGGTCAGGACCTGCGCCTGTGGCGGGCCCGCGCCGCCATGATCTTCCAGCAGTTCAATCTGGTCGGGCGCCTAGACGTGCTCACCAACGTGCTGATGGGCCGCCTCGCGGAAATGCCGGCATGGCGCGCGCTCACCAAGAGCTGGAGCGCCGACGACAAGGCCATGGCGCTCTCCGCCCTTGAACAGTTCGACATCGCCAATCTGGCCGCCCAGCGCGCCGACAGCCTCTCCGGGGGCCAGCAGCAGCGCGTGGCCATCGCCCGCGCCATGGTGCAGGCGCCGCGCCTCATCCTGGCGGACGAGCCCATCGCCTCGCTGGACCCGCGCAACACCAAGGTGGTGATGGACGCGCTCCTGCGCATCAACAAGCATTTCGGCATCACCGTCCTGTGCAACCTGCACTCCCTTGAGCTGGCGCGCACCTATTGCGACCGGCTGGTGGGCATGGCGGGTGGCAAGGTGGTGTTCGACGGCGTGCCCTCGCAGCTTACGCCGGCTGTCGCCCACGATCTCTACGGCCTCGAGGCCGGCGAGGTCATGGATCTTGAGATTCCCGCCGCCTCCGGGGCCCATGCCCCTGCGGCCCTGCCGGCCACGGCCGCGCCCTCGCACCACTGATCCGGTCCGGCCGCCTGGCCGGGCGCGTGCGTACCCGCAAGCTTCTCCGCCCGTGCGTCGCAGCCTTCCGGCTCCGGCCGCGCGCGGTTCTGCCTGCTCATGCCTTTGCTCAAGGAGATGACCATGATCACCCGTCGCAGCCTGATCGCGGCCGCCGCCGCGCTCACCCTGACCACCAGCGCCGCCGGCGCGCAGGAGTGGAAGAAGCAGTATCCCGAGCTCACCTTCGCGGTGATCCCGGCCGAGAACGCCTCCGCCACCACCGACATCTACACCCCCTTCGCCGAATATCTCTCCAAGGAGATCGGCGTGCCGGTGAAGCTGCGCATCGCCAATGACTATGCGGCCGTCATTGAGGCCCAGCGTACCGGCAGCGCCCAGATCGCCTTCTACGGCCCGGCCTCCTACGCCCGCGCCGTCATCACCGGCGTGAAGATCGACCCGCTGGTGGTGCAGCGCCACAACACCGGCCTCACCGGCTATTATTCGGTGATCTGGGTGCGCGCGGACAGCCCGTACAAGGAGCTGAAGGATCTCAAGGGCAAGACCATCGCCCTCGTCGATCCCAACTCCACCTCGGGCAACCAGGCTCCCCGCTATTTCCTGAACAAGGAAGGCGCCTCGGTGGACAGCTTCTTCGGCAAGTCGGTCTATGCCGGCAGCCACGACAATGCCGTCCTCGCGGTGGCCCAGGGCACGGCGGACGCCGCCGCCAACGCCTGGAACTCCGAGACCGACAACTACCTGATCCGCCTGATGAACCGCGGCCTGCTCAAGACCGCCGACGGCAAGCCGCTGACGGAAAAGGACTTCCGCATCGTCTTCAAGTCGGACTTCCTGCCCGAGGGCCCGTTCGCGGTGCTCGATTCCCTTCCCGCCGACCTGAAGGCCAAGATCAAGCAGGCCTTCCTCGACGCCCCGAAGAAGGACAAGGCCGCCTTCGACAAGCTCTCCGGCGGCAAGGACATCGAGTTCGCGCCGATCTCGGCCAAGGACTATGACGGCATCATCGGCATGGTGAAGTACAACGACGATCAGCGGAAGCGCTCCTGATCGTTCGCTGATCACGGCGGGGGCCGCGTGCCCCCGCCGTTTTCGTATCTCGACCGACCGCTCCCGTCAGGCACGCCCATGTCCGCCACCGTTCCCAGCCTGCCGCCGGCCCAGGCAGCGGCTCTCGCTGCCGCCTATGACGCCGCGACGGCGAAGGCCCGCCTGCGCAGTCTTCTGGTTGCCGTGGTGGTGGCCGCGCTCGCTCTCCTCGCCGCATGGTTCGCCGAGGTGAAACCGGGCGCCCTGAAGGACATTGCGCACTTCACCGATTATCTCGCCAAGACCATCCCGACCATTTCCGCCGAGACCCCGCGGGCGGATATCGTCGCATGGTACTGGGACCTGAAGAACTGGGCGCGCCTTCTGGGCGAGACCATCCTGATGGCCTATCTCGGCACGCTGTTCGGCGCCATCGGCGGCTTCGTGCTGTGCTTCCTCGCCTCCGCGAACCTCGTGCGCAACAAGGCGGTGATCTTCCTCACCCGCCGCTTCCTCGAATTCTGCCGCACCGTCCCGGACGTGGTGTTCGCGCTGATCTTCGTCTTCGCCTTCGGCCTCGGGCCGGTGCCGGGCGTGCTCGCCATCTCCATCCACACCGCCGGCGCGCTGGGCAAGCTGTTCGCCGAGGTGGTGGAGAATATCGACATGAAGCCCGTGGAGGGCCTCACCGCCACCGGCGCCACATGGGTGCAGCGGGTGCGCTTCGGCGTGGTGCCGCAGGTGCTCTCGAACTTCGCCTCCTACGGCCTGCTGCGCTTCGAGATCAACGTGCGCGGCGCGGGCGTGCTGGGCTTCGTGGGTGCCGGCGGCATCGGCCAGGAATTCCTGACCGCGATCCGCAATTTCTACTACACGGACGTAAGCGCCATCCTGCTGATGATCATCGCCACGGTGATCCTCATCGACCTTGGCACCGAGCGCATCCGCCACCGCCTGCTCTTTCAGGATCAGCGCCAGTGACCGCCACCTCCCCCACCGCGCCGCGCCCGGTGCTTGAAACCGATGTCGCGGCCATGCGCGCGCGCTATCCGGACGCCTTCCGAGCCCATCCCGCGCGGCGACTGAAGACGGCAGCCTTCATCGGCATCATCGTCGGCATCGCGCTCTTCGCGCTCTGGGCGCTGGACTTCTCGCCCCAGCGCATCTGGCAGGGGCTGAGCCGCCTCGGCCTCTTCTTCTCGCTGCTGTTCCCGCCCGATGCGCACGGCCGCCTGCCGGCCTTCATGAAGGCGCTTGGCGAGACGCTGGCCATCGCCTTCCTGGGCACCCTCACCGCCGCCCTCGTCGCCTTCCCGGTGGCCTTCCTCGCGGCCAAGAACGTGGTGCCGAACATCTTCGTCCACTTCTCGCTGCGTCGGGTGTTCGATGTCTCGCGCTCGGTGGACACGCTCATCTGGGCACTCATGTGGATCAATGTGGTGGGTCTCGGCCCCTTCGCCGGCGCGCTCGCCATCGCCTGCGCGGATTTCGGCGCCTTCGGCAAGCTGTTCTCGGAGGCCATCGAGGCGGCGGACCGCAAACCGGTGGAGGGCGTGCTCGCCTCGGGCGGCAGCGGGCTCCACCGCGTGCGCTTCGCGCTGGTGCCGCAGATCCTGCCGGTGATCGCCAGCCAGATCCTCTATTTCTTCGAATCCAACACCCGCTCGGCCACCATCATCGGCATCGTCGGGGCGGGCGGCATCGGCGGCTATCTCACGGAGCTGATCCGCACGCTGGAAATGAGCCAGGTGTGCGTGATCATCATCATGATCCTGATCACCGTGGCGGTGATCGACTTCGTGTCCTCGCGCCTGCGCTTCGCCATCATCGGCCGCAAGCCCGCCAGCGCTTGATAAGGACGGCACTGGCTGGCCGCGCGACACTTTGGCGGCTGCCTCCTATTCCCCGCTGAATATATCTTTCCCCCAAACAGGGGGCAGCGATGAAGATCAGCGCGCGCAATCAGATCAAGGGCAAGGTGGTCTCGGTGGACCACGGGCCGATCTCCGGCAAGGTGACCATCGACATCGGCAACGGCAATGTCCTCGTTTCGCACATCACCGATGACGCGGTGCGGGAACTGGACCTGAAGGTGGGCGACGACGTGGTCGCCATCATCAAATCCTCCAGCATTCTCGTCGGCAAGTAGGCCCTGCCCGTCCTCAGGCGGGCTCGAGCACCACCTTCACATCGGCGGGCTTGGCCCAGTACGGCGCCGACGTCACCAGAATGTCGGCACCCGCGGCAGCATAGGCTGCGGCATTGCCGGCATTGACGCCGCCGGCCGCCGCCACCTTCACGGCGATGCCCGCCGCCCGCACCAAAGCCACCACTTCGGCAATGCCCTCGGGCGCCATCTTCTCGCACTGGAGAATGTCGGGTGCCGCCGGCAGGATGGCCTCGACACCCTCCAGCGTGTCCACCTCCACCACCACGCGCTTTTCCGGCGCCTCCCGCTTCAACCGGGCGAGGGCGGCGAGCGTGTCGGGCAGGAAGGCGCGATGCTCGGGGAAGACCAGCACGGTCTCCGACAGCCCGAGGCGGTGGGGCAGCGCACCGCCGGCCTTGATGGCCTCGATCATCGCCGCCTTCACGCCCGGAAAGGTTTTCCGCGTGGTGACGACGGCGATGTGAGGACTGACCGCGCGGGCCGCCTCCACCAGCGCCGCGGTGGCAGTGGCGATGCCGGAGAGATATTCCACCAGCGTCTGCGACACCTTCCAGCCCCGGTGCAGCGCGCCAGCGGGGCCTTCCGCCCGCAGCAGCACCGTGCCGGCCTCCACCCGCGCCCCGGTCGCGCTCTGAAGCTCCGCCGCGCCGCCCGCCGCCCGGATGAGCTGCGCCGCCGCCTCAACGCCCGCGACGACACCCGCCTGCCGCAGGCGGAACACCATGCGTGCCGGCGCGCTGCCGATGCCAAGCAGGTCCGTGGTCAGGTCGCCATAGGGCACGTCTTCGGCCAAAAGAGCCGCGATCTTCTCCGGCGACCACATGTCAGAACTCCCGCACTCGGTACGCGACAAGGCGACTGCTGATCAGGCGCCGACCAATGGACCGACCTCAAAGCCGGCCGGCACCCATGCCAAGGTTTTCATTCCCGCGGCCCCGGCACAAGGCTCTTTGCGTCGCTCCTCGCCGCGGCCCATCTCAATGGGCCACGCCCTCGAGGCCGAGGCGGAAGGTCTCCATGGAGGCGACCGCATCGAGTGTCGCATCCGCGATACGCTGCCCCCGTGGCCCGAAGCCCAGCCAGCTCGGCTCCCCCTCCCCCCGTGGATCGACCTCCGCCAGCCGCAGGTCCGCCGGCACCTCGACGCCGCTGCGCACCAGACCGCGCAGCCGCCCCTCCAGGGAGGCGCAAACCGGAATGTCGCCGCACGCGCCGATCACCTCGCCCTGCGCGACCCGGTCACCGATGGCTCGGGAGGTGGTCCAGATGCCGGCGAGCGGCGCGCGGGAGAAGCGCTCGCGGCCAACCCCACCCAACTCGGACGCTATACCGTCCGCACCCCGCGTGCTGCCTTCCCGCAGCACCCCGATCGCATCGGGGGCCGTCTCGACGGCAACATCCACATTGCGCCCGGCCGTGAAGCCCGGCCCGAGCCCGATGGAGAGGCGCGCATAAGGCCGGATATCCACCTTGAGGCCGCGCATGCGCATGCGCGCATCCACCAGCAGATCGATGAGGCCGAGGCAGAGCAGGTCCCCCAGTTCCAGCGCAGTCACCATGACGCCGCTGCGTTCCGTGAACCCTCGCAGCACTTCCACCAGCGCGTGGGCCGGACGGGCGGAGAGGCCCATCACCTCGGAGAAGCCGGTGACGAGCGCATCATCGAAGCTCATGCTCCGGCGCAGCACCGGCTGGGCCGGATCGCGGGAGAGCACGACGCCGTAGCCGGCATGGAACAGGCGGTGCGCGACGGCCGAGGCCACATCCTGCGTGCCCAGCACGACGGCCACCGGTGCGCGCCGCTGCGGAGTGAACTGGTTTTCGCTGCGCATGTCTGTCCAAGCCTCGTGGCCGTGCATCACCATCTGCGAGCCGGGGCGGTCCGCAGCGCGGGTCGGGCGAATTGTGCTCCGGCGGGACGCCGCAGGCGCTGCGGCTCAAGCGACTTTCGTGCCAGTTGGTGGAAAGCCGTTAACCACCCGGCTGCCCGCGCGAAAAACTCCGCGGCTGCACGCTCCGTTTGCATCGCCGCGGGCGGACGGCGGGTTCCCGACAGTCAGGGCGGGCCGGGGCGGTGCGGCCGATGTCGGAAAGCCGACAGAACAGGGCTGTCGCAAAGATGCAGTTTGGAATCAGAAGCATTTTGCAACGCAACAGCCGTGGCATACGCCTTGCTTGACAGACGTCGACAGCGGCGCGGCCCGACGACGATGGCCCGCCTGCGTGAGCGATCACGGAGACAGATATGCTCGGCATCGGCAGCACCCTTCCCGCCTTCTCGGTCACCGGCGTGAAGCCCGGCTTCAACCTCCACGAGGAGAACGGGCAGTCCGCCTTCGAGACGGTCACGGAAGCGAGCTTCCCCGGTAAGTGGAAGATCATTTTCTTCTATCCGAAGGACTTCACCTTCGTCTGCCCGACCGAAATCGCGGAATTCGCGCGCCTTGCGGGCGATTTCGCCGACCGCGACGCCGTGGTGCTCGGCGGCTCGACGGACAATGAGTTCGTGAAGCTCGCCTGGCGGCGCGACCACAAGGACCTCAACCGCCTGCCCATCTGGTCGTTCGCCGACACCAACGGCTCGCTGGTGGATGGACTCGGCGTGCGCTCACCCGATGGCGTCGCCTATCGCTACACCTTCATCGTCGATCCCGACAATGTGGTGCAGCACGTCTATGCGACCAACCTCAATGTCGGCCGCAATCCGAAGGACACGCTGCGCGTGCTCGACGCCCTGCAGACGGACGAACTGTGCCCCTGCAACCGCGAGGTCGGCGGCGACGTGCTGAAGGTGGCCTGAGCGGATGAGCATCGAGGCGCTCAAGACCCAGCTTCCCGCTTTTGCGAAGGACGTGAAGCTCAACCTTTCCGCCCTGCCGCGGGAGGACAGCCTGACCGAACAGCAGCTCTACGGGCTGCTGGTCGCCTGCGGCTACACCACGCGCAACGGCACGGTCGCGCAGGCACTGGAGGCAGAGGCCGCCCCCCACCTTTCGCCGGCCGCGCTCGACGCGGCGAAGGCGGCGGCCTCCATCATGGCCATGAACAACGTCTACTATCGATTTACGCATCTGGCCTCCAACAAGGCCTATGAGACCCTGCCGGCGAAGCTCCGCATGAGCGTCATCGGCAATCCCGGCGTGGACAAGGTGGACTTCGAACTCTGGTCGCTCGCCGTCTCGGCCATGAACGGATGCGGCCGCTGCATCGATGCCCATGAGGCGGTGCTGCGCGAGGCGGGCCTCAGCGAGGCCCAGATCCAGACGGCGGTGCGCGTCGGCGCCATCATCGCCTCCGCCGCGGTGGCCCTCGAGGCCGCCGGCGCGGGTTTTCCGGAAGCTGCGGAATAAGCGCGGCCCTGCCTCCGTCCCCGCCGCCAGGGCTTCGGGGACGGATACCTTCAAAATTTGATCCAGATCAAAGCCGTCCGTTGTCTCCGCGGTTTCCATTATAACAATTCCATTAAATCGACGGCCCGGCACACGAGGCCGCTTCAGGGAACACCGACAGGAGGCTGATCCCTCGCAGCCGCTTTTGCGGCAGGGAGCATGCCAATGACCGACGCCTTCCAGGTCCGCGTACCTCGGGTTTCGTCGAGCACCGCCGGAGACATCGCCGCGTCATCCATCACCACGCGGGGCGCGCTGCCGCGCCCGGGAGGGATGCCTGTGTCCATGTCGCGGGGGACCTCGCCCGAGGTGGCACTCATCGGGGTCTATGAGATATCGAAGATCCTGACGGCGCCCCGGCGCCTCGAAGTCACGCTCGCCAATGTGGTGAACGTGCTCTCCTCCATGCTGCAGATGCGGCATGGCATGATCTGCATCCTCGACAGCGAGGGCGATCCCGACATGGTGGCCACCACCGGCTGGACGCCTGAGATGGCGGGCCAGATCCGCGCGCATGTGCCCCAGAAGGCCATCGACCAGATCGTCGCCACGCAGATGCCGCTGGTGGTGCAGGACGTGACGGCCGATCCGCTCTTCGCCGGTCACGAGGATCTGTTCGGCCCGCCTGAGGAGGCCACCGTCTCCTTCATCGGCGTGCCGATCAAGGCCGACCACCATGTGATGGGCACCCTCTCCATCGACCGCATCTGGGACGGCACCGCCCGTTTCCGCTTCGACGAGGACGTGCGCTTCCTCACCATGGTGGCCAATCTCGTCGGCCAGACCGTGCGCCTGCACAAGCTGGTGGCGAGCGACCGCGACCGGCTGATCGCCCAGACGCACCGCCTCGAAAAGGCGCTGCGGGAAGAAAAATCCGGGGCCGAGCCGGAGGTGGCCGAGGCCGCCAACGGATCCGCCATGGGCATCGTGGGCGATAGCCCGCTGGTGAAACGCCTGATCGCGACCGCGCAAGTGGTCGCCCGCTCAAACTCCACCGTGCTGCTGCGCGGGGAGAGCGGCACCGGCAAGGAGTTGTTCGCCCGTGCCATCCACGAACTGTCGCCCCGCAAGGGCAAGCCCTTCGTGAAGGTGAACTGCGCCGCCCTCCCGGAATCGGTGCTGGAATCGGAACTGTTCGGCCATGAGAAGGGCGCCTTCACCGGTGCGCTGAACATGCGCCAGGGCCGCTTCGAGCTGGCGCACGGCGGCACGCTCTTCCTTGACGAGATCGGCGAGATCACCCCCGCTTTCCAGGCCAAGCTGCTGCGCGTGCTGCAGGAAGGCGAGTTCGAGCGGGTCGGCGGCAATCGCACGCTGAAGGTGGATGTGCGGCTCGTGTGCGCCACCAACAAGAATCTGGAAGAGGCGGTCTCCAAGGGCGAGTTCCGGGCCGATCTCTACTACCGCATCCATGTGGTGCCGCTGATCCTGCCGCCGCTGCGCGAACGGCCGGGCGACATTCCCAAGCTCGCGAAGAACTTCCTCGACCGCTTCAACAAGGAAAACAAGCTCCACATGATGCTCTCGGCGCCGGCCATCGACGTGCTGCGGCGCTGCTATTTCCCGGGCAACGTGCGCGAGCTGGAGAACTGTATCCGGCGGACGGCAACGCTCGCCCACGATGCCGTCATCACCCCCCATGACTTCGCCTGCGACAGCGGCCAGTGCCTCTCGGCCATGCTCTGGAAGGGCTCGGCCCCGAAGCCTGTGATGCCGCACGTGCCGCCGGCGCCCACGCCGCTGACTCCGCTCTCCCCTGCTCCGCTCGCGACCGCAGCGCCCGCTGCGGCGAGCCCGGCGCCGGCGGCCGACAGCCTGCCGGTCACTTGCCCCGGCACCGAGGCCTGTCCCGCGGTGCCCCCCCGCCAGAGCGAAAAGGAGCAGTTGCTCCAGGCCATGGAGCGCTCCGGCTGGGTGCAGGCGAAGGCCGCGCGCCTCCTCAACCTCACGCCGCGCCAGGTGGGTTATGCGCTGCGCAAATATGACATCGACATCAAGCGCTTCTGAACCACGGGGCGGAGCTTGCTCCGCCCTGTCCCGTCCGGCCGCCGATCGCGGCGCCCGCGGGAAAGCGCCGGGCCGTTTTATGGGAGCCCCCCTCCCATGAGCGGTGAGCACACGGCACCGGAGCCCGCCGCGCCGCCGGATCCGCCGGGAAGCTTCGAGGCGCTGGACTGGCAGGGACGCCCCGTGCGCTGCGAGGATTGCCCGCACGAGGACATTCAGGCCATCGGCCGCTGCGATCTCGGCAAGGTCTGCGTGGCCGACCGGCGTACCCGTCGGATCGACCGCTTCTTCGCCCGCAATCCGGAACTGGCGGCGCGTTATCTGACCCATCCCTACTCCGAGGTACGGCTGCTCGCCGCCAAGCATGCCAGCGTGTTCCTGCTGCCGCCGCTGAAGGCGGACACGGAACCGGACGTGCGGGTGATGGTGGCCTACCGCCTGCCGCTCGCCCGCATCACCGACATGCGCGACGATCCGGATCCGCGTGTGCGCATGGCGGTTGCGCACCGGCTGGAGGGCCGGATGCTGGTCGCCATGCTGGGGGATGCGGATTATCGGGTGCGGGTGGTGGCGGCCCGGCGGGCGCCGCCGGAATCGCTCATCATGGCGCTCTATGATCCCGACATCGAGGTCCGGCGCGAAGTCGCCCGGCGCGTGCCGCTCCCCAATCTCGTCACCATGGCAGCGGATGCGGACCCTCTGGTGCGCGTCACGGTGGCCGAACGGCTGCCGCCCGAGCGGCTCACCGTGCTGATGCGCGATGCCGACATGCGCGTGCGCTTCGCCGTCGCCGAGCGGCTGCCGCTGGCCCATCTCGCAGGCATGGCAGAGGACGAGGTGGCGGCCATCCGGGATCTGGCACTGGCGCGGCTGAATGCCCCCACTTGAGGCGACACCGGGACCGGCGACCTCCGACGGACACGAACGGTGAAACCGGGCCTGCCGGCGCGTTCGCCGCCAGGTCGAACGACGACAGCATGGCCCGGTCTCACCGAGGAGAGCGGAGCGGCCGGAGGATCGTGGCCGATCCGTCTCTCGTCTCGTACCGCCATCCGGCGGTCTTGCCGGCGCACATGGGCGGACACCAGAAGGGAGGCGCGGGGCCGCGCCCCCACGGTCCCGCGCCGACGCGTGGCTTCCTCAGGCGAAGAAACTGCGCGCCTTGATCAGGGCCTCCGCCAGCGCATCCACATCGCCGCGCGTGTTGTAGAGGGCGAAGGAGGCGCGGCAGGTGGCGGCGACACCGAAGCGCTCCAGCAGCGGCATGGCGCAATGGGTGCCGGCGCGCACCGCCACGCCGGAGCGGTCGATCACCGTCGCGACGTCATGGGCGTGCGTATTCTCCAGAGAGAAGGAGATGAGCGCCCCCTTCTCCGCCGCCGTGCCATAGACTTTGAGGCCGGAAATTTCCGACAGGCGCTCCTGCGCATAGGCCAAGAGATCCGCCTCATGGGCCTGGATGCGCGCCTTGCCGAGGGAGGCCATGTAATCCAGCGCCGCGCCGAGCCCCGCCGCCTGCACGATGGGCGGAGTGCCCGCCTCAAAGCGATGGGGCGGCGCGCCATAGGTGACGGTGTCGCGCGACACCTCGCGGATCATCTCCCCGCCGCCATTGAACGGCGGCAGCCCGGCGAGCATCTCCGCCTTGCCGTAGAGTGCCCCAATGCCCGTCGGCCCATAGAGCTTGTGGCCGGTGATGATATAGAAATCGCAATCGATGTCCTGCACGTCCACGTCCATATGGACGCTGGCCTGCGACCCATCCACCAGCACCGGGATGCCCCGGGCATGGGCGCGGCGCACCACCTCCTTCACCGGCACCACCGTGCCGAGCACGTTGGACATCTGGGTGATGGCGACAAGCTTGGTGCGCTCGGTGAGCAGGGCCTCGAATTCGTCGAGGAGGAAGTTGCCCTCGTCGTCCACCGGCGCCCATTTCAGCACCGCGCCCTGCCGCTCGCGCAGGAAATGCCAGGGCACCACATTGGCGTGGTGCTCCATGATGGAGAGCACGATCTCATCGCCCGCGCCAACGCGCGTGCGGCCGAAAGTGTGGGCCACGAGGTTGATGGCCTCCGTCGCACCCTTGGTGAAGATGATCTCTTCCGTGCTCGGCGCATTGAGGAAGGCGCGCACCTTCTCGCGGGCGCCCTCATAAGCCTCGGTCGCTGCATTGGCGAGATAATGCAGGCCCCGGTGCACGTTGGAATATTCCGACGCATAGACCTGCGTGATGCGGTCCAGCACCTGCTGCGGCTTCTGGGCGGACGCTGCATTGTCCAGATAGATCAGCGGCTTGCCATAGACGCTGAGGCCGAGGATGGGGAAATCCGCGCGCACGCGCGCCACGTCATAGGCCTCCCCGGTCACCGCCGGATGGGCGGGCACGGTCGGGGGCGTGACGGAAGGATGCATGTTCATGCGCCGCGCGCCTCCAGCCAGCTCACCGTTGCGGCGGTCAACGCCTCGCGGACGCCCTCGTGCGCGATGCCGTCCAGCACCTCGCCGATGAAGGCCTGGATCAGCAGCGCCTCCGCCTCCTTGGCGGGAATGCCGCGGGCCTTCAGATAGAATTTCAGCTGCTCATCCAGCGTGCCCACGGTGGCGCCATGGCCGCACTGGACATCATCGGCGAAGATTTCCAGCTCCGGCTTGGAATAGGCCTCGGCCTCCTCGGAGAGCAGCAGGGCGCGCGACATCATCCGCGCGTCCGTCTGCTGCGCCGCCTGCTCCACTGTGATGCGGCCCTGGAAGGCTGCTTCGGCCTTGTCGTCCACTACCGCCTTGAACACTTCGCGGCTGGTGCTGCCCGGCGCTGCGTGGGTCAAGAAGAGCGCCGTGTCCGCATGCTGCTTGCCGCAGAGCAGGCTCGCGCCGGCAAGGTTCAGCTCTGTCGTCTCGCCGACCAAGCGCACATAGAGCTGGTTGCGCACCGTGGCGCCGCCGAGGGTGAAGCCGCACGAGCCGAAACGCGCCTGCGCCCCGACACTCGCGACCAGACTGCCCACATGGAGAACGGCGCTGCCCTCGCCCGTCACCTTCACATGATCGAGCTGTGCCTTGTCACCCACCAGCAGGCCGAGTGCGACATTCACCTGATGCTCGACGCCGGCCTTCGCCTCATGGGTCTCCACCAGTGCCAGCTGCGCCTCAGCGCCCAGCACAACGCGCGAACGGCTGAAGACGGCTTGCGGCGCATCGCCAGTGGTGATGAAGGCCACATGGATCGGCCGCGTGACAACCGCGCCCGGCGCGACGCCGATGAAGACGCCATCCCGAGCGAAGGCGGCATTGAGCGCCAGCGCGGGCTCCACGTCCGGCAATGCGTCGCGCAAGGAGTCCGGCAGCAGCGGCCCGTCCTCGCCGAACACCTCCGCCATGGGGCGGATGGTAAGGCCGGGTTCGAGATCCGCCAGATCGGACAGCTCCGGCGCCAAGCTGCCATCCACCACCACGAGCCGCCGCAGGCCAAGGCCCGCCAGCAGCGCGCCGGCAGAGGCCGCCTCAGCCTTGGCGGCGGCATCCGGCAGCGGCGCAAGCGGCTTGGCGTCGCGCATCAGGCGGCGCAGGTCGGTATATTTCCAGGCTTCCACGCGCCGGTGCGGCAGCCCCACCCGGTTGAAGGCCTCGAAGGCGGCGAGGCGCGCGGCGGAAACGCCCGGCCCGCCCGGCAGGGTCGGTTGAGCCGCCGCGAAAGCGCTGATCAGCCCCTGTTCGGCTTCGGTCTTGATGGCGACGGGCGCGTTCATCACGCCGCCTCGCTCTGCTGATACTGCGCATAGCCGGTAGCTTCGAGCTGGAGGGCCAGATCCTTGCCGCCGGTTTCCACGATGCGGCCCGCCGCCAGCACGTGCACCACGTCGGGCACGATGTAATCGAGCAGGCGCTGGTAGTGGGTGATGACGATCATCCCCCGCTCAGCGGCGCGCAGCTGGTTGACGCCATTCGCCACCACCTTCAGCGCGTCGATGTCGAGGCCGGAGTCGGTCTCGTCCAGCACGCACAGGCGCGGCTCCAGCAGCGCCATCTGAAGGGTCTCGTTGCGCTTCTTCTCGCCACCGGAGAAGCCGACATTCACCGGCCGGCGCAGCATGTCCGGATCGATGCCGAGCTTCTTCGACAGCTCGCGCACCTTCTTCATGAAATCGGGCGAGGACAATTCCTCCTCGCCCCGCTTGCGGCGCTGGGCATTGAGCGCCGTGCGCAGGAAGGTGAGGGTCGCGACGCCGGGGATTTCCAGCGGATACTGGAAGGCGAGGAAAAGGCCCTTGGCGGCCCGCTCGTCCGCCTCCATGGCCAGGAGATCCTCGCCATTGAGGAAGACCTCGCCGCCGGTGATCTCATAGCCCGGCTTGCCGGAAAGCACATAAGAGAGCGTGGACTTGCCCGCTCCGTTCGGCCCCATGATGGCGTGGATCTCGCCCGCATTCACGGTGAGGTTCAGCCCGTTGAGGATCTGGCGCCCGGCCACTTCGGCCTTGAGGTCGCGGATTTCCAGGAGAGCGGTCATCACGAAGTCCTCGCCTTGCAATTGGAGAAGCGACAGGTCAGCCGACGCTGCCTTCGAGCGAGATGGAGATGAGCTTCTGCGCCTCCACCGCGAATTCCATGGGGAGCTGCTGGAGCACCTCCTTGACGAAGCCGTTGACCACGAGCCCCACGGCTTCCTCCTGCGAGAGCCCGCGCTGCACGCAATAGAACAGCACGTCCTCGGAGATCTTGGAGGTGGTGGCCTCGTGCTCGAACACCGTTGTCGGGTTCTTGGCCTCGATGTAAGGCACGGTGTGCGCGCCGCACTGATCTCCGATCAGCAGGCTGTCGCAGGCGGTGAAGTTGCGTGCGCCCTTGGCCTTGCGGTGGGCGGAAACGAGCCCGCGATAGGTGTTCTGGGACTGGCCGGCGGAGATGCCCTTGGAGACGATCCGGCTCGACGTGTTCTTGCCGAGATGGATCATCTTGGTGCCGGAATCCACCTGCTGATGCCCGTTGGAAATGGCGATGGAATAGAACTCGCCCTGGCTGCCGTCGCCCCGCAGGACGCAGCTCGGATATTTCCAGGTGATGGCGGAGCCCGTCTCCACTTGCGTCCAGCTGATCTTGGAATTCGCGCCCCGGCAGTCGCCACGCTTGGTGACGAAATTGTAGATGCCGCCCTTGCCATCCTTGTCGCCGGGATACCAATTCTGGACGGTGGAGTACTTGATTTCCGCATCGTCCAGAACCACCAGCTCGACCACCGCGGCGTGGAGCTGGTTCTCGTCGCGCTGGGGCGCCGTGCAGCCTTCCAGATAGCTCACATAGGCGCCCTTGTCGGCGATGATGAGCGTGCGCTCGAACTGGCCGGTGTTCTTCTCATTGATGCGGAAATAGGTGGAGAGCTCCATGGGGCAGCGCACCCCTTCCGGTACATAGACGAAGGAGCCGTCCGAGAAGACCGCGGAATTCAGCGTCGCATAGTAATTGTCGGTCACCGGCACCACCGTGCCGAGATATTTGCGCACCAGCTCGGGATGTTCCTTCAGGGCCTCCGAGATGGGCATGAAGATGACGCCCGCCTCCTTCAGCTCCTTCTGGAAGGTGGTGGCCACCGAGACGCTGTCGAAGACCGCATCGACAGCGATCTTGCGCTCGCCTTCCGGGCGCTCGACACCAGCGAGAAGCTCCTGTTCGCGCAGCGGGATGCCGAGCTTCTCATAGGTCTTCAGAATCTCGGGATCGACCTCGTCGAGGGAGGAGAGCGCCTTCTTCTTTTTCGGCGCCGCATAATAATAGAGATCCTGGAAATCGATCTTCGGGAAATTCACCTTGGCCCATTCGGGCTCGCGCATGGTAAGCCAGCGGCGATAGGCATCAAGGCGCCATTCCAGCATCCACTCCGGCTCGTTCTTCTTGGCCGAGATGAAGCGGATGACGTCCTCCGACAGGCCCTTCGGGGCCTTTTCGGATTCCACGTCCGTCACGAACCCGTATTTATACTGCTCGACATCGATCTGGCGAACCTGATCGATCGTCTCCTGAACGGCGGCCATGTGGGGCTCCTCACGGCAATGGAACGGACTGTGCAGAAGATCAGGCCCGGCACGCGGGCCGTGCCGGGCGCCAGCCGGCGAAAGCCGGCACGGCGCTGCAACGGAGAGCCGACGCTGTCAGCCCGGCAGGTCAGCCGGCGGGCACGCAGGTGCCGGGCACCGGGCACACGGCGTCGCACTGCGGGCTGTCGAAGCTGCCCTCGCACTCCGTGCACTTCTTCGGGTCGATGATGTACATGTCGTTCTTCAGCCGGATGGCGGCGTTCGGGCATTCGAACTCGCAGGCGCCGCACACCGTGCATTGGGATGCGATGATCTTGTAGGCCATCAAACTAGCTCCTGAGCGCGCGGCCCATCTGCTCGGGCGGCCGCAGGTCCCTCGTCGCAAGCTGCGTGCCAAGCGCTCCGGCCTTGTTTTTTCGAGTTTTTCCAGTTCCGGAAAGGCGCCATCGCCTGTCGCGCCCCCGACACGTGTCGCGACTGCGACAGGCACATTGTCGGAGACGGCCACCGCTCAGATGGGATCGCGCAGCGCGGCCTGCGCATCGTGCCGAATGCGCGCGACCATGGAGCGGAAGCCGTTCGAGCGCTGGGGCGTCAGATGCTCCTTCAAGCCGAGGCGCTCGAACACGGCGACGGGGTCCGCATCCAGAATGTCGCGCGCGGTCCGGCCCGAAAACATCGCGAACAGGATCGCCACAAGGCCCCGGACGATCTGGGCATCGCTGTCGCCCCGGAACGACAGGACGGGGCCGGGCGACACCAGTGTCGCAAGCCACACCTGGCTCACACAGCCCTGCACCTTGTTGGTATCGCAACGGTCCGCGTCCGGCAGCTGCGGCAGCGTGCGACCAAGTTCGATCACATAACGGTAGCGGTCATCCCAATCGTCCAGCAGGGCGAAATTCTCGAAGATGTCCTCGAGCGTGGGCAGAGGGGTGAGGTCCACAAGCGTCATCGCATCCTCCAGCGCGGCCGGCGGCATCGCGCGGCGTCGCTGCACCCAAGCAAGGGGCGTACCGCGTGCGCGTGGACGCCCCAGCAGGCAGACCGCCGGAACGCCGTCGCGGCTGTGTCCTTTCACACCGGCTGCGTCGGGTGCCCACCAGCGATGTCGCGTTTGAAACACGGGGCTTTTGGAACCGTTCGATTCTGCAATGCACTGATTTTACTTGATTAATTCGACCACACGACCACTGGCACACCCGTTGCAAAACCCCTTGGTGCAGGCGACGGGTTGCCGGTCTGGTTCGCGGATCTCCTCGATCCCCGGCTACCGACCCGCCTCCGAAAAGTCCGGTCCCGATCCAGTTCGGCGGGGCCACACCTGGCTGAAGGCGCAGGCCGCCCCAGCGGAGCTGCCACGGTTCCCAAGGTTCCAAGGAGACCAGACATGTCGTCACTGAGACAGATCGCATTTTACGGCAAGGGGGGCATCGGCAAGTCGACGACGTCCCAGAACACGCTGGCGGCGCTGGCGGAGATGGGCCATCGCATCCTCATCGTCGGCTGCGACCCCAAGGCCGACTCAACCCGCCTCATCCTGCACGCCAAGGCGCAGGACACCATCCTGTCGCTGGCCGCCGCCGCCGGCAGCGTCGAAGACCTCGAGCTCGAAGAGGTCATGAAGATCGGCTACCGCGACATCCGCTGCGTGGAATCCGGCGGTCCGGAGCCGGGCGTCGGCTGCGCGGGGCGCGGCGTCATCACCTCCATCAATTTCCTGGAGGAGAACGGCGCCTATGAGGACATCGACTACGTCTCCTACGACGTGCTCGGCGACGTGGTGTGCGGCGGCTTCGCCATGCCCATCCGCGAGAACAAGGCGCAGGAAATCTACATCGTCATGTCCGGCGAGATGATGGCCATGTATGCGGCCAACAACATCTCCAAGGGCATTCTCAAGTACGCCAATTCCGGCGGCGTGCGCCTGGGCGGGCTCGTCTGCAACGAGCGCCAGACGGACAAGGAGCTGGAACTGGCCGAGAACCTCGCCAAGAAGCTCGGCACCCAGCTCATCTATTTCGTGCCGCGCGACAACATCGTGCAGCACGCCGAGCTGCGCCGCATGACGGTGATCGAGTATGCGCCCGACAGCGTTCAGGCGAACCACTATCGCAACCTCGCTGAGCGCGTCCACAACAATGGCGGCAAGGGCATCATCCCGACCCCCATCACCATGGACGAGCTCGAGGACATGCTCATGGAGCACGGCATCATGAAGACCGTGGACGAGAGCCAGGTCGGCAAGACCGCGGCCGAGCTCGCCGCGCTCTCCGCCTGAGCCGACACGCCGGCCGGCCCCCGCGTGGGGCCGGCCTTCGCAACGCAATGAAGCGAGGAACTCCAAAATGAGCGTGTCACAGCCTCAGACCGTTGAGGAAATCAAGGCCCGCAACAAGGAACTGATCGCTGAAGTCCTGCAGGTCTATCCCGAGAAGACCGCCAAGCGCCGCGCCAAGCACCTGAACGTGCACGAGGCCGGCAAGTCGGACTGCGGCGTCAAGTCGAACCTGAAGTCCGTTCCGGGCGTCATGACCATCCGCGGCTGCGCCTACGCCGGCTCGAAGGGCGTGGTGTGGGGCCCGATCAAGGACATGATCCACATCAGCCACGGCCCAGTGGGCTGCGGCCAGTACAGCTGGGCGGCGCGCCGCAATTATTACATCGGCACGACCGGCATCGACACCTTCGTGACGATGCAGTTCACCTCCGACTTCCAGGAGAAGGACATCGTCTTCGGCGGCGACAAGAAGCTCGCCAAGATCATGGACGAGATCCAGGAACTGTTCCCGCTCAATAACGGCATCACGGTCCAGTCGGAATGCCCCATCGGCCTCATCGGCGACGACATCGAAGCGGTGTCGAAGGTGAAGTCGAAGGAGTATGACGGCAAGACCATCGTGCCGGTGCGGTGCGAGGGCTTCCGCGGCGTCTCCCAGTCGCTCGGTCACCACATCGCCAACGACGCGGTGCGCGACTGGGTGTTCGACAAGCTCGACCCGAACGCGCCTCCGCGCTTCGAGCCCAGCGATTATGACGTCGCCATCATCGGCGACTACAACATCGGTGGCGACGCTTGGTCCTCGCGCATTCTGCTCGAAGAAATGGGCCTGCGCGTCATCGCCCAGTGGTCCGGCGACGGCTCGCTGGCCGAGCTGGAGGCCACCCCGAAGGCCAAGCTCAACGTGCTCCACTGCTACCGCTCGATGAACTACATCTCGCGGCACATGGAAGAGAAGTACGGTATTCCGTGGTGCGAATACAACTTCTTCGGCCCCTCCAAGATCGCGGAATCGCTGCGCAAGATCGCCGGCTTCTTCGACGACAAGATCAAGGAAGGCGCCGAGCGCGTCATCGCCAAGTACCAGCCGCTGATGGACGCGGTCATCGCCAAGTATCGTCCGCGCCTCGAAGGCAAGACCGTGATGCTGTACGTGGGCGGCCTGCGTCCCCGTCACGTCATCGGCGCCTATGAGGACCTCGGCATGGAAGTGGTCGGCACGGGCTACGAGTTCGCCCATAACGACGACTACCAGCGCACGGCCCAGCACTACGTCAAGGATGGCACCATCATCTATGACGACGTGACCGGCTACGAGTTCGAGAAGTTCGTCGAGAAGATCCAGCCGGATCTGGTCGGCTCGGGCATCAAGGAAAAGTACGTCTTCCAGAAGATGGGCGTGCCCTTCCGCCAGATGCACTCCTGGGACTACTCGGGCCCCTACCACGGCTATGACGGCTTCGCGATCTTCGCGCGCGACATGGACATGGCCATCAACTCGCCCGTCTGGAAGATGGCGAAGGCGCCCTGGAAGCAGGCGCCCAAGCCCTCCCTTCTGGCCGCGGAATAGCACCCACGCCAACCGGCCCCCGCCGCGCGCGGGGGCCGGACGGCGCGACCCCGATCAGACATCCGGAAGGACTGCCACCATGACTCAGAATGCCGAACACGTGCTCGATCATTTCGAGCTATTCCGCGGCCCGGAATACCAGCAGATGCTGGCGAACAAGCAGAAGATGTTCGAGAACCGTCGCGATCCGGCCGAAGTGGAGCGCGTTCGGGAATGGGCCAAGACGCCCGAGTATCGCGAACTGAACTTCGCCCGCGAGGCGCTGACCGTGAACCCCGCCAAGGCCTGCCAGCCGCTCGGCGCCGTGTTCGTGGCGGTCGGCTTCGAGCAGACCATTCCCTTCGTGCACGGTTCGCAGGGCTGCGTCGCTTATTACCGCTCGCACTTCTCCCGCCACTTCAAGGAACCCACCTCCTGCGTCTCCTCGTCCATGACCGAGGACGCGGCGGTGTTCGGCGGCCTCAACAACATGATTGACGGCCTCGCCAACACCTATTCCATGTACAAGCCCAAGATGATCGCCGTCTCCACCACCTGCATGGCGGAAGTCATCGGCGACGACCTCAACGCCTTCATCAAGACCTCCAAGGAAAAAGGCTCGGTTCCCGCCGAGTTCGACGTGCCCTTCGCTCACACCCCGGCCTTCGTCGGCAGCCACGTCACCGGCTACGACAACGCCATGAAGGGCGTGCTGGAGCACTTCTGGGACGGCAAGGCCCGCACCGTGCCGGCGCTGGAGCGCGTGCCGAACGAGAAGATCAACTTCCTCGGCGGCTTCGACGGCTACACGGTCGGCAACCTGCGCGAGATCAAGCGCATTTTCGAGCTGATGGGCGTCGAATACACCATCCTCGGCGACAATTCCGAAGTGTGGGACACCCCCACCGACGGCGAGTTCCGCATGTATGACGGCGGCACCACGCTGGAGGACGCGGCCAACGCGATCCACGCCAAGGCCACCCTCTCCATGCAGGAGTTCTGCACCGAGAAGACCCTGCCCTTCATCGCCAACCACGGCCAGGAGACGGTCGCCTTCAACCATCCCATCGGGGTGGCCGGCACCGACAAGTTCCTGATGGAGATCGCCCGCCTCACCGGCAAGGAGATCCCCGAGGAGCTGGCCAAGGAGCGCGGCCGTCTGGTGGACGCCATCGCCGACTCCAACGCCCACATCCACGGCAAGAAGTTCGCCATCTATGGCGATCCGGACCTGTGCCTGGGCCTTGCCGCCTTCCTGCTGGAGCTGGGCGCCGAACCGACCCACGTCCTCGCCACCAATGGCAACAAGGACTGGGCGGAGAAGATGCAGGCGCTGTTCGACAGCTCGCCGTTCGGTGCCAACTGCCATGCCTATCCCGGCAAGGACCTGTGGCACATGCGCTCCCTGCTCTTCACCGAGCCGGTGGACTTCCTGATCGGCAACACCTACGGCAAGTATCTGGAGCGCGACACGGGCACCCCGCTGATCCGCATCGGCTTCCCAATCTTCGACCGCCACCACCACCACCGCCGTCCGGTGTGGGGCTATCAGGGCGGCATGAATGTCCTGATCACGATCCTCGACAAGATCTTTGACGAGATCGACCGCAACACCAACGTGCCGGCCAAGACCGACTACAGCTTCGACATCATCCGGTGATCGAGGCGCCCCGCCGCGACCCTCCCCAGGGGCCGCGGCGGGGCCTTCGCGCGTTTCGCGCCCCTTATCTCCGATCCTCTGGCGTGACGCCGCCCGGCGCCCACCGTTCCGCCCACGATGACTTCCGGAGAAGCCCCATGACGTCGCTCTCGGCCACCATTCAGGACGTGTTCAACGAGCCCGGCTGCGGCAAGAACGCCAACAAGTCCGAGGCCGAGCGCAAGAAGGGCTGCACCAAGCAGCTCCAGCCCGGCGGCGCCGCCGGCGGCTGCGCCTTCGATGGCGCGAAGATAGCCCTCCAGCCGCTTACCGACGTCGCTCACCTCGTGCACGGCCCCATCGCCTGCGAGGGTAACAGCTGGGACAACCGCGGCGCCCGCTCCTCCGGCTCGGACCTCTGGCGCACCAGCTTCACCACCGACATGAACGAGACGGACGTGGTGTTCGGCGGCGAGAAGCGCCTGTTCAAGGCGATCCGCGAGACCATCGAGAAATATGATCCGCCCGCCGTCTTCGTCTACCAGACCTGCGTGCCGGCCATGACCGGCGACGACATCAACGCGGTCTGCAAGGCGGCGAAGGAGAAGTTCGGCAAGCCGGTGATCCCGATCAATTCGCCCGGCTTCGTCGGCCCCAAGAACCTCGGCAACAAGCTCGCGGGCGAAGCCCTGCTGGAGCATGTGATCGGCACCGAGGAACCTGAATATACGACGCCCTACGACCTCAACATCATCGGCGAATACAATCTCGCGGGCGAGCTGTGGCAGATCAAGCCGCTGTTCGACGAGCTCGGCATCCGCATCTTCGCCTCCATCTCCGGCGACGGGCGCTACAAGGAAGTGGCCTATTCCCACCGCGCCAAGGCGGCGATGATGGTGTGCTCCAAGGCCATGATCAATGTCGCCCGCAAGATGGAGGAGCGCTACGGCATCCCGTTCTTCGAGGGCTCCTTCTACGGCATCGAGGATTCGAGCGACTCCCTGCGGGAGATCGCGCGCCTGCTCATCGAGCGCGGCGCCCCGGCGGAACTGATGGAGCGCACCGAGGCGGTGATCGCCCGCGAGGAGGCCAAGGCCTTCGCGGCGATCGCCGCCTACAAGCCCCGTTTCCAGGGCAAGAAGGTGCTGCTCATCACCGGCGGCGTGAAGTCCTGGTCGGTGGTCGCGGCTCTTCAGGAGGCGGGCCTGGAGCTGGTGGGCACTTCGGTGAAGAAGTCCACCCGCGAGGACAAGGAGCGCATCAAGGAGCTGATGGGTCAGGATGCCCACATGATCGAGGACATGACGCCTCGTGAAATGTACAAGATGCTCAAGGATGCGAAGGCCGATATCATGCTTTCGGGCGGCCGCTCGCAATTCATCGCGCTGAAGGCCGCGATGCCCTGGCTCGACATCAACCAGGAACGCCACCACGCCTATATGGGCTATGTGGGCATGGTGAAGCTGGTGGAGGAGATCGACAAGGCGCTCTTCAACCCCATGTGGGAACAGGTGCGCAAGCCCGCCCCGTGGGATCGCCCCGGCGAGAGCTGGCAGGCCAAGGCGCTGGCCCAGATGGATGCGGAAGCCGCCGTGCTCGCCGCCGATCCGGTGGCCGCCGAGGCCGCCCGGCGTGCCAAGAAAGTGTGCCAGTGCAAGAGCGTGGACGTCGGGACCATCGAGGATGCCATCCGCGCCCACGGCCTTTCCACCGTGGAGGGCGTGCGCACACACACCAACGCCTCCGGCGGCTGCGGCGCCTGCGCCATCCGCATCGAGGAGATCCTGGCCGAGCCCCTGCCCGCGGTGGCAGCGGCGCCGGCGCTGCGGGCGGCGGAGTGAGCGCCATGGCCACCGTCGTCCACTCCAGGAAGGCCTGCGTCGTCAATCCCCTGAAGATGAGCCAGCCGATCGGTGGCGCGCTCGCCTTCATGGGTTTGCGCGGGGCCATGCCGCTGCTGCACGGTTCGCAGGGCTGCACCTCCTTCGGCCTAGTGCTGTTCGTGCGGCACTTCAAGGAGGCCATCCCCATGCAGACCACCGCCATGAGCGAGGTGGCCACGGTTCTCGGCGGCTACGAGAATGTGGAACAGGCGGTGCTCAACATCCACAAGCGCACCAAGCCGGAGATCATCGGCATCTGTTCCACGGGCGTCACCGAGACCAAGGGCGACGACGTGGAGGGCTATCTCAAGCTCATCCGCGAGAAGCATCCGGAGGTCGCCGACCTGCCCATGATCTATGTCTCCACCCCGGACTTCAAGGACGCCTTCCAGGATGGCTGGGAGAAAACCGTCACCCGCATGGTCGAGGTGCTGGTGGAGGTACCGGATCCGGCCAAGCGCAACGCCAAGCGGGTGAATGTGTTGCCGGGCAGCCACCTCACGCCCGGCGACCTTGATGAGCTGCGCACCATCATCGAGGACTTCGGCCTCATCCCCTCCTTCCTGCCGGATCTCGCCGGCTCGCTGGACGGGCATATTCCCGACGAATTCACCCCCACCACCATCGGCGGCATCGGCGTGGACGAGATCGCCGCCATGGGCGAGGCGGGCTGGACGATTGCCATCGGCGCGCAGATGCGCCGGGCGGCCGAGGCCATGGAGAAGAAGACCGGCGTGCCCTTCCGCCTGTTCGAGCGGCTGTGCGGGCTGGAGGCGAATGATGAATTCATCATGTTCCTCAGCCAGATCTCCGGCCGCCCGGTGCCGCGCAAGTATCGCCGCCAGCGCGGCCAGCTGGTGGATGCCATGCTGGACGCCCATTTCCACATCGGCGGCCGCCGGCTTGCCATCGGCGCCGAACCGGACCTCCTGTTCGACATGTCGTCCGTGCTGCACGAGATGGGGGCGCATGTGACCGCCGCCGTCACCACCACCCATTCGCCGGTGCTGGAGCGGGTCCACACCGACGAGGTGCTGATCGGCGATCTGGAGGATCTGGAGCGCCTCGCCAAGGAGCGCGAGTGCGATCTGCTCATCACCCATTCGCACGGGCGGCAGGCGGCCTCCCGGCTCAACATTCCCTTCTACCGGGCGGGCATTCCCATGTTCGACCGGCTGGGCGCCGGCCACCAGCTCTCCGTGGGCTATCGCGGCACCCGCACCACGCTCTTCACCATCGCCAACCTTCTCATCAGTGACCACGAGGCCAACCACGACGCCACGCCCGACACCTGGCGGACGGACGGCACTCATGCCGCTCCCATGCATTGATCGGCCAACGCAAGGACGCACGCCCATGAAGATCGCCTTCGCGACCCAGGATTTGAAGCGCGTGGATGCCCATTTCGGCTGGGCCAAGAACATCGCCATCTATGAGATCAGCCCCGAGGGGCACCATTTCGTGGAGGCCATCCAGTTCGATGGCGACCTGAAGGAGGATGGCAATGAGGACAAGCTCGGTCCCAAGATCGAGGCGATCAAGGACTGCGCCATCCTCTATGTGGCGGCCATTGGCGGCTCCGGCGCGGCGCGCGTGGTGGCCAACAACATCCACCCCATGAAAGTGAACCAGCCCGAGGAGATTTCCGATCTGCTCGTGAAGCTGGAAGGCGTGCTCAAGGGCGCCCCGCCCCCCTGGCTGCGCAAGGCCCTCGCCAAGGGCCAGGAACGCAGCTTCGACTTCGACGAGTGAGGACGACCCATGGCCGATACGCTGGAACTTGAAGCCAATCCCGCCGAAGCCCCCTTCATCAAGGAATTGATCAAGGTGTGGCGTGCCCAGGACAGCCACGGCGCCTGGGACAGCAAGGGCGATCTCGATCTTCTGGAGCCCTATATTCTCGATAAGGAGAAGCGCCGGGCCCTGCCCATCGTGGGCGATCCGGACCCGGAGACGCTGTGGCGGCTGGAGCTCTATTACAACGCCATCTGCCTCTCCATCGAGAAGGCGACCGGCGTCATGATCACGCCCATGATGAAGATGAGCCACGAGGGCTTCGGCCGCATGGTGCTCATCGGCGGCCGCCTGATCGTGGTCAACAAGCAGCTGCGCGACGTGCACCGCTTCGGTTTCGACAGCCTCGCCAAGCTCGCCGAGGAAGGCGCCAAGCAGGTGCAGGCCGGCATCGACATGATCACCAAGTTCGAGGCTGTGGCACGTTACTGAGCGACACCGCATCTATGTAAGCGGCGGAGAGCCCTCTCCCGCTTGCGGGGGAGGGTTGGGGGGGGCGACGGCCGAAGGCCGGCAGCGCGGCCTTTGTGGCTGGCGCCACGCCCTCCGCGCTCGCGCGCGGCCCCCTCCCCGGTCCTCCGCCGCGAGCGGGAGAGGGAGGAGCGAGCGCGAGCCGAAAGGCATCGCCCGAGGCCGGAAGCAGGAGGTCTGGGCGGACGGCGGCGCACGCGAGCGAACACGGATTCGAAGCCGCGAGGCCAGCGCCGGACGCCCATCCATCACCAACAGGGGTGGCCGCCCGCCGCTCCGGAAAGGCAGGAAGTCATGTCTCAATCCACCCGCGACGGCCGCGCCTGGGAGCCGGAATATCTCGTCGCCATCGACGACAGGAAATGCATCGGCTGCGGCCGCTGCTACAAGGTCTGCGGCCGCGAGGTGATGACGCTCAAGGGCATCACTGACGAAGGCGAGATCGTCAGCCTCGACGATGACGAGGATGATGAGGTCGAGAAGAAGATCATGGTGATGGCCGATACCGGTGCCTGCATCGGCTGCGGCGCCTGTGCCCGCGTGTGCCCCACCAATTGCCAGACCCACGTGCCGGCCTCGCAGGCGGCCTGAGGGCCGGCCGCAACGTCGGGAACGGCCTCGCGGGTGCGTTGTCCCAGGATGGAGTCAGGAAGGCGTCCAACGCCGCCCTGCACCAAAGAAAAAGGGCTTCGCGGATCAGCCGCGAAGCCCTTTTGCGTCTGGATCGCCGTTACTGGCGATAATGCTGGATGCGCGTCGTGCGCAGGCCAGGAAGGCCGTGGCGGTCGATGGAGGCCTGCCAGGACAGGAACTCATCCACCGTCAGCGTGTAACGCTTGCAGGCCTCTTCCAGGCTGATCAGGCCGCCGCGCACCGCCGCAACCACCTCGGCCTTGCGGCGGATGACCCAGCGGCGCGTGTCCGGAGGGGGCAGGTCCGCAATCGTCAGCGGACTGCCGTCAGGCCCGATCACGTATTTGACTCTGGGCCGATAAGCATCGGTCATCGTTACGCTCACCCGTTACTACCCCACTCGTTGACGTAACCGTGGCAGGTGGCGATGAAGATTTCCCTAAAAGACAACTAGAATATGTTATTTACTTCTCTTAATGGAAGCTGAAATAACCACGGATATCGCGTGTTTTTGATAAAGGATTTGCGGGAGCCGGAGAGCGCCACGGTTGTACCGCCGGAGCCTTAAGCCACAAGGCTTTCCGGGCAGAACGCAAAACGCCCGCCGGGATCAGCCGGCGGGCGTTTTCTTCATCTATCTTAAGAAAGACTTGCGTTAACGGGACAGAGCGGATTCAGACCCCGTTTACCTCAACCTTCGATGCGGTCGAAATCCGCGATGCCGCGCGTAGCAGAGCGGATTTCATCCAGCAGCTTCAGCCGGTTGATGCGCAGCGCGGCCTCCGGCGCGTTCACCGTCACGCCTTCGAAGAAGGCGTCCACCGGACCCCGCAGATGGGCGAGCGCGCCCATGGCGGCGGCGAAGTCCTCGCGCGCCACCGCATCCGCCACCTGCCGCTTCACGGTCTCGATGGCGGCGGCGAGATGCTCCTCCGCCGGCTCCTTCAGGAGCTTGGCCTCGGACGGGCCCTTGTAGGCCACGCCGTCCTTCTTCTCCTCGATGCGCAGGATGTTCACCGCGCGGCGATAGCCAGCGAGCAACGTGCGCCCGTCCTCGGTCTCCAGGAAGGCCGCGAGGGCCGCCACGCGGCGATCCACCAGCAGCAGGTCGTCCTGCCCCGGCAGCGCGAAGACGGCATCCACGAGGTCGTGGCGAGCGCCACGGTCGCGCAGATGCACCTTCAGGCGGTCGCCGAAGAAGGCCAGCAGGTCGTCGGCGAGGTCACCGGACAGCGTCATGCCCTCCACGCGCTCGGCGCTCTCCACGTCCGCATCCGCGGGCAGGTTGGCGAGGCGGCGGGCGAGCCCCTGCAGGAGATCGCTCACCACCTTGTCGGCGATGGTCTCCAGACGGAACACATCGTGCGGGTGGCGCTCGAAATGCTCCTCGCCGAGGATGGTGCGCGAGGCGCTCACCAACAGCGGGCGCAGCGGCAGGCGCAGATTGTTGTCGAGAATGATGCGGATGACGCCCAGCGCAGCACGG
This sequence comes from Azorhizobium caulinodans ORS 571, assembly GCF_000010525.1. GTDB lineage: Bacteria > Pseudomonadota > Alphaproteobacteria > Rhizobiales > Xanthobacteraceae > Azorhizobium > Azorhizobium caulinodans. The sequence goes on along the minus strand of NC_009937.1, from coordinate 1,160,370 downwards.
CGCAGCGCGTAGGGGTCCTTGGATCCGGTCGGCTTCTCGTCGATGGCCCAGAAGCCCACCAGCGTGTCGAGCTTGTCCGCCAGCGCCACGGCGATGGAGACGGGCGCGGTGGGCACGCGGTCGGACGGCCCCTGCGGCTTGTAATGCTCCTCGCAGGCGGCTGCGACTTCCGGCGGCAGCTTCTCGTGCTGGGCATAATAGCGGCCCATGAGGCCCTGCAACTCGGGGAACTCGCCCACCACTTCCGTGAGCAGGTCCGCCTTGGCGAGACGCGCGGCCTGTTCGGTCAGGTCCACGTCGGCGCCGACGCGGGGCGCGATCTCGCGGGCCAGCGCCACGATGCGGTTGATGCGCGCGCCCTGAGAGCCGAGCTTCTCGTGGAAGGTGATGGCGTCGAACTTGGACATCCGGTCCGCCATGGGGGTGCGGCGGTCGGTATCCCAGAAGAATTTGGCATCCGACAGGCGGGCGCGGATCACGCGCTCGTTGCCTGCCACGATGGCCGCACCGCCGTCGGTGGCGGCAATGTTGGAGACGAGGATGAAGCGGTTGGCGAGGCGCCCCGTGCGCGGATCGCGCAGCACGAAGCACTTCTGGTTGGCGCGGATGGTGGCGCGGATCACCTCGTCGGGAATGTCGAGGAAGCGCTCCTCGAAGCTGCCCATGAGGGTGACGGGCCATTCCACGAGGCCGCACACCTCCTCCAGCAGGCCCTCGTCCTCCACCAGCTCCAGCCCGTGCACGAGGGCAAGATCCTTGGCGTCGTTGAGGATGATGGCCTTGCGGCGGTCGCGGTCGGCGACAACCTTCGCCGCCTCAAGCTTGGCCATCCAGTCCTCGAGCCGCCGCACCGCGAAGGGCTCGGGGGCGAGGAAGCGGTGGCCACGGGTCACGTCGCCGGAGACGATACCCTCCACCTCGAAGCGCACCACCTCGGGGTCTTCCACCTCGGTGCCGAAGGTGCAGACGATGGAATGCAGCGGCCGCACCCAGCGCATGGTGCCGGTGCCCCAGCGCATGGACTTCGGCCACGGAAAGGTGCGCACGATCTCGGGCACGATCTCGGCAATCACCTCGGTGGTCGCCTTGCCGGGGCGCTCGATGACCGCGACGTAGAACTCACCCTTCTTGGGGTCGCTCTCGATCTTCGCCTGATCGATGGAGGCAAGGCCCGCGCTCTTCAGGAAGCCCTGGATGGCGCCTTCCGGCGCGCCCATACGCGGACCCTTGCGTTCTTCCCGGCTGTCCGCCTGCCGGCCGGGCAAGCCGTGGACGGCGAGCGCGAGGCGGCGCGGCGTCACGAAGGCCTTGGCGCCCTCATAGAGCAGGCCCCGCTCCACCAGCGCGTCGGTGACGAGCTTGCGCAGCGTGTCGGCGGCCTGCGCCTGCATGCGGGCGGGGATTTCTTCGGAGAACAGTTCAAGGAGCAGATCGGGCATGGGATCGCGCGGCGCTGGGCCCCGGTTCGTGAGGATCGAATGTCTGCCCGTGTGCTAGAGCTTTTCGGCCGCCGCGTCGAGACGGGGCGGCCCATCTTGTCCCCGGCCGCCCTGCGGAGGGATCAGATCGGGCCGACCGATTTGTCCGTCATGGCAAGGACGCCGGCCAGCGAGACGCAGGAGAGGACGATCACCATCACCGCCGGCGCCATGGGGCTGTCGAAGCGGTGCATGAGATAGATGGTCAGCATCGGCGTGAGCCCGCCGACCCAGCCGACACCGCAATTCCAGGCGATGGCATATGCGGTGCAGCGGGTGCGGCGTTGGAAGAGTTCGCACAGCGCCGCCGGCATGGGGCCGCCGTAGCAGGAGGCGAGAAGGGCGAGGATGACCTGCCCGGCGATCATCTGCGGCAGGTTGTCCGAACTCAGCAATCGGAACACTGGCCAGGCACACAGGATGAGGCCGACGAGCGCGGCCAGAAGCACCTTCTTGCGGCCGATCCGGTCCGACAGCAGGGCCGCCGCCGGGCTGGCGATGAGCACCACCACCATGCCGAACACGCTCATCTGCAGGGATTTGGCGAGCGGCAGCCCGTCCACCTTCTGCATGTAGGTCGCGAGGAAGACAAAGGCGAGATAGAAGACATTGCCTTCCGCCACCACGATCAGCATGGCGTGGAGGATCTGGCGGCCATGCGCGCGCATAGCCTCCCGCAAGGGGGCCTTGGGCGTGGCAGTCCGATCTGGCTCGGGCTCGCCCTTGCCGGCGCGCAGGATCAGCGCCGCCCCGCCCAGCACCAATCCCAGCAGGAAGGGCACGCGCCAACCCCAGTCGGCCATGTCCTGCGGGGGCAGCAGGCTGGCGACCGAGGCGCCCACGGCCGAGCCCAGCAGGGTTCCGAGCGTCGCCCCCACCACGGAAAGGGAGGCGAGCAGCCCGCGCCGCCGGGGTGGCGCCGCCTCGGACAGAAACACCACCGCCGCCGCCTGCTCGCCGCCCACGGAAATGCCCTGCAACAGGCGCAGCGCCAGCAAGAGGACAGGGGCCATCGCCCCCGCGCTGGCGGCGGTCGGCAGCAGGCCGATGCTCACCGTGGAGAGGGTCATCATCATGGCGGAGAGGAACAGCGCCCGCCGCCGCCCCAGCCGGTCACCCACCCGGCCAAAGAGGATGCCACCCAGCGGCCGCATCAGGAAGGAGGCGGCGAACATGCCGAAGGCCGACAGGAGGCCGATGAAGGCGCTGCTGTCGGGAAAGAAGTTGCGCGCGAACACCGAGGCCAGAAAGCCGTACACGCCGAAATCGTACCACTCCAGCATGTTGCCGATGGCGCCACCGGCAACGAGGCGGGCCGAGGGGCGCTCACTGACGATCGCGACGGACACGGCCCCCTCTCCGGATCCATCATCCGCAAAATCGGCGGAAGCCTTGTCCCACCTCATGGCAGCGGGAGCCGTGTCCGGTCGGTCATGCACAACGTGGCGATCAGCGAGATCAGCGCGATGCAGATGATGTAGAGGGCCGGCCCCATGGGGTCGTGCAGGCCGCTCACCAGATAGACGCCCACCATGGGCGCGGTGCCGCCCGCGATGCCCCGGCTCACATTGTTGCTCACCGCCGCCGCCGAGCAGCGGGTGGCGCGCTTGAAGAGCTCCGCGAGCACCGCCGGCGAGACGCCCGTATAGGCCGAGATGAGGACGGCAAAGCCGAGCTGGCCCAGCATCGCCCCCTCCTCCGTGCCTCCGCTCACCAGCCGGAAGAGCGGCCAGCCGAACAGGATGAAGCCGAGCAGCGACGCCACGAGCACACGCTTGCGGCCGATCACATCAGACAGCGCGGCAAACATCGGCATGAGCACGACGGCGACGACCATGCTCGCCGTATTGACCTGCAGCGCACTGCCGGGGGAGAGGCCGTCCACCTGCTCCATATAGGTCACGAGATAGACGAAGAGCGTGTAGGTGTTCACCCCGCCCGCGAGATTGATGACGGCGCAGATGACAATGGCGCGCCAGTCGTCGGCGAAAGCTTGCAGCAGGGGGCTGCGCGGCTGCTCGGTTGAGCGCTCGGGCGCGGATTGCAGGCCATGTCGCAGCCAGAGCGTGGTGCCGCCCAGCAGCAGGCCGACGAAGAAGGGCATGCGCCAGCCCCAGGCGATCAGTTCGTCCTGCGACAGGAAGGAGGCGGTCGCGGCCCCGACGAGCGACCCGAGCATCGTGCCGCCCATGGCCCCCATGGAGCACAGGCTGAGCAGCAGCCCACGCCAGCGCGGCTTGGCACTCTCGGCGAGGAAAACGACGGAGGAGGAATATTCCCCGCCGATGGAGACGCCCTGTAACAGACGCAGAGCCAGAAGGAGGATGGGTGCCGCCATGCCGGCGGTGGCATAGGTGGGCAGGAGACCGATGGCGACGGTGGAGACGCACATGAGCGCCGCCGAGAGATAGAGCGCATGGCGGCGCCCGTAGCGATCCCCGATGTGGCCGAAGATGACGCCGCCCACCGGGCGCATGAGGAAGGAGGCGGCCATCATGCCATAGGCCGCCAGCAAAGCGGCAAAGCCGCTATCCGCCGGAAAGAAGTTGCGGGCGAAGATGGCCGCGAGAAAGCCATAGGCGCCGAAGTCGTACCACTCCAGCGTGTTGCCGATGCTGCCCGCGAGCACGAGGCGCAGGGAGAGGGGCGCGGGGGCCGCCTGGCCTGGAGCAGCGGCGGCGCCGGCATCCGCAAGGCTCGTCATGACAGCCCCCCGATGCAGGACGCTGCGGACGGCATTGAGCGAGGCCCACACTTGAACAGCACGGCCGGCCGCGCCGGCCGTCCCCGGAACGCAGGAGAACGGATCACGAGCCCCCCAAAAGGCACGCTGCACTGCCTAACAGGGTAACGACGGGATCCGCCTAAAGCCAAGCTTTCGTCGCACCCCATCCAGAGAAAGCTCTGGAGGCGCGCGCCGGCATGTCAGGCAGCAGCGCCGCCCGCTTCCGTCTTCAGCCAGGCCGCGCCGCAGGCCTTGGCGAGTTCACGCACGCGCAGGATGTAGCTCTGGCGTTCCGTCACCGAAATGACGCCGCGCGCATCCAGCAGGTTGAAGACGTGCGAGGCCTTGATGCACTGGTCATAAGCCGGCTGGGCCATGAGGTGCTTCTCGCCCGCATCGCCCGCCGCCAGATACTTGGCGCAGGCGGCCTCGGCCATGCGGAACTGCTCGAAGAGCATGTCCGTGTCGGCATATTCGAAATTGTGCCGGGAGTATTCCTTCTCCGCCTGAAGGAAGACATCGCCATAGGTCGTCTTCTCGGCGCCCTCGCGGCCGTTGAAGTTCAGATCATAGACGTTCTCGACGCCCTGCACATACATGGCGAGGCGCTCAAGGCCGTAGGTCAGCTCGCCGGACACGGGCGCGCATTCGAAGCCCGCCACCTGCTGGAAGTAGGTGAATTGGGAGACTTCCATGCCGTCGCACCAGCACTCCCAGCCGAGGCCCCAAGCGCCCAGCGTCGGGCTTTCCCAATCGTCTTCCACGAAGCGCACGTCATGCAGGCGCGTGTCGATGCCGATGGCATCGAGCGACTGGAGATAGAGCTCCTGAAGGTTGGCCGGCGAGGGCTTCAGGATCACCTGGAACTGGTAATAGTGCTGGAGCCGGTTGGGGTTCTCGCCATAGCGCCCGTCCTTGGGCCGGCGGGAGGGCTGCACATAGGCCGCCTTCCAGTGCTTGGGCCCCAGCGCCCGCAGCGTGGTCGCCGGATGGAAGGTGCCCGCGCCCACTTCCATGTCATAGGGCTGGAGCACCACGCACCCCTGGTTCGCCCAGAAGGTCTGGAGGGTCAGCAGCAGGCCCTGGAACGAGCGGTCGGGCCGCATGTGGGGCGGAAGGGCGGGATCGATCATGGCGCTTCATGTCAGAGGGCGTCTTGGACGAGGGGATGGCCCCCGCCGCGCCGCCGTGCGGAACGGATGCGCGTCCCACGCGGAACGCGCGCGGACACTAGAGGCCCGCCCCCCCGAGATCAAGGCGGCGCCCTGCGGCGTGCTCGCGAGAGCGTGAGTGAAACCAAACGCTGCGGAAGGTGTTGAGAAGGCAGGGAAGCCCACACGAAGGAGAAACCCGAATGCGCAAACTGACCCTCGCCGCCGCCGCCCTTCTCGCCCTCTCGACCGTCGGCGCCGCCGCCCAGAGCGGCCTGTCCACGCAGGACCCGCACAAGGGCCCGGCTCAGGAAGGTGGCCGCACGCAGGCAACGCCCGGCGCCAGCTCTTCCGGCGGCGCGACGCCCCGCGATGCAGCCTCGCAGCCGACCCCCAACAGCGGCCTCTCCACGCAGAACACCCAGCGCGGGCCGGCGCAGGAGGGTGGCCGGACCCAGGCGACTCCCGGCGGCTCCACAACGTCCGGCACCGCGCCCATGGGCGACACGACCGGCTCCGTGACGCCGCGCAGCGGCCTGTCCACGCAGGACCCGCACAAGGGTCCGGCGCAGGAAGGCGGCCGCACGCAGGCGACCCCCGGCACCAGCAAGTGACGCAGATCCACTGACCCTTCGCCCCCGACGAGCCCGGTGCCTCAGGCACCGGGCTTTTTGCGATTCACACCTATTCTGGAGGGGTCACAAGACCGGGACGCCGGGCTTGGCGCCAAGGACAAGGGCACAGCCGCACAGGATGACGCCGCCGCCGACGAGTTGCAGCGGCGCCAGCGCCTCTCCCAGAAAGACCGCTCCGATGACGGCGGCGATGAGCGTCACGGCAAATTCCACGCTCACCGTGCGCGTGGCGCCGATGCGGGTGACCAGCCAGAAATAGAGCGTGTAGCAGATCCCGCTCATCACCCCGCTGAGCACCAGCAGCAACCCGAGATCCGCGGCATGCGGAACGGCCGGGAGGGGCACAAACAGCAGCAGCGGCAGGGTGATGAGGCCGCCCGCAAGGAAGGCGCCGATGGTGACCTCCAGCGCGCCCATGCCGCGCAGGAAGCGGCTCGTATAATTGCTGCCGAGCGCCGAGCAGAAGGCGCCGGCGAGCGCAGCCGCGCAGCCGAGGAGGAAGGTGGGCGTCACCGGCTCGGCCGGAAACCCCACCAGCAGCACGATGCCGGCAAGACCGAGGGCGAGCCCCAGGAGGCCCGCCAGCGTGACCCGCTCCAGCCCCCACGCCTGCCCGATGGCCATGGAGAAGAGCGGAATGGCCGCGATGCAGATGGCGGTCATGGCCGTCCCGATCATGGGGGTCGCCACGGAGAGGCAGACCAGTTGCCCGGCCACCGTGGTCGCGCCGACCATGACCAGGGGCTTCCACCCCGTGCTGAAGACGAGGCGGCGCCGGGCGAGGCGTGCCATCAGGAACAGTACGCCTGCCGCCACGAGCGCCCGCAAGGATACCGCCGCCGCCCAGCCGAAGGCCTGCACCACCCGCAGCAGCACGAGGAAGGAGAGACCCCAGGCGAGCGCGAGGAACAAATAGGCGGCGAGATCGCGCGGCTTCATGGCGGCGCCCGTCACTTCGCCGGGGCGTTGTGCGCCTTGCTGCGGCGTTGAGGCCTCAGTTCACCGATGAGGGTCCCCACCAGAATGAGCCCACCGCCGAGCAGCGCGAGCGGAGCGAGCCGCTCCCCCGCGAGCCGGCCGACAATGCCGGCCCACACCGGCTCGCCCGCATAGATCAGGGTGGCGCGCGTGGGCGAAACGAAGGCCTGCGCCCAGTTCATGGTGAGCTGGATGATGGCGCTCATGACGCCGAGCCCCAGCGCCGCCGCGAACCAGGAGGCGCTGGCATCCGGCACCACCTCGCCGGCGAAGGGCATGGCGATGAGGGCGAACATGCCTGCCGCCACCAGTTGCACCACCGTAACGCGCCGGCTGTTCACCCGCCCCGCGAATGTGCCGATGAGGAGGATTTCGGCGGCCATGGCGAGGGTGCCGAGCAGCGTCACCACCTCGCCCACGCCGAAGCCGATGCCGTGCGCGCCGGGACCGGCCAGCAGCAGCAGACCGACAAAGGCAAAGCCCACCGCCACCCAGCTCATGAGCGCCGGCGGGCGCTTCAGCACTACCCATTGCAGCAGAGGCACCAGCGGCACATAGGCGGCCGTGATGAAGGCCGACTGGCTGCTGGAAATGGTCTTGAGCCCGAACGTCTGGGCCCCGTAACCGAGGCAGATCGCAAGGCCGATGGCGGCGCCCGCCCCCACCTCCTGCGGCGTGACCTGGATCATCTCGCGGCGGAACAGGATCGCCAGAAGCACACCCGCCGACAGGAAGCGCAGCCCGACGAAGAAGAGCGCGCCCTCCTGCCGCATGGCGAGATGCACCACGAGGAAGGTCGCCCCCCAGAGCATGGTGATGCCGATGAGGGCGAGTTCCGGCCGGCTCAGACGGAACCGGAAACCGGCGTGCGAAGCAGTTGGGAGCGACATGGGGCGAGGTTTAGGAGGCGGCGGCGACGCCTTCAACCCCATGCCGGATCATTGTCGACAGGGGCGGATCAGGCCACCTCCCGCTGCGCCTCCAGGACCTTGCGGTTGGCGGCATCGATCTGGGCCGTGGCGCTGGAGAGGGAGGTGAGATTGCGGGTGATCTCTCCCACGCCCCCCGCCGCCGCATGCATGCTCCGCGAGATTTCGCTGGTGACCGCCGACTGCTGCTGCACCGCCGCCGCGATGCCGCTGGAGATGTCGTTGATCTCGGAAATGGTCTCGGTGATCCCCGCGATCGCACCGACCGCATCCGAGGTGGACGCCTGGACAGCGATGATCTGGCCGGTGATCTCCTCGGTCGCCCTCGCCGTCTGCGACGCGAGATTTTTCACCTCCGAAGCGACCACCGCAAAGCCCTTGCCGCTCTCGCCCGCACGCGCCGCCTCGATGGTGGCGTTGAGGGCCAGCAGGTTGGTCTGACCGGCGATGCTATTGATCAATTCGACAACCGCGCCGATCTTCTGGGCCACACTGGCAAGCCCCGACACGATCTCCTTGGTCCGCACCGCTTGACCCACCGCATTGCTCGCAACGTCGAGCGCGCGGCTTACCTGGCTGCCGATCTCATGAATGGAGGCCACCAGTTCCTCTGCGCCGGCGGCGACGGACTGCACGCCGGAGGACGCCTGCGTCGAGGCGCTGGCCGCGGCCGCCGCCTGATGGTTGGCCGCGGTGATGGCCTCGGCGATCTCGGAGAGTTCCTTGTCGATGCAGCGGCGGCGCTCCCGGCGCATCCGCTCCTGCACCTGCGCCGTGATATCGGTGGCATACTTCACCACCTTGTAGACACGGCCGCTGGCGTCGAAAATCGGGTTGTACGAGGCCTGGATCCAGACTTCCCGCCCGCCCTTCGCCAACCGACGGAACTCAGCCTGCTGGAAGGTGCCGGCCCGCAGACTGTCCCAGAAGGCGCGATAGGACGGCGCCTCGCGCTCCTGCGGATCCATGAAGATGGCATGTGGCCGTCTCTGCACCTCGGCGAGGGTGTAGCCCATGGTCTTCAGGAAATTCTCGTTGGCGTCGAGAATGGTTCCGTCAAGGTCGAACTGGATCACCGCCTGCACGCGATTGATGGCGTCGATCTGTCCTTGAAGATCAGCGTTGTGCGTCTTCTGGCCTGTGATGTCGGTCGCCACCTTGATGATGCGGCGCACCTCTCCCCCGGAGGAGATGACCGGGTTGTAGGAAGCCTGGATCCAGATCTCCCGCCCGCCCTTCGCCAGCCGGCGGAATTCGGACCGCTGGAACTTGCCGGCGCGCAGATCCTCCCAGAACTGGCGATAATCTGTCGTATCGCGCTCTTCGGGCGGCATGAAAAGGGAGTGGTGCTTGCCGCGGATCTCTGCGAGCGTATAGCCCATCGCGGAGAGGAAATTGGGGTTGGCCGAAATGATCGTGCCATCCGGTTCGAACTCGATGATGGCCTGAGATTTTTGGATCGCGGCCAGCTTGGCATCCGCCTGAGAAGAGAACATATGCAAGCCTCAATGATTGCTCACAATTGAAAATCTACATCTCAGACATCATACAACTTTAGATTTAGACATGGGTTGCGCGAGGCTTGCGCATTGCGAGAATCTGCAACCGCCGTTGGGCGCCGCTCGGACGACCCGGCCCTATCCATCTGGCCTGTCGAGATAATCAGTTCGGCAGCGTCTCGTTGGCGGCGAGCACCGTCCCGGCGAGATAGAGCGAGCCGCAGACGAGGACGCGGGGTGGCGGCGTCAGCGGATAGCGCGCAAGGCCGTCCAGCGCCGCGCCCACATCGCCCGCCGTGGAAGCGGAAAAGCCGAGCCCGGCGGCGATGCGTGCGAGGTCGTCCGGCGCCGTGCCGTTGTGTTCCGGCGGCACCGGTACGCAGATGGCCTCGCGGGCGAGTCCTGCAAAGGCGCCGAGGAAACCGGACACGTCCTTGTTGGCCAGCATGCCGACCACCAGCACCAGCGGCCGGGGCACGCGCTCTTCCAGTTCCGCCAGCGCATGGGCCAGCGCCTGACCGCCGCCGGCATTGTGGCCGCCGTCGAGCCAGACCTCCGCCTCGCGTGGCGCGCGGGCGACCAGCGGCCCGACGGGCAGGCGCTGGAGACGGGCGGGCCAGTCGGCGCCCCGGATGCCGGCCTCAAGCGCCGGCGGCGGCACGCGCAACTCGGGCACGGCCCGCAGCGTGGCCACCGCAAGGCCGGCATTGTCGAACTGGTGCGGCCCCATGAGACGCGGGCGCGGCAGGTCCAGCAGTCCATCCTCGTCGGAATAGACGAGGCGGCCCGCCTCCTCCTGCACCGTCCACTGCTGGCCGCGCGCGAACAGCGGTGCCCGGCGGCGGGCGGCGGTGCGCTCGATCACCGCCAGCGCCTCGTCCGGCTGCTCGCCCACGATCACCGGCACGCGCGGCTTGATGATGCCCGCCTTCTCACCGGCAATGGCTTCCAGCGTATCGCCGAGGAATTCCACATGGTCGATGGAGATGGGCGTGATGACGCTCGCGACCGGCGCCTCGATGATGTTAGTCGCGTCGAGGCGGCCGCCGAGGCCCACCTCCAGCAGCAGCACGTCCGCCGGGGTCTCCGCGAACAGGAGGAAGGCGGCCGCCGTCGTCACTTCGAAGAAGGTGATCGGGCCACCGTCATTGGCCGCCGCCACGCGCTCCAGCGCATCGCACAGCCGCGCATCGTCCACCAGTTCACCGGCGAGGCGGATGCGCTCGTTGAAGCGCACGAGGTGTGGCGAGGTGTAGGTGTGGACGCGCCGTCCGGCCGCCTCCAGCGCGGCGCGCAGGTAGGCGACGGTGGAGCCCTTGCCGTTGGTGCCCGCCACATGGACGACGGGCGGCAGCCGGCGCTCGGGATTGCCGAGCGCCGCCGCCAGGCGCTCCATGCGCTCCAGCGACAGGTCGATCTTCTTGGGGTGGAGCGCCGCGAGGCGCTCCAGCAGCGCGCCGAGTGGGCTCACGCGGCGGCGGGGGCCGGAAGACGGCCCTTGGGGGGCACGCCGGGCGCCTTCATCATGAGACGACAGACGCGGGCCAGCGTCTCGCGCATCTGGTGGCGGTGCACCACCATGTCGATCATGCCGTGCTCGAACAGATATTCGGATCGCTGGAAGCCGTCGGGCAGTTTCTCACGGATGGTCTGCTCGATCACGCGCGGGCCGGCGAAGCCGATGAGCGCGCCGGGCTCGGCGATCTGCACATCGCCCAGCATGGCGTAGGAAGCCGTGACGCCGCCCGTGGTCGGATTGGTCAGAACCACGATGTAAGGCAGGCGCGCCTCGCGCAGTTCCTGGATGGCCACCGTGGTGCGGGGCATCTGCATGAGGGACAGGATGCCCTCCTGCATGCGGGCGCCGCCGGAGGCCGCGAACATGATGAAGGGGGTCTTCTTCTCGGCCGCGGTGAACAGGCCGGTGACCACCGCCTCGCCCGCCGCCATGCCGAGCGAACCACCCATGAAGCCGAAGTCCTGCACGGCAACCGTCACCGGCAGCCCTTCCAGCAGGCCATGCGCCACCTTCACGGCGTCCTGCGCGCCGGTCTTGGCGCGGGCGTCCTTCAGGCGGTCGATATAGCGGCGTTCGTCGCGGAACTTCAGCGGATCGATCGGCACATCGGGAAGGGCGACCTCCTCATAGGCGCCGTCGTCGAACGTCGCCTTCAGGCGGTCCGCCGGACCCATGCGCATGTGGAAGCCCGAGCCGGGGATCACATACTGATTGGCCTCGAGGTCCTTGTGGAAGACCATCTGCCCCGTCTCGGGGCACTTCACCCAGAGGTTCTCCGGCACGTCCCGGCGATTGAGGAAGCTGCGGATCTTCGGGCGGACGACGTTGGAAATCCAGTTCAACACGTATCTCCAGCTTTTCCGGCATCCATGTAATGCCCTTGTGGGGCGAACGGAAGGCCGAACACGCGCGTCTGCCCCGCGCGGCCTGCGGCGCAGCGCGTCAGTCGCACCATCCTGCCCTTAAGTAAATCTGACGTAACGGCACGCATAAAGGATAGTGGACTGACATTCTGCGACAGAATATCCGTCATTCTCCCCCGGAATGGAGGATCCGCCCCATGCGTTGGTTATTGCTTCTGCCCTTCATCGGGCTGCTCTGGGTGCCGTTCTACAATTTCAAGGAGCCCCAGCTCCTCGGCTTTCCCTTCTTCTACTGGTACCAGCTCCTTTGGGTACCTCTGACCTCGCTCCTCACCTACATCGTCTGGAAGGGAACGAAGGAATGATCGCCGTTCGCGACTGGGCCGAACTGTCGGTCTTTCTCGTCTTCTTCGCCCTCGTCACCATCATGGGCTTCGTCGCCAGCCGGTGGAAGAAGGCGGACAATCACGCCAAGCTCGACGAATGGGGCCTTGGCGGGCGCCAGTTCGGCGTCTGGATCACCTGGTTCCTCGTGGGTGGCGACTTCTATACCGCCTACACCGTCATCGCCGTGCCGGCGCTGGTCTATGCGGTGGGGGCCTACGGCTTCTTCGCTTTGCCCTACACCATCGTCGTCTATCCCTTCATCTTCCTCGTCATGCCCCGGCTCTGGAAGGTCGCCCATGCGGCCGGCCATGTGACGGCGGCGGACGTGGTGCACGGCACCTACAACAACCGCTGGCTGGAACTGGCGGTGGCGCTCACCGGCCTCGTCGCCACCATGCCCTACATCGCCCTCCAGCTGGTCGGCATGCAGGCGGTGATCGGCGCCATGGGGCTGAAGGGCGAACTGCCCATCATCGTCGCCTTCCTCATCCTCGCTCTCTACACCTACTCGGCGGGCCTTCGCGCTCCCGCGCTCATCGCCTTCGTGAAGGACGTGATGATCTACATCGTGGTCATCGTGGCCGTGGTGGTGGTGCCCATGCACCTTGGCGGCTATGGCGCGGTGTTCAGCGCGGCGGATGCGGTCTATGCGGCCAAGGGCGGCAACACCGGCCTCGTGCTGAAGGATGCGCAGATGCTCCCCTACGCCACGCTGGCGCTGGGGTCGGCGCTGGCCGCCTTCATGTATCCGCACACCCTCACCGGCATCTTCGCGGCGAAGAGCGCGAACACCATCCGCTCCAACGCCGTGCTGCTGCCGGCCTATACGGTGCTGCTCGGCCTCATCGCGCTGCTCGGCTACATGGCCCATGCGGCGGGCGTGAAGGTGACCAGCCCCACGGACGTGGTGCCCGTGCTGTTCCAGACGCTGTTCTCCGGCTGGTTCTCGGGCTTCGCTTTCGCGGCCATCGGCATCGGCGCGCTGGTGCCGGCGGCGGTGATGTCCATCGGCGCCTCGAATCTTTTCACCCGCAACGTCTGGAAGGCCTATGTGAACCCGCAGGTCACGGAAGCCGGCGAGGCGCAGGTGGCCAAGATCGTCTCGCTGGTGGTGAAGGTGGGCGCGCTCGCCTGCATCGTCTTCATGCCGACGAAGTTCGCCATCGACCTCCAGCTTCTGGGCGGCCTCTGGATTCTCCAGACTTTCCCCTCGCTGGTGTTCGGGCTGTTCACCCGCTGGTTCCGCGCTCCCGCGCTGCTGGCCGGCTGGCTCGTCGGCATTGTCGGCGGCACCACGGTCGCCTTCGCGGACGGCCTCGTGCCGGTGCACACGCTGGTCATCGGCGGGCAGAACTACACCATCTATGTCGGCCTGCTGGCCTTCGCTGCCAACGTGATCGTGGCAGTGGTGGTGAACGCCCTCCTCGCCGCCACCTCGCCCAAGCGCGTGACGGCGTGACGCAAAGGGGCTCCCGGACGGTCCGTCCGGGAGCCTGCTTTCTTATGGATCGGCGCGCAGGAATTCGAAGGGCTTGGCCGCCTCGAACTGCGCTGCGGCATTGCCGCCATAGACCCGCCCGCCGGCAATGGTGAGCTTCTTCACCGGCGCGCCGGGCTTCAAGTCCAGATCCCCCAGAGGCACCCAGAAGCTGTTCGGGCTGGTGGCGGAATCGAAATAGACGACCCTGTTCTTCTGGTCCGAGACCGTGCGCCACAAAGTGGCGGACACGTTGGGCGTCTCCGGCGTCTTGATGCCGAGCGGCGTGCTCACCGCCCGCATGACGCTCAGCACGCCGAGCGCCGACTGGTTCTCGAAATTCTGGCCCGGCACGGCGGAGATGAAGGCCGGATCGGCCGTCTTGGCCAGCGAGCCGATGAGGAAGGACGCCCGCACGAAGCGGTCCGAGGCGCGGTTGGTGCCGGGCAGGAAGGTGAGACCGCCGATCTCCTTCCAGTAGGCGTCGAGCGCCAGTTGCTGGTCGAAGGGCGGGGAATTGGTCATCACCACATAGTCGCGGCTGTGGTGGATGACGAGCTTGCCATTGATATGTTCAAGGATGGCGCTGTCACCCGTCGCATCCGACAGGGCGAGGTGAAGCTGCGCCGCCGCGCCGTTCGGGATCGTGCCGCCCACGACCCGGAAAGTGTCCTTCGCGAAGGCGTCCACCGCCTCCGCCACGGTGGCGTAATTGTCCAGCGCATATTGCGCCCACAGGGACACCGCCAGCGTCGGCCGGTCGTCCGCCGCGCCATACTGGGCCTCGGTGAGATAGAGCATGTTGGCGACGAGGCCGGCCTCGTTCATGCCGTCGGCGCTGCCCACATCATAGGCGGTGGCGATGAGGCTGCCGTATTTCGAGGTCCACCTGATGGACTTCGGTCCGGCGGCACCGTCCCTGGCGATCCCCTTCGGAAAAGCCCAGAGATTGGAGCGCATGTCCTCCGGCCAGTCCATGTTCCGGCCTGTGATCACCACCTGATCGGTGCCCACGAACATGGCCCGCGTGCAGGCCACCGCGGGATCAACGGCGGCATAGCCGGCCGCCGCCACAATGACGGCCCTTGCCGCCCGCTTCCATCTCGCCAACGCCATGAGAAGCCCCCCTCCGATGCCGCAAGGGGAGTGAAGGCCGCACACGGGCGCGGGGCAAGCGGCCCAAAGGTCGCGCGGCCGAGGGACGCGCGAGGAGAAGGGGTGGACTATTCCGCCGCCGCGCGATTTACGCCGCGCACCGCTTCCGCCAGTTCCTGCACCAGCGCCGTCACGGCCGGAACCGTGTTCACGGTCGCCTTGCCGTCCTCATCCAGCGTCTTGCGCACCGCCTCGACGAGGGCCGAGCCCACCACGACGCCATCCGCACCCGCCGCGATCGCCGCCGCCTGGGCCGGCGTCTTCACGCCGAAGCCGACTGCCACGGGCAGCGTGGTGTGCTGCTTGATGCGCGCCACCGCGCCCGCCACCGCATTCGCGTCGGGGGTCGCCGAGCCGGTGATGCCGGTGATGGAGACGTAATAGACAAAGCCCGCCGTATGGGCGAGCACGGCCGGCAGGCGCTTCTCGTCCGTGGTCGGGGTGGCGAGGCGGATGAAGTCCAGCCCCGCGTCGAGCGCCGGCAGGCAGAGCTCGTTATCCTCTTCCGGCGGCAGGTCCACGACGATGAGGCCGTCCACGCCCGCCGCCTTGGCGTCGGCGATGAAGCGCGGCACGCCATAGATGTAGATGGGGTTGTAGTAGCCCATGAGCACCACGGGCGTGGTGTCATTCTCGTCCCGGAACGCCCGCACCATGTCGAGCGTCTTGGCGAGCGTCTGCCCGCCCTTCAGTGCCCGCAGACCGGCGGCCTGGATGGCCGGGCCGTCGGCCATGGGATCGGTGAAGGGGATGCCGACCTCGATCACGTCGGCCCCCGCCTCCGGCAGTCCGCGCAGGATGGAAAGCGCGGTGTCGTAATCGGGATCGCCCGCCGTGATGAAGGTCACGAGGCCGGGGCGGCCTTCGGCGGCGAGTTCCGTGAAGCGGGCGGTGATGCGGGTGGTCATGGGTCCGTCTGTCTCTCCCCTCCGGTCCGCAGGCGGCCGGGGGTGTGCGGATGCGCGAGGAGCGGGCGCGCGGCCCGCCGCAGGATCAGGCGGGCGGCGTCGGCCGCCCGGAAGGTCAGCTCGCCTTCAGGATGCCGCAGCGGGCATCGGTGGCGTTGGTGGCGCCCATCAGGCGCACCTGCCCGATGCCGGTGACGCCGGGCACCGAGGCGAAGAGCGTGGTGCTGGAGGTGCCGATGACCTTGCCCTTGGCGAGGAACTGGCAGCCCACGTCGATCTGCGAGATCGCCACCGTGCCCACGTTCTTGACGCGGATGTTGATGAAGGCGCCGGCCGGGTCGGTCGAGACCTTGTCCACCTGCAGTTGCAGGTTGGCAGGCTGCGGCGGCTGCTGGGCGAAGGCGGGCACGACGGCCCCCGCAACGCCGAGCGCGAGGAAAGCAACGACCATACGCTTCATATCTGGCCCCCCAGATGTTCGGCCACAGTGAAGATGTCCTTATCGCCGCGGCCGGACAGATTGACCACCATCAGATGGTCCTTCGGCTTGGTCGGTGCGATCTCCATCACCTTCCCGATGGCATGGGCGCATTCCAGCGCCGGGATGATGCCTTCGAGACGGGAGAGAAGCTGGAAGCCCTCGAGAGCCTCCTTGTCGGTGCAGGGAATGTAGGTCACCCGCCCCGTATCGTGCAGCCAGGAATGCTCCGGCCCGATGCCCGGATAGTCGAGGCCGGCGGAGATGGAATGGGCCTCAATGATCTGGCCGTCGTCATCCATCAGGAGATAGGTGCGGTTGCCGTGCAGCACGCCCGGCTTGCCGCCGGTGATGGAGGCGGCGTGCATGCCCGAGGAGATGCCGTGGCCGGCCGCCTCGACGCCGTAGATCTCGACACCGCTGTCGTCGAGGAATTCGTGGAACAGGCCGATGGCGTTCGAGCCGCCGCCCACCGCCGCGATCAGGCTGTCCGGGCCGCGGCCTTCGGCTTCCATCAGCTGCTCGCGGGTCTCGCGGCCGATGATGGACTGGAAGTCGCGCACCATGGACGGATAGGGATGCGGGCCCGCCACCGTACCGATGCAATAGAAGGTGTCGTGCACATTGGTCACCCAGTCGCGCAGCGCCTCGTTCATGGCGTCCTTCAGGGTGCGCGAGCCGGACTGCACGGGCACCACCTCGGCGCCCAGCATGTTCATGCGGAAGACGTTCGGCTTCTGCCGCTCCACGTCCACCGCGCCCATGTACACGATGCACTTCAGGCCGAAGCGGGCGCAGAGCGTCGCGGTGGCGACGCCGTGCTGGCCGGCGCCGGTCTCGGCAATGATGCGCTTCTTGCCCATGCGCAGGGCCAGCAGGATCTGGCCGAGCACGTTGTTCACCTTGTGAGAGCCGGTGTGGTTCAGCTCCTCGCGCTTCAGATAGATCTTCGCGCCGCCGAGATGCTCGGACAGGCGCTCGGCATAATAGAGCGGCGAGGGTCGCCCCACATAATGGGCAAGGTAGCCGGCCATCTCGGACTGATAGGCCGGGTCGGCCTTGGCCGCCTCATAGGCCGCCTGCAGTTCGAGAATGTTCGGCATCAGGGTCTCGGCGACGAAACGTCCGCCATGGATGCCGAAATGGCCGTTCTCGTCGGGGCCGGTGCGATAGGAATTGAGCGCGTTCACGGAGCTTCGACTTTCTTCAGGCGCGACGGCCGCGATGCCGCCTCGGCAGCCTTCACCGCACGGACGAAGGCCAGGATCTTTTCCGGCGATTTCAGGCCGGGGGCCGTTTCAACCCCTGACGATACGTCCACGCCATCGAGGCGGACCACGGACAGGGCTTGCGACACATTGCCGGCATCCAGACCACCGGAAAGCATGACCGGGCGCCCAGGGTCAAGGCCGGCGAGCAGGGTCCAGTCGAACACCCGCCCGTTGCCGCCCGGCAGCGTGTCGTCGGGAGCGGGCTTGGCATCGAAGAGAAGACGGTCGGCCACCGCTGCATAGGCGGGCACGACGGCAAGATCAGCGGGTCCGCTGACCGGCAGCGCCTTCATCACCGGCCGGCCCGTGCGGGCGCGGATGGCGGCGACGCGCTCGGGGCTCTCCTTGCCATGCAGCTGGATGATGTCGGGCTGGAAGGCGGCCACGGCCGCAGCCAGCGTGGCATCGTCCGGGTCCACCAGCAGCAGCACCTTGGCCGCGCGACCGGCCACCGCCCTCGAGAGGGCGGGCGCGGCTTCGAGCGGAACGTGGCGGGGGCTCTTCGGAAAGTGGACGAAACCCACGAGGTCGGCGCCGGCCGCAAGCGCGGCCTCCAGCGTCTCGGCGGTGCTGAGCCCGCAGATCTTCACCTCGATGGCCATCGTCCCGTCTGCCTTTCCGGTCCGCGCCGCGCGCGGCGCCCCATCAGGTCGGGATATGGGTGAACTGACCCGCCTTGCGGAAGCGCCAAAGATAGCTCCCGAGGATGGATTCGAGCGCGGTGGGAGTGACACCCAGCCCTTCCAGCGTCCGGCCCTCCGCCTTGGCGGCGTCGGACACCACATTGTCGGACTTCAGCAGTTCCACCTGATCCTTGGTGATTGGGGCGCCCGGCAGCTTCTGCGCGATGGAGCCGACGCAGGCGGCGACGCCGAAGGGCAGCGACACCAGCGGCCGCTTGGCACCGATCTCGTGCAGGGTGGTGCGCAGCAGCTGTTCGAAGGTGCGCACTTCCGGGCCGCCGAGCTCATAGGTGGCGCCCGGCTTGGCGAGGCCCTCCACCGCACGCTCGACCGCCTCGGCCACGTCACCCACGAACACCGGCTGGAACCGGGTCTGGCCACCGCCGATCAGCGGCAAAACCGGGCTCATGCGCGCCATGCCGGCGAACTTGTTGAAGAAGTCGTCCTCGGGACCGAACACGATGGAAGGACGCAGGATGATGGCATCCGGCACCGCCGCGCGAACCGCCGCCTCGCCTTCGGCCTTGGTCTTGGCATAGTCGGACGCACTGCTCGCGGAGGCACCGATGGCCGAGACATGCACGAGGCGGGCGCCGACCGCCGCCGCAGCTTCAGCCACTGCGCGGGCGCCGGCGGCCTGCACCGCCTTGAAGGACTGGCGGCCCGAGGGGGCCAGGATGCCGACGAGGTTCACCACCGCGTCCGCCCCTTCCACCGCACGGCGGACCGAGTCGGGATAGCGCAGATTCGCCTGGATGACCTGGATCTGGCCCACATAGCCCATGGGCTGGAGGAAGCCGGCAAGCTCAGGACGGCGCACGGCCACGCGCACCCGGTAGCCGCGTCGGGCGAGCGCGCGCACCACGTGGCGGCCAAGGAAGCCGGACCCGCCAAACACCGTCACCAGGCTGTTGGTCACCGGCTGTTCCGCCACCGTCACGTCGCTCATCTGCCCTCTCCCGCGGTACTCGGCGCGTGCCTTTCTTAAAGGATCGCGCTCGCGCGTGCTCTATATACGATGCGCACGACATACGCGATCATCGCTGCGCGCGTAAAGCGTCCCGCAGCCTGAATGTCCGTCGCAAAGGCGACATGATGGGGCGAAACGTGGTTGACGGCGGACCCTGCTAACCTTATAAGCCCGGCACTTCGCTGGCGGCTCCGGTCGCCCGCAACCGAAATCATTCCCAACGCAGCACGGCATCGCCTTAGGGCAAGCGCCGGCTCGCCCAACCGAAGGACGGCCGATGGCCAATACGCCCTCCGCCAAGAAGGCGGCTCGCAAGATCGAGCGGCGCACTGCAGTGAACCGCGCTCGCCGCTCGCGCGTGCGCACCTATCTGCGCAAGCTGGAAGACGCGCTGACCGCCGGCAACAAGGACGCCGCCGTGGCCGCGTTCAAGGCTGCCGAGCCCGAGATCATGCGTGCGGTGACCAAGGGTGTTCTTCACAAGAATACCGCTTCCCGCAAGGTTTCCCGCCTCGCGGCTCGCGTGCGCAAGATCAGCGCCTGACGCTTTATCTTTGCGTCGCCCCCGTCGCGACAGGAAAAGCCCGGCTTGGCCGGGCTTTTTTATTGCGAGGCGACCAGGCGCGACTCACTGACCTGACGGCTGTTACGGCCACGCGGTCGGGTCAAGCCCGCCGGACACGCTCTCCCCAGAAGGGCCGTGAGGGCTCGCCAAAAGCCGCTCACGAAAAGTCGATCCGATTGAACGGCTTATCCCTAAAGGCACGGGAGCGGAGGAATTCGAGGCTCCTTAGCGGTATTAAAATGCCATGCGACATCTGAGATGACAGAGGCGCCCACTTTGCGCTGGACTCCGAGATTCTCGTTGCCCAGCCATAGGTTTGCCGGCTGATTTCAGGCGCCACATGAGCCCGGCGCCGCGACCTCTTTCCCCCACTATCCCAAGAGAGCGGGAAAGGCGTTGCACCGCCCCTAAGGCCTGTGTATGTTCAATCTCACCTCAGGGGCTGACCCGGGAATTCACCAAAAGACGCAAGGTTTGGCGCTCTTCGCAGGAGGAGGGACAAGATGTTTTGCCTTTTGTCATCTCTTCCCGCATCAAGAGTTGTTAGAACCTGTGAGGTCAGCATCTTGGACGACAGGATCGATAACTAGAACACAACTTCTAGATCCCGTCAGACAAGCGAATTTAGAACCATAATATGCTAACAACGGACGAGCCGCGGAAACCTGTTTCGGCGGCGCATGGGGCGGCTATGACCAATTGCGACAGTGGTGCGCGCGCGACATTCAGCGCCATGCCCGCGGCGTTTTCGGCCTTTATGCTGGCCGACATGAACGCTGCCCTTTTCGTTGCCGGCCCGCCCCTGTCTTCCAGGTCTGCGCGGAGCGGCATGACCTGATCCCGCGCCCAGCGCGACCCCCGAACCATCTCCTTATCACCTTCGCGAAGCGCGCCGTCCGTCGGCGCGAGTGCCCTTCGCGTCTCAACCAGGGAACCGCCACGCGCGGGAGCAGCCCTCATGCTGAAGCCGGAAGCCGTTGACGTCGCCAAATTTCGGCCCGCCCTTGCGGGAGCCGTTTCGACCGATGTCTCCTCCCTCCAATGGGACCGGGTCCGCCAGCGTCTGCGCGAAGAGATCGGCGAGGAATCCTATACGAGCTGGTTCGCGCGCATCGAGCTCGACCGCATGACTGGCAGCGCCGTCCAGTTGTCCGTCCCGACCCGCTTCCTCAAGGCCTGGATCCAGGACCACTATCTCGACCGCCTGTCCGAGCTGTGGCGTGAGGAAAGCGGTACCACCCGCGTCGACCTCGTGGTCCGCACCGCCGTTGCCCGCACCGTTCCCCTGAAGGCGGCGAATGCGCCGCGCGAGATCGTTTCCGAGCGCCCCGTTGTCGCGCCGACCGCTGCTGCTCCGGCGCGGTCCCAGCCGGTGGCCGCTCCGACCGCGCCGGCCTCCGCCCAGCCTGCCGATGTGGCCGCCGGCTCGCCGCTGGACGCCCGCCTCACCTTCGAGACCTTCGTGGTCGGCAAGTCCAACACCCTCGCCCATGCCGCCGCCCGGCAGGTGGCCGAGGCCGTGCCCGGCGCCGCCCCGCTCTTCAATCCGCTCTACATGCATGCGGCCGTTGGCCTCGGTAAGACCCACCTCCTCCAGGCCGTGGCCTGGGCCGGCGCCGCGCGCGGCCGCCGCGTGGTGTATCTGACCGCCGAGCGCTTCATGTACGGCTTCGTGGCCGCGCTGAAGTCCCACGCCGCCATCGCCTTCAAGGATGCCCTGCGCTCCATCGACACGCTGGTGATCGACGACCTGCAGTTCCTGACCGGCAAGAACATGCAGCAGGAGTTCTGCCACACGCTGAACGCGCTCATGGATGCCGGCCGTCAGGTGGTGGTGGCCGCCGACCGTCCGCCGTCCGAGCTGGACGCGCTGGACGACCGCGTGCGCTCGCGCCTCGCCGGCGGCCTCGTGGTGGAACTGGCCCCGCTGGAAGAGGACCTGCGCGCGCAGATCCTGAAGACCCGCTCGGTGTCCCTGTCCGAGCAGCACCGCGGCTTCGCCGTTCCCTCGGCGGTTCTGGAGTTCCTCGCCCGTCACGTGGGCACGTCCGGCCGCGACCTCGACGGCGCGCTGAACAAGCTTCTGGCGGTGAACAAGCTCACCGGCGAGCCGGTGACGCTGGAGATGGCCGAGACCGCCGTGAAGGATCTGGTCCGCCCCTGCGATCCCAAGCGGGTGCGCGTGGACGACATCCTGCGCGTGGTGGCCAAGCATTATAACGTGACGCGCGCCGACCTGCTGTCGCAACGCCGCACCGCCAACGTGGTGAAGCCGCGCCAGATCGCCATGTATCTGGCCAAGACGCTCACCCTGCGTTCGCTGCCCGAGATCGGCCGCCGCTTCGGCGGGCGCGACCACACCACCGTCCTCCATGCGGTGCGCAAGATCGACGGCCTGATCGCCACCGACCGCGCGCTCGCCGACGAGATCGAGACCCTGAAGCGCCTCGTGGCTGAGTGAGGCCCGACACGGCGCTTCTCCTCCACGCCTGAACGTCGCGGCACCGGTCCCCACCGGTGCCGTTTTCGTTTCGAGCGTTCGGCGCGACAGACGCCCCCGCTCCCCGGTTCCGGACCGCCCTCCCCTTCCTCTGGAGAATTCACGGACCGGGCCTTGCGTTGCCGGCGCGGGGGCGGCAATGTCTGCGGCCCGGCAGTTCGTTTCGACGAACCCGCAGGGCCTCGGTGGCGCCAGCCATCGGGCGCATTCTTTTCCTCCGAGCGAAGAGTCACGGGTCCGGGCCATGAAGGTCACCGTCGAGCGCGCCGAGCTTCTCAAGTCGCTCAGCCATGTCCATCGCGTCGTCGAGCGGCGTAACACCATCCCGATTCTCGCCAACGTGCTCATCCGCACCGGCACGAACGGGCTGTCGCTGAAGGCCACCGACCTTGATCTCGAGGTGGTGGAGACGGTGCCGGCGGAAGTCGGCCAGGACGGCGCGACCACGGTGCCCGCCCACGTGCTCTACGACATCGTGCGCAAGCTGCCCGACGGGTCGCAGGTGCAGCTGGAAGCCGGCGGTGAGCGCGGCAACCTCACGGTGCGCGCCGGCCGCGCCCGCTTCACCCTCCAGACCCTGCCGGAAGCCGATTTCCCGGATCTCGCAGCGGGCGACTTCTCCCATTCCTTCAAGGTGAAGGGCGCGGAATTCCGCCGCCTGGTGGACAAGACCCAGTTCGCCATCTCCACCGAGGAAACCCGCTACTACCTCAACGGCATCTATCTGCACGTGGCGGATGCTGCCGGCACCGCCAAGCTGCGGGCGGTCGCCACCGACGGCCACCGCCTCGCCCAGGCCGAGCTGGATGCGCCCGAGGGTTCCGCCGGCCTGCCGGGCGTGATCGTCCCGCGCAAGACGGTGGCCGAAATCCAGAAGCTGCTGGAAGACAAGGACGCGGAAGTCACCGTCTCCCTGTCCACCACCAAGATCCGCGTCGCTGTGGGCGCCATCGTGCTCACCTCCAAGCTGATCGACGGCACCTTCCCGGATTATGGCCGGGTCATCCCGGCGGGCAACGACAAGATCCTGCTGGTGGACAAGTCCGATTTCGCGGCCGCCGTGGACCGCGTGTCGACAGTCTCCAGCGAGCGCGGCCGGGCGGTGAAGCTGTCCATCCAGGACGGCAAGCTCACCCTCTCCGTGACCAATCCGGACAGCGGCAGCGCCACCGAGGAGCTCGAGGTGGACTACGCCGCCGAGCCCCTCGATATCGGCTTCAACAGCCGCTACCTGCTCGACATCACTTCGCAGCTCGAAGGCGACACGGCGGAGCTGAAGCTCGCTGATCCCGGCTCGCCGACGCTGGTGCGCGACAGCACGAAGACGGATTCGCTCTACGTGCTCATGCCCATGCGGGTGTGAGCCGACCGCCTGCCGTGACCGCGCCGCGCGCCCGCGTCCGCCGCCTCACCCTCTCCCGCTTCCGCAGCTATTCCGCCGCCCAGATCGAGGTGGCGGACGGTCCGGTGGTGCTCACGGGGCCGAACGGCGCGGGCAAGACCAACATCCTTGAAGCCGTCTCCCTGCTCTCGCCGGGACGCGGGCTGCGCCGTGCCGCGCTCGATGCCTTCGCGCAGGCGGGCGGCGACGGCTCCTGGGCAGTGGCCGCCCATGTGGAGGGCGCGCTCGGCCCGGTTGATCTCGGCACGGGCAGCGATGCCAGCCGGCCGGACGGCAGCACCCGGCGCTGCCGCATCGACCGCGAGAGTGTGTCGTCCGCCAATGCCTTCCTCGACCATCTCAAGGTGGTGTGGCTGACACCGGAGATGGACGGCCTGTTCACCGGCCCGCCCGCCGACCGCCGCCGCTTCCTCGATCGCCTCGTGCTGGCGGTGGATGCCTCCCACGGCACGCGGGTCAACGCATTGGAACGCGCGCTGCGCAGCCGTAACCGCGTGCTGGAGGATGGCGGCGACAATCGCATGCTCTCCGCCGTCGAGCATGAACTGGCGGAACTGGGTGTTGCCGTCGCCGCTGCCCGGCTGGAAACGGTGCAGCGCCTCGCCGGCGAGATCGCGGCCCATGCGGACGAGACCTCCCCCTTCCCCCACGCGGACATCGCCCTCGACGGCGCGCTGGAGCGCATGCTGACCGACGCGCCCGCCGTCGAGGTGGAAGACCGCTATCGCGCCCTCCTTCAGGACAACCGCCCCCGCGACCGCGCCGCCGGCCGCACTCTGGAGGGGCCGCACCTGTGCGACCTCGTGGTGGCCCACGGCCCCAAGGGGCTGCCCGCGGCCCGCTGCTCCACGGGCGAGCAGAAGTCGCTCCTCATCGGCCTTGCCCTTTCCCACGCCCGGCTCGTCACCGCCATGCAGGGCCTTGCCCCGGTGGTGCTACTGGACGACGTGGTGGCCTATCTCGACGCCGAGCGGCGCTCCGGCATGTTCGCGGCACTGAAGGCGCTGGGTGCGCAGGTGTGGATGACCGGGGCCGACCCGTCCGCCTTCGCGGCGCTGGACGGCGCCGAGCGCTTCACCGTCAGCCCCGGTGCGGTGAACAGGAGCGTTTGACGGCCGTGTGATCGCCAAAATGGCGGCTTTTCGGACGGGTGTTGCCGCTGTGCAACCAGCCCCGGAAACCCGCGTGCTAGAAGGCGAATCAGACCTCTCCACCGTCTTGGGGAATCATGACCCGCGATCTGTTCCCGCCGCCCGCTGCGTTGAGCCGGCGTGCCTTGGTGCTTGGCACTCCGCTGCTTCTGGCGGCCTGCGTCACGAACTCCCCGCCTCCCGTTGTGCAGACCCTCGGCGACCCGCGCTATGGCGAGGTGGTCGGCGAGCCCTTCGAGGTGCCGGCGGTGGATACGTCCGGCCTCGACCCGCGCCTGCTGCGTCAGGTGGTGGACTATCCGAGCAAGTACCCGGTCGGCACCATCGTGGTGGACGTGCCCAACCGCTACCTCTACCTCGTGGAGAAGGACGGCAAGGCCATCCGCTACGGCGTGGGCGTTGGCAAGCAGGGCTACAGCTATCGCGGATGGGCGACCATCAAGCGCAAGGAAAAGTGGCCGCACTGGACGCCGACCCCGAACATGATCGCCAAGCAGCCTGAGCGCTACAAGCCGTATGCCGCCGGCCTGCCGGGTGGCGAGACCAATCCGCTCGGCCCGCGTGCGCTCTATCTCTATGACGGCGACCGGGACACCATGTTCCGCCTGCACGGCACCATCGAGCCCGACACCATCGGCACCGAGGTCTCCTCCGGCTGCATCCGCCTGCTGAACCAGGACATCATCGACCTTTACGAGCGCGTGCCGCTGGGCACCCGCGTGATCGTCATCAACAACTGATCCTGACGGCGCCGGCTTCGGCGCCGTTTTTCTTTGCCTTCAAGGCTTTGCCGGGCGGGGTTGACCTCGTGCGCGCGCGGGCGCACACACGGGGCATGGATTTTGCCACCCTCTCGCTCTTTGCGGTTGCCCTTGCGGTCGCGGCCGTGATCCCCGGCCCCGCCGTGGTGGCACTCGTGACGCGGACGCTGGCGCGGGGCACGCGCGGCGCACTCACCTTCTCCGCCGCCCTCATCCTCGGGGACGTGCTGTGGCTCGCCGCCGCCGTGCTCGGCCTCTCCGCGCTCGCTGCAACGCTGGGCAGCTTCTTCTTCCTCGTGCGACTGGCGGGCGCCGCCTATCTGCTGCTGCTCGCCTGGCGGCTGTGGCGCGATCCCGGCCATCCGGTCGATCCCACGCAGGTGCCGCAGACGGAGACGCGTGGCAGCCTGTTCGGCGCAGGGCTCGCGCTCTCCATGGGCAATCCCAAGACCATGGCCTTCTACCTCGCCATGCTGCCGGCAATGCTGGATCTGGACCATCTGACCGCGGTCGGCTTTGCCGAGATGGCGGTCGCCATCGTGCTGGTCCTGACGGGCGTTTTCGCCTTTTACGTGCACATGGCCAACCGTGCGCGCCACCTCATGACGCGCGCCTCGGCCATGAAGCTCCTAAATCGTGTGTGCGGAACCGTTTTGGCGGGCACCGCGGTGGCGGTTGCCACCAAATAACCGCGGCTTTGCGGTACAAGACTCCTCAAGCGTTTCAACGATTCGAGAAATCCAACATGGCCGAACCCATGCCCGCGGCGTCCCCCGAGGAATATGGCGCCCAGTCCATTCAGGTCCTGAAGGGTCTGGACGCCGTGCGCAAGCGCCCCGGCATGTACATCGGCGACACCGACGACGGCTCCGGTCTCCACCACATGGTCTATGAGGTGGTGGACAATGCCATCGACGAGGCGCTGGCCGGCCACGCCAAGGAAGTCACCGTCACGCTGAATGCCGACGGCTCCGTGACCGTGACCGACGACGGGCGCGGCATTCCTACCGGCATCCACGAGGAAGAGGGCGTCTCGGCGGCCGAGGTCATCATGACCCAGCTCCACGCCGGCGGTAAGTTCAACCAGAATTCCTACAAGGTTTCCGGCGGCCTGCACGGCGTCGGCGTCTCGGTGGTGAACGCGCTGTCCACCTATCTCGACCTGACCATCTGGCGGGACGGGAAGGAGCATTACATGCGCTTCCGCCACGGCGACGCGGAAGCGCCGCTGAAGGTGGTGGGCGATGCCCCGGCGGGCAAGCGCGGCACGAAGGTGACCTTCCTGCCCTCGCCGGAGACTTTCACCAAGATCGAGTTCGATTACGCCACACTGGAGCACCGGCTGCGCGAACTCGCCTTCCTGAATTCCGGCGTGCTGATTACCCTCACCGACGCGCGCGGCCCCGAGCCGAAGCGCGAGGAATTGCACTATGAGGGCGGCGTCGAGGCCTTCGTGCGCTATCTCGACCGCTCCAAGCAGGCGCTGCTGCAGAAGCCGGTGGTGATCCGCGCCGAGCGCGACGGCATCACCGTGGAAGCCGCCTTGTCGTGGAACGACGGGTATCACGAGAACATCCTCTGCTTCACCAACAACATCCCGCAGCGCGATCGCGGCACCCACTTCACAGGCTTTGCCGCCGCCCTCACCCGGCAGGTGATCGGCTATGCGGACCGTTCCGGCATCGCCAAGAAGGAGAAGGTGGACCCCACCGGCGAGGACTGCCGCGAGGGCCTGACCGCCGTTCTCTCCGTGAAGGTGCCGGACCCGAAATTCTCGTCCCAGACCAAGGACAAGCTCGTCTCCTCCGAGGTGCGCCCGGTGGTGGAAAGCCTGGTGGGTGACGCGCTCTCCACCTGGTTCGAGGAGAACCCGAACGAAGGCAAGTCGGTGGTGGGCAAGGTGGTGGAAGCCGCCGCCGCCCGCGAAGCCGCCCGCCGCGCCCGCGACCTCACCCGCCGCAAGAACCCGCTGGACGTGGCTTCCCTGCCCGGCAAGCTCGCCGACTGCCAGGAGCGCGACCCGGCCAAGTCCGAAATCTTCATCGTCGAGGGTGACTCGGCCGGCGGCTCCGCCAAGCAGGGCCGCGACCGCGCCTTCCAGGCGGTGCTGCCGCTCCGCGGCAAGATCCTCAACGTGGAGCGCGCGCGCTTCGACAAGATGCTGTCGTCGGACCAGATCGGCACGCTCATCACCGCGCTCGGCACCGGCATCGGCCGCGATGACTTCGACATCGCCAAGCTGCGCTACCACAAGATCATCATCATGACCGACGCGGACGTGGACGGCTCCCACATCCGCACCCTGCTGCTCACCTTCTTCTTCCGGCAGATGCCGGAGGTGCTTGAGCGCGGGCACATCTACATCGCCCAGCCGCCGCTGTTCAAAGTCGCGCGCGGCAAGTCCGAGACCTACATCAAGGACGAGAAGGCGCTGGAAGACTATCTCATCACCGCCGGCCTGGAGGACGCCGCCCTCCATGCCGCTTCCGGCGAGGTCCGCACGGGCGCGGATCTTGCGGCCGTGGTGGATGTCACCCGCCACATGCGCGGCACGCTGCTGAACCTCCATCCGCGCTATAACCGCTCGGTGGCCGAGCAGGCCGCCTTCGCCGGAGCGCTGGTGCCCGGCATTCTCGATGACGACGCGACGGCCACCGCCGCCGCCCAGCGGATTGCCGCCCGGCTCAACATCCTCGCGGAAGAGACAGAGCGCACCTGGGAAGGCGCGGCGGACGACACGGGCATCCGCCTCACCCGCAGCGTGCGCGGCGTGCTGGAAACGAGCGTGCTCGACAACGGCTTCATAGCCTCGCCCGAGGCCCGCCGGCTGGACTCGCTGGCCAGGCAGCTCGACGGCATCTTCACCGGCCCCTCGCTGTTGCGCCGCAAGAGCGAGGAGCATTCGGTCTTCGGCGCCGTGGACCTGTTCGACGCCATCACCGATGCCGGCCGCAAGGGCCTCTCGCTCCAGCGCTACAAAGGCCTGGGCGAGATGAACCCGGAGCAGTTGTGGGAGACCACGCTCGACATCAACGCCCGCTCGCTGCTGCAGGTGAAGGTGAAGGAAGTGGACGCCGCCGACGACCTCTTCAACCGCCTGATGGGCGACGTGGTGGAGCCGCGCCGCGACTTCATCCAGGAAAATGCCCTCAAGGCCAGCGTCGACGTCTGACGGCGGCGGGATTTCGCGTTAAGGGCGCGGCGACCTTGCCGCCGCGCCCCCTCTGCCGCCTCACCATTCCAGTTGTGCCGGGGCCGTGGAGGTGGGGCCAGAATGCCCCGCCCGGTCCATGGGCGGTCCGCTCCTCAAGTCAGGGCCAGACGGGGGCTCCGTCCAGCCCGGCGGTTTCCGGCAAGCCGCACATCAGGTTCGCGTTCTGCACCGCCTGACCTGCCGCGCCCTTGCCGAGATTGTCGACCACGCCCATCGCGATCACCAGATTTCGCTCCGGATCGGCTGCATAGCTGACGAATGCGAGATTCGAGCCGCTCGCCCATTTGGTCTGTGGCGGCTTGTCGGTCACGCGGACGAACGGCCGCTCGGCATAGAAGCGCCGTGCCGCGTCCAGGCACCGGTCCGTGGTGGCCTCGCCGCGGCAGTAGATGGTGGCAAGGATGCCACGGGTCATCGGCACCAGATGCGGCGTGAACACCAGGCCAGCCGCACTGCCGCCGCTCAAACGCTCGATCGTGCTGGCGATCTCGGGCATGTGGACGTGCTTGAGCAGACCATACGGGATCAGGTTCTCGTTGCTCTCGGCATAGCCAAACTTGCTGTCGCCACCCCGGCCCGCTCCGGAGATGCCCGTCTTGACGTCCATCACGATATTGCCCGGCTCGATCAGCCCGTCGGCCAGTAGCGGTGCCAGCGGGATCAGCGTCGCGGCGGGGAAGCAGCCGGGATTGGCAATCCGGGTCTGTCCCTCGATCCGGGTCGGCCAGATGTCGGCAAGGCCATACACCCAGCCCTCGACGTAGCGATGGTCCCCGCCGATATCGACGACCTTCACATCCTTGGGTACGCGAGCCAATGCATCGGCCGAGGCGCCCGTCGGCAGCGACGCGAACAGGACGTCGAGCGGCGGCAAGGCTGCGGGATCCCACTTCTGGATCAGCAACTCGGCCAGCTTGGCCGGCACACCGGGAAAGCGATCCACCAGGCGGCTGCCGGCGCTGCTTTCTCCCGCTGCGTAGACCAGCTCGAAAGACGGGTGGCTCGCGATCAGGCGCAGCGCTTCGCCGCCCCCAAAGCCGCTGATCCCAACGATGCCGACGCGAATGCTCATGTGATGTCCCTATGGATCTGGGCAAAAGAAAACCCCCGGAGCCGAGGGCTGCGGAGGTTCAGGAACGCGGGCGGGGCCGCTTCTGCGGGTGGGCCTACAGCGAGGCTGTCACCAGACGGAAGGACACTGAGCGACGCGCAGCCTGAAAGCTGCCGCTTGGGTCAAGCGGCGTCGGTCACAGATGTTCCGGTTCCAGAGCATGCGCGAACACTGTCGCTGCCGACCTTCATCGTCAAGAGCAATGTCAGCGCGACCGCTCCTCAGGTGGACGCCACCGACATCGGACGGGTTGTCGCTGCGTCTGCCCCGTCACGAAGACGTTGGCTCAAGGTCAGACGTCCCGACACATCGGAGGCGGATTCATTCGCTGAGACGGGGCCGGTCCAGCCGGTTTCCGTTTCGGACCTTATAGCAGGACGACCCGACCCGGGCCTTGCCCGCGCGCGGCCTCAGCGCTTGCGCGAGCGCCCGCCGTCGCCGCCTTCGGCCTTCAGGCTGCGGCGCAGGGCATCCATGATGTTCACCACATTGCCGCCGGTGGGCTCGGGCGCGGCGACCTTCGGCTTGCGGGCCGGACGCTTGCGGCGCTTCGCGGCGATGAGGTCGACCAGCCCCTCCTGCACCGGATCGGTGACGAGATCCGGGCTCCAGGGCTTCGTCTCGCTGTCGATGAGCTTGCCGAGCAGGCCGAGCGCAGCCTTGTCGGGCTTGCCCTCGGCCTTGGGCGCGCCCTCGAAATGGCGCACCTCGTCCGCATAGCGCAGCGTCCAGAGCACGAAGCCGAGCCCGCGCGGCTCCAGCATGACGGTGCGCTCGCGGCGATAGAGCACGAGGCGCGAGAGGGCGACCTTGCCGGTCTTCGCCATGGCGTCGCGGATGACCGCGAAGGCCTCCGCGCCCACCTCATCGTCCGGCACCAGATAGTGCGGCTTGTCCAGATAGAGCCAGCTCACGTCGTCGCGGTCGACGAAGCTCGCGATGTCGATGGTGCGCACCGTATCGAGCGCGATGGCCTCAAGATCCTCGTCCTCGATCAGCACGTAGCTGTCCTCGCCGGAGGCATAGCCGCGCGCCTCGTCCTCCTCCCGCACAGGCTTGCCCGTGCCCTCGTCCACATAGCGCGTGACGATGCGGTTGCCGGTGTCCCGGTTCAGCGTGTGGAAGCGCACCTTCTCCCGGTCGCTGGTGGCGGGGGACATGGCGACGCGGCAGGTGACGAGCGAGAGCTTCAGCCAGCCCTTCCAGAAGGCGCGGGGTGCCATCAGCGCCTCCCGCCGCGCCGTTTGCCGCCGGCCGTTCCGCCCGCCGTTCTGCCCGCCGGCAGGGGCGCCGCCGCCTTCCGGAAATCAGCCCATGGATCGGCCGAGAGATTGGCGAGCCGCGCCGGTGCGTTCAGAACCGTGAAATGCTGGGGCCCCATGCCCTCGCCCAGCTCCTCCCAAGCGATGGGCATGGAGACGGGCGCCCCGGCCCGCGCGCGGGCGGAATAGGGCGCGACCGCCGTGGAGCCGCGCTGGTTGCGCAGATAATCAACAAGGATGCGGCCACGCCGCTTGGCCTTGGTGATGGTCGCCACATAGGTGTCGGGCGCCTCCTGCGCCATTGTCTCGGCCATGGCCTTGGTGAAGGCCTTGAGTTCGGTCCAATCGGCCCGCGGCTTCAGCGGCGCGCAGACATGCAGCCCCTTGCCGCCGGAGGTCTTCACGAAGGCGGCAAGGCCCGCCGTCTCAAGGCGCGCCTTCACCTCATGGGCAGCGGCGATGACCGCGCTCCATGGGACGCCCTCGCCGGGGTCGAGATCCATGGTGAGAAGGTCCGGGCGCTCCCAGTCCGAGAGCGGAGCACCGAAGGGGTGGATTTCCAGCGCCGCCCCCTGCACCAGCGCCATCAGCCCGTCCAGCGTCTCGACGGCGAGATAGGGCGGCTCGTCCGGGGCCTTGGGATCGTGCACCTCCTTCAGCGCCTTGTCCGCGCCCTTCCACGGGTGCTTCTGGAAGAAGTGCTGCCCTTCGATGCCCTCCGGACAACGCACCAGCGCCAGCGGCCGGCCGACGATAAAGGGCGCGATGCGCGGCCAGACCTCTGCGTAATAATCGGCCAATCCCTCCTTGGTGACGCCCGCATCCGGCCAGTAGATGCGGTCAGGATGGGTGAGGCGCACCCGGCGCTTGGGCGGTGTCTTGGGCGTCTCGGCCGGCTGCGACGCGGCCTCGCGCACCACATCGGCGGCCGCCTTGTCGTCGCGCAGTCCCCGGAAGGCGGCGTGGCGCAGGTGGCCGTCTCCCGTCCAGGCGCGGAACTCGACTTCGGCCACACGCTTGGGCGCAACAAAGGTGACGCCCCGCGCCTCATCCGCCGTAAGCCGCGCGGAAAACGGACTTTCCTCAACCGCCTCGGGCGCCAGCAGGGTGTGGAGATCCGACGCCATCTTGTTCGAGAAGCCCGTGCCCACACGCCCCACATGGACGAGGCGCTTGCCCTCATAGACGCCGAGCACCAGCGAGCCGATAGCCTTGCGGGCAGTGGTGGAGGGCACGAAGCCGCCGATCACGAACTCCTGCCGCTCCGAGCACTTGGACTTGATCCAGTCCCGCGAGCGGCCGGAATGATAGGGCGCATCCTTGAGCTTGGAGACGACGCCCTCCAGGCTCAGCCGGCAGGCATGCTGGAGCACCATGGCGCCGTCATCCTCGAAATGGCCGCTGTAGCGCAGGACGCCTTCGCCGCTCCCTTCAGCTCTGGTGAGCAATTGCTCCAGCAGCGCCTTGCGCTCCGCGAGCGGCGCGCCCGTCAGGTCGTGCCCGTCGAGATGCAGGAGATCGAAGGCATAATAGACGAAGCGGTCCGTGCGCCCTTCGCTCAGATCCGCCTGCAAGGCGGAGAAGTCCGAGGCGCCGTTGCCGCCCTCCACCACCACCTCGCCATCAAGCATGGCATCGGATACGGGAAGGGCCGCGGCCGCCTCCCGGATCGCCGTCCCGAAGCGCGCGGACCAGTCGAGGCCGGTGCGCGTAAGCAGGCGGACCTCTCCATCCTCAAGCCGCGCGGCGATGCGATAGCCATCGAACTTGATCTCATGGACATAGCGCCGGCCCTTCGGCGCCTGCCTGGCCAGCGTGGCGAGAGCCGGGGGCAGGAAATCCGGCAAAGGCGCGCGTTTCGCGCCCTTTGGCAGGTCCCAGGCGGTCGCGCGGGTGGAGCGTCCGTTGACCCTTGCGGCCGTCGTTTTCTTGGCTTTTGCCGGAGCAGACACTGCGCGCGCACCCCGCTCCGCGCCGCTTGCGGTCGTCTCGGCCTCCTCGGATGCCTTCGCATCGCGTGCCGCAGCCTTCGGCCTGGACGTCTTTGCCGTGCTTAACTTCGGGGACTTTGCGGCCGATGGGGCACCCACTTCCTCAACGTCCCGGCCCGAGACGACGGAGAGGGGCGCCTCGTCGGTAATCTCGGGCGCACCCTCAGGGCGCGCCGCCTCGTCCTCCACCTTGATGAGCAGCCAGTTTTCCTTCTTGTCGCCGGGGTGGGGTGACATGCGCACCAGATGCCAGCGGCCATGGAGCTTTTCGCCGTCGAGTGCGAATTCCAGATGCCCCTTCTTGTAGCCCTTGTGCGGATCCCCCACCGGGGTCCAGCTGCCGCGATCCCAGACGATGACCTTGCCCGCCCCGTACTGGCCCTCGGGGATGGTACCCTCGAAGCCGCCATAGGCGAGCGGATGGTCCTCCACATGCACGGCGAGGCGCTTCTCACCGGGCACGAGGCTCGGCCCGCGCGTGACGGCCCAGCTCTTCAGCACGCCATCCATCTCCAGCCGCAGATCATAGTGCAGGCGGCGGGCGGCGTGCTTCTGGATCACATAGGCGCCCGCCGAGGCGCTGGCTGCGGCGCGGGCCTTGCCTTTCGCGCCGCCGTCGGGCTCGGGAGTCA
Source organism: Azorhizobium caulinodans ORS 571 (assembly GCF_000010525.1). Classification (GTDB taxonomy): domain Bacteria; phylum Pseudomonadota; class Alphaproteobacteria; order Rhizobiales; family Xanthobacteraceae; genus Azorhizobium; species Azorhizobium caulinodans. Next base: position 1,126,675 of record NC_009937.1, on the reverse strand, counting down.
CGGTGAAGTCGCGCTTGGCGCGATAGGTGCTGAGGCCCATCTTCTGCTCCGCCTTGTCTCACCCCGCCTTGCGGGTGGTGCCGGTACGCCGCGTCTGCGCGCCGGCGGATGCCGCAGCACTCTTTGCCTTGCGGGTCTTGGTCCCAGTTGCCTTGGACCCACCCGCCTTGGCGCTACCCGCCTTGGACCCAGCCGTCTTCGTACCGGCGGCCTTGCCCTTGGCACCCGCCCGCTTGGGCGCCGGCTTGTCCGGAGACCCCGCGCTGGCGCGCAGGGCATCGAGCAGGCTCACCACCTTCTCCTCGCGCCGCGGCTCGGGCTTGGGCAGCGGCTTGCCCTCCATCTTGGCGCGCACAAGCGCCGCCAGCGCGTCCTCGTAGCGATCCTCGATGGCGGACGGGTCGAACTTGCCCGGCTTGGAGCGGATGATGTGCGTGGCGAGCTCCAGCATTTCGCCGGAGATGCGCGTCTTCGGCACATCGGCGAACTGCTCCTGCGCGGAGCGGACCTCGTAATCGAAATTGAGCGTACAGGCGGTGAGCGCGCCACCTTCCGCCACCGGGCGGATGAGCAGCCGCCGCACCCGCCGGAACAGCACCGCCTCCCCGAGCGCCGCCACCTTGCGTTCGCTCATGCCCGCGGCGAGCAGTTTCAGCACCTCCGCGCTCGGCTCATCCACCGGCGCGAGGAAATAGGGTCGGTCGAAATATGCGGTGTCCACGTCCGTGCAGGCGAGGAAGGTATTGACTGCAATGGTCTTTGTGCCGGCGGGCACGATGTCGGCGATCTCGTCAGGCTCGACGGTCACGAACTCGCCCTTTGAGACCTCGTAGCCCTTCACCTGCGCGTCGGCCTCGACCGGCTCTCCCGTCTCCTCATCCACATATTGCCGCCGCAGCCGGTGCCCCGTCTTGCGGTTGACCATATGCAGCGAGATGCGCTCGGAGGTGGACGCGGCCGCATAGAGACCCACGTGGCAACTCAGCGCCCCGACGGTCAAAAACCCCTTCCAGCTTGCCCGCAGTGCCATGATCGCGATCTGCCACATAGAGCCCGCACCCGACCCGAGCGGCCGAGCGTCACCCACGCGATAACGACCAGCATAGCGCGACGTTCCCGACGCCGCACGCCGCAGTTGGCTATCGGTCCCAGCTCACCGTCGGCAACAGCCGGCCCAGCCGGGCCTGGATCGCGGCCTCGTGCCTCTGCCACCAGATGCCGAGGCCGACGATGCCGAGGCCGATGAGGCTGAGGGCGAAGGGGAAGAGCAGGCTGTCCTCGAACAGCTGGAAGGCCAGATAGCCGAGATAGGTGGCAACACCGATGGCGCCGAGCACCGTGAAGATGCGGCGGCCGATGATGGCGCCGAACAGCACGAGGCCGGCGTTCAGCAGCGCATAGACGAATTTGGCGAGTTCGCTGTCGGAGTGGCTTGCCGTCACGCCGCCCCAGGCCGCCAGGGCGCCGAAGAGATAGAGCCAGCCGGCGAAGTCGGCCGTGTGGCGGTGGCGGCGATAGAGATCGAGCGCCCCGGCGACCAGGCACATGGCGATGCCGAAGACGATGGACACCCGCCGGGCGTGGTCGAAATCCCATGGGTCGCTCTCCCCCGCCGGCCAGCGGGAGAGGTCCATGCTCATGTACCAGAGCGTCACGGCGAGCGGCATCACCAGGAAGGGCAGGCGCATGCGCCAGAGGGCGAGCGCCCCCACCAGCAGCGTCGTCAGCTCCAGCGTCAGCCAGCGGCCGTCGATCCATTGGTGATACTGGCTGTAGCGCTCGCCGGAAATGCCGCCGGAGAGTTCCGGCCACAGGCCCAGCGCATGCTGCGCGGACCATGTGGCGAGCGGCACGAGACACACCGCCAGCGCGCCGAGAAGCCCGGCGGGAATGACATAGCCGTGCGCGCGGAGCACCTCCGCCGCCGTCCAGACGGCGCCAGCATAGACCAGCGCCAGGGCACAGATGCCCCAGGGGCCGAGCGCATCCCACGCCAGCGTCATGAACAGGCTCATGGCGGAGATCGCGATGAGGCCGCCGAAATAATAGAGCGTGTGCCCGAAGCTGAAGCGGGCCGCCGCAGGGACGGAGGCGCCCGCGGGCGCGGCCCCGGCGAGGAAATCCCAGAGCGCGCGGGCCTGCGCTCGCTCCAGAATGCCCATGTCCACCGCCCGCTGGAGATCCCCCATGCCGATGTCGACGCGCGGGGCGGAAGCGCCATCTTGAGGCAGCGGCTCGGTCATGATCTCTCCCGTTTCTTCTTCGCTTTTTGGGACACAAGAGGGATGGCTTCAAGGCAAGGCGGCGAAGATGCCGGCGCGGGCGGTAGCTTGCTATGGAACGAGATGGCCTTGCCTTCGTCCCGCGCCTCGGGCTTTCTCGACGGAAGCATCCGGCAACCGCCGGCCTGACTGATCCGATCCGGAACGCCGGCCATGTCCCTGTTGCGTATCTATGCCCGCGCCCTGTCTCTCCTCGGCCCGCTCGCGCGGGTGGGCGGGTTCCTGGCCATCGGCAATCTCGCCCTTGCGCTGGCGCAGTTCGCCGAGCCCATCCTGTTCGGCTGGATCATCGACGCTCTGGCGGGCGGGCAATCCCGCGGGCAGTTGCCGAGCTATGACACGCTCACTCCGTTGCTCGGCGGCTGGGTCGCCTTCGGCCTGTTCAACATCGTCGCCGGCGTGCTGGTCTCGCTCCATGCGGACCGCCTCGCCCACCGGCGGCGGCTCGGCGTGCTCACCGAATATTTCGAGCACGTGCTCCAGCTCCCCCTCTCCTTCCATGGCGAGACCCATTCCGGGCGCCTGCTGAAGATCATGCTCCAGGGCACGGATACGCTCTGGGGCATGTGGCTCTCCTTCTTCCGCGAGGATTGCGCGGCCATCGTCTCGCTCGTCGTGCTGCTGCCGGTGGGCATCTGGATCAACTGGCGGCTCGGCCTCGTGCTGGTGGTGCTCATCATCGTCTTCGGCATCACCACCGCCTTCGTGCTGCGCAAGACGGAAGCCTTGCAGCGGCAGGTGGAAGGCCACCACGCCAATCTCGCCGAGCACGCCTCGGACGCTTTGGGCAATGTGGCGCTCGTGCAGAGCTACACCCGCATCGAGGCCGAGGTACGGGGCCTCCGCGACACCGCCAGCCAGGTGCTGGCGGCGCAGATCCCGGTGCTGTCCTGGTGGGCGCTGGTCTCCATGGCCACCAAGGCGGCCACCACGCTCACCATCCTCGCAATCCTGCTCATCGGCACGTGGCTCTATCTCGATGGCCTCGCCGCCATCGGCGACATCGTCACCTATGTAGGCTTCGCCACCATGCTCATCGGGCGGCTCGACCATACGGTGAGCTTCGTCAACCGGCTGGTCATGTCGGCCCCGGGCCTCGCACAGTTCTTCGATGTGCTGGATACGGTCGGGCAGGTGCGGGACAAGCCCGGCGCCACCGAGCTTGCCGGGGTGAAGGGGGACGTGCGGTTCGAGAACGTCTCCTTCTCCTACGACGGCAAGCGCAGCGCGCTCGCGGACGTGGATTTCGAGGCGAAGCCCGGCGAGACCATTGCGCTGGTCGGCAGCACCGGCGCCGGCAAGTCCACGGCGCTCACCCTGCTGCACCGGGTGTTCGATCCCCAGTCCGGCCGCGTGCTCATCGACGGCACGGACATCAAGGACGTGACACTGGCCTCCCTGCGGCGGCAGATCGGCGTGGTGTTCCAGGAGGCCATGCTCTTCAACCGCACCATCGAGGACAACCTGCGGGTCGGGAAGCCCGACGCAACGGAGGCGGACTTGCGCCTCGCGCTGGAGCGGGCGCAGGCGTGGGAACTGGTGGAGCGCAATCCCATGGGACTTCAGGCCCGCGTGGGCGAGCGCGGCCGGGCCCTCTCCGGCGGCGAGCGCCAGCGCCTCTCCATCGCCCGCGCGCTCCTGAAAGACCCACCCATCCTGATTCTCGACGAGGCGACGAGCGCCCTCGATGCCGCGACCGAGGTGAAGGTGCAGGCGGCGCTGGACGAGGTGATGAAGGGCCGCACCACCTTCGTCATCGCCCACCGCCTCGCCACGGTGCGCAATGCCGACCGCATCCTCGTCTTCGAACACGGACGCATCGTGGAAGCCGGAACGTTCGATGAACTGGTCGCCCTCGGCGGGCGCTTCGCCGGGCTTGCCCGCGCCCAGTTCCTCGCCCCGCCCGAGCCCGGCGGCAAGCCGCTGGTGGAGACCTGAGGACGGGCAATCTTCCATCCCGGAAGCAATCCACGCTTTCTGGAATCGAATGCGGCGCCTTCAGCCCCGCTGATGCCGCATTCCCCCGGCGCTGTGGGGCAAGAGGTCCCTCCCCGGCCGGCGCCTTTCCCCCTGAGGGAAAAAGCGCTAAGGATCAGGCTTGGATCGGACGCGGTCTGCCGTGCCTGCGGTGCGCCTGCGTTGGATCCCAGTGTCGCCGGGGGGCGCCTCACCCATTGGCTTGGGCAGATCGGACCGTCCCGCGTCGCTGCCTGTGCCGCGTTCAGATGCGCGCGGAGCACCGCTGGCCCTCTTGCCGGCGGCGTGCGCAGAGGGAGCCAGCAGTGCCGGACCTGTTCCGCCTTTCCGCACGCCTTCGGGCCGCCGTCTCACCCGCCCGTGGCGCGCTGGTGCGCCTCCTGTCCGCGACCGCGCTGCTCTGCGCCGCCGGGGCGAGCGTGAATGCCGCCCCCGTCCTGCTGGTGGAAGCCGATACCGGCCGCGTGCTGGAGCAGCAGGATGCCGGCAAGCCCTGGTATCCGGCCTCCGTCACCAAGCTGATGACCGTCTATGTGGCGCTGAACGCGGTGAAGGAAGGGCGCATCAGCTTTGACAGCCTCTTGACCGTCTCTCCGCTCGCCGCCTCGCAGCAGCCGAGCAAGATGGGCTTCAAGCCGGGCACCCAGCTCACGCTGGAGAATGCCCTGCGCATGCTCATGGTGAAGTCGGCCAACGACATGGCCGTGGTCATCGCCGAGGGCGTGGGCGGCTCCATGCCCGCCTTCGTCGAGGAGATGAACGACACCGCCGAGCGGCTGGGCATGGCGGGCACGCACTACAACAATCCCAACGGCCTGCCCGATCCGGGCCAGATCACCACGGCCCGCGACCTCGCCGTGCTGGCGCGCGCGCTGATCTACCATTTCCCGGAGCAGGAAACGCTGTTCCGCATTCCGGCCATGCGCCTCGGCAAGGTGGTGTATCGCAACTACAACCGCCTCATTGACCGCTACCCGGGCGCGGACGGCATGAAGACCGGCTTCATCTGCTCGGCCGGCTTCAATCTGGTCGCCACCGCCACCCGCGGCAACAAGCGCCTCATCGCCGTCATCCTCGGCGCGCCCTCGGCGGTGGCCCGCACGGAGCAGGCGGCCATGCTGCTGGAGAAGGGCTTCCAGCCCTCCTGGTCCATCTTCGCCTCGGCCGCCCCCACCCTGAACTCCATTCAGGACACCGGCGGCGAGCCCACCGACATGAAGCCCTACATCTGCGGCGGCAAGCGCAAGGAGCTGGCCTCGGAAAACGAGGACGACGCCATCTTCGGCGCCAGCGGCACCGCCACCTCCTATGCGACGCAGGCGGCGGCCGCAGCCGGCTTCTCGGGCAAGAATCCGGGCGCGGCCCTGTTGCAGAACCTGCCGCCCTCCATGCCGCCGGTGGATGTCTTCATCGGCCCGAAGAACGCCCCCCTGCCGCCGGAAAGCGCCTTCCCCGCCGAGGAGAAGAAGCCCACGGCCGCCAAGCCTGGCGACAAGAAGGCCCACGGCACGGCGACCGCCAGCACCGGCACCCCGCCAAAGCCGCAGGGCAATGCCGCCGCCGCCCGGCCCAACGCCACCCTTTCCAATTCGGAGAAGATGGGCCTCAAGCCGCAGCCCGCCCCGGCGCCCAAGCCGGCCCAGAAGCCTGCGCAGGCGAGCGCCGACAAGCCGAAGCCCAAGACGCAAGGCAATGGGCAGGATGACAGCGCCCCGGCGCAGAAGCCCGGCGGCTGACGCCCTTTCGAGAGACAGATCGTGAGCCCTTTCGAGACGCCGGAGGCCGGCACGGCCCCGGACCGGCCCGCCCGTCGCGGTCCGCCCGAGCCCATTCCCGTCACCGTGCTCACGGGCTTTCTCGGCGCGGGCAAGACGACGCTCCTCAACCGTATCCTCGCCGATACAGCGCTGGCCGACACCGCCGTCCTCATCAATGAGTTCGGCGAGATCGGCCTTGACCATCTGTTCGTGCGCGAGGTGGACGAGGGCGTGGTGCTGCTGGCCAGCGGCTGCGTCTGCTGCACCGTGCGCGGCGACCTTGTGGCGGCGCTGGAAGACCTGCTGCGCGGGCGCGACAACAACCGTCTGCCGCCCTTCTCCCGCGTGCTGATCGAGACCACGGGCCTTGCCGACCCGGCGCCCATCCTCCACACGCTGATGACCCACCCCTATCTGCTGATGCGGTATCGGCTGGACGGGGTGGTGACGGTGGTGGACGCCATCAATGGCGGCGCGACCCTCGACGCGCAGCCCGAGGCGGTGAAGCAGGCAGCCGTCTCCGATCGCATCGTCCTCACCAAGACGGACCTCGCACAGACGGACGCGGAGAAAACCGCCGTTGCCGACTTGCGGCGGCGCCTCGCGACGCTCGCCCCGGCTGCGCCCGTTCTGGATGCGGCGGCGGGGGAAGCGACCGCTGAGCGCATCCTCAAGGCGGGTCTCTATGACCCGGCGCGCAAGATTCCCGACGTGGCCCGCTGGCTGGCGGAGGAGCAGATCGCCGCCAATCGCGAGGCGGCCGAGGGGCCGGCGGTAGTCACCGATCCCAACCGGCACGACGACCGCATCAAGGCCTTTTCGCTCGCCACCGATGCCGCAATTCCCGCCTCGACGCTGGACCTGTTCCTTGAGCTGCTGCGGGCCACCCACGGCGGCAGCGTTCTGCGCATGAAAGGCATCGTGAAGCTGGCGGACGATCCCTCCGCCCCGGTGGTGCTGCACGGCGTCCAGCATGTGATGCATCCGCCGAGCCGCCTTGCCGCATGGCCCGATGACGACCACCGCACGCGTCTCGTCATGATCGTGCGGGACCTTGACCCGATGGTGATCCAGCGCCTGTTCGAGGCCTTCCTTGGTGTGCCCTCGGTGGACACGCCGGACCGGGCGGCGATGACGGACAACCCCCTCGCCCCGCCCGGCCTCTCTGGCATGCGCTGACCGCTCAGCCGATGCCGTGATCCGGCAAGGAGAGGTTGTCGGCGGTGAGATCCGCCACATGCACGCCTTGCAGGATGATACCGATGGGCCAGTGCAGGTCGCCTGAGAGGTCGATATAGACGCCTTGCGCCGTATCGGTGGCGTGGGCCAGAAGATCGTCGAACGAGTGGATGTGCGACACGTCCTGCCGCAGCAGGGACAGTTCCAGCTTGTCGCCGCCATCTCCGGCTTGAAAGTCGATGATGCGGTCGCGGCTGGAATTCAGGTCGTCATAGACGAAGGTGTCCGACCCCTTGCCGCCGACGAGGAAGTCGTTGCCCCAGCCGCCTTCCAGCCGGTCGTCGCCATCGCCGCCGCGCAGGGAATCGTGGCCGACACCGCCGATAAGCACGTCGCCTCCGGCGCCGCCGCGCAGATAATCGCGGCCCGCCCCGCCATCGAGCACATCATCGCCCGCGCCGCCGAACACCGTGTCTGTGGCCGCCGTGCCGGTGACGGTCACCGTCTCGAAATTGGTGAAGGTGGCGCCAAGGCTGGTGGCACCGCTGTCGAAGACGAAGGTGGCGCCGGTGGTCGATCCTTCCGTGCCGAGGTTCAGCACCAGACGGTCGAAGCCGTCGCCGCCATCCGCCGTCGCCGCATTGGCGCCGATCAGGACCGTATCGTCGCCGCCACCGGCCAGGATCACGTCGCCCGCGATGGCGGATGCGCCGGCATCGATGACGTTGGCACCTGCATTGCCGAGGAGCGTATCGGCGGCGCTGGTGCCGATGATGTTCTCGATGCCGAAATAGAGATCGCCCTCGGCCTCGCCGCCGCTGCCTTCGCCGGCTGAGAGGTCGACAGTGACGCCCACCTGCGCGGCGCCGCCACTGGCGGAATAGTCCACCGTGTCGATGCCGGTGCCACCGATGAGCAGGTCGGCGCCTGCGCCGCCGTTCAGGACATCGTTGCCCTCACCGCCGATCAGCGTGTCGTTGCCGCCGGCGCCGTAAAGCCAGTCGTCGCCGCGCGCGCCTTCCAGATGGTCGGCCAGGTTCTGGCCGTGGAGGACGTCGTCCCCACCGAGGCCGAGAAGAATATTCTTCGATCCGACAACGCCCCAGAGGATATCGCGATCTTCACTTCCGATGATGTCCGGCATGATCCCACTCCCGCCAGCGTGGCAGTGGCATCATGTCGATTTCGGCGTTAGCGTCGAATATTTTAATATTCGTTCTTTTTTCAGCGGAAATGCGCGCGATTTGCTTCAATCCGACTTCAAGCGCGCCTTCACGCCTTCGGCCGCCGCCACCGCAGTGGAGAAGCAGGCCTGAAGGAGATACCCGCCGGTGGGCGCCTCCCAGTCCAGCATCTCGCCGCAGACGAACACGTCCGGACACGCCTTCAGCGCATAATCCGGCCCCACCTCATCCCACGCGAGCCCGCCGGCGCTGGAAATCGCCCGCTCCAGCCCGCACACGCCCATCACCGTCAAAGGCAGCGCCTTGATGCGGCGGGCCAGCGCCGCTGCTTCGGCTGGACGCGCGTTCATTCCCTCGCGCAGCAATGCGATCTGCACCGGCGCGAGCCCCGCCGCCTTGCGCAGGCGCTCGGAGAAGGACAGGCGCGCAGGAGCCGCCGCGAGGCGCTGGGCGAGGACATCGAGGGAGAGATCCGGCCGCAGGTCCATGACGAGGTCCGCCTGCCCCTGCCGCTCCACGGCCTCGCGGATCTGCCGGGACAGCGCATAGATGGCACCGCCTTCCAGCCCCTGAGCGGTGATGACGGCTTCCCCGCGTACATGCTCCGCGCCACAGGCGAGCGCGATACGCTTCAAGGGCGTTCCCGCGAAGCGCGGTACCAGATGCGCACTCCAGTTCAGGAGCACGCCCATGTTAGCGGGCGCGAAGAGCGCCACCTGAAGTCCTGCCCCTTCCAGCACCGCCCGCCAGCCACCATCGGCGCCGAGCCGGGGCCAGGAAGCCCCGCCGAGCGCGAGCACAGTGGCGTCGACGCGCACCGCCCGCGGCCCTTCCGGCGTCTCGAAGGTGAGCGCGCCGTCCGCATCCCAGCCGGTCCAATGGTGGCGGGCCGACAACGTCACGCCCGCCGCGGCGAGGTGCCGCAGCCAGGCCCGCAGCATGGGCGAAGCCTTGAAGCTCTTCGGGAAAACCCGGCCGCTCGACCCGACGAAGGTCTCTTCCCCAAGGCCCTCGGCGAAGGCGCGCAGCGCATCCGGCGGAAAGGCGCGGATGGCCGGCGCCAGGCGCCCGGCCGCGGAGCCATAGCGCGCGAGGAATCGCTCCAGCGGCTCGCTGTGGGTGAGATTGAGGCCGCCGCGTCCGGCCATCAGGAACTTGCGGGCGGGGCTCGGCATGCGGTCGAACAGCTCGACCGAAACGCCCGCCTGCGCCAGGCACGAGGCGGCCATGAGACCTGCGGGACCGGCGCCGATCACCGCCACCTTTGACACGCGCGACTGCATGCGCCGCTTGTGCCGCCGAACGCCGCCCCTGTCCACCCGGCGCACGTTCCTGCTTACCGCTTTTCGTGGACCTTGCGGCAAAAGTCTGCCATGTGGCGCTTTTGATATCGCCCGGCGGGGGGCGTGGGGACATGATCGTAAGCAGGCTCGACGAGTATCGAAGGCGCATCTGCCGCGTCCTCGTGGCCATGGCCAGTCTGTGCGTGGTCGGCCTGTGGGTGTTCGAGACCGAAACCCAGGTCATCACGGAACTCGACCGGATCGCCTACCCGCTCCTGCTCGCCGCCTTCGTCGTCAGCCTGTTCCTCATGCTGGCGCTGCCGCGCTGGCACCGGATGGCGGAGTGGATCGCCTATCTGAGCTTCACGACCTATTGCCTGGTCGGCGTCGCCGCCTTCGGCCATCTGGCGGAACAGACTCGTCTCTATACCATCGCCAATACGCTGCAATGGATGCCCATGCTCTATGTGGCGTCCTTCATCCTCCTGCAGCGGCGGGATGCGGTCATTGCGGCCGCCCTCGTGTTCCTGAGCATGAGCATTCCCATCGTCGTGGAATTCTCCGCTTCCGATTCCTACCTGAAGGACCGGGTGCTGGGATCGCTGGTGATCAATGCGTATCTCGTCCACCTCGTGATCCTGGTGTCCCTGTCGCTGTTCGTGATGACGAGCCTCGCCTTCGAGCAGGCCCGCGCCAAGGCCAAGGCGCTGGAGACGATGGCCTCCACCGATTCCCTCACCGGCACCATGAACCGCCGCGGCCTCGAGCAGATCCTGCGGCACGTGGCGGGGGGATCGTCGGGTGAGATCGGGCTCATCCTGATCGACATCGACAACTTCAAGCCGATCAACGACACCTATGGCCACCTCGCCGGGGATGCGGTGCTCCAGGCGGTCGCCAAGCGCCTGGCGGGCGTGGTGCGCGACAGCGATGTGGTGGGGCGCTGGGGCGGCGACGAATTCCTCATCATCACCCGCGATGCGCAGCTTACCGACGTGATCGCCATGGCCGACCGCGCGCGCCAGCACGTTGGCACGCATGTGCTGGCCGGAATGCGGGTGACCTTGAGCGCCGGCGTCGGCGTATGGGATGGGCAAGGCCCGTGGGCCGATGCCCTGCAACGGATCGACCGCGCGCTCTACAGCGCCAAGGCGGAAGGCCGGAACCGCACCGCCGAAGCAGCCACGGCACCGAACCCGATCCCTGCCTGAGGCCGTCAGAGAGCCGGGGCGCCGGAGGCTTCCAGAACGTCCTCGAACGAGCGCAGACCGGCCCGCGGGGCGTTCACCAGCACCGACATGTTGCCGGGCGGGTGCTGGTTCTTCCACATCAGCGTGTGCGCCGCCGGGATCTTCGCCCAGGGGAACACTTCCGACATGCAGGGGTCGACCCGCCGGTCGATGATGAACTGGTTCGCGGAGGACGCCTGCTTCAGGTGCGCGAAGTGCGAGCCCTGGATGCGCTTCTGCCGCATCCACACATAGCGGGCATCGAAGGTGATGTTGAAGCCCGTGGTGCCGGCGCAGAACACCACCATGCCGCCGCGCTTGGCGACGAGGCAGGAGACCGGGAAGGTCTGCTCGCCCGGATGCTCGAACACCATGTCCACGTCGCGCTTGCCGGTGATGTCCCAGATCGCCTTGCCGAACTTGCGGGCTTCCTTCACCCACTCATTGTATTCGGGCGAATTGACCTTGGGCATCTGGCCCCAGCACTTGAAATCCTTGCGGTTGATGACGCCGCGCGCGCCGAGCTGAAGCACGTAGTCGCGCTTGGTCTCGTCCGAGATCACGCCGATCACGTGGGCGCCCGAGGCCGCCGCCAGTTGCACGCCGAACACACCGAGGCCGCCCGAGGCGCCCCAGACCAGCACGAACTGGCCGGGCTTGATGTCGTGGGGGGCGTGGCCGAACAGCATGCGATAGGCGGTAGCGAGCGTCAGCGTGTAGCAGGCGCACTCCTCCCAAGTCAGATGCTTGGGGCGCGGCATGAGCTGGCGCGCCTGCACGCGGCAGAACTGAGCGAAGGAGCCATCCGGCGTCTCATAGCCCCAGATGCGCTGGGAGGGGGAGAACATCGGGTCGCCGCCGTTGCACTCCTCGTCGTCGCCGTCGTCCTGATTGCAGTGGACGACCACTTCGTCGCCCACCTTCCAGCGGGTGACCTTGGAGCCCACCGCCCAGACGATGCCGGAGGCGTCGGAGCCGGCGATATGATACGGCTGCTTGTGCACGTCGAAGGGGGAGATCGGCTGGCCGAGGCCCGCCCAGATGCCGTTGTAATTCACGCCGGCCGCCATCACGAGCACCAGCACATCCGCCTCGCCCAGTTCCCAGGTGGGCACCACCTCGATCTGGAAGGAGTCCTCCGGCGGGCCGTGCCGCTCGCGGCGGATGGTCCAAGCGTACATCTGCCTGGGAACGTGCCCAAGCGGCGGAATTTCGCCGATCTCATAGAGATCCTTCAGCGGCGCTTCGGAGCTCGGCAAGGTGGCGGGCTGGCCCATGTCGCGATCCTCTCTCCATGCGGACCATTCGGTCTCGTTTCCGACGCAACCGGGCAGACCGCGGTTGCACATTTCTTATCTTCGCACCGCAGCGTAGCAGAGAAAATCGGGCTGGCGAGCCCTCTTTCGGATAAGAAAGGCGGCGGAAACTGGCAGGCCAGCGCGGATCACGTCACGAATATTGACCTTTCCAGATGTCCTACCCTCAAAGCCTCAGGCCCCATAGATGAAGGGGCCCGTGCGGGTCGTCGCTTTTTTGGATGCGATGCAATGCAGTTTCGCCTTCGGGCGTTTGGCCGCAGTCATGCGGAGGGGCGCACCAAAGAAAAGGGGCGCCGGCAGGCCCGAGCCCACCGACGCCCCGAACACCCTTTTCGAGAGGGGTCAGACGCGCTCCAGCGCCACCGCGATGCCCTGGCCGACGCCGATGCACATGGTCGCCAGCGCCCGGCGGCCGCCGCCCACGGTCAGTTCCAGTGCCGCGGTGCCGGTGATGCGGGCGCCGGACATGCCGAGCGGATGGCCGAGAGCGATGGCGCCGCCATTGCAGTTCACGCGCGCATCGTCATCCGCAATGCCCAGCAGGCGCAGCGTGGCGAGGCCCTGAGAGGCGAAGGCCTCGTTCAGTTCGATCACGTCGAACTGGTCCTGCGTGAGACCGAGGCGGGCCATGAGCTTCTGGCTGGCCGGCGCCGGGCCGATGCCCATGACGCGGGGCGGAACGCCGGCCACCGCGCCGCCGAGCACGCGGGCGATGGGCGTCAGGCCATGGGCCTTCGCGGCGGCTTCCGAGGCGATGATGAGCGCCGCGGCGCCGTCGTTCACGCCCGAAGCATTGCCCGCGGTGACGGTCGCTCCCGCCATGCGGTTCACGGGCTTGAGCTTGGCGAGCGCCTCAAGGCTCGTGGCGCGGGGATGCTCGTCGCGCTCCACCACGACCGGATCACCCTTCTTCTGCGGCAGGGTCACGGGCGTGATTTCGCGCGCCAGCCGGCCATTGGCCTGAGCGGCCGAGGCCTTCTCCTGGCTGCGGACGGCGAAGGCGTCCTGATCCTCGCGGGAGACCTTGTAGTCGATGGCGACATTGTCGCCGGTCTCCGGCATGGAATCGACGCCATACATCTCCTTCATCAGCGGATTGACGAAGCGCCAGCCGATGGTGGTGTCGTAGATTTCCGCGCGGCGGGAGAAGGCTGCGTCCGCCTTCGGCATGACGAGGGGCGCGCGGCTCATGCTCTCCACGCCGCCGGCGATGATGAGGTCCGCCTCGCCCGCCTTGATGGCGCGGGCGGCGGTCGCCACCGCATCCATGCCCGAGCCGCACAGGCGGTTCATGGTGGTGCCGCCGATGGAGAGCGGGAGGCCCGCCAGCAGCAGCGACATGCGGGCGACGTTGCGATTGTCCTCGCCAGCCTGGTTGGCGCAGCCGAAGATCACGTCGTCCACCTTCTCCCAGTCGAGACCGGCATTGCGGGCGACGAGCGCCTTCAGCGGAATGGCCCCGAGATCGTCGGCCCGCACGGCGGACAGCGCGCCGCCGAAGCGGCCGATGGGGGTGCGGATATAGTCGCAGATATAAGCTTCGGTCATGGCATCCCCGCTCACAGCTCGGGCGCGACGAGATCGGCCACCGGGCCGTCGATGTGGAGGCGCGCGCCGGTCATCGCCTGAAGCTCTTCAAGGGAGAGCGTCGGGATCTTCTCGCGCAGGATGAAGCGGCCGCCGCGAATATCCACCACCGCGTGGCTCGTATAGACGCGGGTGACGCAGGCGACGCCGGTCAGCGGAAAGGCGCAGCTTTCCACGAGCTTGGGCTCGCCGGACTTGGTCTGGTGCTCGGTGATGACGAAGACCTGCTTCGCCCCATGCACCAGATCCATGGCGCCGCCCACCGCCGGCACGCCCTTGCTGCCGACGCGCCAGTTGGCGAGATCGCCATTCTGCGACACCTGATAGGCGCCGAGGATGGCCACATCCAGATGCCCGCCGCGCACCATGGCGAAGCTGTCCGCATGGTGGAAGAAGGCCGCACCCGGCCGCAGCGTCACCGCCTTCTTGCCGGCATTGATAAGGTCCCAGTCTTCCTGACCGGCCGGCGGCGGCGCGCCGAAATTGAGGATGCCGTTCTCGGTGTGGAAGATCACCTCGCGGCCCTCGACCGGATAATTGGCCACCATCTCGGGGAAGCCGATGCCGAGGTTCACATAGGCGCCATCGGCAATGTCCTGCGCCGCGCGCCAGGCAATCTGGGCGTTCGACAGCTTGCCGTCGTTCTGAAGGGTCTCAGTCATTGTAGGCCGCTCCCGCCCGGATGAGGTCCTCTTCCTGTCGCGCATCGGCGACCTCGACCACCCGGTCCACGAAGATGCCGGGTGTGATGACGTGCTCGGGATCGATGTCGCCCGGCGGCACGATGCGCGAGACCTGCACGATGGTCTTGGCCGCTGCCATGCACATCAGCGGGCTGAAGTTGCGGGCCGCCTTGTTGTAGGTGAGGTTGCCGTAGGGATCGCCGAGATGGGCTTTCACGAGGGCGAAGTCCGCCTTCAGCCAGCGCTCCTGCACATAGGGCCGCCCGTCAAACTCGGCCACCGGCTTGCCCTCGGCGAGTTCGGTGCCATAGCTGGTGGGCGTGTAGAAGGCTGGAATGCCCGCACCGCCGGCGCGGATGCGCTCGGCGAGCGTGCCCTGCGGCACCAGTTCCAGCTCCAGTTCACCCGCCAGATAGCGCTCGTTGAAGGCGCTGGCGTCCGCCGCGCGGGGGAAGGAGCAGATCAGCTTGCGCACCATGCCGGCCGCGATCATCGCGGCGATGCCGATGCGCCCGTTGCCCGCATTGTTGTTGACCACGGTGAGGCCCTTCGGCCCCTTGTCGATGAGGGCGTGGATGAGCTCCACCGGCGCACCGGCGCCGCCGAAGCCGCCGATCATCACCGTGGCGCCATCCCCGATCTCGGAAACCGCCGTGGCGAGATCCCCGACCGTCTTGTCCATGCAGGTCCTCCCGGAACTCACGGGCCGCGCCTGACCGGCACTCTGGCCCTGAGGAACGGATAGGCCCGGTCCCTATCGACAGCAAGGCATTTGTGCGATATTCGATTTTTGTTCAAATATCGCACACCTCACGAGCGCGCCATGAAGCAGACGGATTTCATCGGCGGTTTGGCCAAGGGGCTGAAGGTGATGGAGGCCTTCGGCTCCGGGCAGCCGGGCATGACCATCGCCCAGATGTCGGAAGCGACCGGCCTCGATCGGGCCACCGCCCGGCGCTGCTTGCTGACGCTCGTGGAACTGGGCTACGCCCGCACCGACGGCAAGCATTTCGAGCTCACCCCCAAGGTGCTGCGGCTCGGCACCGCCTATCTGTCTGCGACGCCCCTGCCGCAACTGCTCCAGCCGCATCTGGAAGCCCTGTCCAAGGACGTGGGGCAGAGCGCATCGGCGAGCGTGCTGGAAGGCACGGAGATCGTTTACATCGCCCGCGCCTCCCAGCGACGGGTCATGTCCATCAACCTCATGCCCGGCTCACGCCTGCCGGCCTGGTGCGCCTCCATGGGCCGCGTGCTTCTGGCGGCACTGCCGCCGGACCAAGCCATCGCCCTGCTGGACCGTTCCGACATCCGCCCCCTCACGCCCCACACCAAGGTCGCGCGGAATGACCTGCTCGAGGAGCTCGCCCGCGTGCGGACGCAGGGCTATGCGATCATCGATCAGGAACTGGAACTCGGGCTGTGCTCCATCGCCGTTCCCCTGAAGGATTCTCGCGGCCGGACTGTCGCCGCGCTCAATATCGGCGCGCCCGCGGCGGCCGTCACGGTGAGCGACATGCCCTCCGATTATCTGCCCGCCATGTTGCGCGTGCAGGAGGAGTTGCGGGTGCTCCTGAGCTGAACCCGTCACCCAAAGACCGGCACCCCGGGCTCCTGCGGCAATGCGGCACAGTGCTCCGCGTCCCGCTTTCGCCCCTGCCCTACGCCTAAAATCGGCATCGACGCCGCCTACGTTGCGGCGCAAGATATGTCGATCAGAACGTGCAGCAGCGCGAAGGGGAGGGATCATGACAAGCCGGGACAAACCTTGGCTGTTCCGCACCTATGCGGGTCACTCGACGGCGGCGGAATCGAACAAGCTCTACCGCGCCAACCTCGCCAAGGGGCAGACGGGCCTTTCGGTAGCCTTCGATCTGCCCACCCAGACCGGCTATGACAGCGACCATCCCCTCGCACGCGGCGAAGTGGGCAAGGTGGGCGTCCCCATTTCCCATCTCGGCGACATGCGCACCCTCTTCGAGGGTATTCCGCTGGCCGAGATGAACACCTCCATGACCATCAACGCCTGCGCCCCCTGGCTGCTGGCGCTCTATATCGCGGTGGCCGACGAGCAGGGCGCCGACCGGGCAAAGCTCCAGGGCACGACGCAGAACGACATCATCAAGGAATATCTCTCGCGCGGCACCTATGTGTTTCCGCCCGCGCCCTCCATGCGGCTCACCAAGGACGTGATCGTCTTCACGACCGAGCATCTGCCGCGCTGGAACCCCATGAACGTCTGCTCCTACCATCTGCAGGAGGCCGGGGCGACGCCGGTGCAGGAGCTGGCCTTCGCGCTCGCGAACGCCATCGCCATCCTCGACACGGTGAAGAAGTCGGGCGAGGCGGAAGGCGCGGCCTTTGGCGAGGTGGTGGGGCGCATCTCCTTCTTCGTGAATGCCGGCATGCGGTTCATTACCGAAATGTGCAAGATGCGGGCGTTCGTGGACCTCTGGGACGAGATCTGCGTCAACCGCTACGGCATCACGGACGCCAAGCAGAAGCTGTTCCGCTATGGCGTGCAGGTGAACTCGCTGGGCCTCACGGAGCAGCAGCCCGAGAACAACGTCTACCGCATCCTCATCGAGATGCTGGCGGTGACGCTCTCCAAGAAGGCCCGCGCCCGCGCCGTGCAGCTGCCGGCCTGGAACGAGGCCCTCGGCCTGCCCCGCTCCTTCGACCAGCAATGGTCGCTGCGGATGCAGCAGGTGCTGGCCTATGAGACGGACCTGCTGGACTATGGCGACATCTTCGACGGCTCGGTGGAGATCGACCGCAAGGTGGAAGCCCTGAAGGCCGAGGCGCGCGAGGAACTCGCCCGCATCGAGGCCATGGGCGGCGCGGTCGCGGCCATCGAGAACAGCTACATGAAGCAGCAGCTGGTGGAATCGAACACCCGCCGGCTGGAAGCCATCGAGCGCGGCGAGCAGGTGGTCGTCGGCGTCAACCGCTGGACCGAGACCGAGCCCTCGCCACTGACCACAGGCGAGGGCGCCATCCTCACCGTGCCGGAGCATGTGGAGCCCGAGCAGGTGTCCCGTCTCAAGGCCTGGCGCGAGGCCCGCGACCCGGCGGCGGTTGGGGCCGCTATGGACGCGCTGAAGCGTGCGGCGCGCGAAGGCGGCAACATCATGGAGCCCTCCATCGCCTGCGCCAAGGCGGGCGTCACCACGGGCGAATGGGGCACCGCCCTGCGGGAGATCTTCGGCGAATATCGCGCGCCCACCGGCGTCGGCCGCGCGGCGCGGGTGGACACCAAAGGCCTCGACGAAGTGCGCAGCAATGTCGAAGCGGTCTCGCAGAAGCTCGGCCGCCGGCTCAAATTCCTCGTCGGCAAGCCCGGCCTCGACGGCCATTCCAACGGTGCCGAGCAGATCGCCGTGCGCGCCCGCGATGCGGGCATGGAGGTGGTCTATGAAGGCATCCGCCTCACCCCGGCGGAGATCGTGAATGCCGCGCTGGAGGAGAGCGTCCATGTGGTCGGCCTCTCCATCCTCTCCGGCTCCCACGTGCCGCTGGTGCGCGACGTGATGGAGCGGATGCGTGCTGAAGGGCTCTCTGACGTTCCCGTCGTGGTGGGCGGCATCATCCCGCCGGAGGACGAGGCGCAGCTGCGCGGCTTCGGGGTCGCGGCGGTCTATACGCCGAAGAATTTCGAGCTGAACCGCATCATGGCCGACATCGTCGCCATCGTGGACCGGGAGGCCCAGGACGCGGCCTGACCCGGCCGCCGGTCTCCGCTCGCGAACGAACCGCGTCCGGCGGCATTCCATCGATTCGGACGCGGTTTGATCCGCGCCTGTTCCCGCGAGGGTGGCGGCCTGTGCCGCTCTGGTACAGGCCCTGCGATTTTTCCCGTCGTGACAGCGCCATGGCCGGGGCGCAAGCTGCGGGCGTGACGTCGCGTCTCGGGCGCCACGGGGAGGGAATGTCCATGACCAGCATCGTCCAGCCGAGCGAGGACGACCTCGCCGCCCTCGTAAAACCCTATCTCGCGCTTCAGGCGGAGAACACGAGCCTCGCCTTCGTCATCGGCATCGCCAGCCCCGACCCGGACGTCTCGGCGATCTACACCTTCGGAGGCGTGCAGCGGCAGGACAATGGCCCGCTCGCGCTGACCGAGGACACGCCGTTCGTGCTCGCCTCCGTCTCGAAGACCTTCACCGCCACAGCCTATGCCCATTTCCTGGAGACGCAGGGGCCGGCGGACGCGACGCTCGGCGACTTTCCCGAGCTTGAGATCGGCGAACAGTTCGCAGACATCACGCTCACCTCGCTCGTCAATTATTCCTCGGGGCTGCCACAGGACAATGGGCCACCCCATGACGAGCCGCGCCTGATGCCGCAGCCCTACACGATCCCCGGCATGCTGGGCTTCCTCAACTATACGCAGATGAAGCCCGCCTCCCAGCTCGCCTATCGCTACAGCAATCTCGGCTTCGGCCTCATGGGTGCCGTGCTGCCGGCCTATGCCGACCAGGACGCGAGCTATGAAGAGATCGTCATCGACCTCATCTTCGAGCCGCTCGAACTGTCGGCCCAGTTCTTCGACGAGGTGCGGCTCGATACCCTGCCGCAGGGCTATTACTTCTCCGGCCAGAGCTACCAGAGCGCCGCCGCTCCCGGCTGGCCGCAGTTTCCGGCCTATCATGGGGCCGGCGGCATCGTCGCCTCGCCGGCGGACATGCTGGTGTGGCTGCAGTTCAACATGGGTCTCCTGCCGGACGGCCCGCTCAACGATCTGCTGGGCGTGCTTCAGAGCCCCTCCACGACCGCAACCACCGGCTGGGGCGACCAGCTCGGCCTTGGCTGGTTCCTCGGCTCCGTGGACAACACACCCTTCTCCACCGTGTGGAAAGACGGCGATCTGCCGGGCTTTTCCAGCTACATCGCCTTCCTGCCCAGCCCTGCCCCCGGCACGACGCCCGCACCCGCCGGCGTGTTCGTGCTGAGCAACACGGATGGCATGACCGCCATGGACAGCAGCAATACGGAGATCTGCTGCGCCCTCGCCAACGACGTGCTCTACCTCATGCAGGGCCTCACGCCGCCCGCGGACAAGTCGGCCTATCCACGTTCCAAGGGACGCTGAGGGAGGCAGACGGCCGTACCGCCATCCGGCCGGTTCCACGCAAGCCCGCGCGCCTATAGGCTGACGTCAACAGCCCGTCGCGCGGGCGCCGGGAGACGAGCCCATGATGAGCATTCCCTTCTTCGGCATTGCCCTGGCCTTCCTGTGCATCCTCATCGGCCAGCGGCTCGCCGCCATCGCCTTGTGGGGCCTGTCGCTGATCGCTCTGCTGGCGCTGTTCCGGATGCACGCCACCGACCCGCTGAACCTCGTGCTCTGAGACCCGGCCATGACCGCCAGCCTCTCGCGCACCCTCAATGCCATCGGCCTCCTCGCCGTCTGCCTGGTTCTCCTGGTGGCCTTCGTGGATCAGATCGCCTTCGGCGACCTGCCCTGTCCGCTCTGCCTGCTCCAGCGCGCCGGCTTCGTGGGCGCCGCCTTCGGGCTGGCCCTCAACGTGAAGTTCGGTCCCCGGCCGAGCCACTATGCCATTGTCATCCTCTCCGCCTTCTGCGGCGGCCTGATCTCGGGGCGGCAGACGCTGCTGCACATCGTGCCGGGCACGGGCACCTATGGCGATGCGCTCCTCGGCCTGCATTTCTACAGCTGGGCGCTGGTGCTCTTCTGCGTCATCATCCTCGGCTGCGGGCTCATGCTGCTGTTCGACCAGCAGTTCGCCGGCGACAACCGGCCGCTCGGCCCGCGGGCCGCCACCTTCGGCCTTGCCATGGTGGTGCTCGGCTTCCTGCTGGCGTTCGGCAATGGCGCGTCCACCGTGCTGGAATGCGGCGGCGGCCTTTGCCCCGACAATCCCACCTCCTACCAGCTCTTCCAGAAGGGGCCGTAATCCGGCGGAACGGATCGGGAAAAGAGCCGCACGACCGATTCGCTCCCGCTTTGGTCCGCTCCCGTTCCCATCCTGCCAGCGCCTGTCCCGATCCGGCACAGCCTGCCGTTGCGCGACGGTGCAAGACACGCGAAGGCGGCTTAAGCTCGGGCGCAAAAGGATGATCGGGAGCGCCCCATGCCACACCTCCTCACCCGTCTGGCGCTGGCCGGCCTCGCTGCGCTCGGGCTTCTCGCCGCCAGCCCGGCCGCTCAGGCGCAGGAGAAAGTGAGCTTTCCGTCCCGCGACGGCACCCTGATTGACGGCTATCTCTTCCGCGCCGGACAGGGACCGGGGCCGGCAGTCGTCTTCGCCCATGGCTGCGGCGGCCTGATCGGCAAGAATGGCATCAACGCCCGCGAGACCGATTGGGCCCAGCGCCTCAACGGCGCCGGATACAGCGTGCTGATGGTGGACAGCTTCACCCCGCGCGGCGTGCGCAGCATGTGCGCACCGGCCAATTTCCGCTCCGATGTCTATCGCGCCCGTCCGAAGGACATGTACGGCGCGCTCGCCTATCTCCAAGCCCAGCCGTTCGTAAACCCCGGCCGTATTGCGCTCATGGGCTGGTCGCAGGGCGGCGGAACGGTGCTGAACACGCTGCGAACGGACAGTTCCGCCCGTCCGGCGGGCCTTGCCCCATCCCGCGACTTCCAGGCGGCGGTCGCCTTCTATCCCGGCTCGTGCAGCGCCGCCCGCCAGCCGGGCGGCTGGTCGAGCCGCATTCCCCTGCTCGTCCTGCTCGGAGAGAAGGACGTCTGGTCCCCGCTCCAGCCCTGCGAGGCGCTGCTGACGGAGGCGGCGAGCGCCGGAAATCCGGTGACGCTGCGCATCTATTCGGGCGCCTATCATGATTTCGACTGGCCGGGCCTCGCCTATCGCGAGCGGCCGGAATTCCGCACCACGGCCGGCGTCGTGCCCATCACAGGCACCGACCCTGCCGCCCGCTCGGACGCCCTCTCGCGCGTGCCCGCCTTCCTCAGCCGGTATCTCACGGCCGCCGCCCACTGAGGGCATAAGCGAAGCGACAGGACCCATCAGCATCCCCGATGGATGCGGATGCGAGTTTCATTTCCCTTCCTGACGATCCCGCGATAGAGCGTGGATCGAAGCCCTGCCCCTGCGCATTCCTGGTGCACAGGCTTCCGGCCGCGCAACGACGCGGCTTGGGCGGCGCCCGCCGCCACAGCAGAAGAATGGGTCGCCCCTGCCCGGGGCGCCAGGAGGATTCATGTCCGTTCGCGCCGCCCAGTCTCCCTTGGCTGCCATCGCCAACGCGCCTTATCTGCTGCTCAGCTTCACGGCCCTGCTCTGGGCCATCAACATGGTGATCGGCCGCTACATGGTGGGCGCCGTGCCGCCCATCACCACGGCCTGCGTGCGCTGGCTGCTGGCGACGCTGATCCTGCTGCCGTTCGCCTGGCGGCAGATCGTGCGCGACGCGCCCCTCCTCCGCCGCCACTTCTGGCGCCTCGTGCTGCTCTCGTCGACCGGCATCGCCAGCTACAACGCCATGAGCTATTACGGCCTCCAGTACACGCAGGCGCTCAACGGACTGCTGCTGCAATCCATCAGCCCCCTGCTGGTCGCCGTCTGGAGCCTCCTGCTGTTCCGCGACGGCCTGTCGCTCGGCCAGACCGTGGGCGTCTTCATCTCGCTCGCCGGCGTGCTCATCATCATCAGCGGCGGCAGCATCGACACGCTGCTGCACCTGACCCTCAATGCCGGCGACATCTGGATCATGGTGGCGCTCGCAATCTATGCCTTCTACACGGCGATACTGCGGGTGCGCCCGCCGCTCGGGCCGCTCTCCTTCCTTGCCGCCATCATGGCCATTGGCGGCGTCCTGCTCCTGCCGGTGATGGCCTGGGAACTGACCCATGGCGCGGAGCTGCATTTCAACCGCTTCACGCTGGGCGTGTTCGCCTATGTTTCCACCGCCCCCTCGCTGCTCGCCTATCTCGCCTTCAATCGCGGGGTGCAGCTTGTCGGCGCCAACCGGGCGGCGCCCTTCTTCCACCTCATGCCGGTGTTCGGCACGGCGCTGGCCATCCTCTTCCTCGGCGAGACCTTCGCCTGGTTCCATGCGGCCGGGTATGCGCTGGTGCTGACGGGCATCCTCACCGCGACACGGGCGAAGGGTGCAAAGCCCGCCTGAAGGCCTTCGCCAGCCTGACCGCTATCCCTCGTACATCACGAAGCTCGCCCACACCTCGGGATCGTCCGCCTGCGGCACCTTGCCGGCGATGGCGTCCAGCCGCGTCTGGCGCAGGGCGCTGGAGAAAGTCGCGCCGGGCTCGGCGGCATGACGGTAGAAGGCGATCATGAAATTGGCCGCGCCCGCATCTGCCACCGGCCAGAGGGTGAGCAGCGAGCGCCGCGCCCCGGCAATGGCAAGCGCCGTCGGCAGGCCGCGAATGGCGCTCACCGCGCTCCGGTCGCCCACCGCCGTCTCGCAGGCGGAGAGGACCACGAGATCGGCGGCCGAGAGGTCCCAGCCCATCAGTTCCTCGGCATAGAGATAGCCGTCACGGTCATTGGCCTTCGGCGGCTTGTCGTCTCCCGCCCGCGCCAGCACGATGCCGCCGCGCCAGAGCGCGCTCAGGCCATCATGGGGCGGCTCGAAGAAGCCGTGGGTGGCGAGATGCACCACGGAGGCGCCGGGAATGGCCTGACGCAGCGCGTCCTCCGTGCCGGCAGTTCCGGTAAGGACGCGCGTGCCATAGCCCGCGCTCGTCAGAACCTTGCCCACCTCCGCCACCTCGCGCGCGGTGGCCGGGAGCGCCCGCGGGCCCTTCTGCTTGCCGGAGGAGAAGTCCAGTCCGCCCGCCAGAACCGCCTTGCCACCCGGCGCGAGCCGGTCGCGGCGCACGGCGGTGGGCAGGGCGTCCTCGCGCGTCAGCAGGCGCACTTCGTAGATCTGGTCGAGGAATCGCCCTTCGCCATCCCGCAGCGCCGCGAAGGGAATGCCATAAAGCTCGGCATCCGGAACGATGAACAGACGCTCAGCCCCACCGAGCGCACCCGACAGCTTGCCGAACAGGGCCGCATACATTTCCTTCGCCGTGTCCGTCCCCTCCTGACCCACCTTCAGGCGGGCGACGATGTCGGGGAAGCTGCCAAGCTCCAGCACCTGCGGCGGCTGGTCGTGCCGGCGCACCACCGCGAGCAAGCGCTGGTCCTCGATGGCCGCATCACTGCTGCGGGTGCCCTGACGGCGGGTGATCAGAACGAAGTTCACCAGCGCGTCCTTCGGACCGAGCGCGCCGGCGATCGCCGCGTCCAGCGGCGGCGGTTCGGGCAGCTTGAGCGCGGCGAGACGTACCGACAGTTCCCCGCTCTTCTTCTGCACATCCTGAACCAGCGCCTCTTCGTCCCGGCGCTCGGCGGCCGTGCGGCGCTCCGAGAGCACCTCCTGCTGGCGGCCAAGAAGCCGGATGACCTCCTGCGCCAGCGGCTTCACGTCGTCGGGCAGAGTGTCGACCATCTGCCGTAGCCGCGCCCGCTGGCCGCTTTCCAGCGCCTTCCAGCGACCCGCCGCATCCGCGAAAGCCGGGCGGGCGGACGGCTCTTCCAGCGCGAAGCGGCCGAATTCATAGAGGAAATTGTCCGCCAGCACGCGCGTGGTTTCGGCGATGAAGCGGTTACCCGCCGTGCCTACCTCGCGCAGGGTCCAGTCATAGAGCTGGCGATCGAGATCGCGGAAGGTGGCGAGCGCCTTCTCCGGCTCCTGATTGCGCACATGGGCGCGGGCGAGCCCCAGCAGCGCATCGAAGGTGATGGGGCTGCGGGCGGAGAAGCTCGAGGCGGAAATCTCATAGGCCGCCTGCCGCAGGGCCAGCCCCTGCCGCACCTTGCCCTGCCGCTCATACTCCTTGGCGGCCAGCTCGGAGGCCTTGACCCGCATCAGGTCCGGCGCGCTTCGCCAATCCTTGAGGCCCATGAGGGCTTCGAGCATGTCGGGCTTCAGTTGCGGATCGGGCGAGAAGAAGATGTCCGTGTAGGTGTACCAGGCCTTGGCTTGCGCCTCGTGCTCGGAGGTGGGGTCCGCCAGCTTCGCGCCGAAGCGGCCCTGCAGGCGGAAGTAGCGCATGGCCTGCGCCTTGTCGCCCATCTCCAGATAGCTGAGCGCCAGATTGCTGGCGCTCACCAGCGCCTGAATGCTGCCCTCGCCATAATGCTTCACGCGCTTGGCGAGCAGCACCTGATCGATGGGAACGGCGGCCTCGGGCCGGCCGATGGAGCGCAGCGCCTCCGCGAAGTTGTTCGAGACGCGCCACGTGAGCGGCTCGTCCTCGCCCAGGGATTTCAGTGCGATATCGAAATTGCTCTCGGCGAGATTAAGGCCGGGCGCGATGGCGCCGCTGTCCGACAACAGCACCGCGAGATTGTCGCGCGCCGCCACCGTGTCATAGGCGCCGGGGCCTAGGGTCTTTTCCAGAATGTCGAGGCCGGCGCGGGCGTGGGCGATGGCCTTGTCCTTGTCCGGACCCCGGCTCAGGACATAATAGGAATAGGCGAAGTGGATGCGCCCGAGATCGGCCAGCGGCTTGCCCGACGCGGCGCGGCTGGCCAGCGCGTCTTCATAGAGCGCGGCCGCAAGGCGCGGTTGGCGGGCCTGGAGGAAGGCCTCGGCCCAGGTGCGATATTCCTGCAGCGTGCGGGCATCATCGGAGCCGGCGGCGATGGTCTTCAGCACGTCGCGCAGGCAGGGATAGCCCTCCTGCACCTTGCCTTCAGCCAGCAGGCGCTCGCAGCCCTTCATGGCCTGCGTTGTCCCGCCCGCCGTCTGCGCCAGCGCCGCACCACCGGCGGACAGCGCGACCACGCCAATCGCCACACGCAGCAGGAAGACCAGCCGGCCCGACATTCGCCACCTCATCGCATGTTGCGCCAACGCTTGTTGTAAGGCGTCGGCGCCGAAAAGGCGGTGCAAGGTGCTACCGCCCGGCGCCCGGAGACAACCCCCAAGCGCCGGGGAGGTTTCAGAAGCGGAGCTGTTTCACCTGCCGGACATGGGGCAGCGCGCTCACTTTGCCGAGCACGTCCGCCGGCACGGGGCCATCTACCTCCACAAGGGCGATGGCGTCTCCGCCGGGATGGTCGCGGCCGAGCGCGAAGGTGGCGATGTTCACGCCCGCATCGCCCAGAAGGCTCGCGAACCGGCCGATGAAGCCCGGCTTATCCTCATTGGTGACATAGAGCATGTTGGGCGCGAAGCCGGCATCCACCTTGATGCCCTTGATGTCCACGATGCGCGGCTGGCCATCCGCGAAGACCGTGCCGGCCACGTGGCGCTCGAAATCATCCGCCACCACGGACAAGGTGACGAGACTGTCATAGTCGCCCACCGCGTCGCGGGTGGTCTCCTCGATGACGATGCCCCGTTCCTTGGCGACCGAGGGCGCGGACACCACGTTCACATCCGCCAGCACGGGGCGCAGCAGGCCGGCGATGGCGGCGCTGGTGAGCGCCTTCACCTTCTGCTCCGCAACGGCGCCCTCATAGGTGATGCGCACGGTCTTGATGTCCGTGTCGGTGAGCTGCCCGGCGAAGGAGCCGAGCTTTTCCGCCAACGCAATGAAGGGCTTGAGGCGGGGAGCCTCCTCCGCCGTGATGGAGGGGAAGTTCACCGCATTGGAGATGGCCCCCGCCAGCAGATAATCGCTCATCTGCTCAGCCACCTGGAGGGCCACATTCTCCTGCGCCTCAGTGGTGGCGGCGCCGAGATGCGGCGTGCACACCACATTGGGATGGCCGAACAGCACATTGGTCTCCGCCGGCTCCACGGAGAAGACATCGAAGGCCGCGCCCGCCACATGGCCGCTGTCGAGGGCGGCGCGCAGGGCCACCTCGTCCACGAGGCCGCCGCGCGCGCAATTGATGATGCGCACGCCCGGTTTGGCGCGCGCGATGTTCTCGGCCGAGAGGACGTTCTTCGTCTTCTCGGTGAGCGGCGTGTGCAAAGTGATGACGTCGGCGCGGGCGAGCAGCTCGTCCAGTTCCACCTTCTCCACGCCCAGCGCCAGAGCCCGCTCCGGCGAGAGGAAGGGATCGAAGGCGATGACCTTCATCTTCAGCCCGATGCCGCGCTCGGCGACGATAGAGCCGATGTTGCCGCAGCCGATGATGCCTAGCGTCTTGGCCGTGAGCTCCACGCCCATGAAGCGGTTCTTCTCCCACTTGCCGGCCTGCGTGGACGCATCCGCCTGCGGGATCTGACGGGCGAGCGCGAACATCATGGCGATGGCGTGCTCGGCGGTGGTGATGGAATTGCCGAAGGGCGTGTTCATCACGATGACGCCACGGGCGGTGGCGGCGGGAATGTCCACATTGTCGACGCCGATGCCGGCGCGGCCGATCACCTTGAGGCGGGAGGCCTTCTCCAGGATCTTCGGCGTGACCTTGGTCGCCGAGCGGATGGCGAGGCCGTCATAATCGCCAATGACTTCGGCGAGCTTATCCTTGTCCTTGCCGAGATCGGGGCGGAAATCCACCTCCACGCCGCGATCCTTGAAGATCTGAACGGCGGCATCGGACAGCTTGTCGGAAATGAGAACGCGAGGGGCCATGATGCGGCTCCGGATGCAAGGGGGACCGGCCCCGCCGCGCTCAAAGCGGCCGGCGGGGCGTTATGGCAGAAGGTCTGGGCCGGCCGATGCCGAAAGGGCTCAAGGTCCTGATCGGCGGATCAGCGGCAAGGCGCAAAAGGCACGAGCGCGCAGTACGGGTCTGGGCTTCAGAGCGATCTAGGCGACACAACGGTGAGCCAGCGACCCGTCCCCGTTCGCAGCCCTCTCCCGCCTGCGGGGGAGGGTTGGGAGGGGGCATGGCGGAACCCAGCTGACACGCACACGGCAAGATGAGGTCAGGACAAGCCATCAAGGCGCACCTACCCCCTCCCCTACCCTCCCCCGCAAGCGGGAGAGGGAGCGCGTCGCTCTACTGACACCACCGTTCAGACACGCGACTTCACATCACGCACGCGCAAAACCGCTCCGTGCCGCTCGGCCTCAGGCCGCTTGCGGCAGGGAGCCCTTGGCGACGGTGAAGGCCCAGTCCAGCCAGTGGGTGAGGGCCTCTATGTCGGTCGCCTGCACGGTGGCGCCACACCAGATGCGCAGGCCGGCCGGCGCATCGCGATAGGAGCCGATGTCGTAGGCGATGTCGCCCTTCTCAAGGCCGGAGGTGATGGCCTTGGCAAAGGCGGCCTGGGCATCGGCCGGCAGTGTGGTCACGGCCGGGTCCACCACCTTCAGGCACACCGAGGTGTTGGAGCGGGTGACGGGATCGGTGGCGAGGAAGTCCACCCACGGCGTGCGGTGCACCCACTGGGCGATGACCTCGAAATTGCGGTTTGCCCGCTCCTTCAGGCCCGGCAGGCCGCCCACGGACTTCGCCCAGTGCAGGGCATCGATATAGTCTTCCACGCAGAGCATGGAGGGCGTGTTGATGGTCTCGCCCTCGAAGATGCCTTCGATGAGCTTGCCGCCCTTGGTCATGCGGAAGATCTTCGGCAGCGGCCAGGCAGGCTTGTAGGTCTCAAGCCGCTCCACCGCGCGCGGGGAGAGGATGAGCATGCCGTGCGCGGCCTCGCCGCCCAGCACCTTCTGCCAGGAGAAGGTGACCACATCGAGCTTGGCGAAATCGAGCGGCTGCGCGAAGGCGGCCGAGGTGGCGTCGCAGATGGTGAGGCCGGCGCGGTCCGCCGGAATCCAGTCCGCATCCGGCACCATCACGCCGGAGGTGGTGCCGTTCCAGGTGAAGACCACGTCATTCTCGAAATTGACGGCCTTCAGGTCCGGCAGTTCGCCATAGGGCGCGGTCAGCGTGCGGACATTCTCGAGCTTGAGCTGCTTGGCGACATCGGTCACCCAGCCCTCGCCGAAGCTTTCCCATGCGAGCATGTCGACGCCGCGGGCGCCGAGCATGGACCACAGCACCATTTCCACGGCGCCGGTGTCGGACGCCGGCACGATGCCGATGCGGTAGTCGTCCGGAACCTCAAGAACGTCGCGGGTAAGGTCAATGGCCAGCTTCAGCTTGGCCTTGCCCACCTTGGCGCGATGCGAGCGGCCCAGAGGGGCGTCGCGGAGTGCATCCAGCGACCACCCGGGGCGCTTGGCGCAAGGTCCAGACGAAAAATTGGGGTTCGCCGGCTTCTGATGCGGCGCGTCATTGCTCGTCATGTGTCCATCCTTTCAGATGGGCGCTCCCCGTTGGGGGGGAGTGTCCCGCGGACGGGTCTAGGCCGGGCGACACCCAAAAGCAAGCGGCCATTCGACACGACGGCGCGACCAACCAGAACTCTCGGGGCGAGACGGCTTTCATCTCGCACCCGCACAATACTTGACTATTAATATAGCCGGGAATGCTTTCCATCATTGGCCGAGATCAATTTCGACCAGGACAAATACCTGTAGTGTGAGAGCGTCAGGGTGTGCCCGTGTGCACCCATCAGGTGAAAGAGTGCGGCTATGCCTGCACGGTCTCGCCAAGCGGCCTCTCCCGACCTTCCGCAGCCGGAGGCGCCCCGGCGCGTCTCCCATCGCCGCGCCAACCCACTTCATCCCATTATTTCACGCAAGCTCGCGCGCTCCGTCGGGCGCAGGCCCCTCCGGGCGCCGAGCTCTTGCGCCCCACCTCCGAGGACATCGTCATGAGCACGCCCACCAAAGCGCATCATCGCCTCGGCATGAAGGCCCTCGTCGTCGACGACGAGATTGCACTTGAAACGGCTGCGGGCCGCGCGCTGCGGGGACTGGTGGCGGAACTGGAGCGGCGGGACATCCGCATCGTCACCGCCGCCACCTCGTCAGACGCCATCGCCATCGTCGGCTCGGACCCGGCCCTGCAATGCGTCCTGCTGGACTGGGATCTCGGGCCGGATGGCCATGCCCCGGCTATCGCGGTCCTTGAAACGCTGCGCGCGCGCAACCATACGGTCCCCGTGTTCCTGCTGGCGGACCGCAGCGTCGCATCCACCGTGCCGGCGAAGGTCATGGCGCAGGTGGACGATTTCGTCTGGCTGCTGGAAGACACCATCGACTTCGTCGGCGGGCGCGTCGAGGCGGCCGTGGAGCGCTACCGCGCGACCGTGCTCCCGCCCATGTTCGGCGCCTTGGTCAAGTTCGCGCGGGTGCATGAATATTCCTGGCACACGCCGGGCCACACGGGCGGAACGGCCTTCCTGAAATCCCCGCCCGGCCGCGCCTTCTTCGAGTTCTTCGGCGAGCCCCTGCTGCGCTCCGACCTCTCCATCTCGGTGGGTGAGCTTGGCTCGCTGCTGGACCATTCCGGTCCCATCGGCGCAAGCGAGAAATACGCCGCGCGCGTCTTCGGCTCCCACCGCACCTATCACGTCACCAACGGCTCCTCCACCTCCAACCGCGTCATCCTGATGGCGAGCGTGAGCCGCGACCAGATCGCCCTGTGCGACCGCAACTGCCACAAGTCCGCCGAGCACGCGATGACCATGTCCGGCGCCGTGCCGACCTATCTGGTGCCGACCCGCAACCATTACGGCATCATCGGCCCCATTCCGCCCGAGCGGCTGACGACGGCGGCGGTGCGCCAGGCCATCGAGGCCAATCCGCTGACCGCAGGCCTGGCAGATCGGATACCTAAGCACGCGATCATCACAAACTCCACCTATGACGGCCTGTGCTACAACGTCTCCCGCGTGGAGGAACTGCTGGGTGGCAGCGTGGACCGGCTGCATTTCGACGAGGCGTGGTACGGCTACGCGCGCTTCAATCCCCTCTATCGAGACCGCCATGCCATGCATGGCGATCCGTCGGCCCATGGCGCGGACAAGCCGACGGTCTTCGCCACCCAGTCCACGCACAAGCTGCTGGCGGCGCTGTCTCAGGCCTCCTTCATCCACGTGCGCGACGGGCGCCGCCCGATCCCGCACTGCATCTTCAACGAGACGTTCATGATGCACGCCTCGACTTCGCCGCTCTATCCCATCATCGCCTCCAACGACGTGTCGGCGGCGATGATGGATGGTCCCGGCGGCGCGGCGCTGACGGGTGAGTCCATCGCCGAGGCCGTCGCCTTCCGGCAGATGATGTCGCGTCTCGCCAATGAGGCGGCCGAGCAGGGCGACTGGTTCTTCGACTGCTGGCAGCCGGACACGGTGCGCGACCCGAAGACCGGGCGCGTGACCCCCTTCCACGAGGCATCGCCGGAAGCGCTCGCCACCGATCCGTCCTGCTGGGTGCTGAAGCCGGACGCCCAGTGGCACGGCTTCGGCGCCATCGAGGACGGCTATTGCATGCTCGACCCCATCAAGGTCTCGGTGGTGACGCCGGGCGTCGCGCCGGGCGGCGGACTGATGCCCGTGGGCATTCCCGCAAGCCTCGTCACCGCCTATCTCGATGCCCGCGGCATCGTGGTGGAGAAGACCACGGACTTCACCATCCTGTTCCTGTTCTCGCTGGGCATCACCAAGGGCAAATGGGGCTCGCTCGTCAGCGCCCTGTGCGACTTCAAGCGGGACTACGACGCCAACCTGCCCATCGAACTCGCTATTCCGCCGCTCGCTGAAACCACCGGCGACCGCTATCTCGGCCTGGGCCTGAAGGATCTGGCGGACACCATGTTCGCGGCCATGGACGAACTGAAGACCACCGCCATGATGGCGCAGGCCTTCTCCCTCCTGCCGCATCCCGATTTCAGCCCCGTGCAGGCCTATGAGCGGCTGGTCCAGGGGCAGGTGGAACAGGTGACGCTGGACGAACTCGCCGGCCATACGGTCGCGACCGGCGTGGTGCCCTACCCGCCCGGCATCCCGCTCTTGATGCCCGGCGAGAATGCCGGCCCGGCAGATGGCCCCGTGCTCGGCTATCTCAAGGCGCTGGAAGCCTATGACCTGCGCTTCCCCGGCTTTGCCCACGACACGCACGGCGTGGAGGTGGAGGACGGGCGCTATCTCATCCACCGCATCGTGCGCTGAGGGGCTGCGAGCATGTCCTCCACCGACACCGCCCCTGCCGCTTCCACCGACGCCGAGGCCGCAAAGATCGGCCTCGTGCCGGCGACCCTGATGGTCGCCGGCAACATGATGGGATCGGGCGTCTTCATGCTGCCCGCCAATCTCGCCGCCATCGGCTCCATCGCCGTCATTGGCTGGCTGATCACCATCGCCGGCGCCGTGGCGCTGGCGCTGACCTTCGCCCGCCTCGCGGCCATCGATCCGGCGGCCGGTGGTCCGTATGCCTATGCCCGCAAGGCCTTCGGCGACTATATGGGCTACCAGACCAACCTCATCTACTGGCTGGCCAATGTGGTGGGCAACGTGGGCCTCGCGGTGGCCGGGCTCGGCTATCTCACCGCCTTCTTCCCGGCACTGAAGGACCCGCTCACCTCCGCCCTGGCGCAGGTGGCGCTCATCTGGTTCTTCACCTATGCCAACATCCTCGGCCCGAACGTGGTCGGCCGGCTGCAGTCCTTCACGACGGTCTTCGCCCTCATCCCCATCCTCGGCATGGCGGTGTTCGGCTGGTTCTGGTTCTCTCCGGCAACCTATGCGGAGGGCTGGAACGTCTCCGGCAAGGAGAGCGGGGCGGCCATCATGGCGACGCTCAACTTCACCCTCTGGGCCTTCATCGGCGTGGAGAGCGCCTCCGTATCGGCGGGCGTGGTACGCAATCCGCAGCGCAACGTGCCCATCGCCACTGTGGGCGGCGTGGTGCTGGCAGCTGTCGCCTACATCCTCTCCTCCACCGTCATCATGGGCATGATCCCGAACAAGGCGCTCATCGCCTCCTCGGCACCCTTTGCGGATGCCGCGCGGCTGGCACTGGGCGATATCGCGGGCTCGGCGGTGGCCATCTGCGCGGCGCTGGGCTGCCTTGGCTCGCTCGCCGGCTGGACGCTGCTCGTCGGCCAGACTGCGAAGGCGGCAGCGGATGATGGGCTCTTCGGAGCCGTGTTCGCCAAGGTGAACGCGAAGGGCGTGCCCTCGGCGGGCCTTGCCATCGTCGCCGCGATCATGACCGTGCAGGTGTTCGCGACCATGTCGCCGACCGCCAGCCAGCAGTTCGGCAAGATTGCGTCCATCGCGGTCATCATGACGCTGTTGCCCTACATCTATTCCGCCATTTCCATCAAGGTTCTGGGCTACAGGAAGATGCCCACGCACCAGTACAACATCTATGTTCTGGTGGGCCTCGGGGCTGCCGCCTACAGCCTCGTCGCCCTCGTGGGCTCGGACGGCGAGCAGACCCGCTGGTCGCTGATCTTCGTCATCGCCACCATCGTCTTCTATTCGGCGGCCATCACCCGCAAGCGGGAGATCGAGGAGAAGCATCTGGTGCCCGGAGGCGCGGCGCCCACCTGGATCCGCTATGTGACGGTGACAGCCACCATCCTCGCACTCGCCGGCCTGTTCTGGATGTCCATCGGACGTTACGAGACTCAGAACCTGCGGACCCGCTCGCCCGTCCCGCCCGCACAGACGACGATGCCCGCGCCCGTCGGGACGACGAAATAGCCTGTCGGCCCATGCCGGCCGCCCCAGCACCGGCTTGGGTCTCCGTTCCTGACCTTATGATTAGTATGGCCAACTGCACTCTGACGTTACGGCGGGTGGCGCACGGAACTGCGCGAGCTCTCCGACCCGCTCCTCTGGAAGCCGGCGGGCGAGCCCATCATCCCAACGGCCAAGGTTTCGCCTGAAAAACGCAGCCGTAAAGATGCTCGTCGCGTGGAACCGCAGTGCCACGTCAGCGTTAGTCGCATGTTCCTTCAGTATAACGGAGTGCCCGAACATGCGCCGCACCTTCCTTGCGCTTGCCGCGACCGCCGCTCTTGCTTTGCCGGCCCTGCCCGCGCTTGCGCAGACCGCCGCTTCCACCGACGTGTTCGTGAAAGCCGCGCCGACGGACGTGCTGAGCTACAACCTGATCGGCCTCAACGTGACCAATGGCAACAACGAGACGGTGGGCGAGATCAAGGATCTCATCCTCTCGCAGGGCCAGCTGTCCGGCTACATTCTCTCGGTCGGCGGCTTCCTCGGCATGGGCGAGCGTTACGTGATCGTCCGCCCGTCGTCGGTGAAGGTCACCTATTCCGAGAACGACAAGAAGTGGATGGCGACGATGGACGCCACCAAGGACCAGCTCAAGGGCGCGCCCGAGTTCAAGTATGAGGGCCGCTGGAAGCGCTGATCTTCCACTCATCAAGGAAAGGCCCCCGCCCGGGGGCCTTTCGCACGTCCGGCCGCCGTCAGGCGATCCAGCCGTGACCTTGCAGGCTGGTGAAATCCAGCTGCACGATCAGGTCGTTATAGTCCCGGTCGCCGCCACCGAAGGTGTCCTCGAAGCCGAAGGTGTTGAGCCCGTAGCTCCACAGATGGGTGACAGACGCACCGCCGACGCTCTCATTGGCCGGCGGGAAGCCCCAATAGGTCTGCGTACCGTTGGTCAGGGCCATGGCGACAAGATCGCCGTGATGGACCCCATTCACCACGGCCTCCGTATAATTGCCGTAGCCCGGGTCCGGTACGGGACCGGCCGCTCCCCCGACCACATAGGCATGGGCCGCAGCCGCGGCGGCATAGCCCGGGTCGCCGGGCGCGATGCCGTCGACCGTCCCGGAGAGATCATCCACCTTGTAGAGCATGAGGCTGGTGGCATCGACGCCGTTCTGGCGGAGCCGCACGACGGCCTGATGCGCCGCGCCGTCATCGGCCACGTCGGCCACCGCAACCGGCCGCGCCACCGTGACGCCCGAAGAGACGCCGCCGAACGACGCGAAGCCGTACTGCGACGTGAGATCCGCCTGATAAAGCCCCAGCGGCAGCCCGGCCACCGAACTGCTGAGTGACGCGCCCGCATCGGCGTGGACCGTGGTGGGCGTTGCCTGCGCACCGCCATCCAGAAGACGCACGAGATCCGGATCGAAGTCCTTCTGCATCACCTGCTGCGCCAACCGGCTGCTCCAGGCCAGCGCATTGCCCTCGCTCACCCCTTGCACCACATGGCCACCGTCATTCAGTTCATAGGCGCCGAGCGCCCCCGTCGCCTGCACCAGCAGGCTCTGGGCGGCACCGCTCTGTGCCGACGTATCACCGATGCCGGTCAGCACGGGAGCCGCCGGATGAGCGTCGAACTGGCTGTGCGCGATGGTGCTGAGGGCCCGCGCGAGCAGGAGGCCGTTCGGGGTGCCGAGGCCGGTTGCCTGATCGTAGCCCGCGGAGGCCGGATAGCCGAGGCCCGTGGGAACGACCTTGGTGCCGCTTTGCGTCAGCACATAAGGCTTGTCCGCTTCCGTTCCCGTGTAGAGGTAATAGGTGGACGTGTTGTTGCCGATGGTCACGTCGCTGAAGGAGCCGGGCGCGATGGCCGCCGCCTGATAGAGCAGGTCGTTGAAGTATCCGAGTTGCGGCAGGCCCTGATCCTTGAAGATGGTGTCGATCTGCGCGGTCAGCGCGGCCCACAGGGGTGTCGCGGCGCTGGTGCCGGCAGACGCGCCGCCGTTGAGAATGCTGTATTTGGAATTGCCGCCCGCCAGTGCGGAGACATCCGGCAGCCCCCGGCCCGTCTCGCCCTGGGCGTTGGTGGGCGTCAGGCCGAAGTCCGTCTGGTAGGAGGGAATGAGCGATCCCGCATTGATGCCGCCGGTGCTGGCGCTGTTGCTGGCATAGCTCGAATTGATCGACTCCCCGTTCACGGAATAGGTATTCCACACCGTCTGCACGAAGATGCTGTAGGTCTCTGCCGTCATGTGCTGCGGCAGCACCTTCATGCCGGACGCGGTGAGCGCCATCAGCGTGACCGGATCATTGGTCATGCCGGCCGTGTACAGACTGCTGAGTGTCGGATCGCCGCTGGCGGTCTGAAGGTTCGAGATGGAGGCGCCACCGACAATGACGGCATAAGGCGAGCTATGGGAGGGGCGCCCCATGGCCGTGCCAGCGCCATATTCGCCGCCGGAGCCGCCATCGCCGGAGGACAGGAACACCGACATGTTTTTCAGGGCGGCATCCACGAACAGGCCCTGATAGGCGCTGGCGAAGGGTGAGTTCGGAGAGAAGCGCTGCTGATCGGTGAATGAGGAACTCAGGACGGATGGGTTGTTGACGCTATCGAAGATCGCATTCTGATAACCGACAAAGGTCTGGTTGCCGGTATAGGCGTAATAGAGCTGCTGGCTATTGGGCGCGGCTCCGGCGATGATCGACACGTCCAGCGATTCCTCGCCAGGATCTCCCACTCCGATACGCGCATTGGCGCCACTGATGATCTGAAACTGGCTGCCCGTATAAGCCGGCAGTCCCAGCACCGAGGTGCGGTAGGCGTTCAGCGCGGTTTCCAGATTTGCCGGAACGCCGCCCTCCACGAGGCCGATGGGCGTTGTGACCACGCCCTTGCTGGTCAGCGGAAAATTGTAGGCCTCCGCCACCTGCGTCGGCGTGGGATTCGACTCGTTGGCGCCCGTCTGGCTGTTGCCGGGGCTCTGCGCGCCCTGTGACAGCGCAACCGGAGCGGCCGGATTGGGGGTAGGCGAGCCATAGGGCGTGGGAGTAAGGGTCGACACCCAGATGCCCGAGACCTGCGACTGGATGTTGGACGGAAGGGAGAGATTGCCCGACCACGCGTAATTGACGTAGCTGCCGTAAAACTGATTGGCGCCGGCGTAGACGAGCAGGTCCGTGTTGAACAAGGTCTTGAACTGAGCCGGCGTCAGGTTGAGCCAGACGGTGCGGGAGTCTGCCGAGGAATTGTAGCCGTCTTCGACGGTGAGGGTGGAGGCGCCGGTCAGGCTCTCCACCGTGGACTGAACGCCGGAATAGAACTTGCTGCCGCCATATGTGGCCCACACGGCGGTCTGATCCGCCAGCGCCACCTGCCGGTCCGCCCATGGCATGGACAGCAGCGCCGTCGGGTCCGCGTTCCGGTTGACAACGAGGCCCACGGTGATGGTGGACGACGCAATGTCGGCAACCTTCAGCTGGAAGGCGTAGCCGTTCTCGCTGCTGCCCTGATCCTGATCGATGAAACCAAGGTCGTTGAGGCCCGTTTGCGTGGTCAGGTCGGCGACCGCCACGAGCGGAATCGGGGCGGGAAGGCTGGTATCCGCCGGGGGCGCCGCCTTCGCGTTGCCAAACATCGTCTGGGTCAGAAGCGACTGGACCTGGCCGAGGTTCGTGGCGGAGAGGTTGGTGGCCGGCACAGCCGCCAGCGCGGAAACCTGCGCCGAGGTCGCGAGCTGGTAGCTGGAGTAATCGAAATAGGTCGTGTTCTGAACGGCCGTGTAAGTCGTCGCCATGCGGGCCCCACCCCACGCTATGAGCCACCGGCGCGACAAGATGCCGTAACCGCGCCGGCGAGCTGGAAACGTACTAATACCATACCACCCATGGCAAAGCCGTGTCTCGCCCGGAGCTTGCACGTTTGATGGCTGGCGCGCTCTCGGCTAGTGTCCGGCATCCCAGAAGGCAGCCAGAGCCGGTTCATGAGCCTCTTCCAGATCTCCTCGCTTTTGGCGCCCCTTTCCCCCAGCGATCCCGCCCTCGGCTGGAAGGGCCTCGCCTGGGATTTCGCGGCACTCTACGGCCTTGTCATCGCCGGCATCCTCGTGGTGCTGGTGACGGTGGGCACGTTCTTCGAGGTGATGAACGCCCGCCATCCCGAACGGCGCATCCAGAAGAACCGCATCAACAAGCGCAAGTGGCAGGAGTTGGCCCATGCGCCCGGCTCCATCGCCATCATCGCCTTCTGCTTTTCCGGCGGCCTGTTCGCTCAGGCGCAGGGGTGGACCATCTCGCCTCTGCCGCTCACCTGGTGGTCCGGCCCGCTGATGCTGGCCATCTCGGTGGTGCTCTATGATGCGTGGTTCTACTGGATCCATCGCCTGCTGCACTGGAAGCCGCTGTACCGCTTCCATGCCCTCCACCACAAAAGCGTCGCCCCGACGGTCTGGACGAACCATCACGAGAGCCTCATGGAGGGCCTTCTCAACCAGGCCTTCTATCTGATCCTCCCCTTCATCCTGCCGATCCCGTGGCAGATGCTGGTGCTCCAGAAGCTCTATGACCAAGCAAGCGGCATGCTGGGCCATGCGGGCTTCGAGCATTTCGCCTCGCCAGCCGGGCGCACGCCCTTCCCCTTTGCCTCCACGGTCTTCCATGACCAGCACCACGGGCACTTCAAATACAATTACGGCCACACCTTCTCCTGGTGGGACCGGCTCATGGGCACGCTGCACCCGCGCTATGACGCGACGCTGGAGAGTTTCGAGCCCGCGCACATGCAGGCGCCGACGGCGCAGGGCGAGACCAAGGCCGCCAAGGCGGAGTGAGGGCCGGCTCAAGGCCTGCCGGCAGAGCATCAGAACCAGCGGGACGGAACAGAATGACGGAGCATACGGGCGAGGCGGCTCGGCTGCCCTCTGGAGCGGTGTTCCCGCAGGAGCGCATCCGGGCCGCATTGAACTTCGGCAACGTGCTGTTCACCACGCAGGATGACGCGGGCGCGCCTGTGGGCCTCGGACCGGACCTCATGCACGCGCTCGCGGACCATTTCGGCCTCGGGCTCGACATCCGCTCCTATGCCCAGCCGCCGGATGTGGTGGCGGATGCCAATACGGATGCGTGGGACGTCACCATTCTGGCCATCGAGCCGGCGCGCGAGGCATTCGTTGCCTTTGCCGCGCCGATGACGCGGATCGAGGCCACCTGCGTGGTGGACGCCGCCTACACCGAGACCTCTCTGGCGGAACTGGATCGGCCCGGCTTCCGCCTCGCCGCCATGGATCGCAGCGGCTACGAGCTTTACCTCAGCCGGACGCTGAAAGCGGCCACCCTCGTCAAGACCGCCTCGTTCGCCGAATCCATCGCGCGCTTCAACGCCGGGGAAGCGGATGCCGTGGCGGGCCTCGCCACCATGCTCGCCGGGCGGCTGCCGGACATGCCCCGCGGGCGCTTGATGCCGCACAGCTTCCAAACCATCCACCATGGCTTCGCAGTGCCGCACGCTCTGGCGCCCCTGCTGCCGGCGATCAATGCCTTCGTGGCGCAGAGCGCCGCTTCGGTGATCACGCAGGCCGTCTCCCGCCACGGCATTGTCGGGCTGACGCCCGCCTGAGCGACGGGCCTCAGCCGGCCAGCGCGCTCGCCTCGAAGTCGCGCACGAACGCGGCGACCCGCCGGTCCACCTTGATGTCCGAGGGCCGGATGGGCCGCACCAGCGACAGGCCCGCCAGCGAGCGGGCGCGGGAGAGGGCCACATAGGCCTGCCCCGCCGCGAAGGCGCCGTTGTCGAAGTCGATGCGCACGTCTTCCAGCGTCAGGCCCTGCGCCTTGTGCATGGTCATGGCCCAGGCCGGCACCAGCGGAAGCTGCGTGTAGGTGCCCACCACGTCGCTCTCGATCTTCCCCGTCTTCTCGTCGAAGACGTAGCGCATGCGCTCCCAGGTGAAGGCCTCGATCTCCACCGACCCGCCGCCATCGAGCCGTACCAGCGCGCTGTGCGGGCCGATGCCTGTCACCGTACCAACCGAGCCGTTCACCCAGCGGCGCGCCGGATCGTTGCGCAGCGCCATCACGCGGGCGCCGGTCTTCAGCACGAGGCGTTCGGGCACCGGCAGGCGGTCGCCATCAAGCCCGAACTCGCCCTTCAGCACCCCCTCGAACTGCCGCTCGCCACCCGGCAAGGCCGCAAGGCCGCGCTGGTTATAGGCATCCGCCCGCGCATTGGTGGGCGTGAGCAGAACGGGCAGCACGCCGGACCGGTGCGGTCGCACGCAGGCCTCGTTCAGCGCGGTCAGCGCCTCGTTCAGCCGCTCGCCGCGCCGGATGGCGGAGAGATGGCCGATGAAGGCGTCGTCCTGCTGGCGGTGGACCACGGTGAAGGGCACGCGGGCCACGGGATGATCGGACAGCACCTTGGCATGGAAGGCGAAGGGTCCCTCGTAGCCCATATGCTCGAGGATCTCCTGCTCCGCATAGGGCACCACGGGCGGAAGCTGGAGGAAGTCGCCCACCAGCACCACCTGCACGCCGCCGAAGGGCGTGTTGCTCTCGCGGGCGATGCGCAGGGTGCGGTCCACCGTATCGAGCAGGTCCGCCCGCACCATGGAGATTTCGTCGATGACCAGCCGGTCCAGCTTCTTCAGAAGCCGGCGCACCTGAACGCGCGGCTTCACCTCCTCCGGCTGGAGGATGCGCGGCGGAATGCCGAAGAAGGAATGCAGCGTCTGGCCGCCGAGCTGCAAGGCGGCAACGCCCGTGGGCGCGAGGAAAACCTGGCGCCCACGCGGCGTCTTGCGCAGCTCGTGCAGGAAGGTGGTCTTGCCCGTGCCGGCACCGCCGAGCACCAGCAGCGCCCGCGCTCCCGCATCGATGTGCCGGAGCGCGCGGACGGCGCCATCTTCCGGCGCCGGCACAAGGCTCACGGCAGCAGACCGGTCTCGCGGGCGTAGTCGAGCAGGTTGCGCTCGGGCCGGGCGCCCATGTGGGAGATGATCTCGGACGCGGCGAGCGCGCCGATGCGCAGCGAAGTCGCCGGATCGAGGCCGCGGGTGTAGCCGGTGAGGAAGCCGGCGGCGAAGAGATCGCCCGCGCCCGTCGTATCCACCACCTGCGCCACCGCATGGGCGGGGGCGGAGACCACCGCATCCTTGGCCACGAACAGGGCGCCGCGCTCCGAGCGCGTCACCACGGCGGAAGCCACATCCCGGCGCAACTGCACGAGGGCGGAATCGACGTCCGCCGTCTCATAGAGCGACTTCAGCTCGCCCTCGTTGCAGAAGACGAGATCGACAGTGCCGTTGCGCATGAGGTCCAGGAATTCCGCCCGGTAGCGATCGACGCAGAAGGCGTCGGAAAGGGTCAGCGCCACCTGACGGCCGGCGGTGTGTGAGATCTTCGCGGCGGCGAGGAAGGCCTCCTTGGCCGCCGGCGGGTCCCACAGATAGCCTTCGAGATAGG
The DNA here is from genome assembly GCF_000010525.1 of Azorhizobium caulinodans ORS 571. Classification (GTDB taxonomy): domain Bacteria; phylum Pseudomonadota; class Alphaproteobacteria; order Rhizobiales; family Xanthobacteraceae; genus Azorhizobium; species Azorhizobium caulinodans. The sequence goes on along the minus strand of NC_009937.1, from coordinate 1,086,302 downwards.
TCACGGCTGCGCTTTCGACGCTGGCAGCATCGATATCGGCAGTGGTGAGGTTCTGCGCCGCACCGAGATAGGTGTTCATGGTGCGCTCGCCGTCCGGCGTCACCAGGATGAGGCAGCGGGCGGTGGCGGGACCCTCGTTCGCGGCGGGCGTGCCGTAAGCGACGCCGGCGGCGCGGATGTCATGGGCGAAGGTCTTGCCGAGGCCGTCCTCCCGCACCTTGCCGATGAAGCCGGCGCGGGCGCCGAGCGAGGCCGCACCTGCCGCCGTGTTGGCCGCCGAGCCGCCGGAAATCTCGATGCCGGGCCCCATGGCGCCATAGAGCTGCTCGGCCCGTGCCTCGTCGATGAGGCTCATGGAGCCCTTGGGCATGCCGTGGTCGGCGAGGAAGGCCTCGTCCGCGCGGGCGATGACATCGACGATGGCGTTGCCGATGGCGAGAACGTCGAGAGTATGGGACGACACGGCCGGGAAGCTCCAGAAAATGCGTGGCTGCGGGGTTAGCATCATGGCGTTGCCTGCGCAAACGTCATGACCAAGCGGAGAGCAGCGCACCAACGGTCATATGGTAGCGACCAAAGCCGCAGATTGTCGGTTAATCTCGCTCACAAAACGTGACTGCGGGCAGCACGTGTCGATGCTAAACGCATCAGGCTGCAATGAATGGGGAAGGACCGGTCGGACATGGCGCGCAAGTATTTCGGAACGGACGGGGTGCGGGGCCGGGCGAATGCGACCTTGACCGCCGATCTCGCCCTGCGCGTCGGCATGGCGGCCGGCCTCGCCTTCCGGCGGGGCGAACACCGCCACCGGGTGGTGATCGGCAAGGACACCCGCCTCTCGGGCTACATGATCGAGAACGCGCTCGTGGCCGGCTTCACCTCGGTGGGCATGGACGTTCTGCTGCTGGGCCCGATGCCGACGCCGGCCGTGGGCATGCTCACCCGTTCCATGCGCGCCGACCTCGGCGTGATGATCTCCGCCTCGCACAATCCCTTCGACGACAACGGCATCAAGCTGTTCGGCCCCGACGGCTTCAAGCTCTCCGACCAGATCGAGCATGAGATCGAGGAACTGATCGACGAGGATCTCTCCAAGAAGCTCGCCCAGCCCATGGACATCGGCCGCGCCCGGCGCGTCGAGGGCGTCCATGCCCGCTATATCGAATATGCCAAGCGCACCCTGCCCCGCGACCAGTCCTTCGAGGGCCTGCGGGTGGTCGTGGACTGCGCCAATGGCGCCGCCTACCGCGTCGCGCCCGATGCGCTCTGGGAACTGGGCGCCGAAGTCATCAGCATGGGCGTCGAGCCCGATGGCCTGAACATTAATCGCGACGTGGGCTCCACCTCCCCCGCCGCCCTCTCGGCCAAGGTGCGGGAAGTGCGCGCGGACGTGGGCATCGCGCTCGACGGCGACGCTGACCGCGTCATCATCGTGGACGAGAAGGGCCATGTGGTGGACGGCGACCAGATCATGGCCGTGGTCGCCCACTCCTTCAAGGAAGACGGCCGGCTGTCCCGGGACGGGATCGTCGCGACCGTCATGTCCAACCTTGGGCTCGAGCGCTATCTGAAGGACGAGGGCCTGACGCTGGCCCGCACCTCGGTGGGCGATCGCTACGTTCTGGAGCGCATGCGCTCGGATGGCTACAACGTGGGCGGCGAGCAGTCCGGCCACATCATCCTCTCCGACTATTCGACCACGGGTGATGGCCTGCTGGCTGCCCTTCAGGTGCTGGCAGTCGTGGCGCGCAGCGAGCGTCCGGTGTCGGAGGTCTGCCACCGCTTCGACCCGCTGCCCCAGGTGCTCAAGAACGTGCGCTATTCCTCCGGCAAGCCGCTGGAACACGAGAACGTCCAGAGCGCCATTGCCGATGCCGAGCGGCGGCTCGCCAATCACGGCCGCCTGCTGATCCGTCCCTCCGGCACCGAACCCGTCATCCGCGTGATGGGCGAGGGCGATGATTTCGAGCTGGTGGAAGGCGTGGTGGACGAAGTGATCGAGGCGCTGCGCAAGGTCGCGGCCTGACGAGCGCGGAGGAGTGCGCGCGATGCGGTTTGGACGGCGGGCGCTCCTTCTGATCTCGATGCTGGCGGCAGCCTGCCCTGCCGCCGCCTCTCCCGATGAGGATGTGCTGGGAAAGGCGCAAGGCTATCCTGTCGCCCCCAGCCTGGGGCAGACGCGGCAGGAGCCCTATATCGTCGGCTCCTTCAGCGGCATGGAGAAGATTGCCGAGACCTGCCGGATGTCACCCGCGGCGGTTCCCCGTCCCCTGCCGGCCGCCCCGGCCGGCGCGCCGCTGACCTATCGCTACAAAGGCGCCGACTACACCCTCGACGATTATATGGCGCACCAGCGCATCACCGGCCTCATCGTCCTGCATGACGGGGCGATCGTTGCCGAGCGCTACGGCTATGACCGCACGCCGGACATGCGGTTCCTCTCCAATTCCATGTCCAAGACGGTGACCGCGCTCGCCATCCTGAAGGCGCAGGAGGAAGGCCGCATCCGCTCGCTGGACGACCGCGCGCAGGACTATGTGCCGGAACTCTCCGGCTCGCTTTATGGCGGGACGCGGCTGGTCGATCTCATGCGCATGGCATCCGGTGCCCGCTTCACCGAGACCTACACGCCGGGCGACGACCGCGCCGCCTTCAACCGGATCATGTCCCGGACGGGAACGGTGGCGGCCCTGAAGAGCGTGACCGAGCGCGCCGTCCCGGCCGGAGAAGCCTTCAATTATGCCGGCGCGCAGACGCAGGCGCTCGGCGTAGTGCTGCGCGCGGCCACCGGAGACACCCTTTGCCATTATGTGGAACGCACCCTCTGGCAGCCCATGGGCGCGGAATCCCCGGCAAGCTGGATCCTCAACCGGTCCGATCACGTGGAGATCGCACAGGGCGGGCTGAATGCGACCCTGCATGATTATGCCCGCCTCGGCCTGCTGCTGGCGGATGACGGCATGGTGGCCGGGCAGCCCGTGCTCTCGCGGGAGCACTTATTGGACATGACGGCGGCCGAGCGCCAGCCGGAGGCCTTCCGGCCGGGCCGGATGAACTGGCACGGCAGCACATATGTCGGCTACGGCCTCCAGGTGTGGCTCTGGCCCGGCAGCCACCGGCGCTTCGCTCTTCTGGGCATTCACGGCCAGTCGATCTTCGTCGATCCCGATCTCAAGCTCGTCATCGTGCAGACCGCCGTCGGCAAGGACGCCGCCGGCGACGCGAGCGGCGCGCATCTCGGTGCCGAGCGGGGCGCGCTCTTCCGCGGCATTGTTGCGCGCTACGGGAGCTGGTGAATGGCGCCACACCTTGATGATAGAGGTACAAAGGTATTTCGAGCAAAAATGCCGGTGTTCAGGCGAGGACCCATGAACCGCGCGCCTTGCTGCGAGAAGGCAATTCGGTAGGGTTAAGCAGAAGTTAAATTCTTCTGCTTCATTCTTCGAAACGAATCGGCTCCCTGCCGCTCGAGTTTGGACCTTCCGATGCGTATCGGCGTTTTGATCGGCGTTTTTACCGTGGCCTGCGGCGGTGCCCATGCGGCAGACGACGCCCTGCCCCGGCTCGGGCGCAGCGGCGATTTCTCACTGGCGCTGCCGACCCTCGATGACGATGGCCCCGCCACCGCCGGCACGACGGCGGGGCAATGGTATTTGCGCACGAACTTCGGCGTGGGCGGGGTGCAGGGGAGCGTCGCAGGCGCCACGCGGGCGAACTCCGGGACCGACACCGCCCGCACGTTCGGCGTGGGCGTCGGCTATCGTTTCCTGCCCTGGCTGCGGGGCGACATCACCGCGGACTACATGTTGGCGCTGACCGCCGACCGGCCGCTGGGCGTGAATTCCCTGCACACCGGCGCGGTGATGGCCAATCTCTATTGGGACATGTTCACCATCGCCAACATCACGCCCTATGTGGGCGGCGGCGTCGGCTTCGGCATGGCGAACGTGCGCTTCAAGCCCTTCTTCGCGCCGGCGGGCTGGGGGCAGACGGACGTCGGCTTCGCCTGGAACGCCACTGCGGGCGTCGCCTGGTCCTTCGCGCAGGACTGGTCACTCGACGTGAGCTACCGCTACGCCGCCATGGGCACGCAGGAGTTCACCACCTACACGGGTGTCCCCTACAGCATCGACGACATGGCGACGCACCAGTTGCGCATCGGCCTGCGGCGCACCTTCAACTGAAGCTCAGATGATCCGTGTGCGCGCGGCCCGTAGCCGCCTGATGTAATCAAGCGCGCTCTGCGGCTCGTAGGGGCGGGCCAGATGGGGGCCCTGGTCACACAGGTTGGCGGCCTCGTCGGCCGACTTCTCGGGCGTGCCGGAGAGGATCACGTCCACCTCCGGATGGGCCTCGCGCATCCAGCGCGCAAAGGCGAACCCGCCGAGGGCACCCGGCGCCTGCGCATCCGTGATCACCGCTTCCAGAGTGAGACCCGCCTCATACATAAAGGCGGCCGCCTCATCCGTGCTGGCCGCCTCGATGACGCGATAGCCGCACGTGCGCAGATATTCCGCCAGAACGTGCCGCACGAGCACGTCGGCGTCGATGACCATGATGCTCGGTTGGCTTTCCGGAATCACGGCTTCATTCATCGGCCACCTCGCGATTCACCCGTTCGAGGATGAGCGCCACGACGGCATTGATGTCGTAGGGCTTGGCGATGAAGGCGGGAAGCGTTCCCGCAATGACCGGATCGAGGTCTCCGGAGGCCACAAAGACAGGAAGCCACGGATATTCGACGGCCAGCCTCATTGCCAAGGCGACACCATCCATCGTGCCCGGCATGCGGACATCGGTCAGCACGGCGTCCACGGCGATATCCGCGGACAGGACCGTCATCGCATCGTCTGCGGAGACGGCTTCGATCACACGCATGCCTGCCTCGCGGAGGGCATCCGCGATCAGCATCCGCAGAAAAGGATCGTCCTCCGCAACGAGCACGGTGCGGGGTCCCCCCGACACCAGAGGACGATGGGCGGCGCTGGCCATCCGACACTCTCACTCAAACCACTCCGGCCTTAACGCGGCCGGAATGGCTTGGTTCCCGCTTGAAGTACAAACCGGTCAGATTGATTGCGCTGACCCGGCGGCTCTATCGAAACGCATAGGCCCCGATCACGGCGGCAAGGCCGATGAGCGGCAGCGGGTTCATGCGCGTGATGATGAGGATCAGGAAGACCCCCGCTGCGATCGCTGCGCTTTCCCAGCCGGTAACGGCGCCCTTGCCGATGGCGATGACGCCGGCGAGCAGCAGGCCGATGGAGACCGGCCCGAGACCCCGCTGGATGGAAGCCCGCCAGGGCCAGCCGGCGAGGCGCACCCACAGGCGACCCACCAGAAGTGTCAGGATGCCGGTCGGCAGGAAGAAGGCCGCGGTCACGAGGATGGCCCCGAGCGGCCCGGCCACCCATTGGCCCACCGCCGCGATCATCATCATGTTCGGCCCCGGCGCCATCTGGCCGATGCTGTAGAGATGAATGAGCTGCGGGAAGGTCAGCCAGTGGTGGACATCCACCGTCAGGTATTTGAGTTCCGGAAAGGCGGCCATGCCGCCGCCCACGGTGAGCAGGGACAGATAGGAGAAGACCGCGACGAGCGGGAGCAATTGGCCCATCACACGCCTCCGTGGTGATCGAGGTCGTGGTGCGGCTTCGGCTTGGGCTTGGTGAAGCGGTCGAACAGATCGCCCCCGTGCGGCGCACCGCCGGGCCGGTACCAGATGATCGCGAGAGCCCCGACCACCGCCAGCACCACGAGCACCGACTGGTGCAGCACCTCGACGCCGATGATGGTGAGGGCGACGAACACCAGATCCGCATAACGCTTCAGCGTCTTGAGGCCGAGCTGGACGGAGACCGCCAGCACCATGCCCACCGCCGCCGCGGAGACGCCGTGCAGCATGGCGTTCACGACGCCGCCCTTGCTCTCGTTGGTGCTGTAGAGAAGCGCGGCGGCGACCATCATGATGCCGCCGGGCAGGCAGATGCCCACCAGCGCGGCGGCGGCCCCCGCCGTGCCCTTCAGCCGGTCGCCCACCAGGATCGCCATGTTGGAGGCATTGAGCCCCGGCAGGCTCTGGCAGATGGACAGGAGTTCGAGGAAGGTCTCGTCATCCACCCAGCGGTGACGACCCACCAGCGCGGAACGCAGATAGGCCACGACACCGCCGCCGAAGCTCGTCGCCCCGATGGAGAGGAAGACGAGAAAGATGGTGAGCACGCTCGGCTGCGGGACGATGGTTTCCTCGCAGGGTGCGCCGTCGGACAGAACGTCACTCATGGGAATGCGGGGGCGCGCCCTTCAGCCGGTACACGGCACCGGTCTTGGTCATGCCGAGGGCCACCCAGTCCTGCGCCGCATGCTGGAGGGCGTTGAAGAAGGCGTTGGAACGCTCGATGGCCTTGGCACTCACGGCGGCGCGGCGCTCCATGCGGGCCTGATAGGAGAACTCGCCCACCAACTGGTGCTGGTCGCCGCGCGTGCGCCAGACGGCCACGTTGCAGGCGGCGAGGACGCCCTTGCCGAAATCGAGCGTACCGAGCTGCTGGAGCACCTCTTCCACCGCCGTGTGGTTCACCAGCGAGATGCGCTCCTTGCTGCCGGCGAAGACCGGCGCCAGCGCGGGGAAGACGCGGGTGAGATAGTCGGAGGAGCTAGGATCCTCCATGAGGTTCACCGGCCGGTACTTGAACTCGACATTGTGCGAGAAGAGGGTGCGGATGCCGCCGATGCGGTCCTTCAGCGGCAGCAGTTCTTCCTTGAACTTGATGCGGTATTCGCCGGGGATCTGCGGACGCACGTCGCACAGCGTCGCCGTCTCAAGGTCGGGATGGCGGAACTTGAACACCATCTCGGGGTCGCCGACGGGGAAGCCATCCTCGTAATTGATCCGGCGCCGCAGGATGAAGGCGTTGTTGTAGAGCTTGAAATCCTTCGTATCGAGGAAGAGCACCTCGCGGATCTGGGGGCGCATGCCCTCCACTTCCGTGCTGTCGAAATCGACTCCCTGCTCCTTGGCGACCTTGCGCACGATCTTGGCGAAGTCGAAGAAATTCTTCACGCTGGTGAAGCGGTTGCCGTTCAGGATGATCTTGGCTTCGATGTAGTGGATCTCATCCAGCGGATGGCCGTCCGCATACAGGCGCGGCGTGGTCTCGGCCTTGGCCTCCGGCCCTGTTTCCCCCATCGCCCCAACTCCTTCACAAGCCTTTGTTGCTAGGTAGATTAGTGCCACTTCCCCCGGCTGGAAAGCGCCCTCTCCTCCGCTATGGAGCGAACGGTGCGCGCGTGAGAATCCGGCCAGCGGCGAGACGCCCCGCTGTACCCGGCCGGCGATCGTGTCACACTCGGATCAAGGCGGTGTGCCATCACCGTGGAGCGCGCACTGCGCTGCTTGCGTGCAAGCGGGGCAGGTCCTGCGTTCTCTATCATGAGAGTTCGAGGGCGATTCTTGAGCCCGGATGGATGCCATCCGGCCGGGCCGTCCTCCAGCGTCCGCAACCGGAGTGTCCCCGATGTCCGACCTCGTCGTTATTGTCTATCCCTCCGAACAGAAGGCCGAAGAGGTCCGTCAGCACCTGATCGCGCTGCAGAAGGAGTATGTGATCGCCCTCGAGGACGCCGTCATCGCGGTCAAGAGCGAGGATGGCCACATCAAGCTGAACCAGCTCGTGAACACCACCGCCGCCGGCGCGCTGGGCGGCAGCTTCTGGGGCCTGCTCGTGGGCACCATCTTCCTGATGCCGGTGGTCGGCGCGGCGATCGGCGCCGCTTCGGGTGCGCTCGCCGGTGCCCTCTCGGACTTCGGCGTCAACGACGCCTTCATGAAGGATCTCGCCGGCTCCATCGCGCCCGGCAATGCCGCCCTCTTCGTCCTCATCAAGTCCATGACCGCGGACAAGGTGCTGGAGGACATCAAGGGCTTCGGCGGCGTGGTGCTGAAGACCTCACTCGACCACAGCAAGGAGCAGGCCCTGCGCAACGCTCTCGCCGGCCTGCCGGCCAATGCGGGCGAAGCCCCGACGCCGCCCGCCGCCTGATACGAAAAGGCCCGCCGTGCGACGCACGGCGGGCCCGACCCTCGAAGGATCCTGAAGTCAGTGGCCGGCGGACTTCGCCCGGGCCATCTGGAGCACCGTCGCGAGAAGGCCGAGCACCGCACCAAGCACGCAGACCGCGCCCCAGCCGCCGAAGGACCAGGCAAGCGTCGCGCCGGCAGAGCCCGAGGCACCGCCGATGAAGATGCTGCCCATGTAAAGCGTGTTGATGCGGCCGCGGGCTTCGGGACGCAGGGCAAAGACGATGTGCTGGTTCGAGATCATCGCCGCCTGCACGCCGAAGTCGAGCAGGATGACGCCGGCGATCAAGCCCGCCAGCGAACCCCACACGCCGAACACCACGAACGACACCAGCGTCACCACCGCGCCGACGAGCACCATGCGGGACGGGCCGTGGCGATCCGCGATGCGCCCGGCCAGCGGCGCCGAGAGGATGCCCACCGCGCCGACGATGCCGAACAGGCCCGCCACGTCGGCGCCGAGGCCGAACGGCGGCGCCTGAAGCCGGAAGGCGAGGATGGTCCAGAAGCCGGTGAAGGTGGCGAACAGCAGCCCCTGCGTCACCGCGGCGATGCGCAGCGCCGGGAACTCCCGCCACAGATGCAGGATGGAGCGCATCAGCGCGCCATAGCCGAGGCCGCTGTCCGGCCGGCTCGCGGGCAGCGTCAGGGCCATCAGGCCGCCGGCCACCAGCGCCATGGGCGCTCCGAGGCCGAACATGTCCCGCCAGCCCCAGTTGGTGGCAACGAAACCGGCCAGCGTCCGGCTGAGCAGGATGCCGGTGAGCAGCCCGGCCATCACCGTGCCGACGGTCGCGCCACGGCGGGCGGGGGCCGCGAGATGAGCGGCGAGCGGGATGATCTGCTGCGCCACCGTGGAGGCCAGCCCCACCAGGAAGGACGCCGCCAGAACGAGCCCGGCCGTAGGTGCCAGAGCCACCATGGCCATGGCGAGCGCCAGCACGCCGAACTGGATGACGATGAGGCGCCGCCGCTCCATCAGGTCACCCAGCGGCACCAGCAGGAACAGCCCCACCGCATAGCCGAGCTGGGTGGCCGTGGGTACGGCGGCGGTCAGCGGGCCCGGCAGGGCCGCTTCCATGAGCGCCAGCATGGGCTGGTTGTAATAGATGTTGGCGACGGCGATGCCGGCTGCGGCCGCCATGGCAAAGGTGGTGCCGCGCCCAAGCCCGGCAGAGGCCGCACCATCCATCGTGGTTCCCATTGTCATGTCTTGATCTCCCGATCCGGCCGGGACGCCCGATGGTGCCCGGCGGCGGGTTCCGGCATCGCGCCGGAATCCAGTCGGAGCGGAAGCTACTCCATAACGCGTTTTGATCCAGTGACTGACTGTGTTACGCGATTATATCAAGGTTTGATACAATGGAATTCATCGCCCTTTCCGTGCTCGCCGAGACGGCCGCCGCCGGCAGCCTTGCCGCCGCGGCCCGGCGTCTGCGCATCTCGCCCATGGCGGCCTCCCGCCACCTCGCGACGCTGGAGCAGGAACTGGGCGTCCGCCTCGTCCACCGCACCACGCGGGCCCTGACGCTGACGGACGAAGGGCAGGTCTTCCTGCCCCATGCGCAGACGCTGCTGGAGGAAAAGGCGGCGGCAATCGCCAGCATCTGCTCGCCCGAGGACAAGGCGACCGGCCTCCTGCGCCTCTCCTGCTCGGCCGCCTTCGCCCGGCGCATCATCAATCCCGTGGTGGCCCATTTCATGGAGGCCAACCCGCAGGTTCGCGTGGATGTGATGATCTCCGACACCGTCGTCGACGTGGTGGCGGAAGGCATCGATCTGGCCATCCGCATTGCGCAGCTCGGCGACAGCACCCTGATCGCCCGCCGCCTTGCCGACAACCCCTGCCTGCTGATCGCCTCCCCCGCCTATCTCGCCCGGCACGGACGGCCGCAGACGATGGCGGACCTCAAGACCCACGAATGCCTCACCACGCCCAACCGCAGCCACTGGACCTTCGCCAGCGAGGGCCGCAGCGTGCGCGTGAAGGCGAGCGGGCGCTACAGTTCGTCCTCGATGGAATCGCTGCACCAGGCCTGCATCGCCGGCCTCGGCATCGCCAACCTCTCCCTCTGGAACGTGCGCGAGGAAATCGCGGATGGGCGTCTGGAGGCGATCCACCTGTCGGACGGCGAGCCGGAAACGCTCGCCATCTGGGCGGTCTACCCCACGCGGCGGCTCGTGCCCGCCAAGGTGCGATTGTTCATCGAGGCGCTCTCGGCGCGGCTGCGGGCCTGAGCGTGGGCGGACGATGGTTGTTCGCTTCCGCCGATTGGCTTAGCCTTTGGCAAAACGAACGTGGGAGGGTCGCATGTGCCACATGTTCGCACATCAGCCCCAGGAAAATTACCAGTCGGTGACGCGCTCCATCCGGATCGGCGGGCACATCACCTCGGTCCGGCTCGAAAATACCTTCTGGACCATCCTGGAGGAGATCGCCGCCAGCGAAGGCAGCAGCGTCGCCAAGTTCATCACCACGCTGCATGACGAGGTGCTGGACTGCCGGGGCGAGGTGCAGAACCTCGCCTCCCTGCTGCGCTGCTCCTGCCTCATCTATATCTCGCGCAAGGCCGGCCAGCCGATCGGCGGACAGCCGCTGATGGCCGCGGAGTAGAGGAAGGCGGGCTTAGATGGCCGGGAGACGCCCGGCCATCCGACTTGGGTCACGGTGTCCACGTCGGCCGTTGCCGCCGGACGTACCCGTCAGATGTCGCGCCGGCGCATCAGTTCGGCCATGTGGTCGGCCTGCCGGATGGCGAGGGCGACGATGGTGAGCGTGGGATTACAGGCCGCGCTGGTGGTGAACTGGCTGCCATCCGACACGAACAAATTCTTGATGTCGTGCGACTGGCCGAACTTGTTGACCACCCCGTCGCGCGGCTTCTCGCTCATGCGGTTGGTGCCGAGGTTGTGCGTGCTGGGATAGGGCGTGGTGGGATAGGTCTGCACCGCCCCCACCGCCTCATAGAGCGCCGCCCCCTGCTGGTAGCCGTGGTTGCGCATGGCCACGTCATTGGAATGGTCGTCATAATGCACGTTGGCCACCGGCAGGCCGAACTTGTCCTTGGCCTCCTTGTCCAGCGTGATGGCGTTCTTCTCCTGCGGCATGTCCTCGCCCACCAGCCACATGCCGGCCATGCGGGGATAATTCTCCATGGCCGAGGTGAAGCTGCGGCCCCACGCGCCGGGGTTCAGGAAGGCGGCCATGAAGGGCAGGCCGAGGGAGAGCGTCTCCATCTCGTAGCCGCCGGCAAAGCCACGGCCGGGATCGTGCCGCGCCTCATCGCGGATGATGCCGGCCATGGTGGTGCCGCGATACATGTGCACCGGCTTCTCGAAGGCGGCATAGACCGAGCCGGTGACGTGGCGCATGTAGTTGCGCCCCACCTGCCCCGAGGAATTGGCAAGGCCGTTCGGGAACAGGCTGGACGCGCTGTTGAGAAGCAGGCGCGGGCTTTCGATGGAATTGCCCGCCACAGCGACCACGCGGGCCTTCTGCCGCTGGGTGGCGCCGGTCTCGTCGAAATAGACCACCGCCGTCACTTTGCCATTGGCGTCGTGCTCGATCTTCGCCACGTGGCAGTTGGGCCGCACTTCCAGATTGCCGGTGGCCTCGCCCTTGGGGATTTCCGTATAGAGCGTGGACCATTTGGCGCCGGACTTGCAGCCCTGGAAGCAGAAACCGATCTGCTGGCAGGAGCCGCGCCCGTCGCGGGGCTGGCTGTTGATGGCCATGCGCCCGGTGGAGAAGTCCTTGTAGCCGATCTTGCGGGCGCCGGCCTCCAGCACCTTCTCGTTGTTGTTGCCGGGCAGGCCGGGGATGTTGTTGGTGCGCGTCACCCCCATCTTGTCTTCGGCCTTGGCGTAATATGGGTCGAGTTCCGCCTTGGTGATCGGCCAGTCAAGGAGGTTGGCGCCCTTGATGCCGCCATAGGCTGAGGCGGCCTTGAACTCGTGCTGCTCGAAGCGCAGCGAGGCGCCCGCCCAATGGACGGTGGAGCCGCCCACGGATTTCACGATCCACGCCGGCAGGTTCGGGAAATCCCGCGCCACCCGCCACGAGCCGGAGGCAACGCGCATGTCGGTCCAGGCGAGCTGGGCGAAGCTCTCCCATTCGTCATTGACGAAATCCTGGATCTCGTTGCGCGCCCCGGCCTCGAGGATCACCACCTTGATGCCCTTCTGGGCGAGTTCATTGCCCAGCGTGCCGCCGCCAGCTCCTGAGCCGACGATCACCACAACGCTGTCATCGTTCCTGTCGAACTGAGCCATGGACGTTCCTCCCGGCTGTTTGGCGTTTCCCTGTCGGTCTTTTCTTTGGTGGCGGCGCCCGTTCGTGGGCGCGCCTCAGCATCAGGCCTTCGGCAGCCAGTCGATGTCGTCGAAGCCGCGATGGATGTAGCCGCCCTTGTCGGCGGAGGCGCCCTCATAGCCGAACTTCGGCCAGATCTCCTTCTGGTTGTAGAGCGACACCACAAGGTCGCCCCGCACCTTCTTGAAGAAGTCCGTGCTCTCGATGCCCTTGAGCAGCGTGACGCGGTCGGCTTCCCAGCCCACGTCCACATAAGGCACGCCATGGGCGGCCTTGGCGGCGGCATCGAGTTTCGCGATGCCGTCCTCCAGCATCGCCTTCACGGCGGGATCGGCCGCCGCCTTCTCTTTCCACGGCTTCACGGCCGTGATGTAATAGATGTCCCCTAGGAAATCGTGGGGGTAGATATCGCGGGCCGCCTTCGCCAGCGTCTTCATGCTGGCCGGCTTCAGCACGCCGCCTTCCGCCCAGGCGTCCGACAGCGTGCCGCCCGCCACCGCGGCGGCGGGCACCGAGATGGCCGCCGCCTTCAGAAGGAAGCGGCGGCTGTAGCGGGTCCGGGGATCGACTTCTCTCATGGCGTTCCTCCCTATCCTGCGGCGGCGCCATCTTGTGCGGCGTCCGCCTTGCACTTGCTTTTGGAACTCAGATGTAGCGCCCGCCCCGCTCGATCACCTCGGTCTTGTAGCCATCGGGATCGGTGATGAAGAAGAAGCGGGCGAGGGTCTTGTCTTCATGCTTGAAATCGCGGATCGGCCCCGGCGCGAGGCCGGCAGCCTCCAGCCGGGCGTGCTCGGCCTCGACAGATGAGACGGTCACCGCCACATGGCCGTAGCCATCGCCCTGCGCATAGGGCTCGGTGCGGTCGTAATTGACGGTAAGCTCCACCTCGAAGGGGCTCTCGTCGCCGCGCAGATAGAGCAGCGCGAATGTTCCGAAATCGAATCGGTCCGCGACCTTCAGGCCGAAAGCGGTCTCGTAGAAGGCGACCGCGCGCGCTTCATCGAGGACGCGCAGCATGACATGAACGGGCTTGGCCATCACTTCAACTCCTTCAGATAGCCGATCAAAGCGGCCCTCAGGTCCGGCTTGGGCTGGCGGTAGGGCATGATCGCGCCGGGAATCACCGCCTGCGGATTGGTGAGCCAGGCATCGAGATGCGCCTCGTCCCAGCTGAAATCCGCCTTGGCGAAGCCCGGCGAATAGCGGAACCCTTCCACCGATCCCGCCTTGCGGCCGAACACCCCGGCCAGCGTGGGCCCCTGCCGGGGCTGGTCCGCCGCATTGGTGGTGTGGCAGGTGCCACACTGGCGTTTGAAGAGCTCCGCCCCGGTGAGGGGCGCCTGCGTCGGCAGCGCCATCTGCGCCAGCGCCGCCGGGGCGCCGAGACCTGCCATCACCACCGCCACCACGGCTCCGGCATGCCATTCACGCCAACCGGACCGCCTTTTCCCATCCCGCATCTCGCTCCCGACTCCGTTTCTGTTTTTCTGGAGCGATTATAGGGAGAGGCCGGCGGGGGCGTGGTAGTAGCGGGCTGTTAGGCACCGCCGGACGGCAGGCCGCGGCTCCTGACCTCAGGCCATCAGACCGCCTTACCATCCGCCGGTTTTTCGGAAGCGCAGTCCCGCCCAAGCTGCTGACGGAACGTGACCTTGCGGAAATTTCATCAAAGGCGGTCTTGTCCGGGAAACGGGCTCCGACCATATTGATGGCGCGTCGGATAGGTTTGGGCTGTGCCCATGCCGCCGATGGAATGAGGAAAGGAACCGACGATGTCCGACTATGATCGCAACGTCGCCGCGCGTTACGGCTCGGTGACGCGCTCGGAGGCCGCGATCGACCAGGGCCTGCGGGCGTACATGCTGCGCGTGTACAACTATATGGCTCTTGGACTTGCCATCACTGGCGCGGCCGCCCTGGGCATTTTCATGCTCTCCGTGACGACCAATCCGGGCGCAGCTGCAGGCCAGGTGGCCGGCGGCATCATGCTGACGCAGTTCGGCTACGCGCTGTTCGTGAGCCCGCTCAAGTGGGTGGTCATGCTGGCGCCGCTCGCCGCTGTGTTCTTCCTGAGCTTCCGCATCCAGTCCATGAGCGTGGGCGCGGCCCAGGCGGTGTTCTGGGGCTATGCGGCGCTGGTGGGTATTTCCCTGTCCAGCATCTTCCTCGTGTACACTCACGAGAGCATCGTGCGGGTGTTCTTCATCACGGCCGCGTCCTTCGGCGCGCTGAGCCTGTGGGGCTACACCACGAAGCGTGATCTGACGGGCATGGGCTCGTTCCTGATCATGGGCCTGTTCGGCATCATCATCGCCTCGCTGGTGAACATCTTCCTCGCGAGCTCGATGCTGCAGTTCATCGTGTCCGTGGTCGGCGTGCTGGTCTTCGCGGGCCTTACCGCCTACGACACCCAGCGCATCAAGGAGATGTACTTCGAGGCGGACGACGACGTCGTCGCCGGCAAGAAGGCCATCATGGGCGCCCTGACCCTCTATCTGGACTTCATCAACCTGTTCATGATGCTGCTCCAGCTCTTCGGCAACCGGAACAACAACTGATCCGGCTTCCGAGCCCAAGCACAGACGGACGGAAGGCCCCGGCATCGCCGGGGCCTTTTCTTTTGAGACGGCTTCAAATGCCGCCGCCGCGGGATTAAAGGGCGTGGACCTGCCCTTCCCTCCTGCCGCGTGCCGCCATGCTTCTCCGTCCTGCCACCCTCGCCGACGTTCCCGCCATCGCCGACATCTATGACGACGCCGTGCGCACCGGCACCGCCTCCTTCGAGCTGGACCCGCCGGGGGTCGGCGAGATGACGCGCCGCTTCGATGCGCTGATGGCCGGCGACTATCCCTATCTGGTGGCGGTAGATACGGACGAGACCCTGCTCGGCTATGCCTATGCCGGCGCGTTCCGGCCGCGCATCGCCTACCGCTTCACGGTCGAGAACTCGATCTATGTGGCGCCCGGCGCCCAGCGGCGCGGCGTCGGCAAGGCGCTCCTCACGGCGCTGGTGAGGGAATGCGAGGCCCGCGGCTTCCGGCAGATGGTGGCGGTGATCGGCGACAGCGCCAATGCCGGCTCCATCGGCGTCCACCGCGCCTGCGGCTTCCGCGATGTGGGCATCATCAAGAGCAGCGGCCTCAAGTTCGGGCGCTGGCTCGACACCGTGCTGATGCAGCGCGATCTCGGGCCCGGCGAGAGCACGATTCCCGAAGCTTGAGCTCCACGACATACCGCCTCCCGTTCCTTTGCCGGCGGGCGGATGCGACCATTCTTTTCCCTTTTCCTTCCCCGGCGGCTCAGCTATCCCGAAGGCGGTAGGTGCGGTTGCGTCACGCGCATACCACGGGATGCGGGGGAGGATCAGGCGGCGGCGAACCTGCGGCGGCAAGCCCGCGGCGGACGCCACCGGCGGGCGACGGCCTCTCTCCTGTCCTTGGGGCTGGGATAAGGGAGGTTTTCCGTCATGTCGTTCAAGACCCTGCGTCTCGCGGCCGCGCTGCAGCTCGGCCTTCTCGTGCTCGCCGGCGCCGCCCACGCCCAGGCTTTCGGCACCCGCCCCACGCCCAATGCCTCGATCCCCGGCGCGACCGCGCCGCGCGGAACGCCCGGCGCCACCCTCGACATCGGCGACCAGCCCGGCCTCGTGCCGCCCGAGGATGACGAGGCCCAGCTCGATCCGGCCTACCGCCGCCAGCCGGTCTATTTCCGCACCACGGAAGCCCCCGGCACCATCATCATCTCCACCTCCGACCGCTTCCTCTATCTGGTGGAAGGCAACAACCGGGCGATGCGTTACGGCATCGGCGTCGGACGCGACGGCTTCCAGTGGCAGGGCCTCGAGAAGATCAGCCGCAAGGCCGAGTGGCCGGACTGGACCCCCCCGGCGGAGATGATCCAGCGCCAGCCCTACCTGCCGCGCTTCATGGCCGGCGGTCCCGGCAATCCCATGGGCGCCCGCGCGCTCTATCTGGGCCAGACCGTCTACCGCATCCACGGCACGAACCAGCCCGAGACCATCGGCTATGCGGTGTCCTCCGGCTGCTTCCGTCTCGTGAACAGCGACATCATCGATCTCTACAGCCGCGTGCCAGTGGGCACGAAGGTCATCATTCGTCAGGCCGTCACGCTTTGAGCGGCCTTCTCTCTCTCCGTTCCGGGAATTGCGTGATGACGCGAGGCCTTTCCATGAAGACCCTTTTCGCGCTCGTAGCCGGCGCCGCCGTGGCGTTCACCGCCCCGGCCGCCATGGCCCAGACCCTCAAGGCGGTGAAGGACCGCGGCACGCTCAACTGCGGCGTCAGCACCGGCATTCCGGGCTTCTCCCAGCAGGTGGACGGCAAGTGGTCGGGCTTCGACGTGGACTTCTGCCGCGCGGTGGCCGCCGCCGTGCTGAACGACCCGGCGAAGGTCAACTTCGTGCCGCTCAATGCCGAGGACCGCTTCACCGCGCTGTCCGGCAGCAAGGTGGACCTGCTCTCGCGCAACACCACCTGGACGCTGGAGCGTGAGGCCAAGCAGAAGTTCCTGTTCGGCGCCGTTACCTATTTCGACGGCCAGGGCTTCCTCGTCCCGGCCGCGCGCAAGATCGAATCGGCCCTCGAGCTCGACGGCTCCAAGGTCTGCGTGCAGGTCGGCACCACCGCCGCCAGCTACGCCGAGGACTACTTCAAGACCAACAACATGAAGCTGGAACTGGTCACCCTGCCGACCGTGCAGGATCTGGTGAAGGCTTATGAGAACGGCACCTGCAACACCATCTCCACGGACGTGTCGGCGCTCTATGCGCTGCGCACCGGCTTTGCCAAGCCCGCCTCCCACATCGTCCTGCCCGACGTCATCACCAAGGAGCCCCTCGGCCCCGTGGTGCGCCAGGGCGACGACGAGTGGTTCAATGTGGTGAAGTGGACCCACTACGTGATGATCAACGGCGAGGAACTGGGCGTCTCCTCCCTCAGCCTCGACGAAGCGCTGAAGTCGCAGAAGCCGGACGTGAAGCGCCTCGTCGGCACGGACGGCGACTTCGGCACCGAACTCGGCCTCACCAAGGATTTCGCGGTGCGCATCATCCGCGCCGTCGGCAATTACGGCGAGGCCTTCGAGCGCAACATCGGCACGGGCTCCAAGCTCGCCATTCCGCGCGGCGTGAACCAGCTCTGGAGCGCCGGCGGCATCCAGTACGCCCCGCCGGTCCGCTGAGGCACGACGCACGCGGGACAAAGGGCCGTTTCCTTCCGGAAGCGGCCCTTTTTGCTGGCGTCACGGCTCAGCTCACGGGTCTGTGACACCGCAATGCAACGCTTTCCCCTAAACGCCCCAGCACTGCGGCCGCTCACGACCGCGTGACCCAACGGCAGCCCCTCCGCTGCCCGGATACGGAAACAGCTTCATGCGCGCCCTGCCTCCGCTTCCGCCCGCCGCCTTCCGCTACAAGGTGGGTGCCGTCACCGTGACCGCCATTCCGGACGGCACACGGTCCTTTCCGCTCGCCGAAGGCTTCGTGCGCAACCAGCCGCTGGAGGCGGTGCAGGCCGCCCTGCGCGCGGCCTTCCTGCCGGAAGACCATCTGACCATCTATTTCAATCCGCTGCTGCTGGAGATCGCCGGCCGCCGGGTGCTGATCGACACCGGCTTCGGCCCGCAGGCGGAGCCTTCCACGGTGGGGCGTCTGCATCACAATCTGGAAGCCATCGGGGTGGGCGCCGCCACCATCGACACGGTGGTGATCTCCCATTTCCACCTCGACCACATCAATGGCCTTGTCGCCCCCGACGGCTCGCCGGCCTTCCCGAATGCCAAGGTGCTGGTGCCCGCGCGGGAGCGCGACTTCTGGCTCAACCCGGCCAATGCCGCCGGCGCGCCGGACAATCTCAAGCCCGCCTTCGCCAATGCCCAGCGCGTGCTGGACGTCGTCGCAGCCCATGTGAGCGAATATGCATGGGACCAGGAGATCCTTCCCGGCCTCACCACCATCGGCACGCCCGGACACACGCCGGGGCACACCTCCTTCATGCTGGATTCGGAAGGCGCGCAGCTCTTCATCCAGTCGGACCTGACGAACACGCCCTATCTGTTCGTTCGCAATCCCGGCTGGCATGCGGCCTTCGACATCGATCCGGAGCTGGCCGAGAAGAACCGCCGTCACTGGCTGGGCCGCGCCGCCGCCGAGCGCCTTCTGGTGGCCGGCTTCCACTATCCCTTCCCGAGTGCCGCCCATCTGGAAGCCCACCACGACGGCTTCCGCTTCCACCCGGTGCCGTGGGTCTCCCTCTGAGGGCCGGGCGCTGACGACGTTCCCGCGCCCTCAGAACGTCTCCGAGGCGATCCAGCCGAGAAAGGCCGTGCTGCCGTCTTCCACCGGCAGCACGAAAACCGCCGGCACCTCGTAAGGGTGATCGGCCCGCACCGCCTCCACCACCTCGGCGGCGCGCTCCTTGGTGGTCTTCAGCAGCAGCACCACCTCCTCCGCCCGCTCCAGCTGGCCCTCCCAGCGGTAGATGGAGACCATGGAGGGCAGGATGTTGCCGCAGGCGGCCAGCCCGGCCTCGACGATACGCCGCGCGGCAGCCTCCGCCAGCGTCAGGCTCGGATAGGTGGCGTAAACGAGACGCATGCTCATACCGGCTCTCCCGTGATTGACCGTGTGTAAGGCGCCGTGCCCCGGTTGCAACAGCCCCCGTGCGAACGGCGCCACCTGGCGATGGCGGCGGCCCGCCGCCTCGACAAGGCGGCTGGTGGCGGATAGACGGAAACTCCGTCTGCCGCTGAGCGGTGTGGGAACCGGGGACGGCGCGCGACCGCGTATCCATATGCGCCGCCTCCCCCGAGTGGCAGCTGAGGCAACTGTCCGGAATGAATGACAGCCCACGGCGCTTCGAGCGCATCGCCTTCATGGCTAGCGGCACGCCCGAGGCCGAGGCCGCGCGCGCGCGGCTCATCCAGCGCTATGGCGACGTGAGCGAAGACGCGGCGGACGTGATCGTCGCTCTCGGCGGCGACGGCCTGATGCTCCAGACCCTGCATCACTTTCGCGACAAGGGCGTGCCCATCTATGGCATGCATCGTGGCTCCGTCGGCTTCCTCATGAACACGTATCGCGAGGACGACCTGCGTGCCCGCCTCGCCAATGCCACCCATGTGGTGATCCATCCGCTGATGATGGAGGCCGTGGATGCGGCCGGCGTGCGCTACAGCGCCCCGGCCATCAACGAGGTGTCGCTGCTGCGCCAGACGTATCAGGCCGCCAAGCTGCGCATCTCCATCGACGGCAAGGTGCGGCTGGAGGAACTCATCTGCGACGGCGTGCTGGTGGCGACCCCCGCCGGCTCCACCGCCTACAACCTCTCCGCCCACGGCCCCATCCTGCCGCTGGGGGCGGCGCTACTGGCGCTCACTCCCATTTCCCCCTTCCGGCCCCGCCGCTGGCGCGGGGCGCTGGTGCCCGACCGGGCCACCATCCAGATCGAGATCCTGGAAGCCGACAAGCGGCCGGTGAGCGCGGTGGCTGATCACAAGGAAGTGCGTGACATCATCGAGGTCACCGCGCGCCTCGACAAGACCTCATCCATGGACATGCTGTTCGACCCCGATCATGGGCTGGACGAACGCATCCTGCGCGAACAGTTCATCTATTAGGCGTATGCCGAGTCCCTCCGAATGATCTTCTCGTCGGTCACGTTCCTCTACTATTTCCTCCCCGCCTTCCTGATCTGCTATTTCGCGGTGCCGGGCGTCCGGGCGAAGAACTTCGTCCTTCTGGCCTTCTCGCTGGTGTTCTACGGCTGGGGCGGCTTCGCCAATGTGGCGGTGCTCGCGGTTTCCATCCTCATGAACTATGCGATGGCCATGGCCATCGGCCGGGGCACGCCGCGCCACCGGCTGCGCATGCTCTCGCTCGCGGTGGCGCTCAATCTCGCCGGCCTCATCGTCTTCAAATATTCCGGCTTCCTCGCCGAGAACATCAACCTGCTGCTGCCGGAAGCCCTGGCCCTGCCGGTGGTGCACCTGCCGCTGCCGCTCGGCATCTCCTTCTTCACCTTCCACGCCATCTCCTACCTCGTGGACGTCTATCGCGGCCGTGTGCGTGCGAACGGGCGGCTGGAGGAGATCGTCATCTACATCACCATGTTCCCGCAGCTGGTCGCGGGTCCGATCGTCCGCTATTCCACCATCTCCCGCCGTATCCACGACCGGCGCACCACCATCGGCCGCGTCTCCGCCGGCCTGCGCATCTTTGTGATCGGCCTGTCCTGGAAGGTGCTCATCGCCGACGAGGTGGCGCCCCTTGCCTCCGTGGTCTTCGACCAGACGAGCCAGCCCGGCTTCATCGCCGCATGGCTCGGCGTGCTCGCCTATGCGCTCCAGATCTATTTCGACTTCGGCGGCTATTCGAACATGGCCATTGGCCTCGCGCTCGCCATGGGGCTGAAGTTCCCGCGCAACTTCCGCACGCCCTATGGCTCGCAGTCGATCACCGATTTCTGGCGGCGCTGGCACATGAGCCTGTCGAGCTGGTTCCGCGACTATGTGTACATCCCGCTTGGCGGCAACCGGCGCGGCCATCTGCACACGGCGCTGAACCTCTGGACCGTCTTCCTGCTCTGCGGCCTCTGGCACGGCGCGAGCTGGACCTTCGTCATCTGGGGCGCCCACCACGGCGCCTTCCTGGTGCTGGAGCGCACCGCCTTCGGCCGCTGGCTGAAGCGGGCGCCGGTGGTGATCGCCCACGCCTATACGCTGCTGGTGGTGCTCACCGGCTGGGTGTGGTTCCGCGCCAATGATCTTGCCAATGCCGCGGACATGTTCGCGGGCCTCGCCGGGCTGAACGGCTTCGAGGCGCCAACAACCGGACTGCTGCAGGCGCTCCAGCCGCTCACCATCGCGATGATGATCCTCGGCTGGCCGCTCGCCATGTTCGGCCTGCCGCGGCCGCCCCGCGGCCTTGCCGCCCATCCCGGCCGCCTGAAGGCCTATGCGCTCGGCGACAGCATCGCCGCGCTGGCGCTCTTCATCTTGTGTGTCATCACCGTGGGCGCTGCGGCCTACAGTCCGTTCCTCTATTTCCGGTTCTGACGATGCCGCTGCTGTTCGCCTATCGCCGCTGGTGGTGTTTCGCCTTTATCGGCCTGCTCCTGCTGCCGACCCTCGGCCTCGTAATGCCGGACCTGAAGGCGCCGATCCGCACGGTGCAGACGGTGCCGCCGGCCTGGTGGATCCAGGCGACCGAGCGGCTCGACCCCTACATCAACAACAATTACGGCTTCCGCGGCCTCTTCATGGGGGCCCATGCGGCCTACAGCAAGTTCATGAAGTCCACCCGCGAGCGGCCGGTGCTGATCGGCCAGAAGGGGCAGATCTTCTATACGGGCGAGAAGGCGCTGGACCAGTCGCTCGGCCGCATCTTCCGCACGGATCAGGTGGAGCGTCTGGTCCGCGTCACGGACCGCATGCGGGATGTGCTGAAGGCGCGCGGCATCACCTTCGCCATGGTTGTTCCGCCAAACGGCCAGAGCGTGATGCCCGACCTCCTGCCCGCCTGGGCACAGACCGAGCAGAAGCGTCCGACCGAATACGACAGCGTGGCCGCCACCCTGCCGGCGCGCGGCACCGCCTTCGCGGACCTGCGGCCGGAACTGACCGCCGCCCGGGAGGAAGGGCCCGTCTACCGGCGGACCGATACGCACTGGAACAATCGCGGCGCCGTCCTCGGCTTCAACGCCGCCATGCGTGCCGCCGGCCGGCCCGAGTTGCAGGTGCCCGAGAGCGAGGCGCTCGGGCCGTTGACGCCCACGGCAACCGGCGACCTCGCCCGGTATCTCGGGGAAACCAGCGAGACGGGCGACCTCGATTACCCACCGAAGGGCCCGATGGTGCAGCCGGCAAATCTGAAGCCCCTGCCAGGCCTAATGCCGGCCACCCGTGGCAACGATCCCTTCGAGGGCTATGCCTATGAGACCGGGCACGCCGGCCCGCGCATTCTGGTGATCGGGGATTCCTTCTCTCAGAGCTTCTGGCCCGGGCTGCTGGCCCGCAATGCCAGCGCCTTCGGCTGGACCCACCACCGCAACTGCCGCTTCGAATGGAGCGTCATCGACCGCTTCAAGCCGGACATCGTCATCTATGCGCCGGTGGAGCGGGCCATCACCTGCCTTGGCAGCCCGGCCGGCCTCGACATGAAGTGAGGCCGGCCGGAGCCGGATCAGAAGCGTGTCACCACCTCGGAGAGGGCGGGACGGGGGCGGTCTTCCAGCGCCTGCGTGGGCGTGCCGATATAGATGAAGCCGGTGATCCGCTCGTGCTCGGCAAGGCCGAGCGCCGCGCGGGCCTTCGGCTCATAGGTCGGCCATTCGGTGATCCAGGTGGCGCCGTAGCCGAGCGCAAGCGTCGCCAGCAGCAGGTTTTGCGCCGCCGCGGCGGACGAAAGCAGCTGCTCCCATTCGGGGATCTTTACGTGCGGCTGGGCGCTGGAGACCACGGCCACCACCAGAGGCACCCGGGCAAAGCGCCCCTTCTCATCCTCAAGCCGCTTCTCGGTCGCGTCCGGATTGAGTTCGGCGAACACCTTGGCCAGGGCTTCGCCGGCCCGCAGGCGTCCCTCGCCCTCGAACACGATGAAGCGCCAGGGCGCGAGCTTGCCATGGTCCGGCACGCGGGCGGCGATGGAGAGGATGGTATCCAGTTCCTCCGGCTTGGGCGCCGGCCCGGTCAGGTCCACAATGCGGGAGGAGCGGCGGGTGCGCAGGAGATCGAGCGCGTCAGGCATGGCAAAGCCCTGTGTGCAAGCGCCCGACGCGGCATCGGGTCGCCATGGGTCACGCCCCGGAGGAGCGATGCGGGAGGATCCGCCGGACGGCGGGCTGGGCTTGAGCTTTATCACAGCGGCGCGCGGCACCGGAAGCAGCCGGCCTCGCCCCCACGTGACGGAACATGACTTGAAAGCGCCGGGATTTCGGGGCACCTGAGCGGAATGCTCCGCCCGTCTCCCGCGTCGCTCACCGACCGTTTGCGCCACTTCGCACGCCTCGCCCTCGCGCTGGCGGCTTTGATGGCTGCGCCGGTGCTGGCCCGCGCGCAGGACCTGCCGCGCCCGCCCGGCAATATCGGCGGCCCCGGCCTGTCCGCTCCCATGCCTATCGGGCCGGCCCCGCAAGGGGGACCACCGCCGGGCGGCGCCCTGCCCTTCGTGGGCGCCACGGCACCACCCACGGGCAGCTTCTCCGGCCCCGGCCCGGCCCCGGCGCAGCAGGGCGGCGGCAGCCGCAATGCCGTCGCTGCCCCGTCCCGCGAGCCGCACGCCATCCTGCCGCAGGCCCCGGCCGGCAAGGTGACGCTGGGCGTCTTCGCCCGCTTCGGCGCCGACGGGGCGACGGTTCCGCGCGCCGTCATGTGGCGCGTCTTCGCCGACACGCCGGAAGCCTCCGGCGCCTTCCCTCTGGTGGCGGAGAGCACGGAGGCGACCCCGGTCTTCTTCCTCTCCCCCGGCGGCTACATCGTCCACCTCACGTACGGCTATGCGACGCAGGCCCAGCGGGTGGTTCTCGGTGCAACGTCCCGTCGCGAAGCCTTCATCCTGCCCGCCGGGGGACTTCGGCTCCAGGCCGACGTGGACAACAAGGCCATCACCAATTCCAAGGTGTCCTTCGACATCTATGAGGGCTCGTTCCTCCAGGGTCGCACCTCGAGCCAGCCGCTCTATCGCGGCGCTTTGCCCAACGAGGTGGTGCTGCTGCCCGAGGGCACCTATCACGTGGTCTCCACCTATGGAGATGCCAACGCCGTGGTGCGCGCGGACGTGACCGTGCAGGCAGGCAAGCTCACCGATGCCATGGTTCACCACCGCGCGGCGCAGATCACGCTCAAGCTGGTGAAGGAAGCCGGCGGCGAGGCGCTGGCGGACACGCAATGGTCGGTCATCACGCCCGGCGGCGACACCATCAAGGAATCCATCGGCGCCTTCCCGACGGTGGTGCTCACGGAAGGGGAGTATGTGGCCATCGCCCGCAATGACGGGCGCGTGGTGAGCCGCGACTTCAAGGTGGAACTGGGCAAGGACAAGGACGTGGAAGTCCTCGCCAGCGGTGCCCGCGCCACAACCACGCGTCCCCTCACCCGCTGACCCTCGAAGCACAAACGCCACCGCACGAGCATGCGGTGGCGTCGTCGCACGTCCCCGTGAAGGGGCGGAGCGGAGTGCGGGTACCGGTCAGAAATTCCAGGTGAAGTTCGCCTGGAAAGCGTTCACCGTGACGCTGTCCGCGAACTGCCCCACATAAGAGGCCCCCACCCGCATCTGGGCATTGAGCTTCAGGTCGAGGCCGGCTTCCACCAGCGCGGTGTTCTGCGCCAGCGGAAGGCCCTGGACGGTGAAGTTCGCGCCGGGAACGCTGGCCAGAGCAAGCTGCGCGCTCGGGGTGAGATCGCCAAAGGCATATTGCCACGCGGCCGAGACATGCGGCGCGAACGCCATGCCGTTCGACAGCGGCAGGCTGGTCGCGGCGCGAAGGCCGAGGGTGCCATAGCCGACGTTTGCGGAGGACGACGCCCCGCTCAAAGCCGAACTGACGGCACCGTTCTCCGAGAAGCTGTCCGTGTTGAGGTGCACCCAGGCAAGACCCGCATAGGGCTCGAACGCCACGGCCTGCACCGCAAAGCCGTAGCCCACCTCGGCGAACAGCTGACCGGTCCCACCGTTGTAATTGGCCTTGGCCTGCTCAATGAAGCCCGGGAAGGCGACCGTGCGGGTGGTGTCGATCTGGCTGAAGGCGTAGCTCGCCCCGAGCCGCAGGTTCCAGGGGCCGGCGCTCGTGCCCGCATAAAGCGCAATCGTCGCGCTGTCCGCCTCCGAGGAGCCGGAAACGTTGTTCAGGCTGGCGTTGGACTGCGTATAGCCCAGCGCACCGCCAACCCGCCAGTTGCCGACGGTCGCATCGATGCCGCTGATGACGCCGCCCAGCGTCTCGCTGATGCCTGAGACGTTGCCGTTGCCGCCATAATTCGCCCAGGAGCCGAAGCCCTGTGCCCAGAGCGTGGGACCGGCCGGGGGCGGCACCGCGACCGGCGCACCACCGGCGGCATAGGCGAGCGCCGCCGCGGCGGAGGTCGCGGGAGCGGACGCCTCCGAGCCCGCATAGGACATGGTCGGGCCGCCATAGGCCAGCGCGGCCATCGCCCCCGAGCGGTCCGCATAGGCGCCCTGCCGCAGCCGGTCCAGAACCGCCTGCCGACTGTAGAGACCATCGCCGATGAGCACGGACTGCTCGCTGGCAAGGGCTTCGCCGGACAGAGCGCTGAGGGCCTGAGGCAACTGGCTGCTGTTCAGGGCATACAGTGACGTGAGCGGATCGGAGACGCCAGATCCGGCATTGAACGCCCTGTCCAGACCGGCGCCGACCGCGCGCTGATTGGTGCTCAAGCCCTGTATCTGCGCCATGCCCGAGGTGAGGTTGAGGCTTACGGCGTTGGGCGCATAGACCAGCGACGCGCCCATGAAGCTGGGCAGGCCGGACGTGACCAAGTTGGTGAACGTGCCCGTATAGCCCTGGGTCGAAGTGAAGAGTGTGTAGTTCCGGGTCAGGGACGTGGTCTGGAAAGGCACCGCCAGCGTGCCGGCCAGCCGGGCCACGCCGACGATGCTCAGCGTATCGGTGCCGCTGGAGGTGACGCGCAGGGAAAGGGTTCCCGCTGCGGTCTGCACGAAGGTCCCGCCAAACAGGCTGGTGATTGACACGCCTATTCCCGACACGCCGATCCAGCCGCTGTTCTCCAGCCGCTTGTCAAGACCGCCGGTGGCGGCGAGGCGGCCGTCGATGACACCATAGTTCACGATCGCGGTGCCGACGGCATCAGGGCCGGTGCGCAAGGCATCGGCCACCGCGGGCGCCTGGAGAGTGCCGTAGTTCAGCAAGGTGCCGTAGAGGCCATGCAGTTCCGCGGCCGCGCCCACCACGCCTGACGCGACGACCGTGCCCATATTCGTGAGGACGCCATAGGTCTCGCCCCGCATGCCGATGCCGCCGGTGCCGGAGACCCGCACCGTGCCGCTATTGACGATGTCGTCGCCCTTGGCACCGGACAAAGCGGCCGCATTGTCGGCGCTGGAGGTCAGGGTGCCGGTGTTGCGGATTGGATTGTAGATGCCGGGCAGCGTGGCGATGTAGCCGTTGGGCGTGGCGGAGCCGGGGGTGAGATAGATGCCGACCACCTTGTCGCCATATGCGGAATTCGAGGACACCAGCAAGGCGCCGGGGATGTTCAGTTCGTACCAGGTGGGAATGCCCAGGGCGTCCACGTGCAGCACGCCGGCATGCACCACATTGTCCGGCGTCACCCAGTCCGCCACCATGTTGTATTCGCCGGAGCGGCCGGCGCCGGTGATGCCTTCCAGATGGGTGATGATCGCGCCCGGATGGTCGTAGGTGGTCCAGGTGCCGGTGAGGGTGTTGTAGAGATAGCCGTGCTCGAAGCCGATGCCGCCGCCGGGACCGGCATTGGCGTATCCGCCCGCGATCATGTCGCCATACACGCCATAGGCCGTCGTGCTCACGGCACCGGGCATGTTGTTCTTGACGTAGGTGCCCGTGGAGATGGTGTAGATCACCGCATTGCCGGTCGCGAGGCGGGTGTCGAAATTGCCGACCACCGTGTCGCCGAACGTGCTGTGCGCGATGGTGTAGAGCGTGGGATTTCCAGAGGCGCTCGGATAGGCCAGCGTGGTCAGCTGGCGTGCCGGAGCTGCGGCCGCATCATAGAGATAGCCCAGATCATAGGGTGCCGAGGCGCTGGTGATATAGCTGCCGACCGTCCGCAGGATGCCGGTCTGCGAGCCGAAGCTCGGACCATAAGGCGAGGAGCCCGTGGCGTTCGGATAATTCACCCCGTTGGACGTTGCGACGGGGAAGGCCGACCATGCCCCGGTGGTCATGTCATAGAGCAGGCCGCCGGTGGCGCCCGTGCCGGGCACCACATAATTGCCGACGATGGTATTGCCGCGGATGCCGGTCAGGAACGTGCCGCTCGTTCCGTAATTGAGCGTCTGGTAGATCGTCGGCGCCGACTGCGCCTGCGCGCCGGCCACCGTACACCACATCGCCACCCCGGCCAGAAGCGCCGGTTTCAAGCTCGATCGCGCCATACGGCGATACGTCAGAAATCTGGACATGCCCCACTCCCGTCCCATGGGAAGGGACGGTAACGGGTCACACCGGCCACAACCACGCGGATCGCAAAAGGGGCAGGAAATCGCCAGGGGGGTCAGTCAGCCTGGGACAAGCCAGAAGCGGCGACGCGGATCATGATACCCGCGTCGCTGATTTCGGAAGCGCTCAGGCGGCCTTCGTAACCGCCGCGCGGCGCTTCAGGTCCGGCGGCACGGCTTCGTCCGCCAGCAGCTTCAGCGCTTCCTCCAGGGGAAGCACCTTCTGCTCCTGGCTGCCGAGGCGGCGGATGGAGACGGTGCGCTCGGCGGCCTCCTTCTTGCCCAGCGCGAACTGCACCGGGATCTTGGCCAGCGAGTGCTCGCGAACCTTGTAGGAGATCTTCTCGTTGCGCGTGTCGAGTTCCACTTTCAGGTCCAGCGCCCGCGCCGCGGAGGCCACCTCGGCGGCATAGTCGTCCGCCTCCTGCGTGATGGTGCAGACCGCGAGCTGCACGGGGGCGAGCCACAGCGGGAAATGACCGGCGAAGTGCTCGATCAGGATGCCGGTGAAGCGCTCCATGGAGCCGCAGATGGCGCGGTGGATCATCACCGGCGTCTTCTTCTGGCCGTCGGCATCCACATAGAAGGCGCCGAAGCGCTCCGGCAGGTTGAAGTCCACCTGCGTGGTGCCGCACTGCCACTCACGGCCGATGGCGTCCGAGAGCGTATACTCGAACTTCGGACCGTAGAAGGCGCCCTCGCCCGGCAGGATGCCGGTCTTGATGCGCCCGCCGGATTCCGCCTCGATCTGCTTGAGCACGCGGGACATGACGTCCTCGGCATGATCCCACACCGCGTCGGACCCCACGCGCTTCTCGGGGCGGGTGGACAGCTTCACCGTGATCTCCTCGAAGCCGAAGTCGGCATAGGTGGAGAGGATCAGATCGTTGATCTTCAGGCACTCCGCCGCCATCTGCTCCTCGGTGCAGAAGACATGGGCGTCGTCCTGCGTGAAGCCGCGCACGCGCATGAGGCCGTGCAACGCGCCCGAGGGCTCGTAGCGGTGCACCGCGCCGAACTCGGCGAGGCGCAGCGGCAGGTCGCGATAGGACTTCAGGCCATGCTTGAAGATCTGCACATGGCCGGGGCAGTTCATGGGCTTCAGGGCGAACACGCGCTCGTCGCCGGTCTCTTCGCCGGCCGACTGCACCTTGAACATGTTCTCCTTGTACCAGCCCCAGTGGCCGGAGGTCTCCCACAGGCTCTTGTCGAGCACCTGCGGGGCATTGACCTCATTGTAATCGGCCTTGAGGCGGCGGCGCATGTAGGAGACGAGGCCCTGGAACAGGCTCCAGCCCTTCGGGTGCCAGAAGACGACGCCCGGCCCTTCCTCCTGGAAGTGGAAGAGGTCCATCTCCCGGCCGAGGCGGCGATGGTCGCGCTTCTCCGCCTCTTCCAGACGGTGCAGATAGGCGTCGAGCTCGCTCTGGTCCTTCCACGCCGTGCCGTAGATGCGGGTGAGCATGGGGTTGTTGCTGTCGCCGCGCCAATAGGCGCCGGCCACCTTCATGAGCTTGAAGGCGGTGCCGATCTTGCCCGTGGAGGGCATGTGCGGCCCACGGCAAAGGTCGAACCACTCGCCCTGCTTGTAGATCTTGACGTCCTGGTCCTCGGGGATGGCATCCACCAGCTCGACCTTGAACGCCTCGCCCTTGTCGCGGAACACGCGCTTGGCCTCGTCACGCGACCACACTTCCTTGGTGAAGGGTTTGTCGCGGGCGATGATCTCCTTCATCTTCGCCTCGATCTTCGGCAGATCGTCGGTGGTGAAGGGCTCGTTACGGGCGAAATCGTAATAGAAGCCGTTCTCGATCACCGGGCCGATGGTCACCTGCGTGCCCGGAAACAGCTCCTGCACCGCCTCGGCCAGCACATGGGCGGCGTCGTGGCGGATGAGTTCGAGCGCGCGCGGATCATCGCGCGTCACGATCTCGATGCGGGCGTCCTTGGTGATCGGCTCGGACAGGTCGGTCAGCGCCCCGTCGAGGGTCACGGCAACCGCCTTCTTGAGGAGCGACTTGGAAATGGCTGCGGCCACATCGGCGCCGCGGGTCCCGGGGGCATACTCGCGCTGCGCGCCATCGGGAAAGGTCAAGGTCAGCATGGCTTCTTCTCCTGCCCACTCCTGCGTACCCCGCAGGTAGGCTTCTTGTTGAAGGGGCCCATTTAGGCCGCCACGCGCCCCGCGTAAAGCACCGGGCCGGTGCGAGGCTGACCGGCGCCGCCGCTCGGACGGCGCCGGTCGATGCTCATTTTGCGGCCGCGCGCGGCAGGTCCGAGCAGTTGGACGCGGCGGGCTTGCCGGCGAAGCGGTCGGACAGGAAGGCGAGCGCGTCGGCGGCACCGGCCTTCATCACCCCATCGTGGTCGGTCTTGGGAAAGGTCTTGTAGGTGAGGGTGTTGCCCTTCACGCACAGATCGCGGGCGACCGCATCCGTATCCTGCGGGCGGACGGTCACGTCGGCCGTGCCCTGCATGAGAAGCGTGGGCGCGGAAATCCTCAGCGTGCCCGGCTCGTTCTGCGCCGCCACCTTCAAGAGCGCCGTCACGTCCTGCTTGGGCAGGAACTGGTCCTTGGCGATGGCGGTGGACCAGTAGCCCTGCGTGAGCGTGCGGGTCATGCAGCCCTTCTGAAGGTCGGCCATATGGGCCAGAGCCTGAGGGGTGAGGATGCGGGCAAGGTCGATGGCGGAATCGGTGGTCGAGAAGGAATGGAGGGCATAGAGCACGTAGGGCACCGCCAGTTCCGTCTTGTCCGACAGGCGCACGGCGTCGAAACGGCCCGCCATGTTGGCACCGGGCGCCATGGCCACATTGCCCACGAGCTGGAATTCCGGCGCATAGTCCGGCCCGATGGCGGCGGTGAAGAGGTCCGCCTGCCCGCCTTGGCTATGGCCCATCACCGCATAGCGGGTGCCGATGGCGGGCTCCAGGGTCCGCGCCGCCCGCAAGAGGTCGAGCGCATTCTTGCCGTTGGGCACGCCTTGAAAGAAGGGATGGAAGCCGGCGACGCCGAGGCCCTGATAGTCGGTGGCCACCACCGCATAGCCCTTGGCCACGAAGGCATCGAGCAACGGCCGGATGGCGGCGATATATTCATGCTCCGGCCCCTTGGCAGTGTCGCGCGAGGGCCCACAGACGGCCGCAAGCCCCACCGTGCCGTGGGTCCAGGTGATGACCGGCCAGCCGCCTGCCGGCGGTTTGCCCTTGGGGATGGAGATGGTGCCGGAGACGGCGACCGGCGCCCCCTTGGGGTCCTCGGACTGATAGAGCACCAGCAGATTCTTGGCCGCGCTCGGCAGCGCCATGGTGCCGGAGAGGGCGCGCGCCTGGATGACGCTGCCCTTCTCGCCCTTCGGCAAGGGCGTGGGCGGCACATAGAAGGCATCTCCCGACGGCCCCCGCGGCGCGGCCTGCGCCCCGCCGGTGAGCGCAAGAGCCAGGCCGATGGCCATAAGGGAAGCCCGGAACCGCTTGATCTTCATCGCATAACCCTCGCCGACATTCCGCGCGGTGGTAGGGGAAGACGGCGACAAAGTCATGGCATTCCGCCCTCACGCGTTCGGCGGCACGTCCGGCTTGCGGCGCCAGAAGCCGTAGGCCCACGGCCGATACCACCTCCCCTCCGCCGGCAGGCATTGCGGCACGGGATCGAAGCCCGCATCGCCCCAGGGATGGCAGCGGCAGATCCGCGAGAGCCCCATCCAGCCGCCGGCCCAGGCCCCGTGACGGGAAATCGCTTCCTCCGCATAGGCCGAGCAGGTGGGCAGGTATCGGCACTGCCGACCCATGAAGGCGGAGAGCGTGTAGCGATAGAACAGGATAGGCAGTCGCAGCAGGCGGCGCGGCAGCAGGGCGAGGCCGCTCGGCCGCCGCCGTTCGGGGCCGAAAAGGTGCTCCGTGCCACCGGGTTGTGGCGCGTCTCCGCCTGCCATGTTACCTCTCAATCCTCCTCATCCGCTTGGTGTGCCATGCGCCCGCAGACCGCCCCCTCCAGCCGCACGGACATCTCCCGTCTGGCCGTTCGCCGCTCGCGCCTGAGCCCGCTTTTCGCCCTCGGCGCGCTGGCGCTGGTTATGGCGGGTCCGGTGCTGGCCGCCGGACCGGATTATATCCGCCCTGATCAGGTGGACCTCATCCGCATCCTGCCGCCTGCCCCCGCGCCGGGATCGGCGACCACGCAGGAAGATTTCCGCATCCTGCTCGATTACCAGAAGGCCCGCACGCCCGCGCAGGTGGCCGCCGCCAATGAGGATGTGAAGCGCCATCCCGCGCGCTTCTCCGAGGCCGTGGGCACGGACCTGTCGAAATCGGCGGCGCCCATCACCGATGAGGTGCTGGATCACGCCTGGAAGCAGGCCTATGCGCTGGTGAGCGTCACCAAGCAATACTGGAACCGGCAGCGGCCCTATCTCGCCAACCCCGAGATCCACCTCGTCCTGCCGGCGGAAGACACCGCGTCCTATCCCAGCGGCCACGCCACCTACGGCATGTTCATGGCCATCCTGCTCGCCAACATGGTACCGGAGAGGGCCGGCATCATCATGGATCGGGGCCGGGAGTACGGGATCGAAAGGCTGATTGGCGGCGTGCATTATCCGAGCGACGTGGAAGCCGGCCGCATCACCGGCAGTGTGCTGGCGGCCGAAGTGCTCGGCAACGCCGCCTTCAAGGCCGATCTGGCGCGCGCGGCGGCGGAAGTGCGTACGGCCCTCAAGCTGCCGCCACTCTCCCCCGCCATCATGCCGGCGCAGGCGCCGCTGCCGGCTGGCGGGGCAACCGCCCTGCCCCTCCCGGCGGCCGCCGCCCCATCCAAATAGGTGGAGCCGGCAGCAAAGAGGCTCATTCCGCAGCGGCGGTGGCGCGCGCGACCTCGATCTGGCCTATGGCATCCACCACCGCATCGAAGGTGAGAAGCGTGGACGGATGCCGGGCCTTGTAGTCCCGGACCGGTTCCAGCACCGCGAGGTCCGCCCAGCGGCCCTCGGGCGGCGCGCCGTTCTCCTTGAGCATGGCCCGCATCTGCTCGCGCAGGGCTTTGAGTTCCGCCGCCGTCGCGCCCACCACGTGACTCGCCATGATGGAGGAGGAGGCCTGCCCGAGCGCGCAGGCGCGCACCTCATGGGCGAAATCGGTGACCACATCGCCCTCCATCTTGAGGTCGATGGTCACGGTGGAGCCGCACAGGCGCGAATGGGCGGTGGCCGTCGCATCCGGCTGCTCAAGCCGGCCGAGGCGAGGAATCTCTGCCGCAAAGGCGAGGATACGGGCGTTATAAACGTCGTTGATCATGCCTGACATTCCCTCGGCCGGACCTTCGGCCGGAGCGGCCCGGTGGCCGCGTCGAATGCGGAACGGGCACGCGCAACATGCAATTGCCGCTCCGCACCGCACCCCATATATAGGGTGCGATTTAAGGGCGGAAACACCACAGGCTCAAGTGACGGTGCCGCGATAGACAAAGGCCGTCATTCTCCCGGGGCCGCATGGCGGCGGGAGGAACGCAGGGTCTGTAGAGGCCGCAGGCTTCGACGAGCGGCGGCCAGCCTGCCGCTGATCAAAGCCGGTGACACTCCGCCTCCCCGGGGCGGTCGTACGGAGTTGGGTTGATGGACGCGGTGGTGAAACTGTTCAAGGAACAGGCCGAGACCGAGGCGCAGCGGCAGATGCCGGTGCATCGCCCGGTGGATGCGCCGCGCCCCTCGCGCGCCGAGGCGGAAGCCGCCGTCCGCACCCTGCTCGCTTACATCGGCGAGGATCCCCATCGCGAAGGCCTTCAGGAGACGCCCGCCCGCGTCATCCGCTCCTATGACGAGATCTATGGCGGCTACGCCCTCTCTCCCGACGACGTGCTGGACCGCACCTTCGGCGAGATCGGCAGCTTCGATGATTTCGTGCTGCTGAAGGACATCCCCTTCACCTCCCATTGCGAGCACCACATGGTGCCCTTCATGGGCAAGGCACATGTGGCCTATTTCCCGGTGGAGCGTGTGGTGGGCCTCTCCAAGATCGCCCGGCTGGTCGATCTCTATGCCCGGCGCCTCCAGACCCAGGAGCACCTGACCTCGCAGATCACCACCGCCCTCGACGAGGCGCTGAAGCCGCGCGGCGTCGCGGTGATGATCGAGGCCGAGCATATGTGCATGTCCATGCGCGGCATCCTGAAGCCCGGTGTGACAACGCTGACCAGCCAGTTCACCGGCGCCTTCCGCGACGACCCGGCCGAGCAGGTGCGATTCATCACCATGCTGCGCGGCCTGCGCTGACCCCCCATCCTGACGAGCGTGCCATGACCGAACCGACGCCGGCCTTCGCCAGGGCCACAGACGCGCATGAGCTGGAAGAGGGCACGGTGCTGGCGCCGCGCTTTGACGCCAACGGCCTCATCACCTGCGTGGCCGTGGACGCGGCCACGAACGAAATCCTCATGCTCGCGCACATGAATGCGGAAGCCCTCTCGCTCACCATGGCGACGGGGGAGGCGCATTATTACAGCCGCTCGCGCAAGGCGCTGTGGAAGAAGGGCGAGACCTCCGGCCACACCCAGAAGGTCTCGGAAATCCGCATCGACTGCGATCAGGACGCCGTCATCATCAAGGTGACCATGGGCGGCACGGGCGCCGCCTGCCACACCGGCCGGCGTTCCTGCTTCTACCGCACCATCCCCCTCGGCGCTCCCGCCTCGGCGGACACGAAGCTCGCCTTCACCGGCGACGAGCCGCGCTTCGATCCCAAGGCCGTCTACGGCAAGCACGAGCACTGAGGGGCGGCCGCCACTCACGCGGGCTTGTCTGCGCCCATTAATACACAAAATCTATAGACGTTATTTTTATTCTTCCTGTAAGGTCTCCCGGTTCGCAACCGGAGACCTCCCATGAACCGCGCCGTGATGACGCTCGCCGCCGCCGTCCTGACCAGCCTTTTCACGCAGGCGGTCCGTGCCGAGACCATCAAAGTTGGAGCAACCTCCGGTCCCCACGCGCAGATCCTTGAGGTGGTGAAGCAGAATGCGGCCAAGGAAGGCCTGACCCTCGAGATCGTCGAGTTCAGCGACTACATCCAGCCGAACGCCGCGCTGGCGGCCGGCGACCTTCAGGCGAACTCCTACCAGCACCAGCCCTTCCTGAACGCCCAGATCAAGGCGCGGGGCTACGACATCGTGCCGGTGGGCAAGACCGCACTCTTCCCCATCGCCTTCTATTCCAAGCGTTACAAGACGCTGGCCGAGGTGCCGGCGGGCGCGACGGTGGCGCTGCCGAACGATCCGAGCAACGAGGCCCGCACCCTGCTCCTGCTGGAGAGCGCCGGCCTCGTGAAGCTGAAGCCCGGAGCCGGCGTCACCGCGACGCCGGTGGACATCATCGACAACCCGAAGAAGTTCAAGTTCATCGAACTGGAGGCGCCGCAGCTCGCCCGTGCCCTTCAGGACGTGGACCTCGGCGCCATCAACACCAATTACGCCATCGAGGCGAAGCTCAACCCGAAACGCGACGCGCTGCTGCTGGAAGGCCCGCAGTCCCAGTACATCTGCGAGATCGTGGTGCGGCGGCAGGATGCGGACAAGCCATGGGTGAAGACCCTCGTGGCCGCCTACCAGCAGGACAATGTCCGCGCCTTCATCGACAAGACCTTCAACGGCGCCGGCCTCGCCGGCTGGTGAGCCCGTGCCAAGGCTGCTGTCGGGGCTCATCGCCATCGCCCGTCAGTCTTCCGCGTCGTCCTCCTCGCCATCATCCGGCAGCAGGTCGCGCAGCACCTGAGCAGCCAGGGCGCGGGTGACCGGACGCTGGGCGGCGAGCGCCGCCCGGTCGATGGCCTGCACGACGGAGCGCGCGCCCTCGAAGGTGCGGTCCATGCGCAGCAGCAGATATTGCACCGTGGCATCGTCCACCGGGATCTGCCGGTCCGAGAACAGCTTCACCAGCACCGCGGCCAGCAGGGCGTCATCCGCTTCCTCGATGAAGAAGGTGGGCAGCGCCCGAAGCCGTGACGAGAGATCCGCCGTGTGGAGCTTCCAGTGGGCCGGCGCGGTGCGGGCGGTCATCAGCACGTGGGCCTGCTGCTCGCGGGCGAGGTTGAGCAGGTGGAACAGCGCCGCCTCCTCGAAGTGCCCCGGCTCCAGATCCTCCACCACCAGCGCGCCGCCGGCGAGCGCCTCGGGCACGTTCGCGCGGGTGAGGTCGACGGCGGAAACCGTCGCGGCACCCGCACGCTCCGCGAAGACCGCGGCGAGATGGCTCTTGCCCGTGCCCGGCGGCCCGACGAGGCAGACCACGCGGGCCGTCCAGTCGGGAAAGGAATCGATCAGCCGCAAGGCCGCGGCATTGCCCGGCGCCTCGAGAAAATCCTCGCGCTGCATGGCCGAGGTGGCCGGCAGATCCAGCGGAAGCTGCCGGGGACGGGTATCGCGGGGGGACATGCTCAGACCTTGTCGGCCACCCGCTCCTCGGCCGCCTCTGGCAGGCCGGTATAGAGCGTGCTGTGAAAATACTGCCGGAAGGCAAAGCGGACCAGCACACCGGTGGCGGCGGTGAGCGGCACGGCCAGGAGAAGGCCGACGAAGCCGAACAGATAGCCGAAGGCGAACAGCGCGAACATCAGCCATACCGGATGCACGCCGATGCTGTCGCCCACGAGCTTGGGCGAGAGGATATAGCCCTCGATGGTCTGGCCGACGATGAAGATGCCGAAGACGGTGCCGATCATGGCCCAATCAGGAAAGAACTGAACGATGGCGACGCCCATGGCCAGCACGAGGCCGGTGAGCGAGCCCACGTACGGAATAAAGGTGATGAAGCCGGAGACAATCCCGATGATGAGGCCGAAGTTGAGGCCGGCCATGCTCAGCGCAATGGCATAATAGGACCCGAGCAGAAGGCACACGAGCGCTTGCCCGCGCACGAATCCGGCCACCGCCATGTCCATTTCCCGGCCGAGCCGGCGCACCACTGGACGCTGGTGGACGGGGATCCAGGAATCCACGTTTTCCACCATGCTGTTCCAGTCGCACAGCACGTAGAAGGCGACCACCGGCGTCACCACGACCAGCGCGAAGACCGACAGCAGCGCCTGCCCGCCGGACCACAGCGAGGACAGCAGGCCCAGGAGATAGCTCACGCCCTGCGACATCAGGTCGGAGAGGGATTTCTGGATATCGGGCAGGCGGGTGCCGAAGATCTGGTCCACCCACTCCTTGTTCTCCTCCGTCACCAGCCGCTGGAGGCGGGTGACATAGCTCGGCATGTTCTGGATGAACTCATAAAGTTGGCCGGACATGATGGGCAGCACCACGAGCAGCAGCACCACCACGACCAGCAGCAGCAGGCCGATCATGAAGAGGGCGGCGGGCATGCGCCCGATCCCCAGCCGGCTCAGGCGCTCCACCAGAGGATTGAGGAAATAGGCGATCGCCGTCCCGACGACGAAGGGCAGCAGGATCTCGCGCAGCACCCACATGGCGAGGATGAGGACGACGAGCGTCCCGATCCAGAAGCGGAACTGCAGCTGCAGCTTCATGGCCGGCCTGTCCCCTTCCCCGCATGGCGACGGCGCTTCCCCGGCCCGGTCGCAAGCGGAAGGCGGAAGGCGGCTCACCGCGCCATGTGGCGCATCCATGCGGCGAGATAGGCAGCCGCGGAAAGGGCCGTCAAGCCCCCGACGGCCACGAGCCCGAGCTGGTACGGCCGGGTCCAGGCGAAGTCAAAACTCTCCCGCGACAGCACGAGTGCCGCAAAGGCAATCTGCACGGCCGTATTCACCTTGGAAACGGCCAGCGGCCGGATCACCACGGGCTTGGCGAGCACGGAGGAGAGCACGATGGCGCCCACGATCATCAGGTCGCGCGACACCACCGCGATGGCGACCCAGCGCGGGATGTCGCCGGAGATCGCCAGCGTGACATAGATGGAGACCAGCAGCGCCTTGTCGGCCAGGGGGTCGAGATAGGCGCCGAGTTCGGTGCGCATGTTGAAGCGGCGGGCGATGAAGCCGTCCACCGCATCCGACAGGCCCGCCAGCAGGAACAGGCCGAGGGCCAGTTGCGGCAGGTCTGCGGAGATGGCCCAGATCACCACGGGCACGATGATGAGCCGGCCGATCGTGATGAGGTTGGGCAGGTTCATGGCGCGCTCCCTGCGCCCGGCGGCTGCCGTCAGCGCTTGATGGAGAAGGGGCTGAAGCTCTGCTGGTTGGCCATGGCCTGGATGCGGAGCACCACCACATGGCGCGGCAGGGTGGCGGCGAAGAAGACCTGCTCGGCAATGTCCTCGCCGGTCATGGGGGCGGTGCCCTCATAGACCTTGTCCGCCTTCGCCTCGTCCCCGCGGAAACGCACAACGGAGAATTCCGTTTCGGTGAGGCCGGGTTCGATATTGGTGACGCGCACGCCGGTGCCCACCACATCGGCCCAGACGTTCAGCGCGAACTGCTTCACGAAGGCCTTGGTGCCGCCATAGACGTTGCCGCCCGGATAGGGATAGTCGCCGGCCACCGAACCGGTGAACACCACATGGCCTTCCTTGCGGGCCACCATGCCCGGCAGGCCGGCGCGCACCGTATAGGCAAGGCCGGTGATGTTGGTGTCGATCATGGTCTGCCAGTCCTCGATCTTCGCCTCCTGGGCGGGCTCGAGGCCGAGGGCGAGGCCGGCATTGGCGCACAGCACGTTGTAGCCCTTGAACGCGTCGGGGAGCGCCGCGAAGGCGGCCTCCGTGGCAGCGTAGTCGCGCACGTCGAGGACCACCGGCAGGACGAGATTCGGGAACTCCTGGGCGAGCGCCTGGAGGCGGTCCTCTCGGCGGCCCATGGCCACGACCTTGGACCCCGCGGAGGCAAAGCGCCGCACGGTCGCGGCCCCGATGCCCGAGGTGGCTCCGGTCACGACAACGGTCAGCGTCTTCGGATCAAGGGCGGACATGGATTTTCTCCTGACGGGAAAGGCGGATGGCGTGCGGGGGACATACCGCGCCGTGCAACATCCGTCCATGCCGCCACCGCGCGCTGGCGCGAGAAGCGGGAGCAGGGTAAGCACAATCCGTAGGGTCATCCTCTCGCCACGTTCCTGAGGAAACTCCCGAGCCGGCTCGTGGCTTGGTGGTCCGTGAGTCCGAACGTTGAAAGAGGCTGGTAACGCTTGGGGCGTAACTTTCCGGAAGGGGAGGCACGAGGCGGTCCAGCCGTGAGGCGGCAACGCGCGGAGTTGAGTGTATGAAGGTCATTACCGTTGGGGCCGTGCTGGTGGGCGCAGCCTTTCTGGCTGGCTGCAGCACGGGGCTCGACGGCTTCGGAGCCAAGACGACGGCCATGGACCAGCGCGTGCCGCTGTCGGCGCCGACCGCCTCGGTCGAGAGCGCCCCCGTGCCGCCGCCCGCCATGGCGGACGCTGCACCGGCAACCGGTGCCACCGCCGCCAGCGCCTCCGCAGCCGTCACCCCCAAGACTGTCGCGTCCAACGTTCCTCTGACGCCGCCCCCTGCCCTGCCAACAGGTTCGGCCTACGCCGCCACCGGCGCCAAGGAAGCCCTGTCCGGTGCCTGGACCCTGGCGTGGGACAGCGGCCAGCACACCTGCCCCGTGCAACTGACCACCGATCGCGGCATGAACGGCCTTTCCGCCCGCGCCGACGTCTCCTGCCCGAGCGAGATCTTCATGACCAAGGGCTGGGACATGATGGGATCGGACATCGTGCTACAGGATCACCTTGGCAAGGTGACCGCCCGTCTCCAGCCGGCCGGGCCGAACGCCTTCATCGGCACGCTGGTGGAGAACAACCAGGCTATCGCCCTCAATCGCTGAGGCGGGGGCGCCGACCGAGGCGCACCGCTACCAGCCAAACAAAACGCCCGGTCCTCTTCAGGACCGGGCGTTTGTGTTTTCGATCCGCTCGTGGCGATGGCGCAACGCGATCAGCGCACCGTGGCGGAGGTGGTCGCGGCCGCCTGATGCTGCGCGCTCGTGGGCGGATAGGCGAAGAAGATCATGCCCATGATCACGCCGTAAGCGGCAGCGAACATCACCCAGTCGCGCCAGGAGCCGCTGTGGGAACGAGCCTGCATTTCACATCTCCGGCACGGAATATTCTCATCTCAATCTACCGGATTAGTGGTTTAAGTCAATAGCGAGCGGAATTGGGTATATTCACGCGATACATCCGTTTAATTCTCACTTCGGCGCCATGCGCAACGCCCCGTCGAGGCGGATCACCTCCCCGTTCAGCATGGTGTTGCCGATGATGTGGAGCACCAGACGGGCATAATCCTCCGGATCGCCCAGCCCCGGCGGAAAGGGCACGGTGGCGCCGATGCTGTCCTGCACCTCCTGCGGCATGTTGAGCATCATGGGCGTGGCAAAGATGCCGGGCGCGATGGTCACCACGCGAATGCCGACGCCCGCGAATTCGCGCGCCGCCGGCAGGGTCAGGCCCGCGACGCCCGCCTTGGAGGCCGCATAGGCCGGCTGGCCGACCTGCCCGTCATAGGCGGCAATGGAGGCGGTGTTGATGAGCACGCCCCGCTCGCCCCGCGCCAGCGGCTCCAGCCCCACGGCGCCGGCCGCCACGAGGCGCAGCAGGTTGAACGTGCCGATGAGGTTGATCTCCACCACCCGGCGGAAATCCTCCAGCGGTTGCGGCCCCTTGCGGCCGACGATGCGGCCCGCCGGAGCGACGCCCGCGCAATTCACGAGGATGCGCGCCGGCCCGTGCGCCGCGGCCGCCGCGGCCACCGCGGCTTCTGCGCTCGCCGCATCCACAACGTCGCAGGCGAAGGCCTGCCCGCCGATTTCTGCTGCCACCCGCGCCGCGCCCTCCACCTCCCGGTCGAGCAGCGCCACCTTCGCCCCTGCCGCGGCCAGCGCCCGCGCCGTGACCGCGCCGAGCCCCGACGCCGCGCCGGTGACGACGGCGGCATGTCCCTTCACATCCATGGCCTTCTCCCCGCTGTTCTTATGGTTCGCCCGGCGTGCGCCGGGTCAGTGCCCCTCGAAGCGGGGCAGGCGCTTGGCGACGAAGGCAGCGACACCCTCGGCGAAATCGTGCGTTCCGGCGCTTGCGACGAAGGCCTCCTTCTCCGCCGCCAGTTGCTCGGTGAGGCTGTGGGTTTCCGCGCCGCGCAGCAGGGCCTTGATGCGTCCATAGGCGGCGGTGGGACCAGCGGCGAGGCAGGCGGCGAGTTTCTCCGTCTCCTCGGCGAGATCCGCGAGCGGCACCACCTTGTTGGCGATTCCCAGCCGCAGGGCCTCCTGCGCATCGACCATGTCCGACAGCAGGGCCAGTTCCATCGCCTTGCGCAGGCCGACGAGGCGCGGCAGGTGCCAGGTCCCGCCGCCGTCCGGGCTGGTGGCGATGCGGCTGTAGGCCATGGAGAATTGCGCATTGTCGGCAGCGATCAGCAGATCCGCCGCCAGCGCCACCGAGAGGCCGCCGCCCGCTGCCGCGCCCTGGACGCTGGCGATGACCGGCGCCTTGAGCTTCGTCAGGATCTCGAGCGCCTCATGGAACGGGCCGATGAGCGCCGCCACGAGATGCGGCGCCTCCGGCCCCGCCTTGTGGAAGCTCGCCACATCGCCGCCGGCGAGAAAGGCCCGTCCCTCCCCCGAGAGCACGACGACGCGGATGCCGGGCTGCTCCGCCACCGTCTCCACCGCGCGCTTGAAGGCGAGGATGGAATGCTCATCGAGCGCATTCAGCACGTGGGGTCTGTTGAAGCGGATGCGGGCAATGCCGCCCGTCACATCGAGCAGCACCGGATCGGCGTTAGACATCTGTTCCCTCCCGCGGCTCATGCGGCCGCCTTGGGGTGAACGCTGCACCAAAGCGCGGGGGCGCGGCAAGTGCCGGTGCGCCGCAGCCTTGCGCCGTGGACCGCCCTTGCCGAGGGCCGGCCTGCCCGCCACAGTATCGGCTCAGGCCGGCACAGATCGGCCAGGAGGGGCCGCCGGAGCGGCGGCCGGCTGGGAGAAATTCGATGCCCGTTCCCGACACGCTTTCAGGCCGCCTGAAGGCGCCCATCATCGCCGCGCCCATGTTTCTCGTTTCCGGTCCCGATCTCGTGGTGGAGACCTGCCGCGCGGGCCTGCTCGGCACCTTTCCCGCACTCAATGCCCGCAGCACGGACGCCTATGGCGCCTGGGTGGAGGAGATCGAGAACCGCCTCGATGGCATCGAGGACGCCGCGCCCTTCGGCGTGAACCTCATCGTGCACCAGACCAATACGCGGCTTGAAGCGGACCTCAAGATGACGGCCCACAGGCGCGTGCCAGTGGTCATCACCTCGCTCGGCGCCGTGCGCGATGTGGTGGATGCGGTGCATTCCTATGGCGGGCTCGTCTTTCATGACGTGATCAGCCGCCGCCATGCGGAAAAGGCGGCGGAGGCCGGCGTGGACGGCATCATCGCAGTAGCGGCGGGCGCCGGCGGGCATGCGGGCAACCTCAGCCCCTTCGCGCTGATCGCCGAAATCCGCTCCGTCTTTTCCGGTCCCATCATCCTGTCGGGGGCCATGTCCACCGGCAGCCACGCCGCGGCCGCCCGCCTCATGGGCGCCGATTACGCCTATCTCGGCACGCGCTTCATCGCGACGAAGGAGAGTGCGGCGCCGCAGGCCTACAAGGACATGCTGGTCGCCGCCCAGGCGGCGGACATCCTCTATACGCCCGCCATTTCAGGCGTGAACGCCAATTTCCTCAAGCCCAGCATCCGCGCCGCGGGCCTCGATCCGGATGCGCTCGTGAGCCACGGCAAGCTCGATCTCGGTAGCGAGGCCAAGGCCTGGAAGACCGTGTGGTCGGCCGGGCAAGGGGTCGGTTCCGTGCTCGACGTGCCGAGCGCGCACGACCTCTGCACCCGGCTCATCACGGAATACCGCGCGGCGCTGGAGGGCGCCGCGCGGCTGCTCTAGATGTCGAAGCTATGAAGGTTGTTCATCCGGGGCTTGGGTGAGAGGCTTGGGTTGCGAAGCCAACAAGTCCTGACCGGAGCACCCGGATGAACATCCACAAGCATGCCCGCATGACATTCCACGGTCGAGTCCTTCTGGCGCAGCGGATCACGGTGGAAGGCTGGCGTACGGCCGACGCGGCCGGGGCCGCCGGCATCTCGGTCCGCACCGCCTACAAATGGCTGGCCCGCTTTCGGGCGGGCGGCGAAGCGGCCCTTCATGATGCAAGCTCGGCGCCCGGCCGAAAGCCCCGCGCCACGTCGGGCGAGACTGTGGCAGCCATCGAAGCCCTGCGCCGGCAGCGCCTGAGCGGCCCTGCCATCGCCCACAGCCTCGGCCTGGCCCGCTCGACCGTCGGAGCCATCCTGCGCCGGATCGGCCTCTCCC
The DNA here is from genome assembly GCF_000010525.1 of Azorhizobium caulinodans ORS 571. Taxonomy (GTDB): domain Bacteria; phylum Pseudomonadota; class Alphaproteobacteria; order Rhizobiales; family Xanthobacteraceae; genus Azorhizobium; species Azorhizobium caulinodans. The sequence goes on along the minus strand of NC_009937.1, from coordinate 1,043,394 downwards.
GGCTCGCCGCCCTCGATGAAAAGCGGCCCGCCAACCGCTACCAGAAGGCTATGCCGGGCGAACTCATCCACATGGATACGAAGAAGCTCGGCCGCATCGACGGCATCGGCCACCGCATCACCGGCGACAGAACCAGGCAAAGCAACAGGCGTGGTACCGGCTGGGAATGCCTCCACGTCGCCATCGACGATGCCTCTCGCCTTGCCTACACCGAAGTCCTGCCCGACGAGAAGAAGGGCACCGTCTGCGCATTCACCGCCCGCGCGCTCGGCTGGTTTGCCCGCCACGGCGTCGTCACAGCCCGGCTGATGACCGACAACGGCAGCGCCTACAAGAGCCATGACTTCCGCGATCTGCTCCGCGCTGCCGGCGTCCGTCACGTCCGCACCCGGCCCTATACCCCGCGCACCAACGGCAAGGCCGAGCGCTTCATCCAGACCTCCTTGCGCGAATGGGCCTATGCCGTCCCGTACACCTCCTCACGTCAGAGGACCCAAGCGATGCCGGGCTGGATCGACACCTACAATCTCAACCGGCCCCACTCCGCTCATAACGGCCTCAGCCCATGGACAAGGCTGAACAACCTTCTTGGAAACGACATCTAGAGCCGCACGGCGTCACCTGCTGGTCAGGGTATCAGCAGGATCGCGCCCGCATTGGTGCGCGCTTCCGCCGTGCGGTGGGCGGCCGCCACCTCGCCGAGCGGAAAGCGGGCGGCGATCACCGGCTTTACATAGCCCGCGTCGAGCGCCGCGAACAGTTCCGCCGCATTGGCCCTGAGATCGGCGGGATCGGCATTGCGCGGGAAGATCGAGGCGCGGGTCAGATAGAGGCTGCCCTTCTTGGAGAGCAGTTCCGGCGAGATGTCCGGCGCAGGGCCGGACGCGCCGCCGAAGAGCACCATGAGGCCGAAGGGCGCCACGCAGTCCAGCGACTTCAGGAAGGTGTCCTTCCCGACGGAATCGTACACCACCCGCGCCTTCCGTCCGCCGCTGGCGGCGATCACCTGCTCGGGCCAGTCGGCCTGCGAATAATTGATCGCCACGTCACAGCCAGCGGCTTTGGCGATGTCGCACTTGGCGGGCGACCCGGCGGTGCCGATGACGAAGGCGCCGAGCGCCTTGGCCCAGGAGGACATGATCTGTCCCACGCCGCCCGCGGCGGCGTGGATCAGCACGATGTCGCCCGGCTCCACCTTATAGGTCTTGCGCAGCAGATACTGCGCCGTGAGCCCCTTGAAGATCACCGCGGCGGCCTCCTCGTCGGAGATGCTGTCGGGTATGGTCACCAGCCGTTCGGCGGGCAGGTTGCGGCGGTCCGCATAGGCGCCAATGCCGGCATTGATATAGGCGATGCGGTCCCCGACCTTGAGCGAGGTCACGCCTTCGCCAACAGCTTCCACGATGCCCGCCGCCTCGTGCCCGAGGCCGGTGGGAAGCGGCAGCGGATAGATGCCCGTGCGCTGGTAGACGTCGATGTAATTGAAGCCGACCGCCGTCTGGCGCACCTGCACCTCGCCGGCCGCGGGCGGCGGAAGCTCCACGGTTTCCAGTTGGAGCACCTCTGGCCCGCCAAAGGAATGAATGCGAACAGCACGCGCGGTCGTCATGGGGCAGCCTCTATGGTACGATAATTATCGTACCTTGCGCCCAAGGCTGCGATCCCGCAAGACGGCAGAGATGGATTGAGGACGGGAATTTGGACGAGGCCCTCTGGCATCCCGACGCCGAAGATTTTGAGCTGAACCGCGTGCTGGCGGCCCTGGCCGATCCGCACCGGCGGCGCGTGGTGTTGCAGCTCGCCCGCGCCGATGGGCCGTGCCTGTGCGCCACCTTCAGCCTGCCGGTGGCCAAGGCCACGCGCACCCATCATTTCCGCGTGCTGCGGGGAGCCGGCCTCATCCGGCAGGTGGACCTCGGCAACGGCCGCTCGAACACGCTGCGCCGCGCCGATCTCGACCGTCGCTTTCCGGGCCTCATCGATGCCCTGCTGGCGGCGGAGCCGGAAAGCCCCGCCTCTGGTGTCGATCAGATGCCGGCATCCGCGTCCGGCGGGGCGAGCACGCCGGCACCGGTGAGATAGTCTTCCAGCGCGTGGATGCAGAGGGGGAGGTCAGCGGTGGTGTCGAGCACCAGTTCCGGCTGCTCCGGCTCCTCATAGGGCGCGCTGATGCCGGTGAAGTTGGCCATCTCGCCCTTGCGGGCACGGGCGTAATGCCCCTTGGGATCGCGCGCCTCGCATACGTCCAGCGGTGCGCGCACATGCACCTCGTGGAAGAAGGCGCCGGCGATCTCCCGCGCCCGCGCGCGGTCGGCGCGGGTGGGCGAGACGAGGGCGACGATGGCCACCTGCCCGTTGCGGGCGAGGAAGGTCGCGACCTCCGCGACGCGGCGGATGTTCTCCGAACGGTCCTCGGGTAGGAAGCCCAGGTCGCCGTTGAGACCCGTGCGCAGGGTGTCGCCATCCAGGAACAGCGGCGCGCCGCCGAGGTCGAACAGCCGCTTCTCCAGCGCCCGCGCCACGGTGGACTTGCCCGCCGCCGGCAGGCCGGTGAGCCAAAGCACCGCGCCGCCATGGCGATAGCGCGCGAGGCGGTCGGCGGGGCGCACGGCGCTGTCCACCGCCACCACCTCGCCCTTGGGCGCCGGCGACTTGTCCTCGCTCGCGGCCGACAGAACGATGCCGCCGCCGGCAATCTTGCGGTCCACCTCGATGACGATGCGTCCGAGGATGGGATTGATGGCATAGGCATCCGCCGCCAGCGGGCGGTGGAGCGCAATGTCCACCTCGCCCACATGGTTGCGGCCGAGCGCGGCGACGCCCTCGGTGGTGAGGTTCGCCGGGTCCACGGCGCTCGCAACGCTGCGCACGATGCCGGTGGCGCTGTTGGTGGCGAGGCGCACGGTCACCGCCGTGCCCGCCTTCAGCGGCGCATCGGCCAGCCAGAACACGCGGGCGGTGAGCCGGCGCGCGGCGCGCGGGCGCAGGTTGCCATGGGCGGCCACATCGCCACGGGCGACGAAGATGTCCTTGTCCAGCGTGACGCCGATCGATTGTCCCGCCGTCGCCGTGGTCGGTGCCGGGCCGGGCCAGGCCTCCAGCGAGCGGATGCGGGCGGTGGCACCCGACGGCTCGAAGGTTAGTTCGTCGCCCACCGCCAGATGCCCGCTCTCGATGCGGCCGGCAATGATGCGCCGCTCATCAAACTTGTAGACCGCCTGCACGGGAAAGCGCAGCGGCAGATCGCCTAGGCCGAGCGGCGCGGAGAGCTGGTCGAGCCCCTCGAGGATGGTCGGTCCGGCGTACCATTCGGCGCCCGCCGCGCGCTCCTTCACGAAGCCGCCCTCGCGGGCGGAGAGCGGCACGACGAACGCCGGATGCAGGCCGAAGCCATCGAGATAGGCGGCGACATCCGCCTCGATCTTGGCGAACACCGCGCGGTCATAGCCCACGCGGTCCATCTTGTTCACCGCCACGATCACCTGCTTGAGGCCCAGCAGGTGCAGCAGGAAGGCATGGCGGCGGGTCTGCTCGCGCACGCCCTCGGCGGCGTCGATGAGCAGCACGGCGGCATCCGCCTGCGCCGCGCCGGTGATCATGTTGCGCAGGAATTCAACATGGCCGGGGGCGTCGATCAGCAGATAGTCGCGCTTCGGCGTCGCGAAGCGGATCTGCGTCGTGTCCACGGTGATGCCTTGGTCGCGCTCGGTCTGGAGCGCGTCAAGCAGGAAGGACCATTCGAAGGGCATTCCCCGGCGGGCGGAGACGGCCTTGATCATCTCCAGCTTGCCGTCCGGCAGGGCGCCGGTCTCGTGCAGGATGCGGCCGACGAGGGTGGACTTGCCATGGTCCACATGGCCGACGATGACGATGCGCAGCAGCTCACGCTCGGCGGGCGTCGGAGAGGCGGCCGGCGTTTCGAGGGAAGCGGCGGTCTGTGCGGGAGCCTTGGCGGCGGACAATGCGTTCATCGGGCAGCCTCACAGATAGCCGGCGGTGCGCAGGCGCTCGAAGGCGTCTTCGCTCTCATGGTCCATGGCGCGGCCGGACCGTTCCGAGGTCTTGGTCACGGCGAGTTCCGCGAGAATTTCGTCCAGGGTTGAAGCGTCGGAATCCACCGGGAAAGTGATGTCCTTGTCGCCCAGCGAGCGGTAGCGCTTGCCGCCGTTCGAGAAATACAGCGGGATGACGGGAATGTTCTCGCGCTTCGTGTAGGCCCAGATGTCCATCTCCGTCCAATGCAGGATGGGATGGATGCGCAGATGGGCGCCGGGGGTGAGCGCCGTGTTGTACTGGTCCCAGAATTCCGGGGGCTGCTCGCGCACGTTCCACGCGCCATCGGTGCCGCGCGGGGAGAAGAAGCGCTCCTTGGCGCGGGTCGGCTCCTCGTCGCGGCGGATGCCGGCGATCACGCCGTCAAAGCCGTGCTTGGCGAGCGCGAGGCGCAGGCCTTCCGTCTTGCGGGCGGCGGAGCGGGCGGCGGGCGGCAGGGTCGGGTCCGTGCTCTCGATGGGCGGGCATTCCTCCAGCAGAAGATCGAGGCCCCATTCCTTCGAATAACGGTCGCGGAAGTCGTACATCTCCGGGAACTTCCGGCCGGTGTCCACATGCATGCAGGGAAAGGGCACGCGGCCGAAGAAGGCCTTGCGCGCCAGCCAGATCATGACGTTGGAATCCTTGCCCAGCGACCAGAGCAGGGCCACCTTCCGCAATTGGGCGAAGGCGTCGCGCAAAATGAAGATGCTCTGCGCCTCAAGCGCGTCCAGACGGTTCATGCCCGTCGTTCCTTTCCCAAAGGTCCCGCATCGCCTTGGTCCTTATACCCCCGCCGCCCATCCGCCACGAGCGGCAGGTTGGCACGGGACAGGGGTGCGGACGCCTCATTTGGCGATTGCATATTGGCGATCGCTATTTTAACTTTGGAATTACGTCAACCTCATTAATTAACATCAAGAATTCGGAATTAGGGAAACCCTGATCCGAAACCGGACCGGCCTTCATGACCTCACCGTTGCAGCAGAAGCTCAAGATCACGGGCCCCACCGTCATCACCGCCAATCGGCTCACCGATGGGATCGTGGTGTGGCTCACCGCGCGGGGCGACTGGGCGAGCGACCTCGCCGAGGCCGCCGTGCTGACCACGGCCGACGAGGTACTGAAGCTGCTCGCCACCGCCAATGCGGACGAGGCCAATGCGGTCGGCGCCTATCCCGCCCGCGTGGAGATCGGCACCGACGGCCGGCCGCATCCGGTCAACCTGCGCGAGCGCATCCGCGTTGGCGGCCCCACCATTGCCCTGCCGGGCGCCGCCTGAGCGAGCGACGGAACCTGACCCCATGTATGTGTATGACGAATTCGACCGGACCTTCCTGCAGGAGCGCGTGGATGAGTTCCGGGACCAGGTGCGCCGCCGCCTCTCGGGCGAACTGAACGAGGAGGAGTTCAAGCCCCTGCGGCTCATGAACGGCGTCTACCTCCAGCTGCACGCCTATATGCTGCGCATCGCCATTCCCTATGGCACGCTCTCGGCCGACCAGATGCGCGCGCTCGCCCATGTGGCCCGGCGCTATGACCGCAACTACGGCCATTTCACCACCCGCCAGAACATCCAGTTCAACTGGATCAAGCTGGAAGAGCTGCCCGACGCCATGGCGGACCTCGCCCGCGCCGGCCTGCACGGGCTCCAGACCTCGGGCAACTGCATCCGCAACACCACCACCGATCCCTGGGCGGCGGCGACGCCGGAGGAGATCGAGGATCCCCGCCTCTATGCGGAGATCATCCGGCAGTGGTCTACCCTCCACCCGGAATTCACCTACCTGCCGCGCAAGTTCAAGATCGCCATCACGGCCGCCAAGCACGACCGTGCCGCCATCCGCGTGCACGACATCGGTCTGCGCCTGCACCAGCGCGACGGCGAGACCGGCTTCGAGGTGATCGTCGGCGGCGGCCTCGGCCGCACGCCCTTCGTTGGCAAGACCATCCGGGAATTCCTGCCGCGCCATCACCTGCTCTCCTATCTGGAGGCGGTGCTGCGCACCTATAATGCGGGCGGCCGGCGCGACAACATCTACAAGGCGCGCATCAAGATCCAGGTGCACGAGATCGGCACCGAGGAATTCACCCGCCGCGTGGAAGAAGAGTGGGCGCAGATCAAGGACGGCGCCCTCACCCTCGATGACGCCGCCATCGACGCCATCCGCGCCCATTTCAAGGAGCCGGATTTCGAGGCGCTGACGGACGAGCCCGAGGTGCTGGTCGCTGCGAAGGCAGATAGCGCGTTCGCCCGCTGGTTCGGCAATTCGGTGGCGCCGCACAAGGTGCCGGGCCATGCCATCGTCACCATCTCGCTGAAGCCGGTGGGCGGCCCTCCGGGCGACGCAACGGCCGAGCAGATGGACGCCATTGCGGACCTCGCGGACCGCTTCGCCTATGGCGAGATCCGCGTGGCCCATGAGCAGAACCTCACCCTGCCCCACGTGCGGCAGAAGGATCTGCCGGAGCTGTGGCGGGCGCTCGACAAGCTCGGCCTTGCCACCCCCAACGTGGGCCTGATCTCGGACATCATCGCCTGCCCGGGCCTCGACTATTGCTCGCTGGCCAATGCCCGCTCCATTCCGCTGGCGCAGGACCTGACCAAGCGCTTCGCGGACCACGAGCGGGCAGCGGACATCGGCCGCGTCCACCTCAACATCTCGGGCTGCATCAATGCCTGCGGCCACCATCATGTGGGGCACATCGGCATTCTCGGCGTCGAGAAGAAGGACGAGGAATTCTACCAGATCACGCTGGGCGGCAAGGCCAACCACAAGGCGCGCCTCGGCGAGCTGATCGGCCCGGCCGTTCCGGAATCGGAAGTGGTGGACGTGGTGGAACGCATCCTCGATGCCTATGTCGAGCTGCGCCAGAGCCCGAGCGAGACCTTCATCGCCGCCGTGCAGCGGCTTGGCATCGAACCTTTCAAGGAGCGCGCCTATGCCGCTCGTTAAGCACGGAAAGCTCGTCACCGACGCTTTCGTGACCGTCGCTGACGACGAAACCCTGCCGGACGCGCCCGCCCTCGTCTCCGCCGAGCGGCTGCTGAAGGAGGCCGACGCGCTGTTTGCCCGCAACCAGCCCGTGGGCGTCATCTGGCCCAACAGCAAGGACGTGCTGGACCTCGCGCCCTTCGTGGACCGCTTGGCCGTGGTTGCCCTCGTGTTCCCGAAGTTCCGCGATGGCCGCGCCTATACGCAGGCCCGCCTGCTGCGCGAACGCCTCGGCTACAAGGGCGAGTTGCGTGCCATCGGCAACGTGCTGCGCGACCAGTTCCTGCTCATGGTCCGCTGCGGCTTCGATGCGCTGGACGTCGCCAAGGAGGCGGATGCGCAGGCGGTGGAGAAGGAGCTGAAGACCTATTCCGTCTTCTACCAGCCCACCGGCGACGGACGGCCGACCCCGCTGCGGGCCCGCCTCGCGGCGGCGCGCTCGGTCTGAGGCGCGCCGTGTCCGCGCTTGCGACACAGATCGACCTGGCCGACGAGGCGGCGCGCCTCGCGGCAACGCTCGAGGGGGCGTCGCCGCTCGACGTGCTGGAGCGCGCCATCGGCGGCCACCGGGGGCGCATCGCCGCCGTCTCCTCCTTCGGGACGGAATCTGCGGTGCTGCTGCACATGATCGCGCAGGTGGATCGCTCGGTACCGGTGCTGTTCCTCGACACCGGCCATCTCTTCACCGAAACGCTCCACTATCGCGACACGCTCATTGCCCGGCTCGGCCTCACGGACGTGCGCACCTACCGGCCGGACGAACAGCTTCGGGCGGAGCGGGACGCCGACAACGACCTCTGGGCGAGCGATACGGATGCCTGCTGCGCCCTGCGCAAGGTGGAGCCGCTCGGGCGCGCACTCGCGCCCTTTGAGGCCTGGATCAATGGCCGCAAGCGCTATCAGGCGGTGACGCGAGCGAACATTCCGTTCGTTGAAGCGGACGAGGGCCGCATCAAGTTCAATCCACTGGCGGCGCTCGGGCCAGACGATATCGAGGGCTGGATGACCGCCCACGACCTGCCGCGCCATCCCATGCAGAGGTTCGGCTTCGCCTCCATCGGCTGCATGCCCTGCACGTCGCGGGTCAAGCCGGGGGAAGATCCGCGGGCCGGCCGCTGGCGCGGACAGGCCAAGACGGAATGCGGCATCCACGTGCCAAAAGACAGCGAAGTTTTGTAATTTTTATTTTCATCGATTTTATTCAGTAAATCGATTGACCTTACAGAATGGGCCTGTATCGTTCGACGTGACGAACGAATGCGCCTCAAGGCGCGCCCACAGGAGGTCTTGATGTTCAAACGTCTGGCAGCGGCCCTACTCGCCGCCCCGCTTGCCCTGAGCCTTGCCGGCGCTCCCGCGCGCGCGGCGGACATCAATCTGCTCAATGTGAGCTACGACCCCACCCGCGAGCTGTATACCGACTTCAACAAGGCCTTCACCGCCTTCTGGAAGAAGGACCATCCGAACGACAATGTGACCATCCGCCAGTCGCACGGCGGCTCGGGCGCGCAGGCCCGCACGGTCATCGACGGCAGCCCCGCCGACGTGGTGACGCTGGCGCTCGCCTATGACATCGACGCCATCGCGGCCAAGGGCCTGCTGGACAAGGACTGGCAGAAGCGCCTGCCGGACAATTCCTCGCCTTACACCTCGACCATCGTCTTCCTCGTCCGCAAGGGTAACCCGAAGGGCATCAAGGACTGGGATGATCTGGTGAAGCCGGGCATCAAGGTCATCACCCCCAATCCCAAGACCTCCGGCGGCGCCCGCTGGAACTTCCTCGCGGCCTGGGGCGATGCGCTGAAGAAGAACAATGGCGACGAGCAGAAGGCCCTCGCTTATGTGACGGCCCTGTTCAAGAACGTGCCCGTGCTGGACACCGGAGCGCGTGGCGCCACTATCACCTTCGTGGAGCGCGGCCTCGGCGACGTGCTGATCGCCTGGGAGAACGAGGCTTATCTCTCCGTGAACGAGCTGGGCCCGGACAAGTTCGACATCGTCACCCCGCCCTACACCATTCTGGCCGAGCCGCCGGTGGCGGTGGTGGACAAGAATGTCGACAAGAAGGGCACGCGGGAAATCTCCGAAGCCTATCTCAAGTATCTTTACACGCCGGAAGGCCAGGAGATCGCGGCCCGCAATTATTATCGCCCGCGTCTCGCCTCGGTGGCCGAGAAGTACAAGGACAAGTTCGCCAAGACCCAGACTTTCACCATCGACGAGGTGTTCGGGGGCTGGACCAAGGCGCAGCAAAAGTTCTTCGCCGACGGCGGCGTGTTCGACAAGATCTACGGCAACTGAGCCGGACGTGAGGGGCTGCCGCCAGCGCAGCAGCCCCTCGGAACGCTCCAGCCGGTGCGGGCTGGATCAAGGCGCGGCGGCAGGTTCCGCCGCATCCTACTGATCCGGTCCGGCACGGCGGGCCTCTCACGACGCGGATGTCACCATGGCGGCAGCCACACGAGCTTCCTTCTTCCGGCCGCGCAGCGTCATTCCCGGCTTCGGGCTGACGTTCGGGCTGACCGTCACGTGGCTGAGCCTCATCGTGCTCATCCCGCTCGCAGCCCTCTTCCTGAAGACCACGGAACTGACCCTCGACCGCTTCATTGCCGTGGTGACGGGCCCGCGCACGCTCCACGCGCTCTGGGTGTCGTTCGGCATCTCATTCGCGGCGGCGGTGGTGAATGCCGTGTTCGGGACCATCGTGGTCTGGGCCTTGGTGCGCTACGATTTCCCCGGCCGCCGGCTGGTGGATGCCATCGTGGACGTGCCCTTCGCGCTGCCGACGGCAGTGGCCGGCATTTCGCTGACCGCGCTTTATGCGGAAAACGGCTGGATCGGCAGCCTGCTGGCGCCGCTCGGCATCAAGGTCGCCTTCACCCCGCTCGGCATCCTGGTGGCCCTCGTCTTTGTGGGCCTGCCCTTTGTGGTGCGTACCATCCAGCCGGTTCTGGCGGATCTCGACAAGCAATATGAAGAGGCCGCCGCCAGCCTTGGCGCCAGTCGCTTCGAGACCATCTGGCGCGTGGTGCTGCCCACCGTCTGGCCCGCGCTGCTCACCGGCTTTTCCCTCGCCTTCGCGCGGGGCATCGGAGAATACGGCTCGGTCATCTTCATCGCCGGCAACATGCCGAACGTTTCGGAGATTGCGCCTCTGCTCATCGTCGTTCGGCTGGAGGAGTTCCGCTATGCGGACGCCACTGCCATCGCCGTCGTGATGCTGGTCGCGTCCTTCATCCTTCTCCTCATCATCAACCGGCTCCAGCAATGGACCGAACGGCGGACCAGCGAGCGATGAGCGTGGCCGATCTCGCCCCTCCCCCTGTCTCGGTTCAGGCGCAGGCGATCCGTCGCGCGCCGCCCGTGCACACGGAGCCGCCGCTGGTGCGCTTCGCCGTCATCACGGTGGCACTCGTCTTCCTTGCGCTGGTGATCGGCCTGCCGCTCGTCTCCGTCTTCATCCAGGCCTTCGCCAAGGGCTGGGACACCTATGTGGCTGCCCTTGCCGACCCCGACGCCATCGCGGCGATCCAGCTCACGCTGCTGGTGGCCGCCATATCGGTGAGCCTCAATCTGGTGTTTGGGCTCGTCGCCTCCTGGGCTATCGCCAAGTTCGATTTCTGGGGCAAGAGCGCGCTCATCACCCTCATCGATCTGCCCTTTTCCGTGTCTCCGGTGGTGGCGGGCCTCGTCTTCGTGCTGCTGTTCGGCAGCCAGGGCCTGCTCGGCCCCTTCCTCCAGGCGCACGACATCAAGATCGTCTTCGCCATTCCGGGCATCGTACTCGCGACCGTCTTCGTCACCTTCCCCTTCGTGGCGCGGGAACTGATCCCGCTGATGCAGGAGCAAGGCACGGCGGAGGAAGAGGCGGCCATCTCGCTCGGCGCCTCAGGCCTCTCCACCTTCTTCCGCGTGACGCTCCCGAATGTGAAATGGGCGCTGCTCTACGGCGTGCTGCTCTGCAACGCCCGCGCCATGGGCGAATTCGGCGCCGTCTCCGTGGTCTCAGGCCACATTCGCGGCCTCACCAACACCATGCCGCTGCAGATCGAGATCCTCTACAACGAGTACCAGTTCGCGGCGTCTTTCGCGGTGGCCTCGCTGCTGGCCCTGCTCGCGCTGGTCACGCTCTGCGCCAAGTCCATTCTCGAACACCGCCTCGCACAGGAGCATTGAGATGACCATCGACGTGATCGGCGTCTCCAAGCGCTTCAAATCCTTCACCGCCCTCGACAATGTCTCGCTGCATGTGCGCAGCGGCGAGCTCGTCGCCCTGCTCGGCCCCTCCGGCTCGGGAAAGACGACGCTGCTGCGCATCATCGCCGGCCTCGACTGGCCGGATGAGGGAGAGGTGCAGTTCGACGGGGTGAATGCGCTCGATCGCTCGGTGCGGGACCGCAACGTGGGCTTCGTCTTTCAGCACTATGCCCTGTTCCGGCACATGAGCGTGTTCGAGAACGTCGCCTTCGGCCTGCGCGTGCGCAAGGGCGCCGACAAGCTGCCCGAGGCCGCCATCCGCGAGAAGGTCAACGAGCTGCTGCACCTCGTGCAGATCGACTGGCTGGCAGACCGCTATCCCGGCCAGCTCTCCGGCGGCCAGCGCCAGCGCGTGGCGCTCGCCCGCGCGCTGGCCATCTCGCCCCGCGTGCTGCTGCTGGACGAGCCCTTCGGCGCGCTGGATGCCAAGGTGCGCAAGGAATTGCGCCGCTGGCTGCGGCATCTGCATGAGGAACTGCCCGTCACGTCCCTCCTCGTCACCCACGATCAGGAAGAGGCGCTGGAACTGGCCGACCGCGTGGTGGTGATGGGCCACGGCAAGATCGAGCAAGTCGGCACGCCCAACGAGGTCTATGACCACCCCGCCACCGCCTTCGTGCACGATTTCATCGGCGAGACGCTGGCCTTGCCGGCTCAGGTGCGCTCGGGCCGGCTCTTCGTGGGCGAGCGGGCGCTGACACTGGACAGCCAGGGCGCGGCAGACGGCCCCGCCCGCCTCCTCACCCGCCCCCATGACGTGGAATTCGCCGCTCCGGACGAGGCCCCCTTCTCGGGCCGCGTGCTGGCGGTGCGCACCTATGGCCCGCTGCGCCGCGCGGACATCGAGATCGCGGGCGAGAACGGCCCGGTCGTCGTGGAAGCCGCCATTCCGCACAATGAGGTACTGGCGACTGGCGGGCGCGTCGGCCTGCTGCCGCGCCGATACAGGGTGTTCGGCGCTTCGGCCTGAGGATGTCCTGCGCAGGACGGGCGCCGGTGAACCGGCGCCCGAAACGCGTCACGCCTCGATGGCGGTCACCTTGCCGGTGCCGATCTCGTAGACGCCGCCGACCACCTGAAGCTTCTTGTCCGCCACCGCCTTGGAGAGGATGGGCGAGGCATCGCGCAGGCGGCGCACGTTGAAGCGCACGTTCTCCTCGATGGCCGTGGCGAGAAGATCCTTCGGCTGCTTGGCGATGGCGGCCTCGATGCCCGGCTTCAGGGCATTCACGAGACCCGGCAGATGGCCCGGCAAAGTGATGTTGTCCTTCACCACCTTGATGGTGGCATCGATGGCGCCGCAATTGGTATGGCCGAGCACCATGATGAGCGGCAGGCCGAGAACCTGCACGCCATATTCAAGGCTGGCGAGGCCGTCCTCATTCACGAAGTTGCCGGCGACGCGGCAGACGAACAACTCGCCCGGCCCCTGATCGAAGGCGAGTTCCGGCGCGACGCGGGAATCCGCGCAGCTCAGGATGGCCGCGAAGGGATACTGGGCCGAGGCGCGGGCGGCGCGGCCGGCGGAGAAATCATGCTGCCGCGGCTTGTTGGCGGCATAGCGGGCGTTGCCGTCCTTGAGGCGCTTCAGGGCCTCGGCGGGCGGGATGTCGTTGGGGCGAGCCGCCTGCGCCAGGGCGGCCGTCGGAGTGGCGAGGCCGCCGAGCAGGCCCGCCGCGGCGAGACCGGCCACCGCCATGCCACCGCCGAGGAGGTGGCGCCGCGACAGGCCATTGGTCGTGCACAGTTCACACATCCGGTGTCTCCCTGATCTTCCTTATGGAGCAGTGCCTTGCCGCGATGGGCGGATTAAGGCCCCCACCGCTTGTATGGAGACCTTCGCGGCTTGAAGAAACCGCTGTTTCGAACTCGACCAAATTTTGTCAAACTCGCGGCACGTGTGTATTGTCGAGACCGCACCGATGACCGCCAATGATACCGCCTTGCACACCTTTATTCAGCAAGGCGAAAACATGCGAAGCCATGAGGCCTTTGCCGGTGCGCTAAGAAGATATGCCCTTGATCTGGTGCGTTTGTACCGATCATCCCCCATCCTCAACAAGATCGTCAATGAGGAGGGGCGGTTTCTTATTTCAAGTCTCGCGCTTCAGCTTCATCTGCACCGCGATCCGCGCGATCCCGCCGATGGTCTCACCCTCAGCCGCCTGCGCGAGCTGTGCGCCGCTCATGGGGTCGCGAGCCCCGGCCGGGTGACGGCCTTTCTCGGCCTGATGCGGATGGCCGGCTTCGTCGCGCCTAAGCCCACCGAGGACCGCCGCAGCAAGCTGCTCGTGCCCACCGCGCGCCTGTGGGATCACGTACGCATCTATACAGTGATCCACATGCGCGGCATCGAGGCGCTCTATCCCGGCACGTCCTATCTCGCCCGGCTGGACCACGACGCGGCATTTCTGGAGAATTTTCATCGCGCGGCGGGCGGCTATTATCTGCGCGGGACGCGCCTGCCCGACGGCTTTCCGGAGCTCGCCGTCTTCACCAGCGCCGATGCGGGCTACATGGTGCTGCTCAGCATCTTCCTGCAACTGCCCTTGGAAGGGGGGCGGGCGCGGCCGGGCACCGTTGATCTGCCCCTGACGCCGACCGCCAAGCGCTTCGGCGTCTCCCGCAGCCATCTCGTCAACCTGCTGCGGGCGGCGCAGGCAGCCGGCTTTCTTGAGGTCTCCGGCAGCGGCGGGCGCGGCGTCGATGTCGCCCCTTCGCTCATCAGCCTGCTGGAACGCTGGTTCGGCGCCAACATGGCGCTCATGTCCCAATCGGCATCGGAAGCCGCCTTGCGCGCTGCCGCCTGAGGGCAGCGCAGAGCCGGCGGAAGCACGGGACCGGCGTTCGACGCCGGCCCCGTGTCCTCGGATCAGACGCCGTACTGCTTGAACCAGGCGAGCATGCGCTTCCAGCCGTCTTCGGCGGCTTCCTTGCGATAGCTCGGCCGGTAGTCGGCATGGAAAGCGTGGGGCGTGTCGGGATAGATGACGATCTCGACCGTCTTGCCCGCCGCCTTGGCGGCGTCGCGCTGCTTCTCCACATCAGCCACCGGAATGCCCGTGTCGGCGCCACCATAGAGGCCGAGCACCGGCGCCTTGAGATCGCCCACCACTTCGGCGGCGGTCTTCGGCTGGATGTCCGTGCGCTGACCGCCGAGCGGGCCGTACCACGCCACGGCCGCCTTTACCTTGGGGTTATGGGCGGCATAGAGCCAGGTGGCGCGCCCGCCGCGGCAGAAGCCGGTCACGGCGAGGCGGTTGCCGTCCGCTTTGGAATCCTTCACCGCCCAGGCCACCGCCGCGTCGAGGTCAGACAGCATCTCGGCATCAGGCTTCTTGGAGATGACCTGACTGACGATCTGCTGCACGTCGGTCATCTTGGTGAGGTCGCCCTGCCGGGCATAGAGCTCGGGCGCCACCGCGCAATAGCCGAGCTTGGCGAGGCGGCGGCAGGTGTCCTTGATGTATTCGTGGACGCCGAAGATCTCCTCGATGACGATCACCAGCGGGAACGGGCCGTTGCCTTCCGGCATGGCGCGATAGCCCGGCATGTTGCCGTCGGAGGTGGGGATCTGCACCTCGCCGGCCACGAGGCCGGTGGCGTCCGTGTGGATGGCCTGCGCCAGCACCGTGGTGGTGGCGAGGGTGAAGCCGGTGATCACCGTGGTCATCACGAAGCCGCGGCGGGAGAAGGGCTCGCGCACGAGGCCGTCGAGGCCCTGCAATTCGGGAGCGGGGGCACGTGGCGCGGCAATGGGAGACGTCATGCGAACCTCCAACGGACAGGGCGGAAGAAAGGATTGGCCGACGCCGGACCCAAAGCCTGCGCGAAACGGAAGTTCGGGCGGTTTGACACGTTCGTTACGTTACGTCCGATCGAGGGCGGCGGAGAGTGGCATGCCACCCCGGCAAGGGCGAGGCCTAACCGGCGCGCTGACGCTTACATTCCCGTGAAGAACGCAAAGGCCTGAACGGGCATTCAGACCGCGCCTAAACACCGGCCTCCGCCCGCGCCTGTGTCAGCGCGAAGGCGAGCGCCTTGCCGTCATAGGGCTTGCGGGCCAATGGCACGTCGGCAAGCTCGTCGGGGATGTTGTCGAGATCCGCATAGCCGGAGGCGAACACGAACGGAATCTGCCGCCGGCGCAGTTCCTGTGCCACCGGAACGGAGGTCCCGCCGCTGAGGTGAATGTCCAGCACCGCCGCATCGGGACGGAACCGGGCAAGGCGGTTCTCCGCCTCCAGCGCCGAGTTGCAGGTCTCCACCGCTTCCGCGCCGAGCGCCAGCAGCATGGCCTCCGCCTCCATGGCGATCAGCAACTGGTCTTCGACCACCAGCAGACTGAGCCCGCGCAGCGGCAGGTCATCGGGCGGTGGGGCGTCCGAAGCCGAAGCAGGCGCAACTGTCCTTGGATCGCTGCCCTGCCAGGTGATGTGGCGGCCTGGAATGCTGAACCGCGCCTTCACGCCGCTCACCAGATATTCGATGGCGCTGAAGCCGCCGAGGTCATAGGGCACGCTGCGGTCCACGAGCACGGAGCCAAAACCGCGTCGCCCTGCGGCCTGGACCGGCGGCCCGCCGCTTTCCTCCCAGGTGATGTCACAGCCGCCCGCCGGAGCCGGCACCCAGCGCACCATGAGCCGACCGCCGGGCGTGGAGAGGCTGCCGTATTTGGCGGCATTGGTCGCCATCTCATGAAACACCAGCGCCATCACCGAGAAGGCCTGCGCGTCCAGCATCAGCGGCCGCCCGTCCAGCGTCACCGCCGTGGCGTCGCGATAGGGCGACAACTCGGCGGTGAGAAGGTCCGACAGCAGCCCGCCGCCATCGCCCCGCACCACCTGATCGTGCGCATAGGCCAGGGCCTCGATGCGTCCCTTGAGGCTGCGGGAGTAGCTCGCGACATCGGTCGCCTCGGTCACGGGATGGGACACCAGCGACTTGATGAGGGCGAGGATGTTCTTGACCCGGTGGTTGAGCTCCTCATTCAGCAGGCGCTGGCGCACGTCCGCCTTGCCGCGCTCGTCGGCCAGCAGCTCATTGTGCCGCAGCACGATCTCCACCAAGGCATTGCGAGCGGCTTCGGCGAAGTCGCGGTCCGCCTGCGTCCAGGGCCAGGACTGGTGCTCCACCGTTTCCTTCCAGATGGCGAAGCTCTTGCGCGGGGTAAGACGATCGCCGTGAAGGCCGGTGGCATAATGCTTGTGCGGGTTGCCCGCCCATTCCACCGTCTGCACCGCCTCCTTGCGGAAGAAGAACAGATAGTCGCGCGGGCGGTGCGAGAGGGAAATGGCGAGAGCGCCGGCCACGGGGACGCCATAAGCGGACACCTCCGGCAGGATGTGGGAGAGCGTATGGCTCGCCCACACCGGCCCCTCGCCATGGGTGGCCACCGCGCGGGCGAGCGCGGGTGCCGCCGGGGCCGGCAGGGCCACGCCGTGGCTCGTCCATTCGCCTTCGATCCAGAGGCCCACACCGTCGCAGGGCATCAGGCCCATGAAGTCCGCCAGCGAGCCACGCAGAAGCTCGGGGAGCCCCGCATAGCGGGCGGCATGCCCGAGGATGCGGTCGAGCGTCCGCCGGGCACGGGTGGCCACCTCCAGCTTCTCGCGGTGGTTCACCGCTTCCAGATGCAGCGAGAAGAATTCGGCGAACATCTCCGCGCCGATCCGCTCTGCCATGGAGAGGACGCGCGGGCTGTAATGATGGCAGGCGATCAGGCCCCAGAGCTGGCCGCCGATGACGATGGAGAGCGACATGGAGGCGCTGACGCCCATGTTGCGCAGATATTCGCAATGGATGGGCGAGACGCTGCGCAGATGGGCGAAGGACAGATCCAGCGGCTCGCCCGACGCATTGAACTCGGGTTCCATGGGGATGCGGGCGCCGGAAGAATCCGAGACGATGCGGATGATGTTCTTCAGATAGAGTTCGCGCGCCTGGCGGGGAATGTCGCCGGCGGGAAAGTGCTGGCCGAGGAAGCTCTCGAGGCTCGGCATCCGGGCTTCGCTCACCACCTTGCCCGAACCGTCGGCATCGAACCGGTAGATCATCACCCGGTCATAGCCCAGCAGCGTGCGCACCAGATGGCTGGCCCGGCGCAGCAGCACGTCCGGCTCGCCCAGCCGGCTCACCTGCGAGATGAGCGCCCGGACGAATTCCACCGGCGTGCCCGAGCGCCCTTTCGGCGCCGCCTCACATTCGATGATGACGACGCCCTTGTAGATATGGACCGCCACATCGAAGGCGCGCTCGCCGATATTGAGGCCAAGCAGCAGGCCGGGCCGCGCGGGATCGGTGGCTGTCGTCAGCGCATTGCGGATGTCGTGGGCGGCCTTGCCGCCAAGCACCGCCTCGAGCCGCAGGCCGTTGATGCCGGCGGAGGGCAGATGAAGCACATCGGCTGCGTTGGCGGAGTGACAGAGGATATGGCCCGCATCCGGCGTACAGGCGATCAGGCAGCCATGGGGTTGGATAGAGCCTGGGATATGGATGGGCTCGCGATCGCAATTGGTCAGGTCGACGGCTTCGGCATTCGGCATTCATCAGGTCCCGCGAGGGCCCTCCGACGCCTTTGTCGAACGGGCCAAGCCCCCATCCCCGGGATCTCAAGCGGCACCCCGAATACAGCGGATGGACGACAACATCGCTTGCCGTCGATTGTTCCCGAGTACCGTGGAAATTCTCTGGGCTGTGTCGTTGACCCGAACAGGAAGAGTGGCACGGGCCGGCCAGCGCGCGAGCGGCGAGCACACTGGCCTCCTACAGGAAGCCCTTACCTCACCGATCCAGCGCCCGCCGCAGCGCCGCCAGGCAGGCGGGGTCCAGAGCGGTGCCACTCATCTCTTCCATGATCTCCAGCGCCCGCGCCACGGACATGGCCGCGCGATAGGGCCGATCGGCGGTGAGGGCATCGAAGATGTCGGCGGTGGTGATGATCCGGGTGTCGAGATCGATGGTCGCCCCCGAAAGGCCGCGCGGATAGCCTTTTCCGTCCAGGCGCTCGTGATGGGCACCGGCGACGGCGGCCAGATGGCGAAAGGGGCGGATGCGCGCGAGGATGGTTTCCGATAGCTCCGCATGGCGCTGCATGGCCGCCCGCTCCTCCGGCTCCAGGGGACCGGGCTTGTCGAGAATGGTGTTGCTGACGCCGAGCTTGCCGATGTCGTGCAGCAGCGCCGCCCGCCGCAACCAGCGCCGGCGCAGGTCCGGCAGGCCCATCTCGGCGGCAATGGTGTCCGCCACATCGGTCACGCGGGCGCTGTGGCCGGCGGTAAAGGGGCTCTTGGCGTCGATCACCTGCGCGAAGGCGGCGGCGATGTCGTCGAGATAGTCGTCATCCACCGTTGCCCGCACATGCAGCGGCACCTGGCCGGCGATGGCCTCCTGAAGCTCCGCCGAGGCCAACGTCTCCCAGAAGCCCGGCTGCGCCGCCACCCGGCGGAAAGCCTCGACGAGACGGGGCTCGAACCAGCCGTCCGCGCGGCTGGTGACTTCCGCCACCGCCGCCTCGGGTCCGCCGGCGGTGAAGAACACGTCCGCCACCTGCGCCAGCAGCGCGATGCGGGAGAACAGCGGGATGGCGGTGCCCTTCAGGCCGCCCGGTTTGCCGGAACCGTCCCAATGTTCATCCAGACCGCGAATGCCCCGTGCCACCGCGTCGGAAAAACGCATGAGGCGGGCGATCTCCGCGCCGCGCACGCAGCGGGTCTCGATCAGTTCGCGCGTCAGTCTGCCACCGTTGCGGACGATGCGGACGATGGCGCGCAGGCGCTCCGCCGGCCCCGCCTGCAGCCCGGTATGCGCGAGAACGAAGCGCAGCGCCTGCTTGAGGCTGCCATCCAGATGCTTCGAACCGGATTTGATGGTGCGGTCGTCGGCCAGATAGAGTTCGCAGATCCGCGCCGCATTGGAGCTGCAACCGAGATCCTTGAGGATCAGCGTATAGGACAGGTCCGCCAGTTGCCCCTCGGGGAGGCCCAGCTCCTGGCCGATCCGCACCCCGATCCAGCAGCAGCGCAGGCAATGGCCTTCCGCCTGGCCCTCGGTGAGGTCGAGCGCATGGCTGAGCGCGGCCAGCAGATCCGCCAGCAGGACATGATCGGCCGCCGTCGCCGCAGCGCCGGGTGCGGACGTCCTGTCCTCAGACGCCCCCGTCATGTCCGCGTTCCGCGTCACACTGCCTCCTGATCCGCCTTCTGCCTTAGCAGCGCGTGCTCGCCCGGGGCTGGTGCCCCCGTGACGGCGAGTGGACCTGCCCTTGCCGCCCGCAAGTGGAAGGCGTGAGGGGCGGACAAGACACCCGCCGAGCCGGCGGAGCGCCCATGCGGCCCGCATGCATTGCCGCATGGGCGCGGCGCGGCTACATCTGGGGCGCCATTTTCTGCCGGGGCGCCATGACCGCTTCTCTCTCCGCATCCGAAACCGCCGCCATCGTCCCTGCCGAAACGCTGCGCATCGCGGTGGCGCAGTTGAACCCGGTGGTGGGCGATGTTGCCGGCAATGCGGAGAAGGTCCGCATGGCGCGGGACGAGGCGGCGCTACAGGGCGCGGACCTCGTGGTCTTCTCCGAACTGTTCCTCGCCGGCTATCCGCCGGAGGATCTGGTGCTGAAGCCCGCCTTCCAGCAGGCCTGCCGCGCGGCGCTGGACGAGCTCGCGGCGGAGACCGTCGGCGGCCCGGCGCTGCTGGTTGGCGCGCCCTGGGTGGAGGACGGGCACCTGCACAATGGCGTCTTCCTACTGGAAGGCGGACGCATCGCGGCCAAGCGCTTCAAGGTGGACCTGCCGAATTATGGCGTCTTCGACGAGAAGCGCGTGTTCGTGCCCGGCCCCCTGCCCGGCCCGATCCCCTTCAAGGGCGTTCGCCTTGGCGTGCCGGTGTGCGAGGACATCTGGGGGCCGGACGTGGTGGAGTGCCTGTCCGAGACGGGCGCCGAAATCCTCATCGTGCCCAACGGCTCGCCCTATCGCCGCTCGGTCTATGACGAGCGGGCCAATATCGCGGTGGCCCGCGTGGTGGAGAGCGGCCTGCCGCTGCTCTATGTCAATCAGGTGGGCGGGCAGGACGAACTGGTGTTCGACGGCGCCTCCTTCGCCCTCAATGCCGACCGCACGCAGGTGATGCAGTTCCCCGGCTTTGCCGAGCGGGTGCGCACCACGCAGTGGCGGCGCTATGAGAACGGCTGGAAGTGCGAGGAAGCCCCCTTCGCCGACCGCCTCGAAGGCGACCGGGCGGACTATGCGGCCTGCGTCCTCGGCCTCAAGGACTATGTGAACAAGAACCGCTTCCCCGGCGTGGTGCTCGGCCTCTCCGGCGGCATCGACAGTGCCATCTGCGCCGCCATGGCGGTGGATGCACTGGGACCGGAGCGGGTCCACTGCATCATGCTGCCCTATCGCTTCACCTCGCAGGACAGCCTCTCGGATGCCGCCGACGTCGCCCGCCGCCTCGGCGTGCGCTACGACACGCTGCCCATCGCGCCCGCCGTGGAGGCGCTGGAGGGCGTGCTCGCCCCCCTCTTCGCCGGGCGGGAACGGGACGTGACGGAGGAGAACCTCCAGTCGCGCGTCCGCGGTACGCTGCTCATGTCCGTCTCCAACAAGTTCGGAGCCATGGTGGTGACCACCGGCAACAAGTCGGAGATGTCCACCGGCTATGCGACGCTCTATGGCGACATGAACGGCGGCTACAATCCCATCAAGGATCTCTACAAGACCGAGGTCTTCCGCCTCTCCCGCCTGCGCAACACCTGGAAGCCCACGGGCGCGCTGGGACCGGACGGCATCGTCATTCCCGACGCCCTCATCGACAAGCCGCCGACGGCCGAATTGCGCGAGAACCAGAAGGATCAGGATTCGCTGCCGCCCTATGAGGTGCTGGACGCCATCCTCGCCCGCCTTGTGGAAGCGGAGACCCCTGTGGCGCAGCTCATCGCGGACGGCTTCGACCCGGCGGTGGTGAAGCGCGTGGAGCGGATGCTGAACATCGCCGAATACAAGCGCCGGCAGGCGGCGCCGGGCGTGAAGGTGACGACCCGCAACTTCGGCCGCGACCGGCGCTATCCCATCACCAACGGTTTCCGCGATCTCGGCTGACGCCGGCGCGCTTCACGCGACGGACACGACATCGTCACTGCCGAGCGGCTCGGCGGCGTCACCGTCGCGGCCCTCCAATATGGCGCGGCGCTTGCCGAGTTCGCGCCCCACATAATCCATGAAGGCCCGCACGCGGGCGGTCTGCTTGATATCGGGATGGGTGAGCAGCCAGAGGCTGCCGTCGATCTCCGCATCGAGCGCCTGCAACCGCGTGAGGCCCGGCGTCGCCGCGCCGATGAAGCAGGGCAGCACCGCCAGCCCCATGCCGGCCGCCGCCGCCTGCGCAAGGCCGAGCAGCGTGTTCACCCGATAGACGATGCGGTCCTCGCCCGCCCGCTCCTTCAGCCATTTGGCGGCCTTGATGGCGCCGATGGGTTCGGCGAAGCCCACCCAATTGTGCTGGCGCATATGGGCGAGTTCGAAGGCCCGCGTGTCCGGACCGCCCGCCGCCCCATAAACGCCCCAGGCGATGGAGGCCACGCGCCGCCCGACCAGCGCATCGCCCGGCCGGTCGCTCGCCCGCACCGCCACGTCGGCATCGCGCTTGGTGAGGTTGAGGGTCTGGTTGGAGACGATGATCTCCAGCCGGATTTCGGGATAGGCCGCGCGGAAGGAGGCGAAGACCGGCGTCAGGAGATGCACCAGCAGCGTGTCGTTGGTGGTGACGCGCAGTTCCCCGGAGGGGCGCAGGTCGCGTCCCGTGATGCGGCGCTCGATGGAGGTGATTTCCTCGCCCATGCGCTCGGCAAGGCGGACCAGTTCTTCCCCGGTCACGGTCGGAGCATAGCCGGTGCGGGCGCGCTCGAACAGGCGCGCTCCGAGCAGGGCCTCCAGCGCGCCGAGGCGCCGGAAGACCGTGGAATGGTTGACCCCCAGCACCTCCGCGGCGCCAGCGAGGGATCGTGTCTCCGCTATGGCTTTGACCAGCCGGAAGTCGTCCCAGGCAATCATGTCATAGGGCCGCCTTACAACCGAGGGTCGCTACCATCGATGGTATCGCGCTCTACGCAGAAAACCAGCCCCCCGCATCCAGAACAACGCGGGAGGCGGGCCGACCTCGCGGCGTGTCAGCCGCCCTTCTGCTGCTCCTCGGCCTTCTTGACCGGCGGCTCTTCTTCCAGCCCGCTCTGCAGCTTCTTCTCGATCTTCGTCAGGTCTTCCGGCTCGGGCTTGGAATCGCGCGCATGCGCCCACTGGAAGGTCGCCTCCAGCTTCCGTCCCACCTTCCAGTAGGCATCGCCCAGATGGTCATTGATGACGGGATCCTGCGGCTTCAGCTCCACCGCCCGCTCCAGCTCGGTGACCGCATCGTCATAGCGGCCGAGGCGGTAATAGGCCCAGCCGAGGCTGTCGACGATGTAGCCGTCGTCCGGACGCAGCGACACCGCCTTGCGGATCATGTCCAGCGCCTGATCGAGGTTGAGGCCCTGGTCCACCCACGAATAGCCGAGATAGTTCAGCACGTGCGGCTGATCGGGATAGAGCTTGAGCGCCATCTTGAGGTCCGCCTCCGCAGCGGGCCAGTTCTTGTTGCGCTCGTTGCAGATGCCCCGGAAGTAGAACAGCGTCCAGTTGTTGCGGGTGGGCTCCTTCAGCTGGTCGATGACCTTGCCATAGGTGTCGGCGCATTCCGCATACATCTTGTGGCCGCGATAGAGGCCGCCCAGCGCCACCAGCGCGTCGGTGTCCTTGGGATCGCTCTCCACCAGCGCGACCAGATGCTTGCGCGCCTCGTCGAACTTGCCGGCGATGTCCAGATTGATGGACATCTGCACTTCCGCATTGCGCTTCAGCGGCGAATTGGCGGGGATCTTCTCATAGACGCTGATGGCCTTCAGCGGCTGCTTGAGTTGCTCATAAAGGTCGGCCAGCGTCAGGCCGGCGAGCGGATGATCGGGCGCCAGCCACAAGGAGAGCTGGAGATAGACCATGGCGAGGTCTTCGCCGCCCTGGCGGCCGAGGGCGGCGCCGAGGCTGTAGAGCACCTCGGCCGCGCCTTCCTGCGGCGTGCGGATCAGCGGGCCGAGCGTCTTGCCGGCCTGCAGCTCCGCCTCCGCCGACATCACCAGCGGATGGCGGGGCAGCAGCTTCTCGAACGCCTGATAGGTGGCGAGCGCCGTTTCCTTGTCGACGTTGCGCGATTGCCAGCGGGCATAGGCATCCACCGCGCGCAGCGTCGCCGGATCGGTCTGCGCCGCCTTTTCCAGCCGCTTGCCCGCTTCCTTCTTGAGGCCGGCGGCATCGAGAATGAGACCGGCGTTGATGTCCTTGAAGGCGGCGTACCAGTCCGGCCCCTGCAGGCGGTCGATCAGTTCGACGCCGGACTTGGCGTTGCCGGAGCCGACCATGGTCCAGGCGGCAAGCAGGGTGGCGGTGAGGTCGCCGATGGGGCCGCGGACGGACAGGGAGAGATTGGTGCGGGCGGTCTGATACTGGCCGCGCTTGATGGCCCGCGCCGCGAGGGCGAGGCGCGCGATGCGGTGCGAGCGGTCCACCTTCACGAGGCGCTCGGCCAGCGGCATCGCCTCTTCCACCTCGCCGGCCACCAGCATGGCGAAGAAGGCGCGCTCGACCAGTTCGTCATTGCGCGGGTCGGCCTTCATCAGCGCCCGCAGATAGGTCACGGCGGCATCGGAATCGCGCTCGGCACCCGCCAGACGGGCGGAGAGGAAGCTACCGGCGACGGAGGTCTCGGGCGCGCTCAGGTCCTCTTTCGCGAAAGCGGGGGCGGTAGTGGCCAGCGCCGTGCACAGAGAAAGGGCGAGGGCCAGAGGCGATGAAAGGGAGAGAATCTTCACCGTGAGGGAATCCCAAGAAGGAGCGCACCAGACAGCCAAACCGCGCGCGATGGCGGGAGGATGGCCGCTTTCCCGACGCCTCGCAAGCAAGGCCACGCCGAGGGACGGGGACGGCGTGCTTGCCGCATGCCGCGGACCGGGCCATAAGCGAACCCATGCAAAGGCTTGTGGCGCGCGCGCCGGCAAAGGTCAATCTGACATTGCGCATCCTCCGGCGCCGTCCGGACGGGTTTCACGATCTCGCGAGTATCGTTGCATTTGCGGGCGCTTGCGATGTGGTGACGCTGGAGTCGGACGCCCCCCTCGGCCTTGCCGTTGCGGGACCGTCCGCCGCTGCCGCAGGGCCGGATGCGGACAATCTCATCCTGCGCGCCGCCGATGCTTTCGCCCGCCATGTGCCCGGTGCCCGCCTCGGCCGTTTCACGCTCACCAAGCGCCTGCCGGTGGCGGCAGGAATCGGGGGAGGCTCCTCCGACGCGGCCGCCGCCTTGCGCCTGCTGGCGCAGATCAACGACATCGCGCTCGATGATCCGCGCCTCCACGCCGCAGCCAGGGAGGTGGGCGCCGACGTGCCCGTCTGCCTCGATCCGCAGGCCCGGATCATGGAAGGCATCGGCGAGCGGCTGTCCGAGCCGCTGGGTCTCGCACCGCTGTTCGCCGTGCTGGTGAACTGCCGCGTGCCGGTGCCGACGGCCGATGTCTTCCGCACGCTGGGCCTCCGGGCCGGCGAGGATCTGGCGGGTCTGCCGCACGAGGCGCCCATGAGCACCGGCCGCGCGGCTGTGATGCGGCACCTCGTCCTGCACGGCAACGATCTGGAACCGCCCGCCGAGACGGTAGCCCCCGAGATCACCCGCGTGAAGGCGATGCTGGCCCAAGAACCGGAGGTCCGGCTGGTGCGGATGTCCGGTTCCGGTGCGACGGTTTTTGCGCTGACCGACGACTGCCGGGCCGCCGCGCAGGTGGCACGGCGGGTCGCTGCCGCGGAACCCGGCTGGTGGGTCCGCCCCACCGTGCTGCGCTAGGGGTGCCCATGAGCCTGCCCCTCTTTGCGCTGGCCGCGCTCGCCGAGATCGCCGGCTGCTTTGCCTTCTGGCATGTGGTGCGCGCGGGCGGCAGCCCGCTTTGGCTCGCGCCCGGCGTCCTCAGCCTCGTCGCCTTCGCCGCCCTTCTGACGCAGGTGGAAGCGGATGCCGCCGGTCGCGCCTTCGCCGCCTATGGCGGCATCTATATCCTCGCCTCACTCGGCTGGATGTGGGCGGCGGAAGGCGTGCGGCCCGATCGGTTCGATGCGCTGGGCGCCGCCATCTGCCTTGCCGGGGCCTGCGTCATCCTGTTCGCCCCGCGCGGCTGAGCCGGGGCGGAAGACCGGGAGCGTGGAACGCCCCCGGTCCGGTCCTTACGCCGCCGACAGATCGTTCACGAAGGCCTGCACCGTCCGGTGGAGGTCATCGATCTGGGTGGAGAGGTCGGACGAGAGCGAGAGCAGGGTCTTCGAGACCGTCTCCGTCACTTCCGCCGTCTGGCGCACGCCCGCCACACTCTCGGTGACCAGGGTCGTGCCCCTCGCCGCCTGCTGGCAGTTGCTCGCGATCTCGCCGGTCGCCGCGCTCTGCTGCTCGACCGCCCCGGCGATGGCGGTGGAGATGGATTTCACCGAGCTGATCGTCTCGGTGATCTGGGCCATGGAGCGCACCGTCAGGCCCGTCGCCTCCTGGATCTCGGCGATGCGCGTGCCGATCTCGCCGGTGGCGCGGGAGGTCTGCTCCGCAAGCTGCTTCACCTCGGAGGCGACCACCGCGAAGCCCTTGCCGGCATCGCCCGCACGCGCCGCCTCGATGGTGGCGTTGAGGGCGAGCAGGTTGGTCTGGGCAGCGATGCCGTTGATGAGCTCCACCACGTTGCCAATGGAATTGGCGGCGTCGGAGAGGCCGAGAATGCGCTGGTTCGCACCCTCCACCTCGGTGAAGGCCGCACCCGCGACATCTGCCGAATGGTCCACCTGGCCGGCGATCTCCCGCACGGTCGCCGCCATCTCCTCGGCGGAGGCGGCAACGGTCTGCACGTTCGCAGAGGCCTGGCCCGCTGCGCTCGCCACCTGATGCACCTGCTGGAAGGTGGCATTGGAGCTTTCGGCGAGGCGCCGGGACGCACTGGACAGCGCGCCGGACGACTGGCCGAAGCTCTCGGCCAGCGCCCGCATGGCCTGCACGAAGCGTTCGGAGAGCTGGGCCCGCGCGTCGAGCCGGCGGCGCTCCTCGGCGTCACGCACCGCAAGGTCGGCGCGGGCCGCCTTCGCCGCGCTGAGCTGCTGGCGCATGACCTCCAGCGCCTTGGAGACGGCGCCGATTTCGTCCCGCCGCTCGCGGTCCGGAACCACTTCATCCAGTTCGTCCCGGCCAAGCCGCTCCGTCACGGCGACCAGCGTGCGCATGGGCTGGACGATCCCCTTCAGGGTCAGCACGACGGCGATCGCCACCACGACCACGAAGGCAATCAGCACCACCGCGAGGCTGAGGCGGATCAGGTCGGTGGTGGCCACCGACAGTTCCTGGCTGCGCTGGTCAGCGCTCGCCTTGGCCTCATCGGCCAGCTTCACGAGGTCACCCGCGGCGTTGCGCAGCATCACGTGGCAGTCGCCCGCAATCTGCTGCACGGCCCGGCCGATGTCCGCCTGGCCGCGCTGACCGGAGCCGAACTCAAGTGCCGGTGCGCAGGTGCGCGTATAGATGTCGCGAATGGCGCGGGAGGCCGCGTCGATGCGGGATGTGAACGCGGGAGCCTGCCGCTTGGCATCCTCCAGCGCCTTGTCGAGGCCGGCCAGGGCGTCTTCGCGCAAGGCCTTCATCTGCCGCGTCTCCTCGGGCGTGGAGACGGGCGTGCTCTGGTAGAGCCGGGTCAGGAACGACGCCAGCCAGCGGTTGGCGGTGGCCAGCGAGAAGGCCGCCGCGTCCTGGGACTTGATGAGGTCCGAATAGGAACCGCTGATGCGGTCCATATTGCCTGTCGCGTAGATCAACCCCCCGAGGTTCGCGACACCCATGAGAAACAGAAGGCCGGCGACCTTCCAAATAAGGGATGCATTCTTCAAAGACACTGGAGGCTCCGCGGTGAAAGGATCGACCGACGCAGCCCGGATCTGGAACCGGATGAAATATTATTTGATTTAATCGCCATCGCGTCCAGGATCTGGACCACATCAAGACCACACGCCCCTCCCCCCAGAGAGGCGTGATACGAAATTCAACCCGCTCGTCTGCCCCTCAAACGGCACCGGGCCCGAGAAGCCCGGCTGGCGACCGCCGCCTGAGTGCTGGGATCAGCCGCAAGACAGACCGGGGCTTTGCAGGCAAACGGGATGGCCGGATGAACGCCCGGAGGCATTTCCGCAATCCACCGCCTGTCCTGTTCCTGATCCCGTCCCGTCGCCGCCGAACATGAGGTCGGCGGCCGGCCATCACCCGGATTGAACGCAGGTCACTGGCCCTGGGCACCTGAGGTACCCAAGTCACTTATATATATGTTTGGGGCAAGCTTGCGCGGGGCCTGCAAACGGACACCCTCTGACAACCCGCACCCGAGCCGCGCATGCAGGGCTGATCCGTCGCTCAGGTTGTTCTCGCCGGCAAAAGAAGGGCCGGCCGGAAGGCGGCCGGCGCGGCCCATCATTCGATTTACGCCCGGTCGCTGCCGGACGCGGGCGACCTCAGTGGGCGCGGGAGATGCAGAAGTCCACCGCCTCGGCCAGCGCGTCCTTGGCGTGGCTCGCGGGGAACAGGGCGAGGGCATCCTTGGCCATGGCGCCATAATGCCGCGCCCGCTCGATGGTGTCGGCCAGCGCGCGATGCTTGGTCAGCAGGCCGACCGCATGGGCGAGATTCTCGTCCGTGGTCTCGCCCGTCTCGAGGCAGCGCTTCCAGAAGGCGCGCTCCTCCGCATCGCCACGCCGGAAGGCGAGGAGCACGGGAAGGGTGATCTTGCCCTCGCGAAAATCGTCGCCGACATTCTTGCCGAGCTTGGCCTGGCTGCCGCCATAGTCCAGCGCGTCGTCCACCAGCTGGAAGGCGATGCCGAGATTCATGCCGAAGGAGCGGCAGGCCGCCTGCTCCGCCTTGGGCCGGGCATTCAGCACCGCGCCAACCTCGCAGGCGGCGGCGAAGAGCTCGGCCGTCTTGCCGCGGATCACGGCGAGATAATCGTCTTCCGAGGTCTCGGTATTCTTGGCGGCGGCAAGCTGCATCACCTCGCCTTCGGCGATGGTGCAGGCGGCGGTGGAGAGGATGTCGAGGCATTCGAGAATGCCCACTTCCACCATCATCTTGAAGGCCTGGCCGAGCAGGAAGTCGCCCACCAGCACGCTCGCCTCATTGCCCCACAGCTTGCGGGCGGCGAGCTTGCCCCGGCGCATGTCGCTCTCGTCCACCACGTCGTCGTGGAGGAGGGTCGCCGTGTGCATGAACTCCACCGAGGCGGCGAGCTTGATATGGCCGTCGCCCTCATAGCTCGACAGCGCCGCGCAGGCGATGGTCAGCATGGGGCGCAGGCGCTTGCCACCCGAGGAGATCAGGTGGTTCGCAACCTCGGGAATCATCGCCACGTCGGAGCCGGTGCGCGACAGGATCAGCGCATTCACGCGCTCCATGTCGCCCTTCACCAGCCGCACCAGCGTCTCGATGGAGGGCTCCTTGGGCTCAAACGGAAGAACGACGGCCAATGATTGCTCCCGCTTGTCATTCAGCGGGGCGCACCATAGGGATGCTCCTAGGGTCCGTGCAAGCGCCCACGTGCCGCTGGGGCCGTGAAAGCACGATAAAACCCCGAAAGTGATGCGAGGAGCGGCGGGCGGCATGCGCGAGGTGGTACGCACCAACGACATCGTGCTGATTTCCGCCATCGCCGCGCTGCTGGAAGCCGCCGATATCGGCCACATGGTCGCCGACAGCCACATCAGCGCGCTGGAAGGCTCCATCGGTGTGCTGCCGCGTCGCATCCTGGTGCTGGAGGAGGACGAGATCCGCACGCGCCGCCTGCTCACGGAGGCGGGCTTCGCGGATGTCCTGCGCCGGGATGATTGAAGGCCCCCTGCCCTTCGAGACCACGCGGGATGCCCTGCTGGGCGGCCGGCTGATGCTGACCCAGCCGAGGACCGGCCACCGCGCCGGGCATGATGCGCTGCTGCTCGCGGCCCTCGCCCCCGCGCAGGCCCGCCGCATTGTCGATCTGGGCGCAGGCGTCGGCACGGCGGGCCTTGCGGTGCTTGTGCGCCTTCGCGAGGCGAGCGCGCATCTCGTGGAACTCGATCCCGCGACGGCGGCCCTCGCCCGGCAGAATGCGGCTGGCAACGGCATGTCGGACCGCTGCGCGATCGTGGAGGCCGATGTGCGGACGCTGGGCAAGCCGGCGGGGCCGGCCGAGCCCGCCGCGCAGGCCGCCGATCTCGTGATCGCCAACCCGCCGTTCAATGCGCGGGCCGCCCACCAGACCTCTCCCCACGCCCGCCGCGCCACCGCCCATATGGCGGATGGCGAAACGCTGATGGACTGGGTGCTCGCCGCCTATCGCTGCCTGAAGCCGGGCGGGCAGGTCGGCCTCATCCTGCGACCGGCCGATCTTGCCACGCTGCTCGACGCCCTCGCCGGGCGCTTCGGCGCGGCGGAGCTGCTGCCCGTCCATGCCCGCGCCGATGCACCGGCGGTGCGGCTGCTCGTGCGGGCCGTGAAAGGCCGCCGCACGCCCCCCGCCATCCGCCCCGGCCTCATCCTCGCCGAGGCCGACGGGCGCACGACCGCCACCGCCGATGCGGTGCTGCGGGGAGAGGCCGGCCTTATCCCCTGAGCAGGTGCGCATCCCGGTCGCATGGTTAACAAACGCCCTTACGTCAGGCGGCGATGCCTTTTATGATCCGCAGCATTCGTCTTCGTCTGCGCCGGGTTTTGGGAGGCGTGCATCATGTTCAGGGCTGGCGTTTTCAAATGGGTGGCCGTCTGCGGTCTCGGGGTCGCGCTCGGCGTTTCGCCTCTCGCACACAGGACAGCCCATGCCGGCTCCGGCCGCACGGTGCTCGGAATCGCCGCCGGCGCGCTGGTGGGTGCGGCCGTGCTCGGCGCCATGAGCCAGGCCCAGGCGGCCCGGCCGCCCGCCGCGCCCCCGAAGAAGCCCAAGACCGCCGCGTCCAAGAGCACCTCCTCGAAGACCGCGAGCCAGCAGGGCCCGGTAACCAACGTGGCGAACACGAACCAGGACCCGTTCGCGGGCGGCCCGGCCGCCGCCGGATCGGTGCCCGTCGCCGATAAGCCTTGACCGCATGCTGCCGGGGGCCGTCGTGAAAGTGCTGAGCCGCGTCGCCGGAGCCCTTGCGCTCGTGTCCCTGCTCGCGGGTCTGCCGAAGGCCGCGCGCGCGGAACCCGCCCTCTCCATGGACGAAGTGATCGGCAGGACGCGCGGCTGGACCATCGGCCTCAGCACCGGCATGGGGGGCTGCATGGCCACCGCCACCTACGAGGACCGCACGACGGTCTGGATGGGATTCGGCGGCGGCAGCAACAAGGCCTTCTTCGCCCTCTCGAACCCCAAATGGCGCTCGCTCGCCGTCGGCAATCGCTACGAGCTGCAACTGCTCGCCCGCGGCGAAGGCCGCTGGCGGGGCCGCTTCACCGGCGTGGAACTGGACAAGGAGATGGGCCTGCTGGCGCAGGATCTCGTCACCGGCTTCGTCATCGACATCGCGCGGGCCGGCGCGCTCGATGTGGTCTATGACCGCAAGATCATCGCCCAGCTCTCCCTTTCCGGCTCCATGGCAGCCATCGATGCGCTGGTGGATTGCCAGAAGAGCGTCATCGCCAGCCTGCGCACCGAGCCGAAGGCCGGCGACGGCGCCCGCACCAAGGCGCGGGGCGAGGGGCCGCAATCGGAAGGCGGCAAGAGTTCCGGCACCGGCTTCTTCGTCTCGGAACGCGGCCATCTGCTCACCAACAATCATGTGGTGAACGGCTGCAAGAAGGTGACCGTGACGCCGGTGGGCGAGGTGGCCGTGCCCGCACAGGTGGTGGCCCGCGATCCCAACAATGATCTCGCTCTGCTCAAGGCCGATCTCACGCCGAAGGATGTGCCGGCCCTCAACACCCGCGTGCGGGTGGGAGACGGCGTGTCCGTCTATGGCTTTCCGCTCTCCGGCCTTCTCGCCAGCAACGGCAATTTCACCATCGGGAATGTGACGGCCACGGCCGGCCTCGCCGACGACACCCGCATGGTCCAGATTTCAGCGCCGGTGCAGCCCGGCAACAGCGGCGGGCCGGTGATCGACCAGAAGGGCAATATCGTCGGCGTCGTCGTCTCCAAGCTCGATGCCCTGGGGGTCGCCTCGGCCATCAAGGATGTGCCGCAGAACGTCAATTTCGCCATCAAGAGCTCCATCGCCCAGAACTTCCTCGACACCAATGGCATCGAGAGCAAGGCGAAGCTGAAGGACGCGACGCTGGAACCGGCGGCCGTCGCCGACGTGGCCAAGGGCTTCACGGTCCGCATCGAGTGCGAATAGGCCCGGTCCGCCGCTTCCACGCCCCGCCCGTCTTCCCTCGGCGGGGGGCAGTCACTACCTTCCCCTTATGTCGGATGATCTGATCGCAGCCGCAAAGCGGCGTTTCACGGACCTCCTGCCGCAGAGCTGGCGGCGGGATCTCACCCTGGTGCCGGTGGTGCGCCTCTCAGGCGCCATCGGCATGAACTCGCCCTTCCGCCAGAGCCTCACGCTCGCCGCCACAGCGCGCCTGCTGGACCGGGCCTTCGCGGTAAAGCGGGCACCGGCGGTGGCCCTGGTCATCAATTCGCCGGGCGGCTCGCCCGTGCAGTCGAACCTCATCTTCAAGCGCATCCGGGCTCTGGCCGAGGAGAAGAACAAGCGCGTCTTCGCCTTCGTGGAGGATGTGGCGGCCTCCGGCGGCTACATGCTCGCCTGCGCGGCGGACGAGATCTATGCCGATCCCTCTTCCATCGTCGGTTCCATCGGCGTCGTCTCGGCAGGCTTCGGCTTCAACGACATGCTCTCGCGCATCGGCGTGGAGCGGCGCGTCCACACCGCCGGGACCCGCAAGGTGATGCTCGATCCCTTCCAGCCCGAGCGGGCGGAGGATGTGGACCGCCTGCTCGCCATCCAGCGGGAGGTCCATGCCTCCTTCCGCGATCTCGTGCGCAGCCGGCGCGGGGCGCTGCTGAAAGGCGAGGAGGACGATCTCTTCTCCGGCGAGTTCTGGGTGGGCGCACAGGCGCTCCCCATGGGCCTTATCGACGGACTGGGCGATCTGCGCAGCGTGCTGCGGGAGCGTTTCGGCACCGATGTGCGCACGCCGCTCATCGCCCCGTCCGGCAACTGGTTCACCCGCCGGGCCAACGGCATCGGCGCGCAGATCGGTCTCGACGGCGGGATCGGTGCCGGCTTCGCGCAGGGCCTTGCGGATGTGGCCGAAGAGCGGGCGCTCTGGGCGCGCTACGGACTTTGAGCCGCAGGGGCCAGCAACGGACGCGGACCGGCGGAATGCGTTAGGATGAGGCGTCCCCGTTGCGGGGACATCGCGAGGGAGACGGAACGTGCCGCCATTTCTTCTGGCCGCGCTGGGCGCCATCGGAGCGGCCGCGCTGACCAAATTCATCGCCACCGAAAACCGGCGGGTGAACGACATCCTCGAGAAGCAGAAAGAGGCCAAGGAGGCCGGTGCTGCCGAGCCCGAGCCGACGCCGCTGGAGCGCGATCCGGCGACCGGCACCTACCGCCCCCGGAGCACGTCCGAAGGTCAGAAGGCGTCCTGAGCCGCGCTCAGTCGTTGGCGGGCGCGCGGGCGACCGCACCAGCGAGAGGCGCGCCGCCCGACATGGGGGCCACCGCCGCCTGCGCCGCCGCCACACGCCGCTCGGCCTTGTTGCGGCGGGCTTCGCTCTGGATGGAATAGAGACCGGCCGCGACCACCAGAATGGCGCCGACACTGGCCCAGATGTCCGGATAATTGCCGAACACGACAATGCCGACCGCAAGGGCAGCGGGCACCAGCACGTAGCGCAGCGGCGAGATGACCACCACCGGCGCATTGCGGAAGGCATAGATCAGCAGCAGGTTGCCGACGGCGAAGGCCGTTCCGGCCCCACACACCAGCGCCAGCATCTTCACCGTGGGGGCCGACCAGACTTCCCAGCCGGAGAAGGACAGGCCGACGAAGCCCAGCATGACCGCGCTCGCCAGGGCGATCACCGCACCGGGCACCACCGCATTGATGTTGCGGGTGAGTATGTCGCGCAGCGAGCCGCACAGCGCGGCGATCAGCGGCAGGATGGCCATGGCATCGAAAGCGGACGGCTCCGGTCGCGTCACGATGACGGCGCCGCTGAAGCCCACGATAATGGCGCACCAGCGCTTCAGTCCCACCTTCTCGCCCAGCAGCGGCACGCAGAGCGCCGTCGTGATGAGTGGGGCGGCCATGTAGATGGTGGTGGCGGAGGCGAGCGGCAGAACCGTGAGGCCGATCACATAGGAGAAGGTCGTCACCGCATCGAGGCCGGAGCGCACGAAGATGCGGCGGTCTGCCAGATGGCGGGCGAAGCGCAACTCGCCCTTCCAGGCGATGAGCGCCGTCAGGAGCGCCGCTGCGAAGATCGAGCGGATGGCAATGACTTCACCGACCGGGAAGTCCACCACCGCGATCTTGAGCAGGGTGTCGTTGGTGATGAAGCAGCCCATCGCGGCGATCATCGCCACGATCCCACGCATGGCAGACGCGGGGTTCATGGGGCACACCCGAAACAGGGCTCATCCGCAAGCCGATACGCCGACGCACTCACGACACCCTCGTTCCGGGGCAATTTCCTCTACGAAACGATTAGCTTATTTGACGTGAGGTCGCCGTTGCGCATTTCACCGGGCTCCGAGACAAGCCCGGCGCCCGCCGCATGGCCCCGCCTCCCCTTCGCCCCAATCCAGAACGGTTCCTAACCGCCGGTGGTACTCATGTGGCGGGAGACCGCCGGCTGGCGGGTCTGGCGGTCGATCACGAAGTCATGGCCCTTGGGCTTGCGGAAGATGGCCGCATCGATCGCCGCCTGGAGCACGCCGTCATCGGCGCTGGCCCGGAGCGGCGCGCGCAGGTCGGCCGCATCGTCCTGGCCGAGGCACATGTAGAGCGTGCCCGTGCAGGTGACGCGCACGCGGTTGCAGCCCTCGCAGAAATTGTGGGTCATCGGCGTGATGAAGCCGAGCCGGCCGCCGGTCTCCTTCACCGAGACATAGCGGGCGGGGCCGCCGGTGCGATAGTCGATGTCGGTGAGGGTGTAGCGGGTCGCGAGATCCTCGCGCACCTTGGAGAGCGGTAGATATTGGTCCACCCGCTCCGCACCCACCTCGCCGAGCGGCATCACCTCGATGAGCGACAGGTCGTGCCCCTCCCCGTGCGCCCATTCCATGAGGCTCGGGATTTCGTGCTCGTTCACATCCTTCAGCGCCACCGCATTGAGCTTCACATGGATGCCCGCGCGCTGCGCCGCCTTCACGCCCTCCAGCACCTTGGCGAGATCACCCCAGCGGGTGATGGCGCGGAACTTGTCCGGGTCCAGCGTATCGATGGACACGTTGATGCGCTTCACGCCGCAGGCAGCCAGATCGCCGGCGAAGCGGGCGAGCTGCGAGCCGTTGGTGGTGAGGGTGAGTTCTTCGAGCCGCCCGGTCTCGAGATGGCGGGAGAGCGAGCGGAACAGGGTCATCACGTCGCGCCGCACCAGGGGCTCGCCGCCGGTGAGGCGCAGCTTGCGCACGCCACGGGCGACAAATGCGGAGCACAGGCGATCGAGTTCCTCCAGCGTCAGCAGGTCGGGCTTCGGCAGGAAGGTCATGTGCTCGGACATGCAATAGACACAGCGGAAATCGCACCGGTCCGTCACCGAGACACGCAGATAGCTCACGGCACGGCCGAAGGTGTCCACCAGCGGACCAAGGGCCGTTGCGGAACCGCCGCTGCGATCGCCAAGATCGCGGGTCACAAACGCCACGCCTGCCTCCTCACACCCTGACAGCTCCCTGCCGGCCGGTCTGGCGCCGGCTCGGGCATCTCCCTTATATCGTATGCAAGGTGCCGTTTGGTAGGCCGGCGGCTGCAATGACC
Organism: Azorhizobium caulinodans ORS 571; assembly: GCF_000010525.1. Classification (GTDB taxonomy): domain Bacteria; phylum Pseudomonadota; class Alphaproteobacteria; order Rhizobiales; family Xanthobacteraceae; genus Azorhizobium; species Azorhizobium caulinodans. The sequence goes on along the minus strand of NC_009937.1, from coordinate 1,008,073 downwards.
CGGCGAACGGGCAACCTGCCGGCACGGAGTTCATGCATGACCGATACGCCTTCGCCCGAAACCGCTGGAACCGCCGCAGAAGCCTCCACCTGGCCCAGCGAAATCCGGCTTTCGCCCGACAAGAGCGCCCTCACCGTGACCTTCGAGGACGGCGCCCGCTTCACGCTGGCGGCCGAATATCTGCGGGTGGAGAGCCCCTCCGCCGAGGTCCAGGGCCACGCGCCACACCAGAAAGTGACCGTGCCGGGCAAGCGGAGCGTGAAGATCAAGGAGCTTCACCCGGTGGGCACCTACGCCATCCGGCCGGTGTTCGACGACGGCCACTCCACCGGCATCTATGCCTGGCCGGTCCTGCGCACCATGGGTGAAGAGCAGGAAGAACGCTTCGGCGCCTATCTGAAGGCGCTGGAAGAACAGGGCCTCTCCCGGGACTGAGGGGCGGCAGATGGCGGGGGAGCCCGCCTGGCTGAGGGAAAGCCTTCCCCCTTGCGCGGGAGCGTTCGCCGCCGAAGCAACGTAGCGGCCCGCAGACGCGAAAGGGGACAAGGGACGCGCGCTTGAGAGAACGACCCGGCTCCAGCGCACCCGGCAAAGCCCTCCCCCCTTGTGGGGGAGGGGTGGGAGGGGGGTAATGCCCTCTCCACATAAGCAACGCCCGGAGTGTCAATCGCGCGGGCAGGACGAAGAACGCGCGTTCTGCCCCGGCCGTTTTACCCCCCTCCCTGCCCTCCCCCACAAGGGGGGAGGGTTCCCCGCCTAAAGGGAGGCGCCCGACAGGCGGAAAGGGAATAGGTCGTGGGAGTGGGCAAACGGGCGCAGCCCCTCAGGAGAGGCCGCCGATCACCCCGTCCGCGTCCACGAAGATATGCTCGGCGGCAGGCACGGAGGGCAGGCCCGGCATGGTCATGACATCGCCGGTGAGCGCCACCACGAAGCCGGCTCCGGCCGAGAGGCGCACTTCGCGGACCGGGATCGTGTGACCGGTCGGCGCGTTGCGCAGCTTGGGGTCGGCGGAGAAGCTGTACTGGGTCTTGGCCATGCACACTGGCAGATCGCCGAAGCCGGCGGCCTCCAGTTCCGTGAGGCGGCGGGCGGCGTCCGGGCTCAGGGCCACGTCGCCGGCACGGTAAATCTCGCGGGCGATGGTCTCGATCTTTCCGGCCAGCGGCATCGCATCGGGATAGAGGGTGCGGAACTGGCTCGGCCGCGCCGCCAGCATCTTCACCTCTTCGGCCAGCGCCTCGGCCCCCGCTCCGCCCTCGGCCCAGTGGCTGCAAACATGCACGTTCACGCCGAGGTCCGCGAGCACGCCGCGTACGGCATCCACCTCGGCCGGCGTGTCGGAGAGGAAGCGGTTCAGCGCCACCACGACGGGGATGCCGAACTTCTGCATGTTCTCCACATGCCGGCGCAGGTTCGCGGCACCGAGGACCACCGCACCGGCATCCTCCTTCACCAGATCCTTGAGGCCGACGCCGCCATGCATCTTGAGTGCCCGGACGGTCGCGACCACCACGGACGCCGCCGGGGCAAGACCGGCCTGCCGGCACTTGATGTCGAGGAACTTCTCGGCGCCCAGATCGGCACCGAAGCCGGCTTCCGTCACCACATAGTCCGCCAGGCGCAGCGCGCTGCGGGTGGCGATCACCGAATTGCAGCCGTGGGCGATGTTGGCGAAGGGGCCGCCGTGCACGAAGGCCGGCGTGTGCTCCATGGTCTGCACGAGGTTCGGCTGGAAGGCATCGCGCAGCAGCGCCACCATGGAGCCGATGCCCTTCAGCGCCTCGGCCCGGACAATGCCCTTGGCGCGGGTCTGCGCCACCACCATCTGCGAGAGCCGGTCCTCCAGCTCCTCCAGCGACTTGGCGAGGCAGAAGATGGCCATCACCTCGCTCGCCACCGTGATGTCGAACCCGTCCTCGCGCGGGAAGCCGTTCGCGGGGCCGCCAAGGCCCACCACGATGGAGCGGAGCGCACGGTCGTTGAGGTCCACCACCCGCTTCCAGGCGATGCGGCGGGTGTCGATGTCGAGGGCGTTGCCCCAGTAGATGTGGTTGTCGATGAGCGCGGAGAGCAGGTTGTGCGCCGCGCCGATGGCGTGCAGGTCGCCGGTGAAGTGCAGGTTGATGTCCTGCATGGGCACGATCTGCGCCCGTCCGCCGCCGGTGGCGCCGCCCTTGGCACCGAAGCAGGGGCCGAGCGAGGGCTCGCGCAGGCACACGGCGGTCTTGGCGCCGATGCGGTTGAGCGCGTCACCGAGGCCGATGGTGGTGGTGGTCTTGCCCTCGCCCGCCGGCGTGGGGCTGATGGCCGTGACGAGGATGAGCTTGCCCGTGGGGCGGTCCTCGATCTCGCGGATGAAATCGAGCGACAGCTTCGCCTTGTGCGGCCCGTAGCGATAGAGCGCGTCCGCCGGGATGCCGAGCCGCGCGCCCACCGCCTCGATGGGCTCGGGCGTCACGGTCGCTGCGATGGCGGCATCGCTCATGGGATCGATATGGCGGGCCGTCGTGTGCATGCGGGGTCCTCGATGGCGGAAACGGACAGAGGGCTCGGTCATGGGCGCGCGCCGCCCGGAGGCGGGACGCTGGACCGGTTGAAGTGCGCCTTCAGCCTCTAGCGCGCCGCGCCCAGACGCCGCAAGCGGTCAAGCTCCTCTTCGGTGGTTGAGCGGGCGAAGGCATAGCTGCCATTCACCACCTCGGCCACGGGCTCGACGTGCCCGTCCGCCGCCACCTCGCCCACGCTCAGGCCGGCCTCCGCAGCCAGCACACCGAAGAAGCGTTCGAAGGCATGGGCCAGCGTGCCATCCTTGAGGCCCATGTCCGTATCGAAGAGGTCCAGCAGTTCCGACGCCCCCCGAAGCGGGGCGAAGATCCCCAGCCGGGCGACGAACATGGTGCCGGCCACATAAGGCGAGGTGAGCGGCGCTCCGGTGCCCAGCTCTGCCGCAAGGCGCCGCATCCAGGCCGCATTCCCTGCGCTGCCCGCATAAAGCGCGCCGTCCAGCACATGGCCTGCGGCACCCAGCAGGCCCATCTGCGGATGGGCCTCAAACACCGGCGCCAGCCGCTCGGAGCGCGCGAGCTTCAGCAGCGGCCCGGAGAGGCGCTGCAACCAGTCGCTGCCCTCCTTGCCCTGATGCGGGCTGCGCTTGGTGTGCACCTTCAACACGAGATCGTAGCCCTCGGCCTCCAGTTCCGGCAGCAGGCTGAGGAAGGGGCGCACGTCCCGCCCCCGGTTTTCGACCACCCGCAGCCGGGCAGCGGGGGCCGCGCGGGCCAGCACCGCACGCACCGCCTCGGCCTTCTCGGGCGGCGTGGTGACGAAGAGATGGGCGGGATCGAGCCCGGCAATCAGGCCCGGCAGCAGGTCCTCGTAATAGCCATGGACGACGCTTGCCAGTGAGCCGGTCCGCACGGGGCGCGGCGTGACGGGGGCCGCCGCCGGACGGCGCGCGCCGATAGCGCCGGCATAGGGCGCGCACGTGCTCGCGGTGGCGCGCAGCAGCGCATGGCCATAGCGCGCATCTGGCAAGAGATGCGATCCATTCAGCCAGTCGTTCCAGGCATTGATGAACACCAGGCTGGCGCCGGCCACCGGCCGGGCCCGGGCGATGGCGAGCACCTCGGTCAGCCACCGGGCATAATCGTCACCAAGGTCGGGCGAGACCATGATGCGGGCGTCGGCGCCTTGCCCGGGCGTGCTGTCATGCCCAGCGCAGATGCCGGGAAAGAGCGGCACCGTCGCCTGCCGCGCCCGATGCTGGGCGAGGTCCGCGACGAACATGAATTCGTCCACCGGGCCGACGAAGGCCCGCGATACGCTCTCGATGCGGCGGGGCGTCGGAAGCGGAGCCAGATCGCGCGGCGGGATTTGCACGGCAGCGGAGAAGCCGGCGCTGAGATCTGCGTTCGCGGCAAAGGGCTCCACCAGAAACAGCGGTCCACCGAGCCGCGCGGCAGCCGCCGCCTGCCACTGGTCGCCCCCCCCGCCGGAAGCGCCCAGCATCGGGCGGCCGTCGATCCGGAGCGCGCGCGGGTCGGCGAGGGCATCGAGCACATCGGCCCGCACGGCCGGCAGCGGCCCCTCGAAGAAGATTGCGATGCCGATGGCCAGGTCCGGTGTGGCAAGGATCGCCCGGAGCGCTGCGGGGAGTTCTCCATCGGCACGCAACCAGAAGCAGAAGGTATCGATGCCATGGGCCGTGGCGAGCGCCACCTCCTCCTCGACCGAGGCCGACAGGGGAAGAAGCGGCAGAACCGGCTGGACATGGCGGACGAACTGCGGACGCGCCGCTTCGATGCGGGCGGCGGTGTCGGACGGCAGGTCGCTGTAGAAAGCAACGATCCCCAGGCCATCGGCCTTGGGCGGAACGACCGGGGGGGCCGGCGGGCGCCAGGCGGGATCGCGCTTGCCCGCGGCGCGGCGGCGCATCTCCTTGGCGGCAGCGGCTTCGCGCTTGCGCTCGACGACAAAGGGAAAGAGCGCGAAACAGGCATCGCTGGCGCCGTATCGCAGGCGCCGGATGAAATCTCGTAAGGCCATGGCACCCGTCGGACTGTCCAGCCCGTCCTTGCCGGATCGGCGGCGGGATGACAAGCCCGCTGCGGTGCGAGGTTACTCCGCGGAGCTTTCCAACGTCACGGCGCTGGAGGTGTCCGGCTTGGGCTTGCGGCGGGAGGCGACGCGCGGCCGCTCGGCGCCTTCGCGCACGAACTCGCACCACATGGTGTCGACGCCGGCCAGCGTCCCCCGAAAGGTGGTCTCGCTGGTCTTCACGACGGTGAAGCACGGCTCGAAGGTCATGCCTTCGACGAAGCCGCAGACATTCTCGCCGCGCACGCGCAGCGTGTTGGGCGGCAGGCGCACATAGCGCGCGATGCCCTGCGAGCGGAGGGTGAGCGTGCCGGCCACCGACCCATCGGGAAACACCCGGCCAGCCCCGGTCGTGCCCTCGAAGCAGGTGAATGCGAAGCTGCGGCCGACCACGAAGGCCTTGGCCTGCTCCGGAGAAAGGCTCTGTGCCGATGCCGTACCCGCACCTGCGAAGACGAATGCGGCGGCGGCGAGAAGGATGCTGCGCATGGCCCTGTTTTAAATCGCCGATGGTTAACAGAACGATGCACCGCACACGGGGGAAGCTGTCAAGCGGCCGTTCCCCCGCACCGTACCCTGGCCCGGCGCAGAGCGGCGTTTCCCGCCGCCCTGTGCCCCGAATGCAACCTCAGGCCGCGCGAATCAGCGAGCGGTTCACCGGCCGCTCCTTGATGGGCAGGTTGATGACGGCGGAAGCGAAGGACAGGGCCACCGAGAGCCACCAGACGATGGAATAAGAGCCCGTCGCCTCATAGATGGCGCCGCCCAGCCACACGCCGAGGAAGCCGCCCACCTGGTGGGAGAAGAAGGCGAAGCCGTAGAGCATCGCCATGTAACGCGTGCCGAACATCAGCATCACGAGCCCGGACGTCGGCGGCACGGTGGAGAGCCAGAGCACGCCGATGGCGGCGCCGAACAGCATGCAGGAGAGTGGGGTGATCGGCAGCAGCACGAAGACGGCGATGGCGACGCCGCGGGCGAAGTAGATCCAGGCCAGCAGCCACTTGCGGGAGAAGCGCGTGGAGAGGGCGCCGGCCGCCAGCGAGCCCATCATGTTGAACAGGCCGATCAGCGCCAGCGTGGTCGCGCCCACCGCCGGGCTGATGCCCTTGTCCACGAGGAAGGCCGGCATGTGCACGGTGACGAACGCGAGCTGGAACCCGCAGGTGAAGAAACCAAGCACCAGCATGATATAGCTGGGATGGCGGAAAGCCTCGCCGAGTGCCCCGGCGATGGTCTGCCCCGGCAGGTCTGTGGCACGCGGGGCCGAGGCGGCGTTGCCGCGGGTGGCCAGCGCCAGCGAGAGCGGCATCACCAGCAGCATGACCCCGCCGAAGACGATGAGCGTCTCCTGCCAGCCCACGGAGGAGATGAGGCCGGCGGCGAGCGGGGGGAACAGGAACTGGCCGAAGGAGCCGGCGGCGGTGCCCGCGCCGAAGCCCATGGAGCGCCAGCGCTCGGGCAGCAGCTTGCCGAAGGCCGCGAGCACGAGATTGAAGGAACAGGCGGACAGGCCGAAGCCGACGAGCACGCCGGCGCTCAGATGCAGCAGGGCGGGCGTGCTCGCATAGGCCATGAGCACGAGGCCCGCCGCATAGAGCACGGCACCGCCGCACAGCACGCGGACCGTGCCGAAGCGGTCGGCAATGGCCCCGGCGAAGGGCGAGCCCACACCCCAGAGAAGGTTCTGGATCGCGATGGCGAGGCCGAACACGTCGCGGCCCCAGCCATAGTCCTTGGACATGGGCAGGAGGAAGAAGCCGGCGGCGGAGCGCGGCCCGAAGGTCAGCATGGCGATGAGACAGCCGGCCGCGACCACAAGGCCCGCAGGAACCAGAGTGCGGACGGGTTGGGGGGCTGTCTCAGGCATCGCAATGTCCGGCTGGGGCCGCGAATGGCGGCGGATCGCCCCTTATACCCCAGCGGCAGGCCGTGAATAATCAATAATAATCAAGCCGGACATGACGAGCGCTCATGAACGCAATCGCGCCCCGTCCGTAGACGGGGCGCGACCGGATGCGTCGGAGAGGACGTGGGCGGCGCCTGCGCGGCGCCTTGGCATCAGCCCCGCTGCGGGCCGCGCTCCGGGCCGCGATGCTCGCCCTTGGGACCGTGCGGCATGTCCTGCCGGAGCAGGATCTGCAGACGGTGCTTCTGGCCCTCGTCCAGCGTCTTGTAGAGCGGGTCGGCGGCGTCGGCGATCTTCTGCAGATCGGCGGCGCGGGCGCTCATGGCGGAGGCGGCGAAGCGCAGGCGGGCGATCTCGTCGGGCTTCTGGCCGGTTTCGCGCTGCTTGCGCCACTCGGCCATGCGGGTCTGACGGTCCTTCGCCACGTCGCGAAGCGTCGTCTCAAGCGTCGGCCAGAGCTTCTCCTGATCCGGCGTGAGCTTCAGCCCTGCCTTCAGCGCCGCGATCCGCGCATCGGTCAGTGCCGCCTGATCGGCCGGGGTCGGGTGCCAGCGCTCGGCCTTCTCGGCCGGCTGCGCCGCGGTGGCGGGCGCCGGGGCCGGAGACTGGGCGGTGGAGCTGGCGGCGAAGCTCGCGGCCGTGCCGGCAATGAGAGCGGCGGCGGTGGCAGCGATAATCGTCTTCTTCATGGAACGTCCTCCTTCAAGGATGTTCCAACGATGCCCGAGACCTTTGCGGGCCTCAACTTAAACTTCCGTAATGTTCAGTATAACCCAGACGAGGCGATTAATACATATTCAGGAACATTAAATTTAGGAAATATTGGTAGGGTTTGCGCGGTTGCTGAAACACGATCATTTCAGCCGATCAGGCGGCGCTGATCCCGGAGGGCAACATCTGTTTCGCCCTTCGCATAGCCCCTGCTTTCCATGTCGCAGACCCAGGCGCCGGGGCCGCCCGAGATGCGATACAGGTTGTAGCGTCCCGCGCCCCGTCCATCCTCCGGACCCGCCGAGGCGGAGGGAACGCCCACCACCGGGATCGGCGGGGCGACACCCTCGATATGGCCGAGCGAGGCCCGGTGATCGTGCCCGTGCAAGACCAGCTCCGCGCCCGCCTCGACGAGGGCAGCGCGCACCGCCGGCGCATCGCGCAGGTCACGATGGGAGTGGCGCTCGCCCACCGGCGGGTGATGAATGAGAACGACGCGAAACAGCCCCTCCGCCTTCAACTGGCGCAGAAGGGCACGCAGCCGTTCCAGTTGCGCCTTGCCGGCCTTGCCGCTGGCGAGGAAAACGGCGGTGGGAATGGCGGTCGAGACGCCGACGATGGCGATGGGGCCGCGCCGCCGCACATAGGGGAAGGCCTCGGTATCGACCGGCGTGCCGGGATGGGTCTCGTCGCCGGCAAGAAACGGCGCCCAGCGCTCCAGATGATAGGTCATGGCGGAGCGGACATAGGCATCGTGATTGCCCGGGATCACGCTCACCTTGTCCGGCGTGCCGAGCGAGGCGAGGAAGGTGGCGCCGGTGTCGAATTCCGCCGGCAGGCTCACGTTCACCAGATCGCCCGTGACGGCGATATGGTCGGGCGCCTGCGCGGCCAGATCCGCCATCAGCGGCGCCAGCGTGGACGCCCCGAAATTACGCCGCCGCGCGCCGATCCAGTTCATCATGCCGAAGAAGCGCTTGCCGAGCAGTTCCGAGAGCCGCGCCTCCGGAATGGGGCCGAGGTGCGGATCGGACAGATGGGCAAGAACGAACATGCGGCGGGATCCTTCTGACGGCGCAGCCTCTTTAGAGCACGGACCGGACAGATTGAAACGCAATCTGCCGGGGCGGTCCGTCCGGGCTCATGGCCTGCAACGCCGCAGGTCGCGATCCGGACCCATTGCAGCCCCGATTGGCGGAGACACTCCGCCGCAGCCGGCCATCTACCCCTACGTCATATGGGATGGAATGACCGCTTGACCCCACACGGCGGCCTGCCCCATCCATGGAGCACCGCCGCCCAGAGCCTGCCCGGCCTCGGTCCTCAGGAGCCCGACGCATTGTCTTCGTTCGCCCTCGCCCCTCGTGCGTGTTCCGCCTCCGGCCCCGCTCTGTCCCGTCGCATCGCCCGTCTGGCGGGGATCGCCGTTCTGGCCGCCCTGCCGCTGCTGGGCGCCGTGACGGACGCGGGCGCCACCGGCGTCAGCGTGCGCGGCACTGACATTCTCCTGGACGGCAAGCCCTTCGTGCCGAACGGCTCCTCGGGCCAGAGCCGGCTCGGACTGCTCAAGGGCACGGGCGCGAACGTGATCCGCACTTATGGCGAGGAGCCGGGCGAGATTCTCGACGCCGCCCAGCGGGCTGGCCTCAAGGTGATCGTCGGCTTCTGGATGGAGCATCCGCGCCGGGGCTTTGATTATGCCAATCGCGCCGCCGTGGAAGCGCAGCTCGCCAACCTCCAGAAGATGGTGGAGCGCTATCGCACCCATCCGGCCCTGCTCATGTGGGGCATCGGCAATGAGGTGGAGACCGAGCTCTCGCCGGCACAGGCGGAGGCCGTCTGGCCCGCCATCGAGCAGGCGGCGAAGCTCGTGAAGGTGCTGGACCCGGACCATCCGGTGATGTCCGTGGTGGCCGATACCGGCGGCGAGAAGGTCGCGGCGCTGAAGCGCGCGGCTCCCTCCGTGGACGTGCTCGGCATCAATGCCTATGGCGACAGCCTCCTGACGATCATTCCCCGCGCCCGCGCGCAGGGCTGGACCGGGCCCATCGTGGTGACGGAGATGGGCGCCCTCGGCCAGTGGGAGGCGCCCAAGACACCGTGGGGAGCGCCCATCGAGCCCACCAGCACCGAGAAGGCCGACCGGATGCAGCGCTATCTGACGGCGCTGAAGGCCCAGAAAGTGGGCGCCCTGCCCTTCTACTGGGGCCAGAAGCAGGAAGTGACCCCCACCTGGCACAGCCTCTTCCTGCCCACCGGCGAATATACCGAGACCGTGCAGGTGATGGCGCAGGACTTCGGCGGCGCCATGCCCGATGCCGCCAACCGGGCCCCCCGCATCTTCTCGCTGAAGCTTCAGGGGCCGGCGAGCGCGGAGGCGCGCACCGGCATCAGCGCCACCCTCGCCGCCACCGATCCCGACGGCGATCCGCTGAAGGTGGAATGGCAGGTGATGGGAGAGACGCCGGTGCGGGGCGTCGGCGGCGATGCGGAGCCGGTGCCGGCGACCTTCAAGGAAGCGATCCACGACGCCTCCCCGACGGGAGTGAAGGTCTATGGGCTCGAGCCCGGCCGCTACCGCCTCTTCGTCACCGTGCGCGACGGACGCGGGGCCGCCGCCACCGGAAACCTCCCCTTCGAGATCCGCTGAGAGCAAGGCCTTTGCCGAAGCTGTTCGGACCAGAGCGTCATCCCGCGAACGGCTCTTAATCTGCGGCGGGAATCCCGCTACAGCCTGAGTGATGAACAGGTCCCTCGGGACCGGGGTGGCCCCGATGCCGCGCGCTCGCGCGCGATCGGTCGGGTGCATGCGTGGCGGAGTGCCGGCGGAATGCCGAAGATCCATAAGATGATGGCCGGCGAAGCCATGGTGGGCGACGGCAACGAAGTCGCCCATATCGATCTCGTGATCGGCCCGCGCGGCTCGTCGGCGGAGACCGCCTTCGTCACGGCGCTTACCAACAACAAGGACGGCTTCACCACCCTGCTCGCGGTGCTGGAGCCGAACGTGCTGGCCAAGCCCAACACCGTCCTGTTCAACAAGGTGGTGCTGAAGGGTGCCCGTCAGGCCGCCCAGATGTTCGGCCCCGCCCAGTATGCGGTGGCGCGGGCTGTGGTGGATTCGGTGGCCGAAGGCATCATCCCGCAGGAGGAGGCGGACGACCTCTTCATCGCCGTGGGCGTCTTCATCCATTGGCAGGCGCAGGACGATGCGCGCATCCAGGCTTTCAACTATGCCGCCACCAAGCTGGCGCTGGCCCGCGCGGTCGCCGGCCAGCCCACCGTCGCCGAGGTGCTGGAAAAGGCGAAGAGCCTGCCGCCCTTCGAACTCTGAAGCGGGGTCGGCTGCGGGCCGCGCCCTACTGCGCATCCCCCATGCGGGGATGGCCGGCGGGGATGGAGGCGAGCAGCCCCACCAGTTCCGCCTGCCGGGTGAGGCCCACCTTCGCCAGCGCCGCCTTCAGCTGCGAGCGCACCGTCTCGCGTGACACGCCCAGCGTCTCCGCGATGGTCTCCACGGTCGCGCCGGCGGCGATCTTGTGCGCGACGCGCGCCTCGGCGGGCGTGAGATCGAAGAGCGAAACGAGCAGGTCCGCGGGCAGCACCGGCCGCGCCACCACGGGCGTGGCCAGAACCATGGCCGTGCAGGCGGAGAACACGTCCCGCGCAGCGCCCCTTACCGGCATGACGTGCAGCACATAGGCCCCGCGCTCGCCCTGCGCGGGCAAGGCGATGGCGCGGCCGAGCCCATGGCCGCCCTCGATCTCAGCCAGCGTCAGCGCCAGCTCCGCCTGCGCCCGCGCGTTGGCAAGCACCAGCTCGGCGCTGCACTCCCGCACCGGCTGGGGCTGGAGCTGGAGGAAGAGGCCGTTGGCATGCTCCACCCGTCCGCCCGGCCGCAGCAGCGCCGCGGGCACGCCGACCATCTGCAAGGCACTGGACGCCGCCTGCGTGCGCTCCAGCGCAAGGTGCGAGGAAATCATCGCTGCCCGCGCAATGTGCGGGTGAAGCTGGTTGAGGTGCCGGACGAAGGGCGTCTCCACCGGGCCCCGCCCCCGGCGGCGCTCCACATTGATGAAGACGGTGCGCTCGTGCGGCAGCCGCATCAGCGAGGACGCGCCCCAGCCGAGGCCACGCGGGTGGAGCCAGTCCGCATAGACCGGCTCGCGGTCGATCTCCTCGCGGCGAAACAGGTCGAGGTCGCAGACGAAGCCGCCGCGCCCGCTCGCTTCCAGTCGGGCGTTGAAGGTGTCGCGCTCCAGCCAGCCCCGCGAAATGAAAAGGTCCACCTCCTCCGCGAAGGCCTCGGAGGCAATCCAGCGGCCATCGGGCGTGAACAGGCAGGCGCCGACCCCGTCGATGCTGCGGGAAATCGACCCGAGCACCCCCGGCCAGAATTCGGGAATTGCCGCCGCCTCGTAGATCCGCCCTACAAGCGCGACAGCTTCCTCGCGCAGCATCACCACCGGCATTGCCCCCAGTGCGGCGGGCCGCCCAGCGAGCCCGCACGTCACTATGGGAGCACGCGCGGAAAATCCCAAGCGGCGGCGGAAACCCGGCCTAAAAAAAACAGGCCGCCCTGTGGGGGGCGGCCTGTCGTTTCAGAGGTCTTGCGACGGGATCACTCGGCGGCGTCGGCCGAGCCTTCCACCATCGAGGGTTCCTCGCTCTCGCCACGGGTGGCGAGAATGAGGTCGTCGCGGGAGTTGGCGGTGACACGCAGCTTGTTCATCTGCGCGCCGGTGCCGGCCGGGATCAGGCGGCCCACGATGACGTTCTCCTTGAGACCGTCGAGCGGATCGACCTTGCCGTTGACCGCCGCCTCGGTGAGGACGCGGGTGGTCTCCTGGAACGAGGCCGCCGAGAAGAACGACCGGGTCTGGAGGCTCGCCTTGGTGATGCCGAGCAGAACGGGATGACCGGTCGCGGGCTTGAGACCCTGCTCCTTCATCCGCTCGTTGGCTTCCGCCAGCTCGATGCGGTCCACCTGCTCGCCGTCGAGGAACTCGGTGTCCCCGGCGTCGTCCAGTTCCACCTTCTGGAGCATGTTCCGGACAATCACTTCGATGTGCTTGTCGTTGATGTTCACGCCCTGAAGCCGGTAGACCTCCTGGATTTCGTTCACGAGGAAGGCCGCGAGCTCTTCCACGCCCTTGATCGCCAGGATGTCGTGCGGGGCCGGGTTGCCGTCCACCAGGAAGTCGCCCTTCTCCACGACGTCGCCGTCCTGCAGATGGATGTGCTTGCCCTTGGGGATCAGGTACTCGACCGCATCACCACCTTCCGTCGGCTCGATGGTGAGCCGGCGCTTGTTCTTGTAGTCGCGGCCGAAGCGCACCGTGCCGGAGATTTCCGCGATGATCGCGGCATCCTTCGGACGGCGGGCCTCGAACAGCTCCGCCACGCGCGGCAGACCGCCCGTGATGTCGCGGGTCTTGGCGCTCTCCATCGGCACGCGGGCGACGACGTCACCCGCCTTGATGGTCTGGCCGGGATCCACCGAGATGATGGCCTCCACGGGCAGCGTGTAGCGGGCATCGCCGCCACGCGGGAGCTTCGAGACCTTGCCGTCCTTGCCCTTCAGCACGATGGCCGGGCGCAGGTCGGCGCCGCGGACGCTGCGGCTGTCGGTGACGACGCGCTTTGCGATGCCGGTCGCCTCGTCGACCGCCTCGCTCATGGACTGGCCTTCCACCAGATCCTCGAAGCCGACGGTGCCGTCCACTTCGGTGAGGATCGGGCGGGTGTAGGGGTCCCACTCCGCGATGCGCTGGCCGCGCTTGACCGTATCGCCCTCGTCCACCTTCAGACGCGAGCCATACTGGATGCGGTGCACCGCACGCTCAGTGCCGTCATGGTCCACGACCACGATGGCGAGGTTGCGCGCCATGACCACGAGGTCGCCTTCCGAGTTCCGCGCCACGTTGCGGTTGCGGACGCGGACGGTGCCCTCGAAGTTGGTCTCCACGAAGGAGCTATCCGCGAGCTGCGCGGCGCCGCCGATGTGGAAGGTACGCATGGTGAGCTGGGTGCCCGGCTCGCCGATGGACTGCGCCGCGATGACGCCGACCGCTTCGCCCATGTTGACGGGCGTGCCGCGGGCAAGATCGCGCCCGTAGCAGGTGCCGCACACGCCGTTGCGGGTCTCGCAGGTCAGCACCGACCGGATCTTGATCTCCTGGATGCCGGACTTGTTGATCCGCTCGATGTGGTGCTCCTCGATCATCGTCCCCTTCGGCACTATGATGTCGCCGGTCGCCGGCTCGACCACGTCTTCCACGGCCGTGCGGCCGAGAACACGCGAGGCGAGCGAAGCCACCACCTGCCCCGAGTCGATGATGGCGCGCATGTGGATGCCATTATTCGAGCCGCAGTCGCGCTCGTTGATAATGGAGTCCTGCGCCACGTCGACGAGACGACGGGTGAGGTAACCGGAGTTCGCCGTCTTCAGCGCGGTGTCGGCGAGACCCTTACGGGCACCGTGGGTGGAGTTGAAGTACTCCATCACGGTCAGGCCTTCCTTGAAGTTCGAGATGATCGGGCTCTCGATGATCTCGCCGGAGGGCTTCGCCATGAGGCCGCGCATGCCGGCCAGCTGCTTCATCTGGGCCGGCGAACCACGCGCCCCCGAGTGGGACATCATGTAGATCGAGTTGATCTGCTTCTCGCGGCCGGTCTCGGGGTCCTTCTTGACCGCCGAGATCTCCTTCATCATCTCGTCGGCGATGCGATCGGTACACTTGCCCCACGCATCGACGACCTTGTTGTACTTCTCACCCTGGGTGATCAGGCCGTCGTTGTACTGCTGCTCGTATTCCTTCGTGAGGGTGCGGGTCTCCTCGACGAGCTGCCACTTCTTCGCCGGGACGACCATGTCGTCCTTGCCGAAGGAAATGCCGGCGCGGAACGCGTTGTAGAAGCCGAGCGACATCAGACGGTCGCAGAAGATCACGCTCTCCTTCTGCCCGCAGTGGCGGTAGACCGTATCGATCATGTTGGAGATTTCCTTCTTCGTCATCAGCTTGTTGACGACGTCGAAGGGAACCTTGTGGTGCTTGGGCAGCAGCTCGCCGATCTTCATGCGACCGGGAGTGGTCTCATAGATCTTCGAGTAGCGCTTGCCGTCCGCATCCACGCCGATGTAACGCCCGCGGATCTTGGTGTGGAGCGTGATCGCCTTCGCCGCGATGGCGTGGTCGATCTCGCCCATGTCGGCGAACATCATGCCCTCGCCGGGCTCCTTCTCACGCATGAGCGAGAGATAGTAGAGGCCCAGCACGATATCCTGCGACGGCACGATGATCGGCGCGCCGTTCGCGGGGTGCAGGATGTTGTTCGTGGACATCATGAGCACGCGCGCTTCCAGCTGGGCTTCCAGCGAGAGCGGAACGTGCACGGCCATCTGGTCGCCGTCGAAGTCCGCGTTGAAGGCGGAGCAGACGAGCGGGTGCAGCTGGATGGCCTTGCCCTCGATGAGGACCGGCTCGAACGCCTGGATGCCGAGGCGGTGCAGCGTCGGGGCGCGGTTCAGCATCACCGGATGTTCGCGGATCACCTCGTCGAGGATATCCCAAACCTCCGGACGCTCCTTCTCCACCAGCTTCTTCGCCTGCTTCACGGTCGCGGAGTGACCCTTGGCGTCGAGGCGGGCGTAGATGAAGGGCTTGAACAGTTCCAGCGCCATCTTCTTCGGCAGGCCGCACTGGTGGAGCTTCAGCTCCGGACCCACCACGATCACCGAGCGGCCGGAATAGTCCACGCGCTTGCCGAGCAGGTTCTGGCGGAACCGGCCCTGCTTGCCCTTCAGCATGTCGGCGAGCGACTTCAGCGGGCGCTTGTTGGCACCCGTGATGACGCGGCCGCGACGGCCGTTGTCGAACAGCGCATCCACCGCTTCCTGAAGCATGCGCTTCTCGTTGCGGATGATGATGTCCGGCGCCCGCAGCTCGATGAGGCGCTTCAGGCGGTTGTTACGGTTGATGACGCGGCGGTACAGGTCGTTCAGGTCGGAGGTCGCGAACCGGCCGCCGTCCAGCGGGACGAGCGGGCGCAGGTCCGGCGGGATGACCGGAACGTGGGTGAGGATCATCCATTCCGGCTTGTTGCCGGAGGCCTGGAACGCCTCGACGATCTTGAGCCGCTTGGCGAGCTTCTTGGGCTTCAGCTCGGTGGTCGAGTTGGCGATCTCGACGCGGATGTCCGCGGCGAGCTTCTCGAGGTCCATGGAGCGCAGCAGCTCGCGGATGGCCTCGGCGCCGATCATCGCCGTGAAGCTGTCCTCGCCATACTCGTCCTGGGCGCGCAGATAGTCGTCCTCGGAGAGCAGCTGGCGGTACTTCAGCGGGGTGAGGCCCGGCTCCGTGACCACGAAATACTCGAAGTACAGGATGCGCTCGAGGTCCTTGAGCGTCATGTCGAGCAGCAGGCCGATGCGGCTCGGCAGGGACTTCAGGAACCAGATGTGCGCGACGGGGGCCGCGAGCTCGATGTGGCCCATGCGCTCGCGGCGCACGCGCGACAGCGTGACTTCGACGCCGCACTTCTCGCAGATGATGCCCTTGTACTTCATGCGCTTGTACTTGCCGCACAAGCACTCGTAGTCCTTGATGGGGCCGAAGATACGCGCACAGAAGAGACCGTCACGCTCGGGCTTGAACGTGCGGTAGTTGATGGTCTCCGGCTTCTTGATCTCGCCGTATGACCAGGACGAAATCTTCTCCGGGCTCGCGATCGAGATCTTGATCTGATCGAACGTGGGCGCCGGAGTGGTCGGATTGAAGAGATTCATCACCTCTTGATTCATCGCCGTCTCCTTCGGCTCGGCCGGTCAGCCCCCTGCCGCCTGGGGGCCTCGGCCGAAAAGTCCAATGTTCACCGGCAAAGGCGCGGGATCACCCCGCGCCCCGCAATTCCGCAGCTCACTCGGCCGCGGGCAGATTCTCACGCGTGCCAGGATTGGTCTGGCGCCCGGTCTTGGAGTTCAGCAGCTCCACATTGAGACCCAGCGAACGCATTTCCTTCACGAGCACGTTGAAGCTCTCCGGAATGCCGCTCTCGAAGGTGTCCTCGCCGCGGACGATGGCCTCGTACACCTTGGTACGGCCGGCCACGTCGTCCGACTTGACGGTGAGCATCTCCTGGAGCGTGTACGCCGCGCCGTAAGCCTCGAGCGCCCACACCTCCATTTCGCCGAAGCGCTGGCCGCCGAACTGCGCCTTACCGCCCAGCGGCTGCTGGGTGACGAGCGAGTAGGGACCGATGGACCGCGCGTGGATCTTGTCGTCCACGAGATGGTGCAGCTTCAGCATGTAGATGTAGCCGACGGTGACCTTACGGTCGAAGGGCTCGCCGGTGCGGCCGTCGAAGAGCGTCGACTGGCCCGAGGGGTTGAGCCCCGCCTTCTCCAGATGCTCCTCGATGTCCGCTTCGTGGGCGCCGTCGAAGACCGGGGTGGCCATGGGCACACCCTTGCGCAGGTTTTCGCCGAGCTCGGTGATCTGCTTCTCGTCCAGGACTTCGATGTCGTCCGGACCGTAGACCTTCACGAGCGCGTTGCGCAGGACCTGCTGGTCCTTGGAGCCGTAATAGGCGTCCACCGCAGCCGCCACCTGGCGGCCGAGGCCGGCGCAGGCCCAGCCCAGATGCGTCTCGAGGATCTGGCCGACGTTCATGCGGCTCGGCACGCCGAGCGGGTTCAGCACGATGTCGACATTGGTGCCGTCCTCAAGGAACGGCATGTCCTCGACCGGCACGATGCGCGACACGACACCCTTGTTGCCGTGACGGCCGGCCATCTTGTCGCCCGGCTGGATCTTGCGCTTCACCGCGACGAAGACCTTGACCATCTTCATCACGCCGGGGGGCAGTTCGTCGCCTCGCTGCAGCTTCTCGACCTTGTCCAGGAAGCGCTGTTCAAGGCGCTTCTTGGACTCGTCATACTGGGCGCGGATCGCCTCAAGCTCGCTCATCAGGGCGTCGTCGGCCACCGCGAACAGCCACCACTGCGAGCGGGGATACTCACCCAGCGCGTCCTTGGTGATCTCGGTGTCCTTCTTGAAAGCCTTCGGGCCGGCGATGGCCACCTTGCCCACGAGCATCTCGGAGAGACGGCCGTAGACGTTGCGGTCGAGGATCGCCTGCTCGTCGTCGCGGTCCTTGGCGAGACGCTCGATCTCCTCGCGCTCGATGGCCAGCGCACGCTCGTCCTTGTCGACGCCGTGGCGGTTGAACACGCGCACTTCCACGATCGTGCCCGTCGTGCCCGGAGGCAGGCGGAGCGAAGTGTCGCGGACGTCGGCGGCCTTCTCACCGAAGATGGCGCGCAGAAGCTTCTCTTCCGGCGTCATCGGGCTTTCGCCCTTGGGGGTGATCTTGCCCACCAGGATGTCGCCGGCGCGGACTTCCGCGCCGATGTACACGATGCCGGCTTCGTCGAGGTTCTTCAGCGCTTCTTCCGAGACGTTCGGAATGTCGCGGGTGATTTCCTCCGGGCCCAGCTTCGTGTCGCGGGCCATGGCCTCGAACTCCTCGATATGGATCGAGGTGAAGACGTCCTCCTTCACGATGTTCTCGGAGAGGAGAATAGAGTCTTCGTAGTTGTAGCCGTTCCACGGCATGAACGCGACGAGCACGTTCCGGCCGAGCGCCAGCTCGCCGAGCTCGGTCGAGGGACCGTCAGCGATGATGTCGCCCTTCTTCACCACGTCGCCCACGCGCACCAGCGGACGCTGGTTGATGCAGGTGGACTGGTTGGAGCGCTGGAACTTCATCAGGCGATAGATGTCGACGCCCGACTTCGACGGGTCGGTCTCGCCCGTCGCGCGGATCACGATACGGGTCGCGTCCACCTGGTCGATGACGCCGGCGCGGCGGGCGGCGATGGCGGCGCCCGAGTCGCGGGCGACCACCGCTTCCATGCCCGTCCCGACCAGCGGCGCCTGCGAGCGCACCAGCGGCACGGCCTGACGCTGCATGTTCGAGCCCATGAGCGCGCGGTTCGCGTCGTCGTTCTCAAGGAACGGGATGAGCGCCGCGGCCACCGACACGAGCTGCTTCGGCGACACGTCCATGAAGTCCACGCGATCCGGGGAGACCACGAGCACGTCGCCGGCGTGGCGGCAGATCACGAGGTCTTCCTGGAAGCGGCCGTCCGTATCGAGCGGCACGTTGGCCTGCGCGACGTAGTACTTCCCCTCCTCCATGGCGGAGAGATAGACCACCTCGTCGGTGACCCGGCCGTCCACGACGCGGCGGTAGGGCGCCTCGATGAAGCCGTACTTGTTCACGCGGGCGAAGGTCGCCAGCGAGTTGATGAGGCCGATGTTCGGGCCTTCCGGCGTCTCGATCGGGCAGATGCGGCCGTAATGCGTCGGGTGCACGTCGCGCACCTCGAAGCCGGCGCGCTCGCGGGTCAGACCGCCCGGGCCGAGGGCCGAGAGACGACGCTTGTGCGTGATCTCGGACAGCGGGTTGGTCTGGTCCATGAACTGCGAGAGCTGGGAGGAGCCGAAGAACTCGCGCACCGCAGCCGCCACGGGCTTCGCATTGATGAGGTCCTGCGGCATCACGGTGTCGATGTCGACGGACGACATGCGCTCCTTGATGGCGCGCTCCATGCGCAGCAGACCGACGCGGTACTGGTTCTCCATGAGCTCGCCGACCGAGCGCACACGGCGGTTGCCGAGGTGGTCGATGTCGTCGATCTCGCCCTTGCCGTCGCGCAGCTCCACCAGCGTCTTGATGACGGCCAGGATGTCCTCGCGGCGCAGGATGCGCACGGTGTCCTCGGCGTCGAGGTCGAGGCGCATGTTCATCTTCACGCGGCCGACCGCGGAGAGGTCATAGCGCTCGGCGTCGAAGAACAGCGAGTGGAACATCGCCTGGGCGCTGTCGAGCGTCGGGGGCTCGCCGGGGCGCATCACGCGGTAGATGTCGAACAGGGCTTCCTCGCGGGAGGAATTCTTGTCCGCCGACAGCGTGTTGCGGATGTAGGCGCCGGTGTTGATATGGTCGATGTCGAGGACCGGAATCTCGTCGAAGCCGGCGTCGCCGAGGGTCTTCAGGACCTTCTCGGTGATCTCCTCGCCCGCCTCGGCATAGATCTCGCCGGTGTGGACGTTGACGATGTCCTCGCCGATGTACTGGCCGACCATCTCGTCGTCGGAGATCTTGAGGGCCTTGAGGCCCTTCTCCACGAGCTGGCGGGCGGCGCGCACGGTCAGCTTCTTGCCGGCCTCGACCACCACTTCGCCGGTGTCGGCGTCGATGAGGTCGGCGACCGCCTTGTAGCCCTTCATCCGCTTGGGATCGAACGGCATGCGCCAGCCGTCCTTCGCGCGGGTGTAGAGGATCTTCTCGTAGAAGGTGTTCAGAATCTCCTCGGAATCGAGGCCGAGGGCGAACAGCAGGCTCGTCACCGGGATCTTGCGGCGACGGTCGATGCGCGCATACACGATGTCCTTGGCGTCGAACTCGATGTCGAGCCAGGAACCGCGATAGGGAATGATGCGGGCGGCGAACAGGAGCTTGCCCGAGGAGTGGGTCTTGCCCTTGTCGTGATCGAAGAACACGCCCGGCGAGCGGTGCATCTGCGAGACGATGACGCGCTCCGTGCCGTTGACGATGAACGTGCCGTTCATGGTCATCAGCGGAATGTCGCCGGTGTAGACGTCCTGCTCCTTGATGTCCTTCACCGACTTGGCGCCGGTATCCGGATCCACATCGAACACGATGAGGCGCAGCGTCACCTTCAGCGGCGCGGCAAACGTCATGCCGCGCTGGCGGCACTCGTCCACGTCATACTTCGGGGGCTCGAACTCGTAGCGCACGAACTCCAGCATCGCAGCGCCCGAGAAGTCGGAAATCGGGAACACCGACTTGAACACTGCCTGGAGACCGTCGTCCGCGCGACCGCCCTTCGGCTCTTCGATCTGCAGGAACTGGTCATAGGACGCCTTCTGAACCTCGATGAGGTTCGGCATCTCTGCGACTTCCTTGATCTTGCCGAAGAATTTGCGGATCCGCTTGCGACCGGTGAACGTTTGCGCCATCTCGATCCTCGTCCGTCCTGGTCCTGTGCCTCGCCGGCCGCCATGGCGCAGAGCCATGTGCCGGGAAGGACCGCCGTCACCATCGCGCGGGAGGCAGCCCGGCCCTCAGGCCCGCCGCTCCTCGTCGCCACGGCTCGCCGGGTCGTCGCCACAACGGCGACCGGGGGAACCGTCCTCACGCCCCACCGGGACGCGTAAGGCGGCCCCGGCAGAGCCGGGACCGCCCAAAGCTTCAAAAGCTCACTTGAGCTCGACCTTGGCGCCAGCCTTCTCGAGCTGGGCCTTGAGCTTCTCGGCCTCGTCCTTGGCCACGCCTTCCTTGACGGGCTTCGGAGCGCCTTCCACCAGGTCCTTGGCTTCCTTGAGGCCGAGGCCGGTGATGGCGCGGACTTCCTTGATGACCTCGATCTTCTTGTCGCCGGCGTTGGCCAGGACAACGGTGAACTCGGTCTGCTCTTCGACAGCCGCGGCAGCGCCGCCGGCAGCCGGAGCGGCCGCAACCGCAACAGCGGCAGCGGCGGAGACGCCCCACTTCTCTTCGAGGAGCTTCGCGAGCTCGGCGGCCTCGAGGACGGTCAGGGAGGACAGCTCGTCGACGAGCTTGGTCAGGTCAGCCATTGTAGTTTCCTAAGATAGGTTCGAATTTCAGGTTTGCGAGATCCAACCGCCTCACGCGGCTTCGTTCTGCTTGGCATAGGCCCCGAACACGCGGGCGAGCTTCGCCGCCGGCGCGGTGGACAGCTGCGCAATCTTGGTCGCCGGGGCCTGGATAAGGCCGACGAGCTTGGCACGCAGTTCGTCCAGGGACGGCATGGTGGCCAGAGCCTTCACACCGTCTGCATTCAGGGCCGTCTTGCCCATCGCGCCGCCAAGGATGACGAACTTGTCGTTCGCCTTGGCAAACTCGACGGCAACCTTCGGCGCCGCTACCGGATCGCTCGAATAAGCGATGATCGTGGGACCCTTGAGGAGGGTCGCCACGTGAGCGACGTCGGAGCCTTCCAGAGCGATCTTGGCGAGGCGGTTCTTCGCCACCTTCACGGTCGCACCTTCAGCCTTCATCTGCCGACGGAGTTTCGACATCTGGGCCACGGTGAGGCCGGAATAGTGGGCCACCACGACAACCGAAGTGCTCTTGAACACTTCGGACAGTGTCGTGACGAGCTCTTGTTTTTCCGCTCGATCCACTGCTGGCTCTCTTTAAGCCTGTGGCGAAACCAGAAACCTGGCTCCGCCGGTTGCGCCTTGCCGCTTGCCCGCGCACCGGAAGCTCCGGCGCGCCACAAGCGACGCTCACATGCCCTGTCCCCTCGGATCCGGGTCACCGGCCACAAGGCGCTGGTTCGAACCGATCTTGTCGGGCCCGCTTGCGCAGGCCACTCGAATTCCGGTCTTCCCCGTCTATGCTGGCCCTCCAGAGGCCGCTCCCGAATGGAGCGGCTGGCGAGGATTAAGTCGCACACAAGGTGCGGCGCCGGCAGTCTCGGACAGGACTCTCCGCCTGACCCTCCCCGAAGGAACTTCGAGTCCGGACAGACGTTAAGGCCGGGCGGGCGAACCCTCCCAGCCCCTCTGCCCGTTTCCAGGCAGAAGCTCTCAAAACACTAAACCCGCGCCATGTCGCCATAGCTCGGGGAACGCCTCTTCTAGGCGCAAAATTTGCAAGAGTCACGCGCTTTTTTAAGGAAGCCGCAACGCCTGTCTCGCCCGGCCGCGGCCGGGAAAGCGAAGGGCCGGGCTCAACGCCCGGCCCCGCCTTACCTTTTCAGACCAATCAGGCCGTGACGACCGAGGCGGTGTCCACCTTGATGCCCGGGCCCATGGTCGAGGACACGGCGACGCGCTGCACGTAGGTGCCCTTCGCGCCGGTCGGCTTGGCCTTCACCACCGCATCCACGAAGGCGCGGATGTTCTCGGCCAGCTTGTCGGCCGGGAACGACGCCTTACCGATGCCGCCGTGGATGATGCCGGCCTTCTCGACGCGGAACTCCACCGCGCCGCCCTTGGCAGCGGCGACAGCGCCCTTCACGTCCATGGTCACGGTGCCGACCTTCGGGTTCGGCATCAGGCCGCGCGGGCCGAGCACCTTGCCGAGACGACCGACCAGCGGCATCAGGTCCGGGGTCGCGATGCAGCGATCGAACTCGATGGTGCCGCCCTGGATGGTCTCCAGCAGGTCTTCGGCGCCCACGATGTCGGCGCCGGCGGCCTTGGCCTCGTCAGCCTTGGCGCCGCGAGCGAACACCGCAACGCGCACGGTACGGCCGGAGCCGTTCGGCAGGTTGCAGACGCCACGGACCATCTGGTCGGCGTGACGGGGATCCACGCCGAGGTTGATGGCAACCTCGATGGTCTCGTCGAACTTGGCGGTGGTGCGGGCCTTGAGCAGCGCCAGCGCCTCGTCGAGCGGATAGAGCTTCAGGCGGTCAATGCCTTCATTCGCGGCGCGAACGCGCTTTCCCTGATGAGCCATTGCCGTCAACCCTCAACCTGCAGGCCCATGGAACGGGCAGAACCTTCGAGCATCTGGACCGCGGACGCGACGTTGTCGCAGTTCAGATCCTTCATCTTCTTCTCGGCGATCTCCGCGAGCTGGGCGCGCGTGACCTTGCCGACGGTGGCACCCTTGCCCGGGGTCTTGGAGCCGGAGCCGGGCTTCTTCTTCGTGTCGAGGCCGGCGGCCTTCTTCAGGAAGTAGGAGACCGGAGGGGTCTTCAGCTCGAAGGTGAAGGAGCGATCCTGATAGGCCGTGATCACCACGGGAATCGGCATGCCCTTCTCGAGCTGCGCAGTCTGCGCATTGAAGGCCTTGCAGAATTCCATGATGTTCAGGCCGCGCTGACCGAGCGCGGGACCAATCGGCGGGGCCGGATTGGCGCTGCCGGCGGGCACCTGCAGCTTGACGTAGCCGGTGATTTTCTTCGCCATTTCAATACTCCATCATGGGTTCGCCCTGCCCGGAGGCCGGTCGCGAACCGGGATTTCGTGGTGCGGATCGCTGGAGCGCTTGGCGAGACGCTCCGTCACCTCCCACGCTGGCCAAGCCACCTTGCGGGGGTCCGGCCGAAGCGACAACCGAAGGCCGCAGCCGGCCGGTCGTCATCTCCGCAAGTCGGCACCGCCAACCCGCGAAGGGCGCACCGCATACAGCATCGCGCCGCACGGGACAAGCCCGGCGGCGCGCGTCATGCGAAAACTGGAGATCAGACCTTCTCGACCTGCCCGAATTCGAGCTCGACCGGGGTCGCGCGGCCGAAGATGGACACCGCCACCTTGAGGCGCGAACGGGACTCGTCCACTTCCTCGACGATGCCGTTGAAGGTGGCGAAGGGACCGTCGGACACCTTCACCGTCTCGCCCACCTCGTAGCTGATGGAGGGCTTCGGCCGCTCGATGCCTTCCTGCACCTGCTGCAGGATGCGCATGGCCTCGTTCTCGGAAATCGGCATGGGCTTGTTGTCGGCGCCCAGGAAGCCGGTGACCTTCGGCGTGTTCTTGATGAGATGGAAGGCCTCGTCGGTGAGGTCCATCTTCACCAGCACGTAGCCGGGGAAGAACTTGCGCTCGGTATCGACCTTCCGGCCGCGACGCACCTCGACCACCTTCTCGGTGGGCACGAGGATCTGCTCGAACAGGTCGGTGAGGTTGCGCTGCTCCGCCTGCTCGCGAATTGAGTCCGCCACCTTCTTCTCGAAGTTGGAATAGGCGTGGACGATGTACCAACGCTTAGCCATGGCGCCTCTCAATGGCCGATGCTGAGGATCTGGCTGACGCCGAATCGCAGGATCTGGTCCACGACCAGGAAGAAGATGGACGCCAGCAGCACCATGACGAAGACCATGGCGGTGGTGATCAGCGTCTCGCGCCGGGACGGCCAGGTCACCTTCGCCGTCTCGGTGCGGACCTGCTGGAAGAACTCCACGGGACTGTTCTTTGCCATGTCGCTCCGACCGCCCGCCAGGCAATGACGCCCGCGCTGCAGCCACCTTTCTGATCTTGCGGCCGCGCGGCAGGACATCCGCCCCGCCAGACCGCCGCTGAACCTCGCCATCCGCCCGGCGCCTTGCGGCGGCCGCTTGGAACTTGAGCCGGCGAACGCCGGCCACGTCAAACCCTTCCCTGACACATCAGGGACGCCACGCCAATGCCTGAGATGCCACAAAGGCCGATCCGCGTCGGCGGCGGGCCTGTTCCGGTCGCTCGCCCTGCTGCCGCAGGCGGGTCCGGTGGGCGCTCAGCCATCCTGTCGCGCGTATCGCCAAAAGTCCTGCGCATGGCAGGAGTGGAGGGACTCGAACCCCCAACCCCCGGTTTTGGAGACCGGTGCTCTAACCAGTTGAGCTACACTCCTAAAGGCCGCGCTTGAGATAAGCGACCCCGCGCCGGGAACCAATCCAGCGCGACAGGCCTGTGTGTCTATTCAGCCCGGACGCATCTGTAAAGGGGGAGGCGCACCGCTGCGGGTTATCCCCAGCCCTCCTCCCCAGGAGCGTTTGCGCCGCCCCAAAAGCAAACGGGCCGGCGCAAGGCCGGCCCGTCCGATCTCACCCTGAGGCGAGGATCACATCACTCGATGATGGAGGCGACGACGCCGGCGCCGACGGTGCGGCCGCCCTCACGGATGGCGAAGCGGAGCTTCTCTTCCATCGCGATCGGGACGATCAGCTGCACGTCCACCGAGATGTTGTCGCCCGGCATCACCATCTCGGTGCCTTCGGGCAGCGTCACCACGCCGGTCACGTCCGTCGTGCGGAAGTAGAACTGCGGGCGGTAGTTGGTGAAGAACGGCGTATGACGGCCGCCCTCTTCCTTCGTCAGGATGTAGGCTTCGGCCTTGAACTTGGTGTGCGGCTTCACCGAACCCGGCTTGCACACCACCTGGCCACGCTCCACGTCCTCGCGCTTCGTACCGCGCAGCAGCACGCCGACGTTGTCGCCGGCCTGGCCCTGGTCGAGCAGCTTGCGGAACATCTCGATGCCGGTGACGGTGGTCTTCACCGTCGGGCGGATGCCGACGATCTCCACTTCGTCGCCCACCTTCACGATGCCGCGCTCGACACGGCCGGTCACCACGGTGCCGCGGCCGGAGATCGAGAACACGTCTTCGATCGGCATCAGGAAGGGCTGGTCAACCGGACGCTCCGGCTGCGGGATATACTTGTCCACCTCGGCCATCAGCTTCAGGATGGCTTCGGCGCCGAGCTCGGGAGACTTGTTCTCGAGCGCGCACAGGGCAGAGCCGCGCACGATCGGGATGTCGTCGCCGGGGAAGTCGTACTTGGACAGAAGCTCGCGGACCTCGAGCTCGACCAGCTCAAGAAGCTCCGGATCGTCGACCATGTCGCACTTGTTCAGGAACACCACCAGCGCCGGCACGCCGACCTGACGGGCGAGCAGGATGTGCTCGCGGGTCTGCGGCATCGGGCCGTCGGCGGCGGACACCACCAGGATCGCGCCGTCCATCTGCGCCGCGCCGGTGATCATGTTCTTCACATAGTCGGCGTGGCCGGGGCAGTCCACGTGCGCATAGTGGCGGTTCTGCGTCTCGTACTCGACGTGCGCCGTCGAGATCGTGATGCCGCGCGCCTTCTCTTCCGGCGCCTTGTCGATCTGGTCGTAGGCGGTGAAGGTCGCGCCACCCGACGTCTCGGCGAGCACCTTCGTGATCGCGGCCGTCAGAGAGGTCTTGCCGTGGTCAACGTGGCCGATGGTGCCAATGTTGCAGTGCGGCTTGTTACGTTCAAACTTAGCTTTGGCCATCGTTCTCTCTCAGTCCTTCGGGCGACCGGCGGGCCGCGAAAAGAGCCGCCGTGGGATAGGGGGTTTGGCAGAATTCCGCAAGTGCCCGCACGGTGCGTCGCGACGCGCCTGCGTATGGGGCACCCCGACCAGTCTCAGTGTCCGGAGGACCGCGGAAGAACTGGAGCGGGTGAAGGGAATCGAACCCTCGTCATCAGCTTGGAAGGCTGTTGCTCTACCATTGAGCTACACCCGCGCAACGCACGATCTTGCGCTTTCAGTTCAACGACGGGTGGTGGAGGGGGTTGGATTCGAACCAACGTAGGCAGAGCCAACGGATTTACAGTCCGTCCCCTTTAACCACTCGGGCACCCCTCCACATCCGGGCCCGTCGTCTGACCCCGATCCGAAAAAGAGACCGGGTTACAAGCTATTGCCATGCGCCAGCCAAGCCGGCCGAGGGGGCGAGGCGTGCTCACGTCCCTCAAGGCCCGGCTTTATGTGAGGGGGGCTCCCACAAGTCAACCGTGAAATGTCACACGCCCTTCAAGCCTGTGAATAGTCGGCGTGGAAACCCTTGCGAACACGCGGCCGTGAAAGGATTTGACGCGGCGAGCCGCTATCCTCCCGCCATCCTCGAACCCCAACAGGCCTGCCCATGCCCGCGACCCCGCCCCTCCGGACATTCGCCCGCCGCGCGTCCGCGCTTTGCCTGCCCGCGCTCGCGCTCGGCCTCGCCCTGCTGTCCGGCCACCCGGCCGCGGCCGCCGAGCTGAAGGTCCTCACCACGGGCGCCTTCAAGCCGGTGGTTGCCGACACCGCCAAACGATTCTCGCAGAGCACCGGCACGCAGGTGACTGTGGATAACGACACCGCCGGCGCCCTGGTGAAGCGCGTGGAAGGCGGCGAGAATTTCGACGTACTCATCCTCACGCCCGCCGCGCTCGCCGCCTTGCAGAAGTCGGAGCGCGTGGGGCTGGGCACGGTGGTTCCGCTCGCCAAGGTCGGCATCGGCGTCGCGGTTAAGGCCGGCGCGCCGAAGCCCGACGTCTCGACCCCCGACGCCTTCAAGGCGGCCCTGCTGGCCGCCCGCAAGGTGGCGATGATCGATCCGGCCTCCGGCGGATCGAGCGGCATCTATCTGACCGGGCTGTTCGAGAAGATGGGCATCGCGGACGAGGTGAAGGCCAAGGCCGTTCTCGTGCCGGGCGGCCTCGTCGCCACCCGCGTCGTGTCCGGCGAGGCGGACCTTGCCATCCATCAGGTGAGCGAGATCCTTGCCGTGCCAGGCGCCGAACTGGTGGCCCCCCTGCCGGCCGCCATCCAGAACTACACGGTTTATGCGGGCGCGCTCGCCCCCAATCCCTCCAATGCCGACACCGCCGCCTCCTTCCTCGCGCTGCTGGCCGCGCCCGACATGGCACCGATGCTCGCCGCCAAGGGGATGGAGAAGCCGTAAGCGAAAGCGGCCGGGCGCGGACGGCCCCTTGCGCCGCCGCGCCGGCTCTGACAAAGCCTTCCCATGTCCGATCGTCCCGAACGCCCGCCCTTCCGCTCCGCCGGCCGCCCCTTCGCGGCCAAAGGCGGTGCCCGCCCCTTTCCGCCCAAGCGCAAGGGCGGCCCCGGCCGCCCGCCGGCCTGGGAGGGCGAGAATGACGTGGCCCTGCTCTATGGCTGGCATACGGTGAGCGAGGCGCTGGCCAATCCGGCGCGGCGCTTCCGCAAGATCCTCGCCACGGAGAACGCCGCCAACCGCCTGCAGGAGGAGGGCTTCCCCCTCCCCGTCGCGCCGGAGATCGTGCGCCCTTCCGAGATCGACAAGCTGCTCGGTTCGGACGCGGTGCATCAGGGCCTGCTGGCGGAGGCCGAACACCTGCCCTCCCCGCCCCTCAAGAAGGTGGCGAAGTCGGACCTCGTTCTGGTGCTCGACCAGATCACCGATCCGCACAATGTGGGCGCCATCGTGCGCTCCGCCGCCGCCTTTGCGGTGGGCGCCATCGTCACCACGGCCCGCCACAGCCCCGTCGCCACCGGCGTGCTGGCGAAAAGCGCCTCCGGCGGGCTGGAACACGTGCCCTTCTGCCTCGTGACCAACCTCGCCCGGGCGCTCGAGGAACTGAAGGCCTCCGGCATGCTCGTGGTGGGCCTCGACAGCGAAGGTCCGGCCGATCTCGAGGACACGGCCATGCGCCCGCCGATGGCACTGGTGCTGGGCGCGGAAGGCAAGGGCCTGCGGCAGCTGACGCGGGAGACCTGCGACGTGCTCGCCCGCATCGACCTGCCCGGCGCCATCAAGAGCCTCAACGTCTCCAATGCCGCCGCCCTGTCGCTCGGCATCGCCCGCCGCGCCCTGAAGCGCGCCGGCTGAGCAGGACACCAACAACGGCTGGCGCCGGTCGCGCCGGCCGGTTCGTTTGCAAGCTAATAATCTCAAATAATGCGCGCGCCCCTTTGCGCGGCTAAACACGCAAGCCGCCGACGCGTGCAGTGCATCACGTGTATTTCGCGATTGCACCTAAGACCATTGGCCAATCGAAAGCTGCGCCGACCTCGTTCATCCTGAACACATGGCGCCCTGCGCGCCCGGTCACGGCTCATCCGCACGCAGATGCGGACAGACGACACTATCGGAGGAACCGCCAGACCTCGCCCGCACGGGCGGCGGACGGTTGCTCGCAGGTGCCTCAGCTCCCGGGCGCGCCCGCCTCCGCCTTCCGGCCCCATTGGGCCGCCGAGGCACCCGCAACTGGGAGGAGGAACAATGTCTGTCACGACTGCTGGCCCGGCCACGGCCCATGCACCGATGACGCGGGAGGAGAAGAAGGTCATCTTCGCCTCGTCCCTCGGCACGGTGTTCGAGTGGTACGATTTCTATCTCTACGGATCGCTTGCCGCGATCATCGGCGCGCAATTCTTCAGCGCCTATCCGCCGGCGACCCGCGATATCTTCGCGCTGCTGGCCTTCGCCGCCGGCTTCCTCGTGCGTCCCTTCGGCGCCATCGTGTTCGGGCGCATCGGCGATCTCGTCGGCCGCAAGTACACCTTCCTCGTCACCATCCTCATCATGGGCCTGTCGACCTTCATCGTCGGCATCCTGCCCAATGCGGCCACCATCGGCATCGCGGCTCCGATCATCCTGATCGTCCTGCGCCTGCTGCAGGGCCTCGCGCTCGGCGGCGAGTATGGCGGCGCGGCCACCTACGTGGCGGAGCATGCGCCGCACGGCCGCCGCGGCTTCTACACCTCCTGGATCCAGACCACCGCGACCCTGGGCCTGTTCCTGTCGCTGCTGGTGATCCTGTTCACCCGCTCCATCGTGGGCGAGCAGAACTTCGCCGCCTGGGGCTGGCGCATTCCCTTCCTGGTGTCCATCGCACTGCTCGGCATCTCGGTGTGGATCCGCTTCCAGCTCAATGAATCCCCGGCCTTCAAGAAGATGAAGGAAGAGGGCACGACCTCCAAGGCGCCGCTCTCGGAAGCCTTCGGCCAGTGGAAGAACCTGAAGTTCGTGCTGCTCGCCCTCTTCGGCCTCGTCGCCGGCCAGGGTGTGGTCTGGTACACGGGCCAGTTCTATGCCCTGTTCTTCCTGCAATCGATCCTGAAGGTGGATGGCTACACCTCCAACCTGCTGATCGCGTGGTCGCTGCTGCTGGGCACGGGCTTCTTCGTGTTCTTCGGCTGGCTGTCGGACAAGATCGGCCGCAAGCCCATCATCCTTGCCGGCTGCCTCATCGCCGCCGCCAGCTACTTCCCGCTCTTCAACGCCATCACCTCCTACGCCAACCCGGCGCTGGAGAATGCGATCCAGAACGTGAAGGTCACCGTCGTCGCCTCGCCCGGCGAATGCGGCAGCCTCTTCAACCCGGTCGGCACCCGCGTCTACTCGGCGCCGTGCGACGTGGCCCGCGACTTCCTCGCCAAGTCCTCGGTGAAGTATTCCACCGAGACCGGCGCGGCGGGCTCCGGCACCGTGCTGAAGGTCAACGACACCGTGGTGCCCTTCGGCCCCGACTTCGCCAAGACCGCCACGGCGGCGCTCCAGGCGGCGGGCTACCCGAGCGCGGCGACCAACAAGGACGTGATCAAGATGTCGCATCCGTTCGACATCTTCCAGCCGCGGGTCGCGGCGGTCATCGGCCTGCTGTTCGTCCTCGTGCTCTTCGTGACCATGGTGTACGGCCCCATCGCCGCCGCGCTGGTGGAACTCTTCCCCACCCGCGTCCGCTACACCTCCATGTCGCTGCCCTACCATATCGGCAACGGCTGGTTCGGCGGCCTGCTGCCGGCCACCGCCTTCGCCATGGTGGCGGCCACCGGCGACATCTACTACGGCCTCTGGTACCCGATCGTGATCGCGCTCGGCACCTTCGTCATCGGCCTGCTGTTCGTGCCGGAGACCAAGGACCGGGACATCGACGACTGGCACTGAGCGGGTTTGCCCCGGCCGCGCGCCGGCCGGGGCTTCCATCCTTCAAAAAGCAACGGCCTCGCGTCACCGCGAGGCCGTTCGCTTTTCAGCCCTCCCCTTCGAAGCGGTCTAGTCCGGACCGGCAACGGCCCGCACATCCTCCAGCAGCCGCTGCACCTCCTGCTGGACCCGCGCTTCGAAGGCGACGGCCGCATCCGGCTCCACGCCGGGATCCTCATGGCCATCGCGAAAGGCCATGCGCTGTTCCATCGCCTCCATGAGGCGCCGGCGCGCCGCCGCATCCCGCGTCACCACGGTGAACAGCAGAAGCAGCATCTGCCGATGGGCGGCGACCGCCGCGTCGAGTTCGATCGGCACGCGCCCTGCCGTCGTTGCGCCTGTCTCCTCCATGGGCACCTCCTGTCTGGCTGCCCGGTCAACGGCGCGCGGCAGGGCCTGTTCCGTCGGGAGATGGGCTTGCGGGGCACGCGACCGGATAGATGGCCTGCGGTTGGTTAGCAGGCCATTCATCGCATGCTATCGTCACCCGGTGCCGGCACATGACCGGCCGTTCCGGGGAGACGACACATGAAGGCCCTTCTGACCGCCGCTCTGCTGCTCGCCGTCACTGGTCCCGCCCTTGCCGACAGCTGCGCGGCGACCGCCGACACCAAGAAGCTGGCGGGCGCCGCCCGCACCAGCTTCCTCACGAAGTGCCAGAAGGACGCTCAGGCCGCCTGCGATACACAGGCCAGCGACAAGAAGCTCGCCGGCGCTGCCAAGACCAGCTTCACCAAGAAATGCGTGAATGATGCGGTGGGCACCACGGCCCAGTGACCGGCGCGCGGTGAGCATGGCGTATCTCGTCCGGGCCTTCGCGCTGGCGCTTAGTTTTCTCGCCGCGCCCTCCACGGTCTGGGCCTGGGGCGAGGACGGACATGCTATCGTTGCGGAGATCGCCCAGCGCCGCCTGACACCGACCGGCGCCGCCCTCGTCGCCAGCCTGCTGCCCAAGGGTGCCTCGCTCGCATCCGTGGCGAGCTGGGCCGACGACGTGCGCCCGGATCACCCGGAGACCCGGCGCTGGCATTATGTCGGCATCCCCATGGGCGCCGCCACCTACGACCCGCTGCGGGATTGCCCGTCCCGCCCCGAGGGGGATTGCATCGTCGCCGCGATCGAACGCGCCCGCCTCGACATGCACTGCGCGCCCGAGCCGGCGGCGCGGACGGACGCGCTGAAGCTGCTCGTCCACCTTATGGGCGATCTCCACCAGCCCATGCACGCCATCGCCGCCGACCATCTGGGCACCCGCCGCAAGGTCCTGCTCAATTGGGCCGGACAGGCCTGCACGCACGATTGCGAGGCCCCGCCTCCCACCACCAACATGCACGTGCTCTGGGACACCACCCTGGTGCGCAAGGCATCCCTGAGCTGGGGCGGCTACGTGGACCGGCTCGAGGCCGGCTGGCTCAAGGAGGCGGACGCCGCCGCGGTGGCCGCCGGCACTCCAGCCGACTGGGCGAGCGAGACCCATGGGGTCGGCCTCGCCATGTACGCGCTCGTCCCGCCGGACAATGTCATCAACACCACCTATTACCGTGCCGCCCTGCCCGTCCTCGATCAGCAGCTCGGCAAGGCCGGCCTGCGGCTGGCGCACGAGATCAATGCCGCCGTCACCTGCCCGAAGCCGTAAGCGGCGCGCTGCGGGTCGCTTTGTCGCTCGCAAGCGACCTCGACGCGGGAACAGCCTCCACCGCCACAACGTTCACGCTCCGAACCAGGGAGTATGAGCCATGAACACGAACGGAATCACCGGCGCCGTCACCGAGGCCGGCGGGCGCATCAAGGAAGCGGCGGGCGCCGTCGGAAACGACACCGGTCTGCGGGCCGAGGGCCTCTATGATCAGGCCGCCGGTCAGGCGGAAAGGGCGGTGGGCCGCGCCAAGGACACGGTGAGCCACAACCCCATGTCCTCCATCCTGACCGCCGGCCTCGTCGGCCTCGCCGTCGGCTTCATCCTCGGCCGCTCCTGAGCGGCGACGCCTCGCCGGACGGAGGCGTTGCCGCAACCACTCGTAAGATGGGTGGACGGAACAGCGCCCTAGCGCGACCTCACGGCGCCCGGACACCCTCCGGGCGCCGTTTTCGTTGTGAGAGGGTCGGTGGACCGCTGAAACGCATGCGCAAGCGATTTGGGACGCCGAGACATTGCGTTCGCATTCCCTACGTGTTGCCTTCGTGCGGCGGCGCCGATCTACGGCTCGCGGGAAGGATAGGAAGGCGCAACGTGTCGATACAGGAGTTGGCAGAGCATCTCGATGGCGAAAGCGGCCGCCCTGCGGTTCAGCCAGCGATCGCTGCAGCATTCAGCAACCCCGCGGAGCTCTGCGCTTATGCGACCCGTCATGGAATTGCGCTGTCAACGACGGAGGCGGAGGAGATGCTTCGCGTGTTGTCGGCGGTCCGGACACATGGTCCTGTCGCCCTCTCGGACAGCGAACTGGACGGGGTGGATGGGGCCGGCGCCTTTGCAAATTGGCTCCGAGACCGCCTGAAGCCGAACCCCGGTGCTTCGCTTCCCAGCTACTGGATCACTTTCGGCACATATTAGGCCTGTCGCCTCTGGAACGCACGCGCTGCTACTGAGAGAAAACCGTCGAATGATGGCAACCGGGTGAGCAGCGGCTGGCCACACCCGTACAGAACCGGACGGAGAGGCCGCAGCTGGGCCTCGGACCGAAACAATAAGCTACCTTTGAGCAGCACACGCTCGTTCAGGTCGCCAGACATCGGATTCGCGGCGAGGATCTGATCCGCGTCACGCAAGGGGTCTCATCACGAGACTTCGCACCGCACAGCCTGCGGGGCGCGACCGAAGGCCCGGCCTTGACGGAAAGGCGCGCTTGATGGAAGAAGACGCCAAGCCTCGAAATCTGTTGAATCCGAGCTGTAGCCACAATCTGCGGCGGGAGGATCGATGGTGTCACGGGTGCAGCGCGGCTGACATGCCGTCTGGAGTTCAGACGGTTATCCGCATTCTGGGCCGGCTTAGCACAGCGGTAGTGCAGCGGTTTTGTAAACCACCGTCCAGCCAGCGCCAGAACGTCCCACGTCACCGAAAGATGCATCATTTTCAAGTCGTTGCGACCATCGCAGGCGGCGTAAATGACGCTGCCTGCGCCTAGACAATCGGTCTTCCACGGCACGGCACACGGCACAGCAGCTGCCAGCCGCGTTCGCGGGTTGTTCCGGAACTCTGGCGCACCGACATGCTTCCCCTCCTCCGCCGAACCCTACGAGCCCTCGTCGCGCCCTTCGCGGCGGTCGGGACCATGCTCATGCTCCTCTGGGCCAGCCACCGTGCACGCCATGATCACGGCAGTGAGGACGGATCTGAGGACCGATAGTTTAGAAAGGTCCCGTATCATCCCCTGATACACCCCAGATTGACAGCCACCATGTATCACTTCATGATACAAACTCGGATGGAGCCGAGGGAATGATCGTTTCCGTTCGAGGCAAGTTCGCCGAGGCGGTTGTGGCCGGCAAGGCTGCCAAGGGCTTTCCGGCGGAACTGCTCAGAGCCGCCGAAAGGAAACTGCGCATGATCCACGCGGCGACTGCGCTGGAGGATCTTCGGTCTCCGCCCGGAAATCACCTTGAGGCGCTGAAGGCGGATCGCGCGGGACAGCACTCCATCCGCATCAACGACCAGTGGCGCGTGTGCTTCCGTTGGACGGCCGCCGGCGCCGAGGACGTTGAAATCGTCGATTACCACTGAAGGAGGGTAGAGCCATGGCCATCAAGTTCGCTCGCCCTGTCCACCCGGGCGAGATCCTGCGCGAGGAATATTTGGTCCCGCTGCACTTGAGCGCCGGCCAACTCGCCAAGGCCCTGGGCGTGCCGCGCACGCGCATCGAGCGGATCGTGAAGGAGGAGTTCGGCATCTCCGCCGACACCGCGCTCCGGCTTGCCCGATTTTTCAGGACGACGCCCGGGTTCTGGCTGAACCTCCAGCAGGATTACGAGATCGAGACGGAGAGCAGGAAACTGGCGGAAGAGCTGGATCGCATCCAGCCGTTTGAGGAAGCCGCCGCAGCGTGACGCCCGCGAGCAGCGATGAGGCAGCTATGGCAATGATCCGAAAGTCAGCCGCCGAGATGCGAGGCTTCACCCTGTCCGAGGCCCAGCAGGCTCGTCTGAAGGCCATGTCCGAGGAAGACATCCAGCGTCAGGCAGAGAGCGATCCTGATGCCCTCCCCGCCACGGATGAGGAGCTGGAGCGCGCGAGACTGTCACGGAAGCTCCGCCAGCTTCGGCGGTAGACAAGACTGAGCCCACCGTCTGATCGTCAAACGGTGGGCTCAGGAACATGGCGCGCATCACCGGGCGGTGGCGTGTGCCTCATAGAAGGACGCCCGCAGATCCGCGGCCCTCGTGAGGGTGTTGGAAATGGCGAACGACACCTTTTCGAGCGTTCCGCCGTCGATCAGGTAGCAGTCCGCCCGGCCGCCGTTGAGCTCACGGTGGGCAGCGACGTCCTCAAAAAGGGCCTCGAAGAGCGCGCTCGCGATGCCTGCCATGAGACTGAGGTCGCAGATCTGGCTTTCCAGATCCTCGAAGGCCGACAGCCGGGCATCCTCGGCCGGCGGAGCGTTGTGGCCTCGGCCGGGTACAGCCGGCGGGGGCGCCTCGGTCGAGGCCTTGGCGCGACGGAAAACGGTCATTGTCCCCTCCCCTCAGTGCAGCGGCTCTTCGAGAAGCGCGGCGAGCTTCACGAGGCCCTTGGCGGTGACATGGGCACGCGTCGCGATGCGCTCGCGCCCCTGATCGTCGAAGAAGGGATGGTCGATGTGCTCCATGTAGCCGGCCTGGATCTTGTCCTGGTAGGCGAGCCAGCTGGAGTTTCCGACGCGCTTGTAGATCCAGTGCCGGGTCGACAGAAAGGTGATGAGGTCCTTCGGCCGCTTCTTCAGCGTCTTGGCCGCATCGGTCAGGCACATGCTGCCATCGGCGGCGCCGAGGCGGTCGAGCTGCTTCACCTTCTGGCCCTGCGCGGCGATGACGGCATCCTTCTCCGCCACCTGCTTCTGGAGGTGGTCGAAGACGGCCAGCATCACCTTGGGGTCGGAGGGGTCCACGACCATGCGCGGCTGCGCGGTGCCCATCTCCAGCTCCATCCAGCGGTCGATGATGCGGGCGCGCATCTCCACGCTGTAGCCGGAGACAAGGATTAGCGTCTCGCGCTTGGGGAGGCGGAGGATCGGCGATCTGATGGGCGCCCCGCCGCTAGGATTGGGCCGCTCAACCGTCTCCTCAAAACTGAGGAGACCCCCTTCCCCGTGAAGTTCAGCCACCATCTTGCGCGCGTCGCGCAGCACATTGTCGTGGCGCTTTCCAGTAAGCTCCGCGATTTCCATCGTGGACATGGTGAGCGGCGCGCCGTTGCCTTCTGGGGCGGCCGGGACGATATTGAGAAGTGTCATGTCGGAACCTCAATTTCCGAATGATTAGGACGCCACCTTGCCGGGTGGCGGACGAGACCGGCGACGGGGCCTTGGTTTACGAGGCCTTGGGCTCCGTCGCCGCGACCGGAGCAGGAAAGATCCGCTCCAGATGCAAAATGATTTCCGCATTCGTTGAACGCCGGCTGTTTTTGGCGGCGTCCTTGATCCTGTCCCGGAGACCATCGGGCACGCGGATTACAATTTTGTCGGCTCCTCGTTTGGCCAACGCCCCCTCCTACATACTGGCCTTTTGCCAATATCGGCACTGTGCCAGCATTGTGTCAAGCACCATTGTTGGCCTAATGCCAGCATGAGGTGCTAGCATGACCCAAGACACACCCAGCCGGTATATGGACAAGATCGTCATCCGGGTGCCCGATGGCTTGCGGGACCGGATCGCTGTAGCGGCGAAAGCCAATGGGCGTTCGGTAAACTCAGAACTCGTCGCGCTTCTTGAGGAGGCATATCCGGCGGAACCGACCGTTCACGAGGTTATCCACCTTGCTGGCCTCCTAGCGGACGATTTCCTCGATGCTCCCGAGCACCTCGGCCTTCGGCAGCTGCGTGACACTCTGAAAGAGGTGGTGGAGAAACTGAGGGACGCCGCGGCGGAAGGCTACCCCAACCACCCACTGAATGAGTTCCAAGTGTATCGGCGAAAGCACGGCCTCCCTCCCATCGAGATGGACGAACCCAACGAGGAGGGCGAATGAACTCACTCGTGGTGGCTCCCTCCTGCTCACCACGATGCGATCGATTGCGAGGTCAAACTGCCTCAGTCTCTGATGCCTTTCCTATCGCAAGCGTGTGCGACGCATTCCGGCGAACCTCTTGGCTTAGAGCGCGACCCGAACGCAAAAGGCCCCGCCGCCTGGGTGGCAGCAGGGCTTGGTCTTCATAATTTCAGATTATCGATCCGACCAGAGATCTGTAGGCAGCCTGTCCGTTCCGAACAGCAGAAACGGGTTCGTGTATGATACTCGGAATGCCCCCTATCACCGACCGAAAGCATTCGTGGAATGAATTACCAATCAGAAGATATCTCTACTAATATAAAACCTAAATACTACCCCCTATTATGCGGCGCGCGCACAGCCAATAGGCATTCCGCATAGGTATCAAGAAGCCATTTTCGATCAGCAGTAGACTTCCCAGCTACACTGCTGTGCAGCGACTTACCTTCGTTGGACGCGATCGTTTGCAAAAGCTTATACGCGATTTGCTCAGGCGAATTCTCGCCGATATGAACGACAGGTGTGTCAGCCACGGCACTCTCCAAGATTGCGAGATACGGCCACTACACTGCCCGATTCCCCAATGGTTCGGCAGTCCTCACGCTCGATGCGCGACAATATGGCCTCAGGACGGCCAAGACGTGCGAAGCGCGTACGAAATCCGTCCGCACTTAAGCCCAGCAACGCTCCCGGATTTCAGAGGCCGCCCCATGGTCGGAAACGTGGGAAATTCCCACCATTGCTGGCCAGGCGTAAGGCGCTCGCCTCCCTCCAGCCCTGCATCCATCCCGCCTAGATCGGGAGCCACGACTATATCAGCGACCCCACCTTGAGGCGCATCTCGCTGAGAAGAGCGTGGGGCGAGGATCACCGCCACGTGAGCAAAGGCGAGCAGCATCCGCTGCCAGCGGCACCGCGCCGGCAATCCGGTTAGGCCACCTCGGGGAGGGGCCATAGAGAGATGGAATCACAAACAGCTAGGTCAAACGCTTCTTTGCGTAGTTCGCAACAAAGCTTGTAAGACCGCCACCAGTCAAAAAAGATATAATCCTTTCCGACTGACTGCTTGTTAGAATAGCTTTTTCGGGTGGAATTATAAAATTGATAAACCACAATACTGCAAGAACGCTCAAAGATAAAAAGCCAGCCCAGAAAACGATCAGTATAGCGATCGCTACATGATCTCGGAAACGTTCGGTTCTGCTGTGCTCTTTCTTAGCTGCCTCAGCTTCTAGATCACCTGAAGCTAATGCTGACGCCTCCTTCCGGGCAGCATCGTCGCTATCAACACCAGAATAGGCCTGGACACGCGGGACAGGTTTTTCCTCGCGCCTAGCTAAAGCATCGCGAAGTTGCTGAAGTCTTGCTTTGGCCTCGTCTTCGTTCATTAGGCCTCAGCGCCGCTTGCCAAGGTGCGATAGTGATCTTCGATCAAATCATTACTAATTACGATGTTAGACACACCATCCTGATATGTCTGAGCCCACGGCGAGCCAGGCTGATGCGTGAGACGCGAAAGCTCGATCCCCGTCATATTTCCATATATTTCATATACCTGTTGAATTAGCGCATTTTCAACAGAAACAAGTGGATCGGGATCGTGCGCCCGCAAGGGGCCGCGCACAGGATCGCTTCGAAACTGGCTGATGGAATGGTAGAGCTTGGGAATGACGGGTCCATATTTCCAAGCTTGAACTTCATCATTTATGAGAGGCACCCCATAAAGACCAAGCATCCAGCCATGAGCGATATAGACCAGCTTTAAAAGCTGCATTGGGGTTAGTGTATCGCCCTCCTCGTTGGCAAGGTCGAGGAAGCGATTTGCGATGGTCAGGCTACTGTGCATTTTCAGCCCTCCGCCGCTGAACAGGTGCCAATGCCATGTTCCGCATTCGACGATAGGCGTCGCGTGCGAATCACACCACCCCCCGGCAGCGATCGCCACCGAAGGCCCACGCAATATGGTCTGCAGGGTATCAAATGTCCAGATTCGGGCATCCGCCGCACCCAATGCTGGAATTCCCCACATCGCTTCTCAAGCGCCGCCCCCTTCTGAACCCCCACCCGCCACGCTTATGCTGCTCCCCAAGGAGCCCTAGCCATGAGCGTCACCATCTTGCCCGGCCAGCACCTGCTGGGCGTTCCTCTGACCAGGGTCCGGAACATCCTCAAGGCCTGGCGCTATGGGGGAAGCAGTGACGTGGTCTCCATCGCCGAGCGGAATGACGTGGAGCTCGATCCGCTTCTGGTGCTCATCCTCCTCGAGGAACTGCGCGAGCGCGGCCTGATCGGCGAGGAAGCGGATGAAATAGGCGATGTCTTCGACGGGCTCACGCCGACAGGCGAGGCACTGGCCCATGCCACGGCCCGCAAACGCACACCGAAGGCGAAGGCACGGAAGGTGCTCGAGGAGTTCCTGGCAGCCTGCGAACGCATCAACGCCCGCCGGGACCTGCCAGTCGAGATCCTGGAGGTCTGGCTGTTCGGGAGCATGCTGGACCCGAACAAGGCTGACGTCGCCGACATCGATCTCTCTGTCCTGACCGGCACGCCGGCGGACTTCAAAGGCGACATCATCAAGCGCTACGACGAGCTGGCCAAGGCGATGGGGCGAACCTCCATCCCTCAAGGCGTTCAGAAATTGTGGCATGGGCAGCAGTTCGTGATGAACCAGTTGCTCTACGGCGGCCGCCGGCACCCGCTGCTGGCCGTCCACTTCGACGGTCACGCCCTGCTGCGCGACATGGCCTGTCCGTGCCAGCAACTCCTGGCAAAGGACGGCCGCACCAGCGACGCCCCTATCCTGCCGCGGCATCCCTCCTCCACCGGGCGGGCGAAGCGGATCAAGGAACCCGGTGTGATGCCGGACCTGAAACCCTCCGATGCCCCGCTACGCCCGATCTCCTCGGACTGGGCCCTCTCAACGCGCCTATGGTCACGGCACGCCGCCAATCTCGCACCCTGGCCCTCCAGCCATCCCCGCAACTGGATGGCCAGAGAGAGGCTGTCTGCTGGCCATCTGCTGGTCGGAGCGGAAGCCTACAAGCGCCTGAAGCCGAACGTGGTCACTCGTCGGCTGGATCTCGTCAGCGACTGCGACCAACGCGATCGCACCAGTTTCGTCATTGCCGGCTCGACCTTCCCGGATCCGAAGCAGAGGTGGCTTTCCGTCGAGCGCGCTGAGATCGGCGTGGTGTTCGACCGCGAGATAAAAGCGACGCCAAAAGGTATCGTCTACAAGCTGACCATCAACCGCGCCGCTCAACGCGGGAAGGTGCCCGGCTTCGGTGTGCAGTGCGCGGCGCTCTGGTGGATGTGGCTTCTCGCACAAGCTGATCTCAGGAGGATCGCCTTGCGCGATGCCGAGGCGTTCCGCTCGCGCCCCGTCCGGGTGCGCGTGGAGGACGCCACCGACAGCCAGATTGGATTGGCCCTAGCCGAGGATTTGCGCGCCACCGTCAGCGCCGCCACTCATGCTCAACGATAAGCAGTGGGCTCGTCTCCGCGCCCCCCAGCTCCGCGGTGGTGGCACTGTGCCATGTGACGCGCCCCATCGCTTCTCATTGCATGACCGCCGCTAAATAGGCGCTTATATCTTGAGGAAATCTGCCACCGCGAAAACTTCAATCATCACAGATGCATCGAACGACTATTACCGATATCGGATCGACAACACACCTATATCGCGCGCATACAGGAGAAATTACTCACATATATGAATCTATAATAAAATATTATTTTCTCACGGGAGATCACCCCTATGAAACAATCCGCTCTTGGAAGAAGCCTTTGTCGGAAAGCTTACATCGCATTCTGCGCAATTCTACCATGAGAATCTCTCATTGACATCCATCAGGCGATATATACGGTTTGTCTGCTGGATTAACCGCATGTGCTGGGGGGCATATGTCGAGCAACCGACAGCCTATATTTTGGGCCCTAGTCTTTTTTTCCATGTTGTTTCAGGCACTTAGCGTCGAGGCCAAGTGCGTCCCCGTCGGCGATATTAAAGCCGTAACGATCTCCCCGACCGTTCTCTCTTCTCTCTCCAAGCTAAATATGGACAGGGAAGGCATATTTAGAGCGATCCACGCAGTATCTGAGCCGGAGACGAGCGGATGCTGGGCCGGAGCCTCGGGCAATTTCGATGGCCAGATCGTCTCGGTCGGAGTTCTGCAGTGGAACTACGGCCAGAATTCTCTCCAGCCTATGATCCGGCGCTATCGAGAGAAATTCGCTACGGAGGCGGCATTTCGCGTCAATATTGGAAATGTTATGCCAATATTTGGGAAGTTAATATTCAGCGAAGGATGCCGCCGAATTCCAATCACTACGGATTGCCAGACGACGCTCGAAGCTCAAAGTCAAAATGGCCGGCTAAATAGCGTAGTTCGAGAAGAATTTGATAATCTATTCAACAGTGAAACGATGATCCAGATTCAGGTCGATCGCTTCATCGCGTTGGTACAAAGCGTCTCGGACGATCTGAGCCGCATCTTTCCGTCTGAGCACGTCACCAGCCTGAAAGTGAAGTGGGCGATCGACACAAAGACACAGCAGGGCAGCTTTCCCGGCAATGCGGACATAGCGCGCACGCGAAAATCCCTCGCGTCTGCTTCCGCCGAGCGAAAAAGGGTCAGCATCGCCGGAATCGTTCACTGGTATGAGGGGCTATGCAGCACGATCGACCAGGGCGGAATCTGGCGCGACTGCTCGTTCAATATCGCAGAATGGACCAAACTCAATTCTACCGGCGCCGTCTCAGATGAGCAGTGCGAACTTCTACATTTTACTTTCTTGCGCAGCCGCGTCGCCCAAGGAATGTCGGGCTATTGGCAAGCACTCTCTTTTCAGCGCAGGGCACGCATTATCCTAGGTGTTGGCAGCGTCGGCGGTGATATCCAGAAACTTCCTGCAACAACGTCCAGGTTGGCGCCATGATCATGAATATTAAGAAATTCACGTTATTTTTGGTACTTCTGACCCTCTGCGGCTGCAATGCAGACGTCCTGGTCGACACCAATTTTGCAACTACTCCGGCCGGAATGCTAAATTCTGGAATGGGAGAGATCGGGACGCTTTACCTGATTAACGCCAAAAAGATGGAGGCCCGCCGCATCGAGACAATACCTGTGGAAGAAGGTGCGGTCCGGAACTCTGGTAGCGCCTCGTTAGAAATTAGCCAGCTTGAGGGCTTTTCGTTCACGGTTAGCGCTAAAGATGGCAGCCCAACGCAGGATCAGCTCGCCAAGGCTACCGCAGCCTTGTCATCACAGTCCCGCCTAGTCCTCACCGACTACAGCAAATCGGAAATCCGCGCCCCTTGGGAGCCAATAGTTGCCCAGTTGCGCTTGCGGACCCCGACAAGCGAAATCGACCCATGGAGCCTGGACGAAGCCATCCGCTCCAATGATATTTTCTATGTTTTCGTCGCTGGAAGCATTTCGGCCGGATCTGCTCGATTTTACATCGGAGAAAAAGAAGACTCTGATGGAAACGGCATTTCCCTGAACATCGAGAAGAATCTTGATGCAAGCATAAAGTTCACGAACAGAAGCCAGACCGCCTGGCAAGGGCGCGGAGTGCCCGTGATCATTAAGCTTTATACTTTCCGCGTTACCAAGGGCGCAAACGGCTATCGGATATCATCAGCTAGGATCCCGAATTTGTCGGGAATTCTCGCCAAATCTGCAGCTTCGCTGTAAACTTGAATCAACGTAATGGTGCTGTCCGTCTTGCAGCGTTTCACGACGGTAGCGGCGCGGGACAGGATTCCGCCAGCGCCACAGGGAGGGTATGGCGCGCAACCCACTGGAGGCGTTTGCGCGACCTGACGAACCGCTGCCTAGTGCCGTTCACCAGCTTCTCTGAGCGCAACAAGGACCACGGCGGAGATGTGTGGTCGCCTTGGGCGAGGATCGCCCCCTCGCCTTCTTCGCTGGGATCTGGGTGCAGGGCTGGACCAGCGTCCGGAAGATGAAGGAGGGCGAGGTCACGGCGGACCTCTATGGCTTCCTGACCACGGAGCCCAGCGAGCCGGTGGCGAGCGTTCATCCGAAGGCCATGCCGGTGATCCTCACAGAGCCGGCAGAGTGGGAGGCATGGATGGCGGCGCCGTGGGACGATGCAAAGTCGCTTCAGCGGCCATTGGCGGGAGGAAGTCTGGATAAGGTCGCGGCGGGCCCGAAGTCGGATCAGTGAGCCGTCGGCCTCGGCTGACTCATGAATCGCCCGTTCCAGCTTGGCACAAGCTCCGGTGCTGAAATTACGCACCGACGCGTAAAGCCACGCCTTCTTGGCAAGAACTTTCATCTGCCGT
Organism: Azorhizobium caulinodans ORS 571; assembly: GCF_000010525.1. Classification (GTDB taxonomy): domain Bacteria; phylum Pseudomonadota; class Alphaproteobacteria; order Rhizobiales; family Xanthobacteraceae; genus Azorhizobium; species Azorhizobium caulinodans. The sequence goes on along the minus strand of NC_009937.1, from coordinate 965,095 downwards.
AGCTTCTCCCCATTCTACGGAGTGGGGGCTCCTTTGACTGATAATAAGACGGCGACGGCTTCTGCCGGCACATGGGATTGGTCGTTCGCGAAAGATATAGTTGGAACACTCGGACCTCATGGCCCCGACGGCGTCCTTTGCTTTGGACTGACAGTTGCCCTGTTGGCTTTCGCGGCGGTCGGGGTAAGCGTGGACGAGGCCGGCACTTGGATCGCCTTATTCTATCTTATATATGCATTCAGGAAGACCCAGCACGACCGTCACCTGGAACGCTGCCAATTTGGTGACGTTCGTCATAAGGAGATCGATCTTGCTCGGTATAGGATCGAGAAGGAGGCAGAGATCGAGACGGAGAGATTAAGATCGCTCTCCGCATCGGGGAGCGGGCCCCTCGATCAGAGTGAGGTGTCGCGATGAACTGGCTTCAAGAGCATATTTCCGGGTTCATCAACTTTGGCTTCGCTATGGCTGTCATAGCGTACGTGTCTTGCAGCCTTCGCTCTCGCTACCGGAAGCGGCAGCACTTTTGGGGTACGGCGAGCAAGGCACTGGAAGATCATAGCGCGGCTCTACGCGCGTTTGTCGACAGCCCCGATTCTCCCGACAACCTCAAATTTGCGCTGCTCTCCTTCAGCGAGGCTGTCAGCCGTAAGGAGGGATACAGTCTCATCGTCGAAGCGCTAACAACGGCCGCAGAAGACGATCCTGTGGTTGGCGCAAGAGACCTAAAAGCTGATCTCGCGGCCCTTGAGGAATTTCATCCTGAACTTGCGAAGGCGTTCGGCAGGGCAATTGTGACGGGAACGGTCTACTCGATTGCTCGCTGGCAAGATGCTACCGAAGTGGGGATGATCCACGCGGGAGTGGAACTGTCGGACGAGGACCGCAAGATCACCGTGGTCTCAAAGGTGGCAGACGGTCAGGCTTGGCCATTGCATCCGAACGGCGCAACCGCTTGAACCCCACTCACCGCGGCACCGCGATCCGCGCCTTGATGCCCGCCAGATCCTCGCGCACGCCGCCGATCTGGGAGAGCATCTCGGCGTTGACGCGCTGGATGCCACGCACCGCGTCGGCGATGTTCCCGATGCGCTCGTCCTGCACATCGTTGCTCTTGGCGAGCGCGTCCACCTTGGGCGCGTAGGAGGCTTCCCGCGCCTGGAGGGTGGCGATGTCCCGACGCATCTCGGCGTTCGAGGCGGCCATGTACCAGACCAGGGATGCAATCGGGATCACGGTGGCGAGCGTCTGCATCACCTGCCCGAAGTCGAAAGCCCAGATGAACCGCGGCTTGGTCATGCTGTCCTCCGTCGCGCCCTGCTCCACCATGATCCCCTCCACCCACAACGCAGAAACAGACAGCAGGGGTCACAGCCCCTGCGCATAACGCGACCGCACGTCCTCATACCATTCGCGACAAGCCGCGATGTGCCCGTTGGCGATGAGGAAGGCATCCCTCATCCGACGCAGCATCACTCGGGCATCGGGATGATACGGAGGGTCATCAACGGGCCGGCACACCTCCGGCGGCGCCGGCAGATCCCGCGCGAGGCCCGGAGTTCCAGCCTGCTGGCAGGCCATCAGGGAAAGCGTCATCAGTGCTGCACCCGTCGCGGGCAGCCAGCTGCGCCTCGAGCGCATCGGTCTTCTCCTTCATGGTCTGAGCTTCGGCGGTGAGGCGGGAGATCAGGCCTCGGTCCTTTGCGCCGGCCGCGTCCGCCTGCGCCTGGTCGCTGCGGCGGATCTCCTCGGCCGCGTGCAGGTTGGCCGCTTCCCACTCGGCCCGCACCTCGGCCCGGCCGGCGGCACGCCCATAGGCGTTCGCGCCCCAGACGAGGCCCACCAGCAGGATGAGCCCGATCACGACACGGCCTGCGCCGGTGGAGGCGAAGCGCGCCAGAGCGGCGAGAATGGTGAGGACGATGGTCACGGCTGGCCTCTCGTCTGGCTGTCCGCCGGCGGCGGAGGCGGCGGCGCATAGGGCAGCGCGCTGCCGGTGCGCCACATGGCGAGTAGGTCCTGCACGGTGGCGAGGCCCGTGTAGCCGAGCACGAGCAGCCCCACGAGGATGAGCCACCCGCGCACCAGCTCGAGGTTGATGGTGGTGTCGGGATTGTCCTCGAGGACGATGAGCCGCCAGATGGCGACGCCCACCACCGAGAAGATGACAAGGCGGCGCCAGCGCCAGGAGGGTTCGCCGGAAGGGTGCGCCGCCATGTCAGGCTGCCTTCGGCGACTTGGCCGGCGCCAGCCGGGCGGCGAGCGCCGCGAGCGTCACCGGGCCGGCGATGCCGTCCGCCTTCAGCCCGTTGCGGGACTGGAAGTCGCGGATCGCCGCCGTGGTGGCCGGCCCCTGCCGCCCGTCCACCGTGAGGCTATAACCGAGGGCGTTGAGGCTCTCTTGCAGATCCGCCGTCGCATCGTCCGCGCCGGCAGCGCGCCAGAGGGCGCCGGTGCCGATCTGGCTCCAGATGCGATCCAGCCACTCCTGACGATCCGGCAGGCCGTTATAGCCGCCGTTGATGATGCGGGTGATCTGGCGGATGTCGCCCTTGTCGGCGAGCGTGTTGCAGCCGCCGCGCGTCCACTCGGCGAGCGCCGGCTTGAGGGCAAGCTCGGCCGCCGTCACCAGCTCCGGGGTGCGCTCGAACAGATCCCCGACGCCTGCCCGCTGCCCCATCTCGCGATGCTGGCCGCGCCCGGTGGTCTGGAGCAGGCCGTTCCCCCGGTACTTCCAGCCGTCGCCCGGCTGGGTGTTGCCGAGCTGTGCCGCCATGCGCGGGTTGCCGAGGCCATAGACGCGCTCGAACAGCGCCGGCCCGTCGCCCGCCAGGCGCTCGGCCTCGGCCGGTGTGACGGCAGCCGAGTGCACGCCGCGCCCGAAAATGGCGAGGATGCGCGGCGCGCTGTAGGCGCCGCTCTCCCGAACGATGGTGAGCCCGCCGGTCTCATGCAGCACCTGCGCCAGCAGATTGGCGAGGCGCAGCGGCGTGGTGACACTCGCCGCCTCAAGCTGCGCCTCCCCAGCCTCGAACGCGGCGAGATATTCGGGCCGCGCCTTGGGCGCGACCCGTCGCACAATGTCGATTGCTCGCATCGGATGGTCTCCGGATTGTGGGCACAAAAAAACCGCCCTGAGGCGGCCGCGGCGTTCGGTGTTCTGGAAGATCAGACTGGGCCGACGAACTTTCCGATGATGTGCCGTCCGTCGCCGGCGCCACCAGAATTGAAGATCGAGCCGTTGTCGGCGGCGAAGGAGATCGTGAACGTGGAGGCTGCCGCGCCCTGGCGCATATTCACGCCTTTGCCGGTCAGCGTCGTTTCGGAGCCGAAGCCGGCGCCGGGGGCCGTGGTGCTCACCGGCAGCGTCACCACCATGTCGCCCGTCGCCGAGCCGGCCGTGGTCAGCAGGATGTCGTAATAGATCTCGATCTGACGGTTGACGATCTTGTATTTGGCCGAGGCCGTATAGGCCGTGATCGTGCCGCTGCTGGCTGTGACGGTCGGCGTGTAGGGCTTGAAGGGACCATCGGGCCAATAGATGTTGGCGCCGATGGCCATTTCCACCTGCTGCTGGATCTTGCCATCCACATAGATGGCATTGCCGGACGAGGCCACCAGCGCATCGCCGCTCGCGCCGGCTGCGATGTTCCAGCGACCGGTTTCCACCTCAAGCATGCGGACGGTGTTCCCCGTGCCGCCGTCCGCCACGCGGACCAGCGCCACGCCGGCTTCCTTCAGGTTGCCGCCGATGATGGTCAGCTTGGTGTTGGAGCCGCGCACGTGCACCAGCGGCTCGCCGGTGAAGTTGGCGTCGCGGCCCTGGAGGCTGCACTCCGTGAAGGTGGCGGTGGTGCCGTCCGTGCCCGGATCCACATAGATGGGCGTGGTGCCATTGTCGAAGTCGCAGGCGACGAACTTCGCCTTGCTGGTCGGGCCTGCCACCATGCCGGGCACATCGTTGCCGGCGAAGGCGCCGAAGCGGGCACCGTATTTGTGCCAGATGCTGAAGCACCGGGTGAAGTTCGGGTTGTCGTTCCGCTTGGAATAGATGGCCGTGAAGTGATCGACCATGTACGCCTTCACATAGTCGCTGACGCTCCAGTAGGGCCACCAGCGCACGAGATCGACATTGCAGGTGTCATAGGCCGCCTCGACCTCAAGGCCGATATCGAAGGGCTGCCCCTACACGTTTTTGGCGATGAGCCGCGCCCAGCCTGACATGCGAATGCCCTTGGTGGCATTCAAAATGAGCACGTCCTCAAGCGTCAGGTCATCCACCCGGAAATCGAAATCGAAGTCGTGCGGCTGCGGCGCCCAGCCGGGCCCGGGCACGAGCTGATAGCGGGTGGTGCCGATGCCGCGGATGGTGACCGAGCGCACCTTGTTGCTGCCGCCATATCCGCCGGTGAACCCCTTGCCGCTGTGCGCGAAATAGAACCACGAGCCGTTGTCGGCGCCGGTGCGCACGCCGGGGCGCACGAGGCCGGACAGGGTGGTACCGTCCTTCAGGGTGATGGGCGACACCAGGGTGATGGTGCCGGGCACCTCATAGCGGATCGGGTTGCTGTCTTCCGCCTCATTCGCAGCCGTCTGGAGGATGGAGGCGCAGTCGTTCGAGCCGGTGAAGTCGATGCCGTTATAGTCCCGCAGGTCCTGCTTGTTCCGATCCTGGATATAGTTCCGGATGGGCAGCGGGCTCGCGAGATCGCTCAGCACCCAATAGCCGCCGTTCGTGCTGCTGGTTGACCCGGAAAGCGTGAAGCGGTCCGCAGTCCGGAAATAGGTGCCGCTCGTGGGTGCCGTGTCCACGCGCCGATAGATGGCGCCGTTACCGCCGTCCACGTCGGCCGCCGTATCGAGCACCACCGTCTTGATGGCGGCCGGGACGCCGCTTACCAGCGCTGTCGCGGCGCTCTTGCTCGCCACGTGCAGGCGGGCCAGCGGCTGCTGGATATAAAGCAGATCGCCGCGGGCGTTACTGCCGTCCGGCGACACCGGGACCAGCGTGCTGAAGCTGGGCGTACCGCTTGCCGGCGTCAGGCCCGCGATCTGCATTTCCGGTCCTTCCGGACCCTGAATGCCCTGAATGCCCTGAGGCCCCGCTTCAGAGACACGGATGGCGAGATATTCAGTCATCGTTCAGGCCTCCGCGCCCCGTGATGTAGCCGTAGAGGTAGGTGCGCTGCTCTCCGCCGGAGACGCGGCGTTCCAGCTCATATTGGGTGTTCTTGCCCAGCGGGATTTCGCGCGAGATTGCGATCGTGTAGGGCCACACGACAGAGTTATCCGTCTCTTCGATCAAAAGCTCGCCATCGTCAGACGAATAGGAATATGTCGTTTCGTCGATTGTCAGGCGAAGAATGAAAGAACTGGATGCGATATCGAATGGGAAGATAAACTTCACCGCAGGCTGGTTATTACCGCGCCAGATATCGAAATCATGCCGAGCGGCCATGACACAACCTCACAGCTTGATGCAGAACGTGCGGATGCTCGAATACTGGATATTGTCGTGGGCGCCGCCGCCGCCGACCGTATCCTCAGTCACGGGGTGGGTATGGCCGCCCGCCGGGCCCGTCACATCGGCGGTGCCGCCAGCGTTCGTTCCGGTCGCGAGAACGGTGCCAGCACCGGCCTGCGGGCGCGTGTAGGAGTGCGTATGGTCGGGGGCGGCGGAGAGCGACACGTTGTGCTTGTGCGCGGGGATTTGCCCGATCCCGAGTGTGATCTGCGCCGCGCCTCCGCTGGTGCCCACGGTGTCGCGGCCGGAGGGGAATGCCCCCGAGATGAGGCGCCCGGTGTCGAACGAGCCCATGCTGTCGCGGCCAACCCAGACCGCGCCGCGCATGTCGGGGAGCGCCAGCGCCTTGTTCGCGGTCCAGTCCGCGAGCGCGCTTGCCCCACGCCCGCCAGTCACCGTCAGAACGGTGCGGGGCCAGAGATAGACGAACAGGTCGAATGCCTCGGGCCCGGCGAACCCATCCGCCACGGAGCCGGTGGGGCCGATATAGAGCCCGTTGGCAGCAAGCCAGCCGGACGGCGCCGAGGGCGAAAAGACGACTTTCTCGTCGCCCACGACGGCCCCCAGAGGATGGACGAGCCGCCACCAGGGATCATCCCACGACACCGAGAAGCGGGAGCCCTTGCGCAGCGCGCCGAAGGGCACCGAAAACCCATCCGCCATGATCGGTCCGGCCTGACCATCGACCGTGAGCGTTGCGGCGGCGGCGTTCGTCGCTGCCGCGGAGACCGTCAGGGTGAAGCCGTTCGGGACGCTGCCAGATGTCAGTCCTTGGTTGGTGGTGACCGCATAGGCCGTCGCATGTCCGTTGCCGTCGGCGGTTGCCACCGTGGCGGCCAGCGCCCCGCCGTTGTCGTCGCGATAGGCCGCCAGCGCGGCCATCATCGCCCGCGCGCTGTCGTTTACCGTGCTGGCGAGCTGCCCCTCCGCCCAGTTGATGGGCGGATCAATGGCAGCGTTAGCGGCGGGGGTCTTGGACCATTTCCAGAAGCCCATGGCGTCCTCAGAGGTTGGAAAGCGGCTGCTGGGCCGCCTGGATCGCGGCGGCGACGCGCTGGAGGTCGATCTGCGGGCGCTGGGCCTGCATCGGCGCGGGCGCGGGCTGCTGCTGGGGCGCGAGCGAGCCGAACACGCGCTGAAGGCTTGCAAGCGAGCTGAGGGCCGTGGCGGCGGGGTCTGCGGCCGGCGCGCTGCCGGGAGCGGCCAAGGCCGCCTGAGATGGGGCCTGCGGCGGCACGGCGGCGGTCTGGGCTGCTGGCGGGCCGCCCGGCGCCGGCCCGCCATACTGCGCGACCTTCGGATTGATCTTGCCGGCCGACCAATTCAGAAAATCGCCCACCGTGTTGATCTGGCCCAGCCACGGATTGGCGCTAACCACCTTGTCGCCCCAGCCCGCCCGATAGGCGTTCAGCGTGTCGCGGAACCCAGCGTTCGGGTCGGCGCGCAGCAGCGCAGGCCCGGCGCCGACGCCCTGGTAATGGACCGCATAGAGCTCGGCCGGCGTGGGGTCGCGCCCCAGCGCGCCGCGTGCGACGTTCCAGTTGTCCTGCGTCTTCCGAATGCCGGCGTCGATCTGCTGGGAGATGGGTGCGTTGGCAGGCAGGCCGTACTGCTTCCGGTCGCTGTCCAGCATCTGGAACAGGCCCGTGGCCGAAGACAGCGGGCGCCCGTCCTTGCCGATCGGCCGGGTTGTGGGGTTGAAGCCGCTCTCCTGCGCGACGATCGCCTCGACGACGCCCGGCGGCAGGCCAGCCGCCTGCGCACGGCGGCGCACCTCGTCGATGATGGACGGGTCGGCCATGGCATGTTCCTGCGATGTTGGGCGGTCGAGAAATTCGCGGACGTCCTAGACTCTTCTACGGAGTCGAATAACGTCATCATGTTGATTACGGGCGAGACGACGATGGCTCATTTTATAGTAAGCTATGATCTGCGGCGTCAGCGCGATTACACGAGTCTCCTGAAGCAGTTACGAGATTGGGGCTGCGTCCGTGCGCTCGAGTCTGTCTGGCTTGCCGAGCTACGCGGTCCTGCATCAGCAGTACGGGATATCCTGCGAGCCCACATGGATGGCGACGACGGCCTTCTCGTTATCGAATTAAAACAGGGGGCGTATTGGGCGACTGCTCTGACGCAGCCCGGGTCGCCAGAGTGGCTTCGGCGGAATATCCACTCGTGAGACCCGAGCTTGACCTCTGTTCAAACGATGGTCGGCCGTAGGGAAGGCCATCAATTTTAACGAGGACGCCCACAAGGCACGCCACGCGGTGGATGATTTGCGTCTTCCACCGAGGTACATTCGCCGAGATGTCCATTGATGAACCTCCTATGAGTGATGAGCGAAAGCCCAAGATGCCAGTCATCTGGCCTTATGCCTGGGGCATGCTTGTGCTGGGTTGGCTGAGCTATCTCAGCTTCCACACGCCGGATTGGCAGGGCGTGGCCCTCGGCCTCATGAGTGGGTGCATCCTCGCCGCTTGGGCGGGGGACATAACCGGCGGGAAGTTGCCGGACTTCATGGTGCCGCCGCGCGGCCGGCGCCGGCCGTGAGCACGTTCAGAAGGATCGAGTTCGCCAAGCCCTGAGTGACGCGGTCCTTCACCTTCCCGCTCCACGCGCGAGAGAGGATTTCCTTCGCCATGTCCGGGCGCGTTTCCATGAGCGTGCGGGTGATCTGCTCCAGAACCGTCGGCGGCATACCCTTGGCTTCGTTCATGCCCTTGGTCAGGGCCGAGATTGCCGCTTCGACCGGTCGCCCCCGCAGAAGATTGGTCATCACGCTCGGGTCGAAGCGTGCCATGTCCGCCGCATCCGCAAGATTGTCAGCGGTCTTGGAACCCCCAAGCGCGGCCTGGTTCGTCTCGAACATGCGCGCCTCGCGCGCCAGCCTCTGGCCGAGCTGGTCGGCCCGGCCCGGCGCCGCGAAGGCCGGAAACTCGGCAGCGGTCGCGTCGCTCATGAGGGGGCGAGCCTTGTTCGCCCCGATGGCCGCCGACTGCACCTGCTCGATGAGCGGGTCGGCGTAGCCCGCGCGGAATGCCGCCTGCTCGCCGGATGTCATCCCCTGGAAGGCTGGGATGGTGTCCTGAGAGCGCCCGCGCTGCGCAGCGACGCGGCCGGCGTCCACAGCGTCGATCTCGCGCGACCCCTGCCGGAAGGCATTGCGCGCGGCCGCATAAGGCTCTGACGCGTTTTCCAACGCCGCTTCCAGCTCCTGCTTCACCCCCATCAGAAGCCGGGCCTGATTGCCGGCGCCGGAGCGCGTCGCGCGGCCGATCATGTCATCAATGTCTTGCTTGGCGCGCAGAACCGCTGAGAACTCCGTGAGGTTCGACTTCCCGTCTGTCAGCAGGCTGCGGGCGCGGGACAGCGCCCCTTCGACCGAGTCCGGCGCGATCTGGTCCGTCGTGCTGGCGAAGCGAGACAGCCCAGGCTGGAGCACCTCATCAATGCGGGCGAGCGCCGGTCCCACGTCCACGCCATAGGCGCCTTCGCGTGCCGCCGCATAGTTCACATCAGCCGCCGCGTCTCGGGCACCAGTCAGCGTTGCCGCGCGCTGGGCGGCGGTGTCCGGGGCGTCGAAAGCATCGGCCAGCGCGCCGGAGATACGCCGCCCCTGCCCCGCCTGCCGGGACTGGAGGAAGTCCACCAGCGCCTGGCGCTCGTTCTGCGGGTTCCGTGCTGCCGTCGAAAGCATCCGCTGGCCGGCGTTCCCGAGGGCGTCAGCCGTCGTGTAGACATCCTGCCCGGCTGCGCGGGCCGCCGCGAGGTCGCCAGCCACGCTGTCCGCGGTCATACCGGAGCGGCGCAGCGCTTCGGCAACGGCGGCGTCCGCATATTCCTGGGGCCGCAGCCGGGCCATGATCGGAGCCACGAGAGGCTTGGCCGCCGTCGTCACACCACTGATCGCAAAAGGCAGAGCCGCGCCCAACGCACCACCTGCGGCGAGCCCCAAGCCGGCCCCCTCTGCCCGGTTTCCGATGCCGCCCTCGCCGCTGCCGAAGCCCTGAAGCGCGCCCATGACGGCGCCGTCGAGCGCCGATCCGCCTGCGACCTTGAAAATGCCCCCGCCCGCCTGCGCTGCATTGGCCGCAGCGGACAGCCCCGACTTGGCAAGGCCAGCTCCGCCTGCGATCCCGCCGGCGATCTGCCCGGCTAGACGATAACTGCCACGCTTCTCCTCATCGGCCTTGTCGATGCCCCGTTGCGCAGCGAGGTTCTTGTCGTAGCGCTCGGAAAAGCTGCCACCGTCCTGCCCGGTCCCGAACACTGGGTTGAAGAGCGCATCGGCGCCCGCCGCGAATTCGTCCGCAACGCCGCCTGACAGTAAGTCCGCCGCGCCGCGCACAGCGGCATCGATCTTCCCCATCACGCTGTCTCGCGGATCAGGGGCGGCAGGCTTCGCGCCGAACTGCTTCAGCGCCGCAGCGGCGGCATTGATGTCCGGGGCGTCTACCTCGAACGACCGCCCGTCAGGCGCCTGCACCTCGAAGATTGGCATCTCACTGCACCTTCGGTCGGATCTTCACGCCGTTGTCGAGCGTGGTCCAGTAGCTGCTGGCCGGCGCGGCGGGAGCGGAAGGAGCGGAAGGCTGGGCTCCCGGCGCGGCGGGCGCGCCACCGGCCGCCAGCTTCTTCGCCCGCTCCACGCCCGCATTGACGACCTCTTCCATGTCCGAAAGCGCCTGGTTGAAGGCTTCCTTGGACTGCGCCGTGTCGAGCCGGGCGAGAGCGTTCGTCGCCTTCTGCCCTTCGACTTCGGTGATCGCGCCGCCTCCCTTCAGGCTCTGGAACGCCTGGAGGAACGCCTGCCCCTTTAGCTGGTCGACCTTGCGCGCGAAATCGTAGCCGCCGGTGGCCGGGATGACATTGAAGATGGACGAGAGGCCGGTCCCGCGGTCGCGGTACGGGTCATTCCGCACATCCTGAATGGTCTTCTGGATTTGCTGGGCCGTCGCGAGGACGTTGGGCAGGTTGGCCTGCGCCTGCCCCTGCACTTCACCCGTTGCCGTCCCCACCGCCTTCTGCTGAGCCTCCGCCTGCACGTTCTTAGAGATGCGGCCGATCGGCTGGCGCGTCTGCGGATCGAGCAGGACCGTTTCCGTCCCCGCGTCCACCTTGATCGGGTCGCGGGCGATGTTGAAGCCCTGCGGCAGCTTCGGCTGCATCGGACTGCCGTCCTTGCCCAACTGGATCAGGGCCGGGTTGCCGTTGGCGTCGGTGCCCCAGATCGGGTTCAGGCCATATTCGCCGCCGGTGCCGGTCTTCGACTTCAGGAAGGCAGACAGCGCTTCCTTGTTCCCGGCCAGCACCGTTGCCTGCTGCGGGTCCATGCCCTGCGCCTGAAGCCACTGGAGCGTCTGGTTCTGCTGGACCGCCGCCAGCTTCTGGGCCGTGCCGCGCTGGCGGATCGCGTCGTCCGCCAGGGAGTTCTGGGCGGCGTTCTGGAAGCCGCGGGACAGCCCCTGCCCGATCGTCGGCGCGCCAAGAAGTCCGGAGGCCAGCCCCATCAGCAGATAGCGATTGTCGCCGGCCCACTGGCTGAGCCCGGCCAGAGGGTTGCCGCTGTCTGCCGGGGCAGCCGGCGCGCTCATGGGCGGGGCAATGGACATCGGCGCTGCCGGGGCGGATGTGGGCTGCGCCGCCGCCGGCAGTTTCGGCTGGTCGGGGAACTGCGTCACGCCCGACCACTGCGGGGCGTTCATCAGCATGCCCAGATTGGCCGGGCCCGAGACGCCGGGATAGGGCTGCGCCGCGGTGAGGAGATCCAGCAGGCCGACCATCTCAGTGCACCCCGCCCATCTCGGCCGCGCGCGCCGTCGCGGCTCCATAATCGACGCCCAGGAAACCACCCATGTCGCCCACCGCCTCGGGCACCGCCTTCATGACATCCTGCGCCATGAGGCCGATGTGCGTTTCGGGGGCGCCCTTGTAGCGGAAGCGATAGACCGGCTGCCCGTCGAACAGCTCGCCCACCTGGGCAATGTCTTCCTTGGCCCGGCGATCCGAGAGCGCCAATAGGCCACCAATGGCACTGGTGCCCCCGGCGGGCGCCGAGAACAGGCTTCCCAGCCCCAGCGCCCCGCCAAGGATGTTGCTGAGCAGGCTCTGCGGCTGCGTGCTCGTGCTCTGCGTCGTGCCGCCGGCGCCGGCAATGGGCAGGATCAGGTTCTCCAGCATGCCCAGGTTCTGCACCGGCAGGCTGTAGGCCGTCTGGTCGGCGTTGATCGTGTTCGTGTAGGGCGAGTTCAGGATGGTGGCGAGGGAGCCGTTCAGGCCCGCCGCCGACAGCCCTGCCTGGTTCTGCGCCCCGGTGATGCCTTCCAGCGCGCTCGACGTGCCGAGCCCGGCCGAGTTGAGAAGGCCGAGGCCGGCAAGCTGCTGTCCCGCCAGTTGCTGCTGCGCCTGGTTGTAGACCGAGCCCTCGGCCTGGGTGATGCCCTTCCCCAGCGCTCCAGCGTGCGCCCCGGAAAGATCCCGGCCGGCGGCAGCGAACATGCCGTTGACCGAGTTCTGCGCGTCGTTCCCCGCCTGCTTGGCATAGGCCTGCACGATCGGGTTCTGCGTCGGGTCCGAATAGCTGGCCGATGTCATGGGCGCCAACGCGCCGGAGATGTTCGCCCAGTTGTTGTTCAGCAGGCCGGCAGTCGACCCATACCCACCCCCGGAATAGAGGCGGGACATCAGATCGCTGTAGTTCCCCGCCTGGGTACCGAGCAGCCCGGCGTTGCTCTTGATGCCAGAGAGCGCCGCCGTCTGGTCAGCCGTGGCGCCGGTGTCTTGATTGAGCAGGCCGCCCGCCTTCCCGAGCACGTCCATCAGATATGGCGTGGCCGGTGCCCACGGGTTCGTTTCCGACGTCTGTTTCGTGGTGCTGCTCTTGCCCATCAGGCCAGCTCCTTCTCGAACACCACGCGCTTGACCGCGTAATCTGGGTGATACCGGCGCCAGCCGGTTCGGCCTTCAAACCTGACGCGCACGCAGCCCTCGGCCCGGGCGAAATCCTCGATGCCATGGATCAGCGGCGCCCACGCCCCGGCGTCCCGGCCGCCGGCCGCCACGATGCGGCACGAGAGCCCATCGTCGCCCACTTCCAGCTCTGTCACGGCAGCGGCGATGACCTCGCCGCCGGCCAGCGCCACCCACAGCAGCGCCTGCCGGTCCTGCAGGGACGCCCGGACCGTCGGCGTGTGCATGGCCCGCGTCCGCCGCGCCGCCGCCTCGATCCAGTGCCCCACCAGCGGCCACATGCGATCCACAAGCTCTGGCGGCACGCAGTGCAGGTCAGCCGAGGGCGACATAGCCGAACGTCCGGTCCGTGGCAGACGACACGTCGTGATGCACCGTGAACGACCCCGCGGCCGCCACCGCATAGAGGCCTGTCGCGGTTGCCGCGGTTGCGGTCGTCGGCATCAGGAACACCACGCTGCCCGGTGCGCAGTTCACGGCGGCCACCGTCGTCAGCGCGGCGCCCGGCGTCAGCGTGCATGTGCCCACGGCATTGGAGCGGCCCACCGCCAGTTCACGGATAGCCTGCGCCAGCTTGAACGGGTCTTTCTCGGTCAGGGCGGGGATCTGGAGGCTCATCGCGACCCCGTGGGAACGGCGTCGACCTCAACGCCCGTGCAGAACGTCCAGCGAGCGCCCTTCCTGAACCGGAGCTTGAACCGATAGAAGCGCGTGTCGCGGCGGATCGGGCACCAGCCGAGGATGTTGCGCGTCGTCTCGCGCGACCACTCTCCGGCATCCATGAGCGTGCTGCGCTGGCTGATGGAGGCCATCACCTCGGTCGCATCCGTGACCGGCATCGCGGCTTTGATCATTGCCCGCTGCGCACCGCCGCCCTCGGCCGAGACGAGGGTCGCCTCAAGGTTGGGCCCGGTGAACAGCCCCAGACGGTGCTGGGCATCGAAAGCCGCCATGAGCAGCCCGCCAGACGCTGGGAACGAGTCCAGCGAGAACGGCAGCGTGTCGAGATTGTATTCCGGATAGGCCGCGTCCAGACGCTCGAGCGTCATGCCCGGCTGGGCGAATGGCGCGATGAACTCGCCCTGGAACTGGAGCGGCGTCCAGCGGTTCAGCAGATAGTCGTAGGCCAAGGCCTTGTCGAAGCGCCCCGCCGCGCCGGACTGGGAGCGATAGGCCCAGATGATCCGGCTGGATCGGGGGTCCGCCGCGCCCATCATCAACTGGAGGTTGTCGGCATTGAAGTCGGCGGCAAAGGTGCGGTCCACCCGTTCTTTCCCGATCGGCTCGGGGGCGCCGGCCGGGTTCATCCGGTAGAAGCCCGATCCCGCATACCAGAACACGTATCCGGCCGCCTGGGTGATGCTCAGCGCCACCGCACACCCTGTCTCACCCGGCACCTTGTCGATCTGGAAGATGACCGCAGAGCCGGGCGAATAGATCAGCCGGCGGATGGCGTTCTCCTGAAAGACGATCCCCAGCTCGCCGCCGGCAACGCCCTGAACGGCGCCACCATCCGCGAAGTCCTGAAAATCAGACTGGTCCGTTCCCGAGGTCCACCCCTCGATATTGTCGATGGCCGACCACTGGATGCGCAGGGGCGCGCCAAGCAGCCCGCTCGCCACCAGGAACCGACTCACCACCGAGACGTATCGCGCCTGCGGCGGATCGCCGGCCAGATCCTCGAACTGCGTCGAGCCCGCGCCCAGCGTGATGACCTGCATGGGGTCGCCGATCTGCGCCGCCACCACCCGGTTGTCGAACTGGGCAAAGCTCCACAGATCGGAGCCCGTCAGATTGTAAGGCCCCTTCGACACGTCCTCCCATGCGAAGGTCGTGTTGTTGAGGCGCCAGAGGCCGTTGGCCGTGCCCGCGATGATCGTGACCGAGCCGTCTTCGTTGATCGCCCGGATATAGCCCCGGCAGGGCGCCGGCAGCGCGTCGGTCAGCGCCTCGATGCTCGCCACCGGCCCATAACCGTCCCCGCGCGGGAAGACGTTCAGCATGGTCTGGCTGTGCTGGCCGTTATAGTCCGACACGTCGGGCCGGTATTCGCCGAAGGCCAGCATCAGAGGTTCATCGGGCGGATGACGCCCGTCCCCATCTTGCGGTTGGCGCGCTTGGCCATCTGGCTGCGGTAATCCTCCATGGCGAGGTTCATGCGCTGGGCGAGGGCGTCGTCATTGACGACATGCAGCGCCAGCTCCAGCTTCGCCCGCGCGCGCACCAGGCGCTCGCCATCGGTCATCCAGCGGTTGCCCGTCGTGTCAGGGCCGGCAGGCGCCGGCGGGCTCAACTGGCCCGTGATCCGCACCGGCCAGACATTGCTCGGGACGGGATAGATGCGGATCTGCTCCGCGAAATAGGCGAACGCGCTCGGCGATCCCTTGGCCGTGCCGTTGAGCGACGCCATCTCGATGTCGACCGGCTCGACCTGAGAGAGCTGGAAGACCGTGTTGCCGTCGAGATAGGTCACAAAATCGAAGGCGATGATGTTCGGAATATCGGCCAGATCGTCCGAACCGTAGAATTCCTGCCCGTCGGCGGTGTTGAAGGTCAGCGCCCGCGTTTCGCAGAACAGGAAACGCTCAGTCCGGAAGGCCTCGATTGCGTCGACGATGGCGCGGTCGATCTGATCGGTCAGGTCGTCGCGTGCGAGTTCGTCCGCGATCCTCTCGATCATGGTCGCCTTGGTCGACATTGCTCACCTCCGGAAGTGGCGGCGGGTCATAGAGCCCCGCCGCCTGTTCGTGGAGCAGCCAGAAGAGGGCCGCGTGCATCAGCCGTCGTTGTCCGGGATGTACTGGATCACGACATAGGCCTTGCCGGTCGTCGCCGCAGTGCCCGTCTGGGTATACATCGCGTACACGTCCAAATCGGACGCCAGCGGCACCAGGGCGGCGCTGGTGGGCTTGATGCCGTTGGTCAGTGCCGCCGCGCTTTCGTCCACATCGCCGGAAGCGACGATGTTGTTGAACGAGGTCGAGTTGGTGCCGACCGTCAGCACGTTGGTGGAGGCCGCGTTGAACACGGTCGCCACATTGACGGAGGTGGAGAGGATCAGCGCGCCGGCCGGCAGCGTCCCCTTGCGCACGCCACTGCCGATGCCCGCGTCATTGTAGTTGACGGTGAAGCGAAGGTAGTGGACGAGCTGGGAGGCATACTGCCGGGCGACCGAGCCTGCGGTGTTGGTGGCCATGTGATGAGCCTCCTATCAGCCGTGGGCCGCAGCGTAGGTGCTGATGACGATCGTGCCGAAGTCGACGTTGTTGAACTGCGTCTTCTTCAGGCCGAAGATCGTCCAGGCAGACACCTCCATGCGGCGCTTGTGGTCGAACAGCTCCTCGTTCCAGCGGTAGCGGGTCGGCCCGTTGTCCTGGCCGAAGCCGATGACAGCGGCCTGCGCGCCGAGGAACACCGCCCGGCGGACGGTCGAGATCGCCGCACTGGTGCTGGAGTTGACGCCCTGCGTCACGTCCACGGCGGAGCGGAGCACCACGCCGTTGTAGACGCCGAGCGCGCCGGTGAAGATGGGGCTCTTGTCCACCATCCCGCCGGCCATGGCCGCCTTCTGGATGTCCAGCCACTGGCCCGTCGCCGTGGTCGTGCGCAGGTCGGTGACCTGATACGGGTGCAGGTAGCACACGTAATAGTCGTCCGAGCCCACCTTGACCGGGCGGATCTTCGGGCTGGCCGTCTCCGCCATCTCCTTCGCCTTGTCGATCAGGTCGAGGGTGAAGAGGTTGGAGGAGCCGAGGGCCTGATCGTTGGAACCGGTCGGGCGCAGCACGCGGCCCGAAGACGGCGCCGCGATCGCATTGAGGCCGGCATACTTCGTCCGGGTCTCGGCGGTGAAGCCACACACCTGGTTGAAGAAGCTGACCGACATGCGCTTGGCAAACCAGTCCGCGAGACCGTCCTTGCACTCGGAGCGGATTTCGAACGGCACGCGCTGCGCGTCGATCGTGTTGTTGCTGGCCGCCGAGACGACGTGGCCCAGCTCATTGATGAGGAGGCCGTCGGAATAGATGCTCAGGCTCTCGCCGTTGCCTTCCGCAACCTCGTTCTCGGTGAAGCCGTCGCCGGTGAGCTGGAGGCGCAGGCCGTAGGTGACCTTGTCACCGGAGCCCTTTCCGGTCTCGGTCTTGCGCTGGATGATCGAGTTGGTCCCGTCGCCGATGAGCGGGGCAATCGGAGTTGCCTTGAGCGCTTCGGCATCGAGCCCCTTCGACCACAGCTTGACCGCAAGGGCGTCATTCACGCCAAAACGGGTATAAGCCATTGTTCAGGTTCCGATTTTTGTGGAAGCGCGCCTGTTGACGTTCAGCGCAAGAACGAAGCGCCCGTTTGACCTCGGGGCGCGCGAGCTGGCCGCTGACGTGGGCCGGACGAAGAGCCTAGCCGGCCCGGGGCAATCCGTGACGTGGATCAGCCGTCGTTCAGAGATCCGCGAGGTCTCCCGCCATTCGGGCATGGAGCGTCATCACTGACGCTGCCAGCTCCAGCTTGAACCCTCCGGCCTCTGCCCATTCGGTCTCGACCGTGCGCGCTCCAGAAACGGTAGCCACCGCAAGGCCGACAATCTCGCCGCGCTCGGCTCGCGCCAGAAGATCGCGCAGCATGTCGACGACACACGGGACAGGGGTCGTTCCCGTCGCCAGCTCCCCGCCCCAGAGAGGGACGATATCGCCGGCCACCGTCAGCCGCCGAAGAGCTGGCGCATCTTGGCGGGGTCGCCCTGCACCTTCTCATAGATCGCCTGGAACTCGGCGTCGCTCATCTCGGCGAGGGCCTTGGCGTTGAGTTCGCCACCGGCGCGGCCGCCGGCATTCGACAGTGACTTGGAGGCCGCCGCCACCGCCGCGAGCCGGGACACCTCGTCCGCAGCGTTGGGCTGCTCCTGCGCGGGCGGCGCCTTCATGGCATAGCCCCGCGTCTTGGCGAGGCCATAGACCACCTCGGCCGGCGACTTGCCCGCCTGCACGGCGTTGCGGACCAGCTGCGCTTCCTCCTGCTGGATGATACGCGCCCGCTCCTGCGGATTTGCGACGCCATAGAGCTGGAGTTCCTGGTCGCGGCTGGAGATCAGGTGCGAGTAGGCGTCGCGGAAATCCGGCGTGTCCTTGGCGAAGCGCAGCGCGTCCTGCTGATAGGTGGACACCAGTCGCTGATGATCCTGCACCTCGGCCGTCTGCTCACGCACCTGCGTGGCCGTCTTGTTCGCCGCGGTGACCTGCTCGCCCAGCCACTTGATGTATCCCAGCGGGTCTTCATCGGCGTTGGGCGGGGCGGCGGGTTGCTGTTCCTGCGCCGGGGGCGGCGTGAAGGCCTGCGTCAGCAGGTTCAGCCGCTCTTCCAGCCGGGCGTAGCCGAGCTTGGTCTCTTCCAGCGCCCGTTCGGTGGCCTTTCGGCGCTCGCGCTCCGCGTGAAACGCGCCGTGCCGGACATAGCGGCCATCGTTGCGCTTGCCGTCGGCGGCATCGTCTTCGCCGAGGTCGGCGTCGTCCACCAGCCCGGCCGGCGCCGCGGTGTCCTCGGGGGCGGGGGCGCCCGTGTCATCGCCCGGCGTCAGCGCACCGGCGCTCTCGAAATAGGCGCGGTCTTCGGGGCTCAGGTCGGCGGTGTCCGCCGCACTGGGCGTCCCGGTGTTCTGCTCGGTCATCGTGTCCTCGTGACGTGATGGATGCGAAGACGGCACTCACGCGGCCGCCGGGCGAAGCCCGCTATTGGAGAGCGGGAATTCCGATGGGCTGGCGCATGAGGCGCGCCGCCTCGATCTGTGTCTTTTCGGCCGAGGCATGCGACTGGGCAGCGCTGGCGGCGTTCTTGGCGGCGGTGGTCTCGTCCACCTTGATCTTCGCCAGCGCGGACTGGAGCGCCACCATGGCCTGCTGCTTCTGCTCGGGAGACGCCTCGCCCTGCGCAGGGATCAGCGTCTTCAGCTTCTCGACCAGAGCGGACGGCAGCGGCGAATACTCCAGCACGGCCAGCCACAGCTCCGGCGTCATCATCGGGCCGACCAGCGGCAGCATCTGGGAGATGATCGCCCAGTTGGCTTCCTTCTGGTTCGGTGCCGACGGCGCGTCGTCGATCACCACGTCATATTCGCCCACGGTGGTGTCGCGCATGAGCGGGATGACGCGCTCCGTCCCATCCCGGCCAAGAATGCGCACAAGGCGCCCGTCGCTCAGGAAGTTCTGGATGAAATAAAGCCGCTGCTTGCCGATCACCTTCCGGTAGCGCCGCAGGCTGTCGAAGGCCGTGGCGAGGATCGTCATGGCGGCCTGCTTGCGCTGCGCCTCCAGAATGCCCGGCTGGTTCGCGTCCCGCATGCCCAGAAGTTCGAGGTTGATGCCGGTCACGTCGCGAATGGACGAGATGGCGAATTCCAGCAGTTGGTAATAGCCGGCGGGGATGCCGGTCTGCGGCTTCGGCTGCACCTTGGCGCCATTGACCGAGGACAGCGCGCCCTTGCGGAGCCAAGTGATTGCGTCCGGCCGCGCCCAGGTCTCTTCGGCGTCCCGCTGGTCCTCGAATGCGTCTTCCTCCGCCAGCAGCCCGCCCTTGGCGTTGGTGTTCATGATGTGCAGGGCCTGCTGAAGCCAGCGGTTCGCCCACTTCTGGGGGTCGCGCATCAACTGCATGAGGCCGAACCACGTACCGGCGTTCCGGTCGCGCTCGCCCGTGATGCAGGCATAGCTGAACGTGTTCCCGGTCGGCGGGGTGGAAACTTCCAGCACCACGGAGCCGATGAAGGCCCGCTTGTAGACCTTGCGCGTCGCCGAGGCGCTGTTGAGCTGCACGCCCAGCTTGGACAAGCGGCCGCTGAGCACGTCGTGCTCCTTGGCCGAGAGTTCGATGCGCTGGCCCGTCGCCGGATCGGCGGCGATGAAATACCGCTCTTTCTCCCACCACTGGAACTCGACAAGCGTCACCTCGCTACGGTCGTCGTCCAGGCTGAAGGCGTCATAGTTCCCGTCGCGCACCCGCTTCTGCTCGACGGTCTTGTTCGGGTCGATCAACTCGCCAGCATCGGCCCACGTCGCATCAAGTTCGGCGTCCGTGAAGCCGGGGAACATGTCGCGGGCGTCGCTGATGGGGATCTTGCGCACCCGGCACACCCGGCGCGCGTCGGCGAGGTTCCGCTTTTTTGCGCTTCGGTCCCAGAACATCTCGAGCGGGTCGATGCGGTCCTCGACGTAATCGCCCTCGGGGTTCTCGGTGTTGTCCAGCCGCTGCTCGGTCCAGCCCATGCCGCAGATCAGGCTGTCCTGAAAGGCATCGCTCTCTTCGTCCTCGGCCCCGGCCTGATCCGCGAAATACTTGCTGGCGCCGGTCAGCGCCTCATTGACCCCTGCGTCGTCCAGCGTGCGCGGCAGATAGTGGATTTCCTGCCGCCCGTTGATCTCGGACCCCGCCACGGCCTTGATGATGGACAGCGAGCGGTTGAAGACGATGGCCGGCCGCTGCTGGCTCTCGAGCGCGGCTTTCTCCTCGCTCGACCACTGATCGCCCGCTACGAACGCATACCACTCGCGCGCCGCCGGCCGCCACTTGTGGCTGTGCGCCGCGTCCATCTGGAACCACGCGCGGAACCGGCGCATGTCCATGTCATCGGGCGCGCCGATCATGCTCTCGCCCGCGCCGGACAGCGCGCTATCGCTCATGCTGTCCATGCGGAACCTCGCGGGCGGTCGCGCACGGCGCGGTGCCGGTCAATCGGGCCGGTCGGCTCGGGCGAAGCGAAGCGCTTCATCATGATCGCGTAGCGCGTGGCTGACATGAGGTCGTCGCGCTCCTTCACGATCTTGCCGTCCTTGCGGTGGTAGAGCCGGAATTCGCTCATCCAGTCCTCCAGATGGCGGAAGACCTTGAGCCGGCCCGTCTGCATGCGCTCCAGCATCTCCATGATGCCGGCCTCGACGCCGTTGCCGCCCTGCTCGTGGGTAGCGTGCTCGTCGAGCATTTCAAGCCCGTGGTCGCGGTATTGCTCGGCCAGCTGCTGGCCGGACCCCTTGTCGTGCTGAAAGCCATCGTGTGGCCACGCGCAGGGGATTTTCTTCCCCCATGGGCGGATCGCCGCGGCGTGTATGACCGAGCTTTCCTCGCGGGCCCGATAGGTGTTCACGACATAGATCACGTCGGCGTCGCGGTCCCATGCGATCGACACCGCGCCAAAAGGGTGATCCCACCCGAAATCGAGACCGTTGATGCGCGCCCAGTGCTTCGGGATGGGCATGGCGTCGCAGAGGATCAGCTCTTCCGCGATCGGAAACACGCGGCCCGATCCCAGCACCGGAATTCCCTTCGTGCGCGCGTCCCGCATGTGGGCCGGGATTGCGGCCCAAAGCTCGTCCTTCTGCTGCTGCGTCAGGTGCGGGACATCATCCCACGTCGCCTGGATGCAGAACCTAGACACCGATCGCCGCGATGAACTGGGCGGCGATGTCCGTCATGCCCTCAAGGGGCGTGAACGTGCAGAGCATCAGGCCGCTGGTGGTCATGAGGCGCATGAGGGCTTCCTGATAGACGTCGGCCGGCGGCTCTTCGTCCAGCCACACCACGTGCTTCGCCGTGCCCTGGAATTTCTTGCGCCCCTGGTCATAGCTCTTGAAGCCGATCAGGCTTGTCCCGCCGGAACGGTGGCGGATGGCCGCCGTGTCGATGGCGCCGGTGATGCCCGCCCGACGGCTGGGCTCGCCCACGATGTCGTCCGCCGGGATGAGGCCTGTGCCCAGATCGTCGATTTTCCCAAACAGCACCGACTGCACGATGTCGCGCGTCGTCTCGCCCGTGTCGCCGGCCGCCCATGCCTCGATCGGATGATCGAAGCGCCGCCCCTCCCACCAGTCCGGGTATCGGCCGGTCAGGTGCAGCACCGTCTCGTAGCCGCCGACGCCGTATGTCTTGCCCACGCGGTTCGCGGCCATCATGCACCGTTCTTGGTGCTCGACGCCGGCCCGAAAGAACGCCATGTGCTTCGGATAGAGCTGCCGCCGCAGCGCGCCCGTCTCCGGGTACATCCGCAGCAGCTTAGTGCGTTCGGCCCGGCGCTGCTTCTCTGCCAGCAGCTTCGCCAGCTCCGCCTTCGCCTCCGATCTCGAGTTCAAGGGCGGCTGCGAGCTGCCGAATGCGTCGGTCAAGCTCGTCATCGGAAAGGTCCACCTCCGTCGTGACCTTCAGCTCCTTGGGAAGGATGGAGGCCACCACCTTCAGGTATTGGTCCGGCTTCTCTTCGCGGACGCGCTGGATGGTCTCCGGGCCGTTTTCGATGAAGTCGTCGTGCAGCGCGGCGATGAACGCCTCACCGAGTTTGTTGCGCGACCCCTTGGGCCTGCCGGCCGGGTTTCCGCTCTTGCCCGGCTGGAATGGAATTCCGCGCTGCTTCGGAGCTGAAGGTTCAGCGCGTACCACATCTGGCGCTGGAGGTGCGTACTGGTACGCATTCTGGTGCGCATTTTCGGTGCGCACCGCGCGCTCGGTACGCACCTTCTTCGATGCCTCTTTCTTCTGCCTTGGCCGCGTCGCGGCCTTGGCGGGCTTCTCCTTCTTCGGCCGATGACCGAACACGCCCGGCTCGGCCCATCCCTTCGCCTTGCGCTTCCGGATGGCGCCTTCCGTCACCCCGTGGCGCTCGGCCAGCTTGCGAGTGGACATGGAGCCGTATTCGGCCTCTATGGCCTTCCAGTCGGGCATGTGGCTTCCCCTGCCCCGTTGGTCCGTGGCGGCTGCCTTGGCTGGCCGCTATCCGCGCCGGGGCGCTTCCGGCGGGGCCTGCGCGGGGGTCGTAGCCTGAGGCGCAGGGCTCATGTGCCGTGTGAGGATCTTCGACGGCCCCTGTCGGAGGCTTGCGGAATGGGTAGCTGTCAGCGTGAACCGTGAGCGACACCGGTTCAGCCCATCCACCGTCGAAGCTGTTTTGCGGCCCGTGACGGCGGGTTGCCAGATGCCTAGTGCGAACTGGGCGCCGCAAGCGTCAACGGCGCAGGGCATCTACCGCAAACTGCATTTCGCGGACTGAGCTTGAGACAAATAGGAAACTCTAGCCGCCGCCAGAAACGAAGAAACGCCCATGCCTTCCGGCCGGGCGCTATTCTTCACTCTGCATTTCGTGCACAGGTTGCCTGATTTGCAGATCAATGGCAAGAGCATGATTACTTGTAGAGGATCGCCACTTCGCGCTCCTCATGAGACCATGCGCAGGCATCCCCGATGCGGGCTCCGCGCACACGAATGGGTCGATCGCCCTCCTCTTCGGCAGGCTCGTTCAACCTCCACATGGAAGCGAGTGCGGCCAATCCCCGTCGAGTGGGCTGGATGTCCTGCGGCACCTGATCGCGCAGCAGCAGGGCGTCGATATCGCGTATCGCGCTCCGTGAATTCTCGACCCGCTTCAGGACGCTGGTGGCGCGATCGAAAGACGCGAGCACACGGTCACGGCGCTCTTCCTCCGTCTCCGGTCGCTCTGCCGCCATCAGGTCGCCCTCTGCGTCCTGCTGCACGGGGCTCGCCACCATGATGGCGGCCGATGATGCGGTCATGGGCGTGGCGAGCACGATGTGAAACTCGTGCAACACCCTTCGGAGGCGCTCTCCGGCCCAGCATTCCGGCTCCGTGATGAGGCCTGCGAGAAAGAGCCGTCCGAGCGCGCTTTCGGCCCGCTGATCCTTCCGCGCCCCCTCCGGCAGCCACCGGCGGTGCGGCTGCTCCATGGCGACACCCATGATCGCGTCCCGCCTTTCCGAGCGCGGCAGGCGCTTCGGCTGTCCGTTCGGCTGGCGCTGGGTGATTTTCCGCTTCCGTCCGGCCATTCCTCGGCACCCTTCCCTTTCCACGCCATCCCAGTTGCGGTTCACGCCGCCACCCTCTCGGCTCGCCGAGCCTGCCATTGCGCCACGACATCGGCCGGTACGCGGGTTGACGGCAGGTCCGGCGGAGCACCCCAAGAGCCAGGCCATTGCCCTCGGCTCCAGGCCGAGAAGCAGGTTTCGGGGTCGGGCAGGTTCCGTGGCCAGCCGGGCGGCACCGACGGACCGCCGACGGGTGCGGCCTGCTCGTTCATCTCCTCCCAGAGCCGGCCGTTCAGCCAGGATCGGGCCTGCTTGACGAACCGAGTGCCCTCGTCGCCACGGCGCCGAACAGCGGCGGCGTAGAGCGAGGCACCCCGGATGATCTCCTCGGGAGTCGAGCCGGCGGCAATCGCTCGGTCGAAGACGGTTCGGGCCTTGGGCCAGTCCTGCGTGCCTTCCCGCTTGGGGTAGCAGGCCTTCAGCTCATCGAAGGCTGCGTCACGTTCGGCCTTCGATGGCCGCCCTCCCGGTTCCTCTCGCGTGCACGTGCGCGTCAAGAGCGTAAGCTCTTCTCCTATACTCTCCTCTCTTAGGCTTGCCTTCTGCGGAAGCGCTGCTCTGTGCGCCTCGTTATTTTTCAGCAGCTTATCATCAGTGACGAGCGTCGATGGAGCGCTTAGGATCTCCGATGAAGCGGCTTGGATCTCAAACGAAGCGTCTAGAATCTCAGACGAAGCGTCTAGGATCGGCGTAGAGGACGATTTTGCCCGCCGCGAGGACGCCCTGCCTCCCTTCGCCGCATGCTTCCGATTGAGCCTGATCAGCTCCAACTCGCGCTCGCAGCGGTCGTTGAACACGACGCCATCGGCGACCTTGAGCTTGCCCTTCTGGCAGAGCCCGTTCACGGCAGCCCGGAAGTGATCAAGCCGCATGTTGCAGCGGCCCGCGATCCCGCGCTCATTGAGAGCGATCGGCCCTTCGTTGAGGTAGAGAAGCTGGCAGATCACATGGTACGCGCGATATTCGTTGGCGCTCAGGCTCTCGGTCCCGTCCATCCAGCTCGGGATGTCGTGTCGATAAAAATCGACCATCAGGTGTGCCCTCCATAGCGCCAGTCGAGATTGCGGATTGCGGACGCGCCGATGTCGCAGAACAGGTCCACGGTTCCCGTGGGCCCATTGCGGTTCTTGGCGACGACCACTTCGAGCTTGTTCCTCACATGCTCGTGCTCGGCGAGGGCCTGGAGGTCGCCGGAGCGGTAGGCCTCCGACTTCTCGAGGTAGTAGGCCTCCCGGTAGAGGAACATCACGACGTTGGCGTCGCTCTCGATGTCTCCGCTCTCCCGCAGGTGGTGGAGGTCGGGCCGCTTGTCCTTCTCGCTCTCGATCCCGCGGTTGAGCTGGGCCAGCAGGAGGATGCAGACGCCCTCGTCCTTGGCGATGGCCAGCAGGCCGGCGGTGATCTCACCAACCTCATAGGCCCTCTGGCCCTTGTAGCGGTCGGTCGCCTTGAGGAACTTGAGATAGTCGACCGCAACAACGCGGAGGGTCACACCTGCGCGCGCGAGACGCTTCCGGGCCGCCGATACGCGCGCTCCGAGGTCCGCTACCGCGAGGCGCGGCGCATATTCGATCTCAAACGGCAGGGCGTTCATACGCGCGGTCGCGCCCATGATCCGTTCGAAGTCGTGGTCCGACAGGCCGTTGCCGGCGCGGATCTGCGAATGGGTGAGAGGAAACCGGGCGTCAAAGACCAGATCCGCCTGGAGCCGCGCAGCCACCGCCTCGCGAGACAGCTCAAGGGAGAACAGCATCACGCCATTCCCCTGCTTCGCGCTTTGCAGGAGCGATGACGTTCCGAACGTGGTCTTCCCGACGCCCGGGCGGGCTCCGAGCACGATCAGTTCGCCAGGGCGATATCCCAGCATGATGCGGTCGAGATCCGTGAAACCCGTGGTGGCGCCGGAGGGCTGCGCCTCTCCGCACCGAATGCCGTTGATCTGCTCGAGGAGGCGCTGGGCGCTCTCTCCCGCCGTCTCGCGAGTGACCTGAGCATCCGCCATGCTGGCGCGCACGGTGTCGATCTCGTCGAGCAGCGCCTCCAGCTTCTCGTTGGGCATGCCGTTCGACGACGCCGTCCTGCTGACCGCATCGCCGATGGCGCGGGCTGCCCACATGTCCCGCAGGTCGGCGGAATAGCTCTTGGCCATGATCGGAGGCCCGGCGTCCGCCACCAGGCGCGCGACGTACTGGCCGACCGTCATGTCGTCCGCGACCGGTGCACTCCAGTCCATCTTCAAGGCCGCAGCCAATGTCACAGGGCTGCTGGGAGCCCCGCTCGCATGCCGCGCCTTCAAGGCTTCGAACAGGCGCCCATGGAGGGGCTGGGCGAAATGCTCGGGCTCGAGGGAGCTTGCCACGGCTGCGAGAGCCTCGGGCGCGCAGATGAGACAGCCCAGCAGTTCCTGTTCGAGGAGCAGGTCTGCCGATGGCGATGACGGCGTGTCGCTCATTGGCGGAGGACCACGGGCTTCGTCAGGTCGTCCCGCTGCGCCGCAGACATGAAGAGGTCCAGCCAGCTCCGCCAGGCCTTGCCTGCGGCAATGCCGTCCTCCTTGCGCCCCGTCTTCTCCGCCCGGCGCCGGTGGCGGTCATAGTCGTTCCAGCGCCTGTCCAGCTCATCCGCCCGGATGGCGTTCAGATCCACGATGTCGCCGCTCATGGCCGGCTCCCGTCCTTGTGCCGAATTTCGCGGAAATTTTTCCGGCCGCCATTTTCGTCGGGATCCACCGCGCGCTTGGGCTCGTGCGCCTTTCCAGAAGAGCGCGGGTCCGCCTTCGTCAGCGACGGAGAATTGGCGCGCGGGCGGTTGAGCGAGGCCGCGACTATCGCGTCTCTCTTGGCGGTCAGCGCACGCGACTTATCCAGAACCCGCCGGGCGACGTCGCCAATAGGCTCCCACGTACCGCCTTCGTCATTACGCGTGCCGCCCTCGTCAAAGCTGTTCATCGCCCGCCTCCGTCTCGAATTTCCGGCGCTTCTCCGATCGCCCGGCGGAGCTGCGCCAGGCGCGCCGCCACCTGCTGAACTTCGCCGCCACAAGGATCAGCACCATCCGCCAGCAGCGCGGAGAGTTCGTTCGTGTGGGCCTCGATCTCCAGGAAGAGTTCCCGAATGAGCGCTTGCCGTAGTGCGTCATGGAGGTGCGCTCCGATGTCCTTGAGCCGTCCGCGGCAGATGTTCTCGTATGTGCCGGTGCCGGCCCTGATCTTCCGTGCAGCCAGCGGAACGGCCTCCTTGGCGGAGAGCCCCATACGCCGGGCGATGATGTCCCGGAGCCGGACACCCCTGCTGGCCGCGCGCTCAACATACGCCGCCGCTGTCATGACTATCCCCCGATCTCGGATGCCCATGCCATCAACTCCGTGGTCTGGTTGGAACCATCGGAGAGGGACAGGAAGGGGCACGCTTCATGGACAAGGACGCTCAGGGCGAACTGGATCTTGGCGGAGAAGCCGCCGCTGAGCGTGGTGAGACGGTGAAGGGACGCGAAGTCCCGGAAGAGCAGTCGGGCAGCAAGGTCCATTGGCTGCCGATCGGCACGGTGGCGCAGCAGATCATCGAACGAGCACGGCAAGGCTTGCTCGCCCATACCGAGGGAAAGCCACCGGTAATGGCGCGCCATCGGAAGCGCAGAGCTTTCGGAAGGGCGGGACTGGTCATCGTCCTCCGGCCTGATCACAGCGGGCGCAGACCGCTCCGACGCAGGTGATGCCGCTTCCAGGTGCGATGAACTGGCCTGCTGGCGCGCCTGCACCTGCGCGTGGCCGCGCGAAAGCCCGCCGGCTGAAGCAGTCATAGCTGCCCGCCGCTCTTCTCGGCCGCTTGGCTCGGCCATTCAGCGGCCTCCTCTCGGAAGAACCAAGCGTCGTCCCAGCACAAGCGGCGATCGTGAGCCCCTTTCCGGATCGAGGCGAGGTGATCGTAAGAAGGCTCCAAGTCGCCCGTTTCCCAGCGTGAGACCGTCCCTTGAGACACGCCGACGACAATCGCGAAGGTGGATTGGGTCATCCTGAAGACGGACTGTCTGATATGGCGGATCGCTCGCATGAAAGGAATATATTCGAATACGAATTATATCGTCAAGCGTCCTCTGGAGCCGCGCCGTTGCGGGTTTTCAGAAATGCGAATATGCGACGTGGCATGCCCAACTACGCACGCCGGATCCGCGAGATCCGCAAAAATCTCGGCATGAACCAAGCGGAATTCGCCGCGGCCCTTGGCGTCAGCCAAGGAAGCGTCTCGAAGTGGGAAGCCGCCAAGGAACAACCGCGCACCACAGCTCTGCTCAAGATCGCAGAGTTGGCCGGCCTGCCGTCATTTAGCCTGTTCTCTGGAACTGACCACAACCAGAAGCGACAGGGAGGCCTTCGCGCAGTCCGGGTCGTCGGCAGCATCCAAAGCGGATATGGCGTGGAGGCACCGGAGTGGGACGAAGAGCAGCATTTCGACCTTATGCTGCCAACACCTCCTATCTGGGGGCCACTCGAATTATCGGGCTGGATCGTTCGTGGCGAGGAAATTTGGACGAACTGGCCGCCTGGGAGTTACGTGATCGCAGCGCGTGAAGCGGATCCAGATGACGTACCGCAAGGTTTTCGACCCCAGAAAATCCCGCTTCAGAACGGTGATGTGGTTGTTGTATCTAATAAAATTGGCCATCTTTATGAAGTAACACTGAAGAGATACTTTGAGTACGACGAGAAAACGGCTGGACTTATGCATTTGGGCAATGAGACTGGATCTGCAATGCGCCCTATTAATATTAACATAGGCTGCATAAATGGCCCGGATTTTGAAATCTTAGGCTTGGTAATTGCCACTCTGCGCTATGAGATTGATGGCGACCGCCTTACCTATGCATCGGTCGATTAGCGCCAGGAATCTCGTTGCGCATATATTCGAATACGAATATGGTATCTCCGTCCCAACCCGACGGAGGACGTCATGGACATCGCGACCACCACCCTTTCCGACAGCCAGAGCGACGCCGAGCACCTGAACACGGAGGCGGATCCCTTCAAGCAGACGGCTCGCTCGCGCAGTTCTCAGTCCGCAACCGGCCGTGGGCGACTGCCTCAGGACCCTGCCATCCGGGCGATCGAACTGGTCCGCAAGCGTTACGCGGCGTTTAATGACGCCCTCAAGGTCCAGGGACACCTGGAGCGAGAACTTCCCGATGAGCTCTGCAAATCTGAGATCACCTATTGGGAGCGGAAGATCGTAAAAACCGACGCTCCGGAATGGATATCCTCCGTCCGCACAGTGCACCGCGCGTGCGAAAAATTCCAAGACGCGCTCTGGGACGCCATCAACACCTCGCCCACTTCGGCCTCGGGCGCTCTGGCATTGCTGAACCTGCTCGAGGAAGACATGGGCTTCAAGCATATGGCAATGGACCAGCAGGAGATGTCGGCCTTTGCTCAGAGCCTGAGCTCATTCATCCGGTCGCAGATGACGCCGGCGATGACCCTCGTCGCTGCCGAGTAGCCGCGTTCCCGACGAGAAAGGCCGTGAGATGGACGATGTCGTCGAAAGGCTACGGGTATTCACGGCCGACTTCCTTCGCTGCTTCGGCGAAGGACGCGAGCACGACACCCTGGTCGAGGCGATCGCAGAGATCGAAGCCCTCCGCCTGAAAGTGGCCAAGCTTAAGAAGATGCTGGCCGACAGGCCGGAGGGCCCCTTGTGAAGCGACCTGTATTCGCTCCCGAACGGATCCGTGCTCCACATGCCGCGGCGATCCTTGGCGTCGAGACGAGGACCGTGCAAGCCTTGGCAGCGCGCGGCGAGTTACCAGGGGCCGCCAAGATCGGCGGCCTGTGGACCTTCGACGAAGCCGCGCTTCGCAGCTGGATCAAGGAGCGCACAACATGCCCCCAAAACCCAAGGCACCGAAGCACACCTACTGGCGTGGCGACACGCTATGGGCACGATTTACCGTTGCAGGTCGCGAAATCCGTGAAAGCCTCCGAACAGGCTCTGCGAAGGTTGCGGCGCGGCGCGTAGCCGAAATGCGGGAAAAGGCCGTCGGCGCGACCCGCTTCGGCGAGACACGGGTGCTCTGGGACGATGCCGTTACGGCCTGGGCCTCATTCATCCCCCGCCAGGTCGGATCACCTCGAACGGTGAAACGCTACGCGGATTCGCTCTCGATCGCCGGCCGACACTTCAGCACGCTGCCCATTGCCGACATAGACAAGGACGCCATCAATCGGTTCGTGGCGGCGCGGCGTGCGGAAGGCGTGACCAACGCGACGATCCGGCGTGACCTCCAGGCGATTTCCTCCCTCCTCGACTTCTCCGAGGATGAGGGATGGCGGGACGGCAACCCCGCTCTCGACAAGATGCGCCGGCTGAAGGAGCACCGCGATCCGATCATGCTGCCCGACGACGGCGATTACGCGTTTGTGCTCAGCCGACTTCAGGAAGGGCATGCCGAGATGCTGCGGGCTGCCCGGGCGACGGGAATGCGGCAGGACGAACTGGCGCGAGCCGAGCGGCGCCATTTCAACGCGGCCAACTCCAGCCTGCTCGTCCGCGGCAAGGGGAACAAGCAGCGCACGATCAGCCTGTCAGCCGAGGCGGCGGCGATCTTCTCCCGCCAGCCCGTCTCCCTGGCCTGCCCCCACATCTTCCATCACGCCGGCAAGCCCATCACGAAGGCCGCCTTCATTTTCTCCCGCGCACGGCGGGCGGCACAGAAGGCGGCACAGAAAGCGGGCATGGAATTCCGTGGATTTCGGTTCCACGACATGCGCCACCTCTACGCCGTCGAGTTCCTCCGGAGCGGCGGCGACATCTACACCCTGAAGGAGCATCTGCGGCATTCCTCAGTGAAGACAACCGAGATGTATCTTGAGTTCCTTACGCCGGAGGAGGCCGAACTCGCCAAGCGTGGCCGCAAGGCCGGTCTTGACGGACAGGGAGGCTTGATGGAAGAAGGCCGGCGAGCCTCGAAAGGTCGTGAGGTCTGAGCCATCGGCACAAACGACGGCACATGACAATCGGTCTGGCGAGTGCCGTTCGACTTGTAAGTGATTGATTTTTTGGTGACTTCCAAGTTCCGGGCCGGCTTAGCACAGCGGTAGTGCAGCGGTTTTGTAAACCGAAGGTCGGGGGTTCGATCCCCTCAGCCGGCACCAATGTCCTGATTTCTCGTCGTTTTGCCGGAGCTGGTTGTTCTGCGCCCCCTCCGGTAAGGCCGAACAGCGCATGACGCCTCAACGCGGGTGACGCGCGGCGCAGAGGCGACGGGCTCCTTCCCATCGTGCCCCTCGGACAGCCCACTTCCATCCCGGTCCGGTCAGCTCAGGCGCATCTCGGTCAGGTAATGCTCGAGCATGTCGGTCGCCCGATGGATGTCGGCATCCGTGCCGCTCCGGGCGGCATCGGCGAGTGCCTGCGCCACGGCCTGCAAGGCGGAGGAATGGGGGACGGAGGCCTCGCCGCTGGACAGGAACGCTCCCGCCTCGCCCAAGGTGCGCAGGGCGCGGCGGGGCGATGCGGTCAACGCAATGACGTGCGCCAGCGGCTTGTCCCAGTAAGCCTCCTCCCTGTCCATGGCCGTTCCGGGCAGGTGGTCACGGCCGTCGAACGCGGCAATCGCGCTGGTGGTCCGTTCCGCCGGCCGGTCTCCACCGAACGAGCCGGTCGGCCCGCGGCCCTGATGGGCCTCGGATTGATCGCGAGCACGATCGAATATCGGCTCCGTCGGGCCTATGCCGATGCTGGCGCGATCCTGCGCATTCTGCTGGCGGTCGTCGGGCATCAGGTTCTTCTCGGGCATGGCTGGCTCCTGGTCGCGGCTGGAGAGGGGCGAAGGCGCCCCTTCGAGGTTCGGGCGCATCGGCCGCGCGGGCGAACCCGCACGGCCGTCAGGGCTTCAGCACCACCTTGATGCAGCCGTCCTGCTTGTCGCGGAACTTGGCGTAGAGATCCGGCCCCTCTTCCAGGCTCGCCCGGTGGGTGATGACGAAGGACGGGTCGAAGTCGCCGTCCTCGATCCGCTTCAGGAGCGTCGGCAGATAGCGCTGGACCGGCGTCTGGGCCATACGGAAGGTGAGGCCGCGATTGATGGCCGAACCCATGGGGATCTTGTCGAGAAACCCGCCGTAAACACCGACGATGGAGACGATGCCGAAGTTGCGGCAGCACTGGATGGCTTGGCGCAGCACATGGGGCCGGTCCGTGCCCATGAAGGTTGCGACCTTGATGCGGTCGATGCGCGCATCGAAGGAGGACGAGGCATCGGCCTCCGTGCCCACCGCATCGATGCAGGCATCCGCGCCCCGACCGCCGGTCATCTCGCGGATGCGCTCATAGACGTCCTCGGCGAGGAAATCGATGGTCTCGGCGCCGCCCGCCTGGGCCAGCGCCAGACGCTCGGGCACCGTATCGATAGCGATGACCCGTTCGGCGCCCAGCATGAAGGCGCTGCGGATGGCCATCTGGCCCACGGGTCCGCAGCCCCAGATGGCGATGGTCTCGCCGCCGCGGATCTCGCAGAACTCCGCCGCCATGTAGCCGGTGGGGAAGATGTCGGAGAGGAACAGCACCTGCTCGTCGGAAAGGCCGTTCGGCACCTTGATGGGGCCGCTGTCGGCGAAAGGCACGCGCAGATATTCCGCCTGTCCGCCGGAATAGCCGCCCAGCATGTGCGAATAGCCATAGAGGCCGGCCGGCGAGAAACCCCACATTTTCTCCGCCATCTGGTGGTTGGGGTTCGAGCGCTCGCAACCGGAGAAATAGCCGCGCTGGCAGAAGAAGCACTGACCGCAGGCGATGGTGAAGGGCACCACCACACGATCGCCCACCTTCAGTGTGGTGGTGCCGCTGCCCACCTCCACCACCTCGCCCATGGTTTCATGGCCGAGCACGTCGCCGCTTTCCATGGAGGGGATCACGCCGTCATAGATGTGCACGTCGGAGCCGCAGATGGCGCAGGCCGTTACCTTGATGATGGCGTCCGTCGGCTCCTGGATGGTCGGGTCGGGCACCTGTTCGCATCGGATGTCGCCTTTGCCGTGGAAAGTCAGTGCCTTCATCGAGCCGCCTCATGGAAGGGTCGGGCCTGCGCATGACACCTCCGGCGCTGTCGGCCGGCTCCTATGCGTGCCCTGTTGGCAAACAGCTCCGGCTCCCCCTTGTTCCTTCGGCAACGCTTGTCTTTTCAGGGCCTCCGGCCGCGCCTGCGCTTGGCGGGAGGCGGCAGGAACGCCCCCGTGAAGGGCCGATTAGCGCCTGGTCAACAGGTGCGCAGACCTTGAGGCCACGGCTCCCTTCAGGGGCGGGTCCGCCGCATGCAACCTGCCGCGGGCGGAAGCGTTCCCTTATGGCGCGCGCCGTGGTGCCGGGCTTGCGCCAGCGGAAGGGAACACGATGAACACTGCCAATCTCCAGCTCGAAGGCCTCCTCCTGGCCGTCTCGAACCTGATCGAAATGCTCCGCCGGAAGGGGCTGGTGACCCAGCAGGAGATCGAGGAAGCCCTGCACGAGGCTCTGGGTGCTGCGAGGCGCGATGCTGACGGCCGCAACATCTCACCCGCGCAGGGTGCCGGCATGGAATTTCCCATCCGCTTTCTCCTGACGGCGACCAATCTGTCCGACGGGCCACCCCAGACCTTCTCGGAGGTGGCGGCCATGATCGGCGAGACGCGCGACCAGGATAAATGAGCGTCAACTTGACAGAAGCTGGGAGAAAGAGCGTGCGGAACGTCTGGCAGGGAACTGCCCAGCGCGGAGCAGGTTGACCTCCATGCCACCGGTTTCCTCAACCGAACGGAGCACCGCCATGCCGCCCTATCCCACCCCGCCTCTACCGCCGCAGCAGCAGCGGATGCCCGGACTGACGGACGCCATGGACCCCCGCCCGGACCACGGGGAGGCGTCCTATGTGGGCTCGGGCCGGCTCAATGGCCTGAAAGCCCTCGTGACCGGGGGCGACAGCGGCATCGGCCGGGCCGTTTGCATCGCTTTCGCGCGGGAAGGGGCAGACGTCTGCATTTCCTATCTTGATGAGGACGAGGATGCGCAGGAGACCCGCCGGCTTGTGGAAGAGGCGGGCCGCAAGGCTGTGCTGATCCCCGGCGATATCTCCGACCCCGCCTTCTGCCGGGATCTGGTGGAGGAAGCCGCGACGGCACTCGGCGGTCTCGACATTCTCGTCAACAATGCCGCCCATCAAGCGACCTTCGAGCGCCTCGAGGACATATCGGATGAGGAATGGGCCCATACGTTCGACGTGAACCTGCACCCTATGTTCTATCTTACCAAGGCGGCGCTGAAGCACATGACCTCCGGCGGCAGCATCATCAACACCGCCTCCATCAATTCGGACATGCCGAACCCGTCGCTGCTGGCCTACGCCACCACCAAGGGCGCCATTCACAACCTCACGGCCGGGCTGGCCCAGGCGCTGGCCGATCGCAACGTGCGGGTGAACGCGGTGGCGCCGGGTCCCATCTGGACGCCGCTCATCCCATCCACCATGTCGGAAGATTCCGTCACGAATTTCGGGAAATCCGTGCCCATGGGGCGCCCTGGCCAGCCGGCGGAACTCGCCACGGCCTATGTGATGCTCGCGGACCCGAAGTCGAGCTATGTCTCCGGCGCGACCATCGCTGTCACGGGCGGCAAGCCGTTTCTCTGAACGCCTGCGGGAGGGCGGTCCGACGCCCTGGCGACCCTGATCTCCGGCTTGGAGGAGCCTCCGCCCCTCTCCGCCGGAGCTCGGGAAAATAAATCCCGGAGCGCTTTCAGGCCGAGCGTCTTCCATATTCCTTCATGAAATCAGCATGAGCTACGCTTCCGCCTTCGGCAGCGCTCGCGCTTGTCACGAACTGCGGTTCTTTTGCTTCATGTGCCGTTCATCGGCCCCGTGCACCCTCTCTCAAGGAGGACGCATGGAATTTACGGTGATGGGCACGATCCTGGGGATCTTTCTCGCCTGCCTGTGCGGCGTCGCCTGGACGATCTGGCGGTCCTGAACAGCGCCGGGCGGCTGTGTCCGTACGGTGCTTGGAACGTATTCGCTTACTGACTTCCCGCTTATCTGGTGAATTCAGAACCGTCGACACTCCGCTCGGTGGCCTCAGCGCCGTGCCGTCCCTCCCGGAAAATCGTCTTCTCACCCGGAACGTTGTGCTCGCCGGCAGCCGCGCGGGAGATATGGACGCCCGTCCCACAGCCCCGCCATGCCCCCCTTCGCCCGTCATCAACGGCTTCATCGCGCGCGCCGATACCTCCCGGCTGCGGGAGAATATCCGCGCTCGCGTCGCATCCACGCTGTCCCCGCTGGTGGGCCGGCGAGGCCTCACCAGGAAGGCCCGCCACAAGCCGCCGACCGGCTCGTGCCGCCTCGATACCAACATGACCCGCGCCCGGCTTGCCAGACCCCTCGTTCTCCCCCCGGCAGAGTGCTCTGCCTGCCGGGGCTGCCGAGACGTCTCAAGGCCGCCTTGAAGCCCGGCTGACGACGACGCGATAGCAAGATCGCATGCGCGCATTTGGTCATACCAATTACGAACATACATCCTTTACACCGCATCCCCTCTGCTCCTATAGAAGAGAAATCGTTCCGCCAGATACCATTTGGTCCGACCACTCATGCGCACGCAGCACCTCTCTTCCGGCTCCCATGACGGGCGGGCATTGGCGGTGCGGCTGGTGGAGGCGCTGGAGGCGCGGATCGCGGCCCTCGGCGCGGGCGACCGGCTGCCGGCGGAACGGGTGCTGGCGCAGGAGCTCGGCGTTTCGCGATCGAGCATCCGCGAGGCCATCCAGCAACTCGTGAGCCGCGGGCGCCTTGTGGCGCGGCAGGGCGGCGGCACCTTCGTGCAGGAGCCGGATCACGCCTGGACCGGCGGCGGGCTCATCGCGCCGCTCGCCCCGCTGGTGCGGGACGATCCCGCCTACTGGCGCGATGTGATCGAGATCCGCCGCTCTCTGGATGCCAGCGCCGCCTTCTTCGCCGCCACCCGTGCCACGGCGGAAGACAAGGCGCGGCTGGAAGCCTGCCTCGCCCAGATGAGTGCGCGCCACAGCCCCGGCGATCCGGAAGAGGATGCGCGGGCGGATGTGGCATTCCACATGGCCGTGGCGGATGCCTCGCACAATCTTGTGCTGCGCCATGTGATGGCCGGGCTGCTGGATCTGCTTCAGGCCAGCATTTCCCAGAGCCTCGTCAAGCTCTATTCCGTGCCGCGCACCTTCGAGACCCTGGAGCGCCAGCATCGCGTGCTGGCGGAGGCCATCCTCGCCGGCACGCCAGAGACGGCGCGGGACGCCGCGCTTCAGCATCTCGACTTCGTCGAACAGACGCTCCGCCAGATCGAAGAGGACGCCGCGCGCCTGCGGCGGGCCTCCATGCCCTTACGCCAAAAAGGAAACGCCCGATGATCATCTCGTCACCGAACGACTATCGCGCCGCCGCCAAGAGCCGGCTGCCGCCCTTCCTCTTCCATTATGTGGATGGCGGTGCCTATGCCGAATACACGCTGCGGCGGAACGTGGAGGATCTCAGCCACATCGCCCTGCGCCAGCAGGTGCTGCGCAATGTGGCGGACCTCAGCCTCGAGACCGAGCTGTTCGGCCAGAAGCTCACCATGCCGGTGGCGCTCGCGCCCGTGGGGCTGACGGGCATGCTGGCACGGCGCGGCGAGGTGCAGGCGGCGAAGGCGGCACAGGCCAAGGGCGTGCCCTTCACCCTCTCCACCGTTTCCGTCTGCCCCATCGAGGAGGTGCAGAGCCAGTGCGCCAAGCCCATCTGGTTCCAGCTCTATGTGCTGAAGGACCGGGGCTTCATGCGGAACGCGCTGGAGCGGGCGCAGGCGGCGGGTATCAATACGCTGATCTTCACCGTGGACATGCCGGTGCCCGGCGCGCGCTATCGCGATGCCCATTCGGGCATGTCCGGCCGCAGCGGGCCGACCCGCCGCGTCCTTCAGGCCATGGTGCATCCACGCTGGGCGCTGGACGTGGGTCTGCTCGGCAAGCCGCACGATCTCGGCAACATCTCCACCTATCGCGGCAAGCCCACGAACCTGGCCGATTACATCGGCTGGCTGGCGGCCAATTTCGATCCCTCCATCAGTTGGAAGGATCTCGAATGGATCCGCTCCTTCTGGAAGGGGCCCATGATCATCAAGGGCATCCTTGATCCGGTGGATGCGCGCGATGCGGTGGCCTTCGGCGCCGACGGCATCGTGGTGTCGAACCATGGCGGACGCCAGCTCGACGGCGTGCTCTCCTCGGCCCGCGCCCTGCCCGCCATCGCGGATGCGGTGGGCGATGATCTGACGGTGCTGGCGGATTCCGGCATTCGCACCGGCCTCGACGTGGTGCGCATGCTGGCGCTGGGGGCCAAGGGCGTGCTGCTGGGCCGGGCGTTCGCCTATGCCCTCGCCACGCATGGGCAGGCGGGCGTCGCCAACCTGCTGGACCTCATCGAGAAGGAAATGCGGGTGGCCATGGCGCTCACCGGCGCCCGGTCCATCGCGGAAATCACGCGGGACAGCCTCGTCGGCCTGCCGCGCTGAAATAGCAATGGCGCCGGGCGGTGTCCCCGTCCGGCGCCATCGTGTCCTGCCGGAAGGCTCAGGCGGCCGCCACCGAGCGCAGGAAGCCGTCGATCTCCGATTGCAGCCGGCTCGTCGCCTCCTTCACCGAGCGCGAGGCGTTCAGCACCCGCGAGGCGGAGGCATCCGTGCCCTGCACCGCGGAGTTGAGCTGCTGGATGTCGTCCGCCACCGCGCCAGTG
The DNA here is from genome assembly GCF_000010525.1 of Azorhizobium caulinodans ORS 571. GTDB lineage: Bacteria > Pseudomonadota > Alphaproteobacteria > Rhizobiales > Xanthobacteraceae > Azorhizobium > Azorhizobium caulinodans. The sequence goes on along the minus strand of NC_009937.1, from coordinate 927,997 downwards.
CCGTTGGCCGCGCTGTCGATATTGTTGCCGATCTGGTTCGTGGTGGCGCTCTGCTGCTCCACCGCGGCGGCAATGGAGCTGGCGAAGCTGTCCACATTCTCGATGGTGCCCGAGATGGTGCGGATGGCTTCCACCGCATGCTGCGTCTCGGCCTGAATGGCCGACACCTGCGAGATGATCTCGCTGGTGGCCTTGGAGGTCTGGGCGGCCAGCTCCTTCACCTCGGCGGCGACCACGGCAAAGCCCCGGCCCGCCTCCCCCGCGCGCGCCGCCTCGATGGTGGCGTTGAGGGCGAGGAGATTGGTCTGTCCGGCGATGGCCTCGATGAGGCTCACCACGTCGCCGATGCGGTTCGCGGCATTGGCGAGGCTGGCGATCTTCTCGTTGGTGGATCGGGCATCGGCCGCCGCATGGCCGATCATCTCGGAGGTGGAGGCCACCTGACGGGAAATCTCGCCGATGGAGCTCGCCATCTGCTCGGCGGCGGCTGCCACCGATTGCATGTCGGCGGACGCGCGGGCCGAGGCCTCGCTGGCCGAATGCGCACGCTCCTTGCTCTCGGTGGCCGAGTGCGAGAGCTGCGAGGACACCGCTTCCAGGTCCGTGGAGGCAGTGGTCGCCTCGCCGATCATGGCGGCGGCGGCCTCGCGGAAGCGGGCGATCAGGCTGTCGATGGCCTTCTGCCGTGCCTCCTGCGCCGCCTGGGCCTCGGCGCGAGCGGCCTCAAGCTCGTGCCGCTCGATGGCATTCTGGCGGAACACCTCCACGGCGCGGGCCATGTCGCCGATCTCGTCCTTGCGTTCCAACCCGTCGAGCCGGATGGAAGTGTCGTCGCCGGCGAGCGCGCGCATCTTGTCGGTGATATCCGTGATCGGCTGCGTGAGAAGCTGGGCGCCGACCCAGACCAGCACGAGCACGAGCACGAGCACGATGGCGGCGATGCCGCCCATCATGTTGCGGGCGTCCGTCACGGTCTGGAGCGCATCGGCCTTCGGCACGGTGAGGATCAGCGTCCAGCGCTCGCCGACGCCAGCGATCTGCACCTGGCTCGCGAAGGCATAGAAGGTGGCGCTGTCATAGGTGCCGGTAAGGGTGAAGGCGAGGCGGATCAGCGTGGTGCACACACCGCAGAAGGTTTTGCCCTCATCCGTATAGATGATGCGCTGCACGGGCTTGCCACCAGCAGCATCCTTGACGAGCGCGGTCAGGGCGGGATCCGTCACGGCGCCGCCGACGCGCTCGGCCTCGGCGCCAGCGAGCCAGTTGCCGTCCGAGCCCACGACGGCCGCAACACCGGTGCCGAAGGGCTTCAGGTCCGCGACGGTGCGGGCGATCCGCTCCAGCGGCAGGTCCACCGCGACGACGCCGATAGGCGTGCCCGCGCGGCGGACGGGGACCGCCACGGTCACGACCTTCACCGGGCGCCCGCCGAAGACCGCCGCATAGGCGGGCGTCGCGACCGCCCGCCCCTGCTGGACGGCGGATGGGTACCAGCGCTGCGCCGCCCCATCCTGAGAGACATTGACGGCCTCGCGGGCCACCGAGCCGCCAGCATCGCGATAGAAGCGGGCGGAGAAGCGACCGGTCGAATCCGCAAGGGCGTGGCCGGCGAAATCCTTGTCCTGCCCGTCGAGCTTGCCGCTCTCGAAGGCGAGCGTCATGCCGGCCAGCGCCGGATTCTCGGCAACGAGGCCGGAGAGAACGAAGCCCAGACGATCCCGATCACCGCCCTTCTCGCCGATGAAGCCCTCGATGGCGGTGGCCGCAGCACGGGCGGTGAGCGCGGCCTCCTCCACCTGCGCGGCGATGGTGCGCGCGGAGTCCTTGGCCAGCGCCTGGCCCCGACGCTCGGCATCGAGCTGGACGGCCGAGGTCATGGTGTAGAGGCCGATGGCGCCAACCACCATGAGGCCGATGCCAAAAAGGGCCCCGGCGAAGCCGACGAGCTTGGTACGAATAGGCAGATCGGAAATACGCATAGAACTCCCTCGCCTTCCAACGAGCACGCGGCTCGCCTTCCGGAGTCCGAAAAGACCCCGGCGCATGGAGTTGAGTATCCGTACATGCCGGCTTCAGGCTTGAACGGAGACGGCAATGCGCCGCTCCGCTCGACCCCCGTCAGAATGCGCCCGCTGTGCGGCGCGCCTCCCTAGCCCCGACCGCCATTTCGGCGCATCAACTTCCGTTGGGCGAAACCTGACGGCAGACGATGGCCGGCGCTTTGCGGAAGATCATATTCGCAGCCAAATTGCCGCATGCGGCGTCGCGGCCATGCGCGGACAGGCGATTGCCAGCAATGGATTACCGCCGAAAGCGGGCAGCTGCGTAGGGGCGGATGTCCCGCTCGGGCGGGCGGCCCGCGATGATGTCCGCCACCAGCCGGCCGGTGATCGGTCCGCTGGCGAGCCCCACATGGCCATGACCGAAGGCATGGACGATATCCGTGCAGGCCGAGGCTTGACCGATCACCGGCACGCCGTCCGGCGTCGAGGGCCGGTGGCCGAGCCAGCGCGAGAGACGGGCTTCCGGAACCTGTCGCGGCAGGCCGGGATAGGTGTTCAGCAGATGGTCCAGCAGAACGTCGGCCCGCTTCCAGTTGGGCGCCGCGGCGACGGCGGCGAGTTCTACCTGCCCCGACGCCCGAAGTCCGGCACGGGTGGGCGTATTGGCCATCTTGCCGTCGCTGGGCATCACCGGCAGGTGCGGGCCGCTCTCGGGCGTGGCGACGACCACGTGATAGCCCCGCTCGCTGGCGAGGCTCACCTTGTCGCCCGCTTCCGCGGCCAGGGCGCGCGAATGAATACCGGCGGCGATGACGGCGCGGTCGCAGGGCACGGAGCCCTTCGCGGTGCGGACCGCCTGAAGCCGCCCGCCCACGATGTCAAACCCGGTCGCGGCCGCCTCGATGCGGGTCAGGCCCCGGCTTTCGGCGAAGGCCACAAGGCCTGCCACATAAGCACCGGGATCCACGCAGTGCGCACCCGCTTCCACCAGCGCGCCGAAGCCGTAGCGGGGGTGCAGCGTCGGTTCGAAGGCCTTAAGCGCCGGGCCGTCCAGCTCGCGCCAGACGATGCCGTTGTCCCGCCGCAGCCGCCAGGCCAGCGCTTCCGCCTCGAAGGCGGCGCGGTCCGGATAGGCATAGAGCAGCCCCTTGCGCTCCACGAGGTCAGCGAGACCGGCCTCGGCCGCCAGGGCCGTATGGCGTTCCGGAGCGTCCGACAGCAGCGCCTTGAGGGCGCGGGCGGTGGCCTCCACCTTCGGCACGGTCGCGCCGGCGGCGATGAAGCGCAGCAGCCAGGGAGCGAGCGCCGGCAGCGCCGTCCAGCGGATGGTGAGCGGCCCCAGCGGGTCCATCAGATAGCCCGGCACCTTCTTCCAGAGGCCGGGCATGGACATGGGCACGACGGAGGCGGGGCTGAGCCATGCCCCATTGCCGAAGCTCGCCGCCTGCGGACCACCGGGCTGCCCCGGCTCCACGAGCGTGACGCGATGGCCGTCCCGCTGGAGTTCAAGCGCGGTTGAGGCGCCGACGATGCCGGCACCGATGACGACGATATGGAGGCTCATGGGTCTGGTCCGGAAAGAGGCTTCAGCGCTCGGCGAGGATCTTGGCGTTGCCGCGCAGCGAGGCCTCGCTGATGGAGATGCCGAGGCCGGGACCATCGGGCACGATCACATGACCCGCGCTGTTAGCGATGCGCTCTTCCAGCACGTCCTCGGTGAGCACATGGTGGGGCATGTAGAATTCGCAGCCGAGCGAGATGCCCGGCGTCGCGGCGATGAGTTGCGTGCCGGCGGCGAGCGCAATGCCGCCTTCCCACAGCGTGCCGCCATAGCCCGGCAGGCCGGCGGTGTCGGCAATGGCCATGAGGGACTGCGCCTTCATGAGGCCGCCGCACTTCATGATCTTGACCGAGATGGCATCCGCCGCCTGCCGGCGCACCACCTCCATCAGGTCCACCGCATCGAAGCAGCTTTCATCCGCGAGGATGGGCGTGTCGAGCGCGGCGGCGAAGCCGGCCATGGCGTCGAGGTGGCGACGCGGCACCGGCTGCTCGATGAAGGTGGGGCGGAAGGCGTCCACATCCCGCAGGATCTTCATGGCGCCGAACGGCGTCAGGGCCTGATTGAAGTCGAGCCGCAGGTCGATCCGCTCGCCGAATTCGCCCCGCATGGTCTCCAGGATGCGCAGCTCTTCCGCGTGCGGCTTCACGCCGGTCTTCATCTTGAAGACGGTGTGCCCGGCTGGGACCATGGCGCGCATCCGCTCGAGATCCGCGTCGAAGTCCGGGTCCGCAATGGAGAAGGACAGCGGGATGCGGTCTCGCACCCGCCCGCCCAGCAGGTCCGCCACGGAGAGGCCCGTCGCCTTGCCGAGGATGTCCAGCAGCGCCATCTCGACCGCCGCCTTGGCCTCGCCATGGCCGACCAGCATCTTGTCCATGCGCGCCATCAGCTCGCGCACACGCTTGATGGGCGCGCCGAGGATGAGCGGACGCAGGTAGATGTCGAGGGCGGAGAAGGCGGCTTCCGGCGTGCCGGTGAACACCTCCCACGGGGCCGCCTCGCCCCAGCCCACGATGCCGTCGGCGCTGGTCACTTCCAGCAGCACGCGCTTCACGGAGCCCTTCACATTGCCGACGCCCTGAAGGCGGGCCATCTTGATGGGGCTCTCCACGAGGAAGATGCGGATACGCTCGACGACGCTGTCCCAGCTCATCGCGGGGTCCTTTCAGGCAGATAGGGGTGCGGCCGGAGGCCAGGGATCAGGCGCTCGGCGCCGGGGCCTCGCCGCGCTTGTGGAAGTGGGACAGGAAGGCGCGGGTGGCCGCTTCGCGAGGGGTGTCGATCACCTCCCGGGCCGGCCCCTCCTCCACCACCACGCCGTCGCGCATGAAGACCACGCGGTCGGCCACCTCGCGGGCGAAGGCGATCTCATGGGTCACGATGACCATGGTCATGCCCTCGGCGGCGAGACCGCGCATGACGTTGAGTACCTCGCCCACCAGTTCGGGATCGAGGGCCGACGTCGCCTCGTCGAACAGCATGACCTCCGGCTCCATGGCGAGCGCACGGGCGATGGCGACGCGCTGCTTCTGGCCGCCGGAGAGCTTGCTCGGATAGGCGTCCGCCTTGTCAGCAAGGCCCACCTTGGAGAGCAGGCGGCGGGCCAGCGGCTCGGCCTGCGCTTTCTTCATGCCGCGCACGGTGAGCGGGCCTTCCATCACATTGGCGAGCACGCTCATGTGCGGGAACAGGTTGAAGTGCTGGAACACCATGCCGGTATTGGCGCGGAAGCGGGCGATCTCCTTCACGCCCGGCAGCCTGTCGCCGGAGCCGAAGGCGAAGCTGTCGCCGCCCACCCGCACCCGTCCGCCATCGGGCAGCACGAGCAGGTTCATGCAGCGCAGGAGCGTGGACTTGCCGGAGCCGGAGGGGCCGATGAGGGCCACCACCCCGCCCGCGTCCACACGCAGATTGATGTCCTTCAGCACTTCGAGATCACCGAAGCACTTGCGCAGGGCCGCGACCTCGATCTTGGGTTCGGGCATGGGTCCGGTCCTCAATCGGTCACGGCGAGCCGCGCCTCGCCCCGGCGCACCAGCACGGTGAGCGGGAAGAGCGCGAGGAAATAGATGATCGCAATCACCGTGTAGAGCTCCAGCGGGCGATAGCTGTCATGGGCGGCCACCTGCCCCTGATAGAGCAGGTCCGGCACCGCCAGCACGGAGACGAGCGAGGTGTTCTTGAACTGGATGATGGACTGGTTCATCAGCGGCGGCACCATGCGCTTCAGCGCCTGCGGCAGCACGACACGACGCATGATCTGGGACGGCACCATGCCGAGCGCCTCGCCGGCTTCCGTCTGGCCGCGGTCGATGGAGACGATGCCGCCGCGGATGATCTCCGCATAGAAGGAGCCGCCATAAAGCGAGAGCGCGAGGATGCCGGCCGTGAAGGCGGACATCTCGATGCCCGTCAGGATGGGCATGGCGTAATAGAACCAGATGAGCTGCACGAGGACCGGGGTGCAGCGGAACACCTCGATATAGGCCGAGGCGAGCCAGCCGACCGGGCGGAAGGGGGAGAGCTTGGCGAGGCCCGCCAGCAGGCCGATGGCCAGCCCCAGCACGACGATGGCGATGGTGAAGGCAACCGTAACCCCGAGGCCGTCCAGCAACAGCCAGCGATAGGACCAGACGAGCCCGAAATCCCAGTGATACATCGAAGGTCCTCAATCGACGACGAACACCGGGCGGCGATGCATTTCCCACACCGCCGCCCGGCATGAGTGCGTCAGAGCTGGATGCCGGCCGGCATGTCCGCTTCCGTGACGCCCACCAGCTCCATGTTCGTGACGATGGCGGAGCGGATGAAGCCGAGGCCCTTGTTGTATTCGATCCAGGTGTTCACGTAATCGCGCCAGGTCTTGTCGTTCTCGCGCCGGAAGCCGGCGTTGGAGGTGGTGGAGAAGACCGGGGTCGGCACCAGAAGCTGGCCCACATTGGGGTTCTTCTTGCGCACGGTGAGCGCCAGCATGAGGATGATGCACTGGGCATCCACGCGGCCGGAGACAAGTGCCATGGTGGCCTCGTCCGCCGTCTTCAGGCGCACGATCTGCGCCTTCGGGCACAGGCGCGAGACCACCTGATCGTGGGAGGAGCCCACGTCCACCGCGATCTTCACGTTCGGATCGTTCAGCTCGGCCCAGGTCTTCGGCGCGAAGTCCTTCCTGGTGAGCATGGTGAAGGCGTTGGAGAAGACGGGGACGGAGAAGTCCACCACCAGCGCGCGCTTCGGCGTCGGGTTGAGGCCGAAGAAGATGTCGATCTTGTTGGCCTGAAGATCGAGCACCGAATTGCCCCAGGTGGTCTCGGTGATCTCCAGCTGGCACTCCAGCTCGTCCGCCAGCGCCTTGGAGATGTCGATATAGAATCCCTTCCACTGACCGGTGGCGAGATCCTTGTTGTAATAGGGCGCGCCGCCGGCGACCGCGCCGATGCGCAGCTTCTTGGTGCGGCGGATGCGGTCGAAGGTGCTCTCGTCGGCGCTCTGGGCGGCGGCGGGCGTGATGAGCCCGCCCATGGCGGCGGCGGCCGTGGCGCCGGCGCCGAGCAGGGTGGCAAGGTTCCTACGCGAGATCATCGGTCCCCTCTTCGGTTATGATTTGATCCTTTCGGAGCTTGTTTCGCTTCCGTTGTCAAATGGGCAGAACCGTTGAGGCGCGCCCTCATCCCGCCTTTCGCAGGGGAATTTCATCGCTTGCGATGTCACCCCCATGTCCGGCGCGGGGCGCGGCGCCCGAGCCTTGCGCGAGGCGCAGACCTGCAGTGGTGGAGAGGAAGTCGGCAAGGCTCGCATCCTCCTGCCGGACGAATCCCTTCTGAGGCAGTTTGCCGGTGAGGAAGAGCTCCACCATGGAGACGCAGCCCGCCGCGGTGGTGAGCTGGATGGCGCTCATCTCCGGGGCGCCGTAATAGCGCAGCACCGTGCTGTCCTCCTCCAGCCGGCCATTGCGCTCGCCGACCCCGGTCACGAACACCACCACCACGTCCTTGCGGGTGAAGGGCGCCGCACGGTTGAGGATGCGGCGGAGCGTCTCGCGATCGTCGGCCAGTTCGAGGCCGCGCAGCAGCAGCTTCATGATCTCCGCGTGTCCCGGATAGCGCAGGGTCTTGTAGCTGAGATCGCTCACCCGCCCGTCCAGCGTCTCGGTCAGCGTGCCCAGCCCGCCGGAGGTGTTGAAGGCCTCGTAGGAGACGCCATCGATCATCACATGCTCCAGCCCCTCCAGCGCCGGCACGAGGGTGGGACGCCCTTCGAAGACGATCTCGCAGGGGTTGCAATATTCATTGATGAGCCCGTCCACCGACCAGGTGACGTTGTAGCTAAGCGCGTTGGTGGGATAGAGCGGCAGGGCGCCGACGCGCATCTTCACCGATTTCACCCGCTCGAAGCGGGCCGCCATGTCGGCGCCGAGGATGCAGATGAAGCCAGGCGCGAGCCCGCATTGCGGCACCAAAGCCACGTCGGCGGTCTCGCCCAGCGCCTTGATGAAGGCGGTGGTCTCCACATCCTCCGTGAGATCGAAATAGTGCGTGCCCGTCGCCACGGCGACGCGGGCGATGGTCTTGTTGAGGAAATAGGGACAGGCACTCACCACGATGTCCTGGCGGGTGAGAAACACCGTGAGCGCCGCCTCGTCCGCCACATCCAGAGGCGCGACCTCGAAAGCGCCCCCAGCAAAGGGGGCGAGCTGGGCAGGATTGGCATCGGCGAGGGTCACGGCATGCCCCTGTTCCGCCAGCATGGCGGCAATGACGGAGCCGATCTGGCCGGCACCGAGGACGGCGATGCGCTTGAAGGGAGCAGACATGGGTTCGGCCTCCGGAACAGGAAAGAAGTCCCGGCCATGATGCGGCCATCGTTCGGCGGAAGAAACCGTGAGCCTGACGATATAAATGGCGCATAAAGACGATCTGCCGTAGCTTTTCGGCATGTTGCCGATCGATGCTACCGACCAAGCCCTGCTGACCCTGCTGCGGGAGAATGCCCGCGCCCCCACCGCCGACCTCGCCCGCCAGCTCGGGCTCTCCCGCACCACCGTGCAGAGCCGGATCGAGCGGCTGGAACGGCGGGGGGTCATCACGGGCTATGGCGTGCGGGTCGCCGACGCCTACGAGCAGGGGCTCATCAAGGCCCACGTCCTCATCACCGCCGCTCCCAAGCTCGCCCGCCGCGTGGAGGGGGAATTGCGCGCCCTGCCAGCCGTGCGCACCCTGCATTCGGTGAGCGGCGCGTTCGACCTCATCGCGGTGGTGGTGGCGCCGTCCGTGAAGCAACTGGACGAGATCGTCGATCAGATCGGCCAGTTGGAAGGCGTGGAGCGGACCCTGACCTCCGTCATCCTCTCCACCCGCATCGACCGCTAACCCCCACATAATACCTCTAACAGCCTAGCCAGCCGCAAGCTTCGTCAGCTTATAGTGTCGAGGCAGCCGTGATTCGCGGGCTGTGGTCTGGTGCCCCGAGGGAGAGGCGCATGAACGAAACGGATCAGCTGGACGCCATGGGCGCCGAAGGCCACGAGCAGGGGCCGACCGCCGATGACGCCCTGTCGCGGATCGAAAGCGTCGCCGCGCTTTTCGATGCCATGAGCCATGGGGCTGGCACAGAAGCCGCCGCGCAGAACTGATTTTTCGGACGAAACGGCCCTAGGACCGCAGGCCCAGAGGCTGGTCGCCGGGGCGGTCCAGTTGTTCCAGATGGCGCCGCAGGTGAAAGACGAAGGCCCGCGCCGCGTCCGGCAAGGTGCGTCCCAGCATGGACTGGATCTCGTAGCGCCGCTCGTTTGACGTCTTGCTCCTGAGCGGCAAGGCCACCACGTGGAAGCGCCAGATGCGCGAGAGCACGGTGATGCGCCCCGTCACCGTCACGCCGCCGCCCGTCTCCGCGAACCGCCACAGGCCGGACATGTAGTTGGTCGTGAGCATGGGCTCAACGGCGATCCCCTCCGCACCGCAGACCAGATCGAACAGCTGGCGTGCGGTCGTGTCCTTGGCCGGCAGGCCGAGGGGAAAGGCGGCGATGTCCGCGATCGTCACCCACGGCCGGTTGGCCAGCGGATGGTCGAGCCCCACCAGCGCCATCAGCGGCGCGCTGCCGCCGAACTCCACCTGGACGCTCGCGTCCGGCATGAAGCCGAAGGTGAGGCCGATATCGATCTCGCCCTCGCGGACCATGCGTGTCACCGCCTGCGGCGCGGCCACCCGCATGTCGAAGGCGATGCCGGGATAGGTATGCCGGAACATGCCGATGGCCTCCGGCATGAAATCGGTGGCAAACCCTTCCGTGCAGCCCACCCGCACGAGGCCGCGCTCGAGGCCACGCAGGCGGCGGATTTCGCTCACCACCTGCTCCTCGCCCAGCAGCGTGCGCCGGGCATGCTGGGCCAGAAGTTCGCCCGCCGCGCTCGGCACCATGCCGCGCGAGCGCCGCTCGAACAGAGGCGACCCCAGTTCGGCTTCCAGTTTTGCGATCTGCCTGCTGATGGCGGAGGCGGCCACGTTCAGTCGCACGGACGCCTCGGCAATGGAGCCGGAGCGAACAACTTCAAGGAAGTACCGCAGTGCGGCGTCGCCCAACGTAACCCCCGGGTGCAGCGCGACAGGGCTTCATTGCCGAAACGGCAACGATAATCACGAAATATTCTAATTGCGATATCCGAAAGGCTCAATAAGCTGCCATGCCTAGATGTTGGGCGAACAGCACCGGCATCCAATATCAAACCCAGAGAGAGAACATGGCTTTCCTTCAGTCCCGTCTCTCACGTGCTCTCGCGGTGGCCATGTTCGCCATCGCTCCGGCGGCCGCTCACGCGGGCAAGGCCAACGACACGCTCGTCTATGCCTCGGATTCCGAGCCGGAGAACGTCAGCCCCTATCATAACAACGTGCGGGAAGGCGTCATCATCGCCCGCCACGTGTTCGACAACCTGATCTTCCACGATCTGGCCACCGGCAAATACGAGCCGCAGCTCGCCACCAACTGGACCTGGGCGGATCCGCAGACGCTGGACCTCACCATCCGCAAGGGCGTCACCTTCCACAATGGCGACCCGCTGACCGCCGACGACGTGGTATTCACGCTCAACTACGTGGTGTCGCCGGACTCCAAGGTGGTGACCAAGCAGAACGTCAACTGGATCAAGAGCGCCGAGAAGATTGGCGACGACAAGGTCCGCATCCACCTCGTGGGCCCGTTCCCGGCGGCCATCGAATATCTCGCCGGCCCGGTGGTCATCTATCCGGAGAAGTACTTCAAGAAGGTCGGCCTCGACGGCTTCGCCAAGGCCCCCATCGGCTCCGGACCCTACAAGGTGACTTCGGTCACGCCCGGCAAGGGCGTGAAGATGGAAAAGAACACCAGCTACTGGAAGGACAGCCCGCTCGGCCAGCCGAAGATCGGCAAGCTGGAATTCCGCATCATCCCCGATCCGGAGACCCAGGTGGCCGAACTGATGACCGGCGGCGTGGACTGGATCTGGCGCGTGCAGGCCGACCAGGCCAAGCAGCTCGGCGCCGTGCCCAACCTCACCGTGCTCTCGGCCGAGACCATGCGCGTCGGCTTCCTCCAGTTCGACTCGCAGGGCCGTGCTCCCGGCTCCGAGCCGCTGAAGGATCCCCGCGTCCGCCAGGCCATCTCCTATGCCATCGACCGCAAGGCCATGGTGGACAATCTGGTGCGCGGCGGCGCCCGCGTCATGAACTCGGCCTGCTTCATCGATCAGTTCGGCTGCACCGACAAGGGCGTGCCGCGCTATGACTATGATCCCGCCAAGGCCAAGAAGCTGCTGGCCGACGCCGGCTATCCCAACGGCTTCTCCATCGACCTCTACGCCTATCGCGAGCGCGAATATGCGGAAGCGGTGGTCGGCTATCTTGGCGCCGTCGGCATCAAGGCGAAGCTGAACTTCATGAAGTATGCGGCCCTGCGCGAGCTGTCCCGCTCCGGCAAGGTTCCGATCTACTTCCAGACCTGGGGCTCCTTCTCGGTGGCCGATGCCTCCGCCTTCACCGGCGTGTGGTTCAAGGGCGACGAGGACGACATGACCCGCGACCAGCAGGTCACGGACATGCTCAAGAAGGCGGATACGACGGTGGAGACGGAAGCGCGGCTTGCCGCCTATTCCGAGGCGTTGAAGCTCATCGCCGAGCGCGCCTACCTGCTGCCGCTCTTCTCCTATTCGTCCAACTACGCCTTCACCAGCGACCTGAACTTCAACGCCCAGCCCGACGAGCTGCCGCGCTTCTTCAAGGCCCGCTGGCAGTGACCTCATGGACGGCGCGCCTTGGGCGCGCCGTCCGCCGACCGTGGCGTGCCTAAAGGCCCGCCCGGCCCGTCCGCCGCGATGGCGCTCATGCGCCCGGCGTCGACACCCTTTCCGGCGACACCGCGCCGGTCCGTTCGCAAGCGATCCGGCGTCTTCCAGCCGTCTTGTCAAGGCGGTGGGAGAAGCCATTGAGGAAGCCTCGATGCTCGCCTTCACCCTTCGACGCCTCGTCGTCGCGCTCTCGGTGGCGTTCACCGTATCGGTGGTGGCCTTCGCGCTCCTGCACCTCTCGGGCGACCTCGCCACCACCATCGCCGGGCCGGAAGCCTCCCCCGCCCAGGTGGCGGAGGTGCGCGCGCAGTACGGCCTCGACCGGCCGCTGACGGCGCAATATCTCGACTGGCTCTGGAGTGCGCTGCATCTCGATTTCGGCCAGTCCTTCTATTTCCGCTCCAGCGTCGTCTCGCTGATCGCGGAGCGGATGCCGGTCACCCTTGAACTCGGCGCCATCTCCCTCTTCATCTCGCTGGTCATCGCCGTGCCGCTGGGCGTGCTGGCGGCGGTGTTCCGGGGCACCATCATCGACCGCCTCGCCCTCACTTTCTGCGTGCTCGGGCAGGCCATTCCCACCTTCTGCCTCGGCCTCGGCCTCATCATCATCTTCGCGGTGAACCTGCGCTGGCTGCCGGTGTCCGGCAACGCCTCCTGGCAGAACTTCGTGCTCCCCTCCATCGCGCTCGGCTGGTACGCCGTGCCGGCGGTGATGCGCCTGTCGCGCAATGGCATGCTGGAAGTGCTCTCGGCGGATTACATCCGCACCGCCCGCGCCAAGGGCCTCTCGCCCGCGAAAGTCGTCCTCAAGCACGCGCTGCGCAACGCCATCATCCCGGTGGTGGCGCTGGCCGCCGTGCAGTTCGGCTTCATGCTGGGCGGCTCCATCGTGGTGGAGGCGGTCTTCTCCATGCACGGCATCGGCCATCTCGCCTGGGAGGCCATCGCCCGCAACGACTTTCCGGTGGTGCAGGCGGTCGTGCTCATCCTCGCCGCCATCTACATCACGCTCACCTTCCTCGCGGATGTGGTCAACGCCTTGCTCGATCCCCGGATGCGCGTCGCATGACTGACCTTGCCCCTTCCGCCACCGAGGCCTCGCGCCTTGATGCGGCGCCGCCGCGCCGCTCCCCAAGCATGGCGCTGCTGCGCCGGAGCCTGCGCCATGGCGGGCTGATGGCCGGCGCCGTCATCCTTTTCCTCATCATCGCCCTCGCCCTGCTGGCACCGCTGATCGCCCCGCACGATCCCTATGCGCAGGATCTCTCCCGCCGCATGATGCCACCGGTCTGGCAGGCCAAGGGCACGTGGGAGCACATCCTCGGCACCGACAAGCTGGGCCGCGATTATCTGAGCCGCCTGCTGTTCGGCGCGCGCATCTCGCTGCTCATCGGCGCGGTGACGGTGCTCATCTCCGGCACCATCGGCACGCTGCTCGGCGTCTGCGCCGGCTATTTCGGCGGCCGGGTGGATGCGGTGTTGAGCTACATCGTCACCACGCGCCTTGCCCTGCCCGTGGTGCTGGTGGCGCTGGCCTCCGCCGCGCTCGTCGGTTCCTCGTTGCAGGGCGTCATCATCGTACTGGGCCTGCTGTTGTGGGACCGCTTCGCGGTCGTGACACGCTCGGCCACGCAGCAGATCGCCGGCAGCGACTATATCGGCGCCGCCAAGGCCATCGGCTGCTCGACGCCGCGCATCATCCTCTCGGAAATCCTGCCCAACATCCTCAACCCGCTGATCGTCGTGGCGACGCTGGAAATGGCCCACGCCATCCTGCTGGAAGCCGCGCTCTCCTTCCTCGGCCTCGGCGTGCAGCCGCCGCTCCCCTCGTGGGGCCTGATGATCGCCGAGGGCAAGCAGTACATGTTCTTCAGCCCCTGGGTCATCGCCGTGCCGGCCACCGCTCTGGTGTTCCTGGTCCTCGCCATCAACCTCCTCGGCGACGGCCTGCGTGACGTCACCGCGCCCGAGAACAGGAACTGAGCCATGGCTTTGCTGGAGGTGAAAGACCTCGTCATCGACATTCCGACCGAGGCCGGCGTGCTGCACGCGGTGAGCGGCATCTCCTTCTCGCTGGAGCGGGGCGAGACGCTGGCCATCGTGGGCGAGAGCGGATCGGGCAAGTCCCTGACCTCGCTGGCGCTGATGGACCTGCTGCCCAAGCGCGCCCAGCGCAAGGCGGCGAAGATCAGCTTCGACGGGGCCGACCTGATGACCATCTCCGCGGGTGGCATGCGCAAGCTGCGCGGCAACCGCATGGCGATGATCTTTCAGGAGCCGATGACCTCGCTGAACCCGGCCTACACCATCGGCGACCAGCTGATGGAAGCCCTCACCTGTCATCGCAAGGTGAGCGCGAAGGAGGCGCGGGACCGGGCCATCCATCTGCTGGAGAAGGTGGGCATCACCGCCGCTGACCGCCGCCTCGGCCAGTATCCCCACCAGCTCTCCGGCGGCCTGCGCCAGCGCGTGATGATCGCCATGGCGCTCATGTGCGGGCCGGACCTCATCATTGCCGACGAGCCCACCACCGCGCTCGACGTGACCATCCAGGCGCAGATCCTGCACCTGATCGCCGATCTCCAGAAGGAGTTCGGCATGGCGGTGATCCTCATCACCCACGATCTGGGCGTAGTGGCCCGCGTCGCCGACAAGGTGGGCGTCATGTATGCCGGCCGCCTCGTGGAGACGGGCGCCGCCCGCGCGGTGTTCAAGCATCCGCGCCATCCCTATACGCGCGGCCTCTTGGACTGCATCCCGGTGCCGGGCCGCACCGTGCCGGGCATGCCGCTCGGCGCCATCCGCGGGCAGGTGCCGAACCTCATCGGCAAGCTCGAAGGCTGCGCCTTCCGCAATCGCTGCGATTTCGCCGGGCCGGAATGCGCCGGCGAGATCGCCATCGCCCATCCCGAGCCCGAGCATGACGTGCGCTGCGTGCGGATGCCGGTGCTGGAGGCCAGCGCATGACCGACACCGTCCTCGAACTCCGCAATGTCACGCGCACCTTCGGGGTGTCGCAAGGCCTGTTCAACGGCCGGGCGACGCTCACCGCCGTGGCCGGCGTTTCGCTGAAGGTGAAGCGCGGCGAAGTCTATGCGCTGGTGGGCGAGAGCGGCTCGGGCAAATCCACGCTCGCGAAGATGCTGCTGGGCCTGCTGCCGGCGTCGTCCGGCGAGATCCTGATCAATGGCAAGCCCATCAACGCCGCCGACCGCATCGCGGTGGCCCGGCGCATCCAGCCCATCTTCCAGGACCCCTATTCCTCGCTCAATCCGCGCAAGTCCATTGCCCAGCTCATCGCTCTGCCGCTGGTGGTGCACAAGATCGGCACCGCCGCCGAGCGGCACCAGAAGGTGCTGGAGATGCTGGACGTGGTGGGCCTGCCCCGCCGCCTGCTGGACGCCTCGCCCAGCCAGCTCTCCGGCGGCCAGCGCCAGCGCGTGGCCATCGCCCGCGCGCTGGTGATGCGGCCGGAGGTGGTGATCTGCGACGAGCCCACCTCGGCGCTGGACGTTTCGGTGCAGGCGCAGATCCTGAACCTGCTGCTGGAGCTGAAGCGGGAGCTGGGGCTCACCTATTTCTTCATCAGCCACAATCTCGCGGTGGTGGAGCATCTCGCCGACCGGGTGGCGGTGATGTATCTCGGCCGCTTCGTGGAAGAGCGTTCGCGCGCCGGCCTCTTCGCGGGGCCGGAGCATCCCTATGGCCGCGCCCTCCTTGAGTCCGTGCTCACGCCGGACCCGGACCTCGGCGTGCCGGACACCCATCTCGGCACCGCCTTCCCCAACCCGCTGACGCCGGTGCCCGGCTGCGCCTTCAATCCCCGCTGCCCCCGCGCCACCGACCTCTGCCGCAGCACGGCGCCGCCGGTGGTCGATCTGCCGGACGGCTTCGCCACCTGCCATTTCGCCACGCCCGCGCTGGCGCAAAGCGCGGCGTAGCGGCCATGGGTGCTTGACCCCAACCGTTTTACCCCCCTCCCCGGCCCTCCCCCACAAGGGGGGAGGGAGTTGGGCTCGCGGGGGAACCCTCCCCCCTTGCGGGGGAGGGCAGGGAGGGGGGTAAGACCCTCTCCGCCTAGACACTATCCGACCCCGACGCGCCGCCCGCGCGCGCCAGAACCCTCCCCACAGAAGAAGCTGATCCCATGAGCCGCCAAGATGCCGTCGCCCGCGCTGCGGAGTATTTCGACCGCGGAGACTTTCGCTCGGACCTCGCCCGCCGCGTCGCCATGGCCACCGAGAGCCAGACAGGCGAAAGCCTCGAGGCGCTGCGCGCCTATCTCACCGACGAGATGATTCCGACGCTGGAGAAGCTCGGCTTCTCCTCCCGCATCGTCGAGAATCCCGTGCCCGGCTATGGCCCGTTCCTGATCGCCGAGCGGCATGAGGCCGATGGCCTGCCCACCGTGCTTACCTATGGCCATGGCGATGTGATCTTCGGCCAGGAAGGCAGCTGGCGCGAGGGGCTTGCCCCCTGGACGCTGGTGGAGCAGGGCGACCGCTGGTACGGCCGCGGGACCGCCGACAACAAGGGCCAGCACTCCATCAACATCGCCGCGCTGGAGCAGGTGATGGCGGCGCGCGGCGGCAAGCTCGGCTTCAACTGCAAGATGCTCATCGAGATGGGCGAGGAAGCCGGCTCGCCGGGCCTGCGCGACATCGCAAGGATCGAGCGCGAGGCGCTCTCCGCCGACCTCCTCATCGGCTCGGACGGCCCGCGCCTCTCCGCCGTGCGCCCCACCGTCTTCCTCGGATCGCGCGGCGCCTTCAACTTCGAGCTGGAGGTGAACCTGCGCGAGAGCGGGCATCACTCCGGCAACTGGGGCGGCGTGCTCGCCAATGCCGGTACGCTCCTCGCCCACGCGATCACGAGGCTCGTGGACCAGAAGGGCCGCATCCTCGTCGACGGCCTGACCCCGAAGGAGATTCCCGCCTCCGTCCGTGCGGCCCTCACCGACATCCAGCTCGAACAGGGCATGGGTGACCCGGAGATCGATCCCGACTGGGGCGAGCCGGGCCTGACGCAGGCGGAGAAGATCTTCGCCTGGAACACGCTGGAAGTGCTGGCCTTCAAGACCGGCGCGCCGGAAGCCCCCGCCAATGCCGTGCCGCCCTCGGCGCGTGCGACCATGCAGTTGCGCTTCGTCGTGGGCACCGATCCCAACACCATCATCCCGCTGGTGCAGGCGCATCTGGACGCCGCCGGCCTCTCGCAAGTGCGGGCGCGGCCCTCGCGCATGGCGACCTTCGAGGCCACCCGGGTCGATCCGGAGGATGCGTGGGTGAAGTGGGCGCTCGCCTCCATCGAGACCACCACCGCCAAGAAGCCCGCCCTGCTGCCGAACCTCGGCGGCTCGCTGCCGAACGACGTGTTTGCGCTCATCCTCGGCATGCCCACCGTGTGGGTGCCGCACTCCTATCCCGCGTGCTCCCAGCACGCGCCAAACGAGCATCTGCTCGCCTCCGTCGCGCGGGAGGCTCTTCAACTCATGGCCGGCCTGTTCTACGACCTCGGCGAAGATGGTTCCTCGATCCTGAAGGCGCGCGCCGCATGAGCACCCTGCCCACCCCCACCGGCCTTGATGCCGCGCTGGCCGAAAAGGTCGTCGCCTGGCTCGCACCCCGGTTCGACGAGATGGAGGCGCTGCTGAAGCGCCTCGTCAACATGGAGTCGAGCAGCTTCGACAAGGAGGGCACCGACAAGGTGGGCGAGGTGATCGCCGAGATCCTCACCGCCGAGGGCATCCTCGTCACCCGCCTGCCACAGCAAGGCTATGGCGACGTGTTCCGGGCCGAGGTGCATGGCCGCGCCGGCGGCGCCCACGCGCTGCTGCTGGGCCACCGCGACACGGTGTTCGCCAAGGGCACGGTGGCGAACCGGCCCTATTCCCGGAAGGACAAGCTCGCCTTCGGCCCCGGCGTCTGCGACATGAAGGCCGGGCTCGTCACCAACATCTTCACCCTGCGCGCCATCAAGGCGGTGGGCGGCCTCTCCTTTCCCGTGGTGGCGCTCTTCACGGGCGATGAGGAGATCGGCTCCGGCACCGGCCGCCCGGAGATCGAGCGGGCGGCGTACGGCGCGCGGGCGGTCTTCAACACCGAGCCCGGTCGAGTCTCCGGCAATGTGGTGACCGGCCGCAAGGGCGGCGGCTCATTCCTGATCAAGGTCACCGGCAAGGCGGCCCATTCCGGCGTCAACCACAAGGACGGCGCGAGCGCCATCGAGACGCTCGCCCGCAAGATCGTGAAGCTGCACGCCCTCACGGATTATGAGGCCGGCATCACCACCAATGTGGGCGTCATCAAGGGCGGCAACACCCACAATACGGTCGCCCCGTGGGCGGAGGCCGAACTGGACCTGCGCTTCGTGACGCTGGACCAGCACAAGGCGATGACGGCGGAGATCGAACGCATCGTCGCCGAGCCGGAAGTGCCGGGCACCACCGCCACCGTCACTCCCAAGTCCATGTTCCTGCCGCTGGAGGAGAAGCACGCCGCCGGTCTGTTCGCCCTCTATCGGGAAGCGGCGACCAAGGACGTGGGCTTCGACGTGGGCGGGGAGTTCACCGGCGGCTGCGCCGATTCCGGCTTCACCGCCTCGCTCGGCGTGTCCACCCTGTGCGGCCTCGGCCCCATCGGCGGCAAGGCCCACACCGATGACGAGTTCTGCGAGCTGGACAGCCTCGTGCCGCGCACGCAGGCGCTGGCCGCGACGCTCTGCCGCCTCGCCTGAGACGACGCTTCGCCTCTGTGCCCGGCCGGTGGTAAGGAGGGTCCCTCCTCCACCGGCCGGCGGTTCGACGCATGGAAAAGAACACCCAGGAACGCCACCGGCTCTACGAAGACGCCATGGCTCTCGTGCTCGGCACGCTGTTCGTTTCGCTGGGCATGTACATGTATGCGAAGGTCACGCTGCTGGTGGGCAGCCTTGCGGGCCTGTCGCTGCTGCTGAGCTATGTGAGCAGCTACGGCTTTGCGCCGATCTTCTTCCTCATCAACGTGCCCTTCTACATCCTCGCCGTGAGGCGCATGGGCTGGCCCTTCACCGCCCGCACGGTGGTCGCGGTGGGCCTCGTCTCGGCCTTCTCGCGCTTCACGGGAGATGTCATCGACATCTCCCGCATCGACCCGATCTACGCCACGGTCATCGGCGGCGGGCTGGTGGGCACGGGGCTCCTGATGCTGTTCCGACACCGCACCAGCCTTGGCGGCATCAACATCCTAGCCCTGTTCCTGCAGGAGCGCTTCGGCCTGCGGGCGGGCTATTTCCAGCTCGCCGTCGACCTTTGCATCATGGCGGCGGCCTATTTCGTCATCCCGCTGGACAGGCTGGCGCTGTCGGTGCTCGGCATCGCCATCGTCAATCTCATCATCGCCCTCAACCACAAGCCGGGCCGCTATGCCGGCTGGAGTTGGTGAGCGGCCCTTCAGCCGCCCACCTTCTTCACGCGCATGGTGTCCGCACCGCTCTCGACGGGCCTGCGCTGGGTGATCAGCCGCGCGCCGCGCTGGAACGTCACATAGTCCCACAGCCAGTTGAAGGCGACCGCGAAGCGGTTGCGCGGGCTGATGAGGAAGTAGACGTGGACGAGCCCCCAGAAGGCCCAGCCGAGGAAGCCGGTGAGCTCCAGATGCTTCAGCTTCACCACCGCCGCCTTTCGGCCGATGGTGGCGAGATCGCCCTGGTGCCTGTAGCGGAAGGGCGGGGGCGCCGGGGCGTCTGAGACGCGCGCGGCGATCACGCCCGCCACATAATGGCCCATCTGCTTGGCGGCCGGCGCGATGCCGGGCACCGGGCGGCCGTCTTCCTGCTTCGCAAGGGCGGTATCGCCCACGGCGAAAACGTCCGGATGGCCGGCGATGCTGAGATCCGGTCCAACCTCCACGCGCTTCGCCCGGTCCATGGCCGCGCCCACCCAGGCGCCCGCATCGGAAGCAACGACGCCCGCCGCCCAGATGATGGTCGAGGCTTCGATGCGGCCTTCCGCAAGGCTCACGCCCTCGGCATCGCACCCCGTGACCATGGTGCCCGTGCGCACCTCCACCCCGATGCGTTCCAGGCTCTTGCGGGTATATTCGGAGAGATGCTCCGGGAAGACCGGCAGCACGCGCGGCCCCGCCTCCACGAGAATGATCCGGGCATCGCGCGGGTCGAACCGGCGGAAATCGAGCGGGAGCGCGTGGCGGGCGAGTTCCGAAATGGCGCCTGCCATTTCCACCCCCGTCGGTCCGCCGCCCACCACCACGAAGGTGAGCAGACGCCGCCGCTCCTCCTCGTCGCGGGCGAGCTCTGCCCGCTCGAAGGCGAGGAGCACGCGGCGGCGGATTTCCGTCGCATCCTCGATACGCTTCAGGCCGGGCGCGAACGGCGCCCATTCGTCATGGCCGAAATAGGCATGGCTCGCCCCGCTTGCCAGCACCAGATAGTCGTAGGGTACGCGCGTGCCGGAGGCGACGACCTCGCGCCGCTCCGTGTCCACGCCCGTCACCTCGGCCATGAGGACCGTGGCATTGGTCTGCTCCGACAGAATGCCGCGAATGGGCCAGGCCACCTCCGCCGGCGAGAGGCTGGCGGTGGCCACCTGATAGAGTAGAGGCTGGAAGCAGTGGTGGTTCTGGCGGTCGAGCAGCGTCACCTCGACCGGCGCACCGGCGAGCCCCTTGGCTGCCTCGATCCCACCAAAGCCGCCGCCGACGATGACGACGCGCGGCCGGGCCGTTGCCTGATCGACGTTTGTGTTCTGCATGTTCAACCTTTCCCCCGCGCTCTGCGCGGACGGGCCGCGATGCGCGGTCGGCCGTTCTTTCAAGAAACAGGACATTCACCCGTTCAACGCGCACTCCCGTTACGGGATCCGTCGCACGGATGCTGCATTGCAACATCTATAGCACGGCCACCGTTTGCTGCGGAACGGCCGTTGACTTCACATCTCGTGTAGCGTCGTTACTTTAAGATATCTGCACAGCCGACACCTCAAGGCGCGTGATGCGCTCCCCTGCGCCAGGCGCTGCTACTGCTGTCGTTCTGGATGTCACAGATATGGGGAGGCGCCTGCGGAGGCGCCAGAGCCGACCCACGACAGTGGACGGCTCTGCGGGCGATCCCGATAGCGACCGTTGCCGCTCGAAGGCCGGTGACAGCGAGCGCTCGCTCCATCCGTCTGTCCCACGGCGGCATTTTGCGGAACAGCTCCGCGCGCCGGGAATTGACCTTCGAAAAGGAGGTCAGCATGAGCAAGGGCTTTGCACTCGCAGCCGTCGTCCTGATGTCGGTCGTCGGCTTCTCCTATCTGTCGGATATGCAGGGCGAGCGGCAGACGACCGGCATCGTGCCGGAGCGCGCTTCGGTCCGCACCGATCCACCGCCCACCGTGCCTCCCTCCCACGAGAGGAGATGATAATGGGGCGGAGCCTGCTGATCCTGGTGCCGCTGCTGGCCATTCTGGGCCTGTCCCTGTGGTGGATGACCTCCACCTGGCAGGCTGCGGCCGACGCGCCCTTCGCCGGAGGCGATTATGTGCCGCTGGTGCTGGGCGTCATCCTCTCCGTCGTCATCGGATGCGGACTGATGGCGCTGCTCTTCATCTCCAGCCGCCGCGGCTATGACGAGGCCGCGCAGACGCAGGTGTTGCCGAGGCCGCCCTCCCCCGAAGTGCCGCCGCCCGTTCGGGATGAGAATGCGCCCCGTGCCGGCGGCGCGACACGGCCAAACGGAAGCCCATAACGCAAAACGCCCGCATCCGATATCGGATGCGGGCGTCTGAACATGAGGCGCGGATCATACGATCCTGCTGCCGATGGGAGTGTTCCGACTTGAGCGGGAAGGCACACCCTGAAAGGGATGGTGCCCAGGAGAGGACTCGAACCTCCACAGCTTTCACTACTGGTACCTGAAACCAGCGCGTCTACCAATTCCGCCACCTGGGCCCCTCGGGCCGCGAGGCCGTCGAGAGGAGGCCGTTCTAGGGTTCGGCCTGCGCCTTGTCAACGGGCCACAGCGAGCCGGCCAAGGAAAGATGGAGAGCCTGTGGGTAACACCGGCCAGCCCCCTCACGGCGCCCCACCGGAAGCGAGGCGCCGCAAGGATTATCGGGCCATCAGCCGCCGAAATTCGGCTTCCGCTTCTCGACGAAGGCGCTCATGCCTTCCTTCTGATCCGCCAGTGCGAACATGGAATGGAAGACCCGCCGCTCGAAGCGGATGCCTTCGGTGAGCGTGGTCTCGTACGAGCGGTTCACGCTCTCCTTGGTCATCATGGCGACGGGGCGCGACATGTCGGCAATGACCGCCGCCACCTTCAGCGCCTCGTCCACCAGATCGGCAGCGGGAATGACGCGGGAGACGAGCCCGGCCCGTTCGGCCTCCGCCGCATCCATGAAGCGGCCGGTGAGGCACATCTCCATGGCCTTGGACTTGCCGACGAAGCGCGTCAGGCGCTGGGTGCCCCCGGCGCCAGGCATCACGCCGAGCTTGATCTCCGGCTGGCCGAACTTTGCCGTGTCCGCGGCGAGGATGAAGTCGCACATCATGGCGAGTTCGCAGCCGCCGCCGAGCGCGAAGCCCGCCACCGCCGCGATCACCGGCTTGCGGGTGCGCGAGAGGCGCTCCCAGGAGGCGATGAAGTCGTCCAGATAGGTCTGGGGATAGGTGAAGTCCTGCATCTCCTTGATGTCGGCGCCGGCGGCGAAGGCCTTTTCCGAGCCGGTGAGGATGATGCAGCCGATGCCCGTGTCGGCCTCGAAGGCATCGAGGGCGGCATTCAGCTCGGTGATGATCTGGCGATTGAGCGCGTTCAGCGCCTGCGGCCGGTTCAGGCGGATGAGGCCAACCTTGCCATGGGTTTCGACCAGGATCGTCTCGTAAGCCATGCGCGTCTCCATGAAGCCAGGGCCGCTGTTCGCCGTCCGGTTCATCGGCCCTATGAACCGGATGTCACCGCTGAGCGGCGTCTCGCCTGTCTAGAGCGCGATCCGACCGGATGGAACCGCATCGCGGCTCCATCCGGTCGGTGAATCGCCCGCTCGCCTATCGAGTAGAGCCGAACGCGAGCCGTGGGAATGCGCCCTGCCAGCGCGCTCAGTCGAAGCTGTTGTCGAGGAAATACCATTGCCCGCAATTCTTGCGGATGATGGGCTCCAGCATCGCATCGAGGACCTTCACGTCCTCGATCAGCGGCACGTCGGGGTCGGTGTGCGAGGGCAGGTCCACCGGGTCCGAACAGTGGACATGGAAGCGGGCGCCCTTCAGCCGCGTGCAGTGGCCGACGATGATCTTCGCGCCGGTCATCCGCGCAAAGCGCACGGCGATGGCAAGGTTGCCGTCCACATGGGCCGGACGGCCGAAGAGGGGCGCCATCACCCTGCCGTGGTGCACCTCGTCGCAGAACATGGAGAGCGTGCCGCCCTCCTGCAGCAGGCGGATGGTCGGCCGGATGCCCGGCGCCCCCGGCGGCAGCAGATGGACGCCGAAGCGGGCCCGCACGCGGTTGGCGATGACATGCTGGGCCGGACGGCCGGGCGGCGTGTAGATGGCCGACCAGTCGATCCCCACGGCATGCATCAGCGCACCGGTCGCCTCCCAGTTGCCCGTGTGGCAGGAGATGAAGATGAGCGGGCCGTCCTTGCTCCATTTGAGCGCCGGCCCGTCGTTCTCCACCGTGATGCGCCCGGCCTTCACCAGACGGTGCAGGATGGAGAACTCGGCCATCACCCGGCCGACATTCTCGAAATGGCTGCGCACCCTGGCCTCGATCTCGGCCTCCGAGAGCGTAGGGTCGATGCGGCGCAGATTGGCCCGCGCGCGGATGGCGTTCTCCTTGTAGCCGAAGCGGCCGGCAAGGCGGCCCATGGCGGCGCCGATGGCCGAGCACAGGTCGATGGGCATGAAGCGGAAGGCATAATGGAAGGCGAAATCGCCGAGGTCCTTGAGGCCCGCCGTGCGCCAGTAGCGCAGGAAAGTGGCCCGCCGCTCCCCGCCGGCGCGCAGGTCCGCCCAGTCTGGCACGGGGGGCGGGTTCCACACATAAGGCTTGCGGGTCTTGCGCGGCGCGTCGGGCGCCGCCGCTTCCCCCACGTCCCCCGCCTCGGCCTCATGCATCTGGATATCCCCGTCTCCCGCTGCCCCCTCATAGCCGGGGCGGGTGCGCCACGGCCAGCGGGAAACCGCGGTCGAGGCGCCGCCTCAGCGCTGGCAGGTGGCGCAGAAGAAGGTGGAGCGGCCCGCCTGCACGATGCGCTGCACATGCCCCTTGCACCGCAGGGTCGGGCATGGCTCACCCTCGCGGTCATAGACCTTGAAATTGTGCTGGAAATAGCCCAGTTCGCCATTCACCTGACGATGGTCCTTCAGGCTAGAACCACCCGCCTGGATGGCTTCGCGCAGCACGTCCCGGATGGCGGTTACAAGGCGCTCGGTGCGCACATTGGGCGCGCCGGACGCGGAGGCGAGGGTCGAGGCCATCCGGCGCGGCGAGAGGCCCGCCCGATGCAGGGCCTCGCTCACATAGATGTTGCCCAGCCCGGCGACCACCTTCTGGTCGAGCAGCGCGGCCTTGAGGTTGGTGCGCCGGCCGGCACAGGCCTGCGCCAGATAGTCCGCGTGGAAGGTGTTGCCGAGCGGCTCCGGCCCGAGGCTGCTCAGGAGCGGATGACTGTCCAGCTGGTCATAGGGCACCAGCAGCATGGCGCCGAAGCGGCGGGGGTCATTGAAGGTCACGGTGGCGCCGCCGGCGAGATGGAACACCACATGGTCGTGCGTGCCGGGTTCTCCGCGCGGATGATAGAAGCCCGCGGGCCGGCCTTTCACCTGCGCACCCTCGATGCGGATGGAGCCGGACATGCCGAGATGCACGATCAGCACCTCTCCGCCGTCGAGATCCGCCAGCAGATATTTCGCCCGCCGCCCCACCGCCTCGACCCGGCGGCCGGTCAGCCGCTCCGCGAACCCCTCCGGCAGCGGCCAGCGCAGGTCCGGCCTGCGGGCTTCGGCACTCTCGATCACAGCCCCTTGCAAAACGGGGAGCAGCCCCCGGCGGACAGTCTCCACCTCTGGGAGTTCAGGCATTTCCTCAATCACCTCCTGCCCATCGCCCAAAAACCGGCGCGGCAGCTTGAATCGTGCATTCCCCCTCAGGCTATCGGTGCGACGCAGGAGCGCAAGCACCAAAGCGCAGCCGCACACCGCACCGCGCGCCGAAACGCCTATTCCACAGGTCCGGGCGCGGCGACGCCGGAAGGCGGCGGGGCGGGCGTGAAATCGAGCTGCTCCAGCCGCAGGCCCCGGCGCGCGATCTTGTCGGCCGAGACCAGAACCCGCGAGACGTCGTCGCCCACGAGGGCGAAATGCTTGGAGAGATCGCCCACCCGCTCGCGCAGACGGGCCACATCTTCCACCAGCAGGCCCACCTCGCGGCGGATCGCGTCCGCCTGTTCGCGCATGCGCGCATCCTTGGCAATGGCCTGCACCACCTGGATCGCCAGCATCAGCAGCGAGGGCGAGACGAGGATCACGCGGGCGCGGTAGGCGCGCTGGATCACGGCGTCGAAATGCTCGTGCAGTTCGGCATGGACGCTCTCGGAAGGCACGAAGATGATGGCCACGTCCTGCGTCTCGCCAGGCAGCAGATAGCGCTCGGCCACGTCATTGACGTGCTTCATCATGTCCTGCGCGAGGCGGTTGCCGGCCGCCTTGCGAGCCTCCGCGCTCTGCGCCTCGCGGAAGGCGGTCACGGCCTCCAGCGGGAACTTGGCGTCCACCACCAGCGGGCGCGGATCGCCGGGCAGGAAGATGACGCAGTCGGGCCGGCGGCCGTTGGAGAGGGTGTACTGGAAGGCGAAGCTGTCGCGTGGCAGGCCGTCGGAGACGATGGCCTCCATGCGCGCCTGCCCGAAGGCGCCGCGCGCCTGCTTGTTGGCCAGCGTCTCGCGCAGGGACATCACCTGCGAGGACAGATCGCTGAGGCTCTTTTCCGCCCGCTCCACCATGGCGAGGCGCTCGGCGAGCGTCGTCAGGCTCTCATGGGTGGCGCGGGCCGCCGTGTTGAAGCTCTCCCCCAGCCGGTAGGAGGTGGAATCGAGCCGCTCGGACACCGCCCGCGCCATGTCGCTCTGGCGCTGGGCCAACACCTCCGCCATGGCCTGCACCCGGCCGGCGGTCTCGGACTGGTGGCGCGCGAGATCGCGCAGGCCCGCTTCCAGAAGATCGGACCGCGCCGCGCTTTCGTCGCCCTCCTGCCCGCGCGCGCCGGCAAGCCGCCAGACGACGACCAGCAGACCCGCCATCAGCAGGGCGAGGCAGACCAGCGCCCCGGCGATCAGATCACCGGACGCCCAGCCCGAGCCGGCGGCAGGAAGCAGCGTGTTCGTCATGGCGGATCTGTAGCAAGTTTCACCACCTTGAACAAACAGCGAACATGTTGACCAATTCCTAACCTTCGCCTATCTGGCGGACATGGCCATTCTCCCGATCCTCATCATTCCCGAGCCGCAGTTGCGGCAGATCTCCGCGCCGGTCCCGAGGATCGACAAGGAGATCGAGAAGCTTGCCGCCGACATGCTGGAAACCATGTATGACGCGCCGGGGATCGGGCTCGCCGCCATTCAGGTGGGCGTCCACAAGCGCGTCATCACCATCGACATCGCGCGCGAGGATGCGCCGAAGAACCCGATTGTCCTGATCAATCCGGAGGTTGTCTCGGCCTCGGAGGAGACCTCCTTCTACAATGAAGGCTGCCTCTCTATTCCCGAATATTACGAGGAAGTGGAGCGTCCGGCGCAGGTCACCGTGCGCTATCAGGACCTGAAGGGCGCGACCCACGAGATCGCGGCGGACGGTCTGCTCGCCACCTGCCTGCAGCACGAGATCGACCATCTCAACGGCGTGCTCTTCATCGACCATCTCTCGCGGCTGAAGCGAGAGCGGGTCATCAAGAAATTCACCAAGGCCGCCCGCCGCGAAGCCGGCGCCTGACGCGCCCTCCTCTCCTCTGAACAGGTTTCGCGCCATGCGCATCGTCTTCATGGGCACGCCCGATTTCTCGGTGCCCACCCTGAGCGAGATCGTCGGCCGCGGGCACGAGGTGGTGGGGGTCTATACCCGCGCACCCGCGCCCTCGGGCCGCCGCGGCCTCGAACTCGTCCCCTCGCCCGTCCACACGGTGGCGGAGCGCTTCGGCATCCCGGTCTTCACGCCGAAATCGCTGAAGGGCGAGGAGGCTGCCGCGCAGTTCCGTGAGCTCGGCGCGGACGTGGCGGTGGTGGTCGCCTATGGCCTCATCCTGCCGACCAGCATCCTCGACATTCCGGCGCTGGGCTGCCTGAACCTCCATGCTTCGCTGCTGCCTCGCTGGCGCGGCGCCGCGCCCATCCAGCGGGCCATCATGGCGGGGGACAAGGAAACCGGCATCGCCGTCATGAAGATGGAAGCCGGGCTCGACACGGGCCCGGTGGGCCTGCTGGAGCGCGTCATCATCGGCCCCGACATGACGGCCGGCGAACTGCACGATCGCCTGAGCTATATCGGCGCCGACCTCATGGGCCGCGCGCTCTCGGCGCTGGAACGGGGCGGGCTCGATTTCACGCCGCAGCCGGACGAGGGCATCGTCTATGCGTCCAAGATCGAGAAGGCGGAAGCCCGCATCGACTGGAGCCGGCCGGCGGCGGAGGTGCACAACACCATTCGCGGCCTCTCCCCTTTCCCCGGCGCCTGGTTCCCCTTCGGAGCCGACGAGGCGCGGGTGAAGGTGCTGCGTGCTTCTCTTGCGGACGGCACGGGCGCGCCGGGGACGGCGCTCGACGACCAGCTCACCATCGCCTGCGGCACCGGCGCCGTGCGGCTGACGGAGCTCCAGAAGGCCGGCAAGCAGCCCATGAGCGCCGCCACATTCCTCAATGGCAATGACGTGCCCAAGGGCACGCGGCTGGCCTGAGCCGGCCGGTTCCGCCCCCACCATGCCCCGCTACAAGCTCACCATCGAATATGACGGCACCCCCTTCGCCGGCTGGCAGATCCAGGCGGAGCTGCCGACCGTGCAGGGGGTGCTGGCGGCAGCGGTGAAGGGCTTCTCCGGCGAGGAGGCCCATGTGGCCGGCGCTGGGCGCACGGATGCGGGCGTCCATGCCACGGGACAGGTCGCCCATATCCACCTCGCGCGGGACTGGCGGCCGGATCAGGTGCGCGACGCCATGACCGCCCACCTGCGCCCCCATCCCGTGGCGGTGGTCGCCGTGGAGCGCGTGGCGGATGATTTCGACGCCCGCTTCTCGGCGGTGAAGCGCCATTATCTCTATCGGATCGTCAACCGGCGGCCGGACCTCGCGCTAGACCGCGACCGGGCGTGGCGTGTGCCGCAGAAGCTGGATGCATCCGCCATGCACGTGGCGGCGCAGCGCCTGCTGGGCAAGCACGACTTCACCACCTTCCGCGCTGCCGAATGCCAGGCCGCCTCGCCGGAAAAAACGCTGGACCAGTTGGACGTCATGCGGTCCGGCGATGACATCCGCATCGTGACCTCCGCCCGCTCCTTCCTGCATCATCAGGTGCGCTCCATGGTGGGCTCGCTGATCCGGGTCGGAGAAGGCCGCTGGAGTGCGGACGATCTGGCCGATGCGCTCGCCGCCCGCGACCGCCGCCGCTGCGGCCCCATGGCGCCCGCCTGCGGTCTTTATCTCGCCGCGGTGAGCTATCCCGAACAGATTGTGGAGACCGGGGCGCCAGACCGCATCTGAAGGGCGCCTGTGCCTGAGAAGCAGCCGCGCAAGATGCGCTCAAAACTGCGCCATCTGTGGCCGCGCGCCCTCAGCCCACCGGAAATCGACCCGCGCTTTTTCCAGCGGCCACAGCCCTGAAGCGCAAAACTGCAACCGCAGATGCGCAAATGTGCATTTGCGTACCTCCGATAAATTCAGATGATCGGACTTGATCAGGTTTCATAATTGGACACCTTCATTGCCCAGTTTCTAGGATTGAGGAAAAAATAATCATTATTTTCCTGTAATTCTGGTTGCGAGGCATGGACACATGGCAACGACGTCATTGCAGGAAGGGGAGCGCAGCGGCGGGCTGCTGCGCAACATGTCCGTCGTCGCGCGGATTTCGGTGGGCTTCGGCTTCCTGATCCTGCTGATCCTGTCGGTCGGCCTGTACGCTTATATGACCCTCTCGCGCCTGGGCGGTGATCTCTCCGCCATGCGCAACGCGATGGACCGCACCGCCTCCGCCACCTTGCTGGAGCGCCGCCTCAATGAGGTCTGGCCGCGCGCCGAAGCGGCGATGCTCGGTGGCAAGACCGGCGATCTCGACACCGCGATCCAGCAGGGCTCCGGCTTCATTGCGGCCAGCGGCCAGACGGCGGCGGAAGGCATCTATGCCCGCTATGCCGCCGGCATGCGGGACGCGACCACCAAGACCACGGCCACGATCCAGGACCGCAGCAAGCTCGTCGCGGTCGTGCCGGAGATCGACAAGGCCTTCGAGGCGCTGATCGAGCGCAAGAAGCTGGTGTTCGATGCCGACGGCGCGGCGCTGGTGGCGACGCTGCAGGCCAAGGTGAATGCCGGCCGGCTCAACCTGACGCGTCTCATGAACGAGGCCTCCACCAGCATAGAGACCATCAATCCGCCGGAACTGGCGAAGTCCGCCGATGCCAGCCGCAAGGAATGGGCGGCCATCGCCGCGCAGTTCGAGGACCTCATCAAGTCCTCATCGGACCCGGCGGACAAGGAAGCCTATGAGGCGGGCCTCAAACCCGTCACCGCTTATGCGGCCGGCGTCAACAGCCTGCTTCCGGCGCTGCTGGACCGCGCGCGCATCCTGCACGACACCGTCAATGTGGCGCACACCCAGCTGGTCAATCTCGTGAACGAGGTGAGCGACCAGCAGGCCGCCCTCCAGCGCTCCACCGTGGACAATGCCCTCGAGCTGGGCTCCTGGACCAAGACCGCCATCCTGGGCGTGTCCATCGGCGCCATGATCGTCGGCGTGCTCGTGGCGCTCCTCGTCGCCATCTCCATCGCCCGTCCGCTGCACCGGCTCGCCGCCGCCGTACAGGAGGTGGCGCAGGGCAACACGGACGTGGACATTCCGAGCCGTCACGAGAAGAGCGAGATCGGCCTGCTCGCCCGCGCGCTGGAGGTGTTCAAGGGCAACCTCATCGCGGTCAAGGCGATGGAAGCCGAGAATGCCGAGCGCGCCCGGCGCGAGGAAGAAGAGCGCCAGCGGCTGTCGCAGCAGCTTTCCGCAAACTTCCGCGAGAGCGTCTCCTCCATCGTCACGGACGTGATCCGCGACGTGGAGCGGGTGGGCAAGCATTCCGAGAGCCTGCTCCAGATCTCCGACAGCACCAAGGAAAGCGCCCGTGAGGCCCGCAATGCGGTGGAAGCCACCAGCGGCGGCATATCCGAGGTCGCCTCCACGTCCACCCAGTTCGCCTCCTCCATCCGCGAGATTGCCGAGCGCGTGGACGAGAGCGTGCGCCTCACCCTCGACGCCGTGGAGCGGGCGCGCCAGACGGACACGGTGATCGGCGAGCTCGCCGTCTCCGCCTCCCGGATCAGCGACATCACCCGCATCATCCAGCAGATCGCCGAGCAGACGAACCTGCTGGCCCTCAATGCGACCATCGAGGCGGCGCGCGCGGGCGAGGCCGGACGGGGCTTCACGGTGGTGGCGACGGAGGTGAAGTCGCTGGCCCAGCAGACCGCCAGCGCCACCCAGCAGATCGGTGCCCAGATCGGCGCCATCGAACAGGCGGCCAATGGCGCGGCGGACTTCATCCGCCAGATCTCCGATCAGGTGGAGGCCATCAAGGGCCACGTCACCGGCATCTCTGCGAGCGTGGAGGAGCAGAGTTCGTCCACCACCATCGTCGCCGAGAATGCCCAGCGCACCTCGGAGCATGCGGATGTGGCGCGCACCCGGCTCGACACCGTGTTCACCGAGGCGGAAGCGACGCTGGATGCCGCCCGCAGCAGCCGCACGGCAGCCGATACGCTCAAGGACCAGGCCGTCCGGCTCCAGGGCGTGACCTCGGACTTCGTGAACCAGATCGAGACGCTCTGGACCCGCAAGAGCGCCTGATCCCGGTTTCGCAATCACGCCAATAAAAACGCCCCGGATCGGCCGATCCGGGGCGTTTGCAATTTTAGGACTGACACCGTGCGCAAAGGGCGGAGACGCGCTCCGCCCGGAAGGGCTCAGGCGAGCAGTTCGGCCAGCGTGCGCGTCACCACCTCGGTGGCGAGGCGCAGGTCGGAGAGGCGCAGCTTCTCGTCGGCGCGGTGGCCATTGGCTTCCTCGATGGTGCGGGGGCCGGCGCCATAGAGCACCACCGGAATGCCCGCCTCGGCATAAAGCCGCGCATCGGTATAGAGCGGCACGCCGTTGGTCAGGACCGACTCGCCCACCACCTCGGAAGCGTTGCGGCAGAGGATGCCGGCGATGCGCTCGCTCTCCGCATCCGGCACCAGCGGCCGGGCAAGCAGGATGCGGCGGATATCGACGGACGCGCCGGGGTAGGACGCGACGGCCTTCTCGATCAGCATCTTCACTTCCGCTTCCACCGCCTCCGGCTGCTCCTGCGGAATGATGCGGCGGTCGAGGCGTAAGGTGATGCGGTCGGGCACCACATTGGTGTTGATGCCGCCCGAGATGAGACCCACCGTGATCTGCGGCGAGCCGATGCCCTTGGTGGGGGAGACGGTGGCCTTCAGCGTGTCGCGATAGGCGTAGATGGCCTCCAGCACCTTCGTGGTGGCGGCGAGTGCGTCGATGCCGGTGTGCGGCAGCGCCGCGTGGGCGGACTTGCCCTTCACCTCCACCTCAAGGTGCAAACAGCCGTTGTGCGCCACCACCACGGCGTACGCGAAGCCGGCGGAGATCACCGCATCTGGCTTCGTCAGCTTCTCGGAGATGATCCAGCCGGGACCGACCTCGCCCCCGATCTCCTCGTCATAGGTGAAATGCAGTTCCACCGTGCCCTTGAGCGGCACGCCGGAGCGCTTCAGCGCGTCGAGGGCGAAGGTGTAGGTGGCGAAATCGGACTTGGAGACGGCAACGCCCCGCCCGTACATCACGCCGTCCACCACCGCCGCGCCATAGGGATCCTGCGACCAGCCCTCGCCGGGGGGCACCACGTCGCCGTGGGCGTTGAGCGCGATCACCGGGCCGTCGCCGAAACGGTGGCGCACGATGAGATTGGTCACGCTCACCATGCCGGCGGCGGTCACCTTGTCCTGCGGCACCACATGGCGCTCCACCTCGAAACCGAGTCCCTCCAGCAGCTCGGCGGCGCGCCGGGCGTGGGGCGCGCAGTCGCCGGGCGGATTGTCGGAGGGCACCTTCACCAGCTCGGCGAGGAAGGCCTGCTGGGCGTCGGCGGTCTCGGCAAGGAGCGCGCGCAGGCGGGCCGGATCAAGGCTGGACATGGGACAAGGTCTCTTTCTTCTGGAACGGGTGTTCGGTCAGGGGTGGGTGGCCCGCCGCGTCGGCGAGGTCAAGCGGCAAGGTTCGGGCGGCGGCTCAGGGCGCGGTGGCCCAGGCCTTCAGCAGCGCCCGCTCGTCGGGGGTGATGTCGGTGATGTTGTTGGGCGGCATGGCGTGGGTCAGGGCCGCCTGCATGAGGATCAACGGCTTGTTGCGGGCGATGGCCTCCGGCGTGTCGAGGAGAATGCCGCGCGGGGCGATGGCGATACCGTCCCACAAGGGCTGGGCCGAATGGCACATGGAGCAGCGGCCGAGAACTACATTCTGCACATCCTCCGGCACGTCCACCGCCGGCAGCGTGGCGGCCTCGGCCGTGGTGACGAGCGGCGGCCAGCCGAGCGCGGTGCGGCCGGCGGGCGTCGTGGTCAGGCAGATGGAGATCGCCACCGCAAGGCAGGCCGCCGCCACCAGCCAGCACCACCACCAGTTGCCCTGCCCGGCATGCCGCTTGTTGTAGAAGACCCGGATGATGGCCCCGCCCACCAGCGCCAGAGCCACAATGACGAAGGCATAAGGCGTCGAATAGGTGATGGGATAGTGGTTGGACATCATCAGGAAGATGACGGGCAGGGTGAAATAGTTGTTGTGGGAGGAGCGCAGCTTGCCCGCCTTGCCATAGGCCGGATCCGGCTCCTCGCCGGCCTTGAGCGCCGCCACCACCTTGTGCTGGTTCGGAATGATCACGCAGAAGACGTTGGCGGTCATGATGGTGGCCATCAGCGCGCCGATATGGATGAAGGCGCCGCGCGGGGAGAAGACCTTCTGGAAGAAGAAGGCCATGGCCACGATGAACACGAAGATCACCAGCCCCACCGCCAGATCGCTCTTGCCCAGCGGCGAATGGCAGACGAGATCGTAGAACACCCAGCCGCCGAAGATGGCGATGATGCCGATGGCCGCCGCCATCAGCGGGGACATGGCATACACGCTGGGATCAATCAGATAGAGGCTGGCCTGGTAGTAATAGGTCCAGATCAGCAGCGCCGCGCCGGAGAGCCAGGTCGCATAGGACTGCCACTTGTGCCAGGTCAGGTGATCGGGCAGCGCGGCCGGCGCCACGAGATATTTGCGCACCTGATAGAAGCCGCCGCCATGAACCTCCCATGCCTCACCGCCCTTGCCCGCCGGAATGTCAGGCGAGGGCTTCAGCGAGGCATCGAGATGCATGAAATAGAAGGAGGCGCCGATCCAGGCCATGCCGGCGGTGATGTGGGCCCAGCGCAGCAGCAGGCTGCCGAATTCATGCAGGATGGGTTCCATGTCTGCCCTCAGTGACGGATCGCGCAGCCCGGCGGGGCGCAATTGCGGCGGCGCCCGGCCCGATGGCATTGGCCACGGGGAGCGCCTTGGATAGAGTGCCGGCAATCCAGAGGATCGACGGCGTGCTCGAAAACATGCGGGCTTTCACCCAGGCGGTGGAAAGCGACAGCTTCTCGGAGGCGGCACGGCGGCTGCGCGTCTCCCCCAATGTGGTCAGCCACCGCATCCAGGTTCTGGAAAAGCACCTCGGCTGCCGCCTGTTCAACCGTACCACGCGGCGCATGAGTCTCACGGAACAGGGGCGCGTCTATTACGAGACCGTCACCGAGGCGCTGCGCCTCATCGATACGGCAGAAACCAGCATTTCCGAACTCGGCGCCCTGCCGCGCGGGGCGCTGCGGGTGACGGCGCCGCTGCATCTCGGCCGCCGGCTGCTCGCCCCCATGGCGGCGCGCTATCAGGACGCCTATCCGCAGATCGACGTGCGCCTGCGCCTTTCCGAGCACATGCCCGACCTGATCGCCGAATCCATCGACGTGGCGCTGCGCCTCGCCACCTTCGAGGATTCGAGCACCATCCTGCGCAAGGTGGCGGAGGTCGACCGCATCCTGTGCGCCGCACCCGCCTATCTGGACCGGCATGGCGTGCCGGAGAAGCCCGCCGACCTTCTGAACCACCAGTGCCTTCTGATGCGCCACGCCACCTCCCGCGAACTGCGTTGGATGCTCACCGACAAAGGCAAGGACCTTGCCGTTCCGGTCGCCGGCCATCTCGAGGCGGACGACGGCGACGTGCTCACCGTCTGGGCGGTGGAAGGACGCGGCATCGTGGTGAAGCCCCGCTTCGAGGTGGCCGACGCGTTGGCCGCGGGCCAGTTGGTGCCCGTGCTGGAGCGCCACCCGCCGCGCCCGATGACGCTGGCCGTGCTCTATCCGGCCCGCCAGTTGGTGCCGCTGAAGGTGAAGACCTTCGCGGACATGCTGGTGGAGGACGCCCGCCGCTATGTGGCGCGGGAACTGGCCAAAATCGGCGAGAAGCTGCCTTCCTGAAGGGCTGGTGGGTCTTGGGTGGGCGCCGCGCCGTCGCTTTTCCGCAGACGGCGCGCTCGGCCCCAGCCGTTCCACCCCCCTCCCTGCCCTCCCCCGCAAGGGGGGAGGGTTGGCGGTGGGCCAGAGAATGAGTGCCGCGATTGACGACAATGCAACGCGCCCCCTCCCCCCTTGCGGGGGAGGGCTGGGGAGAGGGGTAGAGCCCTCTCCGCCCGCACAACACCGGCCTTCGCTCCCGCTCAATGCGCGTCCGCCTGCTTGGCGGCAGCGACCACCTCGTCGAGGCTGGCGCCCTTCATGCCGTTGAAGAAGACGTTGAGCGCCACCGCCGAAATGGCGGCGAGCAGGATGCCGGACTCCAGCAGCGGATGGAGCTCGTGCGGCAGTGCCTTGAAGAAGTTCGGCGCCACCAGCGGGATCATGCCGAAGCCCACCGAAATGGCGACGATGAAGAGGTTGAAGCGGTTGGTCTTGAAATCCACAGCCGTCAGGATCCGCGCGCCGGTGGCGGCCACCATGCCGAACATGACGAGGCCTGCCCCGCCCAGCACCACCTGCGGCACCGCCTCCACCAGCGCCGCCATCTTCGGCAGCAGGCCGAGCGCCAGCATGATGAGGCCGCCGGTCGCCGTCACCCAGCGCGACTTGACGCCCGTGACGCCCACGAGACCGACATTCTGTGAGAAGGAGGTGTAGGGAAAGGTGTTGAACAGGCCGCCCAGCAGCGTGCCGACACCATCGGCCCTGAGGCCCCGCGCCAGCGCCTTCTGGTCCACCGTCCGGCCGGTCATCTCGCCGAGCGCCAGGAACATGCCGAGGCTCTCGATCATCACCACCACCATCACGATGCACATGGTGGCGATGGGCACGAGCGAGAAATGCGGCAGGCCGAAATGCAGCGGCAACACGAGCCCGAACCAGGGCGCCGCCGCCACCTTCTCGAAATGCATCACGCCGGTGAAGCTCGCGAGAACCGCGCCCGCCACGATGCCGAGCAGCACCGCCACATTCGCCACGAAGCCCTTGCCCCAGCGGATGAGCGCGAGGATGACGAGGAGAACGAAGAGCGAGAGGCCGAGCCCCGGCAACTGGCCGTAATTGGGATTGGCCACGGTGACGACCTCGCCATTGACCACCTTGGTCAGCATGGGCAGGCCGCCGCCGGCCCAGTTGATGCCCACGCGCATGAGCGAGATGCCGATGACGAGGATGATGGTGCCCGTCACCACCGGCGGAAACAGCGGCAGCATCCGGGAGATGAAGGGCGCGATGAGAATGGCGAAGATGCCGGAGGCGATCACCGCACCATAAATCCCAAGGAGGCCGATGTCGGCGGTGGCCGCCATGGTCATCATCGGGCCGACGGAGGCAAAGGTGACGCCCATCATCACCGGCAGGCGGATGCCGACGCCGGGAAAGCCGATGCACTGCACCAGCGTCACCAGTCCGCAGGTGAAGAGGTCGGCGCTGATCAGAAAAGCGACATCCTCAGGCGAAAGCTTGAGCGCCCGGCCGATGATGAGCGGCACGGCGACCGCCCCGGCATACATCACCAGAACATGCTGCAAACCCAGCGCCGCCATCTTCGGCGCCGGTAAGAATTCATCGACCGCATCCACAGCCATGCTGTCCCCCAGCCTGTGTGAGCATCTGAAAGGTTTGTTCTTCTTGAGGCCCGCGTCTTGGAGCCGAGGCTCCCGCGCGTTTGCCGTCCATCAAACGGCATTTTTCCGCCATGCGATATGTCCGATAAATAAGAATATCTGCCAATTTTTTCGTATAATGATTGTCTGCCGCCGCCTGTATGCTCGTCGGCAGATGCAAGGGAGATTCCCATGGGGCGCCTGTCCACGCATGTTCTCGACACCGTGCTCGGCCGCCCGGCGGCCGGCGTGCGCGTGGAACTGTTCGCGATCACCGGGGACGGCACGCGGCAACGGGTCGCGGAACGGCAGACCAATGCGGACGGGCGCACCGACACGCCACTGATGGCCGGCGAGGACTACCGTGCGGGCACCTATGAGCTGGTCTTCCACGTGGGCGCCTATTTCCGCGCCTCCGGAGCCCCGGTCGCCGAGCCCCCCTTCCTCGACGAGGTGCCGCTGCGCGTCACGCTGAGCGAGGACGGGCATTACCACGTGCCCCTGCTCTGCTCCCCCTGGGCCTATTCCACCTATCGCGGCTCCTGAGGTTCCGATGCCCGCTCCCGCCTCCGATTATCCCCGCGACCTCATCGGCTATGGCCGCAACCCGCCGCATCCGCGCTGGCCGGGGGAGGCGCGAATCTGCGTGCAGTTCGTGATCAATTACGAGGAAGGCGCCGAGCGCTGCCTGCTGCACGGGGACACGGAATCGGAAGCGTTCCTGTCCGACATCTCCAGCGCCCAGCCCTGGCCCGGCCAACGGCACATGAACATGGAGTCCATCTATGAATACGGCGCCCGCGCCGGCTTCTGGCGGCTCCATCGCCTGTTCACGGCGCGCAACATGCCGGTCACTGTCTTCGGCGTCGCCAAGGCATTGGAGCGCAATCCGGAGGCGGTCGCGGCGATGAATGAGGCCGGCTGGGAGATCGCCAGCCACGGCCTGCGCTGGATCGACTATCGCAACCTCTCCGCCGAGACCGAGCGCGCGCACATCGCGGAAGCGGTGCGCATCCAGAACGAAGTGGCGGGCGAGCGGCCGCTCGGCCTCTATCAGGGCCGCACCAGCGAGAACACGCTGCCCCTGACCATCGCCGAGGGCGGCTTTCTCTATTCCGCCGACACCTATGCGGATGAGCTGCCCTACTGGATCGAGAGCGAGCGCGGCCCCTTCCTGATGGTGCCCTATACGCTCGAAGCCAATGACATGCGCTTCGCCATTCCCGAGGGCTATGCCTCGGGCGACGACTTCTTTGCCTATCTGCGCGACAGCTTCGACCTGCTCTATGCGGAAGGCGAGACCGCCCCGCGCATGATGTCGGTGGGCCTGCACTGCCGCCTTGTGGGGCGGCCCGGCCGGGCGCAGGGGCTGGCCCGCTTCCTCGATTACATCGCTGGGCATGAGCGGGTGTGGGTGGCGCGGCGCCTCGACATCGCCCGCCACTGGGTGGCCCACCATCCGCCCAAGGGCGGCTATGTGCCCTCGCGTCTCTCCCGCCCGCTGTTCGTGGAGCGCTTCGGCAGCATCATCGAGCATTCGCCCTGGATCGCGGAAACGGTTTATGACACCGGCCTCACGCCCGCGCACGATACGGCGGAGGGCTTACAGGCCGCGCTCGTCGCCGTGCTGCGCGCGGCATCGCCCGACCGACAGCTCGCCGTCATCAATGCACATCCGGACCTCGCCGGCCGCCTCGCCGCCGCCAAGCTGCTCACGCCGGATTCCACGGACGAGCAGGCCTCCGCCGGCCTCGATGCCCTGACCGCCGAGGAGAAGGCCCGCTTCACGGCGCTGAATGACGCTTACCGGCAGAAGTTCGGCATCGTCTTCATCATGGCGGTGCGCGGGCGCTCCAAGGCGGAGATCCTGGACGCCTTCGAGCGGCGCCTGGCCCATGACGTTGCCGCCGAGCATGCGGAAGCCCTCGCCCAGATCGAGCGCATCTGCCTGCTGCGCCTCCAGCAGATCCTGCCGTCGCGGGGCGCCGCGTGATGTCCGTGGCCACCGAAAGCAGTGCCACCGATGTTCTAGAGGGCAGCCGGCTCCTAGCGCGCCTTGAAGCGCTCGCGCGTTTCACAGACGTGCCGGGCGAAATGACCCGCCTCACCCTCTCCCCCGCCCACAAGGCGGCGGCGGCGGAGGTGGCGCGCTGGTTCGCGGCGGCCGGTATGGCGGTGCATCTCGACGCCACAGGCTCGGTCGTAGGGCGCTATGAGGGCACGCAGCCCGATGCGCCCGCCCTGATCCTCGGCTCGCACATCGACACCGTGCGCAATGCCGGCATCTTCGACGGCAACCTCGGCGTCGTCGTCGCCCTCGCGGTGGTGGAGCAATTGCACGCCGACGGCGTGCGCCTGCCCTTCGCGCTGGAGGTGCATGCCTTTGCGGATGAGGAAGGCGTACGCTTTCCCTCCACCCTCACCTCCTCCCGCGCCCTCGCCGGCCGCTTCGATGCCGCCGCCCTGGACGCCACGGACGCGGACGGCATCACCCGCCGCGAAGCCCTGAAGGCCTTCGGTGTTGATCCCGAAGCTTATGCCGCCTGCAGCCGCGCCGGACGGGCGCTCGGCTATGTGGAAGTGCATATTGAACAGGGGCCGGTGCTGGAGGCGAAGGGCCTGCCGGTGGGCATCGTCACGGCCATCGCCGGGGCGACCCGCGGTACCATTGAGCTCGTCGGCGAGGCCGGCCATTCTGGCACCCTGCCCATGGAGATGCGCCACGATGCGCTGGCCGGCGCCGCGGACATGATCCTCGCGCTGGAACGTCTGGCGAAGGCCACGCCGGGCCTTGTCGCGACCGTGGGTACGCTCACCATCCCCGGCGGCGCGGTGAATGTGGTGCCGGGCCGGGTACGCTTTTCCTTCGACGTGCGCGCCCCCGACGACCGGACCCGTCTCGACGCGCTCGACACCATGCGCGCGACCCTCGCGGAGATCGCCGCTGCGCGGGGCCTCGCAACCACCCTTGAAGAGACCTATGACGCGCCCGCGGCCCCCTGCGACGGCGCGCTTCAGGCGGCGCTTGCGGCGGCGGTGGCGGCGGAGGGCATCGATGCCCTGCACCTGCCTTCAGGCGCCGGACACGACGGGCTGTCGCTCAATGGCGTCATGCCCATCGCCATGCTGTTCGTGCGCTCGCGCAACGGCAGCCACAATCCCCGCGAACATGCGAGCGCCGAGGACATCGGCGCCGCCGCCCGCGTGCTCAGCCGCTTCGTGCGCGGCTATACGCCGGGCGGCTGACGCCCGCCGCTCAGTCCGCCCCGACGAGACGGTTCTGGGCGTCGAAGAAGGGATAGGGCCCATCGAAGGGGCCGACGAAGCTGGTGTGCGAGACGATCCGGCCGCCCTCGAACAGATGCAGCGCCACGGCGGGCGGCTCCATGTGGAAGCTGGGCGGCGCGTCGGGGGCGAGGGCAAGGCTCACCGCATGGGCCGGCGAGGGCGCGATCATGGCGGGACGTCCCGCAAAGCCCGTCACCACCGTGCGGTGGATGTGGCCGCAGGTCAGGGCCAGCACCTGCGGGTGCCGCAGCAAAACCTCTTCCAGCGCCGCTGCATCGAACAAATTCTGCACGTCCATGTGGCGGATGCCGGTCACGAAGGGCGGATGGTGCAGGCCGATGAGCGTCGGACGCTCCGGCGCCGCGCCGAGCTGCGCGTCGAGCCAGGCGAGTGTCGCCGTCCCGAGTTCCCCGTGCGGCTTGCCGGGCACGGAGGAGTCCAGAAGAACAAGGCGGACGGGATGGCCGTCCACCACATAGTTCAGCTTGTCGCTGGCCCCACCGCCGGCCTGCCGGGCGATCTGCGGAAAAGCCGCGCGCAGCCCGGCGGAACTGTCGTGATTGCCCGGCACGGGCAAGAGCGGCATGGACAGCGGAGCGGTGATGGCCCGGAAGCGGGCGTATTCCTCCGGCGTGTCGAAATCGGTCAGATCGCCGGTGACGATGACCACGTCCGGCTGGCGCGGCAGGCTCCTGAGATAGGCCACGGCACGTTCCAGATACGCGGCAGTGTCCACTACGCCATAGGCGAGACGGCCCGGCAGGCGGATGTGCGTGTCGGTCAGTTGGGCAATCAGCATACGCTTACACCACTGCAATTCGGGAAGGATCAAGCCGGACGCCGACATCCTGCCCCAAGGAAAGCTCCGTTTCGGCCGCCGCCTCGATGATGATGCGGCTGCCATCCGGAGCGGAGAGCTGGACGCGCTGACGCGCACCCTGGAAGTGAACCTGATCGACGCGCAAGCGCAAGGCGCCTTCCGCCGGCGCGCACAGCTCGGCGGTTTCCGGCCGGAAGGCGAGGGTCGCCGTATCGCGATCCCCGCCGGTGAGCAGGACGCGGCCCGCCGCGCTCTCGAAGACGCCGTTGCGCACCGCGCCTTCGATGCGGTTGGTGACGCCGACGAAGGAGGCCACGAACTCGTCCGCCGGGCGGAAGTAGATGTCGCGCGGGCTACCGATCTGGGCGATGGCGCCGTGCCGCATGACCACGATCCGGTCGCCGAGCGCCAGCGCCTCGGCCTGATCGTGGGTCACATAGATGGCCGTGATGGCAAGGCGACGCAGCAGGCCGTCGATCTCCGCCCGCAGGTGCTCGCGCAGCGCGGCATCAAGAGCGGTGAGCGGCTCGTCCAGCAGGATGACCCGGGGCCGTACGGCAAGCGCACGGGCGAGCGCCACGCGCTGGCGCTGCCCCCCGGAGAGTTGGTCGATGCGCCGGTCGGCCAACTGGTCGATGCGCATCATCTCCAGCACCTCGCGGGCGCGGGCGAGGCGCTCGGCCTTCGCCACCCCGCGCACACGCAGGCCATAGGCGACGTTCTCGATGACGCTCATGTTGGGGAACAGGGCGTAGGACTGGAACACCATGCCGACGTTGCGCTTCTCGATGGGTAGTTCGGTCACGTCCTGCCCGTCGAACAGCACGCGGCCGCCTCTGTCGGGGCTTTCCAGCCCGGCGATGATGCGCAGCGTCGTCGTCTTGCCGCAGCCGGAGGGGCCGAGCAGGACGATGGTCTCGCCCGGCGTGATGGCGAGGTTCACGGGTTCCAGCGCCCGCGTGCCGTCGGCGAAGGTCTTGCCGCAGGCTTCAAGGGTGATGGCGGCGCCGGTGGGCGCTTGTTTCTCGGTCACGGGATCACTCAGCGCTTGGCGGCCCGCCGCTCGCCACCCAGAAGCTGGATGGCCACGAGCAAAGGCACGATCA
Source organism: Azorhizobium caulinodans ORS 571 (assembly GCF_000010525.1). GTDB lineage: Bacteria > Pseudomonadota > Alphaproteobacteria > Rhizobiales > Xanthobacteraceae > Azorhizobium > Azorhizobium caulinodans. Next base: position 886,467 of record NC_009937.1, on the reverse strand, counting down.
TGATGAAGAAAACCAGCGTGTAGGCGCTGGCGATTTCGAGCCGCATGGAGGCGTAGCTGTCGGCAAGGCCCACGGGCAGGGTCTGGGTCAGCGGCGTGTGCAGCATCCAGGTGAGGTTGAACTCGCCGATGGAGAGCGTGACCACCATGAGCGAGCCGGCGATGATGCCGCCCCGCGCATTGGGCACCACCACCTGAATGAAGCGCTGCCAGGGCGTGGCGCCGAGGCTCGCGGCCCCTTCTTCCAGCGTGCGCACGTCCACGGCGGCGAGCACCGCCATCACCGAGCGCAGCATGAAGGGCAGCGTGTAGAGCACGTGGCCCACGAGAATGAACAGGATGCTGGCGCGGAACTCGCGGATGCCGCCATAGGCGATGATGAGCGCCAGCGCGAGGGCGAGGCCGGGAATTGCGACGGGCAGCGTCACCACCTCTTCCACAAGGCGCGACATGCGGCCGGGCTTGCGGGCCAGCGCCCAGGCGGAGGGCACGCCCAGCGCCAGCGTGACGACGAGGGTGCCAAGCGCCAGCGCGATGGAGCGGAAGATGGTGGGCGCATAAAGGCCCCATACCTGCGCCACCCACTCCAGCGTAAGCCCGGAGCGGACGCCCTGAAAGTAATTGACGGTGACGCCCGCAAGGATGGAGGTGCCCGCCGGCACCACCAGGAAGGCCGTGGCGAGCAGCGTGATAACGAGTTGCAGGGCGAAAACGAGAGGGGAGCGTTTCATCGGCCTCACCCCGCCGCCGCCACGCGGTCACCCGCGAGATTGCGTGTCGCCGCCAGCACCAGCCAGGTGATGAGGCCGAGCGCGATGGAGAGCGCCGCCGCGCTGGCGATGTTCGCGTTGAGCGTAAACTCCGTATAGATGGTCATGGCCAGCACATCGATGCGGGTGGCGAGCGTAAATGCGGTGCCGAAGGCGCCCATGGCGGTGGCGAAGGCGATGGCGCCGGAGGCCATGAGCGAGGGCGCGATGCCGGGCAGGATCACATCCCGCAGCACCTGCACCCGACTCGCGCCGAGCGAGCGGGCGGCCTCCTCCAGCGCCGGATCGAGCTTCTCCACCGCGGCGAGCAGCGTCACCATCACCCGCGGCAGCGAGAAATAGACATAGCCCGCGAACAGGCCGGCCATGGAATAGGCGAACACCAGCCGCCCCATGCCGAGCGCCTGCGTCCAGCCGCCGATGAGGCCCTGCCGGCCGGCGAGCAGGATGATCATGAAGCCCACCACCACGCCGGGAAAGGCGAGCGGCAAGGTGAGCATTGCGATCAGGATGTTCTGCCCCGGAAAGCGCGTGCGACCGAGGAACAGGGCCACCACGACGCCGATGGCGAGCGTCGCCAGCGTCGCGGTGGCGGAAAGGACCAGCGTCGCGATGAGAGTGGAGAAATGGCGCGGGCTGGTGACAAGCACCAGATATTCGCCCAACCCGTTGGGACCCGAGCCCGCGACGGCCACGAGCCGCGCCATGGGCAGCAGGAAGAAGGCCAGCACGAACAGGCCGAGCGGCAAGAGGAACAGACGGGCCAGACGATCTGCGCTGGGCATGGCTTTCACTTTGCGAAGGTGCCGGCGCGCGGCACGCCGGCGGACGGGTTGAAGGCTTGCTCAAGGGAAGGCGGCGGCAGGCGGTCGCGGATACGCTGGGCAGCCCACAGTGGGACCGCGCGAATGGCGTCAAACCCAACCCAGCCCACCGCGCGACATGTCCCCTCCCCCCTTGAGGGGGAGGGATAGGGAGGGGGGTACGACCGGGCGGGGCATCCCTTCTCCGCAGCCAAAGACGCATAGTCGGAGAGGGCATTACCCCCCTCCCCAGCCCTCCCCCACAAGGGGGAGGGTGTTCGCGACAGGATGCGCTCCCGCGCCTCACTTCACCTCGGAGAGATACTTGTCCGAGAAGCCCTTCTGCACGGTCTCCATTTTGCCGTAGTCCACCGCCTTGGCGCGGGCGTAGTCGGCGGCGGGGAGGAAGCGGTCGGCGACCTCCTTCGGCAGTTCCACGTTGCGCGCGGGGCGCAGATAGGCCTTGGCCCACATGGCCTGCCCCTTGTCCGAGAGCACGTAGTCGAGAACCTTCTTCGCCGCTTCCGGATGCGGGTCGTTCTTCACCATGCTCATCACGTAAGGCACCACCACGGTGCCCTCGCACGGGATCACGAAGGCGAAGTTGCCCTTCTCCGTGTACTTGGCGCGATAGGCGTTGAAGTCATAATCGAACAGGATCGGGATCTCGCCCGAAACGACGCGTGCGTAGGACGTCTGCTTCGGCACGATGGGCTGGTTGGCCTGAAGCTTCTTGAAGAAGTCGATCGCCGGCGAGAAATTGTCGAGCGAGCCGCCGAGGCCGGTATTCACCGCCACCGCGCCCACATAGCCCACGAAGGCGCTGGAGGGGTCGAGATACCCCACCATGCCCTTGTATTCGGGCTTCAGGAGATCGCTCCAGCAGGCCGGGACCGGCGCGCCGCCGAGGGCATCCTTGTTCACGAACAGGCCGAGCGTGCCGGAGTGGATGGTGAACCAGTGGCCGTCCGCGTCCTTGAGGCCGGCGGGAATCTCGTCAAAGCCCTTGGGCTTGTAAGCCTGAGTGAGGCCGGCATCCTTGACCTTGATGCCGAAGGTGACGCCGAGATAGGCGACATCGGCCACCGGGCTCGCCTTCTCGGCGATCATCTGGGCCATGGCCTGGCCGGAATTCTTGTTGTCCGGCGGCACCTCGACGCCCGTGTCGGCCTTGATGGCCTTGAGCATGGAGCCCCAGTCGGCCCATTCGGGCGGGCAGTTGTAGCAGATGGCATCGGCGGCCGAAGCGGCCGACGCCGCGCCGAGCGAAAGCCCGGTGGCGAGCAGAACGGTCGTGAGCAGGGACTTCATCGCAGAGCCTTTCCTGAGGCGGTTTGGCGGGGTGAAGGGGTAGCGGCGCGCCGCCCCTTGGGGGCGGCCGGCGGCAGATGCGGCGCGGGGGCGAGCGTGCCGGCGGCGCGCAGTTCGAACGGCAGATGCTCCACGGTGCGCGCGCGCTCGCCCTCGATGAGGTCGAACAGCCGCGCCACTGCCCGCTCGCCCATGCGGCGGGTGGGTTGGTCCACGGTCGCCAGCACCGGCGTGACGAGGCGACCGATGGCGATGCCGTCGAAACCGGCGACCGAGACATCCTGCGGCACGGCGAGCCCCATCTCGCGCACGGCGGCGATGACCGAAAGGGCGAGCAGATCGTTGGAGCAGATGATGCCCGTCGGCCGGTCCGGCCCCGCGAGCAGGCCCGCCAGGGCAGCGCGGTGGGCGGCGGTGTCGGCGAGATAGTCGAGTTCCAGAACGGGCTCGGGCTCCAGGCCCGCAGCGGCCATGGCGGCGAGATAGCCCTGATGGCGCAGGCGCGAGCGGTCCGAGGTGGAGAAGCGCCCGGCGATGAACAGCAGGCGCCGGTGGCCGGCGGCGAGGAAGGCCTGCGTCAGCGCGCGGCTGGCACCCGCATTGTCCACGGTGACCGACGCGCGGCTCGCGCCCTGTGGCTCGTTATAGACGAGCACATAGGGGATGCGCTCCGCATCGAGCCAATCGAGCGTGGCGTTGTTGTCCGGATCGGCAACGGTGAGCACGAGGCCCGCCACCCGCTGGGCCACCAGCGTGCCGACCAGTTCCCATTCGCGCTCGGCATCATAGTCGGTGGCCGTCAGCAGCAGGGTGTGGGCACGGTGGCGCGCTTCGGCCTCCATGCCCGCCACCGAGCCCGCGAAAACCGGATTGGTGAGGCTCGGAATGACGACGCCGAGCGTGCGCGTGCGCAGCGTCTTCAAGGAACGCCCGATCTCGCTGGGCCGGAAGCCGAGTTCCGCTACCGCCGCCCGGACGCGGGCCTCCACCTCCGCGCTGGTCCGCGCGGTCCCGTTCAGCACGCGGCTGACGGTCGCGATGGAGCAGCCGGCATGTTCGGCGACGGTGCGTATGGTGACGGTCTGGGGCACGAGGGATCCGTGAAATCGTTTTCACGGCTCTCCTATCGCGCCTCTGCAACAGCCCTGTGACACGCGCCGATGCCTGCCCGGCAAAGAAAAAGGCGCCGCCCGGTGGGGCGGCGCCAAGGTGAGGTCATGTGAGTGAAACGCCGGAAACCGGATTTGGTTCAGCGCGGCCGGGGCGGCAGGGGCCCGACGTTGAAGATCTGCACCCGGCGGTTCACCGGCGATTCCGGATTCTTCGTATCCTGCAACGCCTCTTCGCCGAGGCCGACGGCCTCAAGACGCGCCGGATTCACGTTGAAGGTGGTGGTCAGCGCCTCCACCACCGCATCGGCGCGCTCCTGGCTGAGCTTGAGGTTGTGCTCGCGCGTGCCGGTCGTGTCGGTATTGCCCGTCACGATGAAACGGTAGCCCTGAAGCACCGGATTGTGCAGCGCGTCGGCGATGGCGCCGATGGTGGCGTAGCTGTCCGGCAGGATGATCGCCGAGTTGAGCTTGAACTGGATCTGCACGTTGATCTGCGCCAGCTTGTCGAGCTGGATCGCCAGCGGCGGGCGCTGCGAGGGCGGACCGGAATACATGGTGGCGTGATCGAGCGCCGCCTGGCGCAGGCTGGCGGCGGTGACGACCGGCGCGTCCTGCGTGAGATTGTTCAGGCCCTGAACGATCTGGGCGTTGGAGAGGTCCGTCTGCGCGGCCAGAGGCGCGGCGGCGGACACGAGCAGGGCGGCCGTGAGCGCGCCGCGGAGCATCAACGACTTCATGGGCGTCGTCCTTCTTTCTGCGGTTGCGCTCAGCGCCAGCCGGCGTCGGTGATGGTCTGGTTGCAGGCCTTGCTCACCGCTTTGCTGGCATCGACCAAGCAATTGATGAGATTGCCGTCACCCGGCACCACGCCCTGGCACAGGCGCGCGGCATCGGCATTGCAGACCTTGAAGATGGCCTGCTGGGCCGCGATGCGCTTGCCGATGGACGCCTTTGCCGCCGCAAAGTCGCTCTTGCACTTGGGCGCGACCTTGGAGGCATTGGCATCGAGGCAGCCGAGCAGCTTGCCGCCGCCGAGGTTCACATCGGCGCAATATTTCATGATGTCGGGGCCGCAGCTCTTCGCAAGCAGGGCGCCCGCCTGCTGGTAGCTCATCGTCTGAGCCTGCGCGCCGCTCGCCGCCGCGACCAGAAGGCCAGCCACGAGCCAAGTTCTGAACTTCACCATGAACACCCCCGCGTCAAGGACACGGTATGGGTGTAACAGATGCGTGAAGAGGAACATAGGGCAGCGCTGCTGCCCAAACGCTTGAAAACAGGCCCTATCTCGCTAACGGCCGTTGCGCCCGCATGGCGCCGGCCTCATCGCCGGACGCGCACTTGGGCCGGCCGCAGACGGAGGCGGAATCTCGCGCCCTTGCCACCGCGCGGCTCCTCGTCGTCCTCCTCGCGAGGCAGCAGCATGACGGCGACGCCCATCTGCACGCTGCCGAAGGTGAGGCACATGGCAAAAAAGAGCACCGCCGCGGCAAGAAGGCCTTCCGGCGACTGCACGATGAGGGTGCGCAGGCCATGCAGGTCGAGCGCGAGGAAGAGCGCGACGAAGCCGATGGCCACGGCAAACCCGATGAGGGCGTGCCGGATGAGGAAGCGGACGAGTTGCGGCATGGGCGCCAATCCTAGATTCCGGCTCCCCCGTGCCGGAAGGGAATGGTCACACGTTGGGCGTTCCCATGCAACAATCCACAGCATGACGCTGCATTGGCGTGCAAACGATCCTGTTCCCGGAGAGAAACCCTGGGAGCGGGCATCGGGGAATATGCGATGGCCCGTGGATTGCATACAATGTTTGGCATTATGATGGGCCGTCCTGATCGGCCGCAGCGCGGCGCGTGCGCGCCATCTCCCTGCAACCGGGCCCGATTTCGGCCCAAGAAGGATCCATTGCCCATGTGGAAGCGGACTCTGGCCACCCTCGTCCTGAGCACGGGACTGGCCACGGGACTGGCAGCGAGCGTTGAGGCGCAGACGCTCCGGTTCGGCCTCATGGAAGATCCCGATGCCCTCGATCCCACGCTCGCCCGCACCTTCAGCGGCCGCATGGTGTTCGCGGCGCTGTGCGACAAGCTGGTGGATATTGATGCCAAGCTGAACATCATTCCGCAGCTCGCCACCGAATGGTCCTGGTCGCCCGACCAGAAGACGCTGACCATGAAGATCCGCGACGGCGTGCTGTTCCAGGATGGCGAGAAGCTCGACGCCGAGGCGGTGAAGTTCAATCTGGAACGCCACCTCAAGATGCAGGGCTCGCAGCGCCGCGGCGAAATCGCCGCCATCGACAGCGTCGAGGTGGTGGACCCGCTGACCGTCAAGATCAACCTGAAGACGCCCTTTGCGCCGCTGCTCGCGCAGTTCACCGATCGCGCCGGCATGATGGTCTCGCCCAAGGCGGCACAGGCGCTCGGCGACAAGTTCGCCTCAGCGCCCGTCTGCGCCGGTCCGTTCAAGTTCGTGGAGCGCGTGGCGCAGGACCGGATCGTTGTCGAGAAATTCGACAATTACTGGAACAAGGACAACATCTTCCTCAAGCGCATCGAGTTCAAGGTCATCCCGGACACGACCGTGCGCCTGACCAACCTGCGCTCGGGCCAACTCGACCTTCTGGAGCGGCTCGCCCCCACCGACCTGCCGCAGGTGCAAAGCGACAGCAAGCTTAAGATCGGCATGGCCTACGAGCTCGGCTACCAGACGCTGCTGCTCAATCTTTCCAAAGACGGCCCCCTCGCCAAGAACGCCAAGGTGCGTGAGGCTCTGGAGCTCTCCATCGATCGCGACGCCATCAACCAGGTGGTGTTCAACGGCGAGTTCCTGCCGGGCAACCAGTGGGTGAATCCCAAGAACCCGAACTATGTCTCGGCCTTCCCCATCCCCAAGCGCGACGTGGCGAAAGCCAAGGCGCTGCTGAAGGAGGCGGGGGTCACCACGCCGCTGGTCGTGAACTTCACCGTCTTCTCCGACAATCTCTCGCAGCAGTCGGCGCAGGTGATCCAGGCCATGGCCAAGGAGGCGGGCTTTGATCTCAAGATCCAGGCCACCGATTTCGGCACCGCCCTCAATCTGGCTGATCAGGGCAATTATGACCTCATGCTCTACAACTGGAGCGGCCGGCCCGATCCGGACGGCAACACCTACAACTTCCTGGCCACCAAAGCACCGCTGAACTATCCGCGCTATTCCAACGAGAAGGCGGATGCGGCCTTCCAGGCCGAACGGCAGAATAATGATCCGGAAGTCCGCAAGGCCGCCTGGAAGGATCTCGCCACGCAGGTGCTGGCCGACCGTCCACTGATCTATCTCTACCACCGCAAGCTGTTGTGGGCCTACTCCACCAAGCTCACGGGCTTCGGCGATTATCCGGACGGTCTTGTGCGCTTCACGGGACTCAAGCTGAACTGACCGTGACCGCCCCCGCCCGACGCCGGCGGGGGCGCCGCTGCTGATCCTGAAATAAAATAGAACCTCCAGAGGACAGGCCATGTGGAAGCAGTTTTTTGCGGCCCTCACCATCGTGGGAGGGCTCACGGGAGCCGTTGGTGCCGGCGCGCAGGCCCAGACGCTGCGCTTCGGCCTGATGGATGATCCGGACGCGCTCGATCCGACCCTGTCCCGCAACTACACGACGCGGATGGTCTTCGCTGCCCTCTGCGACAAGCTCGTGGACATTGACGCCAAGCTCAACATCATACCGCAACTGGCGAGCGAATGGTCCTGGTCCGCCGACCAGAAGACCCTGACCATGAAGATCCGTCCCGGCCTCACCTTCCATGACGGCGAGAAGCTCGACGCCGAAGCGGTGAAGTTCAATCTCGAACGTCACCAGAAGATGCCCGGCAGCCAGCGCCGCTCCGAGCTTGCCGCGCTCGACACGGTGGAAGTGGTGGACCCGGTGACGGTGCGCCTGCATCTCAAGGCGCCTTCGGCCCCCTTCCTCTCTCAGCTCACCGACCGCGCGGGCATGATGGTCTCCCCCAAGGCGGCACAGGCGCTGGGCGACAAGTTCGCCACCGCGCCGGTCTGCGCCGGGCCGTTCAAGTTCGTCGAGCGGGTGGCGCAGGACCATATCCTGCTGGAGAAGTTCGACGGCTACTGGAACAAGGACAACATCTTCCTCCAGAAGGTGGATTTCCGCACCATTCCGGACAGCACGGTCCGCCTCACCAACCTGCGCTCGGGTCAGCTCGATCTGCTGGAGCGCCTCGCCCCGACCGACCTGCCGGAAGTGCGCTCCCAGGGCAAGCTGAAGGTGGGAACGGGGTATGAGCTCGGCTTCCAGTCCATCATCTTCAACACCGCCAAGGCGGATTCGGTGATCGGTGGTGACGCCCGCGTGCGCAAGGCGTTCGAGCTTTCCATCGACCGCGAGGCCCTGAGCCAGGTGGTCTTCAACGGCGAATATCTGCCGGGCAACCAGTGGGTGAGCCCGAAGAACCCCTTCTATGTCTCGGCCTTCCCCATCCCGAAGCGCGACGTGGCCAAGGCCAAGGCGCTGCTGAAGGACGCGGGCGTCAAGACACCGGTGCCCGTGAACCTCATCGTCTATTCCACCAATGAGGCCGCGCAGGTGGGACAAGTGGTGCAGGCCATGACGAAAGAGTCAGGCTTTGAGGTGAAGCTCGTGACCACTGACATTGGCACTGCGCTCAATGCCGCCGACCAGGGCAACTTCGAAGCCTTCCTCTATGCCTGGAGCGGCCGGCCCGATCCGGACGGCAACACCTACAACTTCCTCGCCTGCAAGGCGCCGCTGAACTACACGCGCTTCTGCAACGAGAAAGCGCAGGCCGCGCTGGATGCCGAGCGCGCCACCAGCGATCCGGCGGCGCGGGCGGCAGCCTGGAAGAATCTCGCGGAAGTGGTGCTGACCGAAGACCCGCTCATCTATCTCTATCACCGCAAGCTCATGTGGGCCTACACGCCCAAGCTGAAGGGCTTCACCGAGGCTGACTATCCCGATGGCCTCGTGCGCTTCACCGGCCTGAAACTCGACTGACGGGATCGACCCCGCACAATGTTGCGCTTCTTCCTGAAACGGCTGGCCACGATCATCCCCACGGTGATCCTGGCCTCCATGATCATCTTCGCCCTGCAGCAATTGCTGCCGGGCGATCCTGCCATCGCCCTCTCCGGTGAGGAGAAGGACCCGGCCGCCATCGAGTTCATCCGCGAGAAGTACCATCTCAACGAACCGCTGCCGGTGCGCTACGGCTACTGGATCAGCGGCGTGCTGCGGGGGGATCTGGGCGAGAGCATACGCTTGCAGCAGCCGGTGGCGAGCCTCATCGTCTCCAAGTTTCCGGTGACGCTGCAACTGGCGGTCATGGCCATGGCCATCGCCTTGCTCATCGGCGTGCCCATGGGCATCCTCTCCGCCGTCCATAATGGCAAGGCAATGGACTACATCGCCAACGTCATCGCCTTGTGGGGCCTTTCGACGCCGAATTTCTGGCTGGGCATCATGCTCATCCTGCTGTTCTCGGTTCAGCTCGGCTGGCTGCCGGCCTCGGGCTACGTGCCGCCCACCGAGAACCTCCTGGAGAACCTCCGGGCAATGATCCTGCCCGCCTTCGTGCTGGGTAATTCCATCGCGGCGGTGATGATGCGGCACACCCGCGCCGCCATGCTTCAGGTGCTCTCCTCCGATTACGTGCGCACGGCCCGCGCCAAGGGCCTCGCGCCGCGCTCGGTCATCATCCGCCACTGCCTGCGCAATGCCGCCGTGCCGGTGATCACGCTCGGCGCGCTGGAGTTCGGCGCGCTGCTCTCGGGCGCGCTGCTCACCGAGCAGGTCTTCTCCGTGCCCGGCTTCGGCAAGCTGATGGTGGATGCGGTGTTCAACCGCGACTATGCCGTGGTGCAGGGCGTCGTGCTGTGCACGGCCACCACCTACATCCTGCTGAACCTGCTGGCCGATCTCGCCTATTTCCTCGTCAATCCGAAGCTGCGGCGGTCATGAGCACCTTGTCCTCCTCCCCCGCCCCCACCGTCGCGGTGCCGCGCGAGCGCACGCCCTTCGAGGAGGCCATGCGCCGCCTCGTGCGCCGGCGCGGCGCCATGATCGGCCTCGCCGTGGTGCTGTTCTTCATCATCATCGCGGTGTTCGCGCCCTATATCGCGCCCTATGACCCGACCGCCACGAGCTGGCTTGCCGTGCGCAAGCCGCCCACATGGGAGCATCCCTTCGGCACCGACGAGGTGGGCCGCGATGTGCTCTCCCGCGTCATCTTCGGCGCCCGCGCCTCGCTCTCCGCCGGGCTCGTCTCGGTGGCCCTCGCGGTCGCCATCGGCCTGCCGGTGGGCATGATTGCGGGCTATGCCGGCGGCTGGATCGAGGCGGCTCTGATGCGCCTCACCGATGCGCTGCTCGCCATACCCTTCCTTATCCTCGCCATCGCGCTCGCTGCCTTCCTCGGCCCGACGCTGACCAATGCGATGATCGCCATCGGGCTGTCCGCCACCACCATCTTCATCCGCCTCACGCGGGCGCAGGTGCAGTCCACCAAGGTGGAAGAGTATGTGGAAGCCGCGCGCGCGGCCGGCGCGACGCCGCTGCGCATCGTGCTGCGGCACATCCTGCCCAACATCATCCCCGCCATCCTCGTTCAGGCGACGCTCACCATTGCTGCCGCCATCATCGCGGAGGCGAGCCTGTCCTTCCTCGGGCTCGGGCAGCAGCCGCCCGATCCCTCCTGGGGCTCCATGCTGAACACAGCGAAGAACTTCCTCACGCAGGCGCCCTGGATGGCCATCTGGCCGGGCCTGTCCATCTTCCTCGCCGTGCTCTCCTTCAACCTGCTGGGCGATGGTCTGCGCGATGCGCTCGACCCGCGCCACCGCAACTGAGGAGGGGCCGATGAGAACACGAATCGGGCTCCCCATGACCCACACCGCCCCAAAGTCCTCCCCCGTTGCGGGCGAGGGTTGGGAGGGGGGTACAACGGGTGCCGCTTGGGGCGCGGCTGCCGGTTTGAGTCAGCCCATCCGTGGGGCGAGCGGAGAGGGCATCACCCCCCTCCCCAGCCCTCCCCCACAAGGGGGGAGGGAGACGGTGGCACATGCGACCTTCGTGAGCGCACGCGGAGGAGAGCGCCTGTGACCGACATCTCCTCCACGCCCTCCAAGCCCCCGCTGCTTGAGGTCCGCGACCTCGGCGTCGCCTTCGCCGACAAGGACAGCGTCGTCCATGCGGTGAACGGCGTCAGCTACACGCTGAAGGAGGGCGAGACCCTCGGCATCGTGGGCGAGAGCGGCTCGGGCAAGAGCGTGCACGTGCTCGCCATGCTGCGCCTCATCCCCATGCCGCCCGGCGGCATCGCCAGCGGGCAGGTGCTGTTCGAGGGGCGCGACCTGCTCACCCTCTCGGACGCCGAGCTGCGCAAGATCCGGGGCGGCGCCATCGGCTTCGTGTTCCAGGACCCCATGAGTTCGCTCAACCCGTCCATGACGGTGGGGCGGCAGATCATGGAGCCCTTGATGCTCCATTTGGGTCTCGGCGCCGACGCCGCCCGCAAGCGCGCCATCGAGCTGATGGACATGGTGCGCCTGCCCGATGCCGCCCGGCGCGTGGACCAGTTTCCGCACGAATTCTCCGGCGGCCAGCGCCAGCGCATCATGATCGCCATGGGCATCTCCTGTCGTCCCCGGCTGCTGATCGCGGACGAGGCCACCACCGCCCTCGACGTGACCGTGCAGGCGGACGTGATCGAGCTGGTGAAGGAGCTGAAGCGCGAGATCGGCATGGCGGTGATCTGGATCACCCATGATCTCGGTGTGGTGGCCGGCATCGCGGACACGGTGCAGGTGATGTATGCCGGCCGGGTGATGGAACGCGGGCCGGTGGATGACGTGTTCCGCGATCCCCGCAGCGCCTATACGCTCGGCCTCCTGCGCTCGCTGCCCGATCTCACGGCGCCGGCCGGCAAACGTCGGCGCCTCACCCAGATCGACGGCACGCCGCCGGACATGCGCTTTCCCCCGCCGGGCGACCCCTTCGCGCCGCGCAACCGCTATGCGACGCCGCGCTGCTTCACCGAGCGCCCGCCGCTCGCACAGGCGCCCGGTGCCGAGGCCGGCCATCTTGTGGCCGCCTGGTATGACCTGCCGAAGCTTCTCGCCGCGGAGGCGACGCCATGACCGCCCACTCCCCCTCCCCCGAGACCGCCGCCCCAAGCGGCTATCCGCTCATCTCCGTGCGCAACCTGTGCAAGCACTATCCCCTGCGCAGCGGCTGGGGCTTCAAGACCACCGTCTTCAAGGCGGTGGAGAATGTCTCGTTCGACATCCTGCCCAACGAGACGCTGGGGCTCGTGGGCGAAAGCGGCTCGGGCAAGAGCACCATCGGCCGCGCCGTCACCATGCTGAACCCGCCCACCTCCGGCGTCGTCGCCTTCGAGGGCACGGACCTGACGCAGCAGAGCGAGCGGCAGATGCGGGCCATGCGCAAGCGCATGCAGATGGTGTTTCAGGACCCCTATTCCGCGCTTAATCCACGCATGACGGTGGGCGATTTCGTCGCAGAGCCGTTGCTGATCCACGACATCGCGCCGAGCAGCGCCGAGCGACGGGACATCGTGGCGGAGCTGTTCGCCAAGGTGGGGCTCGATCCGCGCTATATGGCGCGCTTCCCGCACCAGTTTTCCGGCGGCCAGCGCCAGCGCATCTGCATCGCGCGCGCGATTGCGGTGAAGCCCTCCTTCATCGTGGCGGACGAACCCATCGCGGCGCTCGACGTCTCCATCCAGGCGCAGGTGGTGAACCTGTTGCAGGATCTGCAGGAAGAGCTGGGCCTCGCCTATCTCTTCATTTCCCACGACCTACGGATGGTGCGCTACCTCTGCCACCGGGTCGCGGTGATCTGGAAGGGGCGCATCGTTGAGATCGCGCCGAGCGAGATGCTCTACGCCAATCCGCTTCACCCCTACACGCGCCGGCTGCTCTCCGCCGTGCCGGTGCCGGACCCCGCCGTCGAGCGGGCGCGCACGCGCCTGCCCGCCATCGCCAACCTGCCCGACGACGAGGCGAGCCACGCGCTCGTGGAAGCCGCGCCCGGGCATTTCGTCGCCCAGGCCGCCATCGGCTGACGGCCAGCAGAACCCCAAGGAAACGTCCCCGTGCGTAATTTCTTCAAGACCGGCCGCTCCACCGTGTTCGCGCGCAATGCGGCGGTGGCCACCTCCCATCCGCTCTCCAGCCTTGCCGCGCTCGACATGCTGCGCGCCGGCGGCAATGCGGTGGATGCCGCCATCACGGCCGTGGCCGTGCAGTGTGTGGTCGACCCGCACATGACCGGCATCGGCGGCGACTGCTTCGTGCTCTACACGCCGAAGGGCGCGAGCGCGCCCATTGCCCTCAACGGCTCGGGCAAGGCGCCGGCGGCGGCGAACGTGGACTGGTTCATCGAGCAGGGCATCACCGAGATCCCGCTCGATTCGCCCCATGCCGTCACCATTCCCGGCGCGATCGCCGCCTGGACGAAGCTGCTGGCGGACCACGGCACGCGCTCGCTCGCCGACGTGCTCGCCCCCGCCATTCGCCTCGCGGAAGAGGGCTATGTGGTGCAGCCCCGCGTGGCGCGCGACTGGGCGCAGTATGCCCATCGCCTCCAGCGCGACGCGGTGAGCGTCGAGATCTTCCTGCCGGGCGGCAAGGCGCCGGGCCAGGGCGACGTCCACCGCCAGCCCAAGCTCGCCGCCACGCTGCGCAAGATCGCGGAAGGCGGGCGCGATGCCTTCTACACGGGCGAGGTGGCTGAGGATGCGGTGGCCCGGCTGAAGGAACTGGGCGGGCTCCACACGCTGGAGGATTTCGCTGCGGCCGAAGCGGAATATGTGACGCCCGTCACCACCAACTATCGCGGCTATGACGTCTATGAGTGCCCGCCCAATGGCCAGGGCCTCGGCGTGCTGATGATGCTGAACGCGCTGGAGGGCTATGACCTCTCGCCCGACGCCCTTGGGGAGGCGGATCGCATCCACCTCTTCGCGGAGATCAACAAGCAGGTCTATCACCACCGCGACCATCTGTTCGCAGATCCGGTTCAGGCCTCCGTGCCGGTCGCCGAACTGCTGTCGCCGGAATGGGCGGCCTTTGCCCGCTCGCGCGTGGACATGGCCAAGGCGGCCGATCCCATCGTGTGGCCGAAGGTGGCACACACAGACACCGTCTATCTCTGCGTGGTGGACAAGGACGGCAACGCCATCTCGCTCATCAACTCCATCTTCCACCAGTTCGGCAGTTGCATCACGGCACCGAAGTCCGGCTTCCTGCTGCACAATCGCGGCGCGCAGTTCCGCCTCATCAAGGGCCACCCGAATGCCATCGGCCCTTCCAAGCGGCCGCTGCACACCATCATTCCAGGCATGGTGATGAAGGACGGCAAGACCGTCGCGCCCTTCGGTGTCATGGGCGGGCAGTACCAGACCATGGGCCATGTGGAACTGCTGACCAACATTATCGATCGCGGGATGGACGTGCAGCAGGCCATGGAGGCGCCGCGCAGCTTTGCCTACAACGGTGCGCTGGAACTGGAGCCGGAATATGAACCCGGCCTGCTCGACGAGATGCTGAAGCGCGGCCACGCGGCCAAGTGGTCGGCGGACCCGCTGGGCGGCGCGCAGATGATCTGGATCGACCAGGAGACCGGCATCCTCGCCGCCGGTTCGGAACCCCGCAAGGACGGCATGGCGCTCGGCTACTGAAGACGCCGGCGGGGCGAGGCGCGGCAGACGCCTCTGCCCTGCTCGGAATCGCGAAGTGGCCGCCCCTGCGGCCGCTTCCGCTCACGGCTCACCCGGCAGCGAACAGCTTCTCCTTCAGGGCATCCTGCGTGCGGCGGTAGTGCGCGCATAGCAGGGCGACCGCCGCATCGGCATCGCGCTCCAGAACAGCCTTGGCAATCTCGGCGTGCTCCGCCTGCGGATCGCGCACGGACAGCTCCAGAAGACCGGCGATCTGCCGGTAGCGGATGCTCTGGGTGAACAGATGCTCGCAATATTCCATGAGGATGCTGGAGCCGCAGGGCGCCAGAAGCGTCATGTGAAAGGCGTGGTGCAGCTTCTCCCACTCGGGATCTATGGCGGCGTGCCGGACGCGCGCAGCCCTGTCGAGCCGGAAGAGCGCCAGCGTGACATCTTCCTCCCATGCGCCATCGCCGTGGGCGATGGCTTCCCGGAGCGCCCGTTCCTCGATCCAGCAGCGGCATCTGACGATGTCGTCATACTCATCCGCGCTGATGGGCTTCACCTGAAAGCCGCGCTGTTCGAGGCGCTCCACGAAGCCGAATGACGTGAGCAGGTTCAGCGCCTCCCGCAGCGGGCTGGAGCCGACCTCATAGCTGCGGCACAGCTCGTCGATCTTCAGCTTCTGCCCCGGCGCCAACGCCCCGCGGATGATGTCCTCCCGCAGGCGGTGATAGAGCTGCATGGTCACGGTACCCGGCGCGGCAGACACGGGGGCTGCGGCATCGTTGGCGGCGGCAGCCCCTTTTTCCGTGCTGTCGCTGCGGCGCCGCGGATCCATCCTCAAAAGACTCAACTCCACCCGAAAGACGGCACGCCATGCCCTAAAGGCACGGCACGGGCCCCAGAAAATATTCACGAACCCGTTCTGCGTCAATATATATTTTTATGGCGCAGCGCGCCAGTTTCATACATAAAATCTGTCTGAGAGATTTTTTAGCGATAT
The DNA here is from genome assembly GCF_000010525.1 of Azorhizobium caulinodans ORS 571. Classification (GTDB taxonomy): domain Bacteria; phylum Pseudomonadota; class Alphaproteobacteria; order Rhizobiales; family Xanthobacteraceae; genus Azorhizobium; species Azorhizobium caulinodans. Next base: position 870,775 of record NC_009937.1, on the reverse strand, counting down.
AGTCCTGTCCTGCCGTCGTCGCGCCATCGAGCGGAGCGTGACGCAGCAGACGATCCAGCGTTGTGCGATCGCAGAAGGGACAGACATGAAGCTCGCAACATTCAAAATCGGCGCCCGGCCGACCTGGGGCGTCATCGCGGGAGATGAAGCGCTGGACGTCGGCGCCGTGCTTCGGGACCGCTATGGAAGCCTGAAGGCCGTTTTGGCAGCCGATGCGCTGTCTCAGGTGGAAGCGGCCCTGCCGCAGGCCGCACGCCATCCGCTTTCGGAGATCACCTGGCTGCCGGTCATCCCGGATTCCAACAAGGTGCTCTGCATCGGCCTCAATTATGAGATGCACCGGCTGGAGACAGGACGGGCCGTGGTGGAACACCCCACGGTGTTCACCCGCTTCGCCGACAGCCAGATCGGCCATCTGGCGCACATCATCCGACCGCGCGTGTCCCAGCACCTCGATTTCGAAGGTGAGCTTGCGATCATCATCGGCAAGCCCGGCCGCTACATCACGCGCGAGAACGCCTGGAGCCACATCGCCGGCTACAGCTGCTACAATGAAGGCAGCATCCGCGATTTCCAGCGCCACACCCACCAGTTCGCACCGGGCAAGAACTTCCCCGGCACCGGCGCCTTCGGCCCGTGGATGATGACGCCGGACGAGGCGGGCGACATCACCACCATGAAGCTGGAGACGCGGCTGAACGGGACGGTGGTGCAGGAAGCGCTCATCTCGCAGATGATCTTCGATATCCCCTGCCAGATCGAATATTGCTCCACCTTCACCAACCTCGAACCCGGCGACGTCATCGTGACCGGAACGCCCGGCGGCGTCGGCGCCAAGCGCACGCCTCCGCTTTGGATGAAGCCCGGCGACATCGTCGAGGTGGAGATCGACCGCGTCGGCATCCTGCGCAACGGCGTTGCCGACGAAGCCTGACCGATGACGGTGGCGGATGGCAGGCCCCATCCGCAACCCCAAGCAGACCTGACGGGCGCGCGGCTCTCCAGCCGGACGTGAAGGCCGGCGCGCGCCCGCTTCTCCCCATTCCGTCCGCCGGGGCCCTTCAAGGCAGCGCCGGCCAATAAACAACTCTGCAGGAGCGAGGAATGTCGACGCCAGCCTCTGCCGCGCCCCACGCGGCCACCCCCCTAGATCCAGCCTTCGACGGTCAGGCGGATATCAGCGCCCGTATCGAACGCCTGCCGATGACCCGCAAGGTCTTCTGGACGCGCAACATCATCGGCGCGGCCACCTTCTTCGATGGCTACACCGTCATTGCCATCGCCTATGCCATGCCTGTTCTGGTGAAGGAGTGGGGGCTCTCGCCGCAGGAAATCGGCATGATCCTCTCTCTCGGCTACATCGGCCAGTTGGTGGGGGCGATCTTCTTCGGCTGGCTCGCGGAGCGGATTGGCCGGCTTCATGTGCTTCTGCTCACCATCCTGCTGTTCGTCAGCATGGACATCGCCTGCCTCACCGCATGGAGCGCCACCTCCATGATCGTGTTCCGCTTCCTGCAGGGCATCGGAACCGGCGGCGAGGTGCCGGTGGCATCGGCTTACATCAACGAATATGTCGGAGCGCGGACGCGCGGGCGGTTCTTCCTGCTCTATGAGGTCATGTTCCTGCTCGGCCTCGTGGGCGCGGGAGTCATCGGCTATTTCCTTGTGCCGGTTTACGGTTGGCGGGCTATGTTCATCGTCGGGCTCGTGCCATCGGTGCTCATGATCCCGCTGCGCTGGTTCCTGTCCGAATCCCCGCGCTGGCTGGCCTCCCGTGGCCGCTATGCGGAGGCGGACCGCATCGTGTCCGATCTGGAGCGCAGCGCCACCGCTGCCGGCCATGTGCTGGAAGAGCCCCGCCCCCTCGCGCTGCGCCCCGCGCAGGTCGGAAAGGGCGACTGGCGGGAGCTGTTCCGAGGCATCTACCTGAAGCGCACGCTCATGATCTGGCCCCTGTGGTTCGCCACCCATGTGGTCAACAACGGCATGGCCACGTGGCTGCCGACACTCTACCGGCAGGTGTTCAACCTGCCCCTCTCCACCAGCCTCGCCTACGGCTTCACCACATCGGGAGCCGGCGTCGTGGGCGCGCTCACCTGCGCCATGTTCATCGACAGGGTGGGCCGCAAGCGCTGGTACACATACGCCCTGCTTCTTGCCGCCGTGCCGTTGGGCCTGCTCGGCTGGCTGGGCGCCACATCGGCCACGCAGGTGCTGTTCTTCGCCGCCATCACCTACGCCATCACCCAGAGCGTCACCTTCTCGCTCTATCTCTATTCGGCGGAGCTGTATCCGACCCGCATCCGCGCCATCGCCACCGGCTTCGGCAGCGCATGGCTGCGGCTTGGGTCATCGGCGGGTCCGCTGGTGGTGGGCGCGGTGCTCTCGGGCCTCGGCGGCATCCAGTGGGTGTTCGTCATCTTCTCGGCGCTGATCCTGGTGACCGGCGCATTCGTCGGCGCCTTCGCCGTGGAGACCAAGGGGCGCGTTCTCGAGGAGCTTTCTCCTTAAACCGCACGGGGTGAACGAGGCTCCCACGTAAAAGGAAAGCCGGGACGGCGCTGACCGTCCCGGCTTTTTATGTCTTGCGGTCGAATTGGTAGCCGCGATGGGCCACCGGAGGCTCAGTCGTAATAGCCGGGGGCCTTCTTGAAGGACGGCCAGGCATCCGGATCATGGCCCGTCACGACCTGCGCGCCGGTGCGCTCGGCCAGCGTACGCAGCTTCTGCACCGAACGCACCGTATCGACGGTGGAGGCGAGGAAGCCGGGCAGGGCCTGCTCGTTCCAATGATCCAGCGTATAGGCGGCGTCGATGGTCAGCAGCAGCGGGCCGGACTTCGGCAGGCGCACCAGGAAGGACTGGTGCCCCGGTGCATGGCCGGGCGAGAAGACCGTGGTGAGCGTGCCGTCACCATAGATGTCGTAATAGTCATCCACGTCGGCGTTCAGGAACTGCCAGCGCAGGCCGGGACGATCGAAATCCTTGCGGATATAGCCGCCGCCGGCGAACCAGTCCGGCGTGAAGGCGTATTCGTATTCGCGCCGCTGCACGATGTGCGTGGCGTTCGGGAAGCGGCCGATGGCGCCGGTGTGGTCGAGATGCAGGTGCGACTGCACCACATACTTCACATCCGCCGGATCGATGCCGAGCGCCTTCACCTGCGCCACGCAGCCCTCGTCCTCGCGCATCACCGGCCAGTAGACGTCGCAGACGCCGCCCCAGTGTCCGCGCGGGTCGGTGGCGACTTCCACCGCATTGCCGCCATCGATGATGGTGTGGCCCTTGGGGTGGGTGATGAGGAAGAAGGGCACCGGGATCTCATAGTCCGCGCCGTTGCCCTGGTTCATCTTGATGTTGTGAACCTTGCACTTCAGCGAGCCAGACTGAAGCATATAGAGGCGGATGTCGGTCATGGTTTCCTCCAATGGTCCCCCGTCACCGGCACGCGGCCAATGCGGGGGGATTTCGATTGTCCGAGAGGGAGAGAAGGCACCGGCGCCGCGCGCCGGCGCCATCGATGCTCAGAACGCTTCGCGATAGAGCGCGAGCGCGTCGGCTTCCGTCACCTCGACGGGATTGTTCACCAGCAGGCGCGTCTGCTTCATGGCGTCGGAGGCCAGCATGGCGAGGGTGTTGTCGGTCACGCCCACATCGCGCAGGCGGCGGGGCGCGCCGCTCTCGTCCATGAGCTTCTGCATGGTGGCGACGAACACATCCGCCCGCGCCTCCGCGCCACCCGCTCCGGGGCCGGCGATCACGTCCGCCAGTTCCGCATAAAGCGGGGCGGCGGCCTTGGCGTTGAAGCGCAGCACCGGGCCGAGCATCAGCGCATTGGAGAGGCCGTGCGGCACGTGATAGTGCCCGCCCAGCGGATAGGCGAGCGCGTGGACGGCCGCCACCGGCGAATTGGCGAAGGCCTGGCCCGCCAGCATGGCGCCCAGCAGCATGGCCTCGCGCGCCTTGCGGTTCGTGCCGTCCTTGCAGGCGGCGATGAGGTTGGCGGAGAGAAGCCGCAGCGCCTCGCGGGCCAGAGCGTCGGAGACCGGGTTCTTCTTGTGGCGGCTGGTGTAAGCCTCGATGGCGTGCACCATGGCGTCGATGCCCGTGGCCGCCGTATGCACCGCCGGCAGGCCCACGGTGAGTTCGCCGTCCAGCAGCACGAAGTCCGCATAGAGCTGGGGCGAGACGACGCCCATCTTGGTGGTCTCGCCAGTGGTGAGGATGGTGATGTTGGTCACCTCCGAGCCCGTGCCGGCGGTGGTGGGCACCTGGATGAGCGGCAGGCGCGAACCCTGCACCTTGCCGATGCCATAGAGATCGGCCAGCGGCTGCTCTGAGACGAGGAGTACCGCCGCGAGCTTCGCCACGTCCAGCGAGGAGCCGCCGCCGAGGCCGATGACGATATCCACGCCCGCCGCCTTCGCCTTGGCGACGCAGGCGAGCAGCACATGCTCCGGCGGGTCCGCCACCACTTCGTCGAACAGCGTCACGGCAAAGCCGCTCGCCTCAAGGCTGGCGACGATGGGCGCGATGATGCCGGCCTTCACCAGCCCGCCATCGGTGACGAGCAGCGCCTTGCGGGCAGCAAAGCGCGCGCCCACCACCTCGCCAAGGCGCTTGGCGCCGGACCATTCGAGCTGGATGGCGGGAACGGTACGGAATTCAAACGGATTGAGACCGTCGCTCATGGGGGTCCTCCTTCCTCACAGGGCGTGCCTTGACCGGCACGATGGGGCGGCTTCGCGCCGCCGCTTTATGAATGCGGAATGGTGATCTGGGGCCGGGACGAGACGATCCGTCTCCCACGGCGCATGGCACGCGGCCGGCCCCATGCGGGGCCAGCGGGGGTCGCGGTCTCAGCCCACCGCCGAGCAGAGATATTTGATCTCGAGATATTCCTCGATGCCGTATTTCGAGCCCTCGCGACCGATGCCGGACTGCTTCACGCCGCCAAAGGGGGCGACCTCGTTGGAGATGAGGCCGGTGTTGTGCCCCACCATGCCGTATTCCAGCCCTTCCGCCACCCGCCAGGCCCGGCGGGCGTTCTCGGTGAAGAAATAGGCGGCGAGGCCGAACTCGGTGTTATTGGCGAGGAAGATCGCCTCCTCCTCCGTCTCGAAGCGGAACAGCGGCGCGACGGGGCCGAAGGTTTCCTCGCGGGCGACCCGCATGTCGGAAGTGACGCCGGTGAGCACGGTCGGCTCATAGAAGGTGCCGCCGAGGGCGTGCATCTTTCCGCCCAGCGCAATGGTGGCGCCCTTCTCCACCGCATCCGCCACATGCGCCTTCACCTTGGCGATGGCGTCCTCGTCGATGAGCGGGCCGATGAGGACGCCGGGCTCGGTGCCCACGCCCACGGGCAACTGCTTCACGCGCTCCGCGAGGCGGGCGGCGAAGGCATCATAGATGCTGGACTGCACATAGAAGCGGTTGGCGCAGACGCAGGTCTGGCCGGCGTTGCGATATTTCGAGGCGATGGCGCCTTCCACGGCCGCCTCAAGGTCCGCATCATCGAACACGATGAAGGGCGCGTTGCCGCCGAGCTCCAGCGACAGGCGCTTGATGGTGGGGGCGCACTGGCTCATCAAGATGCGCCCCACTTCCGTGGAGCCGGTGAAGGAGAGCTTGCGCACGACATCGCTGCCGGTGAGCACCCCGCCCACCTCCCGCGCATCGCCCGTCACCACCTGGATGACGCCGGCCGGAATGCCGGCCTCCTGCGCCAGAACGCCCAGCGCCAGCGCGGTGAGCGGGGTCTGTTCCGCCGGCTTGATGATCATGACGCAACCCGCCGCAAGCGCCGGCGCGGCCTTGCGGGTGATCATGGCGGCGGGAAAATTCCAGGGGGTGATGGCGGCGGTGACACCCACCGGTTGCTTCAGCACGATGAGCCGCTTGTCGGTGGTCGGCGCGGGGATCACGTCGCCATAGACGCGCTTACCTTCTTCCGCGAACCATTCGATGAAGGAGGCGGCATACACCACCTCCCCCTTCGCCTCGGCCAGCGGCTTGCCCTGCTCGGCGGTCATGAGGGCCGCAAGGTCATCCGCATTGGCGATGATGAGGTCGAACCAGCGGCGCAGCAGCGCGGAGCGCTCCTTCGCAGCCTTGCGCGACCACGGACCGAACGCCGCCTGCGCGGCATCGACCGCCTCGCGCACCTCGGAGGCAGAGAGGTCCGGCACATGACCGACCAACGCCCCGTTTGCCGGATTATGAACGACAATATGCGCGTTGCTCGCCGCCTTGCGCCACGCACCGTTGATGAGACAGGCGTCCTGATGCAGCGACGGATTTTTGAGATGCAGCACGCGGTCTCTCCCTGACGCTTCCCAAGTTCAATTAGTTGAACTATGTTCTTTGTAATGAACTATTTATCGACTAAGCTCGTTCGTCAAGGGTGTGATCATGGCAACTGACGGTTTGACTTCTCCCACGGACAGCGTGCCGGCGCTGCGGCGGGCCGTGCGCATCCTCGACCATGTGGGCAGCGCGAATGCGCCCCTGACGGCAGCGGAAATCACCCGCGCGCTTGCACTGCCCAAAAGCAGTGCGCACGGGCTCATTTCGGCACTGCTGGACCTCGGGCTTCTCGACCGGGCAAGCGAGGGTACCTACCGCCTCGGACCGCATATCATGCGCTGGGCAAGCGGCTTCCTCGGCCAATCGGATCTGGTGGGAGAGTTCAGACGTGTCTTCGCCGACGTGCCGGCGCTGGAGAACTACACCATCACCCTGACGCGGCTCGAAGGGCCGGACGTGGTCTATCTGGCGTGCCGCAACAGCGCCGCACCGCTCGGCTTCACCTTCCGCATCGGGATGCGCCTGCCGGCGCCATTCACCGCCACGGGAAAGGCCATGCTGAGCACTTTCTCACCGGAAAAGGTGCGCGCCCTGCTCGCCGGACCATGGCCCGAGCGCCTCACCTCCAACAGCACGCCCTCGCTGCCGGCCCTGCTCGAAGAGATGGAGGCGACCCGCGCCCGCGGCTATTCCATCGACGACGGCCAGATCCGGGAAGGCATGGTGTGCATCGGCATCCCGGTGCGCGATTACACGGGCGGCACCGTGGCGGGCATCGCCATCAGCCTGCTGGAAGCCGAGGCCTCGCGGGAGCGGATGGACGAATTGGGGGCCGGCCTGCAGCGGATCGCCTCGGCCCTGTCCACACGGCTCGGTGCCGACCGGGGCGCCTGAAAGGGAAAGGGCGCAGCGCCCGCACGCCGCGCCCTTGCTCGCATCGACCGGGGGAGTGGAAGGCCGAGGCGAGGCGGGTCCTTGAGACGCCTGCTGCTCAGGCTTCCTTGAAGCCGTATTCCGGCGTGCCCTGCTCCGCGCCATAGTATTTGTAGGGCAGGAACTTGCCGGACATGGTGATCTTCACCCGGTCGCCCTTGGGATTTTCGAGACGGCCGATATCGATGTCGAAGTCGATGGCCGACATGATGCCGTCGCCAAACTCCTCCTCGATCAGCGCCTTCCACGCCGGGCCATTCACCATCACCATCTCGTAGAAGCGATAGATCAGCGGATCGGTAGGGGGCATGGGCATGCCGCGATAGGGAACCTCGTTGAGCATGCGCTCCTCCACCTCGGAGAGGCCGAACAGCTCGGCCGCAGCCCGGGCGAGCGGCTTCACCAGTTTCATCTGGCCGAGCAGCGCGCCCACCACGAGCACCGGCGACATGCCGCCGATCTCATCGGTGATGTATTTCCAGGTCCAGCCCTTCTCGCGCTTGATGTCGAGGATCTTCTCGGTGAGTTGTTCACGCTTCATGTGACGCGCTCCTATGGTCGTTTCTTGGGGTCTTCATGCGACATCGGCTCCCGTGCGCACACGGGCCGGCAAAAGCCCGCTCCCGGAAACAGGAGAGGGAAGGATGACACGGCGACCGGCACCGGCGGCCCAGCGCGACGATGCCCCGCTAGACGACGGATCTCCGGGTGGCCGAAAGGACGGGCTCACCCGCCAGCGACGGCCGCACCACGGACGGGCGGCGGCGGTCGTAGCCCGCTGGCAGGCTATTCTTGAAGGTGCGCGAGCGCTCCACCAGAAAGTCGATGAGGTGGTTGCGCACGGCGTAGAAGTCCGTCTGCTTGTGCAGATCCAGCCGCCGGCGCTCGCGCGGCAGCGGGTTCTCCACGATCTCGGCAATGCAGGCCTGCGGCCCGTTGGTCATCAGCACGATGCGGTCGGCAAGGTAGATGGCCTCGTCCACATCATGGGTGATCATGAAGACCGTCTGCCCGCTCTCGAGGCAGATGCGCCGCACCTCGTCCTGCAGCGTACCGCGCGTCAGGGCATCGAGGGCGGAGAAGGGCTCGTCCATGAGCAGCATCTTCGGCTCGATGGAGAGGGCTCGGGCGATGCCCACACGCTGCTTCATGCCGCCGGAGAGTTCCGCCGGCTTCTTGTGCTCCGAGCCCTTGAGGCCCACGAGTTCCACGAAGCGTTCTGCATGGGCGCGCACCCTGTCGCGCGGCCAGTCGCGATGGCGCGAGGCCACCGCATAGGCGACATTGCCGAGGACGCTTTTCCAGGGCAGCAGCGCATGACTCTGGAAGATCACCGCCCGGTCGAGAGAGGGCCCCTCGATGGCCCGGCCATCCACGATGACCGCGCCGTCGTCAGGCGCCTCGAGCCCGGACAGGATGTTGAGGACCGTGGTCTTGCCGCAGCCGGAATGGCCAATGATGCAGGCGAACTCGCCCTTGTTCATGGAGAACCAAAGGTCCTCGAACACGGTGGTCTCGCCCTTTGCCGAGGGAAAGCGACGGGCAATGCCCTCGATGGAGAGATAACGCTCGCCCATGGCCTACTCCGGGAAGGTCACGAGCCGCGCGACGGCGGCGAGGATCTGATCGAGGACCATGCCGACGACACCGATCACCAGGATCGCAATGATGACATTGGTGATCGAGAGGTTATTCCACTCGTTCCAGACGAAATAGCCGATGCCGGTGCCGCCCACGAGCATCTCGGCCGCCACGATCACCAGCCAGGCGATGCCGATGGAGATCCGCATGCCGGTGAGGATGGTGGGAGCCGCGGCGGGCAGGATGACGGTGAAGGCGCGCTTCAGCGGCCCCACCTCCAGCGTGCGGGCGACATTCAGCCACTCCTTGCGCACGCTGGCGACGCCGAAGGCGGTGTTGATCAGCATCGGCCACACCGAGCAGATGAAGATGACGAACACCGCCGAAATACTGGAATCCTTGATCGTGTAGAGGGCGAGCGGCATCCAGGCGAGGGGCGAGATGGGTTTCAGAACCTGGATGAAGGGATCGAGCGCACGGCTCATGAGCGGCGACATGCCAATGACAAAGCCGAGCGGGATGGCCACTGCCACCGCAAGACCGTAGCCGCCGAGCACCCGGGCCAGCGAGAAGGCGAGCTGGATGCCGAGGCCCTTGTCGTTCGGCCCCTTGTCATAGAAGGGGTTGGAGAGCAGCGTCCAGAGCTGCCGCCCCACTTCGAGCGGGCTGGGCATGGCCGATTTGCCGGCGGTGGCGGTCAGCCCCATCAGCTTGGCATATTCCGGATCCATCCCCGCCGGCAGGCTGGCGGAGCCCCCGCCGAAGCCGGCGGTGGCCGCCTGCCAGGCGAGCAGGAAAACGGCGAGGATCAGGACCGACAGCAACCCGGCCCTGAGACGCAGCGGCAACCCCATGGCGTCAGGCCCGCTTGATGGCGAAGCTCGCCACATAGTCTTCGGGCTTCGCCGGATCGAAGGGCTTGCCCATCACCGAGAAGGTCTTGGTCGCGGAAGCCGGTGGCGTCAGGCCCATTTCTTTCATCACCTTGGAGGCTTCGGTGGCGAGGAAGACCTTCTTCGCGATGCCCTGATAATCCACCTCGCCCTTCACCTGCCCCCAGCGCTTCATCTGGGTGAGGATCCACACCGCGAAGCTCTCATAGGGGAAGGGATCGAAGGTGATGCGGTCCGGATCCTTCTTGATGTTGCCGAGGCCATCCGCATAGGTGCCGGTGAGCACCTGCTCCAGAACGATGGGCGGCGCGTTGAGATAATTGGCCGGGGCGATGGCCTCGGCGATCTCCTTGCGGTTCTCCGGCTTCTGCGCATAGGCGCTGGCGTCGATGATGGCGCGCAGCAGCGCCGCATAGGTGTTCGGATTGGCGGTCACGAATTCCTGGCTGGCGGTGAAGGAGCAGCAGGGGTGCCCGTCCCAGATCTCCTTGGAGAGGATGTGGATGAAGCCCACACCGTCATAGACCGCCCTCTGGGCCACATTATCGGGCGCCAGGAAGCCGTCGATATTGTCCGCGCGCAGGTTGGCGACCATCTCCGGCGGCGGCACGGAGCGGATCTGCACATCCGTGTCGGGATCGATGCCGTTTTCCGCCAGATAATAGCGCAGCAGGTAATTGTGCATGGAATAATCGAAGGGCACGGCGAGTTTCATGCCCTTCCAGTCCTTCGGATTGCGCTTGTCCTTGTGCTTCATGGCGAGCGTGATCGCCTGCCCGTTCACATTTTCGATGGCCGGGACGGAGAAGGGAATGGGATTGGAGCCAAGACCCATCGAGATGGCGATGGGCATGGGCGAGAGCATGTGCGCCGCGTCATATTCCTTGTTGATGGTCTTGTCGCGCACCACCGCCCAGCCGGCGGTCTTCACCACGTCCACATTGAGCCCCTGCTTGGTATAGAAGCCGAGCGGGTGGGCCATGATGATGGGCGTGGCGCAGGTGATCGGGATGAAGCCGATCTTGAGATCCTTTTTCTCAATGGCTCCGGCGCCCTGCGCGAATGCGTCCGTCACCGCCCCGAGATTGAGGAAGGGGGCGAGCGCAGCCGCCACCGACGAGCCGCCAATGGCCTTGAGGAAGGCGCGGCGCTGCACGGCCTGCGGAAAGAGGGCCTGAAGCACGGTCTTCTCGACGGCACCCGCATAACGCGCTTCCGCGTCACGCGCGGCGGCCGCGCCGTCATGTTCGGCCGCGGAGCGATGCCGGCCGCAGGAGCAGCCGGATAACAAGCGTGAAAACCGCCGCACAGGATCAAAGCGCGCCATGAACCGCCTCGCTCGCAGAAGGAGATGCCGGAGTGGGTCCTTACGCTAAGCAAGCCACGTGCCAGCGCCCACCGAGCCGTGCGATCAAGGACGGCGAAGGATTTCACGCCAGCGACTGGATTTACGAATTTTCGTCATTTACGATACTTCAGATCCCACTGGCGAAAATTCGTAATGACGCTCCCGCAGGCCGCACCGCTCGCCGCGCAGTTGCCGGAGACAGCAACGCCGCCCTCGCCTTTCGGCCCGGCCTTCCTGCACGGCGCCGAACCGGCGTTGGTGGTCGATCTGGAGACCGCGCGCATCCGGGACGCCAATGCCGCCGCATGTCGGCTGCTGGGCCACTGGCGCCTCGCACTGCAAGGGATGACTGTGTTCGACCTGCATCCGCAGCAGACCGGGCCGCTCATCGTCTTCACGCAGGCGGTGCTGGAACGGGGCAGCTTCTGGACCCGCACGCTCCAGCCCCAGCACGCCGACGGCCGGCAGCTGGACGTAGAGTGTGCCGGCACGCTCATGCCCACCGCCGAGGGCCGGCTGCTCCTGCTCACCCTCTGCGATCTCGACGCCCGTCACCGGCGCGATCTAGAGGCGCGGGCCGAGGCCTTCATGCACGAAGGTCTTGCGGAATGGCAGCGGGCCGACCGGCTGTTCGCGGACATCGAGCGCGAGAACCGGCTCATTTTGAGGGCGGTGGGCGAAGGCATCTATGGGGTGAATGCGGAAGGCCGCACCACCTTCGTCAATCCCGCCGCCGAGCAGATCCTCGGCTGGACGGCAGAGGAGATGATCGGCCGCGACATGCACGCCATGGTGCATCACCATCATCACGACGGCTCGGCCTATCCGAACACCACCTGCCCCATCTATGCAGCCTTCCGCGATGGCGCCGTCCACCATGTGGAGAACGAGGTGTTCTGGCATCGCTCCGGCCGGCCGGTGTGGGTGGAATACACCTCCACCCCGCTGCGCGACCGGGGCCGCCTCATCGGCGCCGTGGTGGTGTTCCGCGATGTGACGCAGAAGCGGGAGGCCAACGAGCAGCTTCGGGCCGCGCTGGCCGAGGTGGACCGCCTGCGCGAGCGGCTGGAGATGGAGAATGCCTACCTTCAGGAGGAAATCCGCGCCGAGACCAGCCATCGCGGCATCATCGGCCGCTCGGAGGCCATCAAGAAGGTGCTGAGGCAGGTGGACCTTGTCGCCCCGACCGACGCCACCGTCCTCATCACGGGCGAGAGCGGCACCGGCAAGGAGCTGATCGCCCGCGCCATCCACGATGCATCGGAGCGACGGGAGCGCCCGCTCATCCGCGTCAATTGCGCGGCCATCCCGCGCGAGCTGTTCGAGAGCGAATTCTTCGGCCATGTGCGCGGCGCCTTCACCGGTGCCCTGCGCGATCGCGTGGGCCGGTTCGAGCTGGCGGACCGGGGCACGCTCTTCCTCGACGAGGTGGGCGAGATCCCGCTGGAGCTCCAGTCGAAACTGCTGCGCGTGCTTCAGGAGGGGCAGTTCGAGCGCATCGGCGAGGAACGCACGCGGCAGGTGGATGTGCGCATCATCGCCGCCACCAATCGCGACCTTAAGGCCGCCGTGCGGGCCGGGCGCTTCCGGGAGGACCTGTTCTACCGGCTCGACGTCATGCCCATCGAATCCGTGCCCCTGCGCGAGCGACGAGAGGACATCCCGCTCCTTGCGGCGCATTTCCTCGACGGCGTGCGGCGCAAGCCGGCCGATGGACCGCTCCAGCTCAGCGCCGGCGACATGCGCCGCCTCCAGACCTATGACTGGCCCGGCAATGTCCGCGAGCTTCAGAACGTGATCGAGCGCGGCATCATCCTCGCGCGCAATGGCCGCCTGCACATCGATCTTCCGGACCGGGAGGCCCCCGCCACCGCGCAGCCGGTACCGCCTTCCGCCGAACTGGAAACCGAGGCCGATCGTCGCCTGCGGCTGCGGACCAGCATCCTCGCGGCGCTGGAGGCGGCGGGCGGCAAGGTCTCCGGTCCCGGCGGGGCTGCCGAACGCCTCGGCCTCAAGCCGACGACCCTCGCCTCCCGCATGAAGACGCTCGGGATCACGCCGGGGCGTGCCTCACGCTCCGGCGCCTGAAACGGCCGCGGACGCTCACCCTCCGGCAGCGATCCGTCGGCAGTGGTTGAGCGCGGCTTCGATGAGGTTGTCGCTGGCCTCCGGCGTGCGGAAGGCGGAATGGGCGGAGAGCGTCACATTCTCCAGCGCGGTGAAGGGATGGTCGGCGGGCAGCGGCTCGGTCACAAAGACGTCGAGCCCCGCATGGCGCACGTTGCCGAACTTCAGCGCCTCCACCAGCGCCTCTTCGTCGATCAGGGCGCCGCGCGCCGTGTTCACGAGGATGACGCCGGGCTTGAGCTGCGCGAGCCGTTCGCGGGAGAGGAAGCCGCGCGTCTCGTCATTGAGCAGGAGATGCAGGGACACCACGTCGCTCTCGGCGAGCAGCGTCTCCAGCGGGACGAAAGTCACGCCCGGCTCGTCCTTCGGCGTGCGGTTCCAGGCGATGACGCGCATGCCCGCGCCCTTGGCGAGGCGCGCCATCTCGGCGCCGATACCGCCATAGCCGATGAGGCCGATGGTCTTGCCGGTGAGTTCCACGCCGTCGGTCCGCAGCCATTTTCCGGCCCGCACGCCACGGTCCATGTAAGCGAAGCCCTTGGCTGCGGCCCACATCAAGGCGAAGGCGCATTCGGCCACCGCCGTGTCACCATAGCCCTTGATGATGTGGACGGAGATGCCGAGCGCCGCCAGTTCCTCCGGGTTCATGTAGCTGCGCGCGCCGGTGCCGAGGAAGACCACATGCTTCAGCCCGTTGCAGGTGCGGGCGATGTCGGTGGGCAAGGCAGTGTGGTCGATGATGGCGATCTCGGCGCCATCGAGCACGGCGGGCAGTTCGGCAGGCGTCACGTCCGGATTGCGATGGATGCCGAGGGGAATGTCGTCGGCACGGTGCAGCCGCTCGGCTACGCCGGCGAGGGTCGGGCTGGCATCCACGAATACGGCACGCATCGGCAACTCCTCGGCGAAGAAAACCTCAAGGCGGGCATCTGCCCGTCAACCGTTCTAGAGCGAGGCCTTGCGCTTGGGTAGCGATGCGGACGCCTCGTGTGGCAGAACAGCCACGCCCGCCCGCACCACGCCACCTCCTTCCGCGTGCAGAGGAACCGGCTTGCGCGCCGGAGCTTTAACCTTGTTCGGCAGCAGGGGTTGTCGGGGGGCGCCGGAAGGTCCCTAGCTGTCCTGGCGCAAGGTTCAATTCAGCAAATGCCGCTCGCGGCAGCGGTCCGGCTGATTCGGCCGATGGGGTTAAATCCCTGGCGCGTTTGGACCATAATGAGGGCTCGTTGCGTAGTGGGGGTGGTTTGCGGCAGGGACTGAAGCGGCGGCGGTCACAGGCGTTGGGACGACCGCGCGGGCTTCGAGGCCCTCGCGTCGCGCTCTCGCACGCCTGCGCGCCCGCGCTCATTGCCGCAGTCCTCCTGGCCGCGTCCGACGCACGCGCGCAGAGCACTTCCTCTCCCGCCGACGATGCCGCCGCCTTCTTCGACAAGGCGCTCGCCTGGTTCGATCCCAGCCGCGCGAAATCCGCCGCCCCGGTGCCGGACGCGACGCCCTATACGGTGACGCTGAACGTCACGGGCGACAGTTCCGTTCGCAGCGCCATCACCGATGCCTCCAACCTCCAGCGGTTGCGGAACACGGCTCCCTCGGGCGCCGCCGGTCTCGTGCGCCGGGCGCTGGCGGACCGCGAGCGCATCATCGCGGCCCTCTATGCCGAGGGCTATTACGGCGGCCGCATCACCATCACCGTCGCGGGCGTGCCTGTGGATGCCCCGACCGTCTTCGAGACGGTGGAGCGGGTCCGGAAAGCCGGCCCTGTCCCGGTTGTCGTGGATGTGGACAGCGGCCCCGCCTTCACCTTCGGCGCGGTGCGCGTCATCGATCCCGCCGGCCGCCCCGTGGCCGGGGCGCCGACCCCGCGCGAGATGCGGGTGATACCCGGCGAGCGGGCCCGCGCCACGTCCATCACGGCGGCCGAGCGCGTCATCGTGGATCGCCTGCGCGCGCAGTCCCGCCCCTTCGCCAAGGTTCTGGGCAAGGACGTGGTGGCCGATCACGCCTCCCAGACGCTGGACGTGACCTTCAAGGTCGATCCCGGCCCGGTCGCCATCTTCGGCCCCTTCACTGTCTCGGGCACGAAGTCCGTCGATCCGAAATTCGTGCTGGACCGCATCGACATCCGTCCCGGCGAGCCCTATTCGCCCGAACGGCTGGACGCGCTGCGCCGCCGCCTCGCGTCGTACGAAATCATCGGCTCGGTGCGATTCCGGGAAGCGGACCATCTGAACGCACAGGGCCAGTTGCCCATCCAGGTGGAGATCTCCGAGCGCGAGCAACATTATGTCGGCTTCGGCGCCAAATATTCCAACACCGACGGCTCCTCTGCCAATGCCTTCTGGGGCGCCCGCAACCTGTTCGGCGGCGGCGAGACGCTGCGCCTTGATGCACAGCTCACCTGGTATGCGCAGGGCTCCGACTCCGTGCCCACGGCCGATCCCTTCGGCTATCGGCTGGCCGCCACCTTCACCAAGCCCGGCATCCTGACCGCCAATGAGGACCTCGTCGCCGAAGCGGCCGCCTTGCGGGAAGTGACGGACGCCTATGTGCGGGAAGGCGGCACCTTCACCGCCGCCGTGAAGCACCGCTTCAACGATGACTGGAACGGGCAGATCGGTGTCGATCTCGAGCAATCGACGGTGCAGGACGCCTTCGGCACCACCGATCCCTTCATCGCCGGCATTCCGCTCGGCCTCAATGCCGACACCACCGACAATCCCCTCGACGCCTCGAAAGGCTACAAGTTCAGCGCCACCGTAGAACCCTTCGTCGCCTTTGGCGAAAGCGGCGCCGGGCCGGTGATGCTGAAGGCCCAGCTCTCCGCCTATCACGCCTTCGACGAGGACAAGCGTTGGATCCTCGCCGGGCGGGTGGCCGCCGGCTCCATCATCGGGCCGGAGCTTCTCGACGTGCCGGCCCAGCGGCGCTTCTATGTGGGCGGCGGCGGCACGCTGCGCGGCTTCGACTACCAGTCCGCCAGCCCGCGCACGCCCACCGGGCTGATCGTCGGCGGTCTCAGCTATTTCACGGCCTCCACCGAACTCAGGGTGAAGATCACGGACACCATCGGCGTCGTGCCCTTCTTCGACATGGGCGCCGCCTTCGCCTCCGATGTGCCCGACTTCAGTGCCATGTATTATTCGGTGGGCCTCGGCCTTCGGTACTACACGGCCGTCGGTCCGGTGCGCCTCGATTTCGCGGTGCCGCTCAATCCCATTCCGGGCGGCTCGCAATATGGCGTCTATCTCAGCCTGGGGCAGGCCTTCTGATGCGCGCGCTCGATCTTCTTGCCCGCGTCCTGTTCCGTGCCGTGCTCGGGCTCATCCTGTTCGTGCTCGTGCTCTTCGGCGCGGTGCAGACGCCGCCCGGCAAGGCGCTGCTGGCCCAGCTTGCCGGCAGTCTCGCCTCTGGCAACGGCCTCACGGTCCAGATCCGCGACCTCACGGGCGGTGTGCCGTGGAACATCGGCATCGGCGAGATCGCCCTGTCCGATCCGCAGGGACCGTTCGCCCGCATCGAGGGCCTCTCCCTCTCCTGGGCGCCGGCCGCCCTTCTCTCCGGCACCGTCAAGGTGCATGCGTTGACGGCGGAGAGGGTGGACGTGCTGCGCCGGCCCGACCTGCCCCCGAGGCCCGCTGCACGCGGCGGCTCCGCGCCCCTGCCGCGGATCGTCCTCCAGCACCTCGCGGCGGCGGACATCCGCCTCGCCGAGCCCGTTGCCGGGCAGAGCGCACAGCTCGCGCTCGACGGCTCCGCCTCGCTGATGGAGCCGCAGCGCGGCCTTTCCCTCGCCTTCACCCTCACGCGTAAGGACCAGCCCGGCACGGTGGGCGGCAAGGCGAGCTACGCCCCGGATGCCCGCATCCTGATGCTGGAGATGCAGGCCCATGAGCCGCCGGGCGGCCTCGTGGCGCGCCTCCTGGGGCTGGAAGGCCTGCCGGCACTCGATGCGGAGATTCGTGGTGTTGGCCCCATCGACGCCTGGCAGGGCAATCTGCAGGTGCGCGCCGGCACGCTCGCCGGCGTGCAGGCCACCGCATGGATCAAGAGCGAGGGCGATACCCATCGCCTCCAGTTCTCGGCCGAAGGCGATGTCGCGCGGGCGCTGCCGCCGGCCTACCGGCCGCTGGCGGGGGATCGTGTCACGCTCGAAGGCGATGCCCGCATCACGCAGGACCTCGCCCTCTCCCTCTCCCGCGTGGTGGCCTATGCAGCCGCCGGCAATGCGCGGGCCAGCGGCACGGCGGACCTGAAGGGCGGGACGCTCGCCCTCACCTTTTCCGCCGAAGTGCCGGACGGCTCGCGCTTCTCAGCGGCGCTGCCGGACGCCTCCTTCCAGGCTCTGACCGTCAACGGCACGCTGGACGGCGCGCTGGCGACGCCCCGCCTCGTCGCCCATGCGGCCGTGACCGGCGCGAGCGGCCGGGGCTATGGCGCGCGCAGCACCAAGGCCAAGCTGCGCCTCACGCCCGACGCCGCCGGCTACGGCTGGATGGTGGATGCGACGGTGGAGGGGCTCAGCGCCGCCGATCCCAAGGTGAATGCGGCCCTCGGCCCGGCAGGCGGCACGATTTCCGCCGCCGGCGGCCTGCCGCAGACCGGCGCGCCTTATGTGCGCACCGCCAAGGCCGCGCTGCTGCCGCTGGAGATGACCTTCGATGGCCGGGCCGCCCGCGATGCGCTGGACGGCACCTTCTCCATCACCCGCCTCGACCTCGCCGCCTTCTCGCCGCTGGCGGGCCGTCCGCTGACCGGCGAGATGATGCTGACCGCCAAGCTGAGCCGGCCGAGCGGCGGCGGCTTCGCGGCGGACATTTCCGGCTCCGGGCGCGGCATCACCACGTCGGAGCCTCTCATCGACGGCATGCTGGGCCGCACGGCCCGCCTCACCGGCGCGCTCGCCTATGGCGCCGACGGGGCGGTGGCGGTGCGCGACCTCAAGCTCAATTCCAACGGCCTCGACGTGGCCGTGAACGGCCGCATCGACCGCACCGCCGCCGACCTTCGGGCCGTCGTGTCGCTGGCCGAGATCGGCAAGGTGGACAGCCGTGTCGCCGGGCGGCTTGAGGCGGACGCCGCTTTCTCCGGCTCGCTGGAAAAGCTCGGTGTCACCGCCCGGCTCGCCGTGCCGCAGGGCAAGGCCATGGGCCGCGACGTGCGCGACCTTCGCATTGATGTCACCGGCAGCGACCTCACCCATCTGCCTGCGGGCACTCTGGCGGCCTCCGGAACCATCGGCGGCAAGGCGCTCACCGGAAAGGGCGCCTTCGCAACGGCGGCGGATGGTGGCCAGAGCCTCAACGGGCTCGATCTCACGCTCGGCAGCGCCCGCGCACAAGGCGCCGTCTCCCGCGCCGCCTCCGGCCTCATGACCGGTCGGCTTCAGCTGGCTGCTCCGAATGTGGCGGACCTCTCCGCTCTGGCCCTCACCGAGATGGGCGGGGCGGTGAATGCCACCCTCGTCCTCGATGTGGACGCCTGGCGTCAGCGCATCGCCCTTCAGGCCAATGCGACCAATGTCACAGCTCCGGGCGTGCGGCTCGACCGCAGCGACATCAATCTCACCCTGATCGACCCGGCAAAGGCGCCGAGCCTCACCGGCCGGGCAGTGCTTGCGGGGATCGACAGCAACGGCTTCCGGATCGACCGCGCGACCCTCGACGCCAGCCCGGCCGGCGCCAACGCCACCAACCTGCGGCTCGACGGCGTGGTGCAGGGCACGACCATCGCCGCCTCCGGCCGCGCCACCACTGACCCGGCGCGCTATGCCCTGCGGCTCGACACGCTGCGGCTCGCCAATGGCGGAGCCACTGCCACCCTCACCGCCCCCGCCACCTTCACCTCTGCGGACGGGGCGATCGCCGTGGACCGCTTCGCCCTCCAGAGCGGTGGCGGCTCGGCAGTCGTGCAGGGTCGCGTGGGCGACACGCTCAATCTCTCGGCGGACATCCGCAACCTGCCCCTCTCGCTGCTGGCGATCGCGACGCCCACGCAGGGCCTCGCCGGCACGCTGTCGGGTCAGGCCCAAATCTCCGGCCCGGCCAGCGCGCCCACCGGCCGCTATAACCTGATCCTCGCCCGCATCACCCAGCCGGACATGCAGAGCGCTGGCGTCAGCCAGCTCGACATCCGGGCGGACGGCACCTTCGCGGACGGGCGGGCGACGATCCGCTCCAGCATCAGCGGCCCCTCGCTCTCGGGCGTGACGCTGAACGGCTCGGTGCCCATGGGCGCGGGGAATATGGATCTGGTGCTGCGCGGTCAGGTGAGCCTCGGCATCGCCAATGCGGTGCTTGCCGTCTCCGGCGCACGGGCGAGCGGCAACGCCGCCGTCGACATGACCCTGCGCGGCACCTATGAGGCGCCGAGCGCAGGCGGCACGGTGCGTGTCACCAACGGCCGCTACGATGACGCGCCCAATGGCGTCACCATCGACCGGATCGAGGCGACGCTGACCGGTACCGACCGTTCGGTGACGCTCTCCTCCTTCAGCGCCCGCACCCTCAACGGCGGCAGCATCACCGGGCGCGGCAGCGTGGCGCTGGACCCCGCCGCCGGTTTCCCCGGACAGGCGGACATCACGCTCCAGAATGCGGGCGTCGTGAACAGCGACCTCATGCGCCTCGTTGTGGACGGCCGACTGAATGTGACCGGCGCGCTCGCGACCCGCCCCACCGTCGGCGGGCGCATCGACGTGCGCAGCCTCGACGTGAACATCCCCGACCGCCTCACCTCCGCCGGCGCGCAGATCAACGTGCGGCACGTCAATGTGGCGCCCGGCACCAAGGTCAGCGAGCCGCGGGCGGCGCAGGCGCGCGGCATGCGGGCCAATGATCGCGGCAAGCGCACCGCCCGCGCCAGCGCTCCCCGTCCGTTCGTTCTGGGCCTCAATCTCACGGTGGCCGCACCGAGCCGGGTGTTCGTGCGCGGCATGGGCATCGATGCGGAGCTGGGCGGTCAGATCGCACTCTCCGGCACCAATGCCGATCCCATCGCCAACGGCGGCTTCCAGATGCGGCGCGGCAGCTTCGACATCCTCGGCCGACGGCTCGATTTCACGCGCGGCATCCTGACCTTCCGGGGCTCCACAGACCCGGAACTCGACTTCACCGCCGAGAGCAGCGCCTCCGACGTGACCGCGCGGGTGAACGTGACCGGCAGCGCCTCGGACCCCGACATCACCTTCACCTCCTCGCCCAGCCTGCCGGAGGACGAGGTGATCGCCCGCCTCCTGTTCGGCAAGCCCACGGGCCAGCTCTCCACGGGCCAGGCCCTCCAGCTCGCGCAGGCGCTGGCGCAATATTCGGGCGGCGGCGCGCAGATCGACCAGTTGCGCCGTCAGTTCGGCCTCGACAGCCTGAGCATCGGCGCCAATGCCGAGGGCAATGGCGGCGAGGTGGGCTTCGGCCGGCGCATCAACGACAAGGTCTATCTCGGCGTGCGGCAGGGCACGACGGCCGGCTCCAGCCGCGCCACCATCGATGTGGACGTGACCAAGAACATCCGCATCCAGGGCGGCGCCGGGGCGGACGGCTCCGGCGAAGTGGGCGTCGGTGCCCAGTGGGATTATTGAGACGGGCCTTCAGTGGCATCCGTCTTGCGCGCCGGGCCGGCCTTTCCCATGTGATCGGTCATGAACACCAGCCACACCTCCGACACCGACTGGGGCGACCTTCCCGGCGATGACCGCAGCCGTGCGGCCGAAGACGAAGCGCGGGTCCGCTCGGGCTTCTGGCAGAAGCTGAAGGGTGGTGCCGCGCGCGTGCCCTTCGCGGGCGACGCGATCGCGGCCTATTACGCCGCCTTCGACCGCGAGACGCCCCTGCGCGTGCGGGCGGCGCTGCTCGGCGCCCTCGCCTATTTCGTGCTACCCATCGACACGGTGCCCGACTTCATCCCCATCGTCGGTTTCGGGGACGATGCGGCGGTGCTGTTCGGCGCGCTCCAGCTGCTCGCCAACCACATCAAGCCGCACCATCGCGAAGCGGCCGATGAGGCCCTGCGGCGGGCCCGAGAGGGCTGACGCCGGTCACAGGCCGGTGGTGAGCACCACCTTGCCCTTCACCTTCCGGCCGGCGATCTCGCCCAGCGCCTCGGCGCAGCGCTCCAGCGGGAAGGTCGCGTCCACATGGGCGGAGATGGCTCCCGAGCGGGCATAGCCCATGAGTTCGGTGATGGTCGCCGTCAGCCAGGCGGGATCGCGCATGGCCTGCGTGCCGAAGGCGACGCCCCGCGCGTCGCAATTCTTGAGCAGCAGCAGGTTCAGCGGCAGCTTCGGAATTTCGCCCGCCGCGAAACCGATGACCAGCAGCCGCCCGCACCAGCCGAGCGAGCGCAGCGCCTGTTCGGAGAGGTCGCCGCCCACCGGATCGTAGACCACATCCGCACCCTCACCGCCGGTGAGTTCCTTGAGGCGCAGCTTCAGGTTTTCCGTGGTGTAATCGATGCCGATATCGGCACCGTGGCTGCGGGCGAAGGCGATCTTGTCCGGAGAGGAGGCGCAGGCGATGACGCGGGCGCCGAGGATCTTGCCCAGTTCCACCGCCGCGAGACCGACGCCGCCAGCGGCTCCCAGGACCACCAGCGTCTCGCCGGCCTTCAGCTCGCCGCGGTCGCGCAGGGCATAGAGGCTGGTGCCATAGGTGATGATGAGGCCGGCGGCGCGCACGAGATCGAGATCGTCCGGCACGACCGCAAGCCGGTCGGCGCGCACCACGAGGCGCTCGCGGGCCGCGCCATAACCGACGTTGCCGCAGACGCGGGTGCCGACCTTCGGCCCGGTCACGCCCGGCCCCAGCGCCAGGACACGGCCGGCGAACTCGCCACCGGGCGAGAAGGGCAGATCGGGCTTCTGCTGATAAAGGTTGCGGATGATGAGGGTGTCGAAGAAATTGAGGCCGACGGCGGCCACTTCCACCACCACCTCGCCGGGACCGGCCACGGGATCGGGCAGGTCCACGATCTCAAGAGCCTCGGGCGGAGCGTGGCGGACGCACAGGACAGCCTTCATGGGACGATTCGTCTCCCCTTCCGTGGATGAGCGCCCCTGATCCATCAGACGCGGGCGCTGCCGCAGGCACGCCACACCCTGGAACCGGCTCCCATCAAAAACCTGTAACCGGCGTCCTTTTTCGGCGCCTTTTGCGCGAGATTAATCAAAAGGGAAACGTTGTGTGTGCCATTTTTTCGGCCGCCTCCCCCATTACGGAGGCACCGTTACCCGCAACGGACTTCATGTTTGCGTCAATGCGCGCGGACCGCATACCTCGTTCAGGAGATGCCATGGCTCACCATCGTGCCAGCTTCAACCGGGCGCGCCTCACCCTGATGGCCGCCGCTTTGATGGCCTGCGCGGCCGGCACGGCTTCGGCCCAGGGCCAGGGTTCGTCCAAGGCCGTCGCCCAGTTCGGCGACTGGAGCGTCTATGTGAGCACGAGTGCTCCGAAGGTCTGTTACGCCATTTCCCAGCCGAAGGATCGCCAGCCCGGCGGCCTGAAGCGTGATCCGGCCTATTTCTTCATCAGCACCCGCCCCGGCGAGAATGTGAAGAACGAGGTGAGCTTCACCATGGGCTTCCCGCTCAAGGAGGGCAGCGAGGCCAAGGTCACCGTTGGCGGCACCACGTTCGAGCTCTACACCAAGTCCGAAGGCGCCTGGGTCCGGAACGTGGCGGACGAAGGCCGTCTCGTGGACACCCTGCGCAAGGGCCGCGATGCCATCGTGGTGTCCAGCTCCTCGCGCGGCAATCCGACCACCGACAAATACTCGCTGAACGGTATCGGTCAGGCGCTCGACCGCGTGGCGCAGGAATGCCGCTGACCGCCTGAAACGGCCCGACCCGCCTGCCGGCCCCGCCGGCAGGCCCCTCATGCTTGAAGCGCGGTAGCCGGACGGGCGGGAATTCATTATGTATGCGCCCATGATGCCTTCGCCGACTGCCGTGGCCGCCCCCGTGGCGGCGCTTTCCATTCTGCCCTCCCTCGCCGGTCTCGACCGGGAGAAGCTGGGGCTTGCGCTCGCCGCCATCGGCGTGCCGGAGCGCGAGCGGAAGATGCGCGTCAACCAGCTATGGCACTGGATCTACCTGCGCGGCGCCACCGACTTTGCGGAAATGACCAACGTCTCCAAGACGTTGCGGACGCAGCTGGCGGAGCATTATTCCCTCGCCCGGCCCGAGATCGTGGTGGAGCAGGTGTCACAGGACGGCACCCGCAAGTGGCTGCTGCGCCTGCCGGCGGAAACGCCCGGCGAGCGCCCCCACGAAGTGGAGGCGGTCTATATCCCCGAGCGGGATCGCGGCACGCTGTGCGTCTCCAGCCAGGTGGGCTGCACGCTGAACTGCGCCTTCTGCCACACCGGCACGCAGCGGCTCGTGCGCAACCTCACCGCCGCCGAAATCGTGGCGCAGGTGCTCGTCGCCCGCGACCGGCTGGGCGACTATCCCGGCCGTGAGCGCGCGGTAGGCCCCGGCCTGCCCACGGAAGGCGACCGCCTCGTCACCAACATCGTCTTCATGGGCATGGGCGAGCCGCTCTATGCCTATGACTCGGTCGCCGAGGCCATCGAGATCCTGGCCGATGGCGACGGCCTCGGCCTCGGCAAACGCCGCATCACCGTCTCCACCTCGGGCGTGGTGCCTGAGATCGAGAAGCTCGGCCGCGAGGTCGGTCCCATGCTCGCCATCTCGCTGCACGCGGTGCGCGACGACCTGCGCGACGTGCTGGTGCCCATCAACAAGAAGTATCCCATCGCCGAGCTGATGGAGGCCTGCCGCACCTATCCGGCCGCCTCCAACGCCAAGCGCATCACCTTTGAATATGTGATGCTGAAGGGCGTGAACGACAGCCCGGCGGACGCCCGCGCCCTGGTGAAGCTGCTGGAAGGCGTGCCGGCCAAGATCAACCTCATTCCCTTCAACCCCTGGCCCGGCACCAAATATGAGTGCTCGGACTGGGAGACGATCGAGAAGTTCTCGGACATCGTCTTCCGCGCCGGCTATGCGAGCCCGGTGCGCACCCCGCGCGGGCGCGACATCCTCGCCGCCTGCGGCCAGTTGAAGAGCGAGACCGAGAAACTCTCCGCCCGCGAGCGCCTCGCACTCCGGGCCATGGCGGCCGCGGCGGAGTAGCACCCGGCCAAGGGAGTTGGCATGATCGACCATCTGGGCCTTGCCGTCAGCGATCTTGAGCGCTCCCGCTCCTTTTATCTCGCAGCGCTCGGCCCGATCGGCGCCACGGTGCAGATGCAGGTGAGCGCGCAGGAGAGCGGCGGGCACGCCCATATCGGCTTCGGCGTTGCGGGCAAGCCATCCTTCTGGATCAGCGATGCCACGCCGGTGAGCGGTCCGCTGCACGTGGCCTTCGCCGCCCCGGACCGGGCATCGGTGGATGCCTTTTACGCGGCCGCGCTGGCGGCGGGCGGACGCGACAACGGCGCGCCCGGCCTCCGCCTCCACTATCATCCGAATTACTACGCCGCTTTCGTCCTTGATCCTGACGGGAACAATGTCGAGGCGGTGTGCCACCATCCGGTCTGATCCCTTGGATTCCGTCTTCCGCCTCCTGCTGCGCATCCTCGTCATTCCCATCGGCCTGCTCGCCGCGATTCTCGCCGGCGTGGCCGTCATCCTGTTCGGCCAGTGGCGTATCGGGGCGCTCGCCAACCAGTCGCTCGGGCTGGCACCGGAAACCTGGGTGGCGATCATGGAGGCGCTGTTCACGGGCACCTTCCTCGTCACCTTCCTGGTGAGCGTGATGTGGCTGGTGGCACTGGTGGGCGTGCTGTTCGCCGAGGTGTTCGCGGCCCGCTCGTGGCTGTTCCACGTGGCCAACGGCGCCGTCTCGGCCTTCGTCGGCGCGCGGCTCTTCCCTCGCATCAGCGGAGAGGCCACGGCCCCAGCCGATCCCTTCTACATCCTCGCGGCCGGCCTCGCGGGCGGGCTCGTCTACTGGCTCGTCGCCGGCTGGAGCGCGGGCTTCTGGAAGCCTGTGCGCTCACGCCCCCCGTCCCCCACGCCGCAGCCCCCTGCCTCAGCGGCCTGATTGGCTCGGCCGGGTGCCATCGCATCCGGCTTCCCCCACGCCCCTGGGAGAATCCCCTGCCCAAGCTCGATGATTTCCTGCCACGCATCGTGGTCGTGGTGCTGGGGCTCGCGGGGGCGCTGGCGGCCTGCGCGTTCGTCTCGCTGCACTTCATGACCCTGCATGTGCTCGGCCCGCCGCCCGGCTCCACGCCGGCGGAATGGACCGCGAGCGACGTCATCGTGGCCGCGATCCTGCTGCCCGTCAGCCTCGTGCTCACTGCCGTCCAGCCCTACATGAACACGTATCTGGTCTGGCAGATGGGCGTCGCGGGCGCGGTGGTGGCGGAGGTGCGCCGCGAGAGTTCCATCGTCTTCCACATGGGATGCTGGCTGGCCGCAGGCCTCGCGAGCGCGGGCTTCCTCGCCTTGCTGGACCTCGGCAACCCCGCCGGGCCATTCCCGATGGACATCCTCGCCACCGCAGCCGCCGGAGGCTTCGCCTACTGGCTGATCGCGGGGCGCGGCGCCGGCAGCCGACGCAAGACTGGACACGACGATAAGACCCGCCCCGGAGACCGGCCCCCGCCGCCGGCCTGAGATGCGGATGCAAGCCTGAGCCAAGCCTCGGCCCTTACGCGCCTTGGCCAGCCTTGGGGCGCGGCCTATGATGGCACGACTGGATACGGATCGAGTCCCGGGCTGATCCCGAGCCAACGATTCCGGCCAGCGGCATCGGGGACCGGGTCGTCCGGACAGCTCAAGCGGGGATCGCCTTGCCGTCGCACAGCCCACTTCTGACGCGCCTGCTGGTCATCAGCATCGGCCTCGTCCTCGCCGCCCTCTCGGGCGCGCTGGTTGCGACCTACGGCGCCTTCATCACCCCGAAGCCCCCTGTGGACAGCATCTGGCTGCGTGACCCGAGCGAGATCTTCGCCTCGCGCAAGCTGCCCTTCTCGCTCCTGCTCGCCTGCGCCGCCACGCAAGTGGTGACGATCTGGAAGCTCGCGATCGTCGGCATTGCGGTGTCGGAATATTTCGGCGTCCGCTCCTTCATGTTCCACGCTGCCAACGGCGCCACCTGCGGCTGGCTGACCGGCCAGCTCTTCTCGCTGGGCTGGGCGGCCGGGCTGCCCGCGATCAGCGCCGACAACCTCCTGACCGCAGGGCTCGTGGGCGGCATCGCCTATTGGGCCGTGGCGGGCTGGAACGCCGGCTTCCAGCGCGCCCCCTCGGGCTTCTCCCGCGCCTTCGCCTGAGCGTCGCCGCTCAGGAGGCCTTGGCCGCAGTCGCGCCGCCGGCCGCCGCATGGGCGATGGCCATCTCCAGCCGATCGTTGCCCCAGAACAGTTCACCGTCATCGGTGATGAAGGTCGGCGCGCCGAAGACGCCCGCCGCGCGCGCCTCTTCCACGCGCGCCTTGAGCGCCGCCTTGTTCTCGGCCGTCTCGGCCGCATCGATTACGTGATCGCAATAGTGTCCGAGACCGGCCAGTACCTGCCGCACCACCTCCCGGTCCGAAATGTCCCGCCCCTTCGCGAACAGCGCCTTGAAGGCGGCCACCGTGAAGCCCGGGCGTGAAGCGTCGTTGAGATGGAGCGCCACACGGGCGGCGAGCAGCGTGTTCAGCGGGAAGAAGTCCGGCCGTACCACGTCCGGCAGTCCGTAATGGACGGCGAGGCGCTGCACGTCGCGCCACATGTGCTCCCCCTTCAGCGGCACGTCCACGAAGGGCGAGGAGGAATAGCCGAGTTCGGCGAAGATGGGACCGAGCAGGAAGGGCTTCCACGTCACATGCACCCCCGCCGCCTCGGCCAGGGGGCCGATGCGCACCGCAGAGAGGTAGGAATAGGGGGAGGAGAACTCGTAATAGAAATCCAGGCTTGGCCTTCTCATTGCCGTTTCCTCCGCTTACATCGGGCCGACTGTCGCGCCGGATCGTGCATCCGGCAACGACCGAGATCAAAATCCATCGTCCCCGCCGCCGGCGGCGGCCGGCAAGACGGGAGTGGGCGGCGTGCGGTGGCTGGTGTTCCTCACCTTGTTGGCGGGTGCGGCCGTTCTCATCCTCTTCACACTGTTTCCGAGCCTCGACCTCACCATCACCGCCTGGTTCTGGGACAAGACGACCAACAGCTTCCCCTGGGCCGGCACGGGCTGGGGCAAGACGCTGCGGCAGGCGGGCAACGTCCTGCCCTGGCTCATCGCCGCCCCGGCCTTCGCCGCACTGATCCTGAAGCTGCTGTTCCCTGCGCGCCGCATGTTCATGCCGGCCCGCCCCGCCTTGCTGCTGGCGCTCGCCATGGCGCTCGGCCCCGGCCTCATGGTGAACGGCATCCTGAAAGAGAAGTGGGGCCGGCCGCGCCCGGTGCATGTGGAGGAGTTCGGGGGGCAGAAGGCCTTCACGCCCTGGTACTCCACCGCCGGCACATGCCCCGCCAACTGCTCCTTCGTCTCCGGCGAAGGCGCGCTCGGCTTCTGGACGGTGGCACCGGCCAGCCTCGTGCCCGGCCCCCTCGGCCCCGTAGCGCTGGGGGCCGCGGTGGTCTTCGGACTTGCCGCCGGCGGGCTGCGCCTCGCCTTTGGAGGGCATTTCTTCACCGACGTCATCTTTTCCGGCGTGCTGGTGGTGATGATCATCGTGCTGCTGCGCTGGTGGCTGTTCGACCGGCGCGGGGCGCCGACGGATGCCGAGGCGGAGGCCTGGGTGGCGCGGATCGGCGTCGCCCTGCACCGGCTCGCCGCCCGCCTCTGGCGGTGGAGCGCCGCTACGGCACGCTTCCTGTGGCGGCAGGCGTCGCGTCTTGCCGCACGCTACTTGCCACGGCGCGGCGCGGGCCTATAGTCCGCGCGGATTTTCGCCCCTCGCCCCGGATGGCGCGGGTGGCCTTCGACCCAACCGCAGCGGGCGCCCTTGCCGGGCTCCGCTCAAGCCTTCGAGTGATTAGATGTCGCGCGACGTGAAGAAGGTTGTGCTCGCTTATTCCGGCGGGCTCGACACCTCGGTGATCCTGAAGTGGCTCCAGACCACCTACCGGTGCGAGGTGGTGACCTTCACCGCCGACCTCGGCCAGGGCGAGGAACTGGAGCCGGCGCGCAAGAAGGCGGAACTGCTGGGCATCAAGCCCGAGAACATCTTCATCGAGGACGTGCGCGAGGAATTCGTGCGCGACTATGTCTTCCCGATGTTCCGCGCCAATGCGGTCTATGAGGGCCAGTATCTGCTGGGCACCTCCATCGCCCGCCCGCTGATCGCCAAGAAGCAGATCGAGATCGCCCGCAAGGTCGGCGCCGACGCCGTCTCCCACGGCGCCACCGGCAAGGGCAACGACCAGGTGCGCTTCGAGCTCGGCTATTACGCGCTGGAGCCGGAAATCACCGTCATCGCCCCGTGGCGCGAGTGGGACCTGACCTCCCGCACCAAGCTGCTGGAATTCGCCGAGACCCACCAGATCCCGATCGCCAAGGACAAGCGCGGCGAAGCTCCCTTCTCGGTGGACGCGAACCTCCTGCACTCCTCCTCCGAGGGCAAGGTTCTGGAAGACCCGGCCGAGGACGCGCCGGAATATGTCTACCAGCGCACCATCTCGCCGGAGGCGGCGCCCGACGTGGCCACCGTCATCACCATCGGCTTCGAGAAGGGTGACGCAGTCTCCATCAATGGCGAGGCCCTGAGCCCGGCCACCCTGCTGGCGAAGCTCAACGAGCTCGGCAAGGCCAACGGCATCGGCCGCCTCGACCTCGTGGAGAACCGCTTCGTCGGCATGAAGTCGCGCGGCGTCTACGAGACCCCCGGCGGCACCATCCTGCTCGCCGCCCACCGCGGCATCGAGAGCATCACGCTCGACCGCGGCGCCGCCCACCTCAAGGACGAGCTGATGCCGCGCTATGCGGAGCTCATCTACAACGGCTTCTGGTTCTCCCCCGAGCGCGAGATGCTCCAGGCGGCCATCGACCACTCGCAGGCCTATGTCACCGGCGAAGTGACCGTCAAGCTCTACAAGGGCAATGCCACGGTCATCGGCCGCAAGAGCCCGTACTCGCTCTACAATCAGGAGCTTGTCACGTTCGAGGAAGGCGCCGTCGCCTACGACCATCGCGACGCTGCCGGCTTCATCAAGCTCAATGCCTTGCGCCTGCGGACGACCGCCGCCCGCGCACGCAAGGCTCAATAAAGCTCGGGCCGCTATATCCATCCTTCCAGGGGGAGGTATCCCCGTGAAGAAGGGCGGATGTCATGGCGGTGACCTCCAGCGTCGCTTCGCTGAGGGAGTACCAGTTCACGTTCTGGCTGCCGGAGCCTACGCTCCGGCTGCCGCGTTTTGGCCTGCCCTCCTGGCTCAAGCGAGCGATGTCGCTCGCCATGGACGCCCTCCGTGCCGAAGGGCCGGCCCGCCATTTCGCCGTTGACGACACCAAGGCCTCCGGCTCCGACGCGACCGCAGCGTCGCCGGACGGCACCGCTCCGGAAGATCCCGACGAGGGCGACGGCGGCGATCAGGGCGATTCGAACTATGTTCCGCTCAGCAAGAAGAGCCTGAAGGCGCTCCTGGACGAGGGCTTCAGCCCGCCGCCGCGCCGCAAGTTCGAACCGGAACCCAAGCCCAAGCCGGCGCCCAAGCCCGCCCCGAAATCCGACAAGCCGCTCAGCCAGAAAGAGCTGGATGCGCTGATGGATGGCGGCTTCTCCCCGCCCCCGCGCAAGAAGCCGGAGCCCAAGGCCGAGGAAGCCCCCGCACCGAAGTCCGACAAGCCCCTCTCTCAGAAGGAGCTGGACGCTCTGATGGACGACGGCTTCTCGCCGCCGCCGCGCAAGAAGCCAGAGCCCAAGGCCGAGGAAGCCCCCGCACCGAAGTCCGACAAGCCCCTCTCCCAAAAGGAGCTGGATGCGCTGATGGACGACGGCTTCTCCCCGCCGCCGCGCAAGAAGCCCGAGCCCAAGGCCGAAGACCCCGCGCCTGCCCCGAAGTCCGATAAGCCCCTCTCCCAAAAGGAGCTGGATGCGCTGATGGATGGCGGCTTCTCGCCGCCCCCGCGTAAGAAGCCAGAACCCAAGGCCGAAGAGCCCGCGCCTGCCCCGAAGTCCGATAAGCCCCTCTCCCAGAAGGAGTTGGATGCGCTGATGGATGGCGGCTTCTCGCCGCCGCCGCGCAAGAAGCCCGAGCCTAAGGCCGAGGAAGCCCCGGCACCGAAGTCCGACAAGCCGCTCAGCCAGAAAGAGCTCGATGCGCTGATGGATGGCGGCTTCTCCCCGCCCCCGCGCAAGAAGGTCGAGGAACCCGCGCCCGCCCCGAAGTCCGATAAGCCGCTCAGCCAGAAGGAGCTGGACGCGCTGATGGACGACGGCTTCTCACCGCCACCGCGCAAGAAGAAGGCGGAGGACGAGGCCCCGGCACCGAAGTCCGACAAGCCCCTCAGCCAGAAAGAGCTGGACGCGCTGATGGACGACGGCTTCTCGCCGCCGCCACGCAAGAAGAAGGCGGAGGACGAAGCTCCCGCCCCGAAGTCCGACAAGCCGCTCAGCCAGAAGGAGCTGGATGCGCTGATGGACGACGGCTTCTCGCCGCCGCCACGCAAGAAGAAGACGGAGGACGAAGCTCCCGCCCCGAAGTCCGACAAGCCGCTCAGCCAGAAGGAGCTGGATGCGCTGATGGACGACGGCTTCTCGCCGCCGCCGCGCAAGAAGAAGGTCGAAGACGAAGCGCCCGCCCCGAAGTCCGATAAGCCCCTCTCCCAGAAGGAGCTGGATGCGCTGATGGACGACGGCTTCTCGCCGCCGCCGCGCAAGAAGGCCGAGCCGAAGCCGGAGGACGCCGCGGGACGTGCGGGCAAGCCGCTCAGCCAGAAGGAACTGGACGCGCTTCTCAACGGTGACTTCACCGGTGGCCCCGAGCCGGTCGTCGAAGAGGAAGAGCCGGAGGCCGATGTCGCCCCCGCCGAGGCGACGCCCCCGGAGGAGAGCAAGCGCGCCGCAGCTGATCCGGCGGACGACGCCGATGACGATGCGCCGGCCTTTCCACCCATGCCGGACATGCTGGAGCCGCCCGCCCCGGCACCGGAACCCGTCAAGGCCAAGCCCAAGCGCAAATGGCTGCGGCTGCCGAAGTTTGGCCTGCCCAAGCTGAAACTGCCGTCCTTCCGCAAGTCGAAGGCGAAAGCCAAGGCCGCTCCGCCTCCCATGCCCGCCCCGTCCGCGAAGACGGACGAGGCGGCACCGACGGCCAAGGGGAAATTCGGCCTCAAGTTCAAGAAGCCGTCGGTCAAGACGCTGGCGATCGTCGGCGGCAGCGTCGTCGTGGTCGGTGGCGGGCTCGCCGGCGGCGCCTTTATGATGCGCGAGACCATTTCCTCGCAGGCCTGCAGCACCGCCGGTGTGATGTGCAAACCCGACCCGATGGTGTTCAAGAACATCCGGAGCGCGGAACTGCTCGCCGAGCATGTGCAGGACAGCATGCGAATCACGCTGAACGGCGAGCTGGTGGCGATCGCGGAGGGTTCGCTGCGCAGCCGCTGGGTCGCGATCAAACCCTTGCTGAAGGAGGGGGAGAATACCCTTCTGGTGCAGATCGACAGCCGCAAGGGGCCGGTGTGCACGGGCACGCTGACGCTGCGCATCAACGGCCAGGAAATTCCCGAGCAGTCGTACCAGTGGGCCTTCCGGCTCAAGGACGGCAAGCCGGGCAACTGCCTCACGCAGATGTACAAGATCGAACTGAAGTAGCGCCCGCACAGGTCCGAGGCAGGCGCCGCTCCCCGAGAACCCGGCAGCGGGCGCGTCAGGCGCGCTTGCGGAAGACCTCGGCCTCGATCTCGTCGCCTGCAGCGCCGACGATGCCGGCGGGGTCCGTGGAGATCTCGAGATCCGGCTCGCTGATGCGGGCCGCCACGCGGGACGGCTCCGCCGGTCGCAGCAAGACAAAGGCGACGAGCGCAGCCGCCGCGAGACCCGGCACCACGATCACCAGCGCGTCGCCGGGCACCGCGAAGGCACTCGCCAGCATGGTGCCCAGCAGTCCGCCGCCGATCTGCATGAAGCCCATCATGGCGGAAGCCGCACCGGCCATCCTCGGGAAATTGGCGAGCGCGCCCGTGGTGCCGCCGGGCAGCAGCACGGCGATGCCGAAGGCCCAGACCGCCACCGGCAGCATGGTGGCCACCG
The DNA here is from genome assembly GCF_000010525.1 of Azorhizobium caulinodans ORS 571. Lineage (GTDB taxonomy): Bacteria > Pseudomonadota > Alphaproteobacteria > Rhizobiales > Xanthobacteraceae > Azorhizobium > Azorhizobium caulinodans. The sequence continues at coordinate 838,409 of NC_009937.1, read as the reverse complement.
CCGAGAGGGGCCACAGGCGGGTCGCGAAGGCCATGCCGACCGCCGCCGCCAGCACGATAGCGAGGCCGAAGGGCACCAGTGCCTCCGCCTTGAAGCGCCTGAGCAGCCGGCCGGTGACCAGCGAGCCCGTCATGAACGAGCCGGTTTGGCAGATCATGGCGATGCCGAAGCCGATGGGCGAGAGGCCCACCCGCTCGATGAGCACGAAGGGCAGGATGGCAGCGAGCGTATAGATGCCGCCGAGCGTGAAACCGATCACCAGGCTCGGCTGGAGAAAGCGCCGGTCCGACAGCAGCGTCCCATAATTGCGGGCAACCGTGGCCGGATGGGCGTTGGCCCGCAGCGGGGCCGCATTGGTCTCCGGTACAAGGACCGCCAGCAGCAGCACGAGCACGAGGCCATAGATCACCATCACGAGAAAGATGGCCGACCAGCCCACGGTCGAGAGGATGAGGCCGCCGAGCGTCGGGGCGATGGCGGGCCCGATCGCCAGCATGGTGGCGATCAGGTTCATGATGCGGGCGGACGGCTGGCCGGTGAACTGGTCGCGCACGATGGCACGGGAGACGGCGGGGCCCGCAGCCACGCCGATCCCCTGAAGGCCGCGGCCGATGATCAGCGCGGTGATGTCCGGCGCGAAGGCCGCCACCACGCTGCCCGCCAGATAGATGGCGAAGAAGCCGAGCGCCGTGGGCCGCCGCCCGAAGGCATCGGAGAGCGGCCCGCAGGCGAGCTGGGAAAAGGCGAAGCCGAAGAAATAGACGGAGAGCGTGAGCTTCAACAGGGCCGGCGTGGTGTGAAAGGCCTCCACCAGCGCCGGCATGGCCGGTGTGTAGAGCGACATGCTGATCGGCCCCAGCACGACGATCATCGCACCGATGACCGCCGTGCGGCTTTCACTCATCACTGGCTTCATGCGTCGTCCGCATCTCTCCCCGCCACCAGGTTCACGCGCATCCGGTCGAGGGCGGTCCTGAAATTGGCGATCTGGTCTTCCGAGAGGCCGTTGAGGATTTCCTCCCGCGCGGCGAGCGCGATGGAGGTGATGCGCGCGATCAGCGGCGCGGCGGCCGGCGTCAGCAGAACGCGTTTCGCCCGGCGGTCGGTGGGATCGGGCTCGCGCTTCACGAGGCTCTGCGCCTCGAGACGATCGAGAGAAGCCACCAGCGTCATGGGCTCGACGCTCATCTTCTCGGCAAGAGCCGTCTGGCGCAGGCCCGGATGCTGATTGATGTAGATCAGCGTGCGGGCCTCACCGGAGGTGATGCCGAGGCCGCCCTGCTCGAACGCACGGTCCGTGCGCGCCCGGTAGAGCCGCGACACCTCGAAGAAAAGAAATCCCAACGGAGTCTCAGACATATCTCCCCCACAATACGATAAGTTAAACTTACTTTCTAGCCTCTCGTTCTCGCCCGGCCGCGTGTTGACCTTTCCAAGCGTAAATCGGAAAAATCTGCTGCACGCAGAGCGTCCCCTGTTTCCACCGACCCGCAACGCACAAAGAACCTAGAGCAGTCATTCGAGGTTATAATACCTCTAAGTTGTAATTCGAGGCGGAGAAAGGACCAAAACGGTGCGAGAAGCCCTGCGGCACAGGCTCCATAAGCTCCAGGACAGCACCAGTATCGCCCAGCAGCTCGGCGTGGTGCTGAGCGTGGTGTGCATCCTGGGCCTGATCGTCGTGTCCATCTTCTCCGCCCGCCTGAGCGGGTGGGCGATCGCCGAACGCATCCAGCAGAACATGTCCCTCACCGCCGCGACCATCGCGGACCGGCTGGACGTGGACATGTTCGAGCGCTACCGCGAGGTGCGGAATCTGGCGCAGTTGCGGGCCCTGGACATCGCCTGGGAGGGCGATGCCGCCCTGCTGCGCGCGGCGCTGAACCAGGCCCAGTCCGGCATGCGCCATTTCGCCTGGATCGGCTTTGCCCGCCCCGACGGCCAGGTGGTGGCGGCGACGCAAGGCATGCTGGAGGGCACGTCCGTCTTCTCCCGCCCATGGTTCCGGGATGGTTTGAAAGGCCCCACGGTCGGCGATCTGCACGAGGCCGTGCTGCTGGCGAAGCTCCTCCCCAATCTCGGCGCGACCGGCGATCCGGAGCGCTTCGTCGATATCGCCTTTCCGGTTCACTCGCGGGACGGTCGCCTGCTCGGCGTGCTGGGCGCGCATCTTTATTTCCGCTGGGTCGAGGGCCTGCGCGACACGGTTCTCAAGGCCCAGCCGGGCGTGAATATCGTGGTGATGTCCTCCGAAGGCATCGTCCTGCTCGGCCCCGAACGTGGCGATACGCCCTTTACGAAGGATCGAATCGCGCGGATGTCCGTGACCCGCACCGGTGCCTTCGTCCAGAAGAGCCCGGCAGGCGACCTCCTGACGGGTTATGCGATCTCCGACGGCGAGCAGGACTTCCCGGGCTTCGGCTGGATCGTGGTCGCCCAGCAGCCGGCAGAGGATGCCTTCGCCTCAGCCTATCACGTCGCATTCCGCATCATCGGCTACGGCGCCATCGCGCTGCTGGTGTGCGTCGGCCTCACGCTGTGGTTCGCCCGGCGGCTGGGCCGCCCGCTGCGCCAGCTCGCCCTCGCCGCGGAGGAAATCGGCCGCGACCCCAAGATCACGATGCTGCCGCGCCTGCGCGGCAATGCGGACGTGATGCACCTCTCCTACGCCCTGCGCTCGCTCCTGCGGCGCCTGACCTCGGCCGAGACGCGCTATGAGATGTTCAGCCGCAAGCACGAGCAGGATGTGGCGGCACTGAAGGAACTGGCGGATACCGATCCGCTGACCGGCCTGCTCAACCGGCGCTCCTTCCTCGCCATGGCGGATGTGGCGCTGGATAGTGCCCATGCCACGGGCCAGCTCGGCATCCTCATGGCTGACATCGACCACTTCAAGCAGGTGAACGACACCTACGGGCATGCCGCCGGCGACGCCGTGCTGAAGCATGTGGCGGACACCTTCGTCAGAACCCTGCGCGCACACGACCATCTCGCCCGCTTCGGTGGCGAGGAATTCGTGGCCCTGCTTCAGGATACCGACATCGCCGGCATGCAGGCCCTGGCGGAGCGGGTGCGCGAGGCGGTGGCGGCGACAAAGGTGGTCTTCGAGGATCAGGCCATCGCCGTCACCATCTCCATCGGCGCTGCACTGGCGCACGATCAGGACCGCGACATGCACAAGGTGATCGAGCGCGCGGACCTTGCCCTCTACGAGGCCAAGAATTCCGGCCGCAATCGCATCGTCATCTCACCCGAGCCGAGCCTGCAGGGCTGAACGCCCGCAGGCTGCGATCGCTCAGGCCGCGCCGTTCAGGAATGGGTTGGAACGGCGCTCGTCACCGATGCTCGTCACCGGCCCGTGGCCCGGCAGGCACACCACCGCATCACCGAGCGGCAGGAGCTTCGAGACGATGCCGGAAATGAGCAGTTCGGGATCGCCATAGGGGAAATCCGTGCGTCCGACGGAGCCGCGGAACAGCGTGTCGCCGACGATGGCGACATTGGTGCCCTTGTGGACGAAGACCACATGGCCGGGCGTGTGGCCGGGCACGTCCAGCACCTCCAGCGTCACCTCGCCGATGGTGACGGTGTCGCCTTCTTTCAGATACCGGGTCGGCGTGACGTTCCGCGCGCCCTCCATGCCGAAGCGGGCGGCGGAGTCCACCAGGCCGTCCATCAGGAACTGGTCCTTCTCGTTCGGCCCCTCGATCGGCACGCCCAGAGTCTCGGAGAGTTCCGCCGCGCCCGCCGCATGGTCCACATGGCCGTGGGTGAGCAGGATCTTCTCCACCGTGATGCCGGTTTCCTTGAGCGCCGCCTCGATGCGGGGCAGGTCGCCGCCGGGATCGATGACCGCGCCCTTCTTGGTGGCGGTACACCACAGGATGGAGCAGTTCTGGTCGAAGGGCGTGACAGGCACCACGGCGATCTGGATGGGCTGCATGGAGCATCCGGAACTGGAGGAAGGCCGCGCGGCGGCCGGAACAGGCGCCTTTCAGAGCATGAAAGGGCCGGGATGAAAACCGCTAATCACCGCGCGGCGGCATCCACGGGGGTCGTCGGCGAGAAACCGATGCGCCCGTTCACACCATCATAGAGCACGCGGTAATGCCGGAAGACGAGGCCACCGGAATTGAACCCGGGAACGCTGCCGTGGGGCGGCTCGTAGCGATAGCGGTTGAGCCAGGGCCGGCGGCCGGCGGTGACCGTGAGCTGCATCACCCCCTCCACCGAGGTCGTGACCGTGCGGCCCGGCGGCACGCGCTTGTTGAGGCGCGAGCGCGGCAGGCCCGGCGTCTCGAAGCTGCCGAGACCGGCGCCGGTGTCGAACACGGTCGCATAGCAGCCGGCCGGACCGTCATCCACGCGGAAGCAGGTGGGGATGCTCTTGGTGTTCCAAGCCTTCAGGCCGTCCGGCTGCTGGTTGCCCTGCGCCGGCTGGAAGGCGGCGAAGGCATAACCGGCGGAATTCTCCGGCGTGAGCCCCACTTCCAGATGCGGCACGAGGTTCGGGTCCGCCTTGTCGTTGGCATGGACGATGAAGCCGGTGGAGAGGTTCCCCGGAAGCTGGGCCAGCGGGTTGAAGGCGGCGACGCCGCTGTAGGCCACGCCCATCACGCCGACTTCCGTCGGCTTCCATTTGGGGCAGTTCGGCTTTTCCGGCTTGCAGGTGATGGACTGCACCACCTGGATGGCAATGGGCCTGGCGGTGGCGACCGCGGGCGAGGCTCCGGGAAAGGCCACCACCGCGTAGCCAAGCACGCCGTGCAGAACGTTGCCGCTGGAATAGGAATATTCGACCGGAATGTCGGTGAGCTTCACATCCGGCCCCAGCGCCTCCTGGCGGATGCGCAGGCCCGTGGAGCCGGTATCGAGCAGAACCGTGCCGCCGGCCCCTCCGCTGGCCGTGACCGCGATGAAATTGGAGAAGCCGCTGCGGTCGGGCCGCTTGAGCAGGGGAATGGTCGCGGTGCGGGGGGCCTCCGCCGTCTGGGCCATGACGGGGGACGGTCCAACAGCCAGACAGCCCGCGAACACCATCGCGATCGCGACCCTGCCTGATGCGGGACGTCGGGCGGTGGCGACCGGACGTCCCCGATCTCCGCCAAGGTGAAGCGTCGTCATGGAAAAGCCCCCGCTTGTACCGCGAGAGCTTTCACACCGGCCGAGCCCGGGCGCAAGGGCATTCCCCCGCCTGTCGCGCCCGGCAGCCGTCAGGCGGCGAGGGACGCCGCATCCTCGCTGGCACGGGCCAGTTCGACGAGACGGGTGACCATGGCGGACGCCGGATCCGCGAGTTGGTCGAGCACCGTGAAGTGGTTGGCGCCGGGCACTTCGACGCTGTCCGCCACCGCGCCCTGCTCGCCCCAGGCCACCGCGAAATCGCGGCTCTGGCGGCGGAACTCCGCGCTCTCCTCGGCACCGACAAAGGCGGAGAAGGTGCGGCCGGCCGGCACCTCCCAATGGATCGGCGAAAGCCGCCGCGCCTCGGCCTCGCTGAGGCGCAGGGCCTCGTTGAGGCGCGTGGACACCAGCGGCTCCAGATCATAGACGCCGGAGATGCCGAGGCCGGAGGTCACCATGTCGTCGGCGCCGCGCACGTCGATGTCGTGCCAGCGGGTCGCGGTGAGCGCGGCAGCCAGATGACCGCCCGCTGAGTGGCCGCTTACGACGATGCGCCGCTTGATGCGGTGGTGCAGGCAGATGGCCGCGCCGCGCGCCTGCGCGACGATGTTGCCGACCGGGACGTGGGGGGCAAGGTCATAGCCGGCGAGCGCGACGGCGACGCCATGGGCCAGGCAGCCCTCCGCGACGAAGGTGACTTCGCGCGGGTGCTGGCGCTGCCAGTAGCCGCCATGAAAGAACAGGACGACCGGCGCCTGCCGGGTGGCGTCGGGCCACAGGATGTCAAGGAACTGGCGGGGCGAAGGCCCGTGGGGGATGCCAAGATCGGCCGCGGCGACATCGCCGCGCAGATGGGCCGAGCGGGAAATCCAGCCGGCAACAATCTCCGGGAATTCCGGCACGCGGGCACGGTTGTCGTATTCGGATTCGTAATCCATTGCTTACCCCCTTTCTTTGAGCTTGCGGCCGAGGGCCGAGGGCCACGCGCCGGACGGCGGCGGCCGGTCTTGTCGAGGATGCGAGCTGCTGGCCGCATCCGGGCTCAAGCCGCGCGGGCCGGCTCCGGTTCCCGGACGCCCCTGCGCGGGTGGGTTCACTCCGCCATCGTAACGCTGGCGGAGACGCGGTTACTCATGTTCACCGTGGGCGTTGCGAATACGCCTGACGACGTACCATACGGCGATCACCGAGATCGGTACAGCAATTGCTGTGATCGTGCCGGGATTGACATGGTGCCCGAAAATCACGACCCCGCTGGCGTGCAGGCCTTCGGCGAGCAGGTGCACGAGGCTCGCCACATAATAAGAGATCGCCGCGACGGAGAGACCTTCCACCGTGCGTTGCAACCGCAGTTGCAGGCGGGTGCGCTCGTTCATCGAGGTGAGCAGGTCGCGATTCTGCTGCTCCAGTTCCACGTCCACGCGGGTGCGCAGGAGATCGGCGCTGCGGGCGAGCTTGGCGGCGATGTTGCCCTGCCGCTCCTCCACCGATTGGCAGGTACGCATGGCCGGCGCCATCCGCCGGTCAAGGAACTGCTGCCAGGTGGGGAAGCCCTGCACCGCCTCCTCCCGGATGGTGGCGAGGCGCAGCCGCACGATCTCCGCATAGGCCCGGCTGGCGCCGAAGCGGAACAGCGACGGGGCGGTGTCCGCCTCCAGCTCGGCAGCCAGCGCGACCAGTTCGTCGAGCAGACGGTTGTTGGCGGAAAGGCCGACCGAGCGGGTCATCTCGGCGGTGGCCTGCGCGAGCCGCGCCTCGATCTTGGAGATGAGCGGTGCCAGCTTCTGCGCCTCCGGCAGGCCGAGCAGCGCCAGCGTGCGATAGGTCTCGATCTCCAGCACCCGCTGCACCAGGGCGCCGGCCGCCTCGGCGCCGAGGCCGCGGTCGCGCACGAGGATGCGCACGAAGCCCGCCGGGTCCGGCTTGAAATCGGTGGCGATCTCGGCGGCACCGTCATTCACGTCCGAGCGGGCAAGGCTCCCGCGATCGAACACGCCATCGAGCTGCACATCCTCCATGGTGTCGGTGACGAGGTGCAGGTCCACCGCCACAAGCAGAGGCCCCGGCTGCGGCAACTGGGTGAGCGGGCTCGCCAGAGCGGCAGCGGCCGGGTGAAACGGCAATTGGTTGGGCGTTGCCTCAACGGCCGGCAGATCCCACGTATAAGTGGAGAACTCCGCATGGGCCTCCCAGCGCAGTGTGGCCCCGCCGAACGAAACGCGGTGATGCTTGGCGCCCGGCAGCGGGCCGGGGACGCCCCGGCTGGCGCACAGCTCGGTCACCAGCGCCCGCTCGGTCTGCGCATCGGCCGGCGAGGTGAGGAAAGCCACGTGCAGGAAGCGGCGGGGTGTTTCGACCGGAAAGAACGGGCGCGCGTGCAGTTCGCCCATCACGGCAGCCCGCATGGCGTGGGCCGAGAGGGTGCGCCCCTCGCCGATGACGAGATCCGCCGCACCGCCAGCGGGCTCGCCCGCCTTGGTCGCGGCCAGCCCTGCACCCTGCTGCTGGTCCACCATCATCCGTCCTCGTCGCCTCTGCCTCCTCGGTTGCTGACATGAAGCGTCTGTCAGCACAAGCTACGCCCCGGCACGCGACCCTTTGCCGCCCCGCTTACGCCAGAGGGTCACGGGCCTACTTGCGGAAACCAAGGAAACTGATATCGTTTCTATAGTTTCCTCATCAGGCCCACTGGTGCCTCGTCAACGGGGGAGGATGGAATGTCTCAAGCCACCACGGGGCCGGTGCTGATTGCCGGCGCCGGCCCCACCGGCCTGTCGCTGGCCATCGTCCTGCGGCAATTCGGGATCGACGTACGCCTCATCGACAAGGCCCCGCAGGCGGCCACGGTCTCCAAGGCCCTGGCAGTGTGGAGCGCGAGCCTGGAGGCGCTCGGCGCCATGGGGGCCGTGGAGGCCTTCATGGCCGAGGGCGCCCATCTCAATTCGCTGATCGTGGGCGAGGGCCACAAGCCACTCGCCACGCTGGCGGTGGGCGAGGGCATCGACAGCCCCTACCCTTTCCCCTTGCTGCTGCCGCAGTCGCGCACCGAGGCCATCCTCACGCAGCGGCTCGCGGCGCTGGGCGCCGAGATCGAGCGCACGGTCGAACTCTCCGGCTTCACGCAGGATACCGGCGGCGTCACCGCCACCCTGACCCATGCGGACGGCCGGCGGGAGGAGATGCGGGTGGCCTATCTCGTGGGCTGCGACGGCGCCCGCAGCAGCGTGCGCCAGGGCCTCGACATCGCCTTCGAGGGCTATACGGAGCCACAGACCTTCCTGCTGGGCGACGTGAAGATCGACGGCGGCGCGCTCGATCACCGCAGCATCTACATCTGGTGGCAGAACGGCGCCACCGCTGCCCTCTTTCCCTTCGAGACAGACACCTGGCGCATCTTCGGCGCCCGCACCGACGCAACCAACGACGCCCCTCCGACGCTGGAGGAGCTTCAGGCCTATATGGACCGCCATGGCCCGCCCGGCTGCCGCCTGCGCGACGCCACCTGGCTCTCCGCCTTCCGCACCAACGAGCGCCTCGCCGCCCGCTATCGCAACGGCCGCGTCTTCCTTGCCGGCGACGCGGCACACATCCATTCGCCCGCCGGCGGACAGGGCATGAACACGGGCGTGCAGGACGCCTTCAATCTCGGCTGGAAACTCGCTTATGCGCTGCTGGGCCGGGGGGATGCGGAACTGCTACTCGACAGCTATGAGGCCGAGCGCCGCCCCGTCGCCCGCGACGTGGTGAAGGGCGCCGCCCAGAAGTTGCACGTCGCCTTCGCCGGCAGCCGCATCACCCAGTTCGTCCGCGATGTGGCGGTGACAGTGATCGGCAATCTCTCCACCGCGCAGAAGAAGCTCCAGACCGAATTGTCGGAGACCGCCATCACCTATCACGAGGGGCCTCTGGTAGCCCTCGGCGCGCCACCCCGCAGTCCGCAGCGCACGGAGGTCGGCACCCGCGCGCTGGAGGCGCTGTTCGCCGATCCCCGCAGTGGCGTCACCACCGCGCTCTGGCCGCTGATCGGCGGCACCGCGCACACCTTGCTGCTCTTTCCCGACGCGCAGACGCCCCTCACGGTGGAAGCCGCGACGGTGGGATGCGGCGAGGCCTTGCGCATCCTCAGCATCCCACCCTCCAGCGATCCGCAAGGACTGGTGCGCGAGCGCTACCGCATCCGCAAGGCCGGCTGGGTGCTGATCCGGCCCGATCAGGTGGTGGCGGCGCGGGGGGACGCGGGCAACCTGACGGGCCTCGCCAACTACCTCGATCGTGTGGTACGGCCGGCGCAGATGGCGCTGTCGGCCTGACATGCCGCGATGATCCGGCCGGCGCGCCCGTGTTGCGTTCCGGCCGGACCCTTGGCCCCTCCGGCCCGGCCGGAGAAGGAGGCCCCCGCATCTTGTCCGAGCCCTTGCCGCCCCTCGATCTGGAAGACGGGCCTGCGGGTCGCATCCTGACGGCGGCGCGCGAGATGCTGCTGCGCGAGGCCTACAGCGGCTTCACCATGGACCGGCTCGCCTTCGCGCTCGGCATGAGCAAGAAGACCATCTACCAGCACTTCTCCTCCAAGCAGGCCATCGTCGGCGCCATCCTCGCGGCCACGGGCACAACGGTCCGCCGCAGGGTCATGGAGGCGCTCGCCGCGCCGGTCGCCTATCCGGAGAAACTGGAGACGGTCTTCCGCATCATCTCCAGCTATTTCGCCACCATGTCCCCCGCCTTCGTGGAGGACGTGGCGCGCCACGCGCCGGAGATCCACGCCCGGATCAATGCCATCAAGGAGGAGAATATCCCCATCGTATTCGGGCAGCTGCTTGGTATGGGAATGGAGGCGGGCATGATCCGGCCGGACATCGATCCGCAGTTCGTCACCCAATACTGGCTCCAGATCGTGAAGGCCATTCACGAGCCCGATCTGCTCACCCGCAGCGGCACCACCGCCAGGGACGCCTTTGAGCAGGCGCTGGATCTCTTCTTCCGCGGCCTCCTCACCCCCAAGGGCCGCACCGGCACCCGCTGGGCGGACGCGCCGGAGGCGTAAGGGCCTGCGGCCACGACCGTGACGGACCGGGGCGAGGCGCCCCGGAAGATCGGCTGCTCCCCATAAGTATTCACGCACTTATTATTCGACACTGCAAATCCGCGCCGTGCGAAGGCACACCGAAAGGGGCCGCAGGGACATCACGCCCCGCGTGCCGGGAACGCAGATGGGCGGCCTCGACCGCGCCACTGAGCCTCCGCCAGACGCCGGGACGAGGCTCATCCGGTATGATCATCAGGCATCACATGCAACATCCGCTGATGCCGTTCCAAATTCGCACGAGATGCCGCATGCCCAATCACACAACGGCAAAGCTCAAGCCTATATTTCAGATGTGATTTCCGCATCTTCCGGCGAAGGGATATTTTATCCGGCCGAAGCACTGCAAAAAAACAAACAGCGCACCTGACCGGGCGGGACAAATTTTCTCTTCTCCGGAGCGTGAAAATGGGAATAATGAAATAATGAATCATATCACTCACAAAATGTGACGCGATTTAAGTTGCCATTCAGATTGCTTGCACACTCAAAAGCATGCCGAATTTTGCCAATCATGACAACAAGATCGCCCGAACGTCGCAGGATATGGAAGGCGGTACCCCCATGCGCTTAGCCCTCGGGGATCCGAACCTTCTGTCCGTCTCAAAGTCTGACATGTTGGACGAGGCCCGGTTGCCGACAGGCAACCCCAACCGCGGTATTGCATCCAGCCTGCCGCGGCTCATTTTTCTGCACGTTCCGAAGACCGCAGGCACGACAATCGATCGCATCTTTCGGAATTATTACGATCCGGACAAGATCTGCCCGGAACGCCTGGACGGAATCCGCTTTTGGTCTGGAGAGCAAATTCGCCAGTATCAATTCTTTTCCATGCATGACAGCTATCAGAACCTTCAGCACGTCGCGCCGCCGTGGCAGATGCTGACTGTTCTGCGTGAGCCGATCGATCGGCTTCTGTCGCATTACCTCTATTGGCGCTCATATCGCGACGAAGTCATCAACCGCAACAATATCCACCTGCTCCGGCTCGCCAAGCTTTACAGCCTCGGGGATTTCCTGAAACTTCCTGTACCGGCGCTTTTGCCCGAGATCGACAATCTCACCACCCGGCTTCTGAGCGGAAAATATTTCAACGCGCAAGGCATGCCGTGGCGGGATGACCAGGAGATGCTGGAAGCGGCGCTCGCCAATCTGGAGCGGATCGATTTCTGCGGCATTTACGAATATCTGCCCGAAAGCGTGGACCTGGCCTGCCGGACCTTCGATCTGGCGCCGCCGCGGGAGGTGATGTGGACCAACATCACGCGCGAGAATTACGCCGCAGACCCGCAGAATTTCGAAGCGCTGGATGCGCTGGAGATCGACGAGGAAACGGAACAGCTGTTGGCGCTGCGCACCCGGCTCGACACCGTCGTCTATGACACCGCACGCGCGCGTTTTCTGTCCCAGATCGGCGAGCGCCCCCGTGCCTTCGACCGCTTTCATCATACGGTCGGCCGCCGGATTGAGCATTACGCACGGACGAGCATCCACGGCGATGTGGGCGAGCCGGGTTATCTCCTGTTCGGCCCCTACACGCGCCTGCGGAAGGGCGCCTATCGTGCGACCTTCCATTTGGGATTTGGCCAGCCGGAGTCACTGCCGGCCGAGGATACGCCGATCGCCGAGGTGGACATCATCTCCGGCGGCGGCGCGCACCTCCACGCGACGCGCACACTGACCGCGGGCGATCTCAAGCCCGGGGACTACAATCCCGTGGAACTGCCGTTCCACCTGGGGCTCACCGCCACCGATCTCGAATTCCGGGTACGACATACCGGCGCTGTTGCGCTCGCGGTCGAGAACCGCGTGCTGCTGGACGAGGTGCGTTAGCGCGGCCCTTTATCCTGAAGTTGGGGCGCATCGAAGAGGGCCCCACGGTCGAACGTCGTGGTGAAGGTCGAGACGCCCGAGACGGGATCGGGCTCCCGCACGAGCCGGTAGCGGGCGAGACGCCGAAAGCGCCCCGCTCAGGTCATCAGGCCCCGGGCGGTCACCGGCCACAGGCACTCCACCCGGCCCTTGCGCACGCCCACATACCAGTCGTAGCGGTCCACCGTCGGGTCGCAATGGGCGGGCACGAGGCGCAGCTTCTCGCCCAGCACCGGCAGCGGGCCGTCCTTGGCCTCGATCACGCCGTGCTCGTCGGAGGCTCCCACATAGGCCAGGTCCGGGCGCCCGGCCACGAGCGGATAGCCGCTGTCCACCGGGGCGGCCTTGTGGCCCACGTCCACCACGGCGCGGCCCGTGCCCTTCGGCGCGCTCATCACCTGCGCGAGGATGAAGAGCGACTGGCGGAAGGGTGGCGGCTCGACGTTGCGGGCATAGTCCGCATCCATGAAGGCATAGGAGCCCGCCTGGATCTCGTTCCACAGGCCGCTCGCCGCCTCATGGGCGAATGTGCCGGTGCCGCCGCCCCCGATGATCGGGCAGTCGAGCCCGCGTGTCTTCAGCGCGTCCAGCGTCTGCTCCACGCAGCCGGCGGCGAAGGCGATGGCCTGCCGCCGCTCCTCCGGCTGGCGCTTGTGCTGGGCACTGCCGTAATAGGCCTGGAGGCCGCCGAACGTGAGGTGCTTCGAGCCGGCAATGCGCGCGGCGAGCTCCGCCGCCGGCGCACCGGGCTCAAGGCCGCAGCGCTTGGCGCCCACCTCGATCTCCACCAGCACGGACAGGCGGATGCCCGCCGCCTCGGCCGCCGCCTCGATCGGCGGGATCGCGGCCGGATCATCGGCGCAGAGCTGCACGCGGGCGATGGAGGACAAGGCCGCGAGGCGCTTCAGCTTGCGCGGCTCCACCACCTCGTTGCTGACCAGAATGTCGTTGATACCGGCCTGCGCGAGCGCCTCCGCCTCGCCCACCTTCTGCACGCACTGGCCCACCGCCCCACGCTGCATCTGCAAACGGGCGATGACCGCGCTCTTGTGCGTCTTGGCGTGCGCACGCAGCTTCGCACCCGTAGGCTTCAGCAGAGCCGCCATGGTGTCGAGATTGGCCTCGAAGGCATCGAGATCAAGGATGAGAGCCGGGGTATCGACCTCGTCCTCGCGCATGCCGGGTTCGGCGGGGGGAAGCTGAAGCATCGGTTGGTCCTCTTGGGGCGGTTCAGGCGAGGCCGCCATTGGCGCGGACGATCTGGCCGTTCACCCAGCCGCCGTCCGGACCGGCGAGGAAGGCGATGACGGCGGCGATCTCCTCGGGCGTCGCGATGCGCTCCAGCGGGGGCGCCTTGGCGAGGCGCTCCACCAGTTCCTCCGACTTGCCCTCGAAGAAGAGTTCCGTGCCCGTCGGGCCCGGTGCCACGGCATTCACGCAGATGTTGCGGCCGCGCAGCTCATTGGCGAGCGTGCGGGTGAACAGATCCACAGCGGCCTTGGAGGCCGAATAGAGGCCGTAGTTCGGGAAGGCGGTGGCGACCACCGTGGTGGAGAGCGAAATGATGCGCCCGCCATCGGGCACCCGGTTCGCCGCCGCCCGCAGCACGTTGAACGCGCCAGTGACGTTGGTGGCGAGGATGGCGGCAAGATCGGCGTCGCTGGCCTTGGCCATGGACACCATCTTCAGCACGCCGGCGCTGTTCACGACCACGTTCACGGGCCCGAAGGCGGATTCCGCATCGCCGAACATCCGGTCCACATCGGCGGCCTTGGCAATGTCCGCCTGAAGGGCGATGGCCTGCCCGCCGGCAGCGGTGATCTCTGCCACCACTTCCTGCGCCTTGATGGCCTGTCCGGCATAGCCCACGGAGACGGCAAAGCCGTCACGGGCGAGACGCAGGGCCGTGGCGCGGCCGATGCCGCGGGAGGCGCCGGTAACGAGAGCGTGGCGGGGCATGGCACTTCTCCGGAAGGAACCGAGACAGAGGCCGCCCAGACGAAGCCCGCGCGGCGGATGGGAATGTGATTCCCGCAGACTGCATCAAGCTGCGCAGAAAATCTGCCCGTTATCTCGTTGAAAAAGGCCGGCTTCTCCGGGCCCATCGAGCGCCTTGCGCTGCGAGGGGCCCGGATCGGCTCTGTCGGATCAGGCCGCCAGCGGCAGGGCGCGGGCGTCGATCTTGGCGAGGCGGGCCAGCAGGTAATCCACCTCGGCGCGCGCCGTGGCGGAGAGCGTGCCGCCGGGCTTGCGCTGGGCGTCGGAGGAGATGAAGCCGCGCTTCATCAGCACATACTTGCGGGTGGCAAGGCCCACGCCCTGCTGCTGCTCGTAGCGCAGGAGCGGCAGGTGGGCGTCGAACAGATCGTGCGCCTCGTCGCGCTTGCCCGCCTTCTGGAGCTTCACCACGTCGGAGAGCATCTCGGGGAAGGCATAGCCGGTCATGGCGCCGTCGGCCCCGCGTTCCATCTCGAAATCGAGGAACATGCCGCCGTTGCCAGTGAGGATGGAGATCGGGCGCATGGTGCCTTCCTTCTGGAAGCCACGCAGGGTCGAGATCTTTTCGAGGCCCGGCCAGTCCTCATGCTTCAGCATCACGCAGGAGGGGTGCTCCTCGACGATGGCACGGATGACCTTGGGCGTCATCTGCACCGAGAGGGTGAGCGGATAGTCCTGGATGACGAAAGGGATGTCGGTGCCGATGGCCTCGATGGCCTGACGGTAATAGGTGATGATCTGGTCGTCGGTGCGCAGGCTCGGCACGGGGGCGATCATCACGCCGGCGGCACCCTTGTCCATGGCGTTGCGGGCGAGCCAGCGCATGGCGGCAAAGCCCGGCGCCGAGACGCCGACAATCACCGGCAGGCCGGCCATGCCCTTTGCGAAGCGGGCGGCGATGTTGAGGCTCTCGTCCGGCTCCAGCTTCGGCGCCTCGCCCATGATGCCGAGCACCGTCACGCCGGTGGCGCCGGCCGCGATATAGCGCTCCATCAGCGTGTCGAGGGAGGCTTCATCAATGCGGCCGTCCGCATGGAACGGGGTGGGCGCGATCGGGAAGAGGCCGCTGGCATCGGCGGTGAGGCGCATGGGAAAACTCCGTCTGGAAGCGCGGGAGAGGGTGGTTTACACACGGTATACCACCCGAGTGAACCATATCGGTCTGCGGATCAAGCCTTCTCTCGCAGCGCTCGCTCGCAAACCCGTTCGAGGAAGCGATAGAGCCTTGGATGGTCGGCGTGGGTCACATTGAAGCGCATGAAGGGGGTGGCCTTCTGGTCGGCGCGAAACAGGGCGCCCGGTGCGAGCATGATGCCTTCTTCCATGGCCTGATGGGCCACCGCCTCCATGTCCGGTGCGCCGGGCAAGGCGGCCCATACGAACATGCCGCCGTTCGGCCGATGAAAGATGGAGAGGCCTGCATTCTCAAGGCCGGCGCACACCGTCTTCTGCGCCACCGCAAGCTTGTCGCGCAGGCGTGCCAGATGCAGCCGGTGGTGGCCGTCCACCAGGATGGAATGCACCACCTGCTCGCTGATTTCCGAACTGGTGAGGCCGCCGGCGAGCTTCAGATAGAGCATCCGTTCCACGAGATCCCGCCCCACCACCAGATAGCCGACGCGGAGACTCGGCGAGATGGTCTTGGAGAAGGAGCCGGCATAGAGCACCCGGCGGAACTGGTCGAGGCTGGCGATGCTGGGCATCTGGTCCGGGGCCATGCCGGCGAAGATGTCGTCCTCCACGATGTGGAAGTCGAAGTCCTCCGCCACTCGCAGCACGCGGTAGATGACCGCCGGCGGGCAACCGGTGCCGGTGGGATTGTGCAGGATGGTGTTGGTAAAGAAGACGCGGGGGCGATAGCGTTCCGCCAGAGCCTCCAGCGCCTCCACGTCCGGCCCCTGCGGCGTGCGGGGAATGCCGATGATCCGCACGCCAAGCGCCCGTAGCGTCGGGAAGAGGTTGCAATAGCCGGGATCGTCCACGAAGGCGGTGTCGCCCGCCTGGAGCAGCCCGCGCGCGGCGATGTCGAGGGCCTGCGAGGCGCCATGGGTGAGGATGATGTTGTCCGGCTCGCAGTCGATGGCCCGCTGGGCGAGCAGCATCTGGATGGCCCGCCGCAGCGGCTCATAGCCATGGGGATTGCCGTAGCGCGAGACGGCCGAAGCCGGCTTCTTGGCGAGCGCGGACAGGGAATGGCGCAGCCCGTCGGTGAAGAGATGGCTTTCCGGGAGCCATCCCGAGCCCACCTTCAGCAGGTTGGGGTCGTCCTCATAGACGCGCTGGAGCAGCCAGAGGGCATCGATGGGGACCGAATTCTGCGCCTGCCGCCGCTGCGGCTCCCGCGCCGCCTTCCGCATGGCGACGTAATAACCGCTGGCCCGGCGCGCCTCCAGATAGCCCTCCGCCACGAGCCGGTTATAGGCATTGGAGACGGTGAGCGTGCTGACGCTGCATTCGGCGGCCAGTTGCCGCACCGAAGGCAGGCGCGCTCCGGGGGCCAACACGCCCTCGGCGATCTGCTCCGCCACCGCCGCCACGATCTGCGAGACGAGCGGCACCTTGCCACCGGCATCGAGCGTGATCGAAAGCATGTCGGGAGCCTCCCGCTCCGGCGCGGCGTGAGCGCCTATGTACAGTTCAGCCTGATGCTTATCGCGGCCACCGCCGCCCAAGGCGCAGGCAGGCTGACAAACGGTTCACGGACAAAGGCCAGACGACGCTGGCCGCCCCTTCACTGTATCGGTCAGGCGACCATAACAGCTTCAGCAGGCGGTCGCGCATCTGTATATATACAAAAGCGCCGCGGGGTCTATTGTGCTCAGGCCAATTTCGCTGCGGCGGACGCGCGACCTTTCAGGAGAGAACAATGGATCAGGTGACCGACACCGGCGCGCTCGCGCGTCAGCTCAATGTGGATCCCTACTGGGCGCCGTTTACCTCCAACCGCCGCTTCAAGGCCGACCCGTCCGACCGCACGATGATCTCGGCGGAAGGCTGCTACTTCACCAATGCCAATGGCGTGAAGCTGTTCGACG
This sequence comes from Azorhizobium caulinodans ORS 571, assembly GCF_000010525.1. GTDB lineage: Bacteria > Pseudomonadota > Alphaproteobacteria > Rhizobiales > Xanthobacteraceae > Azorhizobium > Azorhizobium caulinodans. The sequence goes on along the minus strand of NC_009937.1, from coordinate 821,297 downwards.
GCTCCTCGGGCCTGTGGTGCACGCCGCTCGGCCATTCCCACCCGCGCATCGTCGAAGCGGTGACCAAGCAGGTCCGCTCGCTCGACTACGCCCCGTCCTTCCAGGTGGCGAGCGCCACCACCATCCAGCTCGCCGAGCGCGTGGCCGAGATGGCGCCCGAGGGCCTCAACCGCGTGTTCTTTGCCAATTCCGGCTCGGAAGCGGTGGATACGGCGCTGAAGATCGCCATGGGTTATCACCGGCTTACGGGGAACGCCACGCGCACCCGCTTCATCGGCCGTGAAAAGGGCTATCACGGCGTCGGCTTCGGCGGCATGTCGGTGGGCGGCATCGTCGCCAACCGCAAGATGTTTGCCCCCGGCATGGTGAACGGCGTCGATCACCTGCCCCACACCTATGACCAGTCGAAGATGGCCTTCTCCAAGGGTCAGCCGGCCTGGGGCGCGCATCTCGCCGACGAACTGGAGCGCATCGTTGCGCTGCACGACGCCTCCACCATCGCCGCCGTGATCGTGGAGCCCATGCAGGGCTCGGCCGGCGTCATCGTGCCGCCAATCGGCTATCTCGAGCGCCTGCGCGAAATCTGCACCAAGCACGGCATCCTGCTGATCTTCGACGAAGTGATCACCGGCTTCGGCCGCACCGGCTGGGCGTTTGCCGCCCAGCGCCTCGGCGTCGTCCCGGACATGATCACCTTCGCCAAGGCGATCACCAACGGCATCATCCCCATGGGCGGCGTGATCGCCCGCCAGGAGATCTACGAGGCCTTCATGAGCGGCCCGCCGGCTGCCATCGAGTTCTGCCACGGCTACACCTATTCGGGTCACCCGATGGCCGCCGCCGCCGCCCACGCCACCCTCGACGTGTATGAGGAAGAGGATCTGTTCGGCCGCGTGCGGGCGCTGGAGCCCCTCATGGAAGCCGAGTTCCACAGCCTCAAGGGCGAGCCCAACGTGGTGGACGTGCGCAACTTCGGCCTCACCGCCGCGGTCGAGCTCTCGCCCTCCGCTGCCGGCCCGAGCATGCGGGCGCTCAGCATCTTCGAGGCCGGTCTCAAGCAGGGCCTCTACATGCGCTACACCGGCGAGAGCCTCGCGTTCTCGCCGCCCTTCATCTCCACCGAGCAGCAGATCAAGGACATGGTGGCGATCCTGCGCAAGCTCATCCGCGACGCGGCCTGAGCCCTTTCGGACCCTTCACCAGACGCGCGGCAGTCGCCTGCCGCGCGTTTTTTTTGCGTCCGTTCAGCCGCGTACCGGCGGCAATGTCTCCTCCGCCACCCGCTCCGCCCAGGCAGCAAGCCGCGCGAAGGGCAGACCGAGCACCAGATAGATCGCCGCCACCAGCAGGCCGATGCCGAGAAAGTCCTGGTGAACCGAAGCGACGCTCTCATAGGTGCGGGTGAGATCGGCGAGCAGGATGACGCTGACGAGGGAGGAATCCTTCAGCACCAGCACGAAGCCCCGCGCGGTCGAGGGCAGAAGCGCGCGGACCGCCTGCGGCAGCACCACCGCCTTGAATGCCTGCCCCCTCGACATGTTCAGCGAGACCGCCGCCTCCATCTGCGTGCGGGTCACCACCGCAAGCCGCGTGCGATAGGCTTCCGCCATGCCCGCCGCATGATGCAGGCCGAGCGCCAGGACGCCGGCGAGGAAGGGGCCGATGGGCAGCCCCGCCTCGGGCAGGCCGTAACAGACGAACAGCAGCAGCACGAGAAGCGGCGTGCCGCCGATCACGTCCACATAGGCGCCCGTCGCCCCGCGCAGCAGACGGCCGCCCCGTGCGTGCAGCACCGCCAGCAGGGCGCCGGCCGCGAGGGCCAGCAGCAGGCCGAGCACCGCCACCTCCAGCGTCGTCAGCGCCGCGCGCACGAACTGGGGCAGGAAGCGCACATAGCGCTCGAGACGCGGCACGATGCCGTCGGGCATGGTGAGCGCCAGCACATATTCGCGGGCCGTGGGCTGGGCCTGGAGCGGGCGCGTGTCGCCGGTCTCCTGCGCCATCACCGGCGTCCACAATTCCCAGCGGTCCAGCAATTCGCGCAGCGTCCCGTCGCGGGACATGGCGTAGATGGCGGTGTTGAGGGCACCGAGCAGGGCGGGCTGCGCGCCCGCCTTCAGCGCCAGGCCGTATTCGATGCGCCCCACCGGCGGGCCGGTGAACATCACCGCTGGGTCATGCTGGGCGTGGTAGAGGGCGACCGGATAGTCCGTCACCACGGCTTCGAGGCTCCCCGCCTTCAGCGCCGCATAGGCCTCCGGCGCGGTGTCGAAGACCCGCAGCACCACATCCGGCACGGCCGCCAGCGTGTCGCGCAGGCGGCTGCCCTTCAGCACGCCGATGGTCATGCCCTTGAGCGCGTCGATCCGGTTGATGGCCGGCTGGTCCCGGCGGATCACGATCTGCCCGAAGGTCGCGTAATAGGGAATGGTGAACTCGACGCCGGCCTGCCCCGGCGCCGCCACGTCGAGGCCCCCGACCGCCAGTTCGTAGAGGCCGGAGACGAGGCTCGGCCGCAGGGTCTCGGCCTCGCTCTGCACCAGCACCGGCAGGCGACTGAGACGCGCGCCCAGTTGCGCCATCAGGTCCACCTCGAAGCCCACGATGCGCGCCGGCGCCGCCGGATCGCGAAAAATATAGGGCGCGCCCCGGCCCACGTCGGCGCCATAGCGCAGGACGGGCGGTGGCGCGGTCAGCGCCGGCGGCGGCGCCTTCGCCGTGGTGTCGCGGGTGAGATAGTCGGTGAGGGAGGAGATGCTCTGGGCGCGGGCCGGAGCCGCCGCCATCATCCCGCCGGCCGGCAGCGCAAGCACTGCCAGGGCCAAGGCCGCAAGGACCGCACGCATGGGGTTCATCCGCAAAGAGGAAAGGGACCAGCCAGCCGCTCAGGCGAAGAGCTGGAAAAAGCGCTGCACGCGGACATCCTGCGGCGCGCGGAACATGGCATCGCCCGGCGCGGTCTCGACCACCGCACCGTTCTGCATGAACATCACGCTGTCGGAGGCGGCCCGCGCGAAGCCGAGTTCGTGGGTGGCGATGATCTGGGTCAGGCCGTCGTCCTTCAGCAGGGCGATGGTGTCCAGCACCTCCTGTGCCATGCCGCCGTCGAGGGCCGAGGTCGGCTCGTCATAGAGCATCACCTTGGGGCTCATTGCGAGCGCGCGGGCGATGGCGCCGCGCTGCTGCTGGCCAGCGGACAGATGGGCGGGATAGCGGTCCATCTCCGCGAACAGCCCCACCTTCCTGAGCAGGAGCTCGGCGCCCATGGCCGCCTCGTCGCGGGATACGCCGAGCACCATCATGGGCGCCATCATCACATTCTGGAGCAACGTACGGTGGGGAAAGAGGCTGTCGCCCTGGAACACCATGGCGACCGTCCGGCGCAGCTCGTGCGCCACCTCCGGTGCCGGTGCGCGCCCGCCGGCCGCGCGCGCCCAGGTCACGCCGTCGATCTCGATGGTGCCGGAATCCGGCACGTCGAGGCCGTTGAGGCACCGCAGCAGCGTTGATTTTCCGCAGCCGGCGGGGCCGATGAGGGAGATGAGCTGCCCCTCCAGCGCAGCGAGGCTCACGCCATCGAGCACGCAGTGCGTATCGAAATGCTTGCGCACGTCGCTCGCCTGAACAATCGGCTGCATCCCGCCCCTCCGGCTTTCATCCGCAGGCCGGACTAATGGGTGTGCATGTCACCACATTGACACTGGACAAGACGCGGGCCGAAAAAACGGCGCGCCGCCGGTACTTTGGCAAGAAAACAGGCGGGTGGCCGGCGTCCTCGCCAACTAGAAATTGCGACATATTGGCCCTTTTCACGGGGGTACGGGCACCTTTGCAATCGCCGATTGCAGTTCGCACATCATCCCCGGCCGTCCTGTCTCTCAAGATAAAAGCCGAGCGCACAGGCTCTTTTCTTTCTTCAGCCGACGAAAACGCAGGCAACGCGCTCCCGTCTACACGGACCGGCGCCACTTTAGCGCGTACAGCCGCCTTCAAATGCAAGCTTCGCAACAGCCCGGCGCCTTACTCGACGGAATGGGTACGGAGGTCGGGCATGAATTTATCGATCAAAACCACATTGATCGCACTTTTCTCGGTGATCAGCGCCATTCTGGCGGCCATTTGCATCACGTCTCTGCTCACGGCCTACCGCCACAACCAGACCGCGGAAGACGCGGTCCGCTACGTCCGCGCGGACCACGGTCTCTTCGGCGCCTATTCGGCCTATCGGCTGGAACGGGCCGACGCCGGCTCGGTCCTCCCCCTTCCCGCGGAAAGGGCCCAGCCGGTCATCACCGGCATGATGCAGCGCCGCGTGACCTCCGATACCGGCATCGGCGTCGCCCTCGCGCAGCTTGACGCGCTCGGCGTGCCAGAGGCGCGCGCCATCGCCGAAAAGCTGCGCACCGTCCACGCCGCCATCAAGCGGCAGCGGGCCGACGTCGACGCCGCGCTCCAGCTTCCGCTGGAGGCACGCGACAGCAAGCTCGGCGGACGGATCATGACCGAATCCCTCGGCCTGCTCAGCCAGATGGAACAGACCACCGACGCGGTGGAACGCCAGATCCGCATTCTGGAACCGAGCCTGCTGCGCTTCATCGTGGTGCGCGCCGCCGCCGGCACCGCGCGCATGGGCGCGGGCGATGCGTCGCTGATCATCAGCGCCGCCCTGCGCGAAAAGCGTGTCTTCACGCCGGCCAACACCATCAATTTCGCCGCTCATAATGCACAGGTCCAGACCGGATGGACCGAGGTGAAGACGATGGTGGATGCTCCGGACATGCCGGAGACGCTGAAGTCCGCCATGGCCAAGGCGCAGGACCATTATTTCTCCGGCCCCGTGAAGACCCTGCGCGACCAGCTCGCCGAGGATCTGTCCAACGGCAAGCTGGCCAACGTGGATGCGGAAACCTGGCGCGGCCAGTCCGTCCCGGCGCTGGAAAGCCTCGCTGCGGTCGGGCTTGCCGCCGTGGACAGCCTCGCCAAGGCCGCCGACGGCCTCGCCTCGGACGCCTGGCATCTGCTGCTCACCTATGCGGGCCTGCTGATCGTTTCTCTGGCGGCCGCGATCATTGGCCTCGTGGTGGTGATCGGCCGGGTGACGCGCCCCATCTCCGGGCTGACGGCCGCGGTGCAGGCGCTGGCCGGCGGCAATCTCGCCATCGAGATCCCCAATACCCACCGTCAGGATGAAGTGGGCTCCATGGCCAAGGCCGTGCTCGTCTTCAAGGAAGAGATGGCCCGGAATGCGGCTCTGGAAGCCGAAGCCGAGGCGGCCCGCCTCAAGGCCGAGGCGGAGCGCCGCGAAGGCATGATGCGCCTCGCTGCCGAATTCGAGAGCGCGGTGGGCGGCATCATCGGCAGCGTCGCCTCCGCCTCCACCCAGCTCCACGGCACCGCCCGCACCATGGCGGAAGCCGCACGCCGCACCTCGGAGAAGTCCACGGCGGTCGCCGCAGCCGCCGAGGAAGCCTCAACCAACGTCGTCATGGTCGCCTCCTCCGCCGAAGAACTGGGTTCTTCCGTGGATGAGATCGGCCGCCAGGTGCAGCAGTCGGCCGAGATGTCCAGCGTCGCCGTCGCCGAGGCGCAGAAGACCGGCACGGTCATCCAGGATCTGGCGCAGGCCGCGTCCCGCATCGGCGACGTGGTGGGGCTCATCTCCTCCATCGCCGAGCAGACCAACCTCCTCGCCCTCAACGCCACCATCGAAGCCGCGCGGGCGGGCGATGCCGGCAAGGGCTTCGCGGTGGTCGCCTCCGAGGTGAAGGCGCTGGCCACCCAGACCGCCAAGGCGACGGAAGAGATCGAGAGCCAGATCGGCGCCATCCAGGCCACCACCAAGCAGGCGGTGCAGGTCATCGAGGGCGTCGGCTCGCAGATCCGCAAGATGAGCGACGTGGCCACCAGCATCTCCGCCGCCGTCGAGGAGCAGGGCGTCGCCACCCGCGAAATCGTCCGCAACGTCGACCAGGCCGCCACCGGCACCAACAGCGTGACCGCCCACATCTCGGAAGTGGCCCAAACCGCCGACGAGACCGGTTCCGCCGCCGGGCAGGTGCTCACCGCCGCCGCCGCCCTCACCGATCAGGCCAAGCGCCTCGAAGCGGAAATGCAGCGCTTCCTCGGCACAGTCCGCGCCGCCTGAGGCGCGCACCGTTTCCCCAAAGCGACATCAAGATCGCCCGATAAAATTCAGCCGGTGCTTTGCCGCGCTGAGACGCCTGACGGCCTTCAAGGCCGGCCACGCCAAGGGAAGACGCGTCCATGAAGTTGACCATCAAGACGACCCTGATCGGTCTGTTTTCCGTCATCAGCGCAACCATTGCCGCCCTGTGCATCGGCTCGCTGTCTTCGGCCCTGAAGAGCAACAGCGACGCGGCGACCGCGCTCCAGTATGTGACCGCCGCCCACGATCTGTTTTCCGCCTACAGCAACCTGCGTCTGGAACGGGCCGACGGCGGCTTTGCCCTGCCGGCGACACCGGACAAGATGGGCCCGCTCATCGAGACCATGAATGCCCGCCGCAAGACCGTGAACACGGGCATGGACGGGACGGTCGCAGCCCTCCAGAAGCTCGATCTGCCGCAGGCGAAGGCGCTGCTCCGGCAGGTTTCCGGCGACTACCAGACCATCCAGAACCTGCGCTCGGACCTCGACAGCGCGCTCCAGCGGCCCAAGGAGAGCCGCGATCCCGCGCTGCTGCCGCGCTACATGAAGGAGATGGCGGACGTCATCAAGCGCATGGAAGCCACCATGGAGGCGGTGGACACCGAGATCCGCATGGTGGAGGCCGGCCTCCTGCGCTTCATCACGCTGCGCAGTTCGGCCGGCGCCCTGCGGACCGCCGCCGGTGATGCGGCGCTGCTCATCAGCGTCGCGCTGCGCGAGGGCCGCGCCTTCACGGCGGCGGAAACGGCGACGATCACGGGCGCGAATGCCAAGATCGACCTTGCCTGGTCGCAGACCCGCAGCTTCGGCAATGCCGTGGACATGCCCGCCGGTATCCGAAGCGCCGTCGCCACGGCCGAGCGCACCTTCTTCGTGGATCCGGTGAAGGCCATGCGGGACGACCTCGCCAAGAGCCTTGCCACCGCCCCGGTGAAGACGACGGGCATCGACGACTGGCGCAACAAGATCATTCCCGCGCTCGACGACCTCACCAACATCAGCCTCGCCGCCATGGTCAGTCTCTCGGAAGAGGCCGAAGCCATCGCCGACGGGGCTCGCAAGACCCTGTTCTTCTATGCCGGCCTGATCGTGTTCGCGCTGGCCATGGTGGTGGCCGGTCTCCTGGTGGTCATCACCCGTGTCACCCGGCCGATCAGCGGCCTCACCTCGACCATGCAGGCCCTCGCGGGCGGCAATCTCGATGTGGCGGTACCGAATACCGAGCGGCACGATGAGGTGGGCGCCATGGCCAAGGCCCTTCTAGTCTTCAAGGAGGAGATGGCCCGGAATGCGGCTCTGGAAGCCGAAGCCGAGGCGGCCCGCCTCAAGGCCGAGGCGGAGCGCCGCGAAGGCATGATGCGCCTCGCTGCCGAGTTCGAGAGCGCGGTGGGCGGCATCATCGGCAGCGTGGCCTCCGCCTCCACCCAGCTCCACGGCACTGCCCGCACGATGGCGGAAGCCGCACGCCGCACCTCGGAGAAGTCCACGGCGGTGGCAGCGGCCGCCGAGGAAGCCTCCACCAACGTGGTCATGGTCGCCTCCTCCGCCGAGGAACTGGGTTCCTCCGTGGACGAGATCGGCCGGCAGGTGCAGCAGTCGGCCGAGATGTCCAACGTCGCCGTCGCCGAGGCGCAGAAGACCGGCACGGTCATCCAGGATCTGGCGCAGGCCGCGTCCCGCATCGGCGACGTGGTGGGGCTCATCTCCTCCATCGCCGAGCAGACCAACCTCCTCGCCCTCAACGCCACCATCGAGGCGGCGCGAGCCGGCGACGCCGGCAAGGGCTTCGCGGTGGTCGCCTCCGAGGTGAAGGCGCTGGCCACCCAGACCGCCAAGGCGACGGAAGAGATCGAGAGCCAGATCGGCGCCATCCAGGCCACCACCAAGCAGGCGGTGCAGGTCATCGAGGGCGTCGGCTCGCAGATCCGCAAGATGAGCGACGTGGCCACCAGCATCTCCGCCGCCGTCGAGGAGCAGGGCGTCGCCACCCGCGAAATCGTCCGCAACGTCGACCAGGCCGCCACCGGCACCAACAGCGTGACCGCCCACATCTCGGAAGTGGCCCAAACCGCCGACGAGACCGGTTCCGCCGCCGGGCAGGTGCTCACCGCCGCCGCCGCCCTCACCGATCAGGCCAAGCGCCTCGAAGCGGAAATGCAGCGCTTCCTCGGCACAGTCCGCGCCGCCTGAGGCGGGAAGGAGAGACGCCGGGCGTCCGACGCCCGGCGGTTTGCCGGCAAGACACCACAACCAAAGGTACCCACAAGGTTCGGACAAGGCTCACAGGATAGGGAAGGGTAACTGACTTATCAGGGGGCTTCCGTGCGCCTGTCCATCAAGCTCACCCTGCTGGCGCTGTTCGGGCTGGTCAGCCTGATCATGGCCGCGCTCTGCGGCTCTTCGCTGCTCACCGCCTACAAGCGCGATCTCGCCGCCGCCGAAGCACAGGCCTATGCGGAAATCGACCGCGGGCTGTTCCAGGCCTTCACCACCCTGCGCACCGAGCGCTCGGACAGCGCCGCCGCGCTCTCCCGCCCACTCGACGCCATGCCGCCGCTGGTGGCCGGCATCGCCAAGCGCCGGGAGAAGGTGGACGCCGGCTTCGCAGTCGCTCTCACAGAACTGTCCAGCCAGGGGACGCCGGAGGCGAAGGATCTCGCCGGCCGCGTGGAGGGCATCCGCAAGGCCATCAAGGATCTGCGCGCGGACATCGACCGCGCCCTCCAGCTGCCGCCCGACAGCCGCGACAAGACGCTGAGCACCCGCATCTATGACGTGACCGTCCGCGAGCTGGATCGGCTCGACGACGTTTCGCAGGACATCGGCAAGCGCATCCGCAGCCTCGACATCTCGCTGACGCCCTATCTCTCCGTGCGCGGCACCACAGGCATCGTGCGCAATTCCGAAGGCAACACCGTTCTTGCCGTCAGCAATGCCCTGCGCAAGGGCGAGCCGCTCGCGCCGAAGGATCTCACGGAGGTCCAGGCGGAAGAGGTGCGCGGCCAGCTCGGCTGGTCGATGGTCAAGGAAGAGGTCGACAACAAGGACATCCCGGCTTCGCTGCGGGAGGCCGTCGCCAAGGCCGACAGTGCCTTCTTCTCCGGCAGCTTCAAGACGCTGAAGGAAGACACGCTTAAGACCCTGAGCAACGGCGGCAAGCCACCGCTGACGCTCGACCAGTGGCGGAGCGCCGCCGTGCCCGCGCTGGAAACCATCGGTGCCGTCGCCATTACCGCCATGGACGAGATGGCCGACGCTGCGGGTGCCGCCGCCGGACGCGCCCGCGCGTCCCTCGCGCTCTATGCCGGGCTGCTGGTGGTGGCCCTCCTGATCGCCGGCGCCGGGCTCGTGGTGGTGATCCGCCGCGTCACCCGGCCCATCTCCGGCCTCACCGCCACCATGCAGCGCCTCGCCGACGGGGATCTCGCGGTGGACGTGGCCGGCACCCGACGCCACGACGAAGTGGGCTCCATGGCCAAGGCCGTGCTCGTCTTCAAGGAAGAGATGGCCCGCAACACGGCCCTGGAAGCCGAGGCCAAGGCCGCCCACGTGCAGGCCGAGGCCGAGCGGCGCGAGGGGATGCTGAAGCTCGCCGCCGAATTCGAGAGTGCGGTGGGCGGCATCATCGGCAGCGTTGCCTCCGCCTCCACCCAGCTCCACGGCACCGCCCGCACCATGGCGGAGGCCGCACGCCGCACCTCGGAGAAGTCCACCGCCGTCGCGGCGGCCGCCGAGGAAGCCTCCACCAACGTGGTCATGGTCGCCTCTTCCGCCGAGGAACTGGGTTCTTCCGTGGATGAGATCGGCCGCCAGGTGCAGCAGTCGGCCGAGATGTCAAGCGTCGCCGTCGCCGAGGCGCAGAAGACCGGCACGGTCATCCAGGATCTGGCGCAGGCCGCGTCCCGCATCGGCGACGTGGTGGGGCTCATCTCCTCCATCGCCGAGCAGACCAACCTCCTCGCCCTCAATGCCACCATCGAGGCGGCGCGGGCGGGGGATGCCGGGAAGGGCTTTGCGGTGGTCGCCTCCGAGGTGAAGGCGCTGGCCACCCAGACCGCCAAGGCGACGGAGGAGATCGAGAGCCAGATCGGCGCCATCCAGGCCACCACCAAGCAGGCGGTGCAGGTCATCGAAGGCGTCGGCTCGCAGATCCGCAAGATGAGCGACGTGGCCACCAGCATCTCCGCCGCCGTCGAGGAGCAGGGCGTCGCCACCCGCGAGATCGTCCGCAACGTCGACCAGGCGGCCACCGGCACCAACAGCGTGACCGCCCACATCTCGGAAGTGGCCCAGACCGCCGACGAGACCGGTTCCGCTGCCGGCCAGGTGCTCACCGCCGCCGCCGCCCTCACCGATCAGGCCAAGCGCCTCGAAGCGGAAATGCAGCGCTTCCTCGGCACGGTCCGCACGGCCTGACCGCACAAGGACCTCCCGGCCGCCGTTCGGCCGGCCGGGGCGTGTTCAGTGGGCGGCCTCGTGGCTCGCCCGCGGCTGGAGACGCTCGGTGATCCGCCGGCGGATCGGCCAGGTGGCGAGGCCCACCAGCATTACCAGAGCAATGCCGCCCATCACGCCCCACATGCGCCCGACGCCCGCGTCGAGATCGAGATGGGGGATCGGCTCCTGCACCACCACCAGCAGGAAGGCGATGGCTGCCTGAATGCCCGTATAGGCCACCACGCTGCCGCCGAAGCCGATCTGCGTGAAGACGAACAGGCCGGCGAAGACGAACAGCGCCCAGGTGAGCAGGCTGCCGTCCAGCGTCAGCACGCCGAGGAAGCCGAAGGCCGCGCCGAGCGCGCATCCGACGCAGCGGTTCAGCGATTTCCAGCCGATGCCCTCGCGGGCCGCCCCCACCACGATGAAGGCGGTGATCGGCGTCTGCTCGAAGCCCGGCAGATGCAGCACCGTCCACACCACCGGCACCAGCGTCACCGCGATGCCCACGGTGAGCGCATGGCCCATGAAGATGGCATCCATGCCCGCATAGAGCGGCTTCGGCTTCGCCTTCGGCCGCGCGGGCGAGGTGAGGAAATCGAGCGCCCAGGCGACGCAGACGCCCACCATCACCTCCATGCCGCGCATGAGGATGACCTGCGTCATCGGCTCGGGCGAGACTACCGCGTGATAGGTCATCAGCGGCACGGTGAAGCCCACGAGAACGAAGGCATAGCTGTAGCGGGTGACGGCCTGCGCATAGACCGCCGCCGCGCAGGCGAGCCCCGTCGCCATATAGACCCAGGCGTGCGCGCCGCTGATCTTCAGGATGGCATAAGCGACAGCGCAGCCGCCGATGGTGCCGGCCACCCGCTCCAGCCCGCGCATCACGGTCGCGGTCCGGTCGTTCTGGAACACGCGCACCACGCTGATGGCCGCCCAGACGGGCATCTCCAGTCCCAGGGCGTGCGCGATGGCGATGGCCACCAGAACCCCCAGCGTGACCCGCAAGGCCACCTGCGCCCGCCGGCCATGCACCGTGAAGGCGGCCACATCGGCGCGGGCCTCCGCCTCGAAGCGGTGCGCCGTGCGGACGGGGGCGCGCGACAGCCACCGCGTCGCCGTCTTCAGCCGCCGCAGCAGCCCGTTTTCCCTCCGCATCGCCCGCCCCCGCTCTGCCGCCGCCCGGCATTCTTTGGCCGCACTGCCAGACGGCAACATGAAACCATTGCTGTACCCTTGCGTCCGCCTGTGACGCGCGGATGATAGCCATGCATCTTGCCGACATGCTTTCCGGATATGCCGGGAACCGCAAGGCACGCAATGACTTGCCCCAGGCAATGAGGGCGGGCCGCAGCAAACGGATGGAGGACCTCATGGCCGGAGTACGAGTTGCGGACGTCATGGCGCGCACGCTGGCGGCCGCCGGTGTGGAGCGTGTGTGGGGCGTGGTGGGCGACAGCCTCAACGGCTTCACCGACGCCCTGCGCACCATTCCGCAGGTGCAGTGGATGCACGTGCGCCACGAGGAAGTGGCCGCTTTCGCCGCCGGCGCCGAAGCGCAGCTCACCGGCAAGCTCGCCGTGTGTGCCGGCTCCTGCGGGCCGGGCAACCTCCACCTCATCAATGGCCTGTTCGATTGCCACCGCACCCGCACGCCGGTGCTGGCCATCGCTGCCCATATTCCGAGCGCGGAGATCGGCTCGGGCTATTTCCAGGAGACGCATCCCGAACAACTGTTCAAGGAGTGCAGCCACTACTGCGAATTCGTCTCCAGCCCCTCCCAGATGCCCCGCATCATGGAGATCGCCATGCGCACGGCGATCCAGAAGCAGGGCGTGGCGGTGATCGTCATTCCCGGCGACGTGGCGCTCCAGGCGGCGGAAGGCCCGACCGAGCCACGCTGGACCGCCATCGCCCCGCCCACCGTCGTGCCGGCTGACAGCGAGCTTGAAAAGCTCATGGCGCTGGTCGACGGCGCGAGGCGCATCACCATCCTCGCCGGCGGCGGCTGCGAGGGTGCCCATGACGAGGTGGTGGCCCTCGCCGCCGCGCTGAAGGCGCCCATGGTTCACACGCTGCGCGGCAAGCCCTTCGTGGAATATGACAATCCCTACGACGTGGGCATGACCGGCTTCATCGGTTTCCCCTCCGGCTATCACGCCATGCTGGAGGCCGACCTGCTGCTGATGGTGGGCACCGACTTCCCCTATCGCCAGTTCTATCCCACCGACGCCAAGGTGGCGCAGATCGACATCAGGCCGGAAAACCTCGGCCGCCGCACGCGGCTCGACCTCGGCCTCGTGGGCGATGTGAAGGCGACCCTCGCCACCCTGCTGCCGCGCCTGAAGCCCCGCACGGACGGGGATTTCCTCGCCAAGGTGCAGGAGCATTACAAGACCTCCCGCCGCGACCTCGACGCGCTGGCGGTGGGCAATCCGGGCACCAAGCCCATCCATCCGCAATATCTCGCCAAGGTGATCGACGAAGTCGCGGCGCAGGACGCGCTGTTCAGCGTGGATGTGGGCGAGACGACGGTCTGGGCCGCGCGCTACATCGCCATGAACGGCAAGCGCCGGCTCATCGGCTCGCTGATCCACGGCTCCATGGCCAATGCCATGCCGCAGGCGCTGGGCGCGCAGGCGGCCCATCCCGGCCGGCAGGTGGTCTCGCTTTCGGGCGATGGCGGCTTCGCCATGCTGATGGGCGACATCCTCTCGCTCCGCCAGCTCCAGCTGCCGGTGAAGATCGTGATCTTCAACAATGGCCTGCTGGGCTTCGTGGACATGGAGATGAAGGCCGCGGGCTTCCTGAACGTGGGCACGGACCTTCAGAACCCGGATTTCGCCGCCATGGCCAATGCCATCGGCATCCTCGGCATCCGCGTGGAAGACCCCGCCGACGTGAAGGGCGCACTTCAGAAGGCCTTTGCCCATGACGGCCCGGCGGTGGTGGACGTGGTGACGGACAAGATGGAACTGGTGATGCCCCCGGCCATCAAGGCCGAGCAGGTGGCCGGCTTCTCGCTCTATGCCGCCCGCGCCATCCTGAACGGGCGCGGCGACGAACTGCTCGAACTCGCCAAGCGCAACCTCTTCCGCTGAGGCGCGAGAAGGCGGCGGGCCACCCGCCGCCTTCGGATCATCGAAGAGCCGGGCGCTCCCCCGCCTCAGATCGGCCCGCAATCGGGCGGCACGCGCAGGTGGAAGTCGGTGCGCCGCTGATAGGCGTCGCCCGCCCGGAGCAGCACCGGCTCGCCGAAAGGACGGCCGACCAGCTGGAAGGCGGCCGGCAGGCCGTTGGCGGTGAAGCCGCAGGGCACGGAGAGCGAGGGCAGGCCGAGATAGTTGATCGCCCGCGTGCAATGGGTGACGCGGGCGATGGCCACCGCCACGTCCTCCGGCGCCCCCTGCGTCGTCTCCGCAATGCTCGGCACGGCGATGGGCAGGGTCGGGATATGCACCATGTCGGCGCCGCCCATGGCCCGGTGCAGCCAGTCCTCCGCCACCTTGGCCCGCATCATCAGTGCTTCCACATAGCGCGTCGCGGGCAGCGCGAAGCCGGGCAGGATGCGGGCGCGCACCTGCGCCCCATAATCGCCCGGCCGCTCCTCCAGCCATTGGCGATGCAGGGTGGCAGCCTCGCAGGTCATCACCACCTGCATGAGGGCATTGATGAGCGCCATGTCGGGCACGGTGGTCTCCACCACCTTCGCCCCGGCCTCCTTCAGCACCTTGAGGCTATCGTCCATGAGGGCTAGGATCTCGCCATCGGCGGTCGTGCGGTAATAGCCCTGCGGCACGGCGATGGTCAGGCCCTTCAGATCACCCGAGAGGCCACTTTCATAATCGCGCTCGGGTGCGGCCAGCGTCGTGGCATCGCGCACATCCGGCCCGGCGATCACGCTGAGCATCCGGGCCGCATCGCGCACGGAGCGGGTAAGCGGGCCGATGGTGTCGAGGCTCGGCGCCATGGGCATGGCGCCATAAAGCGGCACGAGGCCGTTGGTGGGCTTCAGGCCCGTAACGCCGCACATGGCCGAGGGATGGCGGATGGAGCCGCCGGTGTCGGAGCCGAGCGCGCCGCTCACCAGCCGCGCCGCCACCGCCGCACCGGAGCCGGAGGACGAACCGCCGGAGCCGTAATCGAGGTTCCACGGGCTGCGGCCATGGCCGTAATGGGCATTGAAGCCGGTGGGCGACAGGGCGAATTCGGCGAGATGCAGCGTGCCGAGATCAAGCGCCCCCGCCCCGTCGAGCCGCTCCAGCACGGAGGCGGTCACGTCGGGGACGAAGTCCTTGCGGATGAGCGAGCCGCCGGTGCAGACGCGGCCCGCACGATAGAGCAGATCCTTGTGCGCCAGCGGCACGCCGCCGAGCGGGCCGATGTCCTCGCCCCGCGCGCGGGCAAGGTCCACCGCGCGCGCGGCTTCCAGCGCGCCGTCGCGGTCAATGAGCATCACAGCGTGGTAGCGCGGGCCGAGGGCTTCCAGCCGGTGCAGCGCAGAGGCGGTCGCGGCTTCGGAGGTGATGGCGCCCTGCGCGATGGCGTCCGCCGTCTCGACGAGCCCGAGGTCGTGGAGCGCGCTCACGCCTCGCCCTCCCCGCGCTCGGCCACGGCGGCGAGGAGGTTGGCGTAGCTCCACGGGCAGCCGTCGATATCGACGCGCGCCTTCGCGCCTGCGGCCACGGTAGAATTGAGCTGCGCGACGAGGGCGGCATAGGCCGCCGCCTCTTCAGGACGGATCTCGATGCCCTGGCGCGCCCGCACCATGGCGGCCACGTCGGTCGGGGAATTGCCCGCAGTGTCCATTCTCGCCCTCACACGTCACGGCGGACGCCCGTCCGCACCTCGCAAGGGCCATAGCCGAACCCGGCGCGGGATGCATCCCCGCGCCGGGTTCGGAAGGGGTCAGGCCGCGCGAACGGTGTTGAGGAACCCGTCCACCTGCGTCTTCAGGCTCTCGCCCTGCTGGGCCAGCGCACGGGCCGATTGCATCACGTCCTCGGAGGCTTCGCCGGTGGCTGCGGCGCCGCGTGTCACTTCCGCGATGTTGGTGCTCACCTGCGCGGTGCCGGCCGCCGCCTGCTGGATGTTACGGCTGATCTCGGCCGTCGCGGTGCCCTGCTCCTGTACGGCGGCGGCGATGGCCTGCGCGATCTCGGCGATGCGGTTGATGGTCTCACCGATCTCCTTCATGGCCTGCACCGATTCTGCGGTCGCCTGCTGGATCTCGGTGATCTGGCCGCTGATCTCCTCGGTCGCCTTGCCGGTCTGGGCGGCGAGCGCCTTCACTTCCTGCGCCACCACCGCGAAGCCCTTGCCGGCATCGCCTGCGCGCGCCGCCTCGATGGTGGCATTGAGCGCGAGGAGGTTGGTCTGGCCGGCGATGGCGGTGATGAGTTCCACCACGTCGCCGATCCGGCTCGCCGCCTGCGAGAGGGTGCCGATGCGGGCATCCGTCTTCTGGGCCTGGCGCACCGCCTCCGTGGCGATCTGGCTGGAAGTCTCCACCTGCCGGCTGATCTCGGACACCGAGCTCGCCAGTTCCTCGGCGGCGGCGGCCACCGTCTGCACATTGTTGGAGGCCTGATCGGAGGCATTCGCCACGCCGGAGGACAGGCTCTGGGTGGAGGCCGCCGTCTGGGTCAGGGTCGAGGCTGTGCCCTGAAGGCGGACGGTGGCGGTGGCAACGCCGGAGACGATGGAGCCGACCGCGCCTTCGAACATGTCGGCGAGACGCGCCAGTTCCGCCTTGCGCTGGCGCTGGGCATCCGCCTCCATCTCCTTCTGGCGCTCTTCCAGATCGCGGGCGGCGATGGCGTTCTGCTTGAACACCTCCACCGCCTGGGCCATGCCGCCGACCTCATCGCGCCCGTCCTGCCCCTCCACCTCGGCAGAGAGATCGCCCTCGGCGAGCCGGCGCATGGTGGCGCCGAGCCGGATGATGGGCGCCGCCACCGCGCCGCGGCTGATCAGGAAGCCGATGATGAGCGCAACGAGGATGCCGCCGCCCACCACCAGGTAATTGGTGAGGCGCACACCGGCCACCTCATCCTGGAGGCGGTCCGAATTGGTGGAGATGCGGGTGCCCACCGCATTGATGACCGGGGTCGAGGAGCGGCGGTGCGCGGTGATGGCGGGCAGGAACTTCTGCGCCAGCGCCTTCGCCTCCTCCAGCTTGCCGGCGCGGACCAGTTCGATGCCCCGCACCATGTCGGCGTAGAAGGGATCGAAGCCCTGCGCATACTGGCGATAGAAGCTCGCGTTCTCGGGATCGAGCTTCGCCGCCTGCACGAGATAGTCGCGCATTTCCTTGTTGTAGGTCGCCGCGTTCTTCAGAACCGCGTCGAGGTCCTCATTGGGGAAGGTGATCGCGCGCACCAGCGAGATGTCGAAATTGTTTGCCCGCACGTTCGCCCGCACCACCGCCAGCAGCGCCGGCGACCGGTTCTCGGTCAGGTCCGCATAATCGGTGATGATCTGCCCCGTCTTCACATTGGCATAGAGCACGGCGGCCAGCGTCGTGGCCGCCATGATCAGGAGGACCAACGTCATCTTGTAGGCGATCTTCAGATTTCGAAACGACATCGCACGCTCCCAAGCCCCGGCGAATGAGAGGGCGTGCCCGGGTCTCGGTCGGGAGCCCGCAGGACCAGGAACCAGCCCCCGCTGCATTCCAACCGCGGTTCACGATGATCCGGCGTCAGACACGGCACGCCCCAGTCTGAAGGTCAGCTTAGCTGACCAAGATGGTGCGAAGCTGATGCACGGTAAGCGGGCCGGACAAAAGAAAACCCCGGCACTCGGCCGGGGTGGGATCTGGGATCGGACACTGTCGGTGGAACCGGGTCGGCACTCAGCGCTCCGCCATCTTGGCGAAGAAGGCGACGATCGGATTGTTCGGCTCCGGCTTGGTGGGCAGGCTCGTCACCACCACCATGCGGGTCACCTCGCCGCGCTTGAACGCCGCCAGGAACTTTTCATAGTCCCGGAACGATACACAGCCGTTGGAGTCACCGCGCGGGCCGAGCATGTAGGTATGGGCGAGAATGCCGTCGCGGCCATACATGGGCTGGTCGCCCACCGGCTTCATGCGGATGGCCTCGACGCCGTGGAACAGCGCCTCGCGCATCTTCAGCTCATAGATATTGGGCGGGGTCGGGCCGACCATGCGCTTGTGGACGTAGCGCGGGTCGTCGAACATATCGCCATAGCCCGAATGGGCCTCGAGCTTCTCGCCGTTCGGCATGTAGACGACGCGGCCCTTGATGTCATAGAGCGCGAACTTGTCGCCGGGGCCAGGCAGGAGCGACTTGGCCGCGTCCGCCGGAACCGGCGGGGTGGCGGCGGCCGGGGCACGATTTTCCGGCGCCGGGGTCGCACGGTCGGCGGGCTCGAGTTCCGCGAGCTGGCGGCGGCCCGCCATCAGCGGATTGCGCGTCGGCAGCGGCGGCGCCACGAGCTGCTGGCTGAGTTCCTTGAGCTGCGCCTTGTCGGCCGGCTCGTTGCCGACCCCGCGGGAGGCGAACAGCGGATTGGCGGAGGGCATGGGCATCACGCGGATGTCCTGCACCGTCGGCTCCGGAGTCGGATCGACAGCGGCCATCATCGGGCGGGCGCCGCGGAAGGCGGTGGGCTCGCCGGGAACGGAAGGTGCGAACATCCAGTCGCGCCCGTCGGCCACCGTACCGGACGAGGGAATGGCCTCCACCTCGCCCAGCGCGTGGGACCGGGAGACACGAATCGGGGCCGGAGGGTCCACGAGCGCCGGGGCGCTGGCGGACAGATCGGCGTCGGGCGAGGACACGCCGCGCGCGCCGCCCACAGCCACCATCATCACAGCCGCGGCGACGACGCCGAATCCGACGATGACGCCCGCCTTCAGGATGGGACGAAGCCTGGGCGCTGCCGCAGCCGGCGCCGCATCGTAGTCGTCCTCATCAATCCAGGCCGAATAGGTCATAATGCACGTTACTCGACTGCTTCCGGGACGGTTCACCGGGCTACGCCCCTGCCGCACATGCAGAGAGCCTCACGCGCCGGATCCCGTCACGCCAGGATTGGCTGATTACCCCGGACCCTGCGTGCAACTTCACCGGGTCTCGGTAAATAATTCGAAAACCCCCGCGCCCCGCCGTCACCTCCGCGAGCCCAACCACGCATCACGAGCATTGCGCCCGCTGGCTGCCCCTAGGCTTGCACCGGCATGCTACATGAGGCGACCGGCTTGGTTAACCCTTAAATTTCCCGCCACCATCCGCCCCTTGAAGCAGCGGAAGATGGCGAAAAAACAACACGTTGCAACCAAAGGGCCGGCCTCTGCCGCAGCGGCGGCGGCATGCTCCCGCGCGCTGCGACATTGAAGCCCACCGCGCCGGGTCAGCCCTTGTCGCGGGCCGCCAGGGCGGCCGGAAGGCCCTTGAAGGAAATTTCCAGCGCCACCGGCTGCTGGTTGCGGTCCAGGAATTCGAGCTTCGCGGGACCGGCATTCGTGTTCAGCGCCGCCACGTCGTCCGCCGAAAGATCGGCGTCGGCGATGCAGGCTCGGATGCAGAACTTGTAGGGCATGGCGATGGTGCGCGGCTTGTCGCCGGGCAGCACGAAGCGGGCGCCGTTGGGCAGCCACACGCCGACGGGAAGCTGCACCACGATGCGCATGGGTGCTTCCTTGGTCAGGCGGCCGAACACCACCTGCGCTCCGAGCTGCTGCTGGGCATTGCCGATCTGCAGCGTCTGGGCCGCCTCGCAGACCTTGGCGCCGCCGACCACCTCGGACCGCTCGCAGCGCACCACCCAGTCGTCATAGGTGGCGGTGGTGCGGGAGGGGCCGTCCTCACCCAGTTCCGGCCCCTTGGCCGGAGCGGCAGCGGGAGCAGCCGCCGCCGGCTTGGGGGCCGCCGGCTTGGGCGCGGTCTGAGCCGTCTGTGCAAGGGCCCCCGAGGCAACGATCAGCGCCCCGGCGGCAGCCCCGGCGAGCAGGCCCAGCGGACGGCGCGAAAGAAAGGACAAGAACAACATGGTTCCCCCGAAACACAATGATGAGCGTCCTGATAGCCTCCCGCACCCGCGCTGCCAATCGCCAAGAACTGACCTAATTTGGTTTGATCCAGCCTGAGCTGTGCACTCGTACCCTCGCAAAGCGGGCGCGCCCCGCCTACATTGCACAGCAACATCCGTCCCCGCCGGGACTTCAGGTCCGGAACGATCCATGCCCGCCTTGCCGCCCTCCGCCTCGCCCGCCGGGACCCGCGCGTGACCGCGCCCGCCGCCACCGCCGGCCACTCCCCCTCCGAGGGCTATCGCGCGGGCATGCGCCATCTTGCGGGCGCCGTGAGCGTGCTCACCGTGGGCGAGGGCGACAGCCGAACCGGCCTCACCGCCTCTTCGCTCACCTCCTTCGCGGTGGACCCGCCGACCCTTCTCATCTGCATCAACAAGGCCTCGTCCGTGCGCGCGGAACTCCTGGCGCGCAAGGTTTTCGCCGTGAATGTCCTGGCGGAGGGCCAGCGCCGCGTGGCGGAGACCTTCGCCGGCATGACCGGCCTGCACGGGGCGGCACGATTCGAGGGCACGCCCTGGTCGGTGATGGAGACGGGGGCGCCGGTGATCGACGACGCGCTCGTCGCCTTCGACTGCCGGCTCGACGAGATCATCGAGCGCCATTCTCACATGATTGTGCTCGGCCGCGTGCTGGCGACGCGCGTCGACGATACGGCGCGTCCCCTCCTCTACTGGCACCGGGACTTCCGCACCCTCGCCCCCTGAGTCGCTGCGGCGGCCCAAGGCAAATGGACAAACAAAAAGGCGGGCCCCGAAGGACCCGCCTTTTGCATTCCCGAACGACCGGCCCGCAGCTCAGGCGGCGGAGCCGATCCAGCTCGCGAGCTTGGCCTTGGCGGCGGCGCCCACCTGACGGGAGGCGATCTTGCCATCCTTGAACAGCAGCAGGGTGGGGATGGACATGATGCCGTACTTGGACGCCGTCACCGGGTTCTCGTCCACGTTCAGCTTCACGATCTTCACCTTGTCGCCAAGCTCGCCGGAGAGCTCGTCGAGCACCGGGGCGACCATGCGGCAGGGGCCGCACCACTCGGCCCAGAAGTCCACGACCACCGGGGTGGAGGACTGGAGCACGTCGGCATCGAAGCTCTGATCGGATACTTTTTCGACGGCCATGGGCGTATACCTCGTAGGGATTTCACAGGCGATCCACTGGATCTTGGGCTCAACGTAAGAAGCCCCTCCCCTCTCCGTCAAGGCGCGTCACGGCGGCGTGACGCGGTGTCCCCCGACGGTTCGGCGAGCCGTTCGGCCAGCCGCTCCCGCAGCCGCGCCTCCGGCAGCACATGGATGCGCGGCCCGCGCGTATAGACGAGATGCGCCTCCACCGCCCGGCCGGGGAAGGCGCGGGCGAGCACGGCGGCATAGAGCGCGAGCTGGCCCACATAGCCCTCACCAATGCGGTCAAGGCTTTGCGGCGGCACGCGGTCGGTCTTGAAGTCGGCCAGAATCAGCTGGTCGCCCGTCACCGCCAGCCGGTCGAGGCGCCCGTTCACCGTGACGAGCCGTCCGTCGGCAGCGGTGAGGCGGCCCACCACCGGCACTTCCGCAAGGCTGTGGGGGGCGAACAGACCCGCGAGTGGCGCATGGGTCAGCACGCCCATCACCTCGGCCATGACCTCGGCCCGATGATGGGCTGCCACCTGCTCGGCCACATGGTCCAGCAGACGCTCGCCCGCTGCCTCTCGCTGGTCCTCCGGCAAGGCGCCGAGGCCGGCGAGCAGGCGATGCACCAGATCACCCCGCACGCGGGGATCAAGGCTTCCGTCCGCCGGCGGCCGGAAGCTGGCAGCGGCGCTGCGCGAGGGACGTATGGCCTCGGTAGAAATGAGGACCGGTGGCAGATCCTCCAGCCGCGCCGGCCGTGGCGGGGGCGGCGCGACGGGCGCGGAGAGCGTACCTTCCGCTGGCGCCAGCGTGCGGCCGGACTTGCGCCAGCGCAGCACCTCGCCCTCCCAGCCGGTGGCGGGGACGGGCTCGGCCTCCTCGATGAGGGCCGCATGGACCAGCTCATACCAGCAGCCCGCGGGCCGGGCGTGGGTCTTGTCCTTGGCGGCGGCGCGCGTCTCGGCGCCGCAGACGATAAGGGCGTCCTCGGCGCGGGTGAGCGCCACATAGAGCAGGCGGCGATATTCCTCCAGCTCCCGCGCGGTGACGGCGGCGCGGGCTGCGGCAAGGCTCGGCGGGTCTTCCGGCTTGCGGGGCGCGAGCACGGGCACGGTCGCGCCATCGGCGGTGGGCACATGCAGCAGGCCACCGGAGGTACGGGCCTTGGGCAGATCCACCGTGTCGGCGAGGATGACGATGGGCGCTTCCAGTCCCTTGGCGCCGTGCACGGTCATCACCCGCACCTCGTCGCGCCCGCTCTCCATGTCGCGCTTGGTCTCGGCGCCGCCGCGCCGCAGGAAGGCGAGAAAGCCCGGCAGCGTCGCCGGCTCCAGGCTCTCATAGGTGCGGGCGAGCGCCATGAATTCGTCCAGCACGTCCGCCGCCTCGGGGCCGAGCCGCGCCAGCATGGCCCGCCGCCCGCCGTCGCGCCCCAGCACACGGGCGTAAAAGTCGAAGGGCCGCAGTTCGCGGGCCTCGCCCCGCCATCGGGTCAGGCGTTCCGCGATGGAGCCGTCGCCCGTCGTCACCACATCCAGCAGCCGGCCTTCGCGGCGCGGGCACAGGCGCAGGAGATCATCGTCCGTGAGGCCGAACAGCGGGCTCTTGAGCACGCTCGCCAATGCCAGATCATCGTCGGGCGACAATAGCGCATCGCCAAGCGCCATCAGGTCGAGCGCGGCGATATGCTCGGCCACCACGAGGCGGTCCGCGCCCGCCACATCGACGCCGCCGCCCGCTTCCTTCAGCGCGCGGATCACCGCCTCGAACAGGCGCCCGCGCCGGCGCACCAGCACCAGCACGTCCTGCGCCCGCATGGGCCGCCCGCCCCGCGAAGGGATGGCGAGCCTTTGCGCGATGCCCGTGCGCACGAAGGAGGCGATGCGCTCGGCGAGCCGGCTCACCGGATCATCGCCGGCGATCTCGTCCAGCGGGCGGCGCCAGTCGTCCACCTTCACCTTGGCGGCGGGAACGACGGTCGGCCACAGCTCCACCAGCGAGGGCGCGTCCGCCCGGATGGCGGCGTGGGGCGGGGCCACATTGTCGATGGTGAGGCCGGCGCTCGCCTCGGCGCGCTGGAAAATGGCATCCACCGCCTCCAGCACGCCGGGGGCGGAGCGGAAGGAATGGGGCAGGCTCACCTGCCGGAAATCCTCCTGTCCCGCCTCCCGCTGGAAGGCGAGACGCATGTCGCCGAAGGCGCGCGGATCGGCGCCCTGGAAGGAGAAGATGGACTGCTTCTCGTCGCCCACGACGAACAGCGTGCGCTTCACCCCCTCGCGGGCGCCCTCGCCGGAGAAGAAGTCGGAGACGAGGCCGCGCACCACGCGCCACTGCTCGGGGCTGGTGTCCTGCGCCTCGTCGACGAGCACATGGTCGATGCCGCGATCGAGCTTGTAATGCACGAAGGAGGCGGGCACGCGCCCCAGCATCTCGGCGGTGCGGTCGATGAGGTCGTCGAAATCGAGCAGGCCCCGCGCCGCCTTCTCGGCAGTGTAGCGGCGGCAGGCTTCCGCCCCCAGCGCCAGCGCCGCCTCGGTGCGCTCCAGCGCGCGGGCGGCCCGCAGGGTCTGGGTCAGGGCCACCAGCCGGTCGCGCTCGGCCTCCAGCTTCTCGGCGATGTGCGGGAAGCCGTCGCGCAGGCCCTTGGTCAGCAGATCCTTGTCGCTGCGCGGATCGCCATCGGCCTTGAAGAAGAGATCACGGAAGGCGGCAAGGCGCTCGGCCTCGTCCTTCGCCTCGATGGCCGCGCGCAGGGCGGCGGCGCGCTTACGGTCGTTCGCCTTGTCGGAGGTGAGATAGACGGCCTCGATGTCCGGCCAGCGGGCCTGCGGCAGATGGGGGCTGTCCAGCATCTCCCGCTCGATGTCCGCCGCCGTGGTGCCCGGCGCGACCCCGAGCACCGCCGCGACACGGGCACGCCGCTCCTCCTCCCCGCCGCCGAGCGCGGCAATGGTGGAGCGGGCGGCGATGGCGGCTTCCAGCAGGTCGTCGATGCCGCCGTCCGACATCTCCTCCATCAGCCGCGCCAGCGCCCGGCCGAGGGTGGAAGACGGCGCGCGAGCGGCTTCCACCACGAGGTCGGCGCGGATGCGGGCCATCAGCTCCATGCGGCCCACGTCGTCCAGCTCGCGGAAGCCGGCGGCGACGCCCGCCTCGAAGGGGAAGCGGTGCAGCAGGCCGCCGCAGAAGGCGTGGATGGTCTGGATCTTGAGGCCGCCCGGCGTCTCCAGCGCCGCTGCGAACAGGCGCCGCGCCTGAATGCGCAGGCCGGGCGTCGGCGGCATCCCATCCATGCGCATCAATTCGGCATCAAGCGCCGCATCATCGAGCCCCGCCCAGCGGCTCAATATCTTCAGCACGCGGTTCGCCATATTGGCCGCCGCCGCCTTGGTATAGGTCAGGCACAGGATGCGGCCCGGCGGCGTGCCCTGAAGCAGCAGGCGGATGACGCGCTGGGCGAGCACGTGGGTCTTGCCCGAGCCCGCATTGGCCGACACCCAGGCGGAAATCTGCGGCGAAGCAGCAACGCCCTGCCGGCGGGAGGCTTCCGCCTTGGCGGCGGAATCCGAGCGGGCTTCGCTCGCCGGATGCGCGCTCATTCCCCGCCCTCCTCGGCGCCCAGCGCCCATTCGCGCACGCGGGCCAGATGATCATAAGGCCCGAACCGCCCGCGCCATTGCGGGGCGGCGAGCGCGCGATAGCCCTGCTCCTCATTCTCGAAGGCGAGCAGCAGTTCCCTCAACCGCTCCAGCGCATCCTCGGCCATGGCCATGGCGCTGGACTTCTCGTCCACGCCCGGCTTCTCCCGGCCCGCCACCGCGCCGCCCTTCAGCTCCACATAAAGGAAGTTGGCCACATTCGCGGCCGGCACATCCCGGAAGCCGCCGCGTACCGCCATGGCCGCCTCCAGCGGCAGTTGCGGGGAGAAGGTCGCGCCCTGCTTGGCGGAAGGGGCGGTGCCGGTCTTGTAGTCGAGGATGTTCAGCTCGCCATCGGTGCGGATCTCGATGCGGTCGGCCCGGCCGGTGAGCTGGAAATCGGAATGCAGGAGGCGGATCGGCAGGCCGCCGCCCGTCTCCGCCACCACCCGCTTCAGGCTGGCACGGCGCTCGCGCTCGAACTCCACCACGAAGGCCGCCACCCGCTCGAAACGCGCCCACCAGATGGCGTGCTCGGCGGGGAAGACCTCCAGCTTCTCGAAGGCGCGCCGGCCATAGGCGAGGAGTTGCGCATGGGCGTCCGGCGGCAGGTCTTCCGGATAGTCCTTGGCGAAGGCGCCCAGCGCATCATGCAGCGCGCTGCCCCGCTCCGCTCCGCCCGGCGCGGCATCGAGCGCTTCCAGTGGCTGGAGGGCGAGGACGTGGCGGGCGAAGATGGAATAGGGATCGCGCAGGAAGGTCTCCACCTCCGTGACGCTGAGCTTCTTCGGCCGCAGCTCGCGCGGCGGCTTCGGCGCCGGCTGGGCAGCGCGGGGCACGCGCGGGCCGTCGTCGAGCCGCGCCGCCGCCTGCCGCCAGGCTTCGCCGCGCGCGATGGCCGCCTGCCAGAGGTCTTCGCCGGCCACCGTGGAAAGGCGCTGGAGGAAACGGGAGGGCACGCTCTGGGTGCCGCCCACCTTGTCGGGATAGGTCAGCACCACCTCGCGGGCGCCGAAGGCCTGTGCAAAGTCGTGGGCGGCGAGGCCGATGCGCCGTTCCGGCTGATCGAGCCCCAGTTCCGCCCGCATGGGACGGCTGAGCCAAGGGTCCGTGCGGGTCTCGGGGGGCCATGAGCCCTCCACCAGCCCGCCCAGCACCACCCGGTCCACCGCCACGAGGCGGGCTTCCAGCGGCCCGAGGATGCGGATGCGCTCCTCGCCCCTCTGGCGCGGGCGCACGACCCGATCCGCCAGCAGAGCAGAGATGGCGTCAGCATAGGCGGCGAGCGTCATGGCCGGGCCGGCGGGCGCGCCATCGCGAATGTCGATCAGCGCTTCCGCCAGCGAGGCCCAGGCCGGGTCGTTCGCATCGGGATCGAGCGGAGCGGTCAGGCTTTCGATGGTGGCGATGTGCGCGGCCACGAGGTCCGCGAGCGGCACCTTGCCCGCCTCAGCCAGCGCCGAGAGCGGTTCCAGCGCCGGGACCAGCCGCGCCACGAGGTCGGCCGCCAGCGCCTGACGGTCCTCGCCCACCCGCCGACGCGGGTCGCGCTCATGGACCTTGGCCGCATCGAAGGCCGCCACCGCCGCCGCCAGCCCCGCAGCGCCGGAGCGGGGACGCGGGCCGCGCAGGGCGATCAGCTCCAGCGCCGCCACCGCTTCCGCCAGTATCTCGGGCGCAAGATCGAGCGATAGGCCGGGCTGGGAGAGAAGGGCAAACAGCGGCACCGGCGCGCAGCCTTCGGCCACTGTCTTCGCCACGAGTCGGGCGAGACGGGCGGGCTGGGTCTCGGCCAAAGGCACGCCGGCGGAATCGTCGATGGCGATGCCGAAACGCTCGAGCTCAGCGGCCACCCGCCGGGCAAGGTCGCGGTCATGGGTCACGAGGGCGGCGCGCATGTCGGGCTTGGTCAACGCATCGCGCAGTTCCAGCGCCACGGCGAGGGCCTCTTCGCGCGGGTCCAGCGCCTTCACCACCCGCACCTCTGCGAGCGCCTGCGCACGCTTGGCATCCGGCAGGCGTTCGGAAAGGCTCGCCCATTGCTCGGCCGTCTCGGACTGCCGGAGCGCCTCGCTCAGCAGCGCCTCACGGCCCCAGGGAGCGGGCGTGGCGAGCGCCGTCACATCCCGCCGTTCCAGCCCGAGGGTGCCGAGGAGCTTGGCCAGGCCGAACTGAGGATGGTCCGGCGCGCTGGTGGCCTCAGCGGTGAGAAGCTGGAAGGCCGTTTCCTCCATGTGGAGGTCGAGGCCCGGCAGCACCACCGCGCCCTGCGGCAGGCTGGCGATGGCTTTCAGGAGCCGCGCCGTGGTGGGGAGCGAGCCGGTGGAGCCGGCGGCGATCACCGGGCCGGCGCCCGCGCCCAGCGCGGCAAGGCGGCGTTCCTCGGCGCCCACCAGCGCATCGCGCCGCTCGGCGGGGTCCACGAGCCCCATTTCCTCCAGATGTGCCCCCCAGGCCTGACGAGCGATGCGCAGGAACTGGAGGCTGATCTCGAAATAGGCGTCGTGCTCCTCCGGCACGAGATCGTCGAGCCGCGACCAGGCGATGCCGGCGGTGGTCATCTGGTCGAACAGCCGGCCCAGTTCATCCGCCAGCGCCATGGTGGCGGCGGGGCCGGCGGCGACCATAGCCTGCCCTTCCCCTTCCGCCAGCGCATCCCGCCAGCGGGCGACGAGGCCGGCGAGCGCGATGCGCCGGTGCACGCCCGCCACCGCCTGCGGCGGCGCGAGCAGCGCGGCCTCCTCGGAGAAGGCCAGCGCATCCTCATCCACATCGCCCAGCGGCACGATGCGCGGCAGCAGCACCGCCTCGCCCCCCACCGCCTCCAGCATGGCATCGGCAAACAGGCGTCCGGCGCGGCGGGTGGGCAGATAGATGGTGGCGGAAGCGAGCGCCAGCGGATCGCCACGCGGCGCAAAGCCCGGCACGAGGTGGCCGTCCAGCATCGCGTGGGCGAGCGTCTTCAGGAAGGGCGCGGACGAGGGGATGGTGAAAACGCGGCTCATGTCTTCCCCTCGCCTCGGGCGTCCTCGGGGCGGCGGGCCTCAAACGAATCCCCCGCGCGGTGGAGCGCCCGTTTTACGCCCCCTCCCGCCCTCCTGCGCAAGGGTGCGGGGAAGACGGAACACCTCCACCAAAGCGCCACAGTCCCTCTCCCGCGTGCGGGTCGGGCTTTGGCCGGGCGCCGGCTCAGAGAGCGCACACGGCTGGAGACAGCGAGCGGGAACCGCCGGCCCGCTCAGTCGCTCGAGCGGCGGATGGCTTCTTCGGCGGCGGGAATGGCGTCGGGCGTGCCCACATGCATCCACACGCCTTCGAGCCGCAGGCCATAGAGGCGGCGGGCTTCGATGGATTTGGCGAAGACCTTGGTCAGCGAGAAGCCGCCCTCGGGCGTGCCCTCGAACAGGTCCGGCTTGAGCACGCAGGCGCCCGCATAGACAAAGGGCGCCACGAGACGCTCGCCGCGCCAGTCGAGAACGCCGTTCGGGTCCATGAGGAAATCCCCCGCCCCGTCATAGCCGACCGAGGTGGCGGCGCCCGCCACCAGAAGCAAAGCGTCCATGGTGGCCGGGTCGAAGCGGGCCATGAGCCGCTTCAGGTTCGGCTGCACGCCTTCGATCCAGATGGTGTCGGCATTGATGGCGAGGAAAGGCTCGCCATGGAAGAAATGCAGCGCCTTGCGGATGCCGCCGCCGGTTTCCAGCAATTGCCCGCGCTCGTCGGAGATGTGGATGCGCGGCGGCGCCGTGCGCAGCGCCAGATGCTGTTCCAGCTGGTCGGCATGGTGGTGGACGTTCACCACCGCCTCGCGAATGTCGGAGGCCTCCAGGCGGTCGAGCACATGGTCGATCAGCGCGCGGCCGTCCACCTCCACCAGCGGCTTCGGCCGGTGGTCGGTCAAGGGGCGCATGCGGGTGCCCATGCCTGCCGCAAGCACCATGGCGCGCGAAATCGTGGTCACGTCTGGAATTCCCTCGATGGCAACACGGCCTCGTACCACATCCGCAACGATCCGAGTTCGGGATGGGAGAGGCACCGGGCGAGATACCGCCTAATACGCGGAAGGTGACGCAAATATTGCGGCTTGCCGTCGCGGGCGTTCAGGCGGGCGAAAATGCCCAGAATCTTGGTGGCCCGCTGCGCGCCCATGAGCGCGTAGAGATGCTCGAAGCGCGTGGCGTCGAAGGTCGGCTCCGCTTCCTGCCGGATGTCGATGTAATGGTCGAGGAGATCAACCTCCAGCGTCTCGGGCACGTCCACGCGGGCATCCTGCGCCAGCGAGGCGACGTCATAGGCGGCCGGTCCCAGCACCGCGTCCTGGAAGTCGATGAGGCCCACCTTGCCGAGGCCGCGGCGGTGATCCATCCAGATCAGGTTGGGCGAGTGATAGTCGCGCAGCACCCAGGTCTGCGGCTCGTGCAGCACGGTCGACAGCGCGCCGCGCCACAGCAGCAGGAATTCGTCCCGCACCAACTGATCGGCCTGCGCGCCCCGGAACGGCAGGTACCAGTCGAGCATCAGCTCCACTTCGATCAGGAAGGCTTCGATCGTGTAAGTGGGCAGCACATATTCCACCTGCGGGGCGATGTGCAGCACGCTCGGCAGCGGCCGGGAATGCAGGTTCGCCAGCAGCTCCATGGAAGCGGCATAGCGCTCGCGGATGGGCTCGGGCGGATTGCCCGCCACCACGCCGTCGGAGCCCAGATCCTCCAGGATGAGGAGACCCCGGTCGAGATCGGCCGCGTAGATTTCCGGCGCCGAGAAGCCCTCGTGGCGCAAGGCCTTGGCCATGGCGATGAAGGGGCGCACGTCCTCGGCCAGATGCACCAGACGGCTGTAGGGCAGCCCCCGCTTCACCGGCGGCCCGTCCGGTCGGCGCGGCGCGTTCATCAGCACTGCGGATCGGTCCGGCAGGACGAGGCGGGCATAGGAGCGGCTGGAGGCATCGCCCTGGAGATAGCGCCGCTCGGCCTTGCCGAAGCCGCTGCTTTCGATGAGATATTCCGCGACGTTCAGCCGGTCGAGCCGCTCGGCGAAGGCGCCGGAGCCGACCAGCAGGGCGCGGCGCGCATCCGGCCCGAGGTCGGGCGCCAGTTCCAGCGCGACATCGAGCCGGGAGGCCGGCATGTGGGAACCGGCACGGTCCGGCCATTCCACGATGAGGATGCCGTCCTCGCACATCTCGTCCCAGCCGATCTCGTCCAGTTCCTCCGGATCGGCAAGGCGATAGAGGTCGGCATGGGTCACCTTCCCCCGGCCGAACTCATAGGTGATGACAAGGGAGAAGGTCGGGCTCGGCACCTCGAGGCGCGGATCGCCCGCAAGCGCCCGCACCAGAAAGCGGGCGAGCGCCGTCTTGCCGGCCCCGAGGTCCCCGGACAGGGCGACCACGTCGCCATTGGACAGCCAGGGCGTGAGGGTGGCGGCGAGTTGTGCCGTATCGGCCAGCGTCCGCAGTTCCACGGCGAGGGTGGCGGGACGGCCGGGCACGCGTTCGAAGGACAGGCTCATGCGGCGGCCTCATGCCGTCGCTGATCCAACGGGAAGACGCAGATGGCCAGGGTGCCGCCGCCCGGTGCGGGCTTCAGCGTCACGGTGCCGCCGTGCAGTTCCATGAAGGAGCGCACGATGGACAGGCCGAGCCCCACGCCCCGCCGCTTGCCGCCCGCGCTCTCGAAGCGCTGGAACAGCTGCTCCACGGTCGCCGGATCGATGCCGGGGCCGTGGTCGCGCACGGTGAGCACCAGCGCGTCGCGCAGCCGGTCCGCCCGCAGGGTAACGGCGGAGCCGGGAGGCTCCACGGCAATGGCGTTGGAGAGGAGGTTGAAGAGGATCTGCCGCACCCGCCGCCCGTCGGCGATGAAGGTGCCGGGCTCGCCCGACCATTCCAGTTCCAGCCGCACGCCGGCGCTCTCCAGCAGATCGCGCACGGAATCGGCCGCGGCTTCCAGTGTCGCAGTCACGTCCACCGCGTCGAGGTCGAGGGCCATGGCGCCGGCATCGATGGTGGCGAGGTCCAGAATGTCGTCGATGAGCTCGCGCAGGGCGTCCGCCGACTGGTTCACATGGGTCATGAACTCACGCTGGCGCGGGTTCATCTCGCCCGCCACGCCCTCGGCCAGCATGTGGGCATAGCCGATGAGGGAATTGAGCGGTGTGCGCAGGTGATAGGAGACGTGGCCGACGAAGGCGTTCTTCAGCACATCGGCGGCTTCCAGTGCCTCGTTGCGCTCGATGAGGGCGCGCTCCACCTTCACGCTGTCTGTCACATCGCGGAAGGTGACCATGGTGCCGCCGTCCGGCAGCGGCTGGGCGGCGCCGTCCAGCACACGCTTGTCGGCGGTCTCCAGCCGGAGCGTCTCGCCCTCGCGGTGGTCAAGGGCGGTGATGACGTTGCGGATGCGCGCCCAGGCGCCGCTCTCGCCATGCTTGGGCCGGCACATGGCGGCCACCGCATCGATATGCGGGCGCTCGCCCAGCGCCTGCGCGCTCAGGGACCACAGGCGCAGGAAGGCCTGATTGTAGAGCCGCAGACGCCCGTCCGAGCCGAACACGGCGACCGCTTCCGCAAGCCCGTCCAGCGTCTCGCCCTGGATGCGGATGAGGCTGTTGTAGCGGCCTTCCAGCGCCATGTGCTCGGACATGTCGTCGAACAGGAAGGTCACGCCGCCCTCGGCGGTGGGGGCGGCAACCACGCGCAGCATCTGCCCGCCGGGCAGGTGCCACCAGTCGTTCATGGGCTCGAGGCCGCGATACGATTCCCGCAACTGCTCGCGCCAGGCGCGGAAATCCGCCTGTTCGGGCACCTTGCGCGCGGCGCGCAGGCGCTCCAGCACCTCGCTCTGGCTGGGGCGCTGGTCGAGGAAGGCGGGTTCGAGATCGAACAGGCGCTCATAGGCCGTGTTGTGGAAGTCCACCCGGTCATCGGGGCCGAAGATGACGACGGCCGTGTTGAGCTGGTCGAGCGTGCGCCTGTGGGCGGCAAGGCTGCGCTCATGCTCGACGCGGGCGGCCTCCTGGTCGGTCACGTCGATGGCCACGCCCGCCGCGCCATAGGGCCCGGCCGCTTCCACCACGTCCAGCAGGCGGCGCTTGCCGCCGGCGACCACGCGCACGCGGGCGACATAAGGCTGCCCCTGACGGTGGGCCGCCTCGGCTGCCTCCCGCGCGGCCTGATCGAGCAGTTCCGAACGCTCCGCGCCTTCGGGCGCGCCGCAGGCCACCGCCTTCTCGAAGGCCGCGTTGACGGCCTCCAGCGTGCCATCCGGACTGCGCCACCACATGGGCACGGGGGCGCCGTCGAAGATGGCGCGCAAGGCCTGCGCCTGCGTCGAGGCGCCGACGCCTTCCCCGGCAGCGGGCTCGCCGGCCGCGATGACCCGGAGGCCGGCCACGCCACGCCCCTCGATCTGAAGCAGTGCGGCGGCGCGGTCGCGCGTCAGAATGCGGAAGGGCGTGCCCTCGCGTACCAGCGCGGCAAGGGGGCCTTCCAGCGCGGCAACGGCCTCGACGCCCACCCAGGCGACGAGGCCGTTGGCAAGCGCATGGGCGTCGGCCGCATCGGAAAAGGCGCTGGCGGCATCGCCGAAGGATTCCAGCCGGCCGCCGTCGCGCCACAGGATGAAGCCGCGGGCGCTGCCGGCCGCGAGCGCGCGCAGGGCCTGCACGTCAGCCCGCAAGGCCTGCGCCCGCTCGGACAGGTGCCGCTCGGCCCGGCTGCGCCGCGTGCGCGCCCGGACGGCATAGATCCCGGCCGCCAGGGCCATGAGCGAGGCGCCCGCCGCCAGCGTTGCGAGAGCGCCAGACGATGGTAGCGCCTCCAGCGGCCCGGCATGGGCGGGCACGGCGGAGGACAGCACGGCCGCCGCCGGCACGAAGCGGGCCAGCACACGCGCCAGAGGGCGGTCGGAAAGGGCAAGGATCATGCGGCGGGGAAGACAGGAAGGGACACGGGAAACGGGGCGATCCTGATTGCGGCCGACGCCATCCGCGTCCGGCGCGCCGAAGGTCCGGCTTCGCTCAGCCATTCGCCCCCGCATCCTTCCGTTCGCCAGAGCGCCCTTTGGGAGCGCCGCGCCGCTACTGCGAATCAAGGGTGTCATCCTAGTCGAGGCTCCCCGGCCATAGAAGCCGGAGCCTCACCCGCATAGGGCCGCGATGCTTAAGGGTCCGTTAACCCTGTGCCCCGCCAAGGCTTTGCGCGGAAGGCCCCGGCAGCATTGCCGGTGGACAGAGCGCGAACCCGGTCCCGCCGCCGATTCGGACGCCCTTTGGTCTCCCGCCGTTCCCCCGGCCCTTCCCTAACGTCCCGATTCGGGACGGAGGCCCCCAATGCAAAACGCCTCCCCCGCCGGTGGGCGGGAGAGGCGCGGCAGAACGCGGGACGAAGACGAGGATCAGAGACCCTCGAACAGCGCCGTCGAGAGGTAGCGCTCGGCGAAGGAGGGCACGATCACCACGATGTTCTTGCCTTCATTCTCCTTGCGGGCGCCGATCTCCAGCGCCGCGGCCACCGCCGCACCCGAGGAGATGCCGCCGGGGATACCCTCATAGCGGGCAAGCGCGCGGGCGGTGTCGAAGGCGGTCTGATTGCCCACCGTTACCACCTCGTCGATGATCGAACGGTCGAGCACGTCCGGCACGAAGCCGGCGCCGATGCCCTGGATCTTGTGCGGGCCGGGCTGGCCGCCGGAGAGCACCGGGCTGTCCTCGGGCTCCACCGCCACCATGCGCAGGGAGGCCTTGCGGGGCTTCAGCACCTGGCCGATGCCGGTGATGGTGCCGCCAGTGCCGACGCCAGAGACGACGAGATCGACCGCGCCGTCCGTATCGTTCCAGATCTCCTCCGCCGTGGTGGCGCGGTGGACGGCGGGATTCGCCTTGTTCTTGAACTGCTGCGGCATCACCGACTTGGGGATTTCCTTGAGCAGTTCCTCGGCGCGGGTGACGGCGCCGCGCATGCCGAGGTTGGCGGGCGTCAGCACCAGCTCGGCGCCCAGCAGGGCCAGCATCTTGCGGCGCTCCACCGACATGCTCTCGGGCATGACGAGGATGAGGCGCAGGCCACGGGCGGCGGCGACGAAGGCGAGCGCGATGCCGGTGTTGCCGGAGGTGGGCTCAACCAGCACGGTATCGGGATCGAGCTGGCCGGCTTCCGCGATGGCGTCGACCATGGCGACGCCGATGCGGTCCTTCACGCTGGCGATGGGATTGAAGAACTCGAGCTTGGCCAGGATGTTGGCCTTCACGCCGCGCAGCTCGGGCAGCCGGTGCAGGCGCACCAGCGGCGTGTTGCCGACGGTCTCGGTGATGGAATCATAGACACGGCCCCGGCCCGGACGCGGGGCGGCAGAGGCGGCTTTGGCAGCGGACGTCGCCATTGGACGGTCTCCTCAGGGATTGGACGGCGCGCGGCGCCCGTCGGACGTATGGGTTGAACGATCAGATGATGAAATCGATGCGGTCGTTCTCGATGCCATGACCCTTCTGGTCCGCCGCGCGGCAGAGATCCTCCAGGGTCACGGTGTCGAGCGCGGTGTCGAAGGTCTGTTCGGCGGCGGCGACGGCGGGCTGCACCACTTCCGTCACCAGCGGCGGGAGGATGATTTCCTTCTCCTCCTCGGCGCCCTCCACCACGCGAACGATCTCCGCCACGGAGACCCGGCGGCGCTCGCGCGCCAGCTCATAGCCGCCGCGCGGCCCGCGCACGCCCTTCAGCACGCCCGCATGGACGAGGGCCTGCAGCACCGGCTCCAGCCGCCGGGGCGGCAGGCCGTGACGGGCAGCGAGGGACTTGGCGGCCACCGGCGTTCCACGGGCGTGAACGGCGACATCGACGACGGCGGCGATGGCGAGAAGACTCTTGTCGGACAAACGCGGCATGGGGCTGTGGCTATCCCGGTTAGGGCGTCCGGTCGAGCCCTGTCGAGCCGAAACCACCGACGCCGCGTGCAGTTTCGCCCAAATTTCCAGTTTCCACCAGCGTTATTTGTTGAACTCCCGCAATCACCATCTGTGCGATGCGCATTCCACGGGAAACCGTGAAGGGTTCGCGTCCGTGGTTGATGAGGATGACGCCGACCTCGCCGCGATAGTCGGCATCGATGGTGCCCGGCGCGTTGAGCACGGTGACGCCGAACTTGAGCGCGAGGCCGGAGCGGGGGCGCACCTGCGCCTCCATGCCCTCGGGCAATTCGAGGGCCAGCCCAGTGGGGACCAACGCCCAGGCCCCGGGGGCAATCACGAGCGGCACCTCGGCCGGCACGGCGGCCACAAGGTCCATGCCCGCCGAGGCGGCCGTGGCATATTCGGGCAAAGGCAGGTCCATGCCATGCGGCAGGCGGACCACGGGCACGTCAAGGCGCGTCGCGCTCATCTGTCATCCTCGGATGCAAGGCGGCGCGGCCGCCGGAGGGATGGGGCACGGTCCGGCGGGGCCGGAGTTGTGGCTTGGAGTTAAGTCTTCGAAGGTCAGGCCTGGGACTGGCGGCATTACCCCCCTCCCCGGCCCTCCCCCACAAGGGGGGAGGGGGAGCGTTGCTATGGCGGGGAGGTCCCCTTGAGCAGAAAAGCCCTCCCCCCTTGCGGGGGAGGGTTGGGAGGGGGGTAGAACGGCCGCCGCCAGAGCGCCGCCTCCGTCCCGCCCCCCAACAAAACCTCAGGCCACGCCCACGTGGAGCAGGTCGTGGATGTGGATGGCGCCCACCGGGCGGCCGTCCTCCACCACCATGAGGGCGGTGATCTTCGCCGTGTTGAGCAGCCGCAGGGCTTCGGAGACCATCTGGTCCGGCCGGATCGTCTTCGGGCTGCGGCTCATGATGGCGTCCACCGGCCGGGACGGCAGGTCGTTCGCCATGTGGCGGCGCAGGTCGCCATCGGTCACGATCCCGGCCAGCCGGCCATCGCCATCGAGCACGGCGACGCAGCCGAGGCCCTTGGCGCTCATCTCCACCAGCACCTCGCCCATGAGCGCGCCCGACCGGGCGAGCGGCAGCGCCTCGCCGGCGCGCATCACGTCCCGCACGAACTTGAGGTTGGCGCCCAGCTTGCCGCCGGGATGGAAGGTGCGGAAATCCTTGGCAGTGAAGCCACGGCTCTCCAGCAAGGCGACAGCGAGCGCATCGCCCATGGCGAGCTGCATCAGCGTGGAGGTGGTGGGCGCAAGGCCGAGCGGGCAGGCTTCCGGCGACAGCGGCAGTGCCAGCACCACGCGGGCGGCGCGGGCGAGCGCGCTCTCGCGATTGGAGGTGATGGCGATGAGCGGCACGTCGAACCGCAGCGCATAGTCCACAATGTCGCGCAGTTCCGCCGTCTCGCCGGACCAGGACAGGCCAATGATGACGTCTTCCGGCGCCACCATGCCGAGGTCGCCGTGGCTTGCCTCAGCGGGATGGACGTAATGGGCCGGGGTGCCGGTGGAGGCGAGCGTCGCGGCGATCTTGCGCGCCACATGCCCGCTCTTGCCCATGCCTGTGACGATCACCCGACCCTTGGCCCCGAGGATGGTCGCGACCGCCGCCTCGAACGCCTCGCCGAGGCCGTTGCCCACGGCGGCGATCAGCGCGGCAAGGCCCGCCGCCTCGGTCTCAAGGGTGGACAGAGCGGAGGCGATGGCCGGGGAACGGGTCTCGGTCACGGATGTGTCGACTTTCGTCGAGGGAGCGGCAGTCATGGCGAGGCCATAGCACTGTTCGCCGGCCAAGGGGAGTTTCCGGCCCGACATATCCCCCCGGCGCCAGCGGATGGCCGCGCCACCTCACTCCGCGGCGGAGACCGCCCGCCGCTCGTATTTCTCAAGGAAGCCTTCCACGGGCAGTGCGCGGAAATCCTCCAGCGCGGCGCGCAGCGACCCATGGTCCCAGTCCCACCAGGCGAGCGCCTGAAGGCGTTCCGCAATGGTCTCGGGAAAGCGCCATTTCACGATGCGCGCCGGCACACCCGCGACGATGGCATAGGGCGGGACGTCCTTGGTGACGACGGCACCGGCCGCCACCACGGCACCGGTCCCGATGGTGCGGCCGGGCAGGATGACGGCGCCATGCCCGACCCAGATGTCATGACCAAGCGTCACGCCATGGTCACGCCGCCACTGGAAGAAGTCCGGCTCGTCTTGGGCATCGTCGAAATAGGTGGAGGCGCGATAGGTGAAATGGGACTGGCTGGCTCGCCACATGGGGTGGTTGCCGGGATTGATGCGCGTCAGCGCCGCGATGGAGCAGAACCTGCCCACCTGCGTGTAGGCCATGTCGCTGTCATGCTCGATGTAGGAATAGTCCCCCATCGCCACTTCCAGCAGCTTCACCCGCGCGCCCACCTCCGTATAGCGGCCGAGGCTTGAGTCCTTCACGCTGGCGGTGGGGTCGATGAGAGGGGCGAGGCCGAGCTTCTTCATGACAGTCCTGTCTCCGGAGGCGGCGGAAAATGCGACGCCCCGATGACAGCCGTACGACGGTCCGACGGCCCGGGCGGACTGCCGCCACGTTCGCGCCTCGAAGCCCCGGCTCAGGCGCCCAGCGGCGCGCGGTGAAGGATGCGGAAGCGCATGCCCGGCGCCTCCTGCACATAGAGCGCCGCATCCTCCACCTTGACGGGCAGGTGCGCCCCGCTGGCCGCATAAGCGTCACACAGCGCCTGCGTGGCCCGGCCCAGCGCCGGCTCCGCCAGAGCGGAGGAGAGTGTCATGTGGAAGCGGAATTCCTCCCGCACATAAGGGTAACCGTAGCGGTGCAGATAGGCGAGCTGGCGCGCCGAGAGACGCTCCGGCTTGCGGCGGGCGATCTCCGCTTCGCTGAGCGGCGCCCGCAAGGCGTCCAGTTCCTCCACCGCATCCGCCGCCAGATCCTCCAGCGCCGGAACCGGCGCCGGCGGCACGAGGGCGATGAAGGTGCCGATCTGGCGGACCTCCAGCGGCGGCAGCTCGAAGGGGTGATGCCCGGCCGCAAAGCGCGCGAGCGCGGCGAAGAGGTCGGTCTCGTCCGCGCCCTCCGCCAGCCGGAAGGGCGCCTTCAGCGTGCCGTGGAAGCCGTAGCGGCGGGGCTCGTGGGTCTGCTCGAACCATTCCTCCGGCGTGAAGCCGGCAAGGGCGGCCGGGGCGATGTCCTCGCCCGTCTCCGCATCATAGCCGACCACGGACGAGCCGAAGCGCCACAAGGCGCTGTCTGGGGGCGGCGCGAGATAGATGGCATAGCGAACGGACACGCTGCGGCTCCCCGGACAAAGGCGTCTTTTCTGCTTAACGGCCGGCCGGGCCGGAGGGAAGGCAGGCAGCCTCAGAACACCCGGGCGCCTTCCACCTGCACCTCGCGCACCACCGGCGTCGGGCCGACGATGCGGAAGCGCAGGAGGTCCGCCCGGAGCCCCGGCGCGAGGCGGCCGCGATCGGAGAGACCTGCAAGGTCCGCCGGGCGGGCGGTCACAAGGGCGAGGGCCTGCGGCAGGCTCACACCGTCCTGCGAGAGCTTCACCGCCGCCTGCAGCATGCTGGCCGGCACGTAATCGGAGGCGAGCGCATCGAGCAGGCCCGCCGCCACCAGATCCTTCATGGCGACGCCACCGGAATGGGAGCCGCCGCGCACCACGTTGGGCGCACCGCCGATGGTGGTGAGCCCCTCCGCATGGGCGGCATGGGCCGCTTCCTGCGTGGTTGGGAATTCGGAAATGGTGCAGCCGGCGGCCTTGGCGTCGGCCACATGCTCTGGCGTCGTGTCGTCATGGCTCGCCAGCGCCACGCCCGCGTCGCGAAGCAGCGCCGCCAGCCGGTCGAAATTGGCCGCCACCGCCGCCTGTCCGCGGGCCGTGCGCTCGGCAAGTTCCCGCTCCACATCCTCGGTGGTCTTGCCGATGCCGAGCAGATAGGTGCGCAACTGGTCCACATTGCGCCACTGCCGGGCGCCCGGCGTGTGGTCCATGAGCGAGGCAAGGCCGAGACGGCCCCGGTTCAGCTCGGGCTCGGCCAGTTCCAGCAGGCCGGGGTCGGTGAGCTCACAGCGCAGGTGGATGTGGTGGTCGGCCCGGAAATAGGGCGCGCCCTCCTCCACCGCATCCAGCATGATGGTGAAGAGTTCCTTCCGCGCGGACTTGGTCTGGTCGAAGCCCCCGGCGCAGATGGCGTCGAACACGGTGGTGATGCCCGCTGCCACCGTCTGCCCGTCATGGGCGAGCGCCGCCGCCCGCGCGTCCGGCCAGATGACCTTCGGGCGCGGGACGAAGTGATTCTCCAGCGCGTCCGTGTGCAGATCGATGAGGCCGGGCGCGAGATAGTCACCCGCGCAATCCACCGCACCGGAAAGCGCCGAGCGCCCCTCTTCCACCGCCGCGATGCGCCCGTCCCGCACCACCAGCGTGCCGTCGATCACCTGATCCTCAAGCACGAGCCGGGCGTTGGTGAAGACGGTTTCCATGGGGCGGACCTTTCGGGCTGGGCGGGGAGCGGCACGCAGAGCCGGCCTCGTGTCATGCCTTCATGACGGGCCGGTGACACTTGGAGGGCGATCCGAGCGGAGCGAACCAATCCGCTCGGTGAATCGCCCTCTAAACTCATGAAACAGAACGCGTGATCCCGTCAGATTGCGACGCAATCTGACTGCGCGTGCTCTAGTGGAGCGGCGCGGGCGGGATGACCTTGTAAAGCTGGAAGCGGTCGCCCGCATAGACGAGCTCGAGCCGGTCCGGATCGGGATTGGGGTCGCCCGGCTCGGTGAACAGCAGATAGACATAGTCGAAATGCTGCGGCCAGTAATCCCAGTAGCGCGGGCCGCCAGGGGTGCCGTCTTCCTCAGTTACCAGAAGCTGCTCGACGCTGGGCGGGGTGCCGTCCTCGGTGTCCACCCAGTCCGTATAGGGCTTGTGCACGCGCAGGATCTGCTTGCCCGGCACCGTGAAGGCGGTCGTCACCAGCGAGGAGCGCTCGATGATGGCAAGGCAGGCCGCATGGACAAGACCGAGGTCGGTCGCAGCCGAGCCGCCCCACGGGTCGGCATAGGCCACCAGCAC
Source organism: Azorhizobium caulinodans ORS 571 (assembly GCF_000010525.1). Classification (GTDB taxonomy): domain Bacteria; phylum Pseudomonadota; class Alphaproteobacteria; order Rhizobiales; family Xanthobacteraceae; genus Azorhizobium; species Azorhizobium caulinodans. The sequence continues at coordinate 781,890 of NC_009937.1, read as the reverse complement.
CTTGGAGCCGCGCTTGATCTTGGCGATGGAGTCATGGAACGCCACCGTCCATTGCGTGAGGTTGTTCCACACCATCTGCACTTCGGTGACGCGGACCGCCACCAGCAGCACCAGCATCACCGCAAAGCCGCGCTGGGCGAGGCGGTGGCGCAGGTCGATCTGTATGGAGGCGATGACCATGAAGGCGATGGCGACCGGCATGCGCTGGTCGGCCATGTAGGTGGCGAAGACTGTGCGCGGCAGGGCGAGATAGACCGCCCCCGCGATCACCAGCAGGAAGAACAGGAAGGTGTGGGTGCGCAGCAGCCGGTGCCGCACCGCCCAGGCCGCCGCCAGCACGATGACGGCGGTGAGCGCGAAGGCGACGAAGTCGTAATAGACGTTGATGACGAACTCGAGCCCGTCGATCTTGCCGCGCGGCTCCCAGTAATTCTCCCCCTTGAGGCCCCAGGTGGGGCTCATCAGCAGCAGCGGCACCGTGAGCGCGAAGGGAAAGCCCGCCGTGACGAACGCCACCAGCCGGCCCTTGAGTGCCCCGCCCTTGCGGTCGAACAGTCGCATCAGCTCATAGGAGAGGATGCCGACGCCATACACGCCGGTCGCGAAGAGGTGGCAGAAGAACAGGGCGAGGACGAACAGGCAGGAGACCGCATAGCGCCACGGCCAGGGCTTGTCCCGCAGCATCACCCAGCTGGCGAGGCCGCACAGGCACAGGCCGATGCCGAAGATGTAGTTCATCACCCCGATGAGGAAAATGTTGTTGTAGAGCAGCGGGAAGGCCACCAGCGGGATGGCCGACCAGCTCCCGAACAGCGCCCGGTGGAGGTACATGGTGCCGAAGATGATGAGCGCGAAGCACATCAGCGTGTACATCTCGCCGGCCACATAGATGTCGGCAAAGCGGTCCAGCAGCGGGACCACCATGTCCATCATCAGGTTGGGCAGGACGCTCCATTCCAGGAAATAGAAGCGCGCGAGGTCCGAATCCTTCGGGGTCGCGATCACCTTCATCCGCGCCAGATGATTCACATAGTCGGACAGCGGCGGCAGCGGGTGGGTGACGATGGGGATCGCCACGAGCACGAAGCAGACGAGCGACAGCAGCAGGATCAGGCGCGGCGACAGATCGAGGGCCCGGCGGGGAGGAAGCGGAGCTTTGGGCGACATGGGCCTTCGGGAAATCAGGCGGGGAAATTCCAGCAGGGCATTAACCGGCTCTGAGGCCAGTGCAAGGGCTTTATTGTGGTGGTTCCGTGGCTGTGCGCCTCCTCTACCGCCGTCGGCGGCCCCCGGCTTCCCCCGTGCGGGCGAAACCGCTAGAAGGGCGCCCGGTGGCGGACCTTCCCGTGAGGGACCGCCGGCCCGGACATGCGGGCGGCCGGCTCCGGGAGGAACGGCTGTCCCGGCTTCGGGATCACGCCGCCCGCAGATTTCCCGATGCCCCGCGGCGCGGGGACGAAAATCTGCAACACACAGGAGTTAAGCCGGCGGAGCGCTGGCCAGCCAGCGACAGCCTGCTTTCAAGATCGCCCTCCAAGATCAGGCCCATCCATGAGCGCGTCCATCGCCGACAATGTCGCGGAAGCCCAACTCCAGGCCGAGGTGCTCACCAAGGCCCTCCCCCACATGCAGCGCTATGACGACGCCATCGTCGTGGTGAAATATGGCGGCCACGCCATGGGCAATGACGAACTGGCCCGCCACTTCGCCCAGGACATCGTGCTGCTGGAGCAGTCGGGCGTGAACCCGGTGGTGGTGCACGGCGGCGGCCCGCAGATCGGCGCCATGCTGGAGAAGCTCGGCATCAAGTCCGAATTCGCCGCCGGCCTGCGCATCACCGACAAGGCCACCATCGAGATCGTCGAGATGGTGCTGGCCGGCTCCATCAACAAGCAGATCGTCGGCTTCATCAATGAGGCGGGCGGCAAGGCCATCGGCCTGTGCGGCAAGGACGGCAACATGGTGCGCGCCCGCAAGGCCACCCGCACCATCGTCGATCCCCAGAGCCATATCGAGGAAGTGGTGGACCTCGGCTTCGTGGGCGAGCCCGACACCGTGGACACCATGGTGCTGGACCAGATCCTCGGCCGTGAGCTGATCCCGGTCCTCGCCCCCGTCGCCTCGGCGGTGGATGGCGGCACCTACAATGTGAATGCCGACACCTTCGCCGGCGCCATTGCCGGGGCGCTGGGCGCCAAGCGCCTGCTGCTGCTTACCGACGTGCCGGGCGTGCTCGACAAGAACAAGCAGCTCATCCCGCGCCTCACCATCGACGAATGCCGGGCACTCATTGCCGACGGCACCGTCTCCGGCGGCATGATCCCGAAGGTGGAGACCTGCATCTACGCGCTGGAGAAGGGCGTGGAAGGCGTGGTCATCATGGACGGCAAGCTGCCCCACTCGGTGCTGCTGGAGCTGCTGACCGACCACGGCATCGGCACCCTCATCACCCGCTGACATCCCGGGCGCGCCCCTCTCCGGGCGCGCCCTTTTCACACGGAACACCCATGACCGCTCAGGATCTGCCGCTGCCCCATTCCTCCGCCCCCGGCGCGCGCGGCTTCGATCAGGTGGAGACCTGGGTCTTCGACCTCGACAACACGCTCTATCCCGCCCAGCACGACCTCTGGGGCCAGATCGACGCGCGGATGCGCGACTATATCGCCGGCCTTTTGAACATCAGCCGCGAGGAAGCCTTCGCGCGGCAAAAGGACTATTATCGGCGCTACGGCACCTCGCTCCGCGGCCTGATGATCGAGCACGGCATCGACGCCCATGCCTTCCTCGACCATGTGCATGAGGTGGACCTCTCGACGCTGGAACCCTCCCCCCGCCTCGCGGCGGCGCTGGAGGGGCTGCCGGGCACCAAGCTCGTCTATACCAACGGTTCCGAGCGCCACGCCCTGAACGTGCTCGGCAAGCTGGGGCTCGATACCCACTTCTCGGCCATTCACGACATCGTGGCCGCCGAATTCCACCCCAAGCCCACCGAGGAAGCCTATCTGCGCTTCCTGCGCGCCCACGGGGTGGAGCCGACCCGCGCCGCCATGTTCGAGGACCTCGCCCGCAACCTCGAAGTGCCGCACCGCCTCGGCATGACCACCATCCTCGTGGTGCCGCCCACCGAGCAGATCGAGAGCCGCGAGAGCTGGGAATTCGAAGGCCGCGAAGCCGCCTTCGTTGACCACGTGACCGAAGACCTCGCCGGCTTCCTGGAAACGCTCGGCGGCTGAGCGCTCAGGCCGCCACGCGGCCGGCTTCCCCATCGACATCCGCCCCCGCACCGCACCCATTTTCGGGTGCGATGCGCCAAAATGCGTCAAGCCTGCTTTTGCGGCAATTTCGTTTCGTAACGCTTCCAAACAACGAAATTGCCGCTGGCCCGCACTCATGTCAGCCTGACTGTCCAAAGCGACCTGCGGCTCCAAGACCGCTCGGCCTCCCACGAGGCCAGATCCCATCGCTCCAGGAGGAGGCGTACCATGGGCCTGAAGCAGGTCTCTCTCGCCGACAAATACGATCTCGCGCAGGAGCGCGTCTTCGTCTCGGGCACGCAGGCGCTGGTCCGCCTCGCCCTGATGCAGAAGGAACGCGACCGGCAGGCGGGCCTCAATACGGCGGGCTACGTCACCGGCTATCGCGGCTCGCCGCTGGGCGGGCTCGACCAGCAGTTCGGACAGGCCGGAAAGCTCCTCACCGCCAATGACATCCGCTTCCAGCCCGGCCTCAATGAGGATCTGGCCGCCACCGCTCTGTGGGGCTCGCAGCAGGCGGAGTTGCGCGGTGAAGGCAAGTTCGATGGCGTGTTCGGCCTCTGGTACGGCAAGGGGCCGGGCGTCGACCGCTCCGGCGACGTCTTCCGCCACGCCAACAATGCCGGCACCTCCAGGCACGGCGGCGTGCTCGCCCTGATGGGCGACGACCACACTTGCGAAAGCTCCACCACCGCCCACCAGAGCGAATTCCACTTCGTGGACGTGATGATCCCGGTGCTGAACCCGGCGGGCGCGCAGGAAATCCTCGATTACGGTCTTTATGGCTGGGCGCTCTCCCGCTTCGCCGGCACCTGGGTCGGCCTGAAAGCGGTGAAGGACACCATCGAATCCACCGGCATCGTGGACGGGCGGCTGGACCGGGTGCGCATCGCGCCCGTGCATGATTTCCGCATGCCCCACGGCGGGCTCAACATCCGGCTCGCGGATACGCCCCCGGCGCAGGAGGAGCGGCTTCAGGAATACAAGCGCGACGCCGTGCTCGCCTTCCTGCGGGCGCAGAAGCTCAACCGCTTCGTCACCTCCGGCGGCGCGCGCCCGCGCATCGGCATCGCCACCGTGGGCAAGAGCTATCTCGACGTGCGCCTCGCCCTCGATGAACTGGGCATCGACGAGGTGCGGGCCAATGATCTGGGCATCCGCCTCTGGAAGGTGGCCTGCCCCTGGCCGCTGGAGACGCAGGCGCTCTATGAGTTCGCGCGCGGGCTCGACCTCATCATGGTGGTGGAGGAGAAGCGCTCCCTCATCGAGGTGCAGGTGCGCGAGGAGCTGTATGGCACCGCCAACCAGCCCGTCTGCATCGGCAAGAAGGACGAGGAAGGCCGCTGGCTCTTCCCGGTGAAGGGCGCGCTCGACCCCAACGACATCGCCATCCAGCTCGGCCGCCGCCTGCTGCGCTATGGCGACATTCCCGACATCGCCGCCCGCGTCGCGGAACTGGAAGAGGCCCAGCGGGTGCTCGCCGCCACGTCCGACGTCACCACCCGCATCCCTTATTTCTGCTCCGGCTGCCCGCACAACACCTCCACCAAGGTGCCGGAGGGCATGCGCGGCTCGGCCGGCATCGGCTGCCATTACATGGTGCAGTGGATGGACCGCGCCACCGTCGGCTTCACGCAGATGGGCGGCGAGGGCGCCAACTGGATCGGCGAGGCGCCCTTCTCCAAGCGCGGCCACCTGTTCCAGAATCTGGGCGACGGCACCTACAACCACTCGGGCTATCTCGCCTTGCGCGCCGCCGTCGCGGCCAAGGTGAACATCACCTACAAGATCCTGTTCAATGACGCGGTGGCCATGACCGGCGGCCAGCGCCACGAAGGCGATCTCACGGTGCCGGTCATCGCCCGGCAGGTGGCGGCGGAGGGCGTCGCGCGCGTGGTGCTCGTCACCGACGAGCCCGACAAATATGCCGCCGGCATCAACTGGCCCGCCGGCCTCACCATCCACCACCGGGACGAGCTGGACCATATCCAGCGCGAGCTCGCCACCGTGCCCGGCGTCACCGTGCTCATTTACGATCAGACCTGCGCTTCCGAGAAGCGCCGCCGCCGCAAGCGTGGCGCCTTTCCGGACCCGGACAAGCGCGTGATCATCAACGAGCGTGTGTGCGAGGGCTGCGGCGACTGCGGCGTGAAGTCCAACTGTGTCTCCGTGCAGCTGCTGGAGACGGAATGGGGCCGCAAGCGGGAGATCGACCAGTCGTCCTGCAACAAGGACTTCTCCTGCGTGAACGGCTTCTGTCCTTCCTTCGTTACCGTGCATGGGGCCAAACCCCGCAAGGCGGCGGGCGTCGCCGGCAAGATGGGCGAGCTTGCCTCCTTGCCGGAGCCCGCCCATCCGGAGATTGACGGCACCTACGGCATCATCGTCACCGGTGTCGGCGGCACGGGCATCGTCACCATCGGCGCCATCCTCGGCATGGCGGCGCATCTGGAGGACAAGGCCTGCGGCATGATCGACATGGCCGGCCTCGCCCAGAAGGGCGGCGCGGTCTACAGCCATGTGCGCCTCGCGAAGAAGCCGGAGGACATCGCCGCCATCCGCGTGCCGGCGCGCGGCGCCGATCTCATCCTCGGCGGCGATCTGGTGGTGGCCGGCACCAAGAAGGTGCTGGCGGCAGTGAAGCCGGGCAAATCCCTTGTGGTGGTCAACACCCATGAGGTGCTGCCCGGCGACTTCACCCGCAATGCCGACTATTCGCTCCCCACGGAACGCCTCAAGCGCACCATCTCGGGCGCGGTGGGCGCCGAGCAGACGCATTTCATCGAGGCGAGCCGTCTCTCCACGGCGCTGTTCGGCAATTCCCTGCCGCAGAACATCTTCATGGTGGGCTATGCCTACCAGTTCGGCGGCCTGCCGCTCTCTGCCGAAGCCATCCTCAAGGCCATTGAACTCAACGGCGAGGCGGTGGAGATGAACAAGGCGGCCTTTGAATGGGGCCGCCGCGCCGCCCATGACCCGGAGGCCATGGCCGCGCTCCTTACCGCCAAGGAGGCCGCCACCGATGCGCGCCGCCTGTCGGAGAGCCTCGACGAGATCATCGCCCGCCGGGTGGACGCCCTCACCGCCTATCAGGACGCCGCCTATGCCGCCCGCTACAAGGCGCTGGTGGACAAGGTGGCGGCTGCCGAGGCCACCCGCGCGCCGGGCCGCTCGGGGCTCACGGAGGCGGTGGCGCGCAACTTCCACAAGCTCATGGCTTATAAGGACGAATATGAGGTGGCGCGGCTGTTCGCGGACGGCGCCTTCCAGCGGCAGGTGGATGCCGCCTTCGAAGGCAAGCTCTCTTACGAGTTTCACCTCGCACCGCCGCTGTTCGCCCGCGTCGATCCCCACACCGGCGAACCGCGCAAGATGCGCCTCGGCCCGTGGATGATGAAGGGCTTCCGCCTGCTGGCGAAGCTGAAGGGCCTGCGCGGCACCGCCTTCGACCTCTTCGGGCGCACCGAGGAGCGGCGCACGGAGCGGGCGCTGATCGCGGATTATGAGCGCACGGTCAGCGAACTGCTCGGCGCCCTCACCCGCGAGAACCACGCGACCGCAGTCGCCATCGCCTCCATCCCGGAGAAGATCCGCGGCTTCGGCCATGTGAAGCTGCGCCACCTCACGGCCGCCAAGGCGGAGGAGGCTGCCCTTCTCTCCACCTTCCGCACTCCGCCCGTCGCCCCGGCGCAGGCGGCGGAGTGAGGGCGACCGCCCGATAGCGAAAGGCCCGGCACGCAGACGCCGGGCCTTTGCCGCAGTTTCAAGCCTTCGGCAGGAAGTCGCGCACCAGCGCCACCGTGGCGGCGGGGTTTTCCTCCATGATCCAGTGGCCGGCATCCGGCACCACGCCGCTCGTCACGTCCTCCGCCGCAAAGGCCATCACCTGCCCCATGCCGAGGCCGAAGGATTTCTCTCCGCCGAGCGCGAGCACCGGAATGGTCAGCTTGCCCGCCTTCAGGAAGGCCTGATTGTCGATGGCGTCCTGATCGAAGGCGGCGAACTGGGAAAAGCCCGCATGCATGGCGCCGGGCTGCGCATAGAGCGCCGCATAATGCTCCCGCGCGGCCTCGCTGAAGCGGGCGGGCGTGGCCGAGAACTCGTTCCAGAAGCGGTCGAGATAGATACGCTCGCGACCGGCCACGAGGCGCTCCATGTCCGGCCCGCCGAAGCGGAAATGCCACAGCAGCGGGTTCTTCAGGATCTCCTCCCATGGCCCCACGCCGGGCAAGGGCGCGTCGATCAGAACGAAGCTGTGCACCCGGTCGCGATGCTGCGCGGCGAAGGCGAAGCCGACCATGTTGCCGATGTCGTGGGTGACGAGATCCACCGCCGCAATGCCGAGGGCATCGAGCAGCCCGGCCATGTCCTGCCCCTGGGTCTTTTTGTCATAGCCGCCCTCAGGCTTTGCGGAGCGGCCCATGCCGCGCAGGTCCGGGACGATGACGAAGTGATCGGCGGCGAGATCCGCGGCAAGCGGCACCCACATGTCGCCGGTCTCGCCATAGCCGTGGAGTAGCAGGACGGCCGGCCCCTTCCCGCCCGTGCGGACGTGGAGCGTGGTGCCGTTGGTGGGAATGTCGCGGATCTGGAACGTGTCGGGAAACACGAGACTGTTCGTGGTTTGGGTCATGGTCGTCATCCTCTGTCCGGGTCTCCCGTCGCTGCTCTCGGAGCCTGCGTGGCGGGACGACCGTGTCTCTGGACAGGAGAATGGCAAAGCTCCATTGTCCGGGTTAGCCGGCAGAAGGCGAAACCCGTTTACGGATTATTCGAACAATGCTCAAGCTCGACGGGGTAGCCGCCTTCGTGGCGGTGGCAGACGCCGGCTCGATTTCGGAGGCGGCACGGCGGCTTGGCCTTGCGAAATCGGTGGTCAGCGAGCGGCTGGCGGAGCTTGAGCGGCTGCTGGGCGCCCGCCTCATGCAGCGCAGCACCCGTCGCCTCGCCCTCACCGAGGCCGGCACCGCCTTCCTCACCCGCGGGCGCCGCCTGCTGCGCGAGGCGGAGGAGGCGGTGGCCGAGATCGCCGAGCAGAAAAGCCTCCTCGCCGGCCCCTTGCGGGTGTCCGCGCCCGTCAGCTTCGGCACGCTGCATCTCGGCCGGGCGCTTCACCCCTTTCTCGCCGCCCATCCCGGCATCGAGCTGACGCTGGAACTGGACGACCGCTTCGTGGATGTGGTGACGGATGGCTTCGATCTGGTGATCCGCCACGGGCAGGTGCATGACACGCGGCTCGCCGCCCGCCGGCTCGCCACCAGCCGGCGCTTTCTCGTGGCCGCCCCCGCCTATCTGGAAGCTCATGAAGCGCCGGCGAGCCTCGACGCCCTTTCGGCCCACCGCGCCATCCTCTACGCCAATCGCGAGACCGACTGGCGCTTTGAAACACCCTCCGGGGCGGTGGCGGTGCGTCCGCGTCCCGGCCTTCGGGTGAACAACGGCGTGATGATGCGCGGCGCCGCCGTGGCCGGGCTCGGCCTCGCGCTCCTGCCGACCTTCCTCTGTCATGAGGAACTGGCGGCGGGGACGCTGAAGGTGGTGGATGTGGGCGTGCCAGCGGAAGGCGCACAACTGCACGCGGCCTATCCGCTGGACCGTTCCGCCTCCGCCAAGCTGCGCGCGCTCATCGAGCACCTGCGCCGCGCCTTCGGCAGCCCGCCCTTCTGGGAGAAGGGCCTGCGGCTGCCATAGCGACAGGCCATCACCCGAGTTCCAGCGTGGTGATGCCGTAGATGGCATCGAGCGGCAGAACGGGCGCATCGCCCTTGTACATGCGGGCGGTCTCGAACACCGGGACGAGCCCGGCCGCCTCGACCAGCGCCAGCGCCGCGCCATTGGGCTCGGGCACGTCGATGAAGACGTCCGCCCCGCCCGCATGATCCGCCAGCGCGTTCAGGAGCGCGCCGGCGACGCCCGGAGCCTGCGCAAAGAGCGGGCCGATCCGCCAGCCGGTCCGCGCATGGCGGATGACGCCATAGCCGAGCACCCGCTCCCCATTGCCCGCCATCAGAGCGAGCCCGTCCGGCGGGGCGAGCCAGTGCTTGAGAAAATCTGGGCGGGCGGCGGGCACGCAGGCGGTGTCATAGGCGATGAGCGCGGGCATCAGGTCCGTTGCCACCGGCCGCAGGCGCACCTCGGGATCACCCGCCACCCGGCGGGCGACCCCGCCATGGCGCACATTGCGATGGGCGAGGACGAAGCCCGATTTCTTGTAATTGTCCTGTTGCGCCACCACGCCGTCGAGGCCGACGGTGCGCCCGCCGAGCCGGGCCATGCCCGCCTGCCAGAGCGTCCACCCCAGCCCTTGCCCACGCAGATCCGGCCGGCAGATGTAGAAACCGAGGAAGGCATAGGCCGCGCCATAGGTGACGAGCGAAATGCAGGCGACCAGTTCGCCATCGCGGAAGAGGCCGAGGAAACCCTCCGGGTCCTGCGCGAGGAAGGCGGGCGCGTCGTGCAGGCCGGGATTCCAGCCCTCCCGTGCGGCCCAGTCCACCGCGAGGTCCACCTCGGCGGGCGTCAGCGTGCGGATGATGTCGTCGGCCATGGCGTCCTCCCCGGCGGCATTCAGCCTGAGCCATCGGCCGGACTCAAGCGCCCGTCAGCCCGGCAGCAGACGCTCGCTCACCGCATAGCCGGTGAGGAGGGCAAGGCCGAACAGGCAGACGAGCACGGCCGCGCCCAGTTCCACCACCAGCATCAGCGCCGTGCCCCGTCCGGAGGCGAGCACCGCAAGGCGCACCGCGAGCCGCTTGCCGTACACCGCCAGCGCCGCGATGGCGGTGACGGTGAGCGCCGTACCGAGCCCCATGGCGAAGGCGGACGCAACGCCGGTCAGGAACACGCCCTGCGACAAAGCGAAGGTGAGCACGAGGATGGCGCCCGAGCAGGGCCGCGCGCCGGCGGAGATCACCGCCACCGCCGCCCGCTTCCAGCCGCCGCGCCCGTCCAGCAGGCGCGGGTCCGGCGCATGGCTGTCACCGCAGCCGCATTCGGCGTCATGCACATGGGTGGGGCTGCCGCGCAGCACGCCGATGAGCGCCCGCGCCTTGGTGAGCGCCAGCAGCGCGCCGAAGAGGGCGATGCCGCCATAGGCCGCGATCTCCACCCAGTTCATCGCCTGCGCCATGGTGGCGGCGGTGGAGCCGAGCAGCAGCGCCATCACACCCACGAACAGCACGGCGGCGATGGCCTGCACCATGCCCGAACCCAGCGCCAGCAGCGCGCCCCGCCGCAGCGTGCCGCCGTCCGCCAGCAGATAAGAGGAGATCACCGCCTTGCCGTGGCCGGGGCCGGCGGCGTGGAAGACGCCATAACCGAAGGAGAGGCCCGCCAGCAAATAGAGCGCATGGCCATCCGCCTTGGCGGCACGCACGGCCTGGATGAGGGCGCGATAGAACTCGCTCTGCTTGGCGATGAGATAGCCGGTGAAGCCGGTGGGCGCCGGGCCGCCCCCGCCGAGGCCGAAGGGGGTCGTCTTGGCTCCCGCCTGCCCGAAGGCCTGAGCCACGGCGGGCTCCGCAAGGGCAAGCGCCGTACCCGCCCCCACACATGCCAGAATGAGCAATCGGAGGAAGCGGGCGCGGGAGGCGGTCATCAGGGACACTTCACCAGGATCTTGTCGGCATATTGGGCGCCATAGGTGCTGGACGAGGTGAGGTTCGTGAAGAAGCTCTCGTCCACCTGCATGGTCTGCGGCTGGCTCGGCGTCACCACCGAGAAGGTGCAGCCGGCGGGCGCGCCTTCGAGGCGCACCGGGTCCTTCTCCTCGAAATCGAAAGAGACGAAATAGGTCGGGTCATAGAGCTCGAAGGTCAGCGAGCCCTTGGAGGGCACGGGCTTGGCCACCGGCAAGGTGAAATGCAGCGTCAGCAGGTCCTTGTCGAAGGTCAGCGAGTAATCGACCGGATCCTTGAAGGCCATCTTCGCCTTGGCCGTCTTGCCGTGGGCGAAATAGTCATATTCCTTCAGCGAGGTGACGTTCACCTCGGCGAGCGGCGCCAGCGTCTCTTTGGCGTAATTGCCGTTGGCATCCTTCGGGAAACCCTGGAGCGCGAAGGCGGTGAAGGCCTCGTCGAAGGTCCAGTCGTTCCTGAGGCCAACGAAATTGCCCTGCGGATCGAACAGGATGGTGGTGCGCATGGTCACCCACACGTGGGGATGCGCCTCGGCCACGCCCGCGCCAAGGCAGCTCAGGGCTGCCGCCAGAAGAAACGCGAATCGCTGCCGCATGAAACCCCGCTTGTCGCCGGTCGAGGCATGGCGGGGGACTTCGGCGGAAGCATGGCGCAGCTTCGCGCCGCGGGGTCACAGGCGCGACACCGCACGCCGCCATTTTCCCAGCCGCACATGCGCCATCGCCTTTTCCTGCGCGGGACGATGGTCTAGAGCCGAAGAGGGCCATTGGCGGCCTGCGGGAGAGGTAACATGGGCAAGATCCGGCTGTGGCTCAGCGGCTTTGCCTGGGGCGCCATGCTCGGCGTCATGGCCAGCGTGGTCATGGGCGTCGCGGTGTTCCGGCCGGATATCTGGGAGAAGCTCTCCTATGAGCGGATCGAGCGGGCGCTGACCCGCAAGACCCAGAGCACGCTCGACACCTCCGCCCCGCCGCCCGCATCCGCCCCGGCCGCATCCGGCGCGGTCCTCTTTGCCAACACCCGCACCGCGCCGGCGCTGGAGCAGAATTATGCCCCGCCCCATGCCTTCGGCCCCGACGACGTGCTGGTCATCAAGGGCCGCAACGCCTCCAATGATTTCGTGGAGGTGGACCTGCGCATCGACGACAGCGCCTCCAAGGACTGGGGCTCGCGCTTCGGCGGGGTGAAGACGGTGCCGCCCGGCCCGTTCGAATGGGTGGTGCCCTTCAAGGGCCTGACCGACCAGAACAAGAGGGCGATGGACATCAATGCCATCACCCGCATCATCCTCTTCTCGCCCGAGAACCTGCCGGCCGCGCAGATCGCGAGCGTGACGCTGGAGCGCCGGCCGCAGCCAGCGGCGGCAGCCGGTTCTGCGCCCGGTGCCGCGCCCGCGCGAGCCAATGCCGCTCTGTTCACCGATGCCAGCACCAGCCCGGCGCTGGAGCAGAATTACGCCCCGCCCCGTGCCTTCGGGCCGGACGATGCGCTCGTCATCAAGGGCAGCAACCCCACCGGCAGCGCCATCGAGGTGGACCTGCGCATCGACGACAGCGCCTCCAAGGACTGGGGTTCGCGCTTCGGCATGGCGAAATCCGTGCCGCCCGGCCCCTTCGAGTGGGTGGTGCCCTTCAAGGGGCTGGCCGATCAGAACAAACGAGAGATGGACATCAAGGCCATCACCCGCATCATCCTGTTCTCGCCGGAAAACCAGCCCGCAGCGCAGATCGCCAGCGCCAGCATCGAGAACCGCCCCGGCGCGGGCGACACCACCGGCTCCACCGGCGGCGCGGCGAACGAAGCCAAGATGGGCCAGAGCTGGCTGAAGGGCGCGCGCACCACCGCCGAGCAGGAATTCTATCCGCCGATGTCCTTCGCGCAGGATCAGGAGGTGGTGGTCACGGGCACCAATACGGACAGCAAGCCCATCACCCTCTATCTGCGCATCGACGACGTGAATTCGAAGAACTGGAATTCCCGCGTCAATGCCACGGTGACGGTGCCACCCGGCCCCTTCACCTTCCGCTCGCCGGTGAGTTCCTGGGTGACGCCCTCCAAGGCGCGGCTCGACCGCACCAGGGTCGCCCGCTTCGTCATCTCGCTGGGCGACGGAGAAGGCCCCATCCGGCTCGGCGACGTGCATGTGGCCGGCGGCAGCCCGCTGCCCAAGGACGCCCTCGGCTTGCGCTTCGGCCCGGCGGACGTGTCCGTGCCCGGCTTCGAGACGGTGACGCGGAACGATCTCCGCCTCTCCCCCGCCGGCCGCGATCTCGTGCGAACGCAGAACGACCCTCTGCTGTCCAGCGGCCTCAATGGCGTGCGCACCATCACCGTGCCCTGGACGAAGAGCGACACCGCCACAATCTCGCTCTGGACCGAGGATCAGGGCGAGTGGGAATACTTCCCCCACTCCCTCCACCGCACCTTCATCATCAATGGTCAGGTGGCGCTGAAGGAGGACTACCGGCCCGACGAGTGGGTGGAGAAGGTCTTCCATCGCGGCCTCTGGAAGGAGGCGATGATCGATGGCGACCCGTGGGAAGTCTATGCCTCCCGCCGCGCCGGTCTCGTCACCGCCACCGTGCCGGTGATCGACGGGAAGATCACGGTGCAGATCTCCTCCGACCAGCCGCCGAACGACGGCTATATCGCCGCCATGGTGATTGCCCCCGGCGCCTCCACGGCGGCGGCCGAGGCGGTGGAAGCCTGGCGGCGCGGGCGCTACATGGAGCGCTGGCCGGTGGTGGACAAGCCGGTGGACCCGAAGCTCGCCCAGGGCACCACCCTGCGCGTGCTGCCCTATGGCACGCCCCGCAGCCAGCATCCCTTCTGGGACCCGAACCTGCCCACACAGACGCGCCTCAAGGCCCTGCGCGGCCAGATGGTCTCCATCGACTTCCTCGCCTTCTCCGACCAGAGCGACGCCAATCCGGACGTGGCCCTGAAGCTGCCGGAGGGCATCACAGGCGAAGTGCGCTGGGGCAAGTGGACCTATATGCGCCGGGGTGGCGGCGAGAATTCGCTCTCCATCACCTCGGACGTGCTGGAAGGCGACCTCACCCGCCTGCGCATCGCCGCCGGCATTCCCCGCCGCATGAATGTGACCTTCACCGTGCCCGAAACGGCAAGCGGCACCCTGCCGGTGGTGCTGGCCATGAACATCGGCGGGGCCAGCGTGGAAGCGCGGGCGGATGTGGAGGTGGCGCCGGTCACCCTGCCCGCCACCGCGACGCCGGTGGGCTATTACATGGCCGCGCCCAATCCGGACTTCTGGTTCCCGCCCAAGCCCGCCACCGCCGACCGGCTGATGGCCTGTGATCTGAAGGCCCTACGCCGCTTCGGGCTCACCGGCCTCTCACCCGACCTCGTGACGCCGACCGCCGACCAGCGCGCCCGCTATCTGGAGCAGACGCGCCTCGCCAAGGATGCCGGCTTCTCGCCGCCCTTCTTCGATTATGTCTCGGTGAAGCTGCTGGCCGACAAGGTGGGCGTACAGGCCATGGGCGAGAATATCGGCGCCACCGAAGCGGCGCTCACCGCCGCCGGCCTGCCGCTGCCGCTCTGGTCCATCGCCGACGAGCCGCAGAATCTCCAGAGCCCCATGATGGACCTGAAGCGCCTGCGCGACGCCATCCGCGTCTATGCCCCCAAGGCGAAGATCGCGGGCCAGCTCAACGACATCAAGGACAAGCCCTTCCTGCCCTTCTTCGACACCGTGCTGGTCAACACCGGCTTCGGCGTCTCGGCCCGCGACTTCGCCGACCTGAAGGCGCAGGGCATCACGCCCTGGCTCTACAACATGCCGGACATCGAGGCGGCGGCGGGCTTCCTGCTCTGGCGCGTGGGGGCGGAAGGCTACATCCAGTGGCACGCCCGCGCCGCCACCGCCGACCCGTCCGACCCGACGGACGGGCGCGAGCCGGACTTCATGTTCCTGCCCCTCACCGCCGACCGCTGCCAGAGCGTGCCGACCGTCGACGCCATGGTGGTGGCCACCGGCGACGGCATCACCGACCTGCGCCTGCTCCAATGGCTGGACGGACGGGCGGCGAGCGATCCGAAGGCCAAGGCCCTGCGGGACGAGATCTTCGCGGCCATCCCCGGCGACTGGGTGGGCTTCGAGAAGCAGAAGCCGAACCTGCCCGCCCTGCGACGCAAGCTCATCGATTATGCCGGAGCGACAGCCGCGCCCTGACCGATCCGGCCGCCGGCGGGGACATCCCGTCTGTGCCCTTAAAAAACGCTACGCAACGGTGCCCGAGTGCGTGCACACTGGCGCCGTTGCGTTTCGTGCTTCGTCAGCCCCAAGAGCTTCATGTCCAGCGACCTTCAGCTCAGGATCGTCATCGTCGATGAAAGTCCGGTGCGGGCCGCGATCCTCAGCGAGGGGCTGCACGAGGCTGGCTATGTGAATGTGCTGCGCCTCGAGGGCCGCACCAATCTTCTCGAGCGCATCTATGCCATCGATCCGGACGTGATCCTCATCGACCTTGAGGACCCGAGCCGCGACGTCATCGAGCAGATGCTGCACGTCTCCCGCGAGGTGAAGCGCCCCGTCGCCATGTTCGTGGACCAGTCGGACGGGGAGACCATCCAGCAGGCCATCGAGGCGGGCGTCGCCTCTTATGTGGTGGACGGCCTGCGCAAGGAGCGGGTGCGGCCCATTGTGGAGACCACCATTTCCCGCTTCCGCGCCTTCGCCCGCCTGAAGGCGGAGCTGGAGGAGGCGAAAAGCCAGCTCGAGGAACGCAAGACGGTGGACCGGGCCAAGGGCCTGCTGATGAAGATGAAGGGCATCAGCGAGGAAGACGCCTACAGCCTCCTGCGCCGCACCGCGATGAACGAGAAGAAGCGCATCGCCGACATCGCCCAATCCATCATCACCGCCGCGGAGCTGCTGCGATGAAACGGCTGTCCATCGGCTTCATCCCCCTCACCGACGCCGCCGTGCTGATCGCCGCCGCCGAGCGCGGCTTCGCCATGGCCGAGGGCATCGAGATCGAGCTGCACAAGGAAGTCTCCTGGGCCAACATCCGCGACAAGGTGAATGTGGGCCTGCTGGACGGCGCCCATATGCTGGGCCCGCTCGCCATCGCCTCCTCCCTCGGCCTCGGCCATGTGCGGGTGCCCCTGGTGGTGCCCTTCGCGCTCAACCTCAACGGCAGCGCCATCACCATCGCGAAATCCGTCTATGCCGCCATGGGCGAGACGGGCGGCGACCTCACCTCCGCCCTTGGGGCGGCGCAGGCGCTGGGCAAGGTGGTGATCGACCGCAGGGAGCGCGGCGAGGACCCGCTCACCTTCGCGGCGGTCTATACCTTCTCCACCCACCATTATCTCATCCGCCACTTCCTCACCGCAGGCGGCATCGACCCGGACCGGGACGTGCGGCTCGTGGTGATCCCCCCGCCCTTCATGGCCGAGAGCCTGCGCAACGGCCTCATCCACGGCTTCTCGGTGGGCTCGCCCTGGAACAGCGTGGCGGTGGATGCGGACGTGGGCCGCATCGCGGTGCTGGGGGCGGAGATCTTCGGCTGGGTGCCGGAGAAGGTGCTGGGCGTCCATGCGCGCTTCGCCAATGCGGAGCCTGAAGTTCTGCACCGGCTGGTGCGGGCGCTGAATGCCGCCGCCGCCTGGTGCGAGGACCCGGCCAACCACGCCGACCTCGCCCGCCTGCTGAGCGAGCCGCGCCACCTCTCCTTGCCAGCCGACATCCTGCGCCGGACGCTGGACGGGCGCCTGCACACCGCCCCCGGCGGCGTGCTGCGGTCGCATCCGGACTATCTGGTCCTCCACCGGGAGGGCGCCAACCGCCCCGATCCGGACCATGCGCTGTGGATGTATCACCAGATCGTCGCCGCCCATCAGGGCGACTGGGCACCGGATGCCGCTAGGGAAGCCATATCCGTCTATCGGCCCGACATCTTCGATGCGGCGGTGGGGGCGGCGCCCCCCTCCCCACCGCGCGAACCGGATTGCGTGGCCACCCAGTTCGGCCCCGTTTTCGACAAGGAGCGCTTCCTGGCGACGGGGGAATGACCTTCCGCTCGGGCGGAAAGGCCTTCGCACCTCTCCGGAACGTGAAAAACCTTTACCCGCGCTCCGCCGACGCCTTGCGGGGCAAAATCCCCCCTCCTATATCGGCCTCGAACGCCGTATTCAGTTTGAGGATGCGACGTACCCCAATTTCCGGGGACCGGCGGAAGGCTGCGGGAGGGGCCCGTGGTTTCCCCCGCGGGCGCTGAAAAAGGCCCGGCCGGTCTGCCGACAAGGAGAAGTATATGTCCAAGATCATCGGCATCGACCTCGGCACAACCAATTCCTGCGTCGCGGTGATGGAGGGCGCCAGCCCGAAAGTCATCGAGAACGCCGAAGGCGCGCGCACCACGCCGTCCATCGTCGCCTTCACGGAAGATGGCGAGCGTCTGGTCGGCCAGCCGGCCAAGCGCCAGGGCGTCACCAATCCCGAGCGCACCTTCTTCGCGGTGAAGCGCCTCATCGGCCGCCGCTATGACGATCCGACCGTCGAGAAGGACAAGAAGCTCGTTCCCTACAAGGTCGTGCGCGCCGACAATGGCGACGCCTGGGTCGAGTCCGACGGCAAGAAGTACTCGCCCTCGCAGATCTCCGCCTTCATCCTGCAGAAGATGAAGGAGACGGCGGAGTCGTTCCTCGGCGAGAAGGTCGAGAAGGCGGTCATCACCGTTCCGGCCTACTTCAACGACGCCCAGCGTCAGGCCACCAAGGACGCCGGCCGCATCGCCGGTCTCGAAGTCCTGCGCATCATCAACGAGCCCACGGCGGCCGCGCTCGCCTATGGCCTCGACAAGAAGAATTCCGGCACCATCGCGGTCTATGACCTCGGCGGCGGCACCTTCGACGTGTCCGTGCTCGAGATCGGCGACGGCGTGTTCGAGGTGAAGTCCACCAACGGCGACACCTTCCTCGGCGGCGAGGACTTCGACATGCGCCTGGTGAATTACCTGGCGGATGAGTTCAAGAAGGAGCAGGGCATCGACCTGCGCAACGACAAGCTCGCCCTTCAGCGCCTGAAGGAAGCGGCCGAGAAGGCCAAGATCGAGCTGTCGTCCGCGACCCAGACCGAGATCAACCTGCCCTTCATCACCGCCGATGCGTCGGGCCCCAAGCACCTGACCATGAAGCTGACCCGCGCCAAGTTCGAGGCGCTGGTGGAAGACCTCATCCAGCGCACCATGGAGCCCTGCCGGCTCGCGCTCAAGGATGCGGGCCTCTCCGCCGGTCAGATCGACGAGGTGGTTCTGGTCGGCGGCATGACTCGCATGCCGAAGGTCCAGGAGATGGTGAAGCAGTTCTTCGGCAAGGAGCCCCACAAGGGCGTCAACCCGGATGAAGTGGTCGCCATCGGTGCCGCCATCCAGGCCGGCGTGCTCCAGGGCGACGTGAAGGACGTGCTGCTGCTCGACGTGACCCCGCTGTCGCTGGGCATCGAGACGCTGGGCGGGGTGTTCACCCGGCTCATCGACCGCAACACGACCATCCCGACCAAGAAGAGCCAGGTCTTCTCCACCGCCGAGGACGGCCAGACGGCCGTGACCATCCGCGTCTTCCAGGGTGAGCGCGAGATGGCCGCGGACAACAAGATCCTCGGCCAGTTCGACCTCGTCGGCATCCCGCCGGCGCCGCGTGGCGTGCCGCAGATCGAAGTCACCTTCGACATCGACGCCAACGGCATCGTGCAGGTGTCCGCCAAGGACAAGGGCACCGGCAAGGAGCAGCAGATCCGGATCCAGGCCTCGGGTGGTCTCAATGACGCCGACATCGAGAAGATGGTGAAGGACGCCGAGAGCCATGCGGCGGACGACAAGAAGCGCCGGGCACTGGCGGAAGCCAAGAACCACGGTGAGGCTCTGGTCCACTCCACCGAGAAGGCCCTCTCCGAGCACGGCGACAAGGTCGGCGCGGCCGAGAAGGGCGCCATCGAAAGCGCCCTTGGCGAGCTGAAGACCGCCCTCACCACCGAGGATGCGGAGGCCATCCAGGCCAAGACCCAGGCTCTGGCCCAGGCGTCCCTGAAGCTCGGCGAGGCCATGTACTCGGCCCAGCAGGGCGGCGAGCAGCCCGGCGCGGCCAAGAAGGACGACGTGGTGGACGCCGAGTTCACCGAGGTCGACGACGACAAGAAGAAGTCCGCCTGAGCGGACGCTCCCGGCGGCGCTGCCGCCGGGCCTGTCTTTCGCCACCCCGCCCATGTGCGGGGTGGCGCTGTGATTGTGCCGAAGATGCTGCCCGGACTGCGGCAGAAGGGGGCCCAATCGCGGGCGAGCGGCGCCGGCGCAAGGCCTCCCGATCGTGTCGCCCCTTTGGGTGGCGGATGCGCCCGTGATCTTTCCTTGTGCCGCGGTTGCGTTTAGAGGACGTCCGGTGGCGGGCGCGGTCCCGGCGGGGTCGTCGGGCGCCTGCAGGACGGCACGGACGCTGCGGTGCCCGCGCAAGGCCGATGCGGCACAAGAGATTTCGAGGCGCTGTTCAGGACCCGTTCGACGGGCATGCGCTCTTTCGGACCTGATGAGCCCGGATGGCTACGCCTCGCGGGCGACGGAAAAGCGAGACCATGGCGAAGCGTGACTATTACGAGGTGCTGGGCTGTGATCGCGGTGCCGATGAAACGGTGCTGAAGGCCTCGTTCCGCAAGCTGGCGATGAAGTGGCACCCGGACAAGAATCCGGGCGACCCGGAAGCCGAAATCCGCTTCAAGGAAATCTCCGAGGCCTATGAGGTCCTGAAGGACCCGCAGAAGCGCGGCGCCTACGACCGCTATGGCCATGCCGCCTTCGAGAATGGTGGCGGGCCGGGCGGCGCGGGCTTCAACGCCGACTTCGCCTCCACCTTTGCCGACATTTTCGACGACCTGTTCGGCGGCTCCATGGGCCGCAGCGGCGCCCGCAGCGCCGGCGGCCGGGCGCGCGGGGCGGACCTGCGCTACAATATGGACATCACGCTGGAGGAAGCCTTCTCCGGCAAGACCGCCCAGATCAGCATCCCCACGTCCATCTCCTGCGAGGTGTGCTCGGGCTCCGGCGCCAAGGCCGGCACCCAGCCCAAGACCTGCCGCACCTGCAACGGCGCCGGCAAGATCCGCCATGCCCAGGGCTTCTTCACGCTGGAGCGCACCTGCCCCTCGTGCCAGGGCCGCGGCACCGTGATCGAGGATCCCTGCCCGAACTGCGGCGGCGCCGGCCGCGTGACGCGCGAGCGCACGCTTCAGGTGCAGATCCCGGCTGGCGTGGAAGACGGCACCCGCATCCGTCTCGGCGGCGAGGGCGAGGCGGGCGTCCGCGGCGGACCGCCCGGCGACCTCTACATCTTCCTCTCCATCGAGCCGCACACCTTCTTCCAGCGGGAAGGGGCGGACCTTTATTGCCGCGCGCCCATCTCCATGGTGACGGCGGCGCTCGGCGGCACGGTGGAAGTGCCGACCATCGGCGGCGAGAAGACCAAGGTGAAGATTCCCGAGGGCACCCAGTCCGGCAAGCGCCTGCGCCTGCCCGGAGCGGGCATGCCCGTGCTGCGCTCGCGCTCCTTCGGTGACATGTATGTGCAGGTGGTGGTGGAAACGCCGCAGAACCTCACCAAGCGCCAGAAGGAACTGCTCGCGGAATTCGAGGGCCTCTCCTCCACGGATACCCATCCGGAATCCAACGGCTTCTTCGCCAAGATGAAGGACTTCTTCCAGGGCGCCAGCAGCGACAACGACTGAGCGGCTCGGCCTTCGGGCCGCCGCAGTCGAAAACCGCTTATTTTGCAGTGCACTAAACCTGACAGCGGCCGCTTTGGCTGACATGCTGCGCCCGGTCCATCGCGAATCGGGTGCCCCATGAAACTGCTGCCAGCCGGTCTCGTCGTCGCCCTGCTCCTGAGCCTGCCCGTGGCGGCGCGGGCCCAAGGCCCCGGCCCGGCGCAAAGCCCGGCGACCTCCGATCCGGCGAGCATTCCCGCGCGGGTGGAGCTTCACCCCTTCCCCTCCCGCACCCTGCCCGACAGCGCCTTCCTGAAGGGCGAGGAAGTCGGCCAGCCGGTGACGCTGGCGGCGGAGCTGCGACTCTCGCAGGCGTCCGGCAAGCAGCCCGTCGTGGTGCTCATGCACGGCTCGGGCGGCGTCGGCGCCAACATCGAGCCGTGGGTGGAGCAGTTCAACGCCATGGGCATGGCGACGCTCGTCATCGATGGCTTCACCGGCCGCGGCCTCACCTCGGTCAGTTCCGACCAGGCCAAGCTCGGGCGGCTCAACTTCATTCTCGACATCTACCGGGCGCTGGACATCCTCGCGAAGCACCCGCGCATCGATACCAGCCGCATCGCCCTGATGGGCTTCTCCCGCGGCGGGCAGGCGGCGCTCTATGCGAGCCTCGACCGCTTCCAGAAGATGTGGAACCGCTCGGGCGTGACGTTCGCCGCTTATGTGCCCTTCTATCCCGACTGCGCCATCAGCTTCATGGGCGAGACGGACGTGGCCGGCGTGCCCATCCGCATCTTCCACGGCGCGGCGGACGATTATGATCCGGTGTCCGTGTGTCAGCCCTATGTGGCGCGCCTGAAGGCCGCCGGCCGGGATGTGGTGGTGAAGGAATATGCCGGTGCCGAGCACGGCTTCGACACTCCCTTCCCGCTCGGGCGCGTGGAAGCGCCCACCTCCCAGACGGTGCGGGCCTGCACCATCCGCGAGACGGAACCGGGCGTGCTCACCAATGCCGCCACCGGCCAGCCATTCACCTACAAGGACGCCTGCGTCCAGCTGGGCCCGCATGTGGGCGGAAATGCCGAGGCGGCGGCGGCCGCCCACACGGACGTCGGCGCTTTTCTCGCGACCCAGTTCAAGCTGAAGCCCTGAGACCACGGGCGGAGCCCCCCACCTCCCCTTCGTTCTGGAGACAGGCGTGTCCGAGCAGATTGCCAAGTTCGAGCGCTTCAAGGCGCTGCACCAGCAGGCCCAGGCCTTCGTCATCCCCAACCCGTGGGATGCCGGGTCCGCGCGCCTTCTTGCCAGCCTCGGCTTCGAGGCGCTGGCCACCACCAGCGCCGGCTACGCCTTCTCCAAGGGCAAGCGGGATTCCGCCGCGAGCCTGACGCGGGGCGAGATTCTGGAGAATGCTTCCGAGATCGTCCGCGCCACCCACCTGCCCGTCTCGGCCGATCTGGAGGACGGCTTCGGCGCGGCGCCCGACGCCTGCGCGGAAACGATCCGCCTCGCCTGCGCCATCGGCCTCGTGGGCGGCTCTATCGAGGATGCGACGGGCGATCCCGCGACGCCCATCTATGATCTGGCGCACGCGATCCAGCGCGTGGAGGCCGCGGCCGAGGCGGCGCGCGACCTGCCCTTCCTGCTGACGGCGCGGGCGGAGAACTTCCTGTGCGGCCGGCCGGACCTCGACGACACCATCCGCCGGCTCCAGGCCTTTTCTGCCGCCGGCGCCCATGTGCTCTACGCGCCCGGCCTGCCGAACCTCGAGGCGATCCGAACCGTCTGCGCCGCCGTGGACAAGCCCGTGAATGTCGTGATGGGGCTGCGCGGCCCCTCCTATTCCGTCGCCGAACTCTCGGCGGCCGGCGTGCGCCGGGTGAGCGTCGGCGGCTCCTTCGCGCGGGCCGCGCTCGGCGCCCTGATGCGGGCGGCGCAGGAGGTGCGGATGTTCGGCACCTTCAGCTATGCCGCCGAAGCGCTGCCGGGAAAGGAGATCATCGCTCTCATGTCGGAAACCCGCCCCGAGCGCTCCTGAGCCGCCGGTGCACCGCACAATCCTGAGGCAGTTGCTCACCCCACCGCCAGATCACTGCCCATCAGGACATCGTGCTCATTTTTTGATCTTTCGCATTCTCTAGCGATTCCAAAACCTTCGTCACACGTCCCGGTTGGCACGGCCCTTGAATAAGGAAGGGCATGCGCCGTCAACGGGGATGGCGCTTCCCAAATTTCGTCCCAAGGGCGGGACCGCAGCAAAGCCGCTGACACCGATGGCGCCAACCGCGCCGTGCGGATGTCTGCGGCTTTTTTCGTTTTGCCCACCGACGCCACCACGAGGGGAACCTGAAGATGACCGACGCCTCCGAGCCCAAGTCCGTTGCGCTGTCCGTTGTGTCGCCCGCCGCCCCCTCGCCGGCGGCGTCTTCGGCTGGCCCCGAGGGGACCGCGCACGAGGGTGTCTCGCGCCGTTCGCTGCTCAAGGGCGGCGTCGCGGCCATGGGAACGGCGGCGCTGTTCGAGGCGGTGCGGACGGTCTTCCCCGGCGGCGTGCCCTCCGCGCATGCGGCGGCACCAGAGACCACCAAGGCCGTCCTCGGCTACATCGCGCTCATGGACGCTTCCCCGCTGGTGATCGCCAAGGAGAAGGGGCTGTTCGCCAAGTATGGCGTGCCGGACGTGGAGGTGGTGAAGCAGGCCTCCTGGGGCGCCACCCGCGACAATCTCGTGCTCGGCGGCGGCGCCAACGGCATCGACGGGGCGCACATCCTCACCCCCATGCCCTACCTCATCTCCACCGGCAAGGTGACGCAGAACAACGCGCCGACGCCCATGTACATCCTCGCGCGCCTCAATCTCGATGCGCAGGCCATCTCCGTTTCCAACGAATACAAGGACCTGAAGGCCACCGCCAACGCCTCGGCGCTCAAGGCCGCGTTCGAGAAGAAGAAGGCCGAGGGCAAGGAAGTGAAGGTCGCCATGACCTTCCCCGGTGGCACGCACGACCTCTGGATCCGGTACTGGCTCGCCGCCGCCGGCATCGACCCGGACAAGGACGTCTCCACCATCGTGGTTCCGCCGCCCCAGATGGTGGCGAACATGAAGGTGGGCAACATGGACGCCTTCTGCGTGGGCGAGCCATGGAATGAGCAGCTCGTCAACCAGGGCATCGGCTACACCGCCTGCACCACCGGCGAGATCTGGAAGAACCATCCCGAGAAGGCGCTCGGGATGCGCGCCGACTTCGTGGACAAGAACCCCAACGCCACCAAGGCCATCCTCATGGCCGTGCTGGAAGCGCAGCAGTGGTGCGACAAAATGGAAAACAAGAAGGAGATGTCCGAGATCGTCGGCAAGCGGCAGTGGTTCAACGTGCCTGTCGCCGACATCTACGGCCGCACCATCGGCGACATCAATTACGGCAACGGCCGCGTGGTGAAGGGCTCCGACCAGTACATGAAGTTCTGGCAGGCCAACGCCTCCTATCCCTTCAAGAGCCATGACGCCTGGTTCATCACCGAGGACATCCGCTGGGGCAAGTTCGAACCCACCACCGACATCAAGACCCTGGTGGACAAGGTGAACCGCGAGGACCTGTGGCGCGCCGCCGCCAAGGAACTGAACGTGCCGGCGGCCGAAATTCCCACCTCCACCTCGCGCGGCGTCGAGACCTTCTTCGATGGCAAGAGCTTCGACCCGGCCAATCCCACCGCCTATCTGAAGAGCCTCGGCATCAAGCGGGTGGAGGTCTGAGATGGCGACTCTCTGCGCGCGCGAACTGACCTCACGTTCAGCGCCGTCCCTCGCGATGGTCATGGCCGGGACAAGCCCGGGCATGACTCACCTTTTTGGCGGCCGTTGTGCCCCCTGTTCCGTTGTCTGAGGAGCCCGCCATGTCCGTCACCGCCCTCAAAGAGGCCGAGCCGCAGCGGCGTCCCGAAGCCGCCACGCCTGCGAGCGTCGCGCAGGTCGTCCGCCTGAAGCGGTCGCGCCCGCCCGTCTCCGCCCGCCTCATGGCCGCCGCACGCTGGTTCGCGGTGAGCGTGCTGCCGCCGCTCATCGTCACAGCCCTGCTGCTGCTACTGTGGGAACTGCTGTGCCGGGGCGCCGGGGCGACCCTGCCTCCGCCGAGCCGCATCTGGGCCGACAGCAAGGATCTGATCGTCGATCCCTTCTTCGTCGCCGGCCCGCAGGACATCGGCCTCGGCCTGCGCGTTCTCGTGTCGCTCCAGCGCGTGGCGGTGGGCTTCGGCCTCGCCGCTGTTGTGGGCGTGCTCACCGGCGCGCTCATCGGCCAGTCGGTCTGGGCCATGCGCGGGCTCGATCCCATCTTCCAGATGCTGCGCACGGTGCCGCCGCTCGCCTGGCTGCCGCTGGCACTCGCCGCCTTCCGCGACAGCAACCCCTCGGCCATCTTCGTGATCTTCATCACCTCCATCTGGCCGATCATCATCAACACGGCAGTGGGCATCCGGAACATCCCGCAGGACTATCGGAACGTGGCACAGGTGCTGCGGCTGAACCCGCTGGAATTCTTCTGGAAGATCATGCTGCCCTCGGCGGCGCCCTACATCTTCACCGGCCTGCGCATCGGCGTCGGCCTGTCCTGGCTCGCCATCGTGGCGGCGGAGATGCTCACCGGCGGCGTCGGCATCGGATTCTTCATCTGGGATGCGTGGAACTCCTCCCGCCTGCCCGACATCATCGTCGCCCTCGTCTACATCGGCGTGGTGGGCTTCGTTCTCGACCGTCTCGTGGCCGGTGTCGCCGGCATCGTCACCCGCGGCACCGCGGCGTCCTGAAGGAGATCCCCATGCCCGCCTATCTCGAGCTCAGCCAGATCGGCAAGACCTTCACCCGCGGCGCCGCCACCACCGAGGTGCTGCGCGAGGTCTCGCTGGACATCGCCAAGGGCGAATACATCTCCATCATCGGCCATTCGGGCTGCGGCAAGTCCACCTTGCTCAACATCGTGGCGGGCCTCACTCCCGCCACGAGCGGCGGCGTGATCCTTGATGGGCGAGAGGTCAACAGCCCCGGCCCGGACCGCGCCGTGGTGTTCCAGAACCACTCCCTGCTGCCCTGGCTCACCGTCTATGACAACGTGCGCCTCGCGGTGGACAAGGTGTTCTCCGGCACCCGCTCGCGGGCCGAGCGGCACGACTGGACCATGCACAATCTCGAGCTGGTGCAGATGGGCCACGCGCGGGACAAGCGCCCCTCTGAGGTCTCCGGCGGCATGAAGCAGCGCGTGGGCATCGCCCGGGCGCTCGCCATGGAGCCCAAGGTGCTGCTGCTGGACGAGCCCTTCGGCGCGCTGGACGCGCTCACCCGCGCCCATCTGCAGGACAGCGTAATGCAGATCCATGCCACGCTGGGCAACACCATCCTCATGATCACCCACGATGTGGACGAGGCGGTCCTCCTCTCCGACCGCATCGTGATGATGACCAACGGCCCCTCCGCCCGCATCGGCGAGGTGCTGGAGGTCGGCCTGCCGCGCCCGCGCAAGCGCCTCGAACTGGTGGCCAATCCCACTTACCTCAAGGCCCGCGAGGCGGTGCTGAAATTCCTCCACGAGCGCCACCGCTTCGTCGAGGCCGCCTGATTGCGCGGCCGGAGCGGCACCGCTCCGGCCCCTTCGCCCCATCCGGAACCCGCCAGCCAGGAGCCCGTCATGACCCCGAGCCAAGTGGAACTGGTGCAGTCCTCTTTCGCCAAGGTGGCGCCCATCGCCGAGACCGCAGCCGGCCTGTTCTATGGCCGGCTGTTCGAGATCGCGCCGGAGGTGAAGCCCCTCTTCAAGGGCGATATTTCGGAGCAGGGGAAGAAGCTGATGGCCACCCTCTCCGTGGTGGTGAACGGCCTCACCAAGCTCGACGCCATCGTGCCGGCTGCGCAGGCGCTGGCCCGCCGCCACGTCGCCTATGGCGTGACGCGCGAACACTATGCCCCGGTCGGCGCCGCCTTGCTCTGGACGCTGGAACAGGGCCTCGGCCCCGACTTCACGCCCGAGGTGAAGGCCGCCTGGGCGGAGGCTTATGGGCTGCTCTCCGGCGTGATGATCGAGGCGGCCGAGGGCGCTGCCGTCCCGGCGGAATGATCTGAGGCCCATGATCCCCAGCAACGGAATGCGCACGTGAGCGAGCCTCTCGTCATCATCGGCAACGGCATGGCCGCCACCAAGCTCTGCGAAGAGCTCGGGGCCTGCGGGCTCGGCCGCTATTCCGTCGCCGTCGTGGGAGCGGAGCCGGGCCTTGCCTATAATCGCGTGCTGCTCTCCGACGTGCTCGCCGGCAAGCTGCCGGCCACCGATCTTGAAATGAAGCCCGCCAGTTGGTGGGCGAAGCAGGGCGTGACCCTGCTCTATGGAACGCCCGCCGCTTCCATCGACCGGGAAAGCCGGGCCGTGGTGCTGGCGGACGGGCGTCGCCTGCCCTTCAGCCGGCTGGTGCTCGCCACCGGCTCGCATCCCATCCGCCTGCCGCTGCCGGGCGCGGACCTGCCCGGCGTCACCACCTTCCGCGATCTGGCGGATGTTTCGGCTCTGCTCGCGGCGGCAAAGCCCGGCGTGCGCGCCGTGGTGATCGGCGGCGGCCTTCTGGGGCTGGAAGCCGCCATCGGCCTTGCGGGCGCAGGCGTTGCGACCACCCTCGTCCATCTGATGGACCGGCTGATGGAGCGCCAGCTCGACGCCACTGCCGCCGATCTGCTGCGTCAGGCGGTGGAAGCGCGCGGCGTTACCGTGCGGCTTCAGGCCCACAGCGCCGCCATCGAAGGCGAAAGCCATGTCACGGGACTGCGGCTCGCGGATGGCGAGGTGCTGCCCGCCGATCTGGTGGTGATGGCTTGCGGCGTGCGCCCGAATGCCGATCTCGCCCGCGCAACGGGCCTCACCTGCAATCGCGGCGTGGTGGTGGACGATCATCTCGCCACCAGCGATCCCGCCATCTTCGCGCTGGGCGAATGCGCCGAGCACCGGGGCATGGCCTATGGCCTCGTCGCCCCCGCCTATGAGCAGGCGCACGTGCTCGCGCGGCATCTGGCGGGCAAGCCGGCGGCTTATCCGGGCAGCGTCGTCTCGACGAACCTCAAGGTGTCCGGCGTGCCGGTCTTCTCGGCCGGCGACATCTCCGGCGAGGGGGCGCAGGACATCGTGCTGCGTGACCGCGCCCATGGCATCTATCGCCGCCTCTTCATCCGCGACGGCGTGCTCGCTGGCGCCGTGCTCTTCGGCGACACCGCCGACGGGCTCTATTTCCTCGACCTCATCACGAACCGCACCCCCATCGCGCCGCTGCGCGCCGCGCTCGCCTTCGGGCGGCCGGCGCTGGCGGCGTGAGGAGAGAGACATCATGAGCGGCGACTTTACAGTGGATCAGAAACGCTATCTGGAAGGTTTCATGTCCGGCGCGCAGGTGGCCCGCGCGGGTCGCGCGCCCGGCGGCGGCTCTCCCGCCACGGCCGAGCCGACCGGACCGGATGCGCCGAGCCTCAAGGCCATGGCGCGCACGGAAGCGGAGGGCAAGAAGCTCTGCCCCGAGGAGAAGGCCAAGCGCGAGGAAATGGGCCTCGATGCCTGGCCCCGCATGGAAGAAGCCGCGCGCGAGGGCGTCTACCCCAAGGGGCCGGACATCCTGCGCTGGAAGTATCACGGCCTGTTCTATGTCGCCCCCGCGCAGGACAGCTTCATGTGCCGCCTCAGGATGCCCAACGGCATCCTCACCCACTGGCAGTTCCGGGGCATCGCCGACATCGCCGAAATCCACGGCGGCGGCTATGCGGACGTGACAACGCGCGCCAATCTCCAGATCCGCGAGATCCCGGCCACCGACGGCGTGATCCTGCTGGAGAAGCTGGTGGACCTCGGACTCACCGCCAAGGGCTCCGGCGGCGACAACATCCGCAACGTCACGGGCACACCCACCGCTGGCATCGACCCGCAGGAGCTGCTGGACACCCGCCCCTATGCCAAGGCGTGGCACCATCACATCCTCAACACCCGCACGCTCTATGGCCTGCCGCGCAAGTTCAACGTGGCCTTCGACGGCGCCGGCCAGATCGGCGCGCTGGAGGACACCAACGACATCGGCTTCCAGGCCGTGGAGGTGAAGGAGGGCTTCGGCGTCGAACCCGGCGTGTGGTTCCGCCTTGCGCTCGGCGGCATCACCGGCCACAAGGATTTCGCCCGCGATACCGGCGTCATCCTGCCCCCTGCGGACGCCACCAAGGTGGCCGATGCCATCATCCGCGTCTTCATCGACACCGGCGACCGCACCGACCGCAAGAAGGCCCGCCTCAAATACGTGCTCGATGCGCTGGGCTTCGACGGCTTCCTGAAGAAGGTGGAAGAGCGGCTGGGCGCCCCCTTCGTCCGCGTGCCGGCAGACGCCGTGAAACCGCGCCCGGAGGCGGACCGCATGGCCCATCTCGGCGTGCGGCCGCAGAAGCAGGCGGGGCTGAACTGGATCGGCATCGGCGTCCCGGTGGGCCGCATGACGGCCGCCCAGATGCGCGGCCTTGCGGATATCGCCCAGAACCTCGGGGATGGCGATCTGCGCCTCACCGTCTGGCAGAACGTCCTCGTTTCCGGCGTGCCGGATGCACGGGTGACGGTGGCGAAGGCCGCCATCACCGCGCTCGGCCTCACGGCGGATGCGGATGCGCTTCAGGCCGGCATCGTCGCCTGCACGGGGGCGGCCGGCTGCCGCTTCGGCAATGCGGACACTAAGGCCACCGCGCGCGCCATCGCCGCTTATTGCGGCCCGCGCGTGGCGCTGGACAGCCCGGTGAACATCCACGTCACCGGCTGCCACAATTCCTGCGCCCAGCATTATATCGGCGATATCGGCCTCATCGGCGCGCGCGTGGCCATCAATGAGGATGGCGACACGGTGGATGGCTACAACCTGCTGGTGGGCGGCGGTTTCGGCACGGAGGCCGCCATCGCGCAGGAGCTGTTCGAGCAGGTGAAGGCGGAAGACGCACCCGCCCTCGTGGAGCGCCTGCTCAGCGGCTGGACTGCGCAAAGGCTGCCGGGCGAGACCTTCGCCGCCTTCACCCGCCGCCTTGGCCCCGCCGCCCTGAAATCCCTCGTCGAGACCGCCATGGAGCGCGCCGAATGACCCTCCAGACGCGAACCCCTCTGGTGCCCTTCCTGCCGGAAAGCGCCCCTTTCTCGGCCGAGCAGCGGGCCTGGCTCAACGGCTTCTTCGCCGGCATTTTCTCCGGCGAGGCGCCGGCCGGCGCCACCGTCCTGTCTCCGGCCGAGGGCGCGGCCCTCATGGCCCCGCCCGCGAGTGCTGAGGAAGACGACGGTGCGCCCTGGCATGATGCCTCGATGCCGCTCGACGAGCGCATGAAGCTCGCCGAAGGCAAGCCGCTCGCCCGGCGGATGATGGCGGCCATGGCGCAGCAGGACTGCGGCCAGTGCGGCTATATCTGCGACAGCTATTCCAAGGCGCTCGCCTCGGGCGCCGAGACCAAGCTCAATCTCTGCGCCCCCGGCGGCAAGGAGACGCTGCGGATGCTGAAGCAGCTCGCCACCGAGCTGGATGGCGCACCCGCACCGGCGCCCACCGCGCCCGGTGCCGAGGCCGCAACCGCCCCGGCCGCCGCTGCGCCGAGGGGCACGCGCGACAATCCCGCCGAAGTCACCTTCCTCGGCCGCTTCCGCCTCAACAAGGACGGCTCCGAGAAGGAGACGTGGCACGTGGATTTCGACCTCGAAGGCTCGGGGCTCGACTACAAGGCGGGCGACAGCTTCGGCCTGTTCCCGGTGAATGATCCCGGCCTCGTGGCGGACGTTCTCGCCGCTTTGCATGCCCCTGCCGACTTCCCCATCGGCGAGAAGACGCTGGAGCAGGTGCTCACCAAGGAGGTGTGCCTGAAATCGCCCCCCGACACGCTCTTCACCCTCATCTCCTACATCACCGGCGGGGCCCGCAAGGACAACGCGAAGGCGCTGGCGGCGGGCGAGGACCCGGATGGCGATGCGGCAACGCTCGACGTGCTGGCGGCGCTGGAGAAATTCCCCGGCATCCGGCCGGACCCGGAGGCCTTCGTGGAGTGCCTGGAGCCGCTCCAGCCGCGCCTTTATTCCATCTCTTCCAGCCCCGCCGCCACCCCCGGCCGGCTCTCGCTGACGGTGGATGCGGTGCGCTACGACCATCAGGGCCGCACGCGGCTCGGGGTGTGCTCCACCTTCCTCGGCGGGCGCGTGGCGCCAGGCACGCGGATGAAGGCCTATGTGCAGAAGGCCCACGGCTTCGGCCTGCCGACGGATGCGGCGCGGCCCGTCGTCATGGTCGGCCCCGGCACGGGCATCGCCCCCTTCCGCGCCTTCCTGCATGAGCGCATGGCGACGAAAGCGCCGGGTCGCAACTGGCTGTTCTTCGGCCACCAGCGCTCGGCCACCGACTTCTTCTATGAAGACGAACTCGCCGGAATGCAGGCCGCGGGCGTGCTCTCGCGGCTCGACACCGCATGGTCCCGCGAGGGCGGGGAGAAGGTCTATGTGCAGGATCGCATCCGCGCCGCAGGCCCCGAACTTTGGGCGTGGTTCGAGGAAGGCGCGCACTTCTATGTCTGCGGCGATGCCAAGCGCATGGCCAAGGATGTGGAGGCCGCCGTCGCGGATGTGGCCGCCACCCATGGCGGCCTCGGGGCCGAGGGCGGTGCCCGCTTCGTGGCGGAACTGAAGAAGGCCGGCCGCTATCAGGCGGACGTCTACTGAGCGCAGGAAAACCGGAGACAGCGCCTCATGAACGCCCCGCTTTCCTCGCCTCAGGCGACATCGACCACCTGTCCCTATTGCGGCGTCGGCTGCGGCGTGAAGGCGACGCCCGATGGGCTCGGCGGCGCATTGATCGAGGGCGATGCCGCGCACCCGGCCAATCTCGGCCGGCTGTGCTCCAAGGGCGCGGCGCTGGGCGAGACCATCGGGCTGGAGACCCGGCTGCTCCATCCCATGATGCGCGAGGGCGCCGGCGATCTGCGGCGGGTGACGTGGGATTCCGCACTCGACCGGGTGGCGGAGGGCTTCCGCCGCGTGCTCGCCGAGCATGGGCCGCAGGCGGTGGCCTTCTATCTCTCCGGCCAGTTGCTCACGGAGGATTATTACGCCGCCAACAAGCTCGCCAAGGGCTTCCTCGGCACGGCGAACGTGGACACCAATTCGCGCCTCTGCATGGCTTCGTCCGTCGCCGGGCACAAGCGGGCCTTCGGCTCGGATACGGTGCCGGGATCGTATGAGGATCTGGAACAAGCCGACCTCATCGTCCTCACAGGCTCCAACACCGCCTGGTGCCATCCGGTGCTGTTCCGCCGCATGGTGGCGGCGCGGCAGGCGCGCGGCACGAAGCTCGTGGTCATCGACCCCCGCCGCACCGCCACGGCCGAGGAAGCGGACCTGTTTCTGCCCCTCGCCCACGGCACGGACGCGGCGCTGTTCTCCGGCCTGCTGGTGCATCTGACGGACACCGGCGCGCTCGATGAGACCTTCATCGCGCAGCACACCGAGGGATTTGCGGAAACGCTGTCGGCCGCGCGGGCGGAAACGCCGGACCTTGCCGCCACCGCCCGCATCACGGGCTTAGCCGAAGCGGATGTGGCGCGCTTCTTCGCGCTGTTCCGGGCCACGGACCGAGTGGTGACCTGCTACTCGCAGGGCGTCAACCAGTCCCGGCGCGGCACGGACAAGGTAAACGCCATCCTCAACTGCCACCTCGCCACCGGCCGCATCGGGCGCGAAGGCATGGGGCCCTTCTCGCTCACCGGCCAGCCCAATGCCATGGGCGGGCGCGAGGTGGGCGGGCTCGCCAACCAGTTGGCCGCCCATATGGGCTTCTCTCCCGCTGAAGTGGACCGCGTGCGCCGCTTCTGGGGCGCGCCCCACATGGCGCAGGCGGAGGGGCTGAAGGCGGTGGACATGTTCGCCGCCATGGAGCGCGGAGAGATCAAGGCGCTGTGGGTCATGGGCACCAATCCGGCCGTCAGCCTGCCGCGCGCGGATGCCGCCCGACGTGCCATGGCCGGACTCGACCTCTTCGTGCTGTCCGAGAACGTGCTCGGTACGGACACCGCCGGCTGCGCCCCCCATGTGCTGCTGCCCGCCGTCGCCTGGGGCGAGAAAGACGGCACGGTGACGAATTCCGAACGCCGCATCTCCCGCCAACGCCCTTTCCTCGCCCCCGCCGGCGAGGCGAAGCCCGACTGGTGGGTGCTGGCGCAGGTGGCCCGCCGCCTCGGCCATGGGGAGGCTTTCGACTGGCGCGGCCCGGCGGACATCTTCCGCGAGCACGCGGCCCTCTCCGCTTTCGAGAACAACGGCACGCGCGACTTCGATCTCTCCGGCCTCGCGGACCTGACCGATGCCGCCTATGAGACCCTCGCCCCGGTGCAATGGCCGGTGCGCACGGCGTCGGACGGGCCGCATGGCACCGAACGGCTGTTCGGCACCGGCGGCTTCTTCACCGCCTCCCGCCGAGCGCGCTTCGTGACCCCCGCCCCCGTCGCCCCGGCCCCGGTGGCGGAAGACTTCCCGCTGCTGCTCAACACCGGCCGCATCCGCGACCAGTGGCACACCATGACCCGCACGGGCCTCTCGCCCCGGCTCGGCAGCCACATCTCCGCGCCCTTCGTGACCGTGCATCCGGACGACGCGCGGGCCGCCGGCCTGACCGACGGCGCTCTGGCGCAGGTGGAAACCGCCCATGGCCGCGCCGTGCTGGAGGTGCGCCTCGACGACGGCCAGCGGCCCGGCACGGTGTTCGCACCCATCCATTGGAGCGCGACCAATTCCTCCGGCGGGCGCGTGGGCGCGCTGGTGCATCCGCTCACCGATCCCGTCTCCGGCCAGCCGGACCTCAAGGCGACGCCGGCCCGCCTCGCGCCGGTGGACGCGCCCGCGCGGGGGGTCCTGCTCGCCCGCAGCCGCGTCTCGCCACCGCCGGGCCTTGGTTTTGCCCGCGCGCGGCTGGAGGGTGGACACGGCTGGCGGCTCGCGGGCTCTGTCGATGTCGCCGCATGGGCCGCCTATGCGCAGGCCCTCGCCGACGATCTTGGCCTTGCGGACAGCTTCTGCGACATGGCGGACACGGCGGGCGGCCATTATCGCGCCGCCGCCTTCACCGCCTCGGGCGCGCTCGCCTTTGCTCTGGTGCTGGCGCCGGAGGCCGAGGTGCCGGCCTGGGATGTGTGGGTGCAGCGGCTCGCCCGCGGCACGCTCACCGAGGACGATCGGCGCCTCGTGCTCTCCGGCCGCGCTTCGGATGGGGCAGCCGCCTGCGGGCCGCTGGTCTGCGCCTGCTTCGGCGTGCCGCGCGGCGCGATCGCGCAGGCCATCCGCGAGGGGGCGCATGATGCCGCCGCCATCGGCGCGCGGCTCAAGGCTGGCACCAATTGCGGCTCCTGCCTTCCGGAGCTGAAAGCGCTGCTCGTGGACATGCTGGCCCCCGCCTGACGCCCGCTCGACAGCGGGCACAAGCGATGGCAAACGCACGCCATGTTTCAGCGTGCATTGCTTGCGGTTGTCACCGCCTCGATTGTGATGATGTCAGGGCCGGTCGCGGCCGAACGCGGCTGCGGAAGCCGGGGTGGCCCCGGTTATCGCGGGCCGGACGGACGATGTGTCGGCTGGGCCAATATCGGCCGGGTCTGCGGCAGCCCGCCGACCACGCGCTGTACGGCGGAAGCGCCCGCCGCCGACGCCGATCAGGCGGCCGCCTTCTCCTCCACGCATCCGCGCAAGCCGAAGACCCCGCCCGATCCGCAATGATCCCTCCCCCGCGCACGGGAGAGGGACGAGACAGCCGGAACGCTCAGGCCTTGGACTTGGCCCGCTCGATGCCTTCGAGGATGAGCTTGTGGGCTTCCTCGGCATCGCCCCAGCGGATGATCTTCACCCACTTGTTGGGCTCAAGATCCTTGTAGTGCTCGAAGAAGTGCTCGATCTGCTTGAGCGTGATGTCGGCCAGATCCTTGTAGCTCAGCACCTTGTCATAGCGCTTGGTGAGCTTGGGGCCGGGCACGGCGATGATCTTCTCGTCGACGCCGCTCTCGTCTTCCATCAGCAGCACGCCGACCGGACGCACGGACATGACGGCGCCCGGCACGATGGCGCGGGTGTTGGCCACGAGCACGTCGCACGGATCGCCGTCGCCCGAGAGGGTGTGCGGGATGAAGCCGTAATTCCCCGGATAGCGCATGGCGGTGTAGAGGAAGCGGTCCACGAACAGGGCACCGGCATCCTTGTCCATCTCATACTTGATGGGCTCGCCGCCGATCGGAACCTCGATCACCACGTTCACTTCATGGGGCGGGTTCTTGCCGACCGGAATCGCGTCGATACGCATGAGTGTTGCGCTCACTTGCAGCCTGGAGCGCGCCCCGCACCGCCCGCATCCGGGGGGCGCACGCCGCGCTCGCGTTAAAGACATGAGGTGAATGCGGCAGCCAGATGTGCTCTGGCCGGATCCAGCCCTCGGGAACCGCCGATCTCGCCGGCGGCGCTACCGCTGCCAACCGAAAGCCGTTTTGTC
Organism: Azorhizobium caulinodans ORS 571; assembly: GCF_000010525.1. Taxonomy (GTDB): domain Bacteria; phylum Pseudomonadota; class Alphaproteobacteria; order Rhizobiales; family Xanthobacteraceae; genus Azorhizobium; species Azorhizobium caulinodans. The sequence continues at coordinate 746,741 of NC_009937.1, read as the reverse complement.
CAGAACTTTTCCACCAAAGCGTTCGGTGGAGGCTGCGACCGCCTGTCCACCCAGGGCCTCGTAAAAGCCGATGGCGCCTTGATTGTCTGACAGCGCCCACACCACGAGGCCCGGCAAGCCGGCGAGCGAGAGATCGCGCCGCGCGGCCGAAAACAGCCGTTGTCCAAAGCCGAGGCCCTGATAGACGGGCTTCAGATAGATCTCGTAGATCTCGCCGCCGAAGGGCAGGTTCTTGGCGCGGTTGCCACCGTAATTGGTGTAGCCGGCCACCTCGTCGCCCACCAACAGCACGGAGATGCGGCTGCCCCGGCGGATGGCGGACTGCCACCATTTCGGTCCGCGCCGCTCGATCATCCGCTCCAGCTCGAGGCCGGGAATGAGGCCGCGATAGGCGGTGCGCCAGGCCGCGTCATGCACCTCCGCAAGGGACGGAGCGTCCTGCGGCCGGGCCCGACGGATCTCGATAAGGCCTGTCGTCATGCCGTCCATGGAAGCAAGAACGGCCGCGCTCTTCAAGAGCCTTGCGTCCGGCGCAGGGCCGCATCCACCGCAGGACGGCAGCGACATCCCGCCGCCTTCTCGAACGCAACGGCCGGCCGCTACCGCTGGAACCGGCAGAGTTTCCGCCGCTCCCATCTTGATCTAAGGATGGGATGTCGGCGGCAGACCGCCGGCACGTGGACGCGAGGCGCGATGATCCGGTTCCTGTTCCGTTTCCTGGGTTTCTGGCTCATGGCCGGGGCCTTCGTGGCGCTGGTCGTGGACGGCACGCGCTCCATTGCCGCTTCGGATATCGTCTACACCTCCGCCTATCGCGCGTGGGTCTCGCTCTCGCCCGGCACTTATGACGCTGCGCAGGCCAAGCTCACGGCCTTGTCACCTTTCCTCTGGACGCATGTCGGCGCCCCGCTGCTGAACCTGCCGCTCTTCTTCCTGCTGGGGCTCGTGGGCGCCGTGCTGCTCTCCATTGGTCGTGTGCGGGAGCGCTCGCCCTTCGAGGCTGCCTGAGACGCCCCTCGCGGAACGGTGGGCGGCACCCCATATCTGCGCTCGAACACAAAAGGAGCGCGCCATGTTCTGGTCGAAGAAGCCCCTGGACCTTCCGACGCCCGAGACCGCCCTCAAGGGCCGCCCCGACGCCATTCCCACCGCCCGCCTGCACCATGTGAACCAGAATCCGCTGAAGGGCCCCTATCCGGACGGCTTCCGGACGGCGATCTTCGCCCTCGGCTGCTTCTGGGGCGCGGAGCGCGCCTTCTGGCGCACGCCGGGCGTCTGGGTCACGGCGGTGGGCTATCTCGCCGGCCTCACGCCCAATCCCACCTATGAGGAAGTGTGCTCCGGCCGCACCGGGCACACGGAAGGCGTGCTGGTGGTCTATGACCCGGCCGTCATCTCCTATGCCGATCTCGTGAAGCTCTTCTTCGAGAGCCACGACCCCACGCAGGGCATGCGGCAGGGCAATGACGTGGGCACGCAGTATCGCTCCGGCATCTATACGAGCGACCCGCAGGAGAAGGCTGTCGCCGAGGCGGTGAAGGCAAGCTATGAGGCCGCGCTGAAGGCCAAGGGCTTCGGACCCATCACCACCGAGATCATCGACGGCGGGCCGTTCTATTTCGCCGAGGACTATCACCAGCAGTATCTGTCGAAGAATCCCGGCGGCTACTGCGGGCTTGGCGGCACCGGCGTCTCCTGCCCCATCGGGGTGGGCGTCGCGGCCCAGTGAGCATCGGGCGCCCGGCCAAGCCGGGCGCCTTCTTACGCTACGGCCGTGTGATTTCAGGCATTTGAAGCGGCGGATACGGCTTAATCGGCTTCAACTCGACGGCGACTTGCTCTAAGCGGGGGCGTCTATCGAGGAGCCCTCCATGGCCAGCTTCGTCATTCCCGCCCCCGTTGTCCCCACCCTGCCGGTGAAGGGCACGGATGCGCTCTTTCCGGTTCACCGCATCTATTGCGTCGGCCGCAACTTCGCCGACCACGCCATCGAGATGGGTCACGACCCGAACCGCGAGCCGCCCTTCTTCTTCCAGAAGAACCCCGACAATCTCGTCCCAAGCGGCTCGACCATTCCCTATCCGAAGCTGACCAAGGACGTGCATTACGAGATCGAGATGATCGTCGCGCTGAAGACCGGCGGCGACGACATCCCGGTGGAGAAGGCGCTCGACCACGTGTTCGGCTACGGGGTCGGCATCGACCTCACCCGCCGCGACCTCCAGGCGGAGCAGAAGAAGCTCGGCCGCCCGTGGGATATCGCCAAGGCCTATGAGCAGTCCGCCCCGGCAAGCGGCCTCGTGCCTGCGTCCGAGATCGGCCACCCGTCCACCGGCCGCATCTGGCTCTCGGTGAATGGGGAGACGAAGCAGGACGGCGACCTCAACCAGATGATCTGGAAGGTGCCGGAGATGATCGCCACCCTCTCCACCTTCTTCACGCTCCAGCCCGGCGACCTCATTTTCGCCGGCACGCCTGCGGGCGTCGGCCCGGTGAAGGCCGGCGACGTGCTGAAGGGCGGCGTCGCCAACGTGGGCGAGCTGGAAGTCACCTTCGCCTGAGCGCGTTGCAGCAATGAGCAGACGGCCCGCCCCGGTGGCGGGCCGTTTTCATTTGGGCGGCGCGATGAAGCCCACAAAGGCCTCCGCCGCCCGCGAGCGATCCCGCTCGCCATGATGCAGCACATAGAAATTGCGCGGCGGCAGGGCCAGCGGCAGGGCCTTCAGCGTCCCCGCCTTCAAGCCCGCCTCCGCCACCAGCCGCGAGATCACCGTCGCCCCTGCCCCGGCCGCCACCGCGCTCAGCACCGCCTCGTTGGACGGCAGTTCGAAGACGATGGTGACCGCCTGCGGCTTCACCCCCAGCCGGCGGCAGGCGGCCTCGAACATCTGCCGGGTGCCGGAGCCCGGCTCGCGCAGCACGAAGGGCATGGCGGCGATGTCGTGCGCGGAGAGGGTGTCCAGATCGGCATAGGGCGCGTCCGCCGACGCCACCAGCACCAGTTCATCGCCCGGCACGCGGCGGCGCACGATCAGCGGCTCCTCCACCTCGCCCTCGACGAAGCCGAGATCGGCCAGTCCGTCCCGCACCGCCGCCGCCACCTGCGTGGTGTTGCCGATGCCGAGCTCCAGCCGGATGCCCGGATGAGCGGCGTGGAAGGCATTCATGCGCGGGGCGAGCCAGTAATTGGCGATGGTCTGGCTGGCGTGGAGAGTGAGGGTGCCGCGCGCAAGGCCCGCGAGGTCCGAGAGCGCATCGCGCGCCTGTGCCACCCGCTTCAGGATGGCCTGCGCCTCTCCCACAAAGAGACGACCGGCGGCGGTGAGTTCGATCCGCCGGCCGACCCGGTCAAACAAGGGTTGTCCGCAGGACTGTTCGAGGGCGGCGATGGAGGCGCTGACGGCCGATTGCGTCATGTGCAGCGCCTCGGCGGCGCGGGTCATGTGAAGATGATCCGCGACCGCCACGAAGACCTTGAGCTGATCGAGCGTCATCGCGCCTCTCTCGCGCCCCTCACCCGAACAGCCGGGGCGACAGCCAGATGAGGCCGAAGCTGAGGGCGGAAATGAACAGCCACGAGGCGGTGCCGAGGGCAAGAGGCCTCCAGCCGCGGGCCTTGAGCTTGCGCACGTCCGTCTCCAGTCCCATCGCCGCCAGCGCCACGGCCAGCAGCATGGTGGTGATGGGGGCGACCGTGCTGGTGACGGAAGCCGGGACGAGACCGAAGCTGTTCACCACGATCATCGCGAGGAAGCCGAGGATGAACCACGGCACCGGCGGGGCCTCCACCTTGCCGCCGTGGCCCGAGGCGCGGGCCTTGCGGGCGGCGGCGAAGCCGAGCGCGAGGACCAGCGGGGCCAGCAGGATGACGCGGTTGAGCTTGGCGATGGTGCCGAACTCGCCGGCCGACTGCCCGCCCTGGAAGGCGGCGGCCACCACCTGCGCGATCTCGTGGATGGAAGCGCCCGCCCACAGGCCATAGGCATGGGCGTCAAAGCCCGTGAGCGGCGCCAGCACCGGATAGAGGAACATGGAGAGCGAGCCGAACACCGTCACGCATGCCACCGCATAGGCCACGTCCTCATCGGAGGCGCGGGTCACCGTATTGGTGGCGATCACCGCGGAAGCACCGCAGATCGACGTGCCCGCTGCGATCAGCTCCGACAGGCCGGCTTCCACACCGATCCGCCGCCCGAGCCAGCGGGTGACGAAGAAGGTGGAGACGAGCGTGATGATTACGATGGCCATGCCATCCAGCCCAACGGTGCGCACCTGCGTGAAGGTGAGTTGCAGACCCAGCAGGACGATGGCCCCGCGCAGCACCCGGCGCATGGCGAACTTCACGCCCGGCACGGCCCGCTTCGGCGTGCCGATAAAATTGTGGAACGCCATGCCGAGGAAGATGGCGACCACCAGCGGGCTCAGCGCCGGCACGTTCAGCACGGTGCGCAGGAGATAGGCGATCGCGACGAGGCCGGCGGACAGCGCGAGACCGGGGGCGAGATGCGTGACCTGCAGGCGCGAGAGAAACGACGTGGGGCCTGCGGCGGCGGGAGCGGGGATGGGGGAATTGAGCGACATGGGATGATCCTTCCGCCCTCCAGCATCGTCGTTTTCGATCATCAATCAATGGAGTTATTTTTCTACAATCAATCAATATTTTCGTTTGAATTAGCCATGGCCTCCCGCCACGCTCCAGGCCGAATTTCCTGCGCTGCATCATGAGCTTGAGCCGGGCGGATCGGGCCGGAAGATTGGCGTGAAACGCATGTATTCCCGGGAACAGGCTCCCGCTAGACCCGTTGTCTGGTGGCTGGGGAGCATCAAAGACGGGAGGCATTCATGGCCAACAATCAGCAGGGCGGCTCCGGCAACTTCGCCAATGATCGTGAGAAGGCCAGCGAAGCCGGCCGCAAGGGCGGCCAGTCCACGCAGCAGCACAGCCAGTCCAGCGGCAACATGGGCCAGCAGGGCGGTTCCGGCAATTTCGCGCAGAACCCCGAGCGGGCGGCGGAAGCCGGACGCAAGGGTGGCCAGTCGGTGCCGGACGAAAAGCGCTCCTTCTCGCAGGACCACGACCTCGCCTCCGAGGCGGGCCGGAAGGGCGGCCAGAGCTGACGGTCTGAGGCGGATTGAGGCTACGGCCATATCCGCCAGACCGCCCCCGAGCAAATAAGACACAGGGCCGGAGCAACGCTCCGGCCCGCTTTCTCGCATTTGCACAATTCAAACAAGCAATCGCACAAAAACTTGAAATTGATCCAAGAAGCCACCCATCCTATGATCCAGCCAGCGCCAATTCCCAAGAAGAATTGATTTGTCTCAATCCTGAATTGGCAGAAATATCCTCCTTGCCGCCTCGCGGGTTCGGGCGGAACAGTAAAGAGATACGGCCCAGCCGCGTGCCGCCGGATTTCAAAAGCGTGATCGGAAGCCATGGAACCCATCCGCAGGTTTCGCGTTTCTGCCGCGGATCGTCGGCGACGCTCGCCGTCCACCGCGGTCCATCCGGGGATCAAGCAATGAACAGAGAAGCGAACGCGCCCATGCAGACGTCCCTCCACATCTGGATCGATGGCCGCCGCCACGTCCTGCGCACGCTGAACGATGCCGTCGTTCTGGTGCGCGGCATCCAGCACCCTCTCACCGAATATTGCGAACTGCTCGTGGACCAGATCGAGGCTGCCGCCAGCCCCGACCTCCAGGCCCGCGCCTGGCGGGCGATTACCACCTGGATCGAGGCCGTGCGTGCCACGGCGCCCGGTGTGATGCTGCACGCCGCCTGAGCCGGTCCTTCCAGAGAACAGGCTGTCGGGCGATACGCCCGACGCCAGCGCATACCACCTCCGCATCCATCTGGCCCTCAGACCAACCGGAAAGGTTGGCGCATCAAGGGGCAAGCGGTATGAACAGACATCAACCGTGGTTTGAGGCGGCACACGTGGGGATGGGCAAGGGGTCTTACGGGCTTGCGGCAGCGACCGTTGCGATGCTTGCAGTTGCGGCCAGCTTCTATCTGCAGGGTCCGGCAAGCACCAAGGAACCTGCGCCCCAAGCCAGCGACGCGGCCTTCCGCATCAACGCCTCGGCCGCGGACGCCTGCGCGGCCATCCTTGCCAAGGTGGCCGAGCGCTTCTCCGAGCGCGCCCAGCTCGAGCCCTGCCCGGGTCCCAGCACCACCGTGTGGCACGACCCCGAGCACCAGAAATTCATCGTGAACGGCTATATCGATTTCGCCGGCCCGGGCAGCACCGTCCGCCGCACGCGCTACCGCGCCGAAGCGCAGTACAATCTCTCCGACACCGGCCGCCCTCTCTGGACCACCGTCGAGGTCATCCCCACGGGGGAATAGGCGCGAGCGACAGCACCGGCGGTCCGGAGCAGACGTCACGGCAGAAGCCCGCCGATATCGATGTGTCGTGATGCAAAAACAGTGGCTGGGGGACCTGGATTCGAACCAGGATTAACGGAGTCAGAGTCCGCGGTTCTACCGTTGAACTATCCCCCAAGCGATTTGGCTCGAACCGGCATTCCGGTCTCGCCCCGCCCGTTTGGAAGCGGCGCCACCGTTATCCGGCGGCGAGGGCGCTTCTATACGCAATTCACCGCGGCGGGTCCAGAGGGGAGCCGAGAGTTTTACACAGGCCCCGTCAGGGGGCGGAAACATCCGCTTCCGCCAGCATCACACGGCTTTGAAAGACATACATGTCGCGGCGCCGGATGCGGCTGAACAGGCGCCGTTCGGTGGCAACGCCAGCGGCATGGCCGCCGATGCGCTCATAATGCTTGCGGCTGATCAGCAGCCCCTGCCCCGCCTTGGGACGGCCGAAAACGGCAAGCTTGGCCGCCGCCACCGCTTCGCCGAAGCGTGGCCGCAGACCAAAGCCGTCCACGGAGAGCCGGAAGGTCGCGACCATGCGATCGGCGGCGCCACGCCGCTCCGCCGTTTCGAGGAATGCGCCCACTTCACGGGCCCAGCCTTCCGCCAGCACGGCATTGGCGCCGAGAAACAGGAGCCAGCGGCCGCGCGAATGCTGAGCGCCCTGCTTCATGCGCAGGCCGGGATCATTGACCGAGGGAATGAAGAGGCAGCCCGCCGCATCGGCGATCTTGGCGGTCTCGTCGACAGAACCACCATCCACCAGGATCACATCGCGCAGGATGCCTGCGGTCACGCCGGCCACCAGCGCGGAAAGCACCGGCACGAGCTCGCGTTCCGAATCCTTGGTGGGAATGATGACGGAAATCAACGGCGCAACCTGCTCCCCGACTGTATCCAGCTATAGCGTTGACGGTCATGTTCGTCGATATGCGGACGCACCTGATTGCCGCACCGCACAAGAGCCATCAAGGGTTGCAGACGAAAGGGCGAAAGGAACGGGTGTGGCGCGCCGGTCCCACTGTTCACATCTCCTAGACCAGAACCGCAAAAGGCGATTGTCGAACGCGGATTTCGGGCGCACATTCCGCCCGCTCGGACGGCGCGGCGGGCCGGTCGATGCAACGAAACCCCGCACAGGCAAGGGTTCCACACCCGGGCATCCGCCCGGTCGGAGCCGCGCTTGTCCCTGGCGCGTGCGCGTTCCAGCGCGCGGCGCAGCGGGCCTTCCGGTGCTCACCTCCCCCGTGGCTCCGCGTCTCTCGCGATGACCTCAGGTCCATCCCGACATCGGAAGGCTCAGACATGCAATTCGACGACTGGGACAAGGACGAAAACGGCCGCCTCAAGGTGTGGCCGCTGCAGGGCTTCACGACCGCGCTTTTTGATGGAACGGCCGGCGGCCTGCGCCTCGAAGTGGGCAAGCCGCGCCCCGGCCTCCCCCTGCCCGCGGTGCAGGTCTCGGCCAATGCCGAGCAGTTGCGCGCGCTCGCCCAGGCCCTCACGGAAGTGGCGGACCACCTGGAGCAGGGGACACTGCCGCCTTCGCCTCCTCCCCTGCGGACCACGAACTGACATGACCTCCCGCGCCGCCGCCTCGCTTCGCCTGCCCTCCCACCTGATGTCTCTCCCCGCTGACCTTACCGGCACGGCGGCTCTTTATCTGATGCTCACCGTCGGGGCGGCGGCGTCCGCCGCGCCCGAGGCGACGGCGCCCGACGTGCAGATGGCCGTGCGCGGGATGACGGGCGCGCGCGTGGCGACGGCCGGGGACCTGCCGGCGGACATGATGCCCTCCGCGAAGGCAACGCCGCCGACGACGCCGCGCATCCGCACGCCCGAACCGCCGCTGCCGCCTGAGCAGAACCAGGCGGAGAGCGCCCCGCCCGCCCCCCCGCCGCCGCAGAAGCCCATCGACAACTGGAAGGAATTCGACGCCGCCTTCGCCACCTGCCTCGATCCCGTTCCGGGGCCGGAAGGGGCGGAGATGACGCTGCGCTTCGCGCTGGACCACAGGGGCAATCTGAAAGGCAAGCCGGTGGCGAGCTATTCCAAGCTGCCGGGCACCATTGCGGAGCAGAAGGAGTTCGTGGCGGCGGCGCTGACCAGCCTCGACAAGTGCCTGCCCCTGCCGGTGACGAGCCGCTTCGGGCCTATCATCTCCTCTCGCCCGCTGCTCATTCGCTTCTCCGGGCCCAAGCCCCGCGACCGGGGCATCTGATACACCCCTGAAACGCAAACGGCCGGCGCAAGGCCGGCCGGAGCGTCAGGAGGGACGCGGCGAAGCAGAGATCAGCCGTGTCCGAAAGAAGGCTATCCGTCAGACCACATCGATGGTCTTCAGGAAGGTCTCCACTTCCTCGTTCAGCCTCTGGCTTTCCGAGCTCAGCATCCGGGCGGAGCCCAGCACTTCCTCGGACGCCGATCCGGTGTTGACTGCCTGGGTCCGCACCGAGGCGATGGCGGTCGCCACCTCCTCCGTGCCCACGGCGGCGCGCGCCACATTGGCGGTGATCATGGACGTCGCCTCGGTCTGGCTGTCCACCGCATGGGCGATGGTTTCCGAGATGCCGGCGAGGCGCTCGATGGTGTGACCGATCTCCTTCACCGCCGACACGCTATCCTGCGTCGCCGACTGCATGGAGGTGATCTGGCCGCCGATCTCCTCGATGGCCTTGGCCGTCTGGGAGGCGAGCGCCTTCACTTCCTGCGCCACCACCGCGAAGCCGCGCCCCGCCTCGCCCGCGCGCGCGGCCTCGATGGTGGCGTTGAGCGCGAGGAGATTGGTCTGCTCCGCGATGGCGGTGATGAGCTTCAGGACATCCCCGATGCGCGCCGAGGCGCTCGAGAGCTCGCGGATGCGCTCATCGGTGCGTTGCGCCTGCTCCACCGCCTCACCGGCGATGCGGCTCGATTCCCGCACCTGGCGGCTGATCTCGTTGATGGATGCGGCCAGTTCGTCGGAGGCCGTCGCCACCGACTGCACGTTGGACGAGGCCTGCTCGGAGGAAGAGGCGACGGCGGACGACAGCGCGCGCGTGCTCTGCGCCGTGTCGGCCAGCGAGGCCGCCGTAGTCTCCAGATGCGCGGCGGCGTCGGAAACCGTCGTCACGATGCTGCGGAAGGCCGCGCCAACCCGATCGAGGGTCTCGCGCTTCGCCTTGATGCCGGCATCGAGATAGACGGAGATGGCGAAATCCATATCCAGCAGGGCGGCGGTGATGACCGCCTCGATCAGCCGCGCCTTCCGTTCGGGCGCCGTGCGGTCGAAGCGACCGGCCTTGAAGCCGGTCTCGATGGCGGCGACGAGGCCGCTCAGAAGAAGGGCATAGCCCGCGATGTACCAGCGGGGCTCAAGGCCGAGACGGGCATGCGTCTGGCCGATGCGGGTGACGGATTCCACATAGGCGGCATCGAACCGGCCATCGAGGATCACGCCCCAGTGCTTGATCTGCATCGCCTTGGCGTGGGCGCGCACGGCGGCCGTGGGGAACATCCGGGCCATGTCCGGATAGGTCATCAGGTGGTCGTAGAAGCCATCCAGGATCTTCGGCATCGCGGCGACCACCAGATCGCGCGCCTCGCGCAGGCTGGCCTGAAGGGCCTTGTCCATGCCGATGAAATTCAGACGCTGGCTCAGACTTTCTTGTGTCATGGGACCATCCCGTTTCGCGGCACGCGGTGGTGCGGCGAGTTCCTCCCGGTCAGGACGCGCAAAGCTGGCGACGCGTCCGATCCGCCCGCACCTTTTTCTTAACGGGCGCCCCATGCTGTACGGCCACGCTTTCGCGAAGATGGCGTCGCGTGCGTCATCCACAGGTAAGATGAGCCTCAAATAATCAGTTGCGCAAATAAAAACGGCCCCGACTGTCCGCCGGGGCCGCTATCCTTGGGTTTATGTGCCCGTCAGCGGGAGGCCATGGCCGCAGGCGCCGCAGCGGCCGGAACGTTCGGCACATAGAAGCCGCGCTGGTTGGGCAGCGGCTTGTAGGCGTCGCCGAGGCCCATCACCGTCTCCGCACCGCCGAGCACCAGATAACCGTCCGCCGCCGTCACCTTGGCGAGCCGGTTCAGGATGTCGGTCTTGGTCGGCGCATCGAAATAGATGAGCACGTTGCGGCAGAACACGATGTCGAACGTGCCGAGGCCCACGAACGGGTTGAGCAGGTTCAGCTTGCGGAAGGTCATCATGGTCTTCAACTGGGGAGAGATCTCCCACATGTCGTCGACTTTCTTGAAGTACTTCATCAGCATCTGGATCGGCAGGCCGCGCTGGACCTCGAACTGGTTGTAGCGGCCGGAGGCGGCCCGCTCCAGAACCTCGTTCGACAGATCCGTGCAGAAGATCTCCACCCGGCGCGAGCCGACGAGATGCGGATTTTCCTTCAGCGTCATCGCCAGCGAATAGGGCTCCTGCCCCGTCGAGGCGGCGGCGCACCAGATGCGCAGGGGCGCGCTCGGCGAGCGGGCGGCGTGCAGCTTCGGCAGCATGATGCTGGTGAAGACCTCGAACGGGGTCTTGTCGCGGAAGAACAGCGACTCGTTCGTGGTCATAGCCTCGATCACGGCCTCGGCCACGGCGGACGAGGAATTGTCCCGCAGCACCGCCGCGAGGCGACCGAAATCGGCGATCTCGAACTTGCGCAGCAGGGGAACGAGGCGGCTCTCGAGCAGATAGTGCTTGTCGTCCGACAGGATCAGACCGGAGTGCTGCTTCAGGTACTTCTTGAAGAATTCGTAGTCGGCGGCGCTGATCATGCCCGTCCTCCCGTCAGCAAGCGAGACACCTTGCGGCCGATGTCTGCGATGGAGAGAACTTCGGAGGCGTTCCCCATCTGGACGGTCGCACCGGGCATGCCCCAAACGACGCTTGTTTCTTCGTCTTGCGCAATCACGCTGCCACCGGCATCGGCGATACGGCCGGCGCCCTTGGCCCCGTCACTGCCCATTCCGGTCAGCACGACCGCCAGCGCGTTGCGGCCGTAGATTTCCGAAACGGTGTCGAACATCGGATCGACGGCCGGCTTGCAGAAATTCACCGGCGGCCCGTCATGCAGGCGGATCACCTTGTCGTTGCCGGACTTCTCCAGCACCATGTGCTTGCCGCCCGGCGCGATATAGATGTGGCCAGGCTTCACCACCTCGCCATCAATGCCTTCCGCCGCCGGACGCCCCGCCGCACGTCCCACGTGCTCGGCGAGAATGGCGGTGAAGGTGGCCGGCATGTGCTGCACGATCACCACGGGCACGTTGGCGATGGACGGCCCGATGTCGGTGAACAGGCGCGTGAGGGCCTGCGGCCCGCCCGTGGAGCTGCCCACCGCCAGCACGGTCACCGGCGACATGGAATAAGGCCGGCGCTTGTCGTTCACCTTCGGCTTGGCGAAGGCCGAGACCGGAGCCGCGGGAGCCGCTCCCGCCGCAGGTGCCGCGGGCCGGGCCGGTGCCGGCGCAGCCGCACCCGCAGTGGCCGGAGCTGCGGCAGGCGCCGCAGCCGCGGACGCGGCAGCAGCGGCCATCACGCGCGGCAGGCTGCCGCGGCGACGCACGCGCTGTCCAAGGCTGCGCACCTTCGCGGTCAGGTCGCGGCGGAACTCGTCGGCGGCCGAGATGCCGCGGCCGGCGTCCGGCTTCGGCACATAGTCGGCCGCACCGAGGCTCATCGCCTTCAGCGAGACTTCCGCCCCGCGCCGGGTCAGCGTGGAGGCCACCAGGACGACGGTGTTCGGCTTTTTCTCAAGGATGAGGGGCAGGGCCGTAAGCCCGTCCATCTCCGGCATTTCGAGGTCGAGGATGACCACGTCAGGCAGCGACTTCTGCACGTCGTCCACGGCGCGGCGGCCGTTGGCGTGCGTGGCGACGACCCGCAGGTCTGGCGATTCCCCGAGCCAGTTGGATAGGATTCCGCGAATGAAGACACTGTCATCCACGATCATCACGCGGATCGGATCTTCGACGGCTCCCGTATCCGCTGAAGGCGCGGAAGTGCTCATGTAGCGGGTGCCTTCTCCAGCAGGCCGACTTCCTCAAGCTTCTCGCGCAGGATGTCCTGATCGAAAGGCTTCATGATGTATTCGTTGGCACCAGCCTCGATCGCGCGCGTGATGTGCTCGATGTCGTTGTTGGTGGTGCAGAAGATCACGCGCGGCACGTCGCCGCCCTCGGTCTTGCGCAGGAGCTCGAGGAACTCGATGCCTTCCATGACGGGCATGTTCCAGTCCAGCAGGATGCCGTCCGGCATGGCTTCCTCGCACGCCTTCAAAGCCGCCTGCCCGTCGGCCGCCTCACGCACGTTGAAGGACAGATCCTCCAAGATGCGACGGGCCACCTTACGCACCACGCCTGAATCATCCACCACTAGGCAGGTCTTCATGTTCCTCTCCTGAAATTCGAGGCGGCGCTCAGGCGGCGCGCGCCGTGTTGAGCCGGCCAAGCGCCAGGTCAACGTCGAGGACCAGCATGAGCTGCCCCTTCAGCCGATAGACGCCCGTGACGATATCGGCCCAGTGGGGATCGAGATTCGTCGGATTCGTCTCCTTGCGGGCCGGATCGAGGACGAGCACTTCGCCCACCTCGTCGATCATCAGTCCGAAGGATTCGCCGTGATGCTCGATGCCCACCGCCATGCGGCGAGTGTCCTCAAGCGCCGGCAGGCCGAGCATGCTGCGCATGTTGATCATGGTCACGATGCGGCCGCGCAGGTTGAGGACGCCCTCGATCTCATGGTTCGAGAGCGGCACCCGCGTGATGTGGTCCGGTACGAAGACCTCGTGGACCATCTCGATCGGCAGGCCGAAGAGCTGCGGCCCGATCCGGACGGTCACATACTGGGCGCCCGCGCCGGTGTTTTCCTGTCGTGCGAGGACGAGACTGGTGCTGGTCATGCCGCCTCTCCATGGGCAGTGCCGGCGAATTCCTTCAGCGCGGCGATGAGACCGGGACGGTCGAACTTGGCGATGTAGTCAGTGAAGCCGGCCACGCGGGCCCGCTCGATGCTCTCCGAAGAACGGTCGCTCGACAAGGCGATGATCGGCAGGTGGGCGGTCGCCGCATCCGCGCGCAGGGCGCGGGCCAGCTGGCAGCCGTCCATGTCGGGCATCTCCAGATCGCTGACCACCGCGTCGAAGCGGGCGCCGGCGGCGATCTTCTCGAGCGCCTCGCGGCCGGACGAGCAGGCGGTGACCTCATAGCCCGTGCCCTTCAGCACCGGCTCGATGAGGTTGCGGTAGAAGAGGCTGTCATCCACCAGCAACACCTTGCCGAAGCTGGTCTGCTTCTCGCTGTCATGCCGCTCGAACCAGTCGCCGAAGGCGATGGACAGGAAGTGGCCGACATCGAGGATCTCGGTCGCCTGGCCGTCGATGATGGCCGCGCCGAGCGCATCCGGCGCATCGGAGGAGAGCTGCATGTCGAGGCGGGCCTCGACGATGTCGACAATCTCGTCCACCACGAGACCCATGACCTTGCCCTCGTCGGAGAAGATCAGCATGGGCTGCGTGCCGGTGGTGGCGCGCTTCACCTTGTCGTTCACGTGCACCAGCGGGATCAGCGCGCCACGGTACTGGATGACCGGGTGGCCGTTGACCGTCTCGACCTTCTCGAGCTCCAGCTCCTCGAGGCGGGTGACCAGCGAGAGCGGCACCGCCTTGATGTCGTTGTTGCCGGCGCGCAGCAGGAGCAGCGAGGTGGTCGCCCCCTGGTCGCGCAGATGGGCAGCACCGTCGGCACCCAAGTTGGAACGCTCCTCTTCGGGGCTGGCCGCCACCTGGGCAAGACCCGCCGGGTCCACGATCATGATCACGCGGCCGTCGCCGAGAATGGTCGAGCCCGACACCATCGGCAGCTGACGGAGCACCGAGGACATGGGCTTCACCACGATTTCCTCGGTGTGGGAGACCGCGTCCACCACCACGCCGAAGGTCTGGTTGCCCACCTGCATCACGGCGATGAGGAGGTCGTCCAGATTGTCCTCGCCCTGCGGCGCCATGCCGAGCAGCTTGCCGAGGTTCACGATCGGCAGCAGCTTGTCGCGCAGGCACAGCACCGGGGATTCCTTCAGGCGCTTGACCTGATGCTCGGAATTGGGCTGCACGCGGACCAGCTCGATGACCGCGCTCTGCGGCACCGCGAAGCGCTCGCCCGAAGCCTCGACGATGAGGGCCGGGACGATGGCGAGGGTAAGCGGGATCTTGATGACGAAGGTGGAGCCGGCGCCCTGCTTGGAGCGCACTTCCACCGTGCCGCCGATCATCTCGATGTTCGAGCGCACCACGTCCATGCCGACGCCGCGGCCCGAGACGCTGGTCACCTTGGCGGCGGTGGAGAAGCCGGCCGCGAAGATGTAGCGGAACACCTGCTGGTCGGACATCTTGGCCAGTTCGGCCTCGGTGGCGAGACCGTTGTCGAGCGCCTTTTGCTTGATGCGCGCGACGTCGAGGCCCTTGCCGTCGTCGGAGATCTCGACGATGACGTGGCCGCCCTCGTGATAGGCCGAGAGGCGGATCGTGCCCTTCTCCGGCTTGCCGGCCTTGCGGCGATCCTCGGGCATCTCCAGGCCGTGGTCGGCGGAGTTGCGCACCATGTGGGTGAGCGGGTCCTTGATCTGGTCGAGGACCTGGCGGTCGAGTTCAGTCTCGGCGCCGATCTGCTCCAGCTCGATCTGCTTGCCCAGCTCCTGCGCCAGATCGCGGACGATGCGCGGCAGCTTCTGCCAGGCATTGCCGATCGGCTGCATGCGGGTGCGCATAACCGCTTCCTGCAGCTCCGCCGTCACGTTGGACAGGCGCTGCAGCGGGACCTTGTATTCGGAGTCTTCCTGGCGACGGGCGATCTCCATCAACTGGTTGCGGGTCAGCACCAGCTCGGAGACCATGGTCATCAGGTGTTCCAGCACACTCACGTTCACGCGAATGGACTGGGACGAGACGCTGCCGGCGTGATCGTCGCCGCGCGCGGCGGGGGCCGCCTTGTGCTCATCCTCGGCGGGCTTGCGCGCCACCGCGGTGGAGGGCGCCGGGGCCGGAGCAGCGGCGGCCGGAGCGGGCGCCGGAGCCGTGGTGGCCGGAGCGGTGCTCTTGGCGGTCGCCGGCAGGGCGGCCTTGGCCGGCTCGCTGACCGCGACTTCCTTCTTCTTGGCGGCCGGCTTCTCGACCTCGGTCTCGCGGAAGATGCGCTCCAGCTCGTCGAGCGGGATTTCGCCCGGCAGCAGATCGCGCTCCAGCTGACCAGAGAAGCCGCTGGACGCCGCAGGCGCGGCGGGCTTGGGCGCCTCGACAACCGCGACCGGCGCGTTGTGGGCGTTCTCGGCCATGAGTTCGAGCTGCCCGATGAGGTCCTGGTCGGACCCTTCAGGCTCGGAGCCGCCGCGCGCCTCGAGCTCGGCCAGCAGTTCCTTAATGCGGTCGATGGTCTGGAGCACCAGGCCCACCGCATCCGTGGTCACCGGCGCGCCTTCGCGGAACTTGTCCATCAGCGTCTCGGCCGCATGCGCAAGCGCCGCGAGGCGGGACAGGCCGATGAAGCCGCAGGTGCCCTTGATGGTGTGGACCAGACGGAAAATGTTGTTCAAGATCTGAGCATTATTCGGATCTTGTTCGAACTTGACGAGCTCGACGTCAGCCACGTCGAGGCTCTCGTTGGTTTCCGTCAGAAACTCGCGCAGCAGATCATCCATCTGTCACTCCAGCGGGCTGGCATTCAAGCGCCCCTGTGTTGCCAGGCGGTGCCGGGACAAGCCCCGGTCCATTCCCGGTTTGCACCGAGGCCGTACCGCACGGTACCGCCCTGGCGACACAGGAGTGGAAGAAGGTGGTCCGTCCTCAGGGCCCGCAGGCCCTTCGGACATTCCCCCCTCTCCCGTGAGGGTTAAGCACGGAGCGGCTAGGCCGCGCGGACCCGTGCGACGAAAGTGTCGACCTGGCTGCGCAGGCGGCTTGCCTGCGCCGAGAGATCGGTTGCGGCGTGCACGATGTCGGTCGAGACACGCCCCGTGGCCTGAGCCGCGGCGGAAACACCGGTGATGCTGGAGGAGACCTCCTGCGTGCCCTGTGCCGCCTGGCTCACGTTCTGTGCGATCTCTCCGGTCGCCGCGCCCTGCTGATCGATGGCGTTGGCGATGGCCGAGGAGATGTCGTCAATCTTGCGGATGGTGTCCGAGATACCCTCGATGGCCCGCACCACCTCGTCGGTCGCCCCCTGCACGGCGGAAACCTGAGCCGAGATTTCGTCGGTCGCCTTCGAGGTCTGCTCGGCGAGCGACTTCACTTCGCTCGCCACCACCGCGAACCCCTTTCCGGCATCGCCGGCGCGAGCCGCCTCGATGGTCGCGTTCAGCGCCAGGAGGTTGGTCTGCGAAGCGATGTCAGTGATGAGCTGCACCACCTGTCCGATCCGCGTCGCGCTGGCGGAAAGCCCGCGCGCCACGTCTGCCGTCTTGGCTGCCTGCCCGGTGGCCTCTTCCGCGATCTTCGCGGCGGTGGACACCTGGGTACCGATCTCGCGAACGGAGGCAGCCAGTTCTTCCGCAGCGGAGGCTGCCGTCTGAACGTTGCTTGTAGCTTCCTCCGCCGCCGCGGCGACGACGGTGGACTGCCGGGAGGTCTGGTCCGCCGAGGCGCTCATGGTCGCGGCGTTGCGCTCCAGCGTGGACACGGCCTCGGCCACGGTGCGGACCACACCGGAGACCTCGCGATCGAATTCATCGGCAAGCGAATGCATGGCCGCGCGCTTGTCGCTCTCGGCCCGGACCGCCAGCTCGCGCTGCTCGATCCGCAGCCGGTCGGCCTGGCGCAGTTCCTCCAGCAACTGCTTGGTGGATTGCCACAGGTCGCCGATCTCGTCCTTCGAGCGCTGTGCCTCGACGGCCACGTCCAGCTCGCCGGAAGCGAGGCGGCGGAGCGTCTCGGAGGCGCGGCGCAGCGGCCGGCTCATGGTCCGCGTGCCGATCCAGATGGCGATCGAACCGCCGATGAGGAGGCCGACACCGGTGAGAATCACGAGGCGCCACCAGGTTTGATTCTGCAAGCCATCGATGCGCGCACGCAGAGGCTCGAGTTCATTGCGGATCTGGTCCGTCAGCCGGTCCACCGAGGCCTGGAGGGCGCGGCGGTTGGCGCGGTTCGCATCATTGTTGCCCTGCACATTGGCGGCCTGCGGGCTCACGCTCTCGCCGAGGCGCGCCGTCTCCACCCGGAACTCGCGGAACTTGGCGAGGTCGGAGAGCACCGCATCCACCGCCTGCGCGTCGGTGTTGCCGCTGAGGCGCTTCAGCTGCGCGGCGAGTTGGTCCACGTTATCGAGCTGCTTGCGCAGGCCGGCGGCGAAGGGCTTGGCGGCCGCGATGTCGGGGGCGGCATAGATGCCGCGGGATTCCATGACGACGGCGGTGATCGCGCCGTTCAGCTTCTCAGCCACGAAGGCGCGCTGCGCCGTCGCGTCGAGCCGATCCGACGTGTTGTTCAACTCGTTCAGCGCACTCAGGCCCATGACGCACACGATCAGCGTGGTGAGACCGAGAATGCCGACGATGCTGTAGATCTTCCCCGCAATCTTCATTTTCGTTTTCCTCTCCGTTCCTCCCTGGCTTCGGATCAATGGCTCGGCTTAGCATCGCCCTTGTCTTGGCCTTTGGACGATTGTTGCTGTTGGTTAGCCACCGTCCGTATGTCGTTCTTGTCGACGTAGTTGATGCCGTCGATCAGGATTTCCTGGATCACCGGCCCGTTGAGGCGGGCGTTCACCTTCTCCTTCACGCGGTCGGTCATGTCCTTCAGATTGTACTTGGAGATTTTCCCAGACTCGACACGACCGTTATTATAGATTTCCGAGAAGGCGTCGTTGACCACAAATACAACCGGATCGACACTTAATTTCTTGAGCGTCCCGGCGTCGGCGGTGAAAACGAGCTTTGCGATCACATAGCCCTTCACCTGGCCGTCCATGATCATCGGCACGGTGATGGTCGGCACGCGCTTGTACTCGAGCCCTGGCAGGTAAGGGTCTTCCGCCTTACCGAGGTTGGCGCCCGCTGCCCAATAGGCCGCGCCATAGCTCGAGGCCAGCGTCACCGCGCATACCCAGACGCCGATGACCACGAACTTGATCATGCCGTGCGTCCCCCGAGCAGCGCGGTGCTGTAGGTGCCGTCGGACTCAGCGGCCCGCAAAGCCCCATTCAAAATGGTGGTAATTTCGCGCGCCGCAGCCAGATGCATGGCCAGAACCTCGCAGTTGCGCGTGAGCTTGGCCTTGATGCCCGTCAAGCGCTCGCCAAGGCTCGAATCCACGTCGTCCGGCAGGCCACGCAGCGCCCGGCTGAGCTCCAGCAGGCTGCGGCTCTTGCGGCGGTTCATCTCCGCCAGATCGACAGGCTGGTGGGCCTCCAGAGCGGCCGTCTCCTGATCGATCACGATCTCCAGCCGGTCGAGCGAGCTGACCAGCGTCGCCATCTCCGGCGACAGGGCGGGCTGATCGGGGGCGTTCAGCTCGGCGATCGGCGCATCCACGTCGGTCCAGGCGAGCTGGGCCGCAAGAGAGAAACCAAGGCTTTCGCCTTCAACGGACTTGTCGCTCATTGCAGCCATCCTCAAATGGAAATGTCAGTGCCGGTGGTGGTCGTATCCTTGTCGGCCTCGCCGCCCGACGGCTGGACCGTCGTCAGCCGGGCCGCCGCGGCGGTCGGCGCACCGGCCACCTGGGCGCCGCTCACGGTGCGCATCTCGGGATGGCGCGCCGCGATGGTCTTGGCGATGCCGATGCCGCCCGCTTCCGCCACCTGGTCACCCATCTTCTGGGCCAGCATGGAGCGCCAGACATTGCCGGCGTTGCCGGCGCCATAGACCGCCGTGGACTTGGGCAGCATGCTTTCCACGAACGTGGAGAGCACCATGGCCTCGAACTTGCGCAGCGGGTCGTTGCCCGCCTTCGCCATCAGCTCGGAGGCGGCCTCGCCGGGCTCGGCGCCGGGCCGCTTCGACAGATTGGTCAGATTGTGCAGCGACGTGGTGCTGGTGGAGGCAAACGAGAGGCCTCCGGAAAAGCCCCCGGCAACGCCCTGCACCATCGTGTCGAACACGCCGGAGGACGCGGAGGTCGCCAGCCGCTGAAGGTTGGCGGTCACCTTCTGCGCCTTGGCCGGGTCCGCCGCCTGCATGACGTCGAGGACGATATCTGAGGGAGGTTGGATGGCCATCTCACACAGTCACGGATTGAGGAATGATCGGCCGTGACTGTCCGAAACTTTGCTTATGTGAGGCTTGCATCCCCCGGCGCGCCGGGGTCGTCGTCCTTCGCATGGGAAAGCCGGGCGGCAATCCCTTCCAGGATACCGGCGACCATGATGTGCTCCTGGTGCCGGTCATACTGGCGCGAGACGTTCTCGTGCATGCGTTCGGCCCGCTTCAGGCGCAGCGCCTCCTCGCGGACCTTGGCCTCCTGCCGCATCTGCTCCTGCGTCAGCCGGTCGGCCTCGGCGGCGGTCGCTTTCAGGCGGCGCGCCACCACTTCCACGAGCAGGGGGCCGAATGTGTCTTCGTTGAGCGTTTCGATGAGTTCGCTGCGCAGGCGTTCGAGGTCGGCCTTGGCGCGTGAAATATCGGCCATCCGCCATTCCGCCTGGCGGTGCATCTGTTCCTGAACGGCGACGATCCGGCCCGCCTTGCGCAGACGCTGCTTCATGCCTCACCCCGTCCTCAGGAAGAGATTGAACGCGGCGGAGAAGGCGGTCAACATCTGATCCGAGAGACCGTAAAGCAAAATGAGGCCCCCGAGCAGAATGAACGGGGCAGAAATGAAGTAAACCGGGATCTGCGGCACCAGCTTGTTGATGAGGCCGACCGCGAAATTGATGATGAGCGAGTAGATCAGGAACGGGCTGGCGAGGCGCATGGCGATCATCAGCGCCGCAGAAAGCTGGTCCGAGGCCTGGATGAGGGCGCCCCGGCCGCCAAAGCCCACCCCCACCGGGATCTGCCGATAGGAAGCGATGAGGCCCCGCAGCATCTCGTAATGCTGGTCGGTCAGGAACATCATCGTGGTGGCCGCCAGGATCATCAGCGTGGCCAGCGATGGCAGCACCTCGCCGTCTTCCGGCAGGCCCATGGGGGAGGACAGGCCGATGAACTGGGCGATGGCCACCAGCATCATCTGCAGCATGAGATAGAAGATGCGGGCCAGGGTTCCGATGATGGCCCCCGTCGCCATCTCGGTGCCGATGGACAGCAGAAGCTGCGCGGAATTGGCGTTGCGGATGAAATTGACGAGGTCGTCATACATCAGTGGCAGGATGGCGAGAGAGACCGCCACCGCCAGCAGCAGGCGGACGCGCACGGGCAGGCGATAGCCCGACAGGCCCGGCATCATCATGATGCAGCTCCCGATCCTGCAGAACACCAGGAAGGCGCTCAGGATCGAGACGTCCAGAGGGATCACGAGATGGTCCCGAGGGACTTGATCTCGACGCCGCGGGCGATCTCCACGTGCGAGAGCACGGGCAGCGAGGGGAACATGCGCTCGATGATCATGCGCACGTAGGGCCGCGCGTCGGGCGCACTGACCAGCACGAAGGGTTGCCCCTCCTTCATCTGCTCGCGCACCACGACGGAGGCATCGGTGCCGAACTGCTCCACGAGGCGCGGATCGATGTCGAACTCCACCACGTCGCCCTTGGCGTCGCGCTTGAGGCTCTGGTGGAAGGTGAGGTCCCACTTGCTGCCGAGGCGCAGCACCCGCAGCACACCGCCATCGGCAAGGTCGCCGCAGATTTGCTGGGCCATGCGCATGCGCACGTGCTCGGCCACCTGCTCGGAGCGGCGGGCATGGGGCACGATCTCGGCGATGGCTTCGAGGATGAGGTGCAGGTTGCGGATGGAGACTCGCTCGGAGAGCAGCAGCTTCAGCACCGCCTGGAGGCCGGAGTAGGAAATCTGCGAGGGGCAGATGTCCTCGATCAGGCGCTTGTACTCGGGATCGAGCCGGTCCAGCAGCGTGCGCATGTCCTTATAGGACAGGAGCTGCGGCAGGTTGTTGGCGATCACTTCGCTGAGGTGGGTCAGGATCACGGTGGAATTGTCCACCGCCGTGAAGCCCTCGCGCCGCACCTCGGCCTGATAGGCCTCCGCCACCCACATGGCCTTCATGCCGAATGCGGGTTCACGCACCTCGTCGCCCGGCACGTCCGGCTTGGCGCCGTCGCCGGTCACCACCAGCAGCTCGCCGATGCGCATCTCCTGCGAGGTCACCACGGTGCCGTGGATCTTGATCTGGTAGGTCTTGGCCGGGACGTTCAGGCTCTCGGAGATCTTCACGTCCGGAACCACGAAGCCGTAGCGCTGGGCGAACTTGCGCCGCATCTTGGCGATGCGCTGGCCGAACTCGGTGGAGGCGCGGGTCATCACGCCGGCGAGCTGCTTGTCGAACACCACCTCGATCTCGGCGGTCTTCAGCTGCTCCTTCACCGACTCGCGCACTTCGAGCGCCTGCTGCTCCTTGACCGCCTTTTCCTTGGCTTCCTTCTCGGCCTTCTCCTTGGCGAGCTGCTTGGGCACCGCATAGCCGACAAAGGCCATCAGACCGCCGAGGGCGGCGAAGGGGATGAGCGGCAGCCCGGGAACCAGAGCCAGCGCGAACAGGAGGCCGGCGGAGACGAACAGCGCGCGCGGATAGGCGCCGAGCTGGCCGAGCACCGCCTTTTCCGCCGAGCCCTTGGTGCCGCCCTTGGACACCAGCAGGCCGGCGGACAGCGACACGATGAGCGCGGGAATCTGCGAGACCAGGCCGTCGCCCACCGACAGGCGGGTGTAGATGTCCGCAGCATCGCCGATCGGCAGGCCATGGCGGGTGACGCCGATGATGATGCCGCCGAAGATGTTGATGGCGATGGTGATCAAGCTCGCCACGGCCTCGCCGCGCACGAACTTGGAGGCACCGTCCATGGAGCCGAAGAAGGAGCTTTCCTCTTCGAGCTCACTGCGCCGGCGCTGGGCTTCCTTGTCGTCGATGAGGCCGGCGTTGAGATCGGCGTCGATGGCCATCTGCTTGCCGGGGATGGCGTCGAGGGTGAAGCGGGCGCCCACTTCCGCGATACGCGTGGCGCCCTTGGTGATGACGAGGAAGTTCACCGTGACGAGGATCGCGAATACCACGATACCGATCACGAAATCGCCGCTCATGACGAGCTTGGAAAAGCCCGCGATGATGGCACCGGCGGCGTGCACGCCGTCCGCACCGTGCGCGAGAATGAGGCGCGTGGTTGCGACGCCGAGCGCGAGGCGCAGCATGGTGGCGAGCAGAAGGATGGTCGGGAAGGACGAGAATTCGAGCGGCTTCTGGATCCAGAGCGACACCATCAGGATCAGAACCGAGAGCGCGATCGACAGCGCAAGCCCGATATCGATGAGCAGCGGCGGGATCGGCAGGAAGAGCACCGCGAGAATCGCGACGATGCCAACGGCAAAGCCTATGTCGCGGCGTGAGCGCTGGTCTCCGGCGGTAAGCGAAACGTCGGCCATCTCATCTCATTCCCGGACGCCACGGCCACGCGGGGCCGGTGTCCTGTCTCTGCGCGCGACGTCCTCATGACGTCTGGGCTCGCAACTCCGGGCCTCGACCCGGCTGCATGTGCGACTGTCGGTGCCGGAGCCCGTCGCGACCAAGGCTTGCGCGCTTCGTCGTTGGGGTCAGGCGGCCAACGGCCTGGCGAGAACAGCCCCGGCGGGTCGCCGGAGCGGCGCCCGCGCCCGGAAGCGCAGGCGAATTGCGGGCCGGAACCGCCCGCGGGCGGTCCCGGCCGAACTCAGAAGCCGCTGGCGATGCGGCCGTAAATTTCTTCGGTGAAAGCCATGATCTGGCTGCCCATGAACGACCCGGTGAGTGCGCAGACCACCAGCACGGCGATGATCTTCGGCACGAAGGTGAGGGTCGCTTCCTGGATCTGCGTGAGCGCCTGGATGAGGGCGATGAAGATGCCCACCAGCATCGCCGCCGCCACCGCAGGCCCCGCCGCCAACAGGATGGTCCAGATGGCGTTTCGGACGACGTCGAGGGCGTCGGCCTCGTTCATCCGCTGATGCTCACCGAGGAGTCGAGCGTAACCTTGGAGCCGTCCTTCAGCGTCGCGATGGGCGCGCCGCCGCTGACGAGGCTCACAGAGGCGACGGTGCCGCTGACGGTCCCGTCGGCGCTGGTCACGGTCTTGCCGATGGCGGCATCCGCGGACTGGAGCGCGCTCGCCGAGAGCAGCGTGTCCAGCTTCTTGTTGGTGTTGGTCTGCTGTTCGACCTGCGAGAAGGAGGCGAGCTGCGACAGATAGGCCGTGGAGTCCATCGGCTGCGTCGGATCCTGGTTCTTCAGCTGCGCCACGAGCAGTTGCAGGAACTGGTTGTAATCAACCGTGCTCGCATTGCTGGCCGCGGTCGACGCGGCGGCCGCCGTGTTCGTGGACGTAGAGCTGGTGGTGCTCGCAACGGTGGTCATGTTGGTTCTCCTTCACGCACACAATGCCTGGCGAAGGTTGCGCGAAGCCGACCAGCGGCCCGGCCCGCTCAGGCAGCCTTGCTCCCACCATGGGCGAGGATGGCGTCCTCGATGACGAACAGCCCGCGCAGCGTGCGCAAGGCATCGAACGTCCGGCCGCCGATCACCTGAGTGGCGATCGTCTCGAGGCCTTCGAGCACCGTCTCGTTCTTGAACGCCTGGCGCAGCGCCGCCCACTGGGTGTGGAACAGGTGCCGGGCGGCCTCCGCATTCCGGGGATCCATGAGGATCGCCTGGATCACGAAATAGAGCTGGCGGAGGGGGGTCGTGGTGTCCTCCACCTGAAGGACGTGGCTTTCCAGGAGGAAAGTCGCGTCATTCATGAGTTCCAGAGTGACCTTGCGGTCCACACGCAGCACCGCGCCATTGATGAAAATCTTCTCACCCGGCCGCAGCGTGATCTGCATCGCCTTGCTCATTGAAGACCATCCCGGATGGTGCGGTTGATGTTGATGAGACCGGAGAAGTTGCTCGAGGACTGCTCCAGCACGCGGTCCGCCTCGCGGATGTTCCACAGACCGATCGACACGAGGTCGGCGCGCAGTTCGGGCGCCAGCTCGTTGTTGGCATCCGTGAGGTCCCGGATCAGAAGGCCCCACAGGCGCTGCAGGAACAGCATGGCAGCACGGCATTCGGGCGTGTCGAGACCCGCCGATTCCGCAGACACCAGGAGTTCGAGCGCACGATCGAAGGCGTCCCGCTCGCGCGCACGCGATTCCGTGGACGAGTCCTCCAAGATCTCCGCGTAGGAAAATTTGTACATCGCGGCGCTCCCTTTAGAATTCAGGCGTAGTTCATGATGCTGAGCTGCAGGAGCTTGGTCGTCGTCGAGTAGCTCATGCTCAGCTGGTTCGTAAGTGTATCGAGCTGCGTCTTGGCTTCAGCCGGATCCACGCTTTCGAGCGAGTTGATTCTGCTCTTGACGACGTCCAGCGTCTTGTTCAGCTCCGAATTGGCCGTCGTTACGCGGGTCTGGGACACGCCGATCGCGGCGGCCGTATTGGTCACGCCCGTCATGCCCGCCGACAGGGTGGCGCGAGACGTGTCCATGACCGTCTGGAGCGCGCTCATGTTCAACGAACCGACGCCCAGATAACCCATCATCGAATATGCCATGGCGAGCTTGCGCATGGCTGTGTCGTTCGCCGTGGTGGAGACGCTGACGTTCTCCGTCTGCGAGATCTGGCGCGTGAGATTGGTGCTGGACGCGTTGGACCACTGCGCCGCCCAGTTCGTGTCATTGAACAGCGCGGACGTGTTCGTATTGTCTTCCGAGAACACGTTGTTCAGGAACGTCTGCATCTGCCCGGAGGTGATGTTCGCCGCCTGCGGGTCCGAGACGGGGAAGCCGAACGCGGTCTGGAAGGCGGTCTGGATCGCGACCTGAGCGTTGGTCGCGAAGTCCTTCATGGGCGTCTGGCCGCTGTTGATGCCGCCGAACACATAGCGCGTGCCGTCAGTGGTGTTCAGCGACGACAGGAGCGAGGCGAGGCCCTGCTGACCTTCGAGCTGCATCTGTGTCACCGTCTCGGCGGACGCCTGGCTGCTCAGCAGGGTCTTCTGGTAGGTGCTGGCATTGTTCAGGATGTTGGTGAGGCCGGTCTGCGACCGGGTCATGATCGAATCCGTGAGGGAATTCGAATCCAGCAGGCCCTGCACCTGATTGTACTCGTGCCGCAGATCCACGCTCAGCGAGGTCTTGACACCGAGCTCGAGGCCGATGTCCGCATAGCGGCCGGTGGCGAGCTCAGTGTTCTTCTTCTCGATCTGCGTCTGCAGGGACGTGATCGACTTCATCGCCGACAGCGTCCAGGACATGGTGGAAATGTAGCTGCTCTGCATGGCTCAATCTCACCGGATGGCGCTGAAGAGCGCGTCGTACATGCTCTGCACGGCGCTCAGGATCTTGGAGGAGGCCTGGTAGCTCTTCTCCAGTTGCAACTGCGTGGCGTATTCCTGGTCCGTGTTCACGCCGGAGGCATTGGACACGGCCGTGGACGCCTGCGAGAGCAAAGTCTTCTGCGTCTCGGACTTGTTGGTGGTGGACGTGCGCAGCCCCTCCAGCCAGCTGACCGAGGACGAGGCGAACGTCTGGAGGCTCACGCCGCTGGTCAGCTGCGTGGTGCTCGAGAAGGTCTGCTGGGCCTTGATCGCGGTCTGCAGAGCCGCAAGGCGCGTGCCGAAGCTCGCGGCATTGGTCGTGTTGTAGGCGTAAGCGGCGCCGTTCATGCCGCCGTCGCGCAGCGTGCTGACGGATCCGCCCTTGGACACGACGGCCGCGGTATTCACCGTGATCGTCGCCGCCAGGTTGCGGGTCAGACCGCCGGCCACCGTAGTGTCGATGCCGTTGGTGAACAGGCCAGATTTGGCTGCCCCGCCGCCGCCCGACTGGTCGGTTTCCTGGAAGGCGCTGATCAGGCCGCGCGCGACTTCGTCGAGCTGGTCCTGATAGGTGACGGTCGTCACGTCGCGCATCTCGGCATAGCCGGCGATGGCGCCGGACTTGAGCGGCATGACGGACGAAGCGCCGGTGACGGCGACGCCATCCACATAGACGGCATTGCCGACAGTGGTGCCGTCGAAGGTGGCCGAAGGCACGAAGGTGACCGAACGCGGAGACTGGTCGAACAGCGTGGCTCCGCCGTCCGTATACAGCTTCATGTCGTTGTTCTGGCCGAGGACGGTGGTGACGCCCATCTCTTCCGAGAGCTTCGAAAGGACAGCGTCACGGGCGTCGAGCGCGTCCGAGATGTCGTCGCCCTTGACCGTGCCGGCGATCACCGCGTCGTTGGCGATCTTGAACTGCGAGAGCAGGTCATTCACCTTCGACACGGAATTGGCGATATTCGCATCAGCCTCCGCCCGCACCGACTGGACGGTGCGGGTCGAGGAATTCAGCGCGGTGGCGAGATTCTCCGCCGCGGTGATGGCCGCCTGGCCGAGCGTGTCATTGTCCGGCGCATTGGCATAGGACGACAGCGCCGTCTGGAAGGTCGACAGCCGGGCCGCCACCGAAGTGTCGGTCTCGGTATCGCCGATCGTGCTTTGCAGCGTCGTCAGGCCGGTGAGCAGTGCCGCGTACTTGGAGCTGTTGGACGTGGCGTCCAGCATCTTCAGGAAGAGCGCGGCGTCGCCCGCCCGGGCGACGACGACACTGGTGTTGCCCGCGTCCCCGGAGACCAAGTTTGCGTTCTTGCGCGAGTAACTGGTGTTGCTCGCATTCTCGATGTTCTTCGCCGACGTGGAGAGCTGCGTCGCCGTATTCAGCAACGAGTTCCGCGCCGTCGAAAACGCGCTGGTAAGGCTCATGATGGTCCCCAGGATCCGGAGGGCGAGGCGTCAGGATCAGCGCTTGAGGTTCATCAGAACGTCGAGCAGATCCGTCCCGGTCTGGAAGACCTTGGAGTTGGCGGTGTAGTCGCGCTGGGCGACGATCATGTCGGTGAGCTCGCTGGCCACGTCCACGTTGGAGTTTTCCAGCGTGTTGGACTTGATCGTGCCGACACCGGCCGATCCGGACAGGCCGATCTGCATGGCACCCGATTCCTGCGTCACCTGATAGGCGTTGCCGGAGACGGGCGTCAGGTTGTCCGGGCTCTTCACCGTCGCGACCGGGATCCGGTACAGGTTGGTGGTGTTGCCGTTGCCGTCCACCGCATAGACGATGCCCTGCGAATTGACCTTGATGTCGGAGGCCGAGGTCGCCGGGCTGCCGTTGGTCGGCGCCTTGATGCTGTAGTCGTTCGACAGCTGCGTCATGGTGCTGATGTCGAAATTCATCGTCTGACCGTTCGGCACCGTCAGCGACACCTTGCCCGTCGCGGGCGTCAGGAGCTGGCCGGTGGAGTCGAAGGTCAGGGTCTGGGTGGCCAAAGCACTGGAGCTGTACGGGAACGGCGTGGTGCCGCCGGTGGTCGCATCGGCCTGATTGTAGATGGCCATTTCCCAGCCGCCGGTGGTGGGCGGCGTGGCGGCGGGGTTCGCTGCGGCGGTCTTGGTGAAATAGACATCGAGGACAACCTGGTTGCCGAGGTTGTCATAGACCGACACGGAGCTCTTGTAGGTATAGGTCGCCGCCGCCGTGTTGCCGCCCGGCGTCGCGCCGCTGACCACCGCCGAGGTGGACTGCAGGTTCGCCGTCATGGTGCCGGACGTGGTGGGCACGGCCGCCAGAGCGATGCTGCCGATGTTGACCGGCACCATGCCCGCGGTGCTGTTCACCACCGGGGTGACATTGTTGCCCTTGCTGATGTCATAACCCATCAGCGTGTAGCCGGCGGTGTTGACGAGATTGCCCGTCGTGGCATCCACGGTGAAGCTGCCGGCGCGGGTCAGATAGGTCGAGCCGCCGCCGTCCTGCACGACGAAGAAGCCATCACCATTGACCATCATGTCGGTGGCCGAGGTGGAGCTCGTCGTGGTGCCCTGCTTGGAGATGTCGTACGAAATCTTGGTGTTCACCGAGCCGGAATTGTATTCCGAGGTGCTGCTGTCCACGATCAGGGACGAGAAGTCGGTGGTCGCCTTCTTGTAGCCGGTCGTGTTGGAGTTCGCGATGTTGTCAGAGATGGTGCCAAGCTTGTTGGACTGAGCATTCATGCCCGACACGCTGGTCCGCAGCGTCCCATAAAGGCTCATGGAAAAACTCCCGATGATATGGGCGCATTTCGCCCTGTCGTGGCCGGTACCCGATCCCAAATGGACCAGAATTAGCTTGTGCGAGGCTGCCAAACCCGCCTGCGCGGCTCACCCGCGGATGGCCTGAGCCAGTTCTCCGAAGGGATCCAGGGAGGGCGGGGAGTCGCTATACTGCCGCAGCGCCTCGTAGATTTTCGGAACGAGCGCCACAGCCTGATCGAGTTCCGGATCGCTGCCGGCGTGGTAGCCGCCCATCAGGCGCAGGTCGCGCGTGTCCTCGAAGCGGGCGACCATGGACTTGAGGCGCCGCACGAGATCGCGCTCCTCGGGGGTCCACACGTGATCGGCCAGACGCGAGATGGAGCCGAGCACGTTCACGGCCGGGAAGCGGCCCTGGTCCGCAATGGCGCGATCGAGCACGATGTGTCCGTCGAGCGTGCCGCGGATGGCATCGGCCACCGGATCATTGTGGTCGTCGCCATCCACCAGCACCGAGAAGACGGCGGTGATGCAGCCGGCGCCCTCGGTGCCGGGCCCGGCCCGCTCCAGCAGCTTCGGCAGCGTGGAGAAGACGCTGGGCGCGTAACCGCGCGCCACGGCCGGCTCACCGGCGGCCAGCGCCACGTCGCGGGCGGCGTGGGCATAGCGCGTCACGCTATCGATGATGAGCAGCACCGACTCGCCGAGATCGCGGAAATATTCGGCCACCGCCAGCGCCGACTGGGGCGCAAGGCGCCGCATCATCGGGCTCTCGTCGCTGGTGGAAACGACCACAACGGAGCGGTGGCGGTTCGAGGCGAGCGGCCCTTCGAGGAACTCGCGCACCTCGCGGCCGCGCTCGCCGACCAGGCCGACAACAACGGTATCGAACACCGCGCTGCGGGCCAGCATGGCAAGAAGGGTGGACTTGCCGACGCCCGAGCCGGCGAAAATGCCCATGCGCTGGCCTTCGCACAGCGGGGTGAAGAGGTCGATCACCCGGACGCCGGTGCGGATGCCCTTCTGGATGCGCTGTCGCGTCATGGCCGGAGGCGGCTCGGCATCCATGGGCATGCGGTGCTCGCCGCGGGCGAGAAGCCCCTCTCCGTCGAGCGGTACGCCGAGCGCGTTGATGACCCGCCCCTTCCAGGAGCGGTCCGGGCTGAGGCTGAGGGAGCCGGCCCGGAAGGCCACCGATCCCATGCCCACGGGCACGCGCTCGTCGAACGGCTTCACGGCGGCGCCGGCTTCGTCCACGCGAACCACCTCGCCGATGCGCGTGCGCCCGTCCTGGTCGATGCCCACGCGGTCGCCGAGACGCAGGTAGCTGGAGATGCCGCTGACGCGGAAATAGGTGGGCGTCACTTCCCGGACGATGCCGCCCACACGCAGCGGGGGCACGTCTTCCATGGCGGATTCAACGGCAGCCTGAAGACGGACCAGGGCATTCATCACGCCACCTCAAGGGGGAAGAGGCCGGGCATGGGCCGCCCGGCCGGAACACGCGAGGGGATTACTGCGGGCCGAGCGCGCGAATGGAATCGGTGCCCGAGGTCTCCTGCTGGGAAATGGCCTGCGCGGCGCTCTCGAAGGCGCGCTGCACCATGATGAGGCGCGTCATCTCCATCACCGGATCGACATTCGAGCCTTCCACATACCCCTGGCGGATGGCGTTGGAATTGTAGTCCGTCACCGGCGTCGCCGCCTTGTCGGGGATGACCGCCGAGTTGTCGTAGCGCTTGAGCTTGGCATCGAGCGGAATCTCGAACAGGCCGAGCGTTCCCACCGGGTTGGTGCCCTGGATGATGGTGCCGTCAGCGGTGATCTTCAGCTCGCCCTGGTTGGGCTGGATCATGACGGCCGTGCCGCCCTGATCGAGCACCGGATAATTGTTCACGCTGACCAGCATGCCGTCGGCGGTGACGTTGAAACGCCCGTCGCGGGTGTAGGCGACGCCGTCCGGCGTCTTCACCGAGAACCAGCCCTTGCCCTGAACGGCCACGTCATAGGGGCTGTTGGTATAGGTGATGGGGCCGGCGCGCCGGGACGTGTAGCTCTCGCCCGTGGAGGCGAACTTGATGTCCTTCGCCCCCTGCTCGGCCATGATGCTGGAGAACTTGATTTCTTCGGCCCGATAACCGGGCGTGTTCATGTTCGCCACGTTGTTCGCAATCGTGGCCATCCGCTTTTCCGTCGCCATCTGACCGGACAGGGCGACGTAAAGGCCGTTGGACATGCTGCCTCCGAGGGACCATGGGACCGGGAGCCGGTCCGACGCTTGAACAGGAACCCCTCCGGTGACGCCGCATTCGGCACGCGCACGGGAGGGCACTTAACCTTCGCGACGGAAGCTCTCACCCGAGGCTTGCCCGAGCCTGCCTCGCAGCGGCAATGTGCGTGTCCGCAGCAAGCCAAGCCTCGCGCAATGCACGTTGCCTAACACCGAGGGATCAAACAGGGGATCCACCGCCATGATGGTCTTGCTCGGAATTGTCCTTGGCCTGGGCGCCACCTTCGGCGGCTTCATGGCCATGGGCGGCCATCTGGACGTCGTCTGGCAGCCGTTCGAGTACGTCATCATCGGCGGCATCGCCTTTTCGACGTTCCTCATCGCCAACCCCATGTCCGTCATCAAGGACACCGGCAGCGGCATCATGCACGCCATGTCGGGCGTCGCGCCCAAGCGCAAGGACTTCCTCGCGCTGCTCGGCCTGCTCTATGCCCTGATGCGTGAAGTGCGCGCCAAGCCGCGCAACGAGGTCGAGGCGCACATCGACGATCCGGCCAACTCCGGCCTGTTCGCCCACTTCCCGACGATCCTGAAGGACAAGGAGCTGACGCAGTATATCTGCGACTATGCCCGCCTCATCATCATCGGCAACGCCAAGTCGCACGAGATCGAAGGCCTGATGGAGCAGGAGATCTCGACCATCAAGAAGCACAAGACGAAGCCCGCCGCCGCGCTCGGCACGGTGGCCGAGGCGCTGCCGGCGCTCGGCATCTGCGCCGCGGTGCTCGGCATCGTGAAGGCCATGGGCGCCATCGACCAGTCGCCGGAAATCCTCGGCCACTACATCGGCTCGGCGCTCATCGGCACCTTCGTCGGCATCTATTCGTCCTACGCCATCATTTCCCCGCTGGCCCACAAGATCAAAGTCACCCGTGAGAAGCAGTGCCAGCCCTTCATCATCGTCAAGCAGACGCTGATCGCCTTCATGAACGGCGCCCTCCCCCAGATCGCGCTGGAACATGGCCGCAAGACCATTGCGGAAGGCGAGCGTCCGACCATCGACGAGGTCGAGAGCGAGGCCATCTCGAACGTGCCGTCCTCGAACTCTCCGCCCCAGCAGCAGGCCGCGTGATCCCATGAATGCAGCGCATTCCCATCAAGACATTCGAGACATGCTGCTCGATGCGGCGGGGCTGTCGATCGACCGCATGCCCATGCTGCACGTCATCTTCGACCGCCTGGGCACGCTCTGCGCCGAAGGCCTCCGCCAGCTGGCCGCCTCACAGGCCTTCTACTCGCTCTCGAGCATCGAGACGGGCCGCATCGGCGACGTGCTGGAAATGTACGAAGGCATGGCGGTGGCCGGCGTGTTCCACGTTCCGATGTGGGACAGCCACATCATCGTCGGCTTCGACCGCGACTTCGTGTTCACGATGATCGAGGCGCTGTTCGGCGCCGACGGCTCCGAGCCGCCGGTGGACGACGAGCGCAGCTTCTCCAACATCGAGCTGCGCATCTCGCAGGCCATCTTCGAGCAGATGCAGAAGGCGCTCCACAACGCCTTCACCATGGTGAGCGACACCCAGTTCAAGTTCGAGCGGCAGGAAACCCGCATGGACTTCGCGGTCATCGGCCGCCGCAACAACCTTGCCGTCACCGCCAAGTTCCTGCTCCAGGCGCTGAACCGCGGCGGCGAGATGTTCGTCATCATCCCGCAGTCGGCCCTGACGCCCATGCGCCAGGCACTCGCCCGCACCACGCCCGCCGAGACTTCCGGCCGCGACCCGATCTGGACCAAGCAGATCCGCGACGAGGTCAACCGCACGCAGGTCAAGGTTCGCGCAATCCTCGAGGAGCGACACTATCCCCTCGGCGAGATCGCCGACTTCAAGGTGGGCCAGGTGCTCCATCTGCAGGCCACGCCACGGACGCTCGTGAAGCTGGAAAGCGCCGACCAGCCGCTCTTCTGGTGCCATCTCGGCCAGGCCGAAGGCGCTTATGTGCTGCGGGTCGAAGAGCAGATCAATCTGAACCAGGAGTTCGTCGATGACATTCTTCCCCGTTGACATGGTGCTCCTGGTCGCGCTCGTCATGACCACCGCCTGCGTGGTATTGGTCTATCGCAAGCTCAAGGAACTCGAGGCGCATCAGGCCCATTACGAGCGGGTGCTGGCGGAAAGCTCCGCGGCGCTCATCTCGGCCCATCAGGCGGTGTGCGCCCTCAATACGGACGGCCGGGAACTTCTGTTCTCGCTGGGTGACAAGATCGAGCAGGCGCACGAAGCCATCGCGGATCTCGAGCGCAACAGCCTCGCCCTTCGCCGCGCCCGCACCGAGCAGGCCGGCATGGACAAGCATGCGAACGGGCAGATGCTGGCGCGCGGCGCCTGACGGCCTTCAGACCCAGATCCGATGCGGTCGCGGCGACCGGATCGGCCCAATCTTCCACTTTCTACGGGCGCCCGAGAGCGCGCTCGGACCAGCCAATTGACGGGAGCACCCCATGGCACCGCCCGATGATTTCGACAAGGACACCGCCCAGGACGAAGCGCTCTTCTCCAAGGCGCTGAAAGACAACGGCAAGGAAGAGACCATCGGCACCGGCCAGGGCCTCGAATCCGTGATGCGCATCCCCGTGCTGCTGCAGGTGGTGCTCGGCTCGGCCAGCATGCCGGTGGCCAATCTCATGAAGCTCGGTCGCGGCGCCATCGTGCCGCTGGACCATCGCGTGGGCGAACCCGTGGACGTGGTGGTGAACGGCCGCATCATCGCCCGCGGCGAGGTGATGGTGGTGGAAGAAGACAACTCCCGTTTCGGCGTGACCCTCACCGAGATCGTCGGCCCCGGCGGCGCCGACCACAACTGACGGCTAGCCCATGGCCCCCCAACCGCTGACCGGCAAGTCCCGCCCACTGCACGGCACGGACAAGGTGGCGGCGCTGCTCATGACCATGGGCACGCCGATCGCCAACCGCATCCTCAAGCATTTCGAGCCGGACGAGATCAAGCTCGTCACGCGCGCGATTGCGGAACTGCGGCCGATGCCGACCGCGGTCGTCGAAAGCCTGATCGAGGAGTTTGCGTCGAGCTTCGTCGCCGGCGCCAATCTCGTGGGCACGGCACAGGATGTGGAACGGCTGCTGACGGGCGTTCTGCCGCCCGAGCAGATCGCCGAGATCATGAACGAGCTGCTGGGCGCAGCCAATCATTCGATCTGGGACCGCATCTCCACGGTCAGCGAGAACATCCTCGCCACCTACATCATGAAAGAGCATCCGCAGACGGCGGCGCTCATCCTCTCCAAGGTGCGCCCCTCGTGCGCCGCCAAGGTGATGAGCCACATCCCCGCGGACAAGCGCAACAGCCTGATGCGCCGCATGCTCACCTTCAAGCCCATCGTCGACGCCACCATGCAGGTGATCGAGAAGACCATCCATGAGGACTTCATGATGAACTTCTCGCGCAACGCCGGCGCCGACCCGCATGCCCGCATGGCCGACATCATCAACAAGATGGAGCGCGAAGACATGGAAATGGTCCTGTCCTCGCTGGCGGCCACCCGGCCGAAGTCGGCGGAAATCCTCAAGGGCCTGCTCTTTACCTTCGAGGACATCGTCAAGCTCACGCCCAAGGCGCGCACGTCGCTGTTCGACCAGGTGCCGAACGACAAGCTCATCCTGGCGCTCAAGGGCACGGACGTGGAATTCCGCGAAATCATCCTCCAGTCGCTGGGCTCGCGCGTGCGCCGCATGGTCGAGCAGGAACTGGGGAACGGCGAGCCGTCGGCACAGAAGGAGGTGGCGGAGGCCCGCCGCACGATCACCGACATGGCGCTGGACATGGCGGGACGCGGAGAAATCGAGATCAATACCGGCAACGACGACGAAGCCTACGTGCGATAAGCAGAAGCGCCGTCAATGTCCGACGATACCGACAAGGAAAGTAAAACCGAAGAGGCAACGGAGCGCAAAGTCTCCGATGCCTTGGAGAAGGGAAACGTTCCCTATTCGCGCGAGACGGCGCTGTTCGCCTCGCTGCTGGGCATCCTCGGGGTCCTGACGTTCTTCGTCGTGAATCCCGTGCGCATCCTGACCGTCGAGCTCACGCACTTCCTCGACAATCCCGCGGGCTTCACGCTGGCGGGGTCGGACGATGCCATCGCCCTCGCCTGGGGCGTGCTGCTGCTGATGGGCCAGGTTCTGCTGCCGGCGGTCCTTCTGCTGGCGGCGGCGGGCCTTGCGGCTTCGCTGTTCCAGAACACGCCGCGCCTCGTGCTGAACCGCATCCAGCCGCAGTTCAGCCGCATCGATCCCATGAAGGGATGGACGCGCATCTTCAGCCGGGACGGCGGTATCGAGTTCGGAAAGTCGGCGTTCAAGCTGGTCGTGGTGGCGGTCATCTGCGGTGTCCTGCTCATGTCCGAGCGGGACAAGGTGATGAACGCCATGTACAGTGACCCGCTGCTGATGCCGTCGGTCATCCTGTCCCTGGCCACGCGGCTGATCTCCGCCGTCTGCGTCGCCACCATCGTCCTGGTGGCCCTTGATCTCGTCTGGTCCCGCTTCCACTGGCGTGCCGAACTGCGCATGACCAAGCAGGAAGTGAAGGAGGAGATGAAGCAGCAGGAAGGCGACCCGATGGTGAAGGCGCGCATGCGCTCGCTGGCGCAGCAGCGCGCCCGCCAGCGCATGATGAGCTCGGTGCCGAAGGCGACCCTCGTGGTGGCCAACCCGACGCACTATGCCATCGCGCTCTATTATGACCGCCAGAAGGGCGGTGCACCGCAGGTGGTGGCCAAAGGCACCGATCTGATCGCGCTCAAGATCCGCGAGATCGCAGAGCGCTGTTCGATCCCGGTGATCGAGGACAAGCCGCTGGCCCGCGCCATGTATGACGCGGTGGAGGTCGATCAGTGGATCCCGCCGGAATTCTACAAACCCGTGGCGAAGATTTTGTACTTTATCTATTCCCGAGGAACGAATGCTGCCAAGCAATGACCATGTGGTCAACCGGGCGACGGTCGGCGAGCAGCGCTTGATGGTCTACGAGCGCGCGCTCGCAGAATGCCTTCGTCATTTCCTCGGTGAACTCTTCTATACCAACGCCGGCGTCATCATCGGCTATATCCACGGCCGGCAGGACCAGAACATCGACGATATCGTCGCCTCCTCGGCCGAGCTGTCGCTGCGCCCGGGGCTGCTGCACTACACGCACCATGCCAACATCGTCGAGGAGTGGGGTGCCCCGCCGGTGGTCACGCTGGAGATGGAACTCCAGCACATCGATCTGACGGCCTATTTCCGCATCGAGTTCGACGGCAAGGGAATCGGCATCACCATCGAAGGCATCGTCTTCACCGAACCTGTCGCCTCCATCGAGGACAGCTTCCTGCGTTTCCAGCACGCGCTGGACGAGTGCCGCCTGCCGGCCTGAGACGCCGCCGACAGCTTCACGCCACCCCGCGGCATTCCAGCGTTCCGACACGACCTCCTACCGGACCCGCGCCCAGGCCTTGTCCCGGCACGAACGGCGCCCCTTGGGTTCGTTCCCGCCCGTCGGCCCGGTTCCCGATCCGAGCGCCAGCCCCGTGCAAGGTTTCACACCTAGGGTTGGTCCCGAGACGATCCGGGAGGACCCGTTGGATCCTTTGTACCTGTTCGACCTTGCATCGCGTCAGGCCCGCTGGGCCTCGGTGCGGCAGGCGACCATCACCGGCAACATCGCCAATGCCAATACGCCGGGCTACCAGGCCCGGGAGGTCGAGCCTTTCTCGGCTGTCATGAACAAGACCCGTCTGAGCATGGCGACGACGGAGCCCGGGCATATGGGCGTGCCCTTCGCGGGCGCCGAGACTTCGAAGACGAAGGAATCGGACTCGTGGGAAGTCACCGCCTCCGGCAACTCGGTCAATCTCGACCAGGAGATGCTGAAGGCGGCCGACGTCAACCGCACCTACACCCTCAACACCAACATCGTGCGTGCCTTCAACCGCATGATCCTTACGAGCGTTAGGAGCTCTTGATGATCGATCCCTTGAAGGTGGCCGGCCAGATCGCCGGCAGCGGCCTCCAGGTTCAGGCGCAGCGCATGCGGGTGGTTTCGGAAAACCTCGCCAACATGCGCTCCACCGGTTCGACGCCCGGCGCCGACCCCTATACGCGCAAGACAATCCAGTTCCAGGCCGAGCTCGACCGCACGCTCGGCGCCTCCAACGTGAAGGTGAAGAGCCTCGGCGTCGATCAGGCGCCCTTCCTCACCGAATACGACCCCGGCAATCCGGCGGCGGATGAGAGCGGCATGGTCAAGCTGCCCAACGTGAACATGCTCACGGAAATGGCGGACATGCGCGAAGCCAACCGCTCCTACGAAGCCAACCTCCAGATGATCAAGCAGACCCGCTCCATGGTGGCGATGACCGTGGACCTCCTGAGGACGCAGTCATGATCGAAACCGTCTCCGCCCTGAGCTCCAGTCTGCGCACGCCCACCTCGATCTCCTCCACGAAGATGGAGACGACCGAGACCAAGCTGACCGCCCTCAACGGCCAGCAGGGCGCCGACTTCGGCGACGTGCTCGCCAGCGTCACCACCGACGCCATGAAGACCGTGCGCCAGGGTGAAGCCGCCGGTATCGCGGCCATCCAGGGCAAGGCCTCCATCCAGCAGGTGGTCGAAGCGGTGATGTCCGCCGAGCAGACCCTGCAGACCGCCATCGCCGTGCGCGACAAGGTGGTCGCCGCGTATCAAGAAGTCAGCCGTATGGCGATCTGAGGAGTCCGCATCATGAGAGCACTCGCTATCGCCGCAACCGGCATGAATGCCCAGCAGACGAACGTGGAAGTGATCGCGAACAACATCGCGAACATCAACACGACCGGCTTCAAGCGGGCCCGCGCCGAATTCTCCGACCTGCTCTACCAGTCCGAGCGCACCCAGGGCATCCCGAACCGCGACGGCGGCCAGGCGATTCCGGAAGGCGCGATGCTCGGCCTCGGCGTCCGCACGGTTGGCATCCGCAACCTGCACACCCAGGGCCCGCTGACCCAGACCGGCAACACGCTCGATCTCGCGGTCAACGGCCGCGGCATGTTCGAGATCACCACGCCGGACGGCCAGACGGTCTATACCCGCGCGGGCTCGTTCAACCGCAGCGCGACGGGCCAGCTCGTCACCTCGGACGGCTATGTGATCAACCCGGCGATCCAGTTCCCGAACAACGCCACGGAGATCCAGGTCAACGAGAGCGGGCAGGTCTATGCGACCATCCCGAACCAGACCAATCCGCAGCTCCTCGGCCAGCTCACGCTCGTGAACTTCGCCAACGAGTCCGGCATGGAGCCGCTCGGCAACAACCTCTATCGCGAGACACTCGCGTCTGGCCAGCCGATCGTCGGCGTTGCCGGCGACGTGGGCTTCGGCAAGATCCAGCAGGGCTACCTCGAGGCGTCCAACGTCGATCCGGTGAAGGAAATCACCGAGCTGATCGCCGCCCAGCGCTCCTACGAGATGAACTCCAAGGTGATCCAGGCCGCCGACGAAATGTCGAAGACCGTCTCCACCGGCATCCGCTGACGGCCCGCGCCGTCAGCTCCATCAAGGACACCAGAGCCGCCATGCGCACGATCCTCGCAGCGCTCGCCGTACTGGCGGGCCTCGCCACGATGCCCGCCGCCGCGCAGAGCACGTCCGGCCTCAGCATCTCCTCGCGTGTCGCCGCGGCGGAAGCCGCGGAGGCCGCCGCGCGCAGCAAGGCTCCGGCGCCCTCGGCGCAGGCCCCGGCCATTCCGGAGCCTGCCAGCATCGTGCTCCCGGTTCCGGCGGTCGCGATCTATCCCGGCGACACCATCAGCGACTCCATGCTGGTGGATCGCGCCTATTCGGTCAGCCCGTCCGACCGCGTGGCGGTGGCCACCTCGCGCCAGGCGCTCATCGGCAAGGTGGCCCGCCGCGGCCTCCAGGCCGGCACGCCGATCCCGGTCAACGCCTATGCCGATCCGCAGGTGGTCTCGCGCGGGCACCTCGCCCCCGTCGTCCTGCAGGAAGGCGGCCTCACCATCTCCGGCTTCGCCATGGCGATGGAAGACGGCTCTGTAGGCAAGATCGTGCGTCTCAAGAATCTCGACAGCGGCCTCATCATCGCCGGCACGGTGCAATCCGACGGCTCGGTGCGGGTGAGCGGCCAATGATCTCGCGCTTCCTGATCGCCGCGCTTGTCGTCCTTCTGGCGGGACCGGCGCTGGCGCTGACCCGCATCAAGGACATCTCGTCCGTCCAGGGCGTGCGCGACAACCAGCTCATCGGCTACGGCCTCGTCATGGGCCTCCAGGGCACCGGCGACACGCTGCGCAACTCGCCCTTCACCGAGCAGGCCCTCCAGGCCATGCTCGACCGCATGGGCATCAATGTGGTCGGCAGCCCGCTGCGCGCGCGCAACACCGCCGCCGTGATGGTGACCGCCAACCTGCCCGCCTTCGCGGCCATCGGCTCGCGGGTGGACGTGACGGTCTCTTCCATCGGCGATGCCACGTCGCTGAAGGGCGGCACGCTGCTTATCACGCAGCTCAACAATACCGACGGCCTGACCTATGCGGTGGCGCAGGGCCAGCTCGCCGTCTCCGGCTTCAGCGTGCAGGGGCAGGCGGAAACGCTGACCCAGGGCGTGCCCACGTCCGGCCGCATCCCGAACGGTGCGCTGGTGGAACGGCAGATTCCCGGCCAGCTCCGCGACCTGAACGAATATCTGATCGATCTCACCAATCCGGACTTCAAGACCGCCTCGCTGATGGCCGATGCCATCAACGCTTATACCCAGGCGCGTTACGGCCGGCCGCTCGCCCGCGAGCGCGACCTGCGCACCGTGGTGGTCCAGCGTCCGCCCCAGGCCAATCCCGCCCGTTTCCTTGCCGAGATCGGCGAGCTGGGCATCGAGGTGGATACGCCCGCCAAGGTGGTGGTGGACCAGCGCACGGGCACCGTGGTCATCGGCCGCAACGTGCAGGTCTCGACGGTTGCCGTGACCCAGGGCAGCGTGACCGTCCGCGTCACCGAGACGCCGGTGGTGTCGCAGCCGAATCCCTTCGCCTCCGGCTCCACCGTGGTGGTGCCGCGCACCGACATCCAGGCGGACGAGGCCGGCGGTCATCTGGCGGTGGTGCGGGGCACCGACCTCCAGACACTGGTGCGGGGCCTCAACAGGCTGGGCCTCAAACCCTCCGACATCATCGCGATCCTCCAGGCCATCAAGACGTCCGGCGCGCTGCAGGCGGAGCTTGTGGTCCAGTAGCGACCGGCGGTGCGTGCCGCGCCGCATGACAGCGTGGCGCAAGCATTGGTCTGTACCCCTGAAAAGCACATTGAGATGGCGTGAGCCGCGGGAACCTTCACCGGAACCTGCGGCCCCGCGCTCAGCCCCGACATGTGCCCGCGCCAAGCGGGCTCGTCGGAGCCTTCGAGGAAGATGCCGATGTACGCCAAGGGCATTCGAGCGGCCATGACGGCCGCGCCGGGACAGCGGCCGCGCCGCATTATCCCGTCCGGGTCGGGCACGCTCCCCAGCGTCGCGCAGACCCAGCTTGACGCAAGGTGCGGCAGTGCATCTTCCGGGTTTCCCCATCGCAAGGAGGCTCAGTGATGTTTGCGCAGACGACCCTGTGGCAGCTCCTCATCCCCTATCTTCTGGGCGTCGCCTCCGGGGCCATCGTGATCGGTGCCGTTGGCGCCTCGCGTATCGCCCGGCTGAGCCATGAGAACGCCCGCCTGCGGGCCGGTCTCTCCCACGCAGTGACCCAGGTCGTGGCCGCGCCGGTCCGCGCCGGACGCCGCTGGGCCGCACTTGCCCTCGCCGTTGTCGCCGCCCTCTCGATCGCGCCGGCGGTGCAGGCCCAGCAGCAGACCGCCGCCGCCGGTGATGCGCGCGACGACAATGCGCTCGCCTACTGCCGGAACATCGCCAACTCCGCTTCCGACGCCCGCTTCGCCCGCCAGGCGGCTGCGCTCGCCGCCATGGAGAAGGAAATCGACTCGCGCATTGCCGCCCTCGAGGCCAAGCGCGCCGAGTATCAGGACTGGCTGCAGCGCCGCGAGGCCTTCCTGAAGAAGGCCGACGAGGCCCTCATCTCCGTGATCTCGCAGATGCGTCCGGACGCTGCTGCCGCCCAGATCTCGGTGATGCAGGACGAGGCCGCCGCCGCCATCCTCGCCAAGCTCAATCCGCGCTCCGCCAGCGCCATCCTCAACGAAATGGAGCCGGCGCGCGCCGCGACCCTCACCAACACCATGGTGGGCATCAGCCGTCGCGCCCAGGCCCAAGCGGAAGGACGTTCCTGATGAAGCCCGTCATTCTTGCGACGGCCAGCGCGCTGCTTCTCGCCGCCTGCCAGACCAATTCCTATGACAGCCTCGCCTATGGCCCCACGCTGACTCCGGTCGGCCAGGGCCTCGAGGCCGGGCGCATGCCGGTGCCGCAGCCGTTCCAGCAGGCCAAGGAGCGGACCTTTCGCTCCGCCTACAATCTGAACAGCCAGAGCATGTACCGCGCCCTGCGCGCGGCGGCGGTGGGCGATGTCATCCGCATCACCATCGACATCGACGACAAGGCCCAGCTCGACAACAACACCAACCGCTCGCGCAAGTCGGCCAGCGACGTCGGCTTCGCGTCGGCGCTCAACCTGTCCGGCTTCCAGAGCGGTTCGACCTCGGGCAGCGCCTCTGGCAATCTCGGCCTGACGGGCGACACCAGCACCGACGGCAAGGGCAAGATCGACCGCTCCGAAAAGCTGCGTCTGTCGCTCGCCGCCGTGGTCACCGAGGTCATGCCCAACGGCAATCTCGTCATCAACGGCTCGCAGGAAATCCTCGTGAACTACGAGGTCCGCGTCCTGACGCTGGGCGGCATCGTGAATCCGCTCGACGTCACCTCGAACAATACGGTGGCCTACGACAAGGTGGCGGAAGCCCGCATCTCCTACGCCGGTCGCGGCCGCCTCAACGACGTCCAGCAGCCGGCCTGGGGCCAGCGCCTGTTCGACGCCGTCAACCCGATGTAAGCGGACCAGGGGGGTTCCATGGCCGCGTCAGACGATAAGGCAAAGTCCGCGACCGTGGCGGCAGCAACCGGTGCCGGGGGCAAGGAGCAGAACGGCACCAAGGGCTTGATCCTTGCCATCCTGATCCTCACCGTGCTCGGCGTCGCCACCGGCGGCGGGCTCGGCGTCCAGTTGGCCACCACCGTGGAAAAGGTGGTTGCAGCCAAGGCGAAGGAAGAGCCGGTGAAGAAGGAGCAGCAGCTCTTCTATGCCGGCAACACCATGATGCAGCCCATGAAGCCGGTGATCGTGAACCTCGCGAGCCCGCCGAACACCTGGGTCCGCATCGAATCTTCCTTCGTTTTCAAGAACGGCGCCCTCGCCAACCCCGCGCTGACGGAATCCACGCTGCGCGAGGACATGATGTCGTATCTGCGCACGCTGACGCTCAGCCAGTTCGAGGGCCCGAGCGCGCTCCAGCAGCTGCGCGAGGACCTCAACGAGCGTGCCCGCGTCCGCAGCGAAGGGCGCGTGGACGAACTCATCATCGAGACGCTGGTGGTGCAATGAGCCGCCCCGCTCCGAAGGGCCATCGCAACGTCTGGTCCCTGATCCGCCCCTGCCTGCTCGCTTTGCTCGGCCTGCTGTTTTCGGCCGGTCTCGCCTACGCCCAGAACCGGGTGCAGGGTGATACCCAGATTCCGTCGCTCGACTCGCTGCTCGGGGACAATGGCGGCGCGGTGAGCGGTCGCATCATCCAGATGGTGATGGTGCTGACGGTGCTGTCGATCGCACCGGGCCTGCTCATCATGGTGACGAGCTTCACCCGCTTCGTGATCGCCCTCTCCTTCCTGCGCTCCGGCCTCGGCCTTTCGAGCACGCCGGCGAACCTCGTACTCATCAGCCTGTCCCTGTTCATGACCTTCTACGTCATGGGTCCGACCTTCGATAAGGCCTGGACCGAGGGCGTGCGGCCGCTGACCGAGCGCAAGATCACCGAAGAGGAGGCCTTCACGAAGATCTCCGAACCGTTCCGGGAGTTCATGCTCTCACAGGTACGCCCGAAGGACCTGCGCCTCTTCGCGGACATCGCGGCGGCCACCGGCCGGCCGTCGAAGAACGATCCCGAGACGGCGGCCCAGAACAATTCGGCTCCGGCCACGAGCCCGAACCGGGACCAGAATGCCCAGCCCGAGCGGCAGATCGAACTGCGGATCCTCATTCCCGCCTTCATGATCTCCGAACTGCGGCGCGGCTTCGAGATCGGCTTCCTCATCATCCTGCCGTTCCTCATCATCGACATGATCGTGGCGACCCTCGTGATGTCCATGGGCATGATGATGATGTCGCCGGCGGCCCTCGCCCTGCCGTTCAAGATCCTGTTCTTCGTCCTGATCGACGGCTGGAACATCCTCGTCAGCGGGCTCGTGCGCTCCTTCTTCTGAGCTGCACGGCCCCCAAGATCCCCGGTCGGAGGCCCCGAAAGGCTCCGGCTGGGCGTCTGTGCAGCGGGGCCAGGTGTCGCTCTGCCCGCGGCGGCACGGCCGTATTCGGATGGGCTCGAAGACCCGGCTTGCAAGCCTGCTCCGCCCCTTCGGCACGCACCTACCTCTCCCAATACAACCTCGCGCGCGCGGCTGCGGAACCCTGAAGCGCCCCGGTGATTGAGGCCGCCGTCCACCGCGGAGATTCCGCAGTGGAATCAAGGGCATTCTCCCCCTCGGCTGCCCCCCTGAAAGCCAAGGCTGCCCGTCCTTTTTCCCGCCTCAATCGCTGCAACGCCCGTGCAAGGTTGAAAGGGAAGATTGCACTCCAGAGCAGAGGCAGGTTCAGGCCGATCTTTGCTCCGTCCGTCCGGGACACCGGCCCCAGCCAAAGTCCCAAGTCGAATGCAATCACGATGAGGCGGCGCGCATGAATGCCCGCGAGCAGCTTGAGCGGCTCCTTTCGAACCTCCGTCAGCTCGGCGCCCGGCGCCTCGTGGCGCTCGGCCTGATCGCCTTCACCGTGATGGCGGTGATCGGCCTCGGCGCCATGTATCTGAGCCAGCCGGAACGCGAGACGCTGTACGCCAACCTGAGCCGTGACGACGTCACGCGCATCGGCGGCGCGCTCAAGGATGCCGGCATTCCCTTCGATGTGAGCTCGGACGGCGCCACCGTTCTCGTGGCCCATTCCGACACGGCCCGCGCCCGCATGCTGCTGGCGGTCAAGGGCCTGCCGCAGAGCTCCAGCTCCGGCTACGAACTCTTCAACGACGTGCGCTCCTTCGGCCTCACCTCCTTCATGCAGGAAGTGACCAAGGTCCGCGCGCTCGAGGGCGAAATCGCCCGCACCAT
Source organism: Azorhizobium caulinodans ORS 571 (assembly GCF_000010525.1). Lineage (GTDB taxonomy): Bacteria > Pseudomonadota > Alphaproteobacteria > Rhizobiales > Xanthobacteraceae > Azorhizobium > Azorhizobium caulinodans. Next base: position 702,625 of record NC_009937.1, on the reverse strand, counting down.
CCAGACCATGAAGGGCATCAAGGCGGCCCGCGTCCACATCGTGCTGCCCGACCGCGGCTCCTTCCGCCGCGACCAGCAGCTCGCCACCGCCTCCGTGGTCATCCGCACCGAGAATTCCGCCGACAGCTCCACCGCCCAGGCGATCCGCCACCTCGTGGCCGCCGCCATTCCGGGCATGAAGCTCGACAACGTCACCGTGCTGAATACCGAGGGCACGATCCTCACCTCCACCGAGGACGGCGTCACCGCCGCCGCGACGCGCAAGTCCGCGCTCCAGCAGCAGGTGAACCGCGAGACGGAAGAGAAGATCCGCCGCACCCTCACCCCCTTCCTCGGCCTCGGCAATTTCGAGGTCAGCGTGTCCTCGCGCCTGAACACCGACCGCAGCACCATCAATGAGACCACCTACGACCCGGCGTCGAAGGCGGAGCGCTCCACGCGCGTGGTGAAGGAGCAGGGCCAGACGCAGAACCGCTCGCAGCAACCCAACACCACGGTGCAGCAGAACATCCCCCCGCCTCCCGGCACCCCGGGCACGGGCACGGAGAACAACGAGAACAACCAGCGCCGCGAAGAGCTCACCAATTTCGAGATCTCCACGCGCCAGAGCCAGACGGTCCGCGATGCCTACAGCGTCGAGAACCTGTCCATCGCCGTGCTCGTGAACAAGGAGCGCCTCACCGGCACGAAGGACGGCACCCCGCTGGAGACCCAGACCTACGAGATCGAGCAGCTCGTCTCCTCGGCGGCCGGCTTCGACAAGGAGCGTGGCGACAAGCTGAAGGTCGTGGCCGTGCCCTTCGCCGACGGCGGCAACAACATGGAGCCGATCCCGCCGCTCACCTGGTCCGAGCTGCTGTTCCGTCAGGCCGGCACCATCGTGAATGCCGTGACCATCCTGGTCGTCGCCATCCTGCTCATCTGGTTCGGCCTGCGCCCGGCGCTGCGTGCCATCCTGGCCCGGCCCGAGCCCGACGAGGCGGAAGCCATTGAGGCGGCGATGCTCGCCGCCCCGACCGAACTGCCGCCGGATACGGTGCTGCCGTCCACGGCCCAGAACCCGAACACGCTCGACGGCGTCACCACGCTGGCCGGCTTCACCGGCGGCGACTCGGGCCCGGTCAACCTGATCGGCGACGTCACCTCCAAGGTGAACCGTTCGCCCCAGCGCCGGCTCGAGCAGATGATCGAGTATGACGAGGAGCAGGCCGCTGCGATCCTGCGTCAGTGGCTGCATCAGGAGGCCAAGGCGTGAGCGCGAAGGTCCTGAGACACCACCTGCCGCTCTTCTCCGGCACCGACGCGCCCCTCCCGGCGGAACTCGCCGAGGCGCGCAAGCCCGGCGTCCCGAGCCGCAACATCAAGCCGCTCTTCGAGGCGAAGCCCGTCGCAGCGACCAAGGCCGGGCCGGTGCCGCTCACGGCCAAGGCCGCCGCCCCGGTCCAGCCCAAGAAGGAGCCTGCGCCCGATCCGGCCGCCATTCTCGCCGCCGCGGTGAAGGCCGCGCGCGAGGAAGCGCGGGCCGAAGCGCAGAAGGAATTCGAGGCCGAGCGGGCCCGCGAGGCGGAAGCCTTCGAAGCGCATCTCCAGCTCGTGCGCCAGCAGTGGATCATCGAGACCGGCAACACGCTGGCCGAGGGTCTCAAGGGCGCCATGGCGGAGATGGAGGAGCGCCTCGCCACCGCCGTCGGCCGCATCCTCGTGCCCTTCGTGCAGGATGGCGTGCGGGTGCAGGCTCTGGAGCGGCTCACCGCCGAGGTCAGCCGCCTCCTGTCGACGCCCGGCGTTCCGGTGATCCGCGTCAGTGGGCCGCAGGACATGCTCGACGCGCTCAAGGCGCGCTGCGGCGAGGCCGGTATGGAATATGAGGTCAAGGATGAGGTGGACGTGCGGGTGACGGCGGACGACACCATCATCGAAACCCAATTGCGGGCCTGGAGCGCGCACCTGACCGAAGCTCTGGCCTGAGGCGCATCATGGCGGACAAGGGCGAACACCACGAACTGATCATCATCAAGCGCCACGAGGACGAGGAGCACGAGCATCACTCCTCCGCGTGGAAGGTGGCGCACGCCGACTTCATGACGGCGATGATGGCGTTCTTCCTCATCATGTGGCTGATCAACGTCACGGATAAGGATGTCCGCAAGGCCATTGCCAGCTACTTCAATCCGGTTCACCTCGCCGAGAGCATGACCGAGCGCAAGGGCCTGAACGAGCCCGAGGACATCAAGCCCGACGGCACCTCCGCCGACGGCGACCAGAAGTCCGCGCTGAAGGAAACCGCCGGCGCCGGCACCGGTCCCGGCTCCGACACGCAGCGCGGCAAGCAGGACCGCGCCGCCTTCCAGGACCCCTATGCGGTGCTCTCCAAGCTCGCGGGCGAGGCCGATCCGTCCGAGATGAGCACGCCGGATGCCGCCGTGGGCGAGACCGGCCAGCCGGGCAATTCTGCCGGCGACGCCGTGCGCGACCCCTTCGATCCCGTCTATTGGCAGATGAACCAGGCCCGCAAGATGCGGACCGAGAAGCCTGGCCCGCAGAGCCTCAACGCCCCCACCGCATCGCGCCCCGATGCGGCCGTGTCGGCGCGCGGCGGCGGCGATTTTGCCACCGACGGCGACGTCTTTTCTCCGCAGCCGCAGGACGCGGCCGAGGCGCAGGCGTCGGCCCAGCAGGCCAACGCCCAGGCAACGGCCGTCGGCGGCAACGGCGCCCCCGCCGCAGCGCCCAAGGCCGATCCGAGCAAGCTCGACGCCACAAAGGCCGCGCCCTCGGCCGGCAAGGGCGACATGGCGCAGGGCGAACTCGCCAAGGGCGATGCCGCGAACGGCGCCCAGGCGAAGGGCGCGGCCGCCAAGGGCGACCAGGCCAAGGGCGAGCAGGCGAAAGGCGATGCCAATGCCGGCGCCGCCACCTTCAAGATCGACCAGGCCAACGCCGACAAGCTGAAGACCGAGGCGGTCGCCGCCGTGCAGTCGAATCTCGGCAGCGTCGCAGCCCCCAAGGTGGACGTGCGCGTGACCAAGGAAGGCATCGTCCTCAGCCTCACGGACGACATCAATTATTCCATGTTCCCGGTCGGCTCGGCCGTGCCGGACGGACGTCTGGTGCGCGCCATGGCCAAGATCGGCGAGGCGCTCGGCAAGCGTCCCGGCGAGGTGGTCATCCGTGGCTATACCGATGGCCGCCCCTATCGCTCCGACACCTATGACAACTGGCGCCTCTCCACGGCCCGTGCCCACATGACCTATTACATGCTGGTGCGCGGCGGCCTTCAGGAGCCACGGGTGGCGATGATCGAGGGCTATGCCGACCGCAATCTGAAGAACAAGGCGGAACCCTACGCCGCCGAAAACCGCCGCATCGAAATTCTGCTTCGGGTGCCCAACTGATGCGCCTCGGATCCGTCTCCCACCTCGCCCTCGGCCTCGCCCTGCTGCTCGCCGCGCCGCAGGCCCATGCCGAAGACTTCAACCTCTTCAAGCTGCTAGCGCCCAAGCCTGCGAACACGCAGGCACCGGGCGATGCGGCTGTGGACGGCACGGATGGCGGAGCGTCCGCCGAAGCGCCCGCCCCGCTGCCCCAGCGTCGCCCGGCGAGCGCCGAAGCGGTACCTGCCGCCGACGCGGCCGGCAAGTCGATCGCGGCCCTTCCCGCGCCGCAGTCCACGCAGGCCCAGCCGGCGCTCGCGCAGTTGCCCGTGCCGCTGCCGCCGCGCCGGCCGCATATCGAAGAGGCCTCCGCCCTTCTCCTGCTTCAGGTCGCCCCCAAGACAGCCCAGGTCACGCATCCGGCACCCGCCGCGCCCGCGATGACGCAGGTGGCGGCGCCCACTGCCGCGCCGGTCCGCCAGACCGCCCCCGCCGCTCCGCAGCGCGTGGCCGACACCTTCATCGTTCCGGCCGCTCCGGCCATCGCACCGGTTCCCGGCCCCCGCTCCGAGGATGGGCCGGTGGCCGGGCTCGATCCGCGCCCGGTGCGCGTGGTCGCGATCAAGCCCGAAGTGAAGACGGCGGGCGCCGCGCCCCAGAAGCCGGCTCCGAAGACCAACGCCAAAACCGCCGCCGCCGACAAGGCGAAGGCGGCCGCGCCCACGGCAGCTCATACCGCACCTCAGGCGCCCGCCCCGGCTCCGGCCGTGGTGGCGCAGGCGCCGAAGGCGGCGCCCGAGCCGGAACTGCTCGCCGATCCGATGCCCGAGGTGGTCGTCGGCCCCCGCGACATTCCGGTGAAGGACGCCGTTCAGGCCGTGGTTCTGGCGCAGACCCCGCCGGAATCCGCTGTGCCCCGGATCACGCCGGTCGCCGTTGCGGCCGCGGCACCGGCCGCCCGCCCGCGGACCGAAGACGGCCTGCCGCCGCAGCTCCCGCCGGATCCGTCCGTCGTGGCCGAGGCCATGCTCCAGCGTATCCCCACCGTGACGTCCGCCCTTGCCGGCATCGTCTCGGCGGTCGGCCCGACGCCGGCGCAGGCCGCCGGCCAGAAGGAAATCCCGCAGCCTCCGGCGGACACCAGCAATTCGCCGCCGCCGCCCGATCAGGCGATCCCGGTCGAGCGCAGCACCGGCCCCCTGCCCTATGAGCAGGTGCGCCGTCTGCAGCGCCTTCAGGACCGGATCGCCACCGGCGACACCGCGGCGCTCCAGGCCCAGCGGGCGCTCATCGCCGAGATCGAGGACGCCTTCCACAAGGCCGATCCCAAGGTCTGGCAGGACCCGCGCAATGCCCGCGCGGCGGTCGTCTTCTTCCTCAGCGGTGGCTCGCCGAAGGAGCTGCGCAATCTGCTGTCGCTGAAGCCCGCGCCGGCCATCGACGAGCGCCTGCTCCAGGGCGCGCTCGCGTACGTCGAAGGCCGCCCGGAGGACGCCGAGCGCTATCTGGCGAACATCAACCCGCTGCAGCTGCCCGACGCGCTGGGCGGCCAGATCGCCATGGTCCAGGCCGCCGTCACGGTCGGCAAGGACCCGCGCAAGGCCATGGCGCAGCTCGATATCGCCCGCCTCGTCATGCCCGGTACGCTGGTCGAGGAAGCAGCTCTGCGCCGCGAGATTCTCGTCGCCGCCCAGCTCGGCGAACTGAACAAGTTCGAGCATCTCTCGAAGCAGTATCTCTACCGCTTCCGGCACTCGGTCTATGCGGGCAACTTCCGCCAGCGCTTCGCTGCCGCTCTGACCCGCATGGCGTTCGTGAACGACCGCGACCAGTTCCAGCGCCTCGTATCGCTGCTGCAGCCGCTCGATCGCGACAGCCGCGTCGACATCTATCTCATGGTGGCGCGCGGCGCGCTCAACCAGGGCAAGTTCACGGCGGCCTCGCTCGCCTCCGAGCGCGTGCTTGTGGATGCCGACCCCGTGTCGACCGACGCCGAGCGCGCCCGCGTCTACAAGGCCGCCGTCAACGCGGCTTCCAGCAAGGAAGTGGATGCGGCCGTTGTCGAGCTGAAGAGCATCATCCGCAGCCGGCTCCCGCCGGACGACGTGATGCTGCTGAACGCCGCGCTGACCACGGCGGAGCTGGTTCGCTCGGCCGGCGAGACGGTGAAGCAGGCGGCGGTGAAGCCGCAGGTGAAGGTCGACCCGATGCAGGTGACCCACACCGCCGGCACGGCCCTGCTGCCCAAGTGGACGGCCAACGAAACCGTGCCCGTGGCCCAGCCGGCGACCGCCCAGCGCAGCGATGCCACGAGCGCGCAGGCCCAGATCGCGGCGCAGGTGCAGGCCGCGGCCCAGTCGCGCGGCGTTGCCCCGGGCCAGCCTCCGGCCGGCGGCCCGCCACCGGCCGCACCCGGTGCCGTTCCCCCGCCTCCCCCGCCCGCGGGACAGGCCGCGCGCCCGGCGCCGCAGGCACCCGCCGCGCAGACGGCGCAGGCTGGACAGCCGGCTGCGGCGCCCGCCCCGGAAGCCAAGCAGCCCTCGCTCTTCGACGAAGGTTCGCCGGCTGGTGCACTCGTCAGCCGCGCGCAAGGCACGCTCGATAAGGTCGACGCAATGCTGAAGGAGTCGCCTTTATGAGCGCATTGAACATCTCCCGTGCCCTGCCCTCGGCCGTCACGTCCGACGTGAGCGCCGGCAAGGTCCAGGAGATGGGCGGTGACGAGGGCGGAAACGGGTTCGCGGACGTGTTCCGCGATCTAGGCCGCGCGTCCAGGGACGGCGGCGAGAGCCTGTCCGGCGCCAAGTCCGACAAGGCCGGCGAAGAGCAGGCCGGGCGCAACGGCAAGGCCGCCGACCAGAACGCAAAGCCGGACAAGGCATTTTCGCTCGCGGACGCGCTCGCCACTGCGGCGAGCAAGCGCAGCGCGGAGACCGCCTTTTCCAACGCATCCATCAGCTCAACTCCGGACGGCGCGACGACCGCACAAGCCTCGACCCTTCTTGCAATGTTCGACGGTGCGACACCGGGTCAGGACGGCGCGGATGCCTCGTCGAGCGACGTCGCGACGCCCAAGGACGACCAGGGCAAGGGCAAGTCACAGACGGAGATGGAGCGGGCCGCGCGCGGCCGCCGGCTGGCCAATGACGGCCTCAACCGCCTGCTGTTCGGCAGCCAGGACGGCATCAACGGCCTCAGCCCCGCCACAAAGCCTGCCGTGCTCTCGGACGACGAGATCCGCAGCGCCAACGCCGATCAGCCCCTCCTCATCAGCGAGGCGGACGATACACAAGGTGCAACGGATGCGAACGCGTCCGCGACGCCTGCTCTGTCCGATCCGGCGGCCGTGGTCCTTCAGGGACTGGCGCAGCTGACCGATATGGTTCCGCGCACCACCGAGGACGGCCAGACGGACGGGCGGGATGCCGCCCCCACGGCCGTCGTCGCGCCGAACACCGGAGACCAGGACGGCGGCACCGGACAGGGCCGGACGCTGAGCGTCTCGGTGCTCTCGCGGGAAACCCATTTCGCCCCCATCCGCACGCTGGCCATGAATGGCGGTAGCGCACCGACGGATGCGGCGGCAACTTCCGCCGCGGCGGCGCCCCTCGGCACCGACACGACCGTCGCCAAGCCCGAAACCCGCGCTGCGGCCGGCCTGCGCGGCCTGCGCCCCGAGCGCCTGGCGGTGCAGGACACGCCCGGGGCCGCTCCCCTCTCCGGCAAGACCGTCATTGCGGATGCGGGAGAGGACGCGACCACCACCGGCTCCACGCAGGCGACCGTCGCCGATGCTGCCCGCACCGGCACCCGGCAGGACAGCCGCAGCGGCAATTCCGGCAAGGACGACCGGAACCAGCCCGACACCCAGCGCCTGACCGAAACCACGGCTGAGGCCGCGCGATCGGACGTGAAGCAGGGCCAGACCTCAAATGTCAGCGAAGCCGCCCACGGCACGGCAGAGACCGCGCCGCTGACCGGAACCGCCGGCATCGCTCCGACCAATGCCATCGCCACGCCCAACCTGCCGGCCCTCCAGCAGATCGGTGCAGCCATCGCGGCCGAAGCCACCTCCATGGACCAGGGCGCCGGCATCGCCAGCGCGGATTCTTCCACTGCGCAGGTTCTCGCCGGGCCGGTCCGCATCCTGCAGATCCAGCTCAAGCCGGACGAACTCGGCACGGTGAACGTGCGCATGCGGCTCAGCGGCGGTACGCTGGAGATCCAGTTGCGCGCCAGCAATCCGGAAACCGCCCGGATGCTGGAGCGTGATCGCGACGCCCTCACCGACCTGCTCAAGGCGTCCGGGATTTCCGCCGATACGATCTCCATCGTCGGTATCGACGGGGGCACGAGCCAGATCACCGGCCGCGATGCCGGCCGTCCCTTCGAGGGCGACGGCGCCCAGACGCAGCCCGAGGCGCGGGATTCCCGTGATGGCCTCGACCAGGATAACCGCGGCTCCGGCAACGACGACAGCCAGAAAGGAGGCAGGGATGATGAAGCGCGCAACCGTAGCCGTTCTGCTGACGCTGGCTTCGATTTCCGCGTTTAGTCCCGCGCAGGCCGGCCCGCCCCAGACGGTGCAGCCGGACGCCTGCGAGAAGGAACTGGTGCGGGCGGCGGCCAAGTACAAAATCCCGCTGCCGATCCTCTATGCGGTCGGCCTTACGGAGACCGGCGTCAACGGCAAGATGCACCCCTTCACCCTCTATATCGAGGGCAAGGACTATCAGCCCAAGACGCTGACCGAGGCCCTGGCCCGCTTCAAGGAAGCCAACGACCGCGGCGTGAAGCTGATCGACATCGGCTGCATGCAGGCGAATTTCTACTGGCACCGGGCCGAATTCAAATCGCTCGAGGCGATGTTCGATCCGCGCGAGAATGTCGAGCAGGCCGCCCGCTTCCTGAGCGAGCTGAAGCAGCGCCACGGCAGCTGGACCATGGCGGCCGCACGCTATAATGCCGGCCCGAACAACAATGTGGCCCAGCACCGCTATGTGTGCCGCGTGATGAAGAATCTGGTGGCGGTCGGCGTCGGCGCCTGGACGCCCTCGGCCAAGGCCTTCTGCGACGCCCCACCCCCCTCGCCCCAGCAGGCTCAGGTCCAGCAGCCGGACTGACACGCCGAGGCATCCATCAAGCCAGCAAGCCGCCTCTCGGGGCGGCTTTTTCTTTTCCGGCGATGCGTCCGGGCTCCGCGCAACAAAAAGGCCGGCGCGCGGCCAGCCTCGGAACGGGTGTTGCCGATCAAGGATCAGCCCCAAAAAGAAAGGCCGGCACAAGGCCGGCCTTTCGGATCGATGCGGGTCGCGTCAGGCGAAGAGGGAGTCGATGTCGTCCTGCGACACCACATTCTCGTCGGTCGCGAGCGCCGGACCATTGAGAAGCTTCTCGTCCCCCTCGCGCTGGGCGATGCCGGAATTCTGGGCCACCATGTCGGCACCGCCCCAGATGTCCGTCATACGGGTGACGCGCTCTTCGATGAAGACCATCAGCTTCACGACCTTTCGGATGCGCTGGCCGGTGATGTCCTGGAAGTTGCACGCCTCGAAAATGCGGACGATCTGCGCCTGCATCTCCTCGGCCATCGTCAGATCCTCGCCCGAAAGGCGCGCAGCCAGCGTGGCGATGGAATTGTCGATGGTTTCGGCCGCCGAGAGGATCACCTCGGTGGCGTCTTCCGTATCCTGCACGACATGGTCGAGCTCGTCCGTGGCGGTGAACAGGTTCTCGCCGCGGGTGCCCTCGGAATGGAGGGTCGCGATCTCGCGCTTGGTGCTGCGAATGGCGTCCTGGATCGTCTCGATACCGGCCCACAAGGCGTTCCGGTCACGCTCGCGATCCACCGACGGATCACGCTCCTTGAACTTCGAGATCTCGGTGCGAACCGCCTCGAGTTCATTGAGAATCCTATCGAGTTGACCGTCGAGGCCATTTGCAATAGGGCCGCTGCCAGCGGGTTCCACAATGCTGGTCATGCGGTCCGAAGCCTCGATGCGAAACGGCCGTCGGCTAACCGACATCCGAACCTCCTTACTGGGCAGTCGACGAATGATGGTGTACTTCTATAGTTCATCGCAACCGATGTCGGATAGTCCCCCCCATCTAGCGTTGCAAGCTTGGGGCAAGGTGTTATTGGCTAAAACGGAAACTGCCCAGCCGATGAGTCACCTCTCGGTAGTATCGACCTTGCTTCCCGCTAACGGAGTGTGCCATGGCGGTTGACCTGACAATGCCGGTTCTCGTCGTCGATGATTATAAGACGATGGTTCGGATTATTCGTAACCTCTTGAAGCAGATCGGCTTCGAGGACGTTGACGAGGCGTCCGACGGGACCGAGGCGCTCGCCAAGCTGAAAGAGCGCAAGTACGGCCTCGTGATTTCCGACTGGAACATGGAGCCGATGACGGGTTACGAGCTGCTGAAGCGCGTGCGTGATGACGCCGATCTCAGCGACATCCCCTTCATCATGGTGACGGCGGAAGCCAAATCCGAAAACGTGATCGCCGCCAAGAAGGCCGGCGTGAGCAACTATATCGTGAAGCCGTTCAATGCGCAGACGCTGAAGGGCAAGATCGACACCGTGTTCGAGGCCTGATCGGGCGACAGCCCCTTCGCCTCTGCGGTCTGCACATCGAAGGGCGAAAGCCCTTCCCGGGAATGGCCCCGCCCGGCCCACGGCATGTGTCCGGGCAGGTATCGGCAGGGCGAATATTCGGGCCGGATGCTCCGCATCCGGCCCGAGCGCTTTCTAAGCGCCGGCCGACATCCTGAACGGTAGAGGAACGGGGCATGGATCGCGTGCCCGCGCTGCCCGTCAGAGCCGCGCCAGCGTCGCCCCTCCTTCAGATCCGTTCAGCCCCCTTCGGAATCCTTATCCCTGCGCTGCCGGGCGTCCCGGTTTTCTGGACCGCACAGGATGGTCCCATCTGTCCGCAGGCCAGGGCAGGCTCGTGGACGACACATGAGGCCTCAACGTCCGTTGTACGGGGCGCCGCGCGAACCTGAACGAATTTTCAGATTAACGAGAAGCCTGAACGTCCGTTCATAGATATTAATGAACATTTCGACAGAAATGACGAGCGCGCTACAACTTCCGATTCTGCAACGCGGGAACTCTCTGCAACCGATTACGTTCCTGATCGGATGAAGCTTGCAGGACGCTTTTTACACAGGGCGTTTTTGCCTCGTTTCCTCCCATAATTGGCCCAAATCGGCGTCAATCTAAACGGGAGGTGACAAGGCGGACAAATCCTGGAGTGGTATTTCGCTCGAAATTCGCTCGAAATTTAAAGGATTTGCAACACGCAAAGCGAAAAGCACATCCGCCGCAGCGCAACTGAGCCCAAACTGGATCGATTCTGCGTCCATTCGTGAATCTATTGAGATTGCCCGTTCACCCCCCGGCCGGTAACCGTTTCTCAACGAAGCCTCGGAACCCGCAATCAGCCGATGCCTCGTTTCTGAATCGCACCGCGCCGCCAGGCGCGACTGTACGGGGGATGCAGCCATGTACGTCGTCGTTGATCAACGAGCCACTGTCACGGACGGTTACGTTTCCAGCTTTTCGCGCGAGGGCTTCTCGTCCCTCGGCCTCGGGTGCAACGAATTCAAGGAATGGCTAAATACGGCGTCCGACCAGGACATCGGTGCCGTGCAGGGCTTCCTCCTTGGCGAGTTCGACAACCGCCCGGCCTTCCCGGAAATGATCCGCACCCACAGCCGCGCGCCGATCATCGCCCTTGAGGACGTGCGCTCGCTGCAGCAGACGCTGGAACTCTTCACCGCCGGCATCGACGACGTGGTCCGCAAGCCCGTCCATGTCCGCGAGATCGTTGCCCGCTCGGACGCGGTGTGGCGCCGGGTGAACTCGGCCGCCGGCCCGGCCACCAACGGCCGCCTGCGCGTGTTCTTCGATGGCCGCGACCCGGAAGTGGACGGTGTTCCGCTGCCCCTGCCCCGCCGTGAGCGTCATATTCTTGAGTATCTGGTCAAGAACAGCCGCCGCCGCGTCACCAAGACCCAGATCTTCAACACCATCTACGGCATCTTCAACGATGACGTGGACGAGAGCGTGATCGAAGGCCACATGAGCAAGCTGCGCAAGAAGCTGCGCATGAAGCTCGGCGAGGACGTGATCGACGCCAAGCGCTACATCGGCTACCAGTTCATCGGCTGATCAGGAAGAGCGTTCCCCCGGCAGGCCTGCATCTCCTGCCGGGGCGCCGCCCTCGCGGCGGTTCGTGACGGTGCAAGAGGACGAAAGACAACGTTCGCATGCCTGTTCCGCGACGCATGTGAACCATAAACCCGATGCCGTCCCGCCTAAGGGCCGGGGCGATGCATCTCCCGAAGCCAGACGCACGGGATGAGGGCACGCCGGAGATCCGGCGCGCGAAGTTTCAGATTTCAGTCGAGCTTCAGGCCAAGACGGCCCGCCTGCTTCTGGACGAACGCTTCCATGCGCTCGCGTCCCATGGCGGTGAGCTTGACGAGGATGCGCCGCCGATCGCCGGGATCGGGAATGCGGTCGAGAAGCCCGGCATCCTTCAGATCATCGATGCGGCGCAGGGCCGTCGTCGTCGGCACGCCGGACGCGATGCACAGGCTCGTCACCGAGATGGGACGGTTCGTGGCTTCCGCAACCGCCAGATCCAGCAGCATGTCCCAGGCCGGATCAGAGAACAGCCCCGCCTGGAAGATCGCATCGCGATCCGCCCGTGCGGCCACGAGCGCCTTAAGATAGTTCGGCCGCGCGGTGGGCTGCACCAGAGTGGTGGGATTGCCGTTCGCCGCCGCCGTCTCGTCTTCCACCAGCGAGAACGCCCGATGGATGGCGTGCGCCACCTCTTCGGCCGACAGCGGCTTCTGAAGGAAGTCCACCGCGTGCAGGCGCAGGGCCCCGACCGCCCGGTCGAGCGAGGCATGGCCGGTGATGACGATCGCCGCCATGGGCTTCGTCCGCCGGCGGACCGCCAGCTTCTGCAGGAGTTCGATGCCGTCGATGCGTGGCATCTGCAGATCCGTGACGATCACCTGGAGATCGTCATGGCGCTGCACGATGTCGAGCGCCTCAACAGCCGTTTCAGCCGTCAGCGAGGGCAGGCCCAGCGCATCAAGCCCCTCGCTGAGTTCGGCGAGGACATCCGGATCATCGTCAACCAGCAGAACGCGCGGAACGGAGTTTTCGGTGCTCATGATATCGGAACCACGTGATCCGGAGCGAAGGGCGCCCCGCGGGATGAACTGGCTGCCAGCATGGCAAGGAGATCCGGCAAATGTTGTTTTCTCGACACGAGATAGCCTTGAACATAATCCACGGGAAGGCTGCGGACGAGCACAAGGTCATCACGCGTTTCAACGCCCTCCGCCACGACCGTCAATCCGAGACGATGACCGAGTTCGGCCACCGACACAAACACGCTGCGGGATTTGCTCCAGGTTCGTGCCTGAGCGAGCAGTTGGAGATCGATCTTCACTTCCGTGATCGGCAGATTGGCCAGCTGGAGCAAGCCGCTCTGCCGGCGCCCCACGTCATCCAGCGACAGGCCGAATCCCGCGAGGCGCAACCGCGCCAAGATTGCCAGTACGTCACTTGAGGAATCATAAATTGCATCTTCGGTGAGTTCGAAGATGACATGCCGGGGCATGAGGCCCTCTTCGTGGATCGGCGACAGCAGCCGTTCCGAAATGTCCGGCAGGCACAGCACCTCGAAAGGCAGATTAACGCTCACCGGCACATCCCAGCCCGCATCGATCCAGGCCCGGCACGCCGCGGCAGAACACCGCAGCACCTCGAGGCTCATCGCCCCGATCAGTTCCGGCTCGCGGGTGGCGGCCCGCACGATGATTTCGGGGGAGACATATCCGAGCCGCGGCAGGTCTCCGGTCAGCAGCGCTTCCGCCCCGGCGAAAATCAGCCCCTTGGCGGTCACCTTGGGCTGGAACGCCACGGAGAGTGCGCGTTCATCAATGGCTTCGGCGAGCGCCGAGCGGATGTCGGCGTCGGACCAGGCGATGCTCGCGCCGGAATCGAGCGGCACCCAGGATTGACCGAGCAGCCGCAGCACATCCTCGGCCGTGAAGGGCTTGCGCAGAACACCCGCGACCTGGAGGTGCTCCCGGCGCGCCACGGCGGCCGCCGTCTGGAGCACATCCTCGCCATGTCCGGAAATGAAAATGATGCGGGGGGCCTGCGGCACATGGGCGAGGCGGCCGAGGACACTGAGCCCGTCCGTTCCCGGCATGGCGAGGTCGAGGATCACCACGTCGAAGGCCCCGAACTCGGCGTCGGTCAGGCTCCGGGCATCGCCCCGCCCTTCGGCCGAAAAACCGGCACCCACGAGAAGCTCAGCCAGATCTTCCCGTAATTCCGGTTCATCATCGAGAACGAGCACGGCCTGGGCGCGCGGCATTCTATCCCCTGTTGGCGCCCTCCCCGGAGCTCAGCCGGCAAGGAGACGCTCAATTCCCTCCATCACGACCACCGGATCAACCGGCTTCACAAACAGAAAATCCGCTTTGAAGTCCGCCGCTTCGGTCTCGCTCACCACATGGCCAGTAATAATCGCAACAACCTTCGGCTGCAATTCCTTTGGAAGCCCGCGGACGTGCGACACAAGCTCGGCTCCATCGTGATCGGCGATGCGCAGGTCGGTGAGGAGGCAGTTGGGCACGAAGCCGTCATGCAGCGCGGCGCGGGCCGCGGGCGCCGTCAGGCACACACGCACGTTCCACCCCAATGAGCTGAAAAACTCCCCCAGTTCCTCGGCCAGCTCCTGTTCGTCGTCACAGATCAGAATCGAATAACCCGGCATCAGGCAACATCCTGGGCTTGCGTGCGGGCCGCCGGCAGAACGATGGTGAAGCGCGCTCCGCCCTCCACGTTCTCGGCAGCAATGGTCCCGTTCATGTCACGCACCACATTGCGCGCCATGGAGAGACCGAGACCAGTGCCCTTTTCCGCCGATTTTGTGGTGCAGAAGGGATCGAAGATGTTGCCCAGAATATCATTCCGGATGCCGCCCGCATCGTCCGTCACCTCGATCACCACCTCGCCGCCCCGCACCACCGCACGCACCACCACCTGTGGCTGGTGCGTATCCTGCCGCTGGCTGTCGTAGGCATCGCGCGAATTGATCAGCAGGTTCACGATCACCTGCTCGAACATGGTCTGGTCGCCACTCACCAGAAGCTCCGGGGAGACCTCGAGATCGAGCACCATGCGGATGCCCGCGGCGCGATATTGCTCGGCCACGAAGCCCGCCGCCAGCTCAACCGCCTGCCGCAATACGAAGGAGGCGGTCTGATCGCCGGGCATGCGGGCATAGCGCCGCACCTGATCGGTGATGCGTTTCGCCCGGTCCACCTGCGCACCGATGCGATCGAGCTTGCTGGTGATGGCCTCCGGATCCGCTTCGCTCAGCACCAGCCGGCGGGCATTGGCGACCGCCATCTTGATCACCGCGAGCGGCTGGTTGAGCTCATGGGCGATGGCGGTGGCCATCTCGCCCAGGGTCGCGAGCTTGGCCGCCTGCATCAGTTGCAACTCGGCATTGCGCACCCGGCTCGTGTCGGTCAGCAGGATGAGGATCTGGGGGCGCCCTTCCCAGATCACGCCGCACACCGCGCCGCGCAGGGAGACGATGTCGCCGAGCGGCTTGGCGAACGCCATGGACAGCGTCCCGGTCTTGCGGCCGTTCTCGTCGATCGCCGCCTCGAACGCGGCGCGGATCAGCCGCCGCCATT